>CACXBF010000043.1 GCA_902765855.1 uncultured Ruminococcus sp. | reverse complement strand
CCCCAGACTGTGTCAAAAGCCACTGCCCGAACCTTGCCCGCTGTTGCCCCCAACCCCTTGAAGGGGAGTTTTATGAAAAAACAGCATAACATTTCTGTTACACTGCTCTAATTGCTTTTGTTAACTTTTTTATACCCAGCACCGAAAGCGCTCGTTTCATGTTAAAAATCAAGAAAGCGAGCGCAAATTCTCCATCGGTTAATGTTAATCCTTTTGTGAGCAGATAGTCGGCATGAAAAGCTCTTTTAACAGTGCCGAACGGGTGCTCCGACAAACATTTCCTCTGTTTGAGAAGTTCTTTATTGGGTTTTATTCTTACTTGTTTGACGTGAAGATTCTCAATATTGTATTCTTTTGAAAACTCACTTGGCAACATCCATACTTCAAATTGCTTTGCTGTTGCAGTAGTACAGCGGTGTTTGCATAATCGGCATTTATGGAAGTTATTAAATTTAGCGCTGTGTTTTGCAGTTCTGTAAGTTGCCGGATAAAGTATTTCACCCATGGGACATATACAAACATTACGCTCTTTTAGATATACACAGCGTCCATTCTGATGTGTTTCCGGCTTTGGCGTATCCTCATCTGTTTCCACGCAGATATCAAATTCTTCAATATCCATACAAACATTTGCGTTCATATTATCTGCGTAACATTCAGCAATATCAGTAGCAGCATTGTATCCTTTATCAGCAAGTAAATCTATCTTTGATTTTATTTTCAAATTATCTTTTGCTTCCGCGCCAACATCGTGAAGCTGCCCCATATCCGTTACCTGATTAGTGACTTTGTATGAAGCAATCAATCCATTTTTGCTGTCGACAGCCGTTTGAACATTGTAGCCGACAACTGTCTTTTTCATCGAATTGGTCATTCTTCGGCAATCGGGATCTGTTAAAGAAATCTGTGTTTCACCGCTCTCTTTTAAATCCTCGAGCATACCTTGATATTTATCACGACGCTCTGTAAGCTCACTGATTATTTGTTGAACGCTGCAATTTGTTCCGGTTTCGGATTCAGCTTCACCGTCATCGTTACTTTCAAGCTCAGACAAATATTTCTCAAGATTTTGATCAATTCTTGCGATTCTATCCTTTAGTTTTTCGGAATTAAAATTTCTGTCTTTGGAATTACAGCCTGCAAATTTACTGCCGTCTATTGAGAAAAGTGTTTTACCGTACAATCCGCATTTAGCACAAAGAGTTACAAACGCCTTAAAAGTATTCTTAAGAGCTTTTGTATTGTCATGACGGAAACGAGCGATTGTTTTGTGATCCGGTCGAAGGTTTTTCATCAGCCAGATAACCTCAAGATTGCGATGCGTTTCTCGTTCAAGACATCTGCTGGAGCGAATGCGGTTAAAGTAACCGTAAATATATAGCTTGAGCATGTCCTGAGACGCATACGGTGGTCTGCCGGTTGAGTTTAGCTCAGAATGATTAAATCCCATAGCAGCCACATCAAGACTGTCGACACGGATTGTCCTCTGTGACATATTCATCTATGCTGGGAGGCAGCATTGATATTTGATTCCGATCTTCACCTGAAATATACTGCATACGAACAACTCCCTTTCATATCTACTCACTATATTATAATCAAGACCTTTTGTTTTGATAACTTTGTCTAAAGACAAAAAATAATTATTCAAGTTCCTGACGCTTATAATATTTATGAAAAATATAAGTTTCGCTTCTTTTTCTTCGGGGGATAGCTTGTAAGCATTCATACATTCATCATAATACTTAGATAGCGTTTTATAGACAAAAAACAGATCTTCATAGAAAACACGAAAAGAACTGTTATAGTTTTCAATAGAGAAAAATGGAATTGACAGAAGAATTCACAAATAAACCTTTCGAAAATCTTGTCGCCCATTTTAAACAATTGAACTTTTTGGATATATTAAATAGTAATAATTCAAGAATTGAAATTATAGATTTATTTTCGGAAGATTTTTCCTGGTCATCTTTTGATGAGGATAATTTCTTTAATGTAGCTATTCGTTTTTATTGTAATGACTTTGAGAAATTAACAGTATTATTATCCTATTTCCCGCAAAACGTCAGCGAACATTTTGAACTTAAAGAAAACTATCCATATTATCCTGAAGAAGGTTTTAGATTAGATAAAAGAATTTATACACTTGAATTTACAGTACACAGCTCAGCAATAACTAGTAAAATTCAGTTTAGACATCTCATAAATATTTATCTATTGGAAGTATCAGAAGGAATAAATAAATATTTAAATGACTATAATGACTCAAAAAAAGAATAGATACTATTCTCTTTACCTCTAAATTATTACCATGTAAATAAAATA
>CACXBF010000042.1 GCA_902765855.1 uncultured Ruminococcus sp. | reverse complement strand
GTTCCATTTTTGCTGCGGCTGTTGCCGAAGCATTTGTGTTTGGTTCTCCCATAGTAAAAATTCCTTTCATTAAAAAATTTTGCAATATAAAAAAGCGTCTTGCACCGTAAAAGTGCAGGTACGCTTATTGCCTGTGTTATATATGCGTTTAAATTCGTTTATAAGCCGTTTAAGAGCGTTTAGAAATTATAGGACTGATAATTTTACCTCTGATAATTAAATGCGATTTAGGGCATTTATGAGGGAGTTTTATCTTATGATTTTCCAAAATTCATATTATTGTTTCCTTTCTTAAATTTGAGTATAAATAAAAGCACCTTGCTTTTATTGCAAGAGTGCTTAAAAGTCGATTATTGAAAACAGTGCCTTTATCACTGCAAGAAGTACTTTAATTCCATTTTCAATGGTCTATTTCCGACCAATTGGTATATTTTTTATTATCTTCTTTTGCTAATCTTTCATCTTCCTCTCTTTCTTTCTGAGATTTGTTAGAATCAATATAATGACCATCATAATAGTGTTCAGAATCTATTTTTTCATAACTCACAGTCGTTCGCTCCATTCTATCCCATAACATTGTCTATATTCCTCAAGAGTTTTTATTATCGCATCATATTCACTTAGATTATATTCTTCACCACGATATTTGTCAACAGTTTTGCCGAATGAAGTCGCTGTAAAAGGTTGCTTTCCAGCTTTGTATATAAAAACTTTACCGTCATGAGTTACAACAATACCAAGTTTATATTTATTTCTTCCATTTGAAACAAAATCACTTCCAGTAGGAGGATTATTAGTAGGATGATTATGTATAGAAATAAGTGTGTTTGGCGGATTTTGTGCAATAGCATTTATAAGACTATCGTTATATTCAATACCAAAATCAGATTGAGAACTACTTTGTCTGCCAACTATTTTACCTGTTGAACTATCAATCAAGCACATATCTTCTTTATCAGTTCCATTTCTATGTGTAAGCATGGCTTTTGATTGAGTATAAATCTGTTCATCAACTATTCTGTTATTAGTTATTCCTTTGAATTTATTATGATATTCTTTAGATGAAATATAATCTAAATTTACTGAATTTTCACTACTTTTAGTAACTTGTTTACCACTTATACCACTTTCCTGCTCCTTTGCAATACCAATTACAGTACGATAATCTTTCAAAAGCTCTTTGTAACGCTCGGATTTAGCAGACTTCATCTTAACAAAAGCAGCAAATGTTTTTGGTGCATCATTTGGCAAAGCAGTCTTGATTTTCTCATACTGCTTGCGACTCTCGTTCCGCTTCCGCTTTACTGCTTGTTCTTGAGCATACGCTTTGCGTTCCTTGTCTGACCGCATATCTTCAAATGGCTGCATACTTTTTCGGGAAAATTCCTCCATTTCAGCAGCAGTATAAGCTCCTGCTGGCAATACTGACAGACGGTGACGGCAGTTTGGGTGTATAGTACTGTAACCGCTTATCAAAGCTGTATCATAAAGATAGGGAAAATGTAATTCCTGACCTTTAGAGCCTTTGTATTTGCCATTGGCGGCTTCTTTCGTGAGAGCATATACACGACCCTGATACATCGAGCAGACTTCACAGGTAGGACTATGTTCTGTAAACCTCACAAGGTCGTAGCCCCAGTCTTGTCCTTGTATAACTTTAGCTTTATTTTGAGTTTCTGCGGTAGTTGAGCGTGCAACAGTTTCAGCATATTTTTCAATCGGCATTTTTGTGCCGTTGGCATATTCGACTGCAGTCAGATTTTGCTGTTTAAGTTTATCCTGAAGATTCTTCTGCATTTCTCTGATTGTCTGACCTGTTGTGAGCTTCTCTGCGGTCGCTTCAATACCAGCTTCTCTGACTGCATCCTGCATTCTTCGACCCACAATGTTAATCGACTTGTTTAAGTCAATATTAGCATTGTGAGTAATAAGTTCAATCTGACTTGTGTTAAGTCCGCTGAACATATTAAACAATCTTGGTGCTGTATCATCTTTTATAAGGTCATCAATCAGACTTTGC
>CACXBF010000041.1 GCA_902765855.1 uncultured Ruminococcus sp. | reverse complement strand
TCCTTGTGTATTTCAGAATATGTTTTTCCCGAATGGTACAGATTGACTATTGTTTGCTTATATTCCTGGGTGTATTTCGGATTTTTTGAAGACATTTTTTATTCCTCCTTTTTCTGTCTTCTATTTTATCATACTTGTCCACTTTTTTATTATATATCCATTGACGGTTGTTTCTGCAATGGACAGTTCTTTATCATCTAAATTGTCGAGCTGTGCGTTTAAGCGTTTGCAGGCGAAACTCTTACAAACTGAATAAACAGCTCCAGACTCGGCTTTTGCCTACCCCCATTTTCAATCGCCTGTAAATGCCTTGGGTCGTAGTCAACGATACTGGCAAGCTGTTCTCTCGTCATACCCTGTGCTGTTCTGGCTTTCTTGATAGACAGACCGATTGGCGTAAAATCGAAATCAAAATCATTATTTCTTTCGTCCATAAGCTCACCACCTATACTCTAAAAATCTTACTCTTATATTTTACAGAGATTTGGCTTCCTGTTAAACGGTGTGAAACTTCTTGCAATAAGAGATATAATCTCTGTGTCAAGGAAGTGGAAAAGCGTTCTGAAATTTTTTGTAAATTTTCTATCTGAGGACTTGACATTGCAGTAACAAGTTACTATACTTAGAGCGAGTAGGAACTTGTTACCACTAAACGGAGGCGCACATAAAAATGACCGAACTATTTGAGCAATTCGACTGCGATACGCAGCACAGGATGCAGGCAATCTTTTCAAGTATTTTTGTTTTGCAAAATCGTATGCAGACCGCTGGCGAAAAACTTCAAACCGAAATATCTATGAAACAATGGCTTCTGCTTGCAATGACGGAGTGTTGCCCAGAGCCGCGAACACTAACGAACATCGGAAACCTGATGGGATGTTCAAGGCAAAATGTAAAGAAATTAGCGTTAGCACTTGAAAAGAAAGGTTTTGTCCATCTGCTATTAAGCAGCAACAACTCCGTTCTTGTTCAACCGACAGAAGAGGTGCAACGCTATGCTGAAGAAATCGGAGAACGGCATATGAAGGCATTAAGTCTGTTATTTTCCGATTTTAGCGAAGAAGAAATTGGACAACTATTTTCCCTCTATTCAAAGCTCTATGTAGGATTAGAGCGAATAGAAAGCTATGTGGAGGAATTAGATTAACTATGAAAGAAGTGAGGAAAAGAAAAGTGTTTATAGTAATTGGTGTATTGTTTATACTTGTTGGAATTATTTTGATATGGTTTAATATTCCATACTCCCCAGTAAAAAGAGATTTTCAGAAAGACATTGACGCTCTTATATCTGAAAATCAACTACAGATAAATGATGAGGTTTTTGAAGAAGAAGATTTTAGCAGCCTGCCTACTGCTATTCAGAAGTACATACAAGAGTGTGGATATATTGGAAAACCCAAAATGTCCTATCTCAAGATGGAATACCACAATGTCGATTTCTCACAGGGCAAAAACGGACCCACTCTAAAAATCGACTACACACAATATAACTTCATCAATGAGCCTTGCCGAATGGCACTCATTGACAGCAGTATGTTCGGTATTCCTTTTGAGGGATATGACTACTATCAAAATGGGATTGGCGGTATGAAAGGTGTAATTGCAAAAGCAATTACCTTATTCAACCAGACGGGGACAGATATGGATAAGGCTTGCCTTGCTACTTATCTTGCGGAAAGTTTATTTGCCCCTACCATTCTGTTGCAGGATTATATTTCTTTTGAGAAAATAAGCGATTTTGAAGTACAGGCGACAATCAATTACAAAGGGCAAACGGCAAGCGGTATCTTTACTTTTAATGAGCAGTATGAAATGATTTCTTTTACCACAAATGACAGAGCCACTGCAGGAACAGACGGAAGTATGGAATATGTACCGTGGTCTGCAATTTGTAATGATTATCAACTTGCTTCCAATGGCATTAAATATCCTACGAAATTCCAAGCTGTTTGGAATTATCAAGATGGAGATTTGGTTTACTTTGACGGTAGTATCAGCGAGGTATCTTATGGATATAAACAATAAAGCAGAGTGGGTGCTATGCCCCGTCTGTGGCAATAAAACAAGGGTGCAGATATGTGATGATTGTCTATACCGTCGAGGGTAACTCTGGCGATGCTTGCAGGCAGAAGCAATACGCCGTCGGCAGCGTTATCTGCGGGTACGGTATTCCTGCCTATTAAAAAGGGCAAAAGAAAAACAGAGGTTTTTCCTTCCTCTGTTTTTTTGCCTTACATAAACTGTTGACGGTTGTTTCTGCAATGGACAGTTCT
>CACXBF010000040.1 GCA_902765855.1 uncultured Ruminococcus sp. | reverse complement strand
GTTCCATTTTTGCTGCGGCTGTTGCCGAAGCATTTGTGTTTGGTTCTCCCATAGTAAAAATTCCTTTCATTAAAAAATTTTGCAATATAAAAAAGCGTCCTGCACCATAAAAGTGCAGGTACGCTTACTGCCTGTGTTATATATGCGTTTAAATTCGTTTATAAGCCGTTTAAGAGCGTTTAGAAATTATAGGACTGATAATTTTACCCCTAATAATTAAACACGATTTATGGCGATTATATGGAAATTTTTTATCTTATAATTTTCCAATCTTCACGAGCAATTTTATTTCCGTTTTTCAATTCTTCTAATGCTTTTCCAAAATTCATAATATAAATTCCTTTCTTGATTTTTAGTATAAATAAAAGCACCTTGCTTTTATTTTGCAAGAGTGCTTTTTAAAATAATTAATTTTTTTCAGAATAGATAGATTCAAAATGTATTTTATCCTTGTTAATATTTCTGCAAAGATTACTGCTTCCATCAAAAAATATATTCTTAGGTATTCCGTTGGGATATGAAGAACATTTAAAATTATTATCTTCTTTAAATAAATATTTACAATCCATACATGGTGAAAATACTAACATTATTTATGCCACCTTTCAATATATTCTTTAACAAGGTTTATTGCTTCATCAGGAACTTTTTCATTATTTCTTAATCTTACAAATGCTTCAGCAATAGTTTCAGCACCATCTAAAGAAGCATCTGCATATAACGAAACTCCTGGTACATATAAATTTTGTAATCTTTTATTTTCTAAAAGTAATCCACCCTCAGAATTCAAGTCTTGAAATGTCATTATGTGAGCCATTTCATGTGCAATCAAATCTTCTACAGATTTAGCTGCAAGAACGCCTCTGTTATAATTTCTTAAAATTCGAGCCTGAAATTCATCTTGAGAATCATTAAAGTAATAGCCATTATTTATTACCAATTTATGTTTCAATTTGTCATTTTCAAAATATGGTTGATACTGAAATGGAGTGGTTTTAAAATTATTTCCTAAATCAATAACCTCAACTTTATCTAATCTAACAATATATTGAGAAGTAATCTCATCTATAGCTTTTGAAATCAAATCTTTGGTTTCGGGAGCCATACTTTTTATTTTCTCAATTTCTGGTGGTAATTCTATATTTTTTATTATACCACTTTCCTGCTCTTTTGCAATACCAATTACAGTACGATAATCTTTCAAAAGCTCTTTATAACGCTCTGATTTTGCAGATTTCATCTTAACAAAAGCAGCAAATGTCTTAGGTGCGTCATTTGGCAAAGCTGTTTTGATTTTCTCATACTGCTTGCGACTCTCGTTCCGTTTACGCTTTACTGCTTGTTCTTGAGCATATGCCTTGCGTTCCTTATCCGACCGCATATCTTCAAAGGGCTGCATACTTTTTCGGGAAAATTCCTCCATTTCAGAAGCAGTATAAGCTCCTGCTGGCAATACCGACAGACGGTGACGGCAGTTTGGGTGTATTGTACTGTAACCACTTATCAAAGCTGTATCATAGAGATAAGGGAAATGTAATTCCTGACCTTTAGAGCCTTTGTATTTGCCATTAGCAGCTTCTTTCGTGAGGGCATAAACTCTGCCTTGATACATCGAGCAGACTTCACAGGTAGGACTATGTTCTGTAAACCTCACAAGGTCATAGCCCCAGTCTTGTCCTTGTATAACTTTAGCCTTATTTTGAGTTTCTGCAGTAGTTGAGCGAGCAACAGTTTCAGCATATTTTTCAATCGGCATTTTCGTACCGTTGGCATATTCTACTGCTGTCAGATTTTGCTGTTTAAGTTTATCCTGAAGATTCTTCTGCATTTCTCTGATTGTCTGACCTGTCGTGAGCTTCTCTGCTGTCGCTTCAATGCCAGCTTCTCTGACTGCGTCCTGCATTCTTCGACCAACAATGTTAATTGCCTTGTTCAAGTCAATATTAGCGTTTTGAGTAATAAGTTCAATCTGACTTGTGTTAAGTCCGCTGAACATATTAAACAATCTTGGTGCTGTATCATCTTTTATAAGGTCATCAATCAGACTTTGC
>CACXBF010000039.1 GCA_902765855.1 uncultured Ruminococcus sp. | reverse complement strand
TGGGTCTCAAAAAGCATGTGAAGCGTTTGGCATATCTGTAGAAATGCTTGAAGAAGCAAAGAACATGTTTCTTGAAAATGGAACCGCTAAGGGTGAAAATGTCATGTACTTTGAAACAGGACAGGCGTCAGAGCTGTCATCATCAGCTCATTATGATTCAGATCAGGTGACAATGGAATGCAGGTGTTATGGGATGGCAAGGCACTATAAACCATTTCTGGTCAATACAGTCGTAGGTTTTATGGGACCGGAGTACATATATGATACAAAACAGCTTATACGGGCAGGACTGGAGGATGTGTTTAACGGACATCTTCACGGCATACCGATGGGGTGTGACATATGTTATACAAATCACATGCCTACAGATCAGAATGATGCGGAAACCCTTGCTGTACTGTTGGCAAATGCAGGATGTCATTATGTTATGGGGCTGCCACAGGGAGATGATGTTATGCTTATGTATCAGTCAACCGGTTATCACGATGATGCGGCATTGCGTGAAATAACGCATAAAAGACCTATAAAAGAATTTGAAGAGTGGCTGAACAAATGGGGAATATGGGAAGACGGTCATCTTGGCAGAAACGCGGGAGACCCGACTATATTTCTTAAGAAACTCAAACTTCGCACATAAATTTTAGCTATGCACCTTGAAAATTCAATACCTGGCAGCTATTCAATTGTCAATGTTCAGTAAATTATGCCGCTTGCAGCTTCGATTTTAAAAGTGCAGGTATTGCATCCATAAATGCATCTACCATCTCATCTATTTTTTCATTAGATATATCTATCTGATCTGCAAGTAGAGTACGGAACATTTGAAGCATCATTTGAAAAGCCTGTATCCATGTGATATCAGACAGCTCATCAGAAAAGTATAAAAAGAGTTCTCCCATGGAACGTGGGTCGTTTGCTTCTCGACTCTCCAAGGAAAGCATCATATATCTTGCGAAAACAATTGCGGTATGTGCAGTCATTGCATCATAAGAGATGGATCTACATTCTTTGCTCAAATTTAGATAACTCTTGCAGACTTTGAAAAATACCTCAATATTCCAGCGTTTTCCATAAATACGGATGATTTCATTTTCACTCAAACTTATGTCTGTGGAAATGAGGCAGAGATATTCGTTTCTTTTGTTTTTGTTTCGGACATAGACCACTTTTGCAGGAATGCTTTTTCCATCCTTTACAACATCAATCTGGACGGAGAGCAAATATCTGGAACGTCCACGTCGTTTCTTATTCTTGTTGTAAATAGTGGTCAACGGCATATCTTCGCCATTAAATCGGAAGAACATTTTTGGCGTTTTCTTTACCATTGCAATTACATCATATCCAATTTCTTTAACAGAATGAAGCGAACTTGGAGAGGAAAACCAGCTGTCAAAAAGAACATATTTAGCTGGAATATCAGCCTTTTTAGCTGTTCTCAAAAGTTCTAGCATGGCAAGAGTTCCTTTCTCGACAGCAAGCATACGTCGCTTATAACCGACAGTTCTTTTGTCTAATTGCTTTGCTTCGTTGATCCTGTTCTTTTTGTTTTCAGTAGAAAGGAGGATACTATTGACAGGAAGAAAAGTGCTTCCATCTGACCAGCCTAATGTAAGCATACGGAAACCAAATTTGTAACAGTGTTTTGCATGGTCATAGACTTTTGCAAGTAGTTCTACTTTCTTTGAGCGATTGCGTTCAAACATGGAATCATCGATAATCAGTACATTTACACGGTCTTCGGAATCTAATGGAACAATAGCATCTTTAATAATACGGCTAGAAAGGATCGTTGTAAAACGAAGCCAGTTAATCTGAAGCATTTTCATAAAACGATATACCGTATCCTTTGCAAAATTGGGTGTGTCTTTTCCAATCAACAGATTCATGTACATACTTCTATTTGAAAAAACTAAAAGAAATAGGTACTGAAAAATAAGCGTTGCAGAAGTTCCTTTCTTTTTGTATGCATTTGCAGCTTTTAATGCTGAGGAAAGATGAAATCGTGTAAAAAATTTTCTGATAGATTTTGAAATTTTGTTATCATTTAGGTTGTCTTGTGTTATACTTTTATTCATAGCATGAGCCTCCGATTTTAATTGTTTTTGGACAACTCAATTATACCAAATCAGAGTAGTTCATGCTATTTTTATGCCAGTTATTATTGAATTTTCAAGGTGTATAGGCACTTTTTCAAGTGCGAAGTTTGAG
>CACXBF010000038.1 GCA_902765855.1 uncultured Ruminococcus sp. | reverse complement strand
CATTTACCAGTTTCATTGCATTTGCTTTGGTAACCTTTATACTGGTTATCCATACAAAATCTGTCTTTACTTCTTCTCCCTTTTTTATCTTTGTCTCTGTAGGTAATTGCGAAACTCGCTAAGCTCGTTTGCAATTATGATTGAAAACAAAGAAAAATTAGTGCTAAGCACCAATTCAATGATGAAAAGTGAATAACTGTAAGTTTTAGGCATACTTTAATAAGCCTTTGACACTATTGAACTGTTAAGTACTAGGCTATGAAAGATTTTAAGCTTCTGATATGTTGCCGCTGGTTGATTTTATTGGCTACCACTACGGTTAATAGCTGCGATATACCTGCAAGAAGTAAATCGGCATGTAATGTTTTTTCGTTTGTTGTTTTACGATTCGCGACACAGAAACTGTCCTTGAAGTGATTGATTGATTTTTCAACATTTACCCGGATTTTGTATGTTTCATCCCATTCTTTGGAACCACGTTCCACACCGGGATAGGCACGGAGATTTTTCTCCGGATAAATGTAAATCATTCGTCCACAGGAAGAAGTAGTACATGGATTATCACAATGACAAACACGTCGCTTTGATTTGTCTTCGCGATTATACTCCCATTTCATTTTTGGACAGACAAATTTCATTGTGGGCAGTTTGCTTTTTAAGTGAGATTTGCTGCCTTCACGTTTCATAGGGAGTGAAGAATCGTGAGGACAACATGGAATGCCGTTTTCGTTGACGATATAATCTGTATTATCCACAGAAAGTTTAACTTTTAAAGGAATAAAAGCTTTTTTGAAGTTGAAATCTTCGAATAAAGATTTGTAGATTTCAATGGTATCGAATGCAGCATCACCCAGAAAAATATCAGGAGCGAAATCGGAATGTCTGAGCCTGAAATCTTTTAAGGTTGGCAATAAAGCCTTTGAATCTGCAAGAGATTTATCTTCATCAGGAGATTTTGATTTCTTTTCAACGACTATATCCGGATGAGAATCCAGATAGTCTTTGTTATAGAAATCAATGGAGCGGACGATACCGAGTCCGTTAGTTAAAATGCCAAATTTATAGGCATAGCAGAAATGACCATTAATGTATTGCTGCTTCACTTCATGATTAGCAGCTGCAGATGTAGGCATAGAAGCATAAGCAGCTTTGTATGGGTCATAAGAATCATCAAAGTTATTCGCTTTTGCATAAGCCTTAAGCTGCTTAATAATACGATTGGCATATTTCGGATTGTTTTCAGTCACATATGCCTCAATACCTGAAGTATCAAACAGAAGCATAGAGGCAAGATTTTCATCAATGTCGTGGCATATCGGTTCTGTTATATCAACGAGATTATCAAAAACTGATTGTAAGTCCGGTAAAAAGTCCTGCTTAAAACGTGTGATTTTTGAAGCATCAGGAACTTTGGTAAAGCCACAGAATTCCCTGAGATGTCTGGAATAATGTAGAAAGACCAGCAAAAGAGAATCTGTTGGAATGGAAAAGAGGCGTTGAATAATCAGAGCCCAAAGCATAGCATTCAATGGATATTTACGATTTCTGCCAGTGGATGCATAGTAATGATTACGAAAAGAAACCGGAACAATTTCATCAAGGTCAATGTGGTTTTCAAGCAGAGTAAGAAACTGAGGTTTGTCAGATTCATAAATTTCTTGACAATCTTCAAAAATATCTGCCAAAGTGAGTTGTTTTTGTGGTATCATAGACATGTCTCCTTTCGGGGCGTGGTTATTGGTTTATGAACAACTCCATTATATCACAAACCGTGAGGAGATTTTTGATTTTAGTAATAAAAAATGCCATATTTATGCAATGTCATTAACTTAAGATTTATCTTTAAATTAGGATATGTTCTTTACTAAAATAGAGCATATCCTTTTTTATTAAACCATACACATTACTGAAAATTGGCATAGCTATTCCGCTGTATTTAAAATCAATAATAATTCAATTAAAAACTTCTTTTATGTGTATTTGAAAAGTTTCCAGCTAATTGACCTTTTGTACGTTTATAATGTCGGTTAGGTCTTATTGGAACAACGTTTTTTCTTATCTCATCATATAATGCCTGCAAAAGTTCTGTTTTACGTTTGGCATCTGTTTCTATCAAAATATATATCAAATCATTCTTAAGTAATCCTATACTTATATTTCTGTTCAACTGCATCGTATGCTTATAGCCGTTCTTAAGATGTTCCAGGTTCGATTCCTCTATGTCACATATAATATCTTCAGCAAGATTGCTAACATATATGGTGCTATTTATATCTTGTTCAATAAGTGTTGGCTTAATTCCTGTGAAGTTTTCAATCTTTAATCGATCCTTTAACACTTCATATGCTGTTTCAATTCCCCATCTCATATGATATATTTCGCCAAAGCACTTTTCTGGAAATACATCTCGCGGCAGATTTGTTGCCAAAATCTCTGACTTTCCATCATCGATACAAACTCTAACCATACGCAAAGAAAATGATTCTCTGCTCATCATTATAGCTTCTTCTTTTTTTCCAATATAATTTCTGCGTCTTGATTTGGTAAGCATTATTTCAACATCTTCATCGTTTGAAGTCAACGCTTTTTGCTCTGCCTTATAATCGCTGTTTTTTAATCTGGCAACAAAATAAATACCATCATCTATAAATTTTAAAAACGCAGGCGTTGAAGGATAACCTCTGTCCATAATTACCATATAGGGATATCTTTCACCTATTGTTTCTTTAATGGTGGCAAGCTGCTCCTGAGCAACTCTCATCTCATCAAACTTGACTTGATTAATACTGCTATCAAGCACAAATCTATTTAATACATCGTAAATACATCCTAACCCTATCTGAGCACATGGTTTGCCACCTTTTTTAGAAGCGTTTCCATATTTCTCAATTGTTTCAGGTGTCGTGGGAATATTTATATCAGACCCATCTGCGGCAAGAATTATATAACCTTTGTATGTATATGGTTCTATCTCCAAATCTGAATAAAAATTTTTGTTATGTAACTGATACAGATATTTGAATGCGTCCGGGTTTAGTTTCATGCGCTGTTTCAAATATCCCGGTTTAGATATTTCAGTTCCTGGATGTGTTGTTTTCATATAGTTTCGCAGCTCCAATTTAAGAGTAAGACCTTTTCTGTTAATCATAGAATAGATTAAATCCTCTAAAGGCATCTTTCTTCTCCTGATAAGAGCATGTGGATTACCATTACGACATACTTCAATAAATGAATCTGACACAATACTATTCTGATCCTTCAGCAATCTGTTCTGTGATTTTCTCACTACGGTCCTCCTATGTTTTATTCCTCATCATATATGAGACGAGGTTTCTTCTTTGCATAGGCTGCCTTCAAATATGGAATTTGCTCTTCTGTAACCGCCCCCAGATTCGCTTTTACCTTCTGTACAACCTTGCCATTTACACGTTTGTTTTCAACAAGACTGGCATAATAGTATTTTTCACCTTTGTACTGTTTGGTTAGTATTTTTATAAACATGCCATTCTCCTTGTATTTTTCTCACTACAAGTATAGCATACTTACATATATTTTTCACTAACTTTCTTAAAATTTTCTCACCACGCTTAAGTTAATGACATTGCATATTTATGCGGCTTGTAGCGTTTCGCAAACGCCTATCTTTGTCTCTGAAAACTTTAGCACATTTACATCATGTTTTCCGAAAATAATTCCATTTACGTATTCACTGTTTCCTGCTGTCATCTTTTCTGGAAT
>CACXBF010000037.1 GCA_902765855.1 uncultured Ruminococcus sp. | reverse complement strand
AACCTCACCAAAAACATTTATGCACGTAAAGAGATTCGAGCCATTCTTAATCAATTTTTCTGCTGTTCCTTCTCCAAAAAGCTCATTTATGAATTCTGCAATAGCATTGCACTGATTTCTGACAGCTTCTGATTCAGTTTTTGCCTTTTTTGCTGCGTTTTTGCACTCATCAAAAACTTTTTTGCTTGCTGTTTCAACCTTTTCGAGAACATCTGCGTCAAGAAAATCGAGGTCCTGAACCTCGTGTCCCATAATAAGCATTATTTATTCCTCCTTTGCTGTAAAGGTTCTTGTGCTTGTATTAAATGTGCCCTCAATAATCTCACCAGCACCAAGCAAATTACCGCTTGCACCAAGGTCGCCATCATCATTAGAAAAGCTTGCAAGCTCAACTGCAACCTTGATTTTTCTTGCATTATATGTATTTTCGGTGCTTGCAACAGGGCTGCCCATATCTACCATAACATAATCTCGTTCTGCTTCTGCACCTATAAGCTGTTTTTCGCCAACCTTACAAATAAACTCAACAGCCTCTTGCTCACGAATCTGGTCAAGCTCAAACGGTGTTGACCAGTCATATCCGTTTATGGTCTTTGTTGCTGACTTATCACAAACATATCTTCGTGATTTTGTCTGTGCGGCAGGATTTTCCTCAAGGCTCTTAAAGCCTGCACCCATAAAAGCAAAGCTTGGTGTTTCTGCACCTGCCTCTGCTACATCAATATAGTTTGCAATAGTTCTTCTTTGTTTAATACTCATTGTTTAAATCTCCTTTATATAAATTATATTTTGCGGATATTTGCAGTTGATACTGCACCGCATCGTTCATATTTTCATTAGGTATTGCGTAAAGCATACCGTTTGCACAAGCTAAATTGCGAAGTTCACAATTAAAAGTTTTGTCTCCAACTTCAAACTCGAACTGTTGACCCTTAGCGTAGTTTTCAAGCCACATTTGCAGTTCAAGCAGGACGCCGCTGTTTGTGATACGGTCATAATCGTTTATAGACTGATACACCGCATAAAGCGAAAATGTATGCTGACGAACCTCGTCTCCGTTCACATAACGCTTAATAAGCGTATCTCCACTTGAAGACAAGCCGTAGTTTGTAGGCGTGTCTTCTGTAAAATCAACATGAATTTCATTGCATACATCTGCAATCTTCGGAAACTCCTGCACAATGCTTTTTACAAGTTCAATTATATTCATAAAAGACTCTGCGCTCCCCTCAATATCTGTTCCTTTCGGTCTGTCTTCATTCGTTCAAACCACAGCTTACCGGCTCGAGGGTGCTTGCTTTTGTTATAATGCAAATCCTTACCGGTAAGAACTTTGCTTTCGCCCTTACGAGCGTAAGATGAACCTGTCCGTAATACTGGTATCGAGCGTATGGCGAGTTATATTTTATCTCACCACTGCCGATAACTGTTCCACGGGTAGCTGACTGCATCATCTGTCCGCTTAGCATTGGGGTGTAAGGAACCATAAGTCTTATGCACTCGCTGTCAACAAATTGCTGTGCTTTTGCAAACTTGCTTGTATAAGCTTTCTGTATATCTGAGTTCAGAATTAACTTTCCGTTCAGCTGCATAACCTCACCTACTTTGCTGATATTTCAATGTGCGGAAGATTTCCGAACATATAATCGTCTATGCTCATAACCGTAACTGCATTGTATGTATTTTTAAAATTCCTCATACTTTCTGAAATCGTCTGTTGATTTGTGTTATCAAACTCAAAGTCACATACACCTCTTACAAGCATATCCTTAGCCACTGTGAGCGGTTTAACATCATCGGAGTATAAATATATCGTTGTGCTATCCGCTGTCTGTAAACCACTTCTAAGGACATTTCCTGCTTTATTTTCACGCCAATAGACGCCATTTATGATATGCCTTGAAAAACCTTGCGTAGCTTTATTGTAAAGATATAGCGTACAATCTGCGTTTTTCAACATCATCTAAGCCCCCTATACAGCAAGCCTGTGTCTGATAACCATTTATACACTATTTCTCGTATGTCTGATTTCAGGTTCCTTTGTTTATTCGAAGTGCTTTCGTATGACTTTGACCAACCTCCAACGCTTTCAGACGATATGCCGTCGTTATCTGATTGCTCATAGCTATAAAGCTTTTCCGCAAGCTCACAACAGCACATTTTTACACATTCGGGTATGTCGTTTTCATCAATGTTATCACAAGTATAAAGCTTGATTTTCTGCGTTGCCGACCTTGCATAAAAAGAAAAAGCGGTATCAATAACCGCCTTTTTACCACAAAGATAATTGTTTTTATAGAAATCCTCGTCTGCATAAATTGTCATTGATACCACCTACTTTCATCACTTTTTAAACTTTGCAATGACAACTTTTGATTCATCGCTGAGTGCAGCAATATAGTGTTCATCTGCAGAAATAATTGTCTTTCTTGCGAGAGTTTTACGCTCTGTTTCAATATTTACATTACGCTTCAAATAAACTGTAAGTGCTGCAGTTTCGTCCTCTGTTTCGTTATCCTGATTCAACTTAACAATCGGATTAAAATAGCAAGGTGTAGTAACCTTTGTGACCTTATCGCCTACCTTCGCATTAGGAAGTGTTTCCTGAACTTCGGCAATATTTGAATTTGTTGTTGCTGTTCCTGAACTATCAAACTTATACCATTCTGAATATAAAGGAACTTTCTTTGATGGAACGATTCTTGTATTGGCAATCTTTCCGATTTCTCCTGTCATAATAACATTGCCTGTATACTTATCAGCAGAGATAAAGTCATTATCTTTTCTAAGTACAGTAACTTGAGCCGGGTTTACAAACATTACCTTTTCTGTGTTGACTTCTTCATTGAATAGGTCAATGGCATCTACTATCTGAGCATATGAAATAACCTTTGATGAGCCATCAAAAATAAGCGGAGCTGTAAGCAATTCTTCAATCGAATCATTATCAACCTTTGAAGCAATAGCTTTAGCAAGCTGATTATTTGTTTCACCAACAGGATTTCCATAGCCACTAAGAATAGCTTCATCTGTAAGTTCAACTGCTTTCATAGCTTTCTTAACAGTCACCTGACGAGTGGAGGCTGTAAGCTTTGTTGTGCCTGCCTCAACGCCTTCCGCAACATCTTCGGCATCACCGATGTAGTTGTATGACGGCACTGTGATAGTTGAACCTGGTGTACCTACAAGCGTGTTATCAATCTTTGCAATAGGTGTTACTACCATCTTTTTATCTACCTTTGCGGAAATCATATCCGCCATAACCTCTGGGTCTATAAGGTCGCTGAGCTTTGTTGTTTCTGACATAAATTATCATCCTTTCAGTTGATTATATTTTTCAGGGTCCGACTTTTTGAGTGCAAGCCTTTGCATATACCCCATTTTTGCAAAAGCTTCTGTTGAAATACTTGGAGGATTGCCTGCTCCAGTAGGAGCAACAGGTTTACTGATAGGCTCATTTGATTCAAACAAGTAATCATTATCTGCTTTGATAGCTTCGATTGCTGTTTTTATATCCTCGCTTTGATTCTTGGAATTTTTAAGAGTTTCAATATCAAGCAATGCTTTTACTGCCTTAGCATTTCGTGCCTTGCTGGAACTTATTGCACTATCAAGCACCGCACTAAATTCCATATCAGCGATTTTTGATTGATATTCAGTTTCCTTGTTTTTAAGGTCACTATTCAATGTTTCAATCTTACCTTGCAGCTCCTTAACATCAATTCCATCAAACTCCTTGAGGGCGTTCTGAGCCGTTTCAAGCTGTTCCTTATAGTTGTCTCTTTCGGCTTCAAGTCTTGCCTTTGTCTTTTCAATATCCGAGCCATTTTCGCTCATTATTTTATCAACAATTTCCTTTTCAAGACCTAAATCCTCTAAAAACTTTCTTTGCATATAAATGCTCCTTTCGATACGCTTTTTACGAGGTTGCTTCTCATTCTATCCGTAGTTTTACGACTTCGGAGCGGTCAATTTTGGGCATTAAAAAAGCACCCTTTTCAGAGTGCTTAGTTTCTTTTTATGAAGCGTTCTTCGATAAATTCTCGAAAATCCATTGTTTCACCTACTTTCTATATTTAACTTGCTAATTTCTTAACAGAGTTTTGATGAATAAATTCTTTTATCTGTTCATAACCCCAACCACAATTTATCAAAGACGATACAAGCATTTCCATACTTTCAACATCTTTTAACTGTTCTGATGTAAGATAATCTCTTATAGATTCCTTGGGCTTAACACCTACTTCTTCCTGAAGTTCTTTAAGTGTTTTTCCGAATAAAGCTTTGTATATCATCTTTGTGTAATTCGGATACATAAACCTTTTATGCGGACTGTCGGCAACTTTCAATTTAATTGTATCTGTCAAAATGTGTCTTACAAGTACGCCTTTTGCACGCTCGATTTCCCATTGCTGACGCTCGGCATAAATGCGTTTTAGTTCTTTTTCCATTTCGTTGAAAGCCTTAATGTATGCCTCTTTGAACTGCATCGCCTTTTCACCCGTATAACCCATAACCAACAGAGTAAAACCGTCACGAGTCATAATATATTCCTTTTGCTTTCTGTTCCAACTATCAGTATATGAGGTCGGCTCAAAATTGAGCTTTCTAAAATCCTCGGAACACTGTAATGTTTCAATGTCTCTTAAAACATTCTTATGTTCCTTTCCGAAAACCTCTGCAACATCTCTACTTGTAGTTGTTAAAACTTCTTCATTCTTTTTACCTGTAATTTTTACCAACATAAAATCAATCATTCCTTTTGTTTTATTTTTTGATATAAAAATAGCACGCTAAATCATCAAGCGTGCTTAATCTTTATAATGACATTTTCCGTCATAATATACTTGACATCTTGTTCTCAAACAATCAATAAATTCTGTTTTACTATTTTGAACTTCGGTACATATCTTTTGCTCTCCATTTTCGTCATATTCTATTCTTGTCTGAATTATTGTTTGCTGATTAGTTGCATATGGGCATTTCATTACACCACCTACTTTCAGGCATAGAAAAACCGCCTTTAAAGCATTTTAACTTTAAAAACGATTATTGAACATATTGATATTTCACACTATAATCTACTTATCGGGTGGCATCCGAAATATATTATAGGAGGT
>CACXBF010000036.1 GCA_902765855.1 uncultured Ruminococcus sp. | reverse complement strand
TCCATAGCTTTAGAAAAGCTTGTATATTCTTGAGAAGTACCTCTATACTTTGCTCTTGCAAGCATTATATCTGTTTCATCAGCTTCACCGTCCTGCAATAGCTTGATTTTTTGTCGTTCGGCTCTCATTCTCGTTTCAAGTTGTCGCTGTCTTTGCAGAGCTTCATATTTTGTATATTGCTTGCCGTTGTAGTCAATCGGAATATTCTCTTGACGATTCATTTCGTCAAGCTCTTCCTCGGTATATGTCGGAGCAGAAATGCCGGGAATAACAGGATAATAGCTATGATAGCAGTTAGCACCACACAAGCCCGTAACAGAACCTAAACCGCATATGCTTTCAAGTTCACTGCGTTTATACCAGCGGCCCTGCCAGACTTGGTGTGAAGGCCTGGCGCCGCTATGCCACGAAACCTCAAACATATCTGTTCCAAGTTTTTCAGCATTGTGTTCGTTAATCTTTGCAGTAACTTGTGTAAGACCTGTCATAACTGCCCTGCGTGCTGCAACATCTGCACGATTACTCCAGCCTGTTTCATAATCAACGGTTCTTAGACCACTATTAGTCATTTCTGACACTGTCTGTTTAAGAACCGTATTATAGTCAAAAACGCCCGTAGCAATGCCGTTAATAGCATTGTCGAGCGTAGTTTGATAATATTTTGCGATAGGTTTAAATACCCTCTTATCGCCTGATTTTACAGCAAAGCCGAGCGATTGAGAGATGTTCTGCATAGATTCAAGCGCTTGTTTCACTATCGCTGATATGTATTGCTGTAAAGCTTCATTCTTTTCAAATGGGATAAATTGCTTTCCTTTTGCTTTATAGAGCGTTTCGTCTCTTGCATAGCCTTTGCCGATAATGTTTTGATATAGTTGATTTATACTACCCTCATCAAGATTAAATGCTTTTTTGATAGCTTTTCTTAATGATTTTTTGCTCTTTCCGAGTTCATAAAGCCTATACAACTGCCAATCTGCAGAACGGGTAATTTCACTGTTTATTCTTATGCGACGAATTACATCTTCCATTACTTCAATCTCAAGGCTTCTCATTGCATTATCGAATATCATTGAAAAAGCTTCAATTTCTTCTGGTGTATACATCAGTCAATAACCTCTGCTGTACTATTAGAAGTCATAGCCTTAGCGGTTTTCTCGTCTTCTCCGTACCATTTCATACGGTATTCCCATAAAGGCATTACCCCCATAGCTACATCTTGTCTGTCGCTTGCTCTCTTAACTTCATCATCGGCAAGTATGCTGTCTTCAAAGTTTATTGAGATTTCATATCCGCTTTGCGTAAGCTTGTTATAAAATGCAAGAGCGTAGCATAAATCTTCAAGGCATAACTTAAGATTATTTTGTATCGCTGTGACAGTATCGAATTTTCTTTGTTTTGATGACTTTATCTCAGTAGCTGTCTTATCTACCGTTTGAGGGTTTGATATATCACCATAGGAAAGCCCCACAGCAAACTCAATTTCTCGCTTGTATTCTTCAAGCCCTAAAATAAAATCAGCTTGTCTGAGCTGTGGAGAAAACTCGTGGTAGAAATCACCTTTACTTCCGCCGGATATATTTAATCCTCTATAAAGCCGTTCTTTTAAGTTAGGTAACTCAAAACTTTTCTTTCCTGTAAGAAGATTTTCAGTTGGTTTCAAAGCCGTTGTATCAACATCAACAGCTCTTTCTCCACTTTCAAATTCCCAGTCAAGCCTGCCGAATTGAGTGTCTGTCAATCGTATAAGATTTTTTACACAATCAAACATTGATACGCCCGAATATGAGCCGTCAATAGTATTTGCAATAGGATTAACATAATAACCAAAAGCCGGTCTAAGCATAAGCGGATAGCTTATTTCAGGTGGAAGAATTGCCCATTCTGCTACATCAGATAAAGGAATTTCCTTGCCCAGTGATATACCATCAAAAGAGCGGAACGCTCTATTCGTAATCGTTAAACCCTGCTCGTAATCTAATGAGTGATATTCTAAGCGTATACGATAATCGTTATTTCCAAGATATTTAACTTCCGGAAAAATAACCTTGATTAGCCTACCATTCACATCGTATTCAACAGGAATAAACTGCGATTGAGGAACAAACTGAACTTTATCTTCGCCGAGCGGTTTTATTATCATTGCACCGGACGCAAGCCCTCTTTGAAGATTAAGATTTAGATTTTTTACAGAGCTTCTAAAAATATCATCAAGCTTTTTATTTGATATTTTAATGGTCATTTCGTTTGTGGAAATGTTTGAAAGCTCTCTTACGACGGCCTGTTCAAGTCGTAATGAATAAATTCCTTTTTCGTGATTTATCCAAAATGCTTTGCCGGCATACATTCTCTCCCAATCCTCGATTGCACTAAGCATATCGTCTGTTATTGCAAGCTCGATGCCATAGACACTACTTACATCTGATTTTGATAACATTCTCTTTATCCACTCCCTTATTCTTGAAATAATGCTCATAGCTTACTGACCTCGCCTTCTCCAAATTCTCTCTGTTGCATATCTTACCGCGTCAATCATATGGTCGTTGCCGTCAGGATAACCGCTTATTACATTGCCTTCTTTATCCCTATCGTATTCAGCGTCAAGAAACTCTTGTGCAGCGACAGGACACCTCTCATTGTCAATAACAATCTTTTTTAAGGATTGCAGCCACTTATATGAATAATCTCTACTGTTAGGCCCCTTTTCAGCGCCTCTTGCAAGCAAACCATATGCTCTATAATCTTCTACCGATTTATTTTCAGAACTATCACAAGTAATCAAATCATTAGCGGTTATGCCTAATTCAATAAGTTTCTTTGCTGTATCGATATTCTTTGTTTTATTACAAGTGTATTCCTGCCATATAAACAGCGTATGCTGTGCAGGAGCATACTGCACACGCACAAAAGCGTATAAATCAGGGTACCAGCCCCAGTCAACGCCATTAAAGATATAGTCGAAATGTTCGATTTCTTCATCGGTGACAGTTCTTATCTCTACATTATCGAAAATATTGCCACCGGTGCCGTTAGCAACGCCCATATACTCGTTTTCGTATGCAATAGGATTAGTTTCTTTCAGAAACTCTGCATCGTCTAAAAACGGCTTTCCAAGCCATTTAGGCGGTACCGTAAGATAAGTGCTTTCAACAACAAGCCTATCCTCACGAGGAATCTTAATATACTTATTCGCCCAGTTTTGAGCTGATTTCGGAGGATTGAAAGACTTGAATTTATAAGCTGTGTCACCGCCACGGATAACCGATTGCTCAATTTTACGGACGGCTTCTTCTCCCGCAAATTGGTCAAGCTCCTCAAACCACACTATGCCGATATAGCCAAATGCGGTTTTTATCGACTTAATTTTATTAGGGTCATCAGCACCTCGGAAGTATATCTTTTGACCTGTTTTAATTCGTGTAATCTCAAGCGGTGACACTGTACAATTAAATTCGCTATCAAGTCCGAGAGCGGATATAGCCCATAATATTTGCTGATATACGGAACTTCTTAATGTATCTGCAACCTGCCTTAAAACGCAAGCGTGCATATCCTCGTTCTTCATAATGAGGTCAACAACATTCAGACCACAGAAAGAAGATTTTGTTGAACCACGACCGCCAGGAAAGACATATTCGGAATATTTATGCTCTTCTATGTCAAAAAGCACTGGTGAAAACGTCGGTGCAATCAGCCTTGCCGGAATACCTGAATATTCTTTTTCTGGCGCTATCTCTGGTTCGGATTTCTTTCTCTCAAGCTCTAAGCGAGCTGTTTCGGTCTTAATCTTATGCTTCAACAAATCATCGTCACGAATTATACTTCTTAATTCCTTAATGCTTGCGACATCGCCTTGCTTTGCGTTTTTTAATAAAGCTGCGTTTACAACAAGTATGTTATTTACTGTATCTTCGTCAATATCATCAAGATTAAGACCTAAATTAGCAAGCAACTCCCAATCATCCGGAGTGTTCGCAGGCATTTCCAAAAGCATATCCATAACTTGCTTCATTGTCTTTTTTCGACGACGGCTTTCGCCTGATTTTTTGCCGCCTTTTGAACCGTTTTTCACGGCTTCCTCACGGCTTTGTTTGCTTGTAAACGGCACTAAATTTTTTTCATTCACGGTCACCACCACTCTTAAAATAAAATAACAACACAAAAGCCGCCCTATTGGACGGCTCTTATGTAAACTCAGGAGGTATAAAATGCAAACTCGCACTTGGACCAGGTAACGCCCTGGTGGGCGGTTGATTTATAATATTTTATATTCGGCACAATCAACAAGTGCGTCACTACAAAAGCAATA
>CACXBF010000035.1:8057-8418 GCA_902765855.1 uncultured Ruminococcus sp. | reverse complement strand
GAGACATTGGCGGATACATCGAAAAAGAAGAGAACCTCTCTCAAGAGGGTACTTGTTGGGTGTATGATAGCGCTCGTGTCTGTGGCAATGCTCGTGTCTATGGCACTGCTCGTGTTAGTGACAGTGCTTGGGTTTTTGGCAATGCCCGTGTCTATGGTAACGCTTGGGTCTATGGCAACGCAAAAGTTTATGGCGACGCATGGGTTTCTAACAGAGCACAGATTTGTGGCGACGCAAAAGTTTATGGCGACGCATGGGTTTGTGGCAACGCATGGGTTCATGGCGACGCTTTAATAAGTAAAATCAACGATATTTTATGTGTTGCTAATATAGGTAGCCGTAATGATACTACAACATTTTT
>CACXBF010000035.1:0-8040 GCA_902765855.1 uncultured Ruminococcus sp. | reverse complement strand
TGTCAATGAAACCCACGGCGAAAACAAACACGCTAAAGCATACAAGTTAGCTTGTGAGCTTGCAAGAGTACAAATTTTGGAGGACTAATCAATGAATAAGGCAAATATCTCTATGGATGAAATATTAACAAACACATTGAGACGAACAAAAAGAAATGCGTTTACAACAAATGTTGCTGATTACGATGTATTTATAAGCGTATCTCCAGCGACAAAAAAGAAAAGTATGATAGTAAGATTTAACTATCGCTACAAATGGATTAAGAACTTTAACTGCGTAACCTTAAGTAGAGTAGGAAATAATCTATTCTTCATCTTTTCAGAAATTGATGAAAACGGCACAGCTTATGCAGTATCTAAAAAGGGCGGTTCCATTGCAACATCAGTATCGGGTATCAATGCTGATAAACTCGCCGATTTTAAGGGCTTCTATAAGTTCAACGAATATGATTGGACAAAAAGCAAAAATCCTATTTTTTACATATCTTTGGAGGACAAAATCAATGAATAAGTTACAAAAGAAAAATCGCCTCCAGAGCGGCAACTCCAGGGACGACAAAAGAAAAACATTTACTATTAAAAGTGTAACGCATAATGCAGAGAAAGTCAAGTGCGCAGTTACAACTAAAGAGTTGAACGCTTATCAGAAATCTGTTATAAGAAGAATTTATTATGCGAGTCACGAAAGGCACAGCCTTGTGTCTAATCTCAAGAATCTTTCGTTCTGTACATATAGTGTTGCTTTAAGGTATCTGAAAGAGCGTGGACTTATTGATAATGAGGACTATTACAGTCTGATGACGGAGGTATAAAGATGAAAACTTACTATTCACTTGATGATATAAAGGCTATGGCTATGAATTACCTGATTTTAAAAGATGGCGTAATTGAAGAGATTGATTATCACGAGATATGTGGATTTATCAGATTTATTGAGGACACAGAGAAAGCTAAGGAGGGCAACAATGACAAATAAGGAATATCACAATACAGAGGGTGTTTCTAAGTCTGATTTGGATTTAATACATAAATCCCCTTTGCATTATATAGCAGCGAAGAGCTCGCCAAGTACGCAGACAGAATCCTTGCTTTTCGGTTCGGCATTGCATAAGTTTGTGCTTGAAAACAATGAGTTCAGTTCTGAATTTACTACTGCACCGCTTTGTGATAGGCGTACCAAAGAGGGCAAAGCAATTTATGCTGATTTTCTTGAAAAGTCTGTTGGCAAGGAAGTTATAACATCAGAGCATTTGGAAAAAATCCAGCTTATGGCTGAGGCAATACATAAACACCCGATAGCTTCTAAGCTTCTTACAGACGGTCAGGCGGAGCAGTCATATTTTTATGATGACGGCGAAACAGTGCTGAAATGCCGTCCTGATTATATCAAGGGCAGGTATTGCATTGATTTGAAGACAACGCAGTCTGCAAAGCCTGAGGATTTCATAAAGTCTGCGTATAAATATAGGTATCATGTGCAGGCATATTGGTATTTAAAGGTATTGAAGGCTCTTGGTAAGGATATAGATAACTTCATTTTCGTAGCAGTTGAGAAAGAGCCGCCTTATGCTATATGTGTATATTTTGCGAGTGAGGAATTTCTCAGGCTCGGCGAAATTGAAGCCGAGGCAGACCTTAACGAATATAAAAAATGTTGTAAATCTGGCATTTGGTATGGATATGATGAAGTTCCGGAGGTGCATAGTTTAGATTTGCCACAATGGGTGAGAAAGGAAGTTTATGATGAGTGATAATGAAATGATAACGGCTACGGCTGAGGAAGTAAAAGAGCTTAGTAAGCCGGAAGTACAGCTTGAATCTTCTGCAAATGCATTGAATGTTTTTGGTAATGTTGCAGATTTTGAGCGGGCGCAGCGTTTTGCAAAGGCTCTTGTAAATTCAGACGTCATTCCTGAAAATTACAAGGGAAGTATATCAAACTGTATGATTGCGATTGATATTGCAAACCGTATGGGACTTTCGCCTTTGACGGTTATGCAGAATCTTTACATAGTCCGAGGAAAGCCGTCTTGGAGTGGACAAGCTTGCAGAGCCTTAATAGAAAACGATGGCAGATATAAGGATATAAGGACCGTCTATGTTGGCGAAAGAGGTCAGGATAATTGGGGTTGTTATCTTGAAGCAAAGTATATTGAGAGTGATGAGCTTATCAAAGGGCCTCTCGTTGATATTGCTATGGCGAAAAAAGAGGGTTGGTATTCCAAGAAGGACAGAAACGGCAATGAAACTTCAAAATGGCAGACTATGCCTGAGCTTATGCTTGCATATCGTGCGGCGGCTTTTTTTGCAAGAGTTTATTGTCCGTCGGCTATGATGGGTTTTCAGACGACAGAAGAAATAAGTGATATTTCAAACGCACAGAGAGTTAAAAAGGCTGAATCAATTACAGCGGATATTTTGGAGGGAATATAAATGCAGACTAAATGCGGTGACGGTTCTATTATGATTTGCGGAATAATCGGCAAGGACGCAGAAACTAAGCGTGTCGGAGAGAAAAACTCGGTGCTTTCAAAGTTCAGTGTTTGCGTAGGTGAGAGAAATATTGACGGTCAGAATCAAGCTATATGGGTGAACTGTACTTGCTGGAATGATATAGGCAAGGCGGCTTCAACGCTGAAAAAAGGTGACTATGTCTTTTGCATAGGCAGGATTTCTAAGAGTACATATACTACAAAAGATGGAGTAAAGAAGGAGGCTTCTGAGCTTGTCTGCGAGTTCTTGACAGCAGTTCTTAAAGATGTTTTGCCGAGTGTTGATTATTCAAATAATTCAACTGTCGATAGTAGCCCAGATGTTCCTTATAGTGATGATTTACCGTTCTGAATGTAAATAATTTATGAATTTATTATAAAATTTGACCTCAAAAGGTCAAATTTTCTTTAAACGGGCGGGTATAGTGTAAGGCATTTTTTAAGAAAGGTGATGTGTGAGTTTGAATAAATATGAGCTTGTAAAACAGCAAGTATCAATGCCGAGCGTTATCGGGCAATATGGCTTTGAGCTGAATCGTTCGGGCTTTATATCCTGCCCTTTCCATTCTGAAAAGACAGCAAGTATGAAGATATATGATAAGTCATTCTATTGCTTTGGGTGTGGAACCGGAGGAGATGTCATAAAATTTGTATCTCTTTTATTCAGAATTTCCGCACCGCAAGCAGTAGTTAAGCTGAGCAGCGATTTCTTTCTTGGTTTGAAAACAGATACTGCATATGACAAAAAAAACGAGAGAGAATATGCTCTGAAAAAACTAAGAGAGGAGCAGGAGCTTAAAACATTCAGGCAAGAATATATGTCTAAATGTGAGGAGTTTAAGAAATTGCGTAAGGTCGTGAAAAATTCTAAGGATTTTATCGAGACTGCAAAGGCTCAGGCAAGGCTTGAATATTTAGATTATTGGTTCAGCGAGAACCATTGGAGGTGAAAATGTGATAGACGAAGTAAGCGGAAATTTAATTGTTATGCCTGAGTTTGAATCCTTTGAGGAAGTAATGGAAACAACAGCGGCTTTCGAATGGGTATATCAATTTCACGACAGCAAATTTACAGAAAGCAAAATGCTTGAAAAGATGTCCCGATATCTGAACGAGAGTTTCAAGATAAGAAACTTCAAGTCGCTCTATAAGGATTATCTGGTTGAAATGAAAGGTATAAGAGGTTCTACGGCAAATTACAGCAATTTCGATAATCAGCCGTTGGAACTTTTTACCGGCGAATGGGAAGCCGATGATAACAGCATACGCAGAAGCACAGCCGAAGAAACGATAGTTGCCTGCTGTCACCCGATTATGCCTGTTGAAAGGCTCATAAACATTGATACCGGCTTAGAAAAGCTGAAAATAGCCTTTTCTAAGGGCAAAAGGTGGCGTGAGATTATCGTTGAAAAGAGGATAGTTGCCAACGCTTCGAAGATTATAGATTTAGCCGACTATGGTATTTCTGTAACAAGCGAAAATGCAAAGTATCTTGTGAAATATCTTTCCGAAACCGAGAATTTCAATTATGAGCTTATTCCTGCTAAAAACAGCTTTTCACGAATGGGATATATCAATGATGAGGGTTTTATTCCTTATGTTGATAACCTTGTTTTTGACGGCGATTTGAACTATAAAACTATTTTTAATTCTATAAAATCCTTTGGCAATTTCGATAAATGGCTTGATGAGGCTCGCAGTGTACGCAGATATAATACTGTTGCTAAAATCACCATTGCGGCGGCTTTTGCAAGTCCGCTGATTAAGATTTGCAATGCACAGGTATTCTTTACGCACCTTTGGAGTGGAGGAAGCGGTACAGGTAAAACGGTAGCTCTTATGGTGGCAGCTTCGGTTTGGGCTGACCCGAATCTCGGAACCTACATACAGACTTTTAATTCAACGCAGGTCGGACAAGAGCGTTTGGCGGCTTTCCTGAATCAGCTGCCACTTATGATTGATGAATTACAGCTTAATAATTCCAAAAATGGCTTTAATGTATATCAGCTTTCGGAGGGCGTCGGAAGAAGCCGAGGCAATAAGTATGGTGGCATAGACGCAACTCCCACTTGGTCCAATGCTATTCTTACAACAGGCGAAACACCTTTGATTTCAGCCTGTGCAGGTGCAGGTGCTTATAACAGAGTTATCGACATCGAGTGCAAGTCTACCGAAAAGGTAATTGAAGACGGTCAGCATACAACCGCTGTTATTAAAAATAACTACGGCTTTGCTGGCAAAGAATTTGTGAAAAGGCTCTATGAGGGCGAGGCGGTAACGCAGAGTGTCAGGGATTATTTTTCGATAGTTTATAAGGAACTTTGCTCGAATGACACTACAGAAAAACAGGCAATGGCGGCGGCTTTGATTGTGACTGCGGATAAATTCGCCACAGATTGGATTTTCAAGGACGGAAATTACCTTGATGTTTCTGAAATTTCAAAGTTTCTTGCTTCAAAATCCGAGGTTTCTCTCGGTGAGCGCAGCTATAAATATATGTGCGATTGGGTTTCTATCAACGCTAACCGCTTCATAAACGCAAACTGCAGCTATAACGATAAGGAAAGCGGAGATATTTACGGTATTCTTGACGATAAGAGGGCGTATGTAATTGCTTCCGCTTTCCGTAAGGCTGCGGAGGAAGCAGGCTACAATTCCTCCGCTCTGCTGAGCTATCTCAAGGAGCATAATCTCATTGAAACAAGGGGCAGAAATATGACAAGAGGCAAACGTATAAGAGGAACTCTAACGGAATGTGTTTCAATGCTTTTGCCGTCCGAAGATGATGAGGACGAGATTGAAGACCTTGATTTTTGATTGTGTGGTACGCTGTTGGGCAGATGTGGGACAGCCAGACCACCCACAAGACCGCATGAATACTGGATTGTGGGACTGTGGGACGTGTGGGAGCTGAAATACACCCTATATAAATCTAAAAATATATACATAATTACCAGTAATTACCATATTTCAGTTCTATATGTATATCTATTTTCTATATAGAAAACTTGTGTTTTTTGTCCCACAGTCCCACAGCATACCGCAAGACCGCATGAGCACTGGCTTTTTTGCGTGGTACATACCGTCCCACACTGTACCACAAGTACCACATCAAAGGAGGATAACAATGACAATAAAAGATGAAATGGACAAGATTACATCAGCGGGAGGCAGGTATATTCCTCCCTATAAGCTGATTAAAATAACAGACTTAGCAGGCAAGATTATTAAGCTGATGACTAACAGCGGAATGGACGCAACTTTCTGCTATGACGATATGAATCTTACACTTGATGTTGTCAAGGAGATTCTTGACAAAGGAGTTGGTAAATAATGCAGCTGCGTGATTATCAAAAAGAATGTATTGACATAATCAGCCAAAAGGCAAGCGGAAGATATTTAGTTCAAATGGCAACAGGCTTAGGCAAGACAGTAACCTTTGCAAACATTCCGAGGAAAGGCAGGACCCTTTTGCTTTCTCACCGTGAAGAGCTTGTAAATCAGCCTAAGAAGTATTTTAACTGTTCTTTCGGAATAGAGCAAGGTAAATATCACAGCAACGGCGAAGAAGTTGTGAGCGCTTCCGTCCAGAGCCTTGCAAGGCGGCTTGAAAGATTCATGCCGAACGATTTTGACATGATTATCTGCGATGAAGCTCACCATGCCGCCGCAAATACATATAAGAAAATATTTGGCTATTTCAAGCCAAGGCTCCTGATAGGCTTCACAGCTACGCCGAACCGTGCGGACGGTGCAAGACTTAATGATTCTTTCAGCGAGATTATATTCAAGCGTGACCTTAAGTGGGGTATTAAAAATTCTTATCTTTCGGATATATTCTGTCGCAGAGTCGATATAGGCTATGATTTGACAAATGTTTCAACAAGGGGCGGAGATTATGCACCCGGTGAGCTTGACGAGGCTATGGCAGACACTTCGGACGCTATTGCGGAGGCTTACCGCAAATACGCCAAGGGTGCAACGCTGATATTTGCCGTATCGGTCAGACACGCCGAAGAAATAGCGTCTAAGATTCCTAATGCTGTTGCTGTTACAGGCAAGACGGAAAATCGTGCGGAGATTATCAAGCAGTTTTCGGAACGCAAAATTCCTTGCCTTGTGAATTGTATGGTGTTCACCGAGGGAACGGATATTCCCCTTGTCGAAACGGTTATCATTGCAAGACCCACAAAATCAGACAGCTTATATGCTCAGATGGTCGGCAGAGGGTTAAGGCTTCACCCGGAAAAGGACAAGCTTAATCTCATTGACTGCGTTGGCGTTACGGGCAAGGCTAATCTTTGTACAGCGCCGAGCCTCTTGGGAATAGACCTTAAAAATATTCCCAAAAACAAGCTCGACAGCATAGAGGGCGAATTCTTTGACTTGCCTGAAAAGATAGTCAAGGCTTCCGATACTCCGCAGTCATGGATTAGAAATACTGAAATAGTTGACCTTTGGGCTAAAGAACAGTCATACAATCTGCACAATGTCAACTGGTTCAAAATGCCTGACGGTGAATTTGTTTTAAGCATTAAGGGTAAGAAAATGCGTATTCCCTGTCAGGACGAGCTTGGATATACGCTTATCGGCAAGGAAAGAATTTCAATGCAGGAGGCTTTTGACAGAGCATATTCGGAGCTTTGTGAACATTATTCCGAACAAAAATATATATGGGATTTAGGTTCTGTCAAGCGTTGGGGAAATTATCCGGCAAGCGAAAGTCAAATCTCAGTTATTTCAAAACGCTTTCCCGGTTTAGATACTTCAGAACTTACAAAGCGTCAGGCAAGTCTTATCCTGAACAGAATATATGGAGGCAGAAAATGACTGAAGCACAGCACCAAAGCAATGTTATCAAGTGGTCGCAACAGCTAATCATAAGAAAGAAATATCCCGAATTAAAGCTGTTATTTCATATTCCGAACGGCGGCAGGCGTGACCCGATAGAAGCCAGACACCTCAAGCAACAGGGCGTAAAAAGAGGAGTACCCGATTTATTTCTGCCAGTTGCTAAGGGCAAGTATCACGGCTTATTTATCGAAATGAAAACCGAAACAGGCAGAACGAGCGAATATCAAGACTGGTGGCTTAGCGAGCTTAAAAATGAGAGCTATTATTGCAGAGTATGCTATGGTTGGAAAAATGCCATTGAGCTTATTGAGGAATATTTGAATGAGAAATTATCTGATGTGTGATAAGTGCGGTTTTAAGTATGATGAAATATCCGTCCGCAGATGCCAGCACCCGGCGGTAAATCGCAGGTTTGGCGAGCATATGTGCGTGTGCTGTTGCAAAAAGTGTAAATTTAGCGAGCGTGTCAACGGAGGATTGGCTTGTACATATGGAAAAGGAGATTAAAATGGATTTTGATAAAAAAACAGAGGAAAGAATAAAGAAATTTGTGAAGGTACGCAATGAAGCGTTATTCAGCCTTGACGAGAAGAAGATTAAGGCTTTTATGAAAAAATACACTGGTGTTAAGCCTGAAAATATTTCAAGTGAAACTGCTTTCTGGGCAATGGTCTTCAAGGCTATATGCAATATA
>CACXBF010000034.1 GCA_902765855.1 uncultured Ruminococcus sp. | reverse complement strand
AAAAACAAAATGGATGCCTCCTGTACAATACAGGAAGACATCCATGTGTTCAGCTTAATTTATAAATATGTGTCCAGAATTCTGGGTACATATCAAAATCAAGGTATAGCCTTTTTTCATATCTTAAGGCAAATTCTAATTACATATATTACAATTTGAATTATTGCCAAAGCACTTCCAACCAAAAAAAACAAACTGTTTGCCAAACCATGTGCATGAAAAAGCTTCAGCGCAATTCCTCCTTTAAAAGGATAGAATAGCCTTACTTTTTTAAAGTTAAACATATCTATTATAAGATGTGATGCAAAACCTATCGCAAAATATGGGATTAAATCTTGCCAAATCATTCCAATAGATGCCGTAAGTAAAATCAATCCTAAAATAGAATGCATAAACGAACGATGTGGCTGTTGCTTCCCAAAAGCACATATGGCTATAAATAATATTGTTCCTATTGCAATTCGTGCATAGTTACTGTCGCTTATAATCTGCTTGATAATTCCTACGCTCCAAATCTGTTCAGCCGCAAATACTGCAATAATAATCAGAATAGAAACCGCAATAATCTTATTCGCATATTTATGTGAGTCAGATGTATCTACATCAATATCAGATATTAAAGCTCCTATGCCTCCAATACCAACTGCAAGTATTACATCTTGTAGAGTTTTTGGCTGTGTAAACATCAAACTTGAAGCAATTCCTACCGCAAAATGTGTTTTTCCTAACAAATATAAATTCCTCCCTTTTTGTTAAAATATAACTTTTATTATACAAATTTTTCAATGTCTATGCAATATATAGTAAGAATATATTTTTCTATATTAGAAAATCATCAACCAAATTCACTTACCATTGACAAAACCTTTAACGAGTATTATTATTTAAATAAAAGTATATGCTTAAAAAGCTGCTCTTAGGGTAGCTTTTTATTTTTGAGGTGAACAATGTGAAAATAAACAAAAAATATCTCGGAATCATCTACATTGTAATGTCGGCTTTCTGCTTTGCACTTATGAACACTTTTGTAAAGCTTTCCGGAGATTTACCATCTATTCAAAAAAGCTTTTTCAGAAATTTTGTTGCTATGATTTTTGCAGCAATCCTGCTAATAAAAAGTGGTGAAGGATTTAAATTCAAGAAAGAAAATATCGGTTTATTATTAGCTCGCTCAATATTCGGCACACTTGGAATCCTATGCAATTTTTACGCAATAGACCACCTTGTGCTCTCTGATGCATCAATGCTTAATAAAATGTCACCTTTCTTCGTAATAATTTTTTCACTTATCTTTCTTCACGAAAAAGTAAATAAAATTCAAACAGCAGCCGTTATCATAGCATTTTTAGGAAGCTTATTAATAATAAAACCAAGCTTCAATCTAACAGAATTTTTTCCAGCGCTTCTCGGCTTCATAGGTGGTTTAGGTGCCGGTGCAGCGTATACAGCAGTTAGGCGACTCGGCCAAAAAGGTGAAAACGGAAAATTTGTTGTATTCTTCTTTTCATGTTTTTCATGCATTGTAACACTTCCATTTCTAATATTTCAATATCACGAAATGAGTTTGCTTCAACTTATATATCTGATTTGTGCAGGATTTGCGGCTGCAGGCGGTCAGTTTTCAATTACCGCCGCATATTACCACGCGCCCGCAAAAGAAATTTCCGTCTATGATTATTCTCAGATAATCTTTGTAGCATTAATTGGCTTTATAGTCTTTGGTGATATACCAGATATATATTCTATAATTGGTTATATTATAATCTGCTCTATGGCAATTATGATGTTCATTTATAACAATCGAAAAAGCAAAACAGAAAAATAATTTTTACAAGAGAATTTCATTATTGAAATTCTCTTGTTGCTTTTTAAAATTTTTTTCTACATCTATTGACATAAAATATCATATTGGGTATTATTAAATTATAGAAATTACACTTTTTTGTTCTCAATGAGATTTTTACGAAATCAAAAACATAATTCCGTCAAATTTATGGATTAAGTTAAGATTGGTACTAAAGTACAAATCATTATTCAGAATTATGGCATTTTCGCAAAATTTCTGATGCAACCTTTTCAGGAAAAACTAAAGAGGTTCCACACGATTAAAATAAAAATAACTCTATAATATTCTCGCAGAATATATAAAGAAATTCGGAGATGATAATAATGCTTGCAATTAAAACAACAGATTTAACCAAAAAATATAAAGATGAAACTGTTGTAAACAAGTTAAATCTTGAGATTAAAGAAGGTCAACTTTTCTCGCTTTTAGGAGTAAATGGTGCCGGAAAAAGCACAACTATAAAAATGCTTTCCTGCCTCATACCACCGACACGCGGCGATGCTATACTTCTCGGCGACAGCATAAAAAAGGACAGCATTAAAGTTAAAGAAAAAATTAACGTATCCCCACAAGAAACCGCTATTGCTCCAAATCTTTCCGTAAGAGAAAACCTTGAATTTATTTCAAGTATTTACTGTCAAAATCGTAAAGAGGCTCGTAAAAACGCTGATAAAATAATTGAGGAATTTGGTCTTTCAGAAATAGAAAAAAAGAAAGCAAAATTCCTTTCAGGCGGTTGGCAAAGACGACTTTCCATCGCTATGGCTCTTATCTCTGAGCCTAAAATACTTTTCCTTGATGAACCTACGCTCGGTCTTGATGTTCTTGCAAGAAAAGAACTTTGGGATATCATTGAAAAATTAAAGGGCAAAATTACCGTAATCCTCACAACTCACTATCTTGAAGAGGCTGAGGCTCTTTCTGATGAAATCGGAATTATGGTTAAAGGTAAACTTATTGCATTAGGCACAGCCAAAGAAATTAAAGCCAAAGCAGGAAAAGAAAAATTTGAAGATGCCTTTATCACGCTTTGTGAGAACGGAGGAAATATTAAATGAGAACCTTATTTTTTTCACTCAGAAACGCAAAGGAAATAATTCGAGACAAACTGACAATATTCTTTGGCATAGGTTTTCCTCTTGTGCTCCTTTTTCTTCTTAGTATTATTCAGTCAAATATTCCTGTTTCACTCTTTGAGATTCAGGACTTAACACCTGGTATTGCTGTATTTGGACTTTCATTTATGACGCTTTTTTCAGCTATGCTAATTTCAAAGGATAGATGCAGTTCATTTATGTTCAGACTTTTCACATCACCAATGAAACCGACTAACTTTATCCTTGGATATACCATTCCAATGATTCCGATTTCTATCCTTCAAACAATTATATGTTTTGCAGTAGCACTTTTTCTTGGACTTAAATTATCTGTTAATTTACTTCTTGCGGTTGTTGTAATAATTCCAAGTGCAATATTCTTTATAGCATTAGGACTTCTTTGCGGCAGTCTTTTGAATGATAAACAGGTTGGCGGAATCTGCGGAGCAGTTGTAACTAACGTTTCAGGCTGGCTCTCAGGAATTTGGTTTGACTTAGACCTCATCGGTGGAACATTCAAGGATATATGCAATCTTCTTCCATTCGTACATGGAGTTAATGCTGCAAAATACGCTGTTAGTGGTGAATATTCAAAAATAATGCCAGAGCTCTATTGGGTAATTGGTTATGCAGTTGTAATCTTAGTAGCTGCAATTTTGATATTTACATATAAAATGAAAAACGGTTCTAAAACAAGCAATTAACTAATGGAAGTTCGATAGAAACTAAAATCTCGTTCAAATTACCATTACAAACATAGATACTTTTAAATAAGCTGAAACCGCCATTTCAATGGCGGTTTTTGTTTTTGTCAAGAATTATTAATAAATAATAAAACAGAATATTTAAGATAATATAGTAGATAAAACAACGCACTTTCTGCTTTTCTTTTAAGTAAATACTCCAACGAATATTTTTTTAAATTAGAATATTTAGAATAACTTTTAAATTCCTATAAAATGATTATAGAACATATTTAGTTTTTTCTGTTCTTGTTTTCTGAACAACTCTATTTTAACGACACTATCTCCCAATTTTATTATACAAACTAAATTTTTTATACAACTTTCGACTATTAAAAGTATTATAGTTAGGCTAAACTAAATATTTCCTACTAAAAAGATAGAAATTATCAAAATAACTATTGCATTTCCTATCGAATGGGTGTATAATTTTCCATACAATGGCAAAAGATATTAAAGGTCATTGTTAATATATATATTTGAGGTGAAATTTATATGAAGAAAATATATGCGGATAACGCCGCAACCACTCGTCTTTCTAAAGAGGCTCTTGATGCTATGATGCCTTATCTTACAGATTACTATGGAAATCCATCTAGTCTTTATTCACTTGGTGTAAAATCTCGTCAGGCTGTCGAGAATGCTCGTAATATTATTGCGGAGTGCCTTAATGCTGACCCTAAAGAAATCTTTTTCCTTTCCGGAGGAAGCGAAGCTGATAACTGGGCTATTAAGGGTGCCGCTCATCTTAGTGCTAAAAAAGGCAAAAAACATATCATTACTTCAAAATTTGAGCATCATGCTGTTCTTCATACTCTCGATTCTCTCAAAAAAGAGGGTTTTGAAGTAACCTACCTTGATGTTCACGAAAACGGCATTATTCGCCCTGAAGAACTTGAAAATGCTATTCGTGAAGATACCGCTCTTGTAACAATTATGTTTGCTAATAATGAAATTGGTACAATTCAACCTGTAAAAGAAATCGGCGAGATATGCAAAAAGCATAAGGTTATTTTCCATACAGACGCTGTTCAGGCCGTCGGTGCTATTCCTGTTGACGTTAAGGAAATCGGCTGCGATTTGCTATCTATATCAGCACATAAATTTCATGGTCCTAAAGGTGTTGGAGCAATCTTTATGCGTAAAGGTTTAAGACTTCCTAACCTTATTGATGGCGGTGCTCAGGAAAGCGGTCGCCGTGCCGGCACTGAAAATATTGCAGGTGTAGTTGGTATGAGCGTTGCTCTTAAGCATTCTTGCGAGGTTATGGCTGAAAGAAACGCAAGACTTGAGAAAATGCGTGACAGACTTATTGACGGACTTTTGAAAATAGACCGTTCAATAATAAATGGCGACAGAGTTCACAGACTTCCTGGAAATGTTAATATGTGTTTTCACGGACTTGAAGGTGAATCTCTTCTTCTCTCTCTCGACCTCAAGGGCGTTTCAGCATCATCTGGTTCTGCTTGCACATCAGGCTCTCTTGACCCGAGCCATGTTCTCTTAGCAATCGGACTTCCTCATGAAGTTGCACACGGCTCATTAAGACTTAGCTTCAGCGATGAAAATACTGAAGAAGATATAGATTATCTCTTAGAGATTATCCCACCAATAGTAACAAGACTTCGTTCTATGTCACCATTATGGGAAAAGATAATTAAAAATTCATGATTTATTATTTTAAGATTTATATATAGAAAGGTTGAATATAAATGGCATACAGTGAAAAGGTTATGGACCACTTTGCAAACCCGAGAAATGTCGGCGAACTTCCCGATGCGAACGGAATTGGTGAAGTTGGAAACTCACGCTGTGGAGATATAATGAAGATGTATATTAAAGTTGAAAACAACATTATTGTTGATGTCAGCTTTAAGACTTTTGGCTGTGGTGCGGCTATTGCGACAAGCTCTATGGCAACAGAGCTTATCAAAGGCAAATCAGTAGACGATGCTCTTAAACTTACAAATAAAGCTGTTATGGAGGCTCTGGACGGTTTACCACCGGTTAAGGTTCACTGCTCAGTTCTTGCTGAACAAGCTATCAAAGCAGCTCTTAGTGACTATTATCGCAGACAAGGCATCGACCCAGAACCAATCGTAGGCAAAATTGAAGAACATGATGAACATGGTGAAGATTCCTGCCACTAAACTAAAACTCAACTTATCCTTGGTAAGTTAATTAAAGTTCATAGCTTAAATATTATATGTGATTCAAAGGTTAAACACTTTTGAATCACATTTTTTATTGATTCGTCATCAATCAAATACAATAATTCAGCTATACCACCTTGAATAATTAAAAATAAAAAAAGTGGCTGTCGCATTTTTATTTGCGACAGCCACTACTAATTTTCTATAATACTTGTAAAAGCCAATTACATTGGACTCAATCCTTATCTAAATTTCTGAATCACCCACTATCATAATCCAAACGCCGTCAACAGTCCGCAGCCTTTCGGAAAATGACCCTCTATGAATAATCCGTAGTTAAAATTAAGAGTCAGCATATACTATGCCATAGGACTCAATCCTTATCTTGATAAATTTGGTTCTCGACGGACGAGTCGAAATCCAATATTCGCAAAAACGAAATGCGTCCGAAAAGGAACATATATAATAATGTTCAATATTCGACTACCTGCTTTTACACAAGCCATAACGCTTAATTCAAACCATCCGATAAGAATGGACACCCGATAAACAATTTATCAAGTGGAACTTTCGTTGCGAAGAAAAATCGATATAAATAACATCTGCTATAAAAAGCTTCCCATTTCAAAATTTAGGCATTCACCGAATGTCAATCGGCATATCCAACACATACACTGTTAACATTTTGTACCTGTGGAAATATTAAGTTGTAATCTGCGTTATGAAGTATCTATCATCACGACAGGACTAAAACGCTCCTATCCGAAATTGAAATCGTTTCAAAGCATTTATGCCACATACAACGGCTATGTAATAACCTGATGCTAAAGAGCCATAATAAATATGGAATAGAGTATCGCTCGGTTAAAGAAAAATTCGCTTTTACTTGGAATTTCTCATTTCGGAGACCTCAATCCTATACGGTTTAAGGTCATTTAAACTAACTGGTTCTATATCGCCCATAGGACTGCCTCCTTTCAGAAATTGAACAAGGAACTTCATAGACTAAATATATTAAAGCACCTCTCAAGATTGGCCCTGCCATATCATAAGATTTAACAAATGTAAGGCTAAAGCCAACGGAGTGAGCATTCAAAGAATTTAATCTTAAAATTTTGTGCCTTAAAAACTAATTTAGTGGAACTATTCTTTATTTAGTTCCTTTCCTTAAGCTCAATTATATTATATCACGTTCTTAGCAAATGTCAATAGTTTTTTTGAACTTTTTTTATTTTTTGTAGATTTAATAAACTATAAATAACCTCTTGACTTATACAAGATTTTGTTGTAAAATAACATTACAAATGAATCACGATATTAAATATGAAAAGAGGCTTTGTCTATGAGCAACGAAGAATTTGAAAGCTTTGAGCCGGATCTCATCTCCCTTTTGGATGAAGAAGGTAACGAATACGAGTTTGAAATCCTCGATGAAATTGATTTTAAGGATTCTCACTTCTATGCACTTATGCCACTATTCGATCTTCCGGAACAGGATATAGATTCCGAAAACACATATATGATTTTTGAAGCTGTGGAGGACGAAAAAGGCGAACCTCAGCTTGCTGAAATCGAAGACGATGCTCTTATTGATGAGCTTGCTGAAATCTTCGAAAGCCGTTTTGATGAAGCTTATGACGAAGATGCTGAAGGCAATGATGAATAATCTCATCTCTACCAAGCATACTATTTATAGCAGGCGGTTTTAAGACTGTTTGTTTAAAATTGAATTTCTGCCCGATTCGTGGACTGTGTCTAAATAACCCTACAACTTTTTTCTCGGGAGCTTACCTCCTACGGCGGATTGCAGACCTCCCGCTTTTGCGGAAGAAGGGAGCGTGAACCCGCAGGGGTGGCACCCACCTGTCTAATCCAGTAGGCAGGTTATTATTGACACAATACGGTTGGGCGGATTTTTTTATTTTACAAAAACTTCAAAAAAATTATTTTTTCTCTTGATTTTTTCTAAACGTTAGTGTATAATATTGAAGTGCCAAAAATTTGGAGAGTTGTCCGAGCTGGCCGAAGGAGCACGATTGGAAATCGTGTAAACGCCAAAAGCGTTTCGAGGGTTCGAATCCCTTGCTCTCCGCCAAAGCGAAACCGCATTAATGCTGAAACATCAGTGTTAATGCGGTTTTTATATGTTCTATTTTTAAGTTTTTGATAAAAAGTCAAATAATTTAATAAAAATTATAAAGAATTAAAAGTAGATTCCATATAAAATTCCATATAGAATTTTATAAAATAATACCGTAGCAGTCTTTCATATCTACCATCATATCTGATTCATAATCTTTAATCTCGTTTAGTATACTACTAACATAAGCTAAGAAATTGCACAGTTCCTCAAAACAAAAAGCTACATTTTCAATATCAAGTTTTTTGGGCTCAATAAAATAGGGAGACATATCTTTATCACACGGATATCTAAATAAATCTGAACTTTTATCAAAGTTGTGAAATGCCTTAATATATTGCTGCAAGTTATCTAAAGTTATATCATCAGGCATATTGACATATTTTTTTACTTCATCTATGATACTATTCCAAAGACCAAGAATACTATGTTTTTTATTTCGTATAATTTTAAACGCCTTTGAACTATCTATGTGACTATCTTCAATAATCAATCTTTTTAATCCGAGTTCAATAGCATTTCGGTATAAATAACACATTGGTATAAATAAATTAGTTTTTTTCTGCGTTATTATAACACTTTTTAAAAACCTTCCGACTTATTCATATGATGAATAATAAGGAAAAAATGCGTATGGTAAATACTGATAACTTACTACACTTGTTTGATAATAATATCCTTCTTCTATTATTAATTGTGGTTTGTATGACTTAATTTCTTGTTCAAAAAAACATCCCATATCGTAAATATCTTTAATTATGCTATAGGCTTTGTTCATATTATCATATATTGCCACAAAAGAAATGCTAGTCTGTTTTTTAAATAATAGTTCTCTATTATTCCCAAAAGGATATCGAAACATATCTGACTTTCTATCGATGAAAGAAATATTAGATAAATATTCCATTAGCCACTTAGCATTTTTATTATCTCCTATTGTTAGACCTTTTATCTCAATAATCTTTTCGTAAGCTTGTTTAAGGTCGTGACGAATATTGCTTATAACTCTTTTTCTATCTATATTGTTAGTTATAGTTTGAAAAATACTTGCTTTAAGCAAAAGTTCTAAACTTTGTCTATACAAATATATCATAGAATAGCACCATAAATCTAACTTTGCTATATCTTGATTTTTTGCAGCTTCTTCCATTAAGTAATGAGTTACATTTTCTGCTGCTTCATAAAAATTCTGTGCATATATATAAAAATCTATTTCTAAATCTCCACTATTGGCAATTGTTACGATATGTTCACTATTATTACCTATATCATACAAATTCATATATAACCTCATCTATTTATAATTACCATATTCATGCTCCAATTTGAAATGAATTATACCATATAAAAATGAAATTTTCCACTTTTCAGTTATAAGAACTAGATTAATTTCATATTGGTGACGATTTTTTTATTTATAAACAGAACCAAAAATCTATCTTTAATAACGCAGTTGACAAAACAATTAAATTTTCGAAAAATAGTTTCTTAATGATTTGTCAACTAAAAGAAAAAAGCTGTACCCACACTGATATGTATCCAGAATTCTGGGTACATATCAAAGCGTAGATACAGCTCTTAGTCATTTTATGTTATTTTACTCTAATCTTCTGCCCGATATAGATTAAATCTCTGTTCTTGATATTGTTAAGCGATACAAGCTTGTCTACGGTTGTGTTGTACTTGTAAGCTATGTAGCTGAGTGTGTCGCCAATCTTAACTGTATAATAAACTTTATCGGATTTTACAGTCGAAGTTGTACCGACCTTAGCAGTATAATCTAAGCATATCCAACCGCCATACTTGCCAACATAACCCCAGTTGCCTGATACCTTGCTTACTGTTGCCACAGTCCCGCATTTTAGGGCAGTAATTATGTTGTAGTTTGTACCTGCCCCCTTGCGTACATTAAGCCCTGCCTGTGCTGTAACCTTGACGGAGTAATCCGTTTTTTTAACATTGCTTGGCTTTGTAGCCGGCTTAGTTGTTGACGGTTTGGTAGATGTCTTAGAAGTTACTATATCATCATACATATAGTTCATATCCACCTCTCCGCTGACGCCATTAACCTTACCAACCCAGCTTATTGCCAAGTACCGCAATCACGCCCCGCAGAGCTTGCACCCGGATAAGCAAGCCACAGATAATACTTACTAAGTTCGCTGTAATTATATCTGTTATTGATA
>CACXBF010000033.1 GCA_902765855.1 uncultured Ruminococcus sp. | reverse complement strand
ACCTCATTCTCACAATAACGGCCTCTCTCCTGATCAGGCAGAAATGAATTTTTTGTAAAATTTGCTCTTTTACTTGTCTACTTTATTGACTATGGTCCACATTTAGCTTGTCAAGCTTAGAATTAGCTTTATCAAGTTGTCTATCAGCACGACCTAAGCTATCCTCTTTCAGAGCTTGCATAGCGTTAATATATGCTTCCTGCTTATTTGAAGAACTATGAACCATAGCCGAAATGAAGTTTTTAAGAAGTTTACTTCTTTTTTGCTTACGCTGTAGTTTTACAAGCTTTCTTTGAGCCTTTTTGAGCTGATTTTCTTTTTTTACGATTTTCTTGTCTTTTTTCTTATCAAGCTTTTCAAGATGTGCAGAAAAAGAAGAAATAATGGGGTTAAGCTTTGGATATGTATTGCTGTCTATAACCGTCTTACAAGCCTGGATTGTATCATTCTGACTTGATTTTGTAGCTTTAATATCTTTTATTTTAGCCTCAAGCATACTGATTTTATCCTTGATTTTAGCTTCTTCGATACTTTGAGTATCGTTATCTTTTATGAAGTTTTGAAGAAATTCATTTTTATCAGCAATAGATACGGATTCTATTTGCTCATGCTTATCCTCAACGGGAATGTCAGTGGATTCTACCTTAGTATTTTCAGCCTGTTCTGCCTTTTCGATTGTTTCAGCCATAAAGTTTACCTCCTTAAACTAAAAAGTGGGACTTGAAGTCCCACTTATCGCTTTTGTACGATATTCTGACTTGCTTCTTTTGTATCCTCAATATCGTCTATATTGTCTTTTCTGCCGTCAACATCAAGCTCTGCGTTGAGTTCAGCAAGTTTCGCAGATTTAGTTTGATATTCAGATTCCTTATAAAAGGGCTTGCCAATCTGTTCTTTAGTTTCTTTTAAGGATTTTTTATGTTCGGAAAGCCTTTCTATTCTTTCTTTACAAGTATCCTCCAATTTTTCAAGAACATTATCCATTCTTGTGAAATTATCCGTTCCCAAATCTAAATAATAAGTGCATTCTCTTGTAAGAGATGCTTTATATTCTTTTGAAAAGCAATCAAACATTACTGCTACTTCAAAGCCTTTATATTCCCCTATTGGAGTATATTTGTTATTTCCGTTGCTGCAAGCTTTAATATAAGCTTGCTTAAGTGCTTCCGCAGCTTCATCTTTTTTGCTATATTGCTGACCGTTTATCGTTATACCCTCGAATTTCTTTTTATCTCCATCAGAAGTAGAATGATTTTTTTGATAGTAAAGAAAATCGTTCTGATTCTTAGGTATAACATCCTCTAAAATTGAGATTTTCTTAGTTAGACTTGCAGCCATATCTTCCAGCCTATATTGCTCTTGCTGGTAGCTACTTCGTTCAAGTATTAACTTTGCAACCTCATTATCAAGCTCCATTTTTTCTTTAATGCGTGGGTCACCAACACACAGAGCTTTTACTTCTGCATATGATAGTGTAGCTTCATCAACATCATCACATCGGCGTTGTGGAGATTTAGAGGTCATTATCTGGCTGATAAATTTCTGTTTACGCTCAAGCATTTGGAATAAATATGCGTCAAAAGTATCTTTCGTACAATAACGATAAAGATGAACTTGCTTATTTTCATTCCCCTGACGCACCATTCGACCTCGCCTTTGCTCCATATCTGCTGGGCGGAACGGTGCGTCTAAGTCGTGGCTTGCTACAAGTTTTGTCTGTACATTAGTTCCAGCACCCATTTTGGAAGTTGAGCCTATAAGTACACGAACCTCACCACTTCTTACCTTTGAAAAAAGTTCTTCTTTTGCAGCTTCTGTTGTTGCATCGTGTATGAAAGCGATTTCATCAGGAGGCACACCTTTTGCAAGCAGTTTCTTTTTAATATCGTCATAAATATTAAATGAACCGTCCTTTTTCGGGGTTGAATAATCGCAAAAGATGAGCTGTGTGGACCTTTGCTCTTGAGTATCTTTCCATATCTTCAACACATTTTCAACACAAGCATTAACCTTTGTACTCGGCTCATCAGGCAAATCAGGGTTTATAAGCCTTTGGTCAAGACCTATCTTTCTTCCGTCGATTGTTATCTTAGGCATATTATCCTCGTGTGGGTCGACTTCATGATTGTGTATCTTTACAGCTCTTTCTGCTAAAGTTTCGACAAGCTGTTTTTGTATTTCCGTAGGCTCACAGGATATATTATGTATTTCACAATCTGGTATATTGGGTAAATTAAGGGTATCGGCTGTCTGAATGTCGGCACATTCCTTAAACAAATTCATAAGTTCAGGGAGATTATGAAATTTTGCAAAACGAGTTTTAGCACGATAGGTGTTGCCTTCCGGTGCAAGTTCCATCTGTGTCACACTTTCTCCGAATGTGCTTGCCCAAGAATCGAAATGCCATAAATTCTTTTCTTTGAGCAAATCGGATTGCAGATATTTCATCATATTGTATATTTCGCAAATGGTATTAGAAACTGGTGTTCCTGTTGCAAATACTAAGCCTTTGCCATTTGTTATTTCATCAAGATATTGTGTTTTCATATATAAGTCTGCTGTCTTTCCTACATTATCTGATGTTGCAATACCTGAAACATTCGTCATTTTTGTCGAAAGAAAAAGATTCTTAAAATAATGAGCTTCGTCCAAAAATAGTTTATCTACTCCAAGCTCCTCGAAGGTTACTGTATCATCTTTTTTTGTATCAAGCAGCTTTTTCAGCCTTGCTTCAAGATTAGCCTTAGTTCGTTCAGCTTGTTTAACCTGAAAGTTTTGCCCATTATGAGCTTTCATTTCCGCTATATTGTTTATAAGTTCATCAATCTGATTTTGTATGAAACGCTCTTGATTTTCGGCTGACAGTGGAATTTTAGCGAGCTGACTATGACCGATTATAACTGCATCATAGTTGCCTGTAGCAATCTTAGCCATTAAAGCTCTGCGAGCATCACCTACAAAATCTTTCTTTTTAGCGACAAGAATATTTGCATTTGGATAAAGCTTCAGGAAATCCTCTCCCATCTGCTCTGTGAGATGATTAGGAACACACATAAGACTTTTGGTGTGTAAGCCTAAACGCTTACCTTCCATTGCTGCGGCAATCATTTCAAATGTTTTACCGGCTCCAACTTCGTGTGCAAGGAGCGTGTTACCGCCATATAAACAACGAGCAACAGCGTTAAGCTGGTGTGGTCTGAGCTGTATTTCAGGGTTCATTCCGACAAAATTCAGATATTTACCGTCATATTCTCTCGGTCGATTAACATTAAATATTCTATTGTATGTATCTACAATATCGTCACGCCTTGTTTTATCCGAGAAAATCCATTCTTGAAATTTTTGTTGTATAATTTCCTGTTTTGCTCTGACCTGTGCAGTCTTTTTGTTATCAACAACAAGCTTTTCTTTGCCATCGACAACCTGAGCACTTTTAACCTGAGTAGCTTTCAGATTGAGCATATCTTCTATCAGTTCATATGCGGTTCTATCACTTGTACCATATGTGAATGTAGCGTGAACATTGTTTTTATCAGATGATTTGTTTGTAATATACCATTTTCCGGAAAGCTCTGAATACTGAACATCAATAAATTCCTTTTTAAAAAGAGGATTTTTATGATAATAACTGGTGTCTAAAAGCTCATAAACAAAATCTTTAATATACTCAGGATTTATCCAAGTTGTACCAAGTCTTACATCAATATCACTTGCTTGTATTTTTTCCGGCATAGCTTTTTCAAGTGCTTGTATATTGATTGCAAGACTACTATCGCCTTTATCAAAAGCATTTTGTGCTTCTTCAAGCTTTTTAAGAATATTTCCGGAAAGATATTCATCTGAGGTTACATATTTATCAGTATTTGGAATACGATAAATAGAACCTTGCAAATCTTCAATAAGTTTTTCTTTGTCCAAACCGGTAAGCTTAGACATATACTCAAGATTAACCTTTGCAGTATCGCTGAGAGATACTGCAAGAGCGTCAACAGCGGTCGGTACTGATGTAATTCTTTTATATGCATTAACCGTTCTTTTGGTAAATATATCAGCTTTACCGACATATTTATCTTTATCAAACTTTTCAAGTGAACGGAGCAATGGCAACGATGAATCGTTTTTAAAGATTGACTTGTTTACATCATCATTTATTCTTCCGTATTTGCTTGCAAAATCATCATAGAGCGAAGATAGAACAGACTGAACATCTTTAATTTCATCGTCCGTTACTTTATCATCAAGCTGCATTTCAAGCAGTTGTCTTACTGTATCACGAATGGCAATAAGTCCTGCCATTCTCTCAAGATTTTGTTTTCTGTTCGATTTTGGTAATTTTACTTCTGTTGCAGTTCCATACTCAAAGAAATAAACCTTATCAGAAGAAAGAAAATAGCTTCCGGTTCTGAGTGAATCAGGTATTTCAACCTGTTCATCTACGAAATCTACATTGTCAAGCTTAGTATCTTTTGTAGAGATATTGCCTTGTATATTTTCCATAGCGTTTCGTATTTGCTCAGAAAGCTTTGTATCTCTGTTTGGCACACAAGTGCTTTCCATACCAAATTGACCGCTTACCATTTCCATATGCCCGCATATCTGCTGTGGATTTTGAACAAAGTAGGAATTCATTTCAATTCCACTTTCGTCCTCTTCGGTTTTAAGCCATGACGGCTCATCTTCTGATGTTATCTTAATTGGCTCTGTACGCTTCTGTAAGAAGATAATATCTGAGGTAACCTCTGTACCTGCATTAGCCTTAAAAGCGTTGTTAGGCAGCCTTACAGCCCCTAAAAATTCCGCTTTTTCAGCAAGTAACCGACGAGCTGTGTCATTGCGTTTATCAAGTGTGCCTTTTGATGTAATAAATGCAACTACACCGCCAGGCTTTACCATATCAAGTGACTTAGAGAAGAAGTAATCGTGTATAAGCAGATTTTCCTTATTGTATTTTTTATCATAAACTCTTATATCGCCGAAAGGAACATTACCAACTGCAACATCAAAGCTTTCACTTTTCAAATTTGAGTTTTCAAAACCACATATTTGTATCTGAGCTTCTGGATATAGCTTTTTAGCAATTCTTCCAGTCAGACTGTCAAGTTCTATGCCAGTAATTTTTGCCTGCATATCTTGAGGAATCATACCAATAAAATTACCTACTCCACAGCTCGGTTCAAGCAATTTCCCTTTTAAAAATCCCATATCAGAAAGTTTGGAATATATTTCTTTAATGATAACAGGGGAGGTATAAAAGGCACTCATAGCCGATTTTCTTGCAGCTGCATACTCATCATTTGTAAGCAATCCTTTAACTTCGTCATAGTGACTATTACCAAGCTCAAAGACTTTTGCCATACCGCCCCAGCCGGTATACTTTGAAAGTATTTCCTGTTCCTCTGGAGTTGCGTTTCTGTTTTCAGCTTCAAGCTGTTTTAAGGTTTTAATGGCTGTTATATTATCCTGATATTTTTCGAGAGGTTTTCTCTGTCCGAGCGATAAGTCTGAAATATGATAGTTTTCAGGCTTAATTTGGATTGTTTCTTTTTCTTCAGATTGAGTAGAGGTATATTTTTCCTCAACAATATTTTCGTTGACAATGTTGCGACTTTGATGTATAATAGTATCAAAGCCAAAGCTTTTTGTTAATTCGGAGTATTGTTCTCCCCATCTTTCAAAAAGACTTTGGCTTTTTTTATTACAATAAAGCAGATTATTTGATTTTACTGTTCTTTCAAAAAAATTTTCAAAATTATTTCTTCCATAAACACTTGTTATAAAATTAGAGTCTAATTCTTCAAGTTCGTACCTACCTTTACCATTTGGTTTAACAGATACCATAATAGGAAGATTATCTAAATCAGTTTCAGAGGTTACTATAACTATACTGTTTTTATTAGATAGTGAATCCATAATCATCAATGGATTTTCTATGAGTTCAGGTAGTTGCTTTATTTGTTCAACAGATAATCCATGAGTATGTTCCTTATTTGTTTTTTCCTTGATAGCATTTTTTAAATGCTTTTGAGTATATAACATAGGTAATTGTTTACAACCTATATCAAGAAGAATTTTAGGTGTATTACAAACCTTTAGAGCTGAATAGAAAGGCATTTTACCAGATAAAACTTCATCAACTTGTTCAGCAAATGTTTTTTCATTAGATTTTGCTGTTTTATTTTCTGACTTTTGTTCTACTTTAACACTTGTAATAAGTTTTTCTACTTCATCTTTTATTTCAGGATATTCCAAAACTCGTTTGGTTTGTATGTTGATAAAGGTATTTTTCAGATAGCTAAGGTAATATTCACCTAATTCATTTAAAGAGTAATTTTTAGAAATTTCTCCATTTTGAATTGTCACTTTGTTATCATCAGAATGAATTTCAAATTTTCCATAATCATTGAAATTATTTAAATTTACATAATGGTTTGTAAAATATTTTGCAAGGTCAATGCTTATATCTTCGCCATTTCTATATCTTTCAGCAATTTCTGGTATACCAGAATCAACATTATGCCATGCTTTTTCAAAATTGAAAAATTCATCTGTTATTGCAACTTCTTCATCAAAAGCAAGCGTAGGCTTCAATAGCTCATCACTATAATTTTCAAGATATATATCCGTTTCAAGTATCCTAACAACTTCAGAATATTCTGAATATTGCTTTAGAAAATCAATAACTCCACCATCACCGTCACCAATATCTTGTCGGAATGTATGAACCGTTCCATCAGGCATATTCACATTGAACTTTGTTTTAGCATATCCTTGATGTATACCGCTTATTTCACCTTTTTCATATGCTTCATAGATTTTATCAATATCATCACCATAAGTATCAATTTCATACTGCCTTTGTTTAATCCAATCATCATCGGCTTGCTTCATTATGCTGTCAAATTCGGCAACAGAATAAGTTTTGCCGTCTTCAAATGCAGGGCTTTCGCTCCATTCACAAGTAATTGTTGGATGTGTATCAGATTTATAAAGTTCATCATTTTTCGTTTTCGTAATACTAACAAGCTGCGTCATTATTTCAGGTGTAAATCCTTCGAAATTATGAGTGCTGCTTGTATATTTTCTTAAATCAGCTTCATACAAATCTGTTCCAATATCTGATATATATTGTTGACCAACAGAAACAATATAATCAAAAAAATCTTCCGCCGAGTTTTCAAACTTTTGTGCAGCTTCTTGTATTTGACTATAACGCACATTTGTTGATACGAATTGACCTCCTGAGTTTGAGTCGGGATTATATTGTAAAAGAGTTACTATTTCGCTGTTCTCATTCAAGAAAAATAAATCTTTTGAGTAATCTACAGAACTATCAATAATTGATTTTTCAGGCAACTCAGGTGAAATAATATCATTGTAGTCAATATTATAACTGTCAAGAATTTCTTTTGCCTTTTGTATAGCATAAACATCGTTAGGATTATCACCGGAATAGTTTTTAAGGACATATAAAGCGTGTCTTTGTCTTTCGGCAATATCCTTTTCTGTAATATATGTTTCGGCTGAAATCATACTATCTAAATGTTCAGCTACTTCTTGCCAAGAGAGATGAATGTTTAAGTTGTTTTCAGGATTTTCTTTATCTGTGCGAGTAAATGCTAAACCCTTGCTTGGTTGAGATTCAAGACTTTCGTTTGAAGTGTAGCGACCATACCAACCAAATTCCTCTTTAAGAAAATCAATTTTTTCTTTTTCTGTATGATTTTCTAAGAAAAAGTCATTTACCCTGAATTTGCCGTCCTCAGTTCCAGTGCCTTTCATCAATACAGCATTGACAAAGTTGTCAATTTCGCTTTGCTGTTCTGATACTTTAAAATCAAAAAAGCCTATCTGTTCAAATGAAAAAACGGCAGGGGAATTATCCTCTGCCGTTTGCGTTACTGTATTTTCTTGTGTTATGCGTATATCAGATTGTTCAGAACTATTTCCTCTGCTCTTGCTCTGATTGAGTTCATCATTTGTACCCACTTCATCTGGTCTGTTGCTTTGAGTTCTTCTGTTACTCCCTCTGCTTCCATCATTTCCGCTTCGAGCTGTTCCATCTGTTTCTCCGCTGCTTCGTTGACTTCTATCAAGTGGTCTGTCAGTTTGTGTGTGTCGATTAGCTTTGTCAATATTCTTCTCTTGTTTTCTCTGAGATACTTGTGGCGAAGTCGCCCCCAGCGACCCACGTCCCTCGTATCCTCCTCTACGCTCAGAGCTGGAAGGTATATGAATGTTTCCGGGTCGAGTGTGTAGCTTAGACCAGTTGTCTTGTCCACTGTTGTCGTTGGATAATATGTCATGTTCGACTCGCACAGAAGATGTTCTACTCCATCTATCATTTTTGTTTTGGGCATTGTTTCGCTCATTCTGATTTCTCCTCTCAATAGTTTTAACTGTTTGTTCAACTTTTCTTAAAGCTTGTTCTGATATATTGCTTATTGATTCGCCAAGTATATCTATAACATCAGGATTTGAAAATTCATTCAGGCTACTAAATATATCGCTATCAATATATGAAGATGTATCAAGTCCACAGCGTTGCAATACCATATATTTGACACTATCACAAACAAGCTGACGGAATTTTTCAGGTTTAATAGAGTTATCTTCATTAAGTGAATTATTGACATAATCATCAATCATCTCATTAACAGTATCTTCTACTGTATCTGCTAAAGCATTTTCAATAGACTTGTTTTTATCAGAAGAAAGAAGAAAAGCAACTTCCTGATGATTTTCTTCTGTAAGCTCCCATATATATGGCTGCTGTTTTTTAGGTTGTATAGGTGAACTTTGAGAAATATCGAAAACATATTTAATTCTTGGATATTCTCCTTTATCATCAATTAAGCCTATACCTTTTTCGCCTTCACGAATTTTTCTTCCAAATGTTTTCGACCACACATCAAATACCGCAACAGCTTTTGCATTAGGAAACTGTGCAAATATAAGTAGCTGGTCAAAAAAATTATATTTGTAAGTGTTTGAAGCTGTCCTTAAAAACTTCAACCAATTTTCAGGTGATGAGGTAAGCTCTTGTCTTGTAGACATTCTCAAGTCTACTGCTTCACGATATTTTATCGCCACTTGAATATCCTCCTCTTAATTAAGATTTTATCACTTTAAAGTGTAAAAGTCAACATTTCACAGGGAAATTTTTCGGATGTTTATTGTTATAATTTTCTTTTATTTGTATGATTTAATGCTTCATTAATTTTCTGTTCGTCACTCTCCTTAAATGCAATATTATAACTTTCGCCTAAGCTTTCACCTTTTGCATTTTTATTAAAGACTGCAAAAAGTTCATCATTGCCACTTGCTGCAAGTTGTTCAACTTGTGATTTTGTCAAAAAACGATAATGCATTTCTTGACCTTCAAGCAATGCTTCACTGCGAAGTCTTGTATTAACCTTTGAATTTCTTACAACAGAAAATAAATTACTATCTTTATACTTTTCAGGATAAAGAGTATGTAATATATAATCTTTATTTTGCGGAAGAAATGCTAAACGAATTTTTCCTTCTTTTGTTTCAATCGCAACAAATCTATCCTTTTCATCATCAAGTTTGCTTAACTGCTCCTTTTGAATATTCAAAAATTCTACTTTGACTCCAAATTTTTCAGCTCGTGCTTTTAACTCATAATAATCATTCAACGGAGTGTAGTGCTTATTATGTTTTTCTAAAACTTGTATATCTTCGACCTCAAGTGCGGTCTGTAGTAACTTCTTGTCTTTTTCTTTAATAGTAACAAGAGCATAATCTTTATACAGTTTTGCGGAAAAGAAAAACGGATAAGCATAAAGCTTTGGCACAGCAGAAAGTGCAAGCCTGACACGATAATTTTCGCCTTGTGATTCGATAAGATTTTTATAAGGTATGTTTCCGGCAGTGGTTTGTATTTTTTCTATCTTATCAAGTTTTTCCTCTAACGAGATTTTCTTTACTTTATATTTCGCTTGCCTGCTATATATATGAAGCAGACTGTATTTTCTATCGAGCCTGTTTCGTTGCTTCCTTTGTCTTATAAGCAGTATCATAATGATAAAGAGCAACATTAAAAGAGGATTACGAGAATTTTTAATCAGTCTTTTCAAAGTTTTCAATTCTTGTACTTTAGCAGGCGGTGGATTTTTTCTGAAATAATTTTGCTCATATTTTTCAAATTCGCTTTTGAAATTTGTCTGAATTTTTTTCTTTTCATATGGTTTAGAAATCTCCGATTGCTTAGGTAAATGATAAAATCCCATCAGCTTTTCAAGATTTTCTTTTGTATAACAATCTCCAAATTGTCTTGCAAGCCTGCTAACTCTGATTTTCTTTTTCTCACCGACCTTTTGAAATGTTATATCTTTTTCATATCGGGTTATAATGAAATTCTTGTGTTTCATAAACTCAATAAATTCTTTTTTACTGTTGCATATCTGAGTTGCTTCATCAAGAGCCATGCATAATTCTACTTTCCAAGACTTACCCTGTTCTGCAAGTTTTTGGGTCGCTTGGTCAATACCACTCAGTCCAGATTCGTTTTTTATAGTGCTTAGTCCGTATTGTTTACAAATTGTATCGCTAACTTTACGCATATTCTTTCTTGTAGCTTTATCAGCTTTCCATTTCATTCCCGTATCAATATTTACAGAATTGATTAAAAAGTGATTATGTATATGGTCTTTATCAATATGAGTTGAAACAATAACTTGAAATCCCGGAGCAATTTTTTGAGCAAGCTCTACACCAATTCTATGTGCAAGCTCAAGAGTGATTTTTTCATTTGGAGAAAAGCTTTGCACATAATGATGTGTTAAAATTTTATTGTCTTTATCAAACATTTTTCTAACAGCATAGAATTGTTCAGATAAGCTATCTGCTCCATTGTTATCACAATTTAAACAAGTTGCTTGAAAACATTTTTCATCACCGTCACTATTTTCAGGCGATAGGGCATAGGCAATCGAATCGTAAACATATTGATGAGATTTGATTTTCTTTTCTACCTCTTTACAGATTGCCATCTTTATCAACCTTTTCCAGAAGTTTATCTATCTTTTTTTCCAGACTTCTGAATGTATGTTCATCTTCATTATATATTTCAGATAGAATTTTTTGCATTATTGATTTTACATCTTCAAGCAAATTTGCGATTTCGTCAAGCTGCTGTTTGTTGACATATTTCTGTGAATTGCCAATATGTGCAATCTGATTTATGTTCGTGCCAATACGAGTTACCTCCACAAGAAGTCGAGGAATGTTTTCAGAAACGATTATTTTTTTGTTTTCTGATAAATGAATGATATAGCTTGAAATACTCATATGTGCTTGTTTAGCTTTTTTCTGTAATTCATTTAACTCCGACGGAGTAACTCTTAAGTATACTCTGCAACTTTTCTTTTCTTCTGACATATATTTTCAACTCCTTTCATAGCAGTTTCGACAAGGAACGCTGTCCCTTGAACTCTGCCACCTTTAAAAAGGTGGACGAAACAGAAACGGACCCCGCCTCCGGCGGTCTGTTTTTCTGCGGAAAAACAGATTGAATTTTGCTTGCAAAATTCAAGGTCGCAAGCAGAGATTTTGTACACCATTTGGTGTACAAAATCGCTTGTTAGGGGATAACCCTAAAACCCTAAATTTTGCATTTTGCAAAATTTTAAAATCGCTTTCGCTCACCAAATTTACAGATTTCTGAAATTTGTTCCAAATTCAGAAACTGTAAAAATGAAAAAAATCGTAAGAGTGTCATTCTGGCAATCTCACGATTTTAATATTCTTTTGATTGAGCAGTTGTTGAAAACTTTTCAGTTTTCTGTGAAGTTTCTGAATCAGAAGATAATGAAGAAATTTCACTTTGTGCCTTTGCTTCGGATTTTGCAATTTCCTGCTCCAGTGCAAAATCTTCAAGTTTGCTCATAAGTGCTACTCTGTCCTCTGGAGAATTTATTCCAAGCTCTGCAAGTTTCTTGAGAAGAGTTTGGCTAAATTCGTTATCCTTTTCTGCTTGAAGCTGTTTGTTTTCAGTCTGCAAGTTAATAATCTTAGCTTTTCTTTTTTCAATCTCATCTTGCAGCTTTGCTATCTTCTCCAAATTACTTTTTATTTTATCATCATATCTACTCATATCATCTTTCCCTTTCAATAAATTTTTAACTTATTACATCCATATCAGTATCAAAAGAATTTTCAAATTCTTTTTGTTGAGCTTCTGAACTTTTAGCTCCGCAAAAATTCACACCCTCAACTACTATGAATATATTTGTGCGTTTTACATTATCCTTGTCAGTATATGTATTTGATGAGAGCCTACCATCAACAATAATTTGCTGCCCCTTTTCAAAGTATTTACAGATAAATTCTGCGGTACTTCCCCAAGCTTCACATCGAAAGAAATTTGAATTTCTTTCTCCATTGACGGCTCGGTTTTCTTCAACTGCTAAGAAAAAATCAACAACAGCTTTGTTTGATTTTGTATGCTTTAGTTCAGGGTAGTCTGTTAGTCTGCCCTGTAACATTACTTTGTTTAACATATTACATTTTCCTTTCCTTATCCAATGCTATCTATATCCGGCTCTGGAGTAACATCGAACTCATCTTCGTCAGTATCGCTTTCAATATTTTGTGTCGACTTTTTTTCATTTGCGTTATCGTTAGAAGCCTTAGCTTTAGTTTCCTGAGAGATACTTAAAATTTCATTTTGTATAAGTTCAAGCGTTTTAGCTCTCTTACGAGCTTTTTTAAGTTTACGCTCTTGCTTGCATTCTTCTTTGATTATAGGAGTAAGCTCAGCTCTGATTTCTTCTGTAAGCAGTTTTCGATAATCCTTGATAACTTGTTCTTGAATTTCTTCGGTTAGCTTTTCTTTATATTGTTGCAACATTTCCTTTTCGATTTTTTCACGCAACTCATCAGCAACATCTTTTCTTACACTTTTAAGTTTTTTGTCAAGTTCATCAGCTTTCTGTTTTAAGAATTCATCTGATTGCAGTTTCTCAAGTTTTTTTTCAGATAGAAAATCAAAAGGTGAAGGGCTTACAATTTTATAAGCCTCGTCAACCTTTTTAATTGTATCTGTTATGAAAAAATTATAATCTTTATCTGTTGAGGACAGCTCTATCTGTTGGAACATTTTCCTGCAACTTGAAAGCAGTTCTAAAAGATTTTTTCGAAATCTGCTGTCATAGTATTCCGCACTCATATAGTCAGCTCCATTCTTAAATATTATTTTTCGCTACATCATCCATAAGCTGTTGGAAGTGAGCTATTTGTTTTTTGTCGAGATTTGTAGTTTCTACATACTTTCTATCGTCCAAATAAAGCAGATAATCTGTACTGACCGAAAAATACTTAGCGATTCTTACAAGCATTTCGACAGAAGGGAGAATATTATTATTTTCCCAATTTGACACACTTTGTTTTGAAACACAAAGTGTTTTTGCAAGCTGTACCTGTGTTATATTTCTTGCCTTTCTTAAATCTCGTACTCTGATTTTAATTTCATTTTTCATTTGTCATTTCTCCTTACTATATTATTTTGTTGTGAATTCTCATATTTTATGATATAATTCTGATATAATTTACATTGAATTAATTTCGCCAATTTTTATATCAGAATAAAGCCAAGGGTGATTTAATTTTTCTGATATTTTATATTTTATAGTTTTATCTTTATAATACAAAGAGATGGATATTTCTTCATTATCATCAAAATCATTATCAGTATTTATGTCAAATAATTCTAAATAAGTCAATGAAGTTATCTTAGATAATGAATCCTTTAATTCTGAAATTTTCTGACTTTTTTTACTGATATTCAATATTTCTTGAGCAAGTTTCCATCTATTTTTGCAATCTGTTACTTTGGAAACTTCAGCATATATAATAAAAGGTGCAAGAATTATCAAAGATATTGTAAAAAATTTATTCAAATAATCTGCATTGTTAAAGTCCATATAATTTTCTCCTATTTTAATTTTCTTCTGCGATAACGATAGCATTATATATGATAGTACGCTTACCATTTATATCAAAAAGCACTTTATTTTCGCTTTCTTCGATATCACATTTTCCTTCATATGTTTTTATAATGTTTCCATTATAATCATAAATTGTAATTGTTCTGTTCAACCCACCTCCAAAGTCTGATGTTGTG
>CACXBF010000032.1 GCA_902765855.1 uncultured Ruminococcus sp. | reverse complement strand
AAACAAAATGGATGCCTCCTGTACAATACAGGAAGACATCCATGTGTTCAGCTTAATTTATAAATATGTGTCCAGAATTCTGGGTACATATCATAATTGGAGGCTATTTTTCAGAGTAAATATACACCGGTTTATAATACAAAATAATTATACCACTTAACTGCGGAAATAATCTCCCGAAATTAATCATCAAAAAGTTCTTTTAGCTTTTCAAAAAAGCCCTTGCGTTTCTGATAATTTTTATCACTTGCAGCAGCTTCAAACTCCTTGATAAGCTCTTTCTGTTTAGCATTTAAATTCTTAGGAACTTCAACAGTAACACTTACATACTGGTCGCCTCTGCCCCTTGTATTAAGATGTGGTATACCCTTGCCCTTAAGCTTGAAAATATCACCGGGCTGTGTTCCTTCGTGAACCGAATAAGTAACCTTACCGTCAAGAGTAGGAACTGTAACCTCGTGTCCGAGAGCAGCCTGTGCAAATGTAAGCGGAATCTCGCACCAGACATCGTCACCCTTGCGCTCGTAAATTGGGTGTGGACGAACATTGATATAAACATGAAGGTCGCCTGATGGACCGCCATTTATACCGCTATTGCCATGACCACCAACATTAAGAACTTGGTCGTTATTGATACCCGCCGGAATATTAACCGAAACTGTACGCTTTGTACGAACTCTACCTGTACCTGAACAGGTTTTGCAAGGAGTTTCTATAATCTTTCCTCGGCCCTTACATCTATCGCAGCTTCTTGAAGTCTGAATTACGCCGAACGGAGTACGCTGACTAATCTTAACCTGACCAGAACCACCACAAGCCGGACAAGACTTAGGAGAAGTACCCTTTTGAGCACCTGTACCGGAACAATCCTTACAAACTTCGATATTCTGATAAGAAACCTCTTTCTTACAGCCCTTAGCTGCCTCCTCAAACGAGATAGTAACAGAAACTTCCGTATCTGCTCCTCGTCTTGGAGCATTTGCGGAGTTTTGCGACCTTCCTCCGCCAAAACCACCAAAGAAGCTATTGAATATATCGCCGAGGTCTATATCCTGACCAAACGGACTTCCGCCGCCTGATGCTGCGCCCGCTCCATAGCTTGGGTCTACGCCTGCAAAGCCAAATCGGTCATAGCGAGCACGCTTTTCCTTATCAGAAAGAACCTCATAGGCTTCGTTTACCTCTTTAAACTTCATCTCGGCTTCCTTATTATCAGGATTAAGGTCGGGATGATATTTTTTTGCAAGCTTTCTATAAGCTTTTTTTATTTCATCATCAGAAGCACCCTTTTGAATTTCGAGAACTTCGTAATAATCTCTTTTATCTGCCAACGATTATCACCTCAGTAAAAATTAAAGCACAAAACACTGCGTATCATTATATAATAATTAAAACTATTTTTCAATTAGTTTTAGGGAATATAGTGAACTTTTTTTTGCAGTAAGCGGAGTGCTTCCGCCTTAGGATTTATCCGCAGTAAAGACATTTTAATCGGAATATATAAATCAAATAATCCAATTCAGATATAATTCTTTTATTGCAAATACAAATAAGTATTCCTCTCATTCAGCACAATGCGAGCAGAGCATAAAACCGCCCTGCCCGCTCTGCACTAAAATATATTTAAGAGAGGATTTCGTATAATTAAATTACTTGTTGTTATTGTCGTCAACATCTTGGTAATCAGCATTGTAAACATTGCCATTACCGTTGTTGCCAGCAGCGTTGTTGTCGCCTTGTGGAGGAACAGCACCGCTTGCCTCGGCAGCCTTATAAATTTTCTCAGAAACAGAATACATAACTGTCTTGAGTTCTTCTGATGTAGACTTAATCATATCGCCGTTATTTTGTGAGAGAGCTTCCTTAGCTGCAGCAAGCTTCTGATTAAGAGCATCCTTATCAGCAGGGTCAATCTTATCGCCATTCTCGTTGAGGAGTTTTTCTACTGAATATACAAGGTTTTCTGCGTCATTCTTAACATCAATTTCTTCACGACGCTTCTTATCCTCAGCAGCATACTTCTCAGCGTCCTTAACAGCTCTGTCGATATCTTCCTTGCTCATATTTGTGTTAGATGTGATAGTGATATGCTGTTCTCTGCCTGTACCGAGATCCTTAGCAGAAACATTAACGATACCGTTAGCATCAATATCAAAGCTAACCTCGATTTGTGGAACACCTCTCATAGCAGGTGCGATACCATCAAGTTTGAAAAGACCGAGCTGCTTGTTATCTCTTGCGAACTCACGCTCGCCTTGGAGAACATTAACCTCAACCTGTGTCTGATTATCAGCAGCAGTAGAGAAAATTTGGCTCTTCTTTATTGGAATAGTTGTGTTTCTCTCAATAATCTTTGTCATAATTCCGCCCTGTGTTTCAACACCAAGTGAAAGAGGTGTAACATCGAGGAGGAGAAGACCTTCAACATCACCGCCGAGAACACCAGCCTGAAGTGCAGCACCGATAGCAACGCACTCATCAGGGTTAATACCCTTGAATGGCTCTTTGCCGATAAGTCCCTTAACAGCGTCTTGAACAGCAGGGATTCTTGAAGAACCGCCAACCATAAGAACCTTGTCTATTTCGCCAATAGAAAGACCTGAATCGGAGAGAGCCTGACGAACAGGACCCATTGTGCTTTCTACGAGGTCAGCAGTAAGTTCGTTGAACTTTGCTCTTGTAAGAGTAAGGTCAAGGTGCTTAGGACCTGTTGCATCAGCTGTAATATATGGGAGGTTGATAGCTGTTGAGGTAACGCCTGAAAGCTCAATCTTAGCCTTTTCAGCTGCTTCCTTCAATCTCTGCATAGCCATTTTATCGCTTGAAAGGTCAACGCCTGATTCACTCTTAAAGCTTGAAATAAGCCAATCCATAACTCTCTTATCGAAGTCATCACCGCCAAGACGGTTGTTACCAGCCGTTGCGAGAACTTCCTGAACGCCGTCACCCATCTCAATGATAGATACATCGAATGTACCACCACCGAGGTCATAAACCATAACCTTTTGGTCTGTTTCCTTATCAATACCATATGAAAGAGCAGCAGCAGTAGGCTCATTGATGATACGCTTAACTTCAAGACCGGCAATCTTACCTGCGTCCTTAGTTGCCTGACGCTGTGCGTCTGTGAAGTAAGCAGGAACTGTGATAACAGCCTGTGTTACTGTATCTCCGAGATATGCTTCTGCATCAGCCTTAAGCTTTTGAAGAATCATAGCAGAAATCTCTTGTGGAGTAAAGCTCTTGCCGTCAATGTTTACTTTATAAGCAGTACCCATTTCTCTCTTGATAGAGGAGATTGTTCTATCTGGATTTGTAATAGCCTGACGCTTAGCAACCTGACCTACCATTCTTTCACCATTCTTAGCGAAAGCTACGACAGATGGAGTTGTTCTTGCACCTTCAGCGTTAGGGATAACGACCGGTTCGCCGCCCTCGATAACAGCTACGCAAGAGTTTGTAGTACCTAAGTCTATACCGATTGTCTTTGCCATAATAAAAAACCCCTTTATGATTTATTTTTTTAATTTAAAATATTGTTAAGGGCTTTGCCCTTAACACTCACCAAAGGCTCTGCCGTAGGTGACTGCCTTTGGAAACTGCGAGCCTTTAAAAAGGCTCGAACGAAACTTTTAATTATCGTAAGGGCAAACTGTGTTCGCCCACTCGGTAGTTTCCCCGACCGCGTCAATTATCTTCCTACGCTCACTACGAGCGATTCCGCGTCTTGTCCTGTGCGGTCACGCACTCAACACACGACTTGAACCATTGCGTGGCGAATGATTTTATCACCGATTTTGTAGCCCTTTTGGAATACTACTGCAATCTGATTTTCTTCAAGCTCCGGGTCCTCAACCTGTGCAACAGCATTGTGAATCTCAGGGTTGAACTCGTCACCTCTTGCACCATATTCCTCAACATTCAACTTCTTGAGTGAATCCTGCATCTGAGCCATAATCATCGTCATACCCTTAGTATGCTCATCATCAGCACCATTTAATGCTTCAATAGCTCTTTCAAGGCTATCAAGAACAGGAAGTATAGTCTTTATTGCGGCTGCTGTCGCATCATTATAGATGTTTGATTTCTCACGCTCAGTACGCTTTCTGTAATTATCATACTCAGCGGCAGTTCTCATAAAGATTTCTTTTTGCTTATCAAGCTCTTCCTTTAAGCCGTTGATTTCCTCCTCATATTTAGCCTTCTGAGATTTTGAACCTTTGGAGGATTTCTTCTTTGATTTTTCATCTTTCTTTTCTGTTTCGGAGGTTTGAGCCTCGTTTACAGTTTCGGAAGCTGTATCTTCCGCAGTTGTATCTTTCTTTGGCAAGATAATTCTCCTCTCTATCCATTAAGAAGTCCGCTCAACATTGTTCCCACAGTGTGAGCAAGATATTCTGTATTAGCTATAGTTTTTGAATAATTCATTCTTGTAGGACCTATTACTGCTATCGCACCCGAGCATACATCTGAAACATTATATTTCGATATAATCAAGCTCGCCTCCGAAAGCTCAGGTATCTTAGTTTCTTCGCCGATAAGAACCCTTGTAGGTTCATCGCTGTCATTCAACAGCCTTGTAATATCGTTTGTTCGGTTAAGAAAATCGACTGTCTGTCTTGCACTTTCAAAGCTGAACTCCGGCAGGAAAAGCAATTTGCTTTGTCCCTCAAGAGCGATATTCGTAGTAGCGGCATCTCTCGCCGCATCGTGAATAGCAATAAGTGCATTCGGAACAATCATAGAAAGCTCACCAAGCGAAATCGCAGCCGATTGTATAAATGCAGGCGTAACATCTACAAGCATCGTACCTTGAAGTTTATCATTCAAGGCGTTATCGAAAAGGTTCAAAACTTCGTCATTAACGACGAAATCACATCTGAAAAGCCTTGTTCTTACCATACCTGTCGAGGTTATCAGCACAGCCATAGCTGTGTGATTTCCTGTCTGAACGAATTTAACTCGTTTGACATAAGCTCTGTCAGCAGGCGGAGATGTTACAGCGGCAGCGTATCTTGTAATATCCGAAAGAATCTGCGCCGCCTCGCTGAGGAGGTGTTCAGGAGCGTCTGAGTGGAGTAAAAGTGAATCTCGAATAGCTCCTTGTTCTTTCGGGCTTACAGGCTTAACGCTCATAAGCTTATCTACATAAATTCTATAACCGAGGTTTGTTGGCACTCTGCCCGAAGATGTATGAGGCTGTGTGAGCAAGCCAAGCTCAGCAAGCTCTGCCATATCATTTCGGATTGTTGCGGACGAAACATTGAAATCAAGTCCGTCACAAAGTGTTTTCGAGCCGACCGGCTCGCCAGTGCCGATATACGAATCCACAATAGCCTCAAGAATTTTCAGCTTTCTGATTGCAGGCTGCATATCAATCACCTCTTGCACAATTAAGAGTTATTTACTTTATTAGCACTCTTGTGCATCGAGTGCTAATCTATATATAAATTTACCACTATTCCCCGCAAATGTCAACACCTAAATTGTAAACGATTTATAAACGAGGGAATTTTTTGAAAAAAGTTGGCAGATTTCCCCTAAGACAATTAAATTTTAGGTCAGGCCTTTTTAAAAGCTTGCAAGGTTGAGGAACGGAGTCCATAATGGGTTTTAATGGCAACGCCCTTAACCTGTCTTGCCCCCCTTAGGGGTGAACTTAGTTCGCCCCTAATTTCCATTAGTAAATAAAGGCGGACAAAGTCCGCCCTCAGGAGTAAATAATGTTAAGAGAGTCGCCCTTAAAACTCACCAAAGGCTCCGCCTTTGGAAACCACAAGCCTTTGAAAAGGCTCACACGAAATTTTTAAGTTCTTGAACTCTTGTAATTTAGTAGGAAAGAGTCGTAATATTACGCTTATATCTATTTTTGTCAGTGATTTTTCAGTTTTATGCTTTCAATTTATTATGTTTACTGTTATAATAACGGAGTAAATATGCTTAAATAGAGAGAAATCTAAAAACAGGGGGATAATTTAAAATGATAACCGTAAGTAATGTAGCACTCAATTTCAGTGGTACAAATCTTTTTTCCGATGTAAACCTTAAATTTACACCTGGCAACTGCTATGGAATAATCGGTGCTAATGGCGCAGGAAAATCAACTTTTCTAAAAATCCTTTCGGGAGAACTTGAACCATCTAAGGGCGAAGTAATTATTCCCGAAAATACCCGTATGTCCGTTTTAAAACAAGACCACTTTGCATTTGACGATTATACAGTCCTTGATACTGTAATATATGGCAACAAAAAACTATATGATATAATGAAAGAAAAGGACGCTATCTACGCAAAGTCTGATTTCACAGACGAAGACGGTATTCGTGCATCTGAGCTTGAGGCTGAATTTGCCGAACTTAACGGCTGGGAGGCAGAAAGTGACGCTTCAAAACTCATTCAGGGCTTAGGACTTTCCGAAGATATACTTTATGCACAGATGAGCACACTCACAGGTAATGAAAAGGTTAAGACACTTCTTGCACAGGCACTTTTTGGCAATCCTGATATCATACTTCTTGATGAGCCTACAAATAACCTTGATGTTCTTGCGATAAGCTGGCTTGAGGATTTTCTGCTTGATTACGAGGGAACTGTTATCGTGGTATCTCACGACAGACACTTCTTGAATACAGTTTGTACTCATATTGTCGATATAGACTATACAAAAATTAAAATGTATGTTGGCAACTACGAATTTTGGTATGATTCAAGCCAACTTATTCAACAGATGATTAAACAACAAAACAAAAAGGCTGAGGAAAAAATCAAGGAATTGCAGAGCTTTATCGCACGATTCTCCGCAAACAAATCCAAATCAAAGCAGGCAACCTCCCGTAAGAAGCTGCTCGATAAGCTTACTGTTGAAGAACTTCCTGCATCAAGCCGCCGTTATCCTTATGTAGGCTTTACTCCTGACAGAGAGGTTGGCAAGGAAATTCTTACAGTAGAGGGACTTTCTAAAACTCTCGACGGCGAAACTATGTTCGAGGACATCAGCTTCAGAGTTGAACGCACAGACAAAATTGCATTTATTTCAGAAAATGAGCTTGCCGTAACAGCTCTCTTTGAAATTCTTATGGGCAATTCCGAGCCTGACAGCGGAACTTTTAAGTGGGGAATCAGCACAAGTCAATCATATTTTCCAAAGGATAACAGCTCATATTTTGACGGCTGTGAGCTTTCTATTCTCGATTGGATTCGTCAATACGCAAAGGATAACGAACGCACAGAAACTTATTTAAGAGGTTTTCTTGGCAGAATGTTATTTTCAGGTGAAGATGTATTCAAGCCGGTTAATGTTCTTTCCGGTGGCGAAAAGGTTCGTTGTATGCTTTCAAGAATGATGATGTTCGGCTCTAATGTTCTCGTCCTTGACCAGCCAACAAACCATCTTGACCTTGAATCTATTACAGCTGTAAATAAGGGCTTAACAAACTTTAATGGAGTAGTTCTGTTTACATCACATGACCATGAATTTATATCAACTGTTGCGAATAGAATTATTGTTATCGAGAAAGATGGCATTAAGGATATAACATCAAGCTATGATGAATACCTCGAAAAGAATAAACTAACCCGTACAGATAAATAAGTTATTATTAAAACTTTAATTATCTTAGATAAGTGCAGTTCGCACTGTAATTTGCTATAAAAACATTATAATAAGGGGTGAAATTATGAAATCAGATGAATTTTTGAACTTATACAGAACTCTTGAAGAAGTTCTTAGTGAGAAATACAGTGACAGAACACGCAATTATGGCAGTGTCGTCGTACAATTTATGAACGACGCGGAAGGCAGACAATTTAAGGATAAGCTTAATCTTTGTCGAGAAATCCGCAATCTTCTTTCCCATCACCCAGAAGTGAATGGTGAAAGCATAATTGAACCCTCACAGGCTATGCTTGATATTCTCAACGAGGTTATAAACTATGTAAAGCGTCCGCCGCTCGCAATAAGCTATGCAACACCTTTCGAGAATCTCTTAAAAGCGTCTTTAAACAACAATGCTCTTACTGTTATGAAAAAAATGGAACGCAGAGGTTTTTCTCATGTTCCAGTGCTTGAGGATAGAAGATTTATCGGAGTATTTAGCGTTGGTACACTATTTATGTATATTTCAGATAGCAATTCAGTCGAAAATATCGAAAAAATGGAAATTGGTGATTTTAGAAAATATCTTCCGTTCGAGGCTCATACTACCGAGCGTTTCAGATTTATTCCCGAATCTACAACCGTAATCGAGGCGAAAACCGCCTTTGAGCAACCACAACAGCGTTCACGCAGACTTGCCGCCCTTTTCATAACAGATAACGGCAGTCAAGGCGGACGACTTCTCGGAATGATAACCCCCTGGGATATACTCAGGTCATAATATAACCCCCTAAACAATTATTTCGTTTAGGGGAGTTCTTTTTATATTTAGATTTCTCGCCATTTGTTTTTCGCTAAACTAATATTCAAATGCAAAAATTTTGTAAGAGAGTTGTCAATTACTTGATATAAGTATAGACATGCATAAGTATATATTATATAATAAATAAAAATATTCTTGGGAGTGTTTGTTATGAGAAAAACAAAAATGATAATTTCTATATCTGTTATGGCAGTAACATTACTTAGTGCAAGTGTTATTGTATTCGCTAAAACAACAGAAAATAAAGAAACTGAAATTGCTTATATCGAACCATCAAAAAATAATAAAGTAATTTCGAGTATAAACGATGTAGAAATACCTGAAAAATTCAAGGACTTTAAGCAAGATTCAAGCGAGGATAAAATCAAAGCTAAAATAGCTGATAAAATAAGTAATTCATCTGAAATTGAAATACCTTACGAAGAAGATTTAGAGGCAAATTGTAATCATGGAAATTATATCGAAAATGAAGATGAAAGCAATAAAAATGACCTCAAGGCATACGAAATTCTCAGCAAATATAAAGGTGCTGAATATGCACGAACTGATTTTATAACTGATTATGAGTTAGATTTAAGCTATATGAGAGAAATGGTAAAGCTTATGGAAAGTGGAAAACTTTCTAAATCAGAGGAAGATATTTTGCACAAATATGTTTCGAGAAGAGCATATTGGATAACTGATAAGTCTGTTAGTGCAGAATTTGAAAAGTGGATGCTTGGATAATAGGGGGATTATATGAAAAAGCTTGCATTTCCTATTCTCCTTTTGTTTTCAGTCTGTATGCTTTCAGCTTGTTCTAAGCCTTCTCAGGAATATATAGTGGAAAATACGGATTATGCGTATATGAATAATGAAAGCAACGAAGAATTACAATCAAAATGTGAGGATAAAGAACAGATTGAAACAGCAAAAAGAATAATTAAAAACTCTGAAAAAGCATTTAAAACAAGCTTACAGGAAGCGTCTAATTATGATTTTGGAACTTGCTCAACTTATTGTCCAGATGAATCTGTTTTAAAAAGAAGTGAAAACATAGACCTTTCTATTGAATATATTAATACTAAGCAAGATAGCGACAGTGGTTATATATGGATTAAATACTCTGTTGACTACTATGACAAAGCAGGCGAAATAATTTGTGGTCGTCACGATGCCGTTGCAAGGTGGGAAATAAAAGAGGACGGCTCTGAATGGAGGGTCATTAAAATAACAGAAGCATATTAAAACAAAACCTCAGTCAGATTTCCGTGATGTTCTTAACGGAGAATTGCGGGCGGTATGTAACCGGAAGGTATTAAGCCTTCCGGTTACTGCTTTTTTTACGGTTTTTCCTCGGTACATATACGGTCTGGAACCGCATTCGCCGCAGTAGAGCGCTGTAACCAACCGTTTTGTGTTTGAACCATACTTTCGGTGACGCTTTCCTTTTTTACAAGTACCGTTTTTTCGAAATTTATAATTACTACGTCCACCGTCTTTTTATCTATACAACATTCCTCGGCAATCAGCCGCCGTGACGGAATAATCTTTTGACTTTAATTTGTAATTGTAGATGCGCAGGACGACCATTAAAAATTCTTATTTTCCTCCTACAGTTGTGTTCGATTGCAATTCTACCCGAATATTGTTTTTGTATACTTGTCCCTGAATATCACCGCATAGTTGCTCCGCTCCTGTCATCGCAGAGTCATATTCCATTCGGACGGTCATTCAATTATTAGTACCGAAAAACAAAAAGAGTCGATACACAGCATACCAAAATTCGAGATAAACTCTCGTTTTGATGAAACTATGTATCGGCTCTGAAATTCAAAACCGTTGTCTGCAAAACCCGTTCCGACAGGCAGACGCTGTTATCTTAATGGAGCGGCAGAAATCAATGATTATGGCTACCGTTTTTCATAAGAATACTTAAAGGTTGGTTGATTTTGTAAGAAACAATGTATATTCCGAGAAAAAACATGTATGCTATTTGGTTAAATTATTCCATTAGCTATTATACTTTTTCTTTTTAGTTACAACTGATGTTCCCACCAACACACCACCACTGATGAACAGCAAAACAAGCCACAGGAATATACTGCTTGAGTCGCTGGTTTTCGGGCTTGCCGGAGTGCCTGTATTCGAGTTACTTTCACTCGGTTTGTTACTACCCTGGTTGTTGCCGGGTTCACTATTACCCGGAATGGTGTCTGTTGTCTTAATTTCAAATTCTGTGCTGCATTCACCGTCGTTATAGACAACTGTCAGAGTGTGTTTGCCCACAGAGAGTGTGGCAAGGTAGTCATTTTTCAGCGTGATTACAGTAGAACCGGAAACGGCGGTGTACTTATCCGCAGAAATTGTGTTGCCATCAACCTTTATTTCAGTAAACTTGGAGAAATCACCGTTTGCACGGAAGGTCAGTGTACTGTCGCTTTTCTGTGTCCAAGTGCCATTTGCACCCTCGATAATTTTGTAATCGGGAGTAGTGCCGGATGCCTGCGGAGTCATAGTCAGTTTGGTTGCACCTGAAAATTGTTGCTCGTTATCGGAGCTGTTGCGCACAAACGCAACTTCATTTCCGTTAATTTTCAACTTTGTATTTGGACCGAAAAACCAGCCGTCCTCTCCAGCCTCAGCTGTAGTCTTGAGATACAGCATATAGGTATAAGTCTTGTTCTTATCGAAGGTGGTAATGAGTTTTCCGCCCCAGACAGTAAGATGATCATCGTCATTAAAGAATTCAGCCGAACTGATTCCCTCGCCGTCGGTTTTCCAAGCCTCATAAACCAAGACATATTTTGCACCATCTGGTGTGGTTCCTGTGAACACCGGCTTGTCGCCGTCGTTGAAGGTCAAGGTTGCATTATTGATTTCAATGACCTCAATTTCTTTTTTCTCGACGGGCTTGGTCGGCTTAATTGTTTTTACAGCAGTAACAAAAAGTCCGTTTTGGGTCTTTATTATATTTGCTGAATCTACCATAAAATCTTCTACCATTACGGGACAATTCTCCGAAAAAGCATATCCGTCCTTTGCTTTCAGAGAAATGCTGTACATATAAGTCTTGCCTTCTTCAAAAGCGGTAATTTTTTTGTCTTGCTCAAGAGCATTGTTTTTGTTCTCATCCGAATACCAATAAGCTACCGGCGTTAATGAACCATCTTCATTTTTCTGCATTTCTTCCCAATATTCGTACTCGATCTCATATTTATCTGAGTCGCCGGGTAGGAAAATTTTTGCTCCCTTCTGTGGAACATCGCCGGGCTGATAGTCAAATTTGACATCGTAAATGACTACCTCGTTGATGAGGCTTTGCGTACTTCCCTTTGCTGTAATCGGATTCATAAATTCCCAAGCGGTAAGTGTTTTTCCGTCATCGCTTACATGGAATCTGTTTTCATATAAAATACCGTCAAGTGTAAAGTTGACATCGCTCCCCTCTTTGATGCTGCAGTTTTCATCGGAAAAATCTTTCGAGAAGACATAGCCGTCCTTTGCGGTGAGTACAATGCTGTACCAATATTCGCCGCCTGCAATAGGCGCATGAGGCGTCGCATCTGTGCTTTTAATGACATCGTTAATCGGATTGTTTTCGTTGTAAGCGGCTTCCCAAGATTCTTCGGTAATATCAAATTTTTCGGCGCAGTAGGTAGCAGGACGAGCGGTAAAGGAGATCGGCTGCGACGAATCGAGATTCTTGTTGACATTTACAATAGAAACGTCTGTAATAACCTTGTCGTTGCTATCATCGGGAAGGTCAATCGAGTAAGGGCTGTAAATATACAGTTTTGTGCTCATTTCTTTTATTTCAAGATTCGTGTGCTTACCCGGCGTACCCCATTCATATTCGCCTACAGAAACAACGGTCTCATCTTCGCCGATATAATAGCCTCTGTCTGCAACAAGCACTATATTATAGGAATAGTGGTGACCTGCTTCAAACTGTGTAATCCGCTTGTCTGCCGGAAGAGACGCCATTTTATCCGGGTCGGAATACCAATAACGCCCCGTACCTGACCAAAAGCTTCCCTCTTCCTTCTGGTAAATTTCTCGCCAATACTCATAAGCAACGGTGCAGTTTCCCTCTGTTACAGATGCAGTGGGCTGCGGAGTGTCACCCGCTTTATAATCGCGATGAACATAATCAACGTGAATTCTGTCAATGTAATTGACCCCCGCCGCCAATGCCGTGACCGGCACAATGGACAATCCCATGCATAGAGTGAGTAGAACTGTAATCATTTTTGTTTTTATGGATTTTGTTTTCATATTGGTTTGCTCCTTTCCGCGGCTTTCACCGCATATGAATTGCCAGTATGGATGCCTTATTTATTCGACCGATTACACATAATAAGTATACCATAGAAGAAACTGAATTTTCAGTGAGTTTCCCGAAGTGTCAAGTGACTCTTTGGGAAGCTCACCCTTTAAAACCATTTTCTTACGCAAAAAATGTAGTATAATGTTGTTAAAGGAACGTTGGAAGCAGTACTTATAAGATTCAGTGAAAAACTAAATTAGTACATGGATTAGCTATCCTGCTCGGCGAGGAACATCTGCAATTTATCCGGAGTGTCGGCAACGACATTCAACCAATATAAAAATGGAGAGCGTGTGCCGGAGAATTGAATTTGACTCCCGCGATTTCTGCGGTTGCATAGCTTATCGGATGTGACACAGATAAAATCAAGAATATGTCGGTACGCTATTCAAAAAGCGGAAAACGGTAGCATATCGAAATTTCTGAGCAAACTGAAGGAATTTGATTTGAATGAGTATATCAAGGTCATAAAGTTTAATGAACTCAAAGTATCGTCCATCCAGTTTCAGCTTCCGTCTTACAAGAGCTACTTCGGCATAAAAGAGATTATGGAAAGCGAGTTAGATTTCTTAAAGGCGACCATGCTTTCCAAATTCATGGCTCTCGTAACCAAGTACAGCTATATGCTGATAAAAGAAATAGCAAAGGATTCGAAATTCCTGAAGAAATAGATGTTCGGCATGGCAATGATGCTAAAAAAGGCTAATTTGAGGATTAATGAAATTATAAAACAACAATAAAAGCGATAGCTTCCTTTCGGTTGCTATCGCTTTTATTGTATCCCCTCCGGTTTTGCATAATTTTATTCAAGGATATTATGCTTTAATTGACCGAGGTTTTACTTTATTTAATCATATCTAAGAAATACTGGTGAACGCTTGTGTCATCAGTAAGCTCTGGGTGGAAAGATGTAGCAAGCTGATTGCCTTGACGAGCCGCAACGATATTTCCGTTTACTGTTGCAAGAACATCAACACCTTCTCCAACGCTTTCGATATATGGAGCACGAATAAATACCATAGGTACTTCACCGATACCCTTAACATCAGAAACTGTTTCAAAGCTTCCAAGCTGTCTGCCATAGGCATTTCGCTTAACGGTAATATCCATAGTGCCGAAGTATACATTCTTATCGTTAGAAAGATTATTCGCAAGAAGAATCATACCTGCACAAGTTCCATAGACAGGAAGTCCATCGGCAATCTTCTTTTGGAGAGTATCGAATATATCAAGCTCTTTCAAAAGCTTGCCCATAGTTGTGCTTTCTCCTCCCGGAAGAATAAGGCCGTCAAAATACTTATCTAAATCAGCTTTTCGGCGAATCTCAAAATATTCAACACCAAGCTTTTCCAGTATCTGTTCATGCTCAAAGAAAGAACCTTGAACAGCAAGAACTGCAATAACCATTATCTGCTCTCCATTATTACCTTGATTTCATCAGGATTGATACCAACCATAGCTTCGCCGAGGTCCTCAGAAAGCTCTGCAAGAATAGAAGGATTGTTGTAGTTTGTAACAGCCTTTACGATAGCTGCTGCACGCTTTTCAGGGTTGCCTGACTTAAATATACCTGAACCAACGAATACGCCCTCTGCACCGAGTTGCATCATAAGTGCAGCATCAGCAGGAGTTGCAACACCACCAGCAGAGAAGTTAACAACTGGAAGTTTGCCATTTTCGTGTACAAACTTAACGAGGTCATAAGGAACGGCAAGCTCTTTAGCTGTATTGAAGAGCTCGTCCTCACGCATAGACTGAATCTTTCTCATTTCGCTCTGGATAGTTCTCATATGGCGAACAGCTTGAATAACATCACCTGTACCGGCTTCACCCTTCGTACGAATCATAGATGCACCCTCAGCAATTCTTCTGAGAGCTTCGCCAAGATTTCTTGCACCACAAACGAAAGGAACCTTGAACTTTGTTTTGTCGATATGATATGTGTCATCAGCCGGAGAAAGAACTTCACTTTCATCTATATAGTCGATTTCGAGAGCCTCGAGAATCTGAGCCTCAACGAAGTGACCAATTCTTGCCTTAGCCATAACAGGAATAGAAACTGCTTTCTGAATACCCTTAATCATCTTAGGGTCACTCATTCTTGAAACGCCGCCTGCTGCTCTGATATCAGCTGGGATTCTTTCGAGAGCCATAACTGCGCAAGCACCTGCGGCTTCTGCTATTTTAGCCTGTTCTGGGGTAGTAACGTCCATAATGACGCCGCCCTTGAGCATTTGAGCAAGATTTTTATTAAGACCATATCTGTTTTCTGACATAATATTAGAACTCCCTTATGTTTTATTAAATAACATCTGAAGTCTGTGCACATGACCTACGAAATGTTTACTAAGCTCATTATAGCCGAAACTGTCACTATTGCAATGCACAGATTTTATATTTT
>CACXBF010000031.1 GCA_902765855.1 uncultured Ruminococcus sp. | reverse complement strand
ATATAAACATCACCTGCATTATAGGAATATTCTGTACTCATACCGCAGATGCCTACAAAACATCCGCCATTATCTATTCCTATGGTATTATTTCCGTTAGTAAAAATAGTTCCGCCATAAAAATAGATATTACCGCAGTTATAAGATTTATAGGTATAACCCTGTGCTATACCATAAATACCTATACCACCATTATACATATAGAAATTACCTTTATTATAGTTTCTATAATTATAATATTGACCGTTATTTGTACCTTTAGCACTACTCATATAGCCTATACCGCTCATAAGGCACTTATTTATTGCAACGGAATAGAAATTGCCTTCATTATAGGCATTGCAAATAATATTATTACCTATTCCCCACATATTCGACCTTGCTTTGGAATCATTATTTACCAAGCGTTTACCACTTGGAATTGCTTCGGCTGTGGGCTTGCCGTTTTCATCATATATAACTTCACCTGTAAGCTCATTTTTAAGAACCGGAACATCATATATATTTCCGAAATTGGCAATTCTATCTCCACGAGTAGAATCATTTATATTTATTGCAGGCTTAGAACCATTTTCTGTAGTTAAGCTAGTAACATTACTTCCTACTTGATTTGTTGTAATACCCGCTGTATAAAAGCTACCATTCATCAATTTCCAATCGTTGCTTTCATCGGTTATCATATACGCACCATAAACATTACCGTAGTTGGCAACATGGGTAAGCTTTCCATAGTATCCCCATTGCGTATTACCTCCTGTGCCTGCATGACCAAGCAAACCACCTACACGAACATTATAACTAAAAATATTCGGTACCATTTCTAATGCACCGCCGATAATATCTCCGCTATTGGTACAGTCTGTTATAAAATGGTATGCTCCTCCACCGATAAGTCCACCTATCGCTGTAGAACGCTGTAAGCCTGTTCCAAGCTTAACAGTTGCTGAAGAATGAACATTCTCCATATCAATATAGCTTGAATGTGCAACAACTGTTGCACTTCTTACATTAAAAGAGCTATCTGTATTTGTAGTTGGCATACAGTCGGCATCACCGCTCGAAATTTCGCCACCAACAAAAGATAAGTCTTTAACACAAGAATTATACTGAATAGTTTTACTACTGTTAGATTGTGCTATAAGAGCAGTAAATTTATTACTTTTATTATTGGTTGTTGTGGCTGGTGTATTTATTGTAAGATTAAGGATTATATGATTATCTCTCAGCTTTTTGCCATTACTGTCGTTTCCGAGTGATGAAGTATGATGAATAGGACAATTTTCATCGCCATCATCAGCTGTACCTATAAGCTTACCCCAGAAAGATATATTTGTTGAAGTGTTTGTTTTGTTAACCCAACGTTTACTCTCTATACAATTTGATGTCACTGTTATATCAAGCTTTGGTTTATAGGCATTCGGAGCAACTTCATTCATATCTATACATCTATCTATTTTAAAATAATATGTCTGTGTATACTCATATGAACAAGGGAAATGAATAAGCTGTGCAGGAGTAGAAATTATCAATGGGTCACTCTCTGTACCCATACCACTAAAACCATAGATTCGTGGATAAGTCCAATCATAAGTCCTTTTATTACTTCTGGCAGCTTTATTATTAAGTGGCTTAAATTCTGTGCCTGTAACACCATCAAGGGTTTTAAGCTGTAAATTTGTGCGAGGTATGATATTTTCTTCATCGGGATTGTCTAATTGATTAGGAGTTGTACCGACCTTGAAGGTATCGCTGTCATAATAGCAGTTTGATATAGTACCATTATTATTAGGGCATACTGGATTTTGCACAACTGGTTCACGAGCATCGAGCATACCTGCAAAATATGAGTCTGTGATTTTGCCACTTGCATAGTTTATAGCAACAAGTCCGCCAGCGGTGGAGTTTGCGGATTTTACAACGTTGACATTTGCAATAGCGCCTTTTTCCGGCTGAACTTCTTGTGCAATAGCATATACATCGTCAATAGTGCCATAGTTTCTTGAGGCAATTACCGCAGTAAAGGTTGCGGCACTGTTTGTAGAATCTATTGTAGGATGATATATGCCAAAGTTTCTTACAACTGCATTAGCACCAACTACACCGAAAAATCCTACGGTTACAGGTGTATAATCTGTATCAAAATAAAGGTCACGAATTTCAAAGCCCTGACCATCGAATGTGCCGGTAAACGGATTACCGTCTCCACCTATAGGCATAAAATATCGTTCATTATAGCTGACCTCTGAATATTCAATATTATTACCAAGTACGATATTAGCAGAAAGATAAAATTTAGCTTCTGCTGGAGACGAGCCTTTACCATTTACAATCTGCGAATAGAGATATAATTCTTCAGCATCACAAATCATCAGTTTATAGCCCTGTGACATATAATTCTGTGCCGTACCCATATTGAACAGCAAAGCCTCGCCTACTTTTTCACGAAAATCTGTAAGAGATATTCGCTTAGGCTCAATATAACCTGTCTGCTCTTTATATTCAACATATGTAGGCAATGGTGAAATAGCATCCGAACCATCGTAAAGCTCATTCATATATTGATAGGCTGGAGCATTATTATCAGCTGCACTTGCAAAAAGAGGCGCAAATAATCCAAAAAAGCCTGAAAGCATCTCATTCGGAATAAGTCCTCCAACTATTAAAATTACCAATGCAAATGAAATTACTCTCTTTTTCTTTGTATTTTTTAATTTCATGTTAACATTGCCTCCTTACAACAATTTTAAAAATAATATTTAACTTCATTACATTTTTACAATTAAGTATAATTATAACATTATATTCTGTCTAATTATATCATAAAGAGCCAGTGACTTTTTTCTCAATTAGAAATTTAGCCTAATATTACAACTATAGTATCCATACACAAAACTAAAACACTATATTTGTATATAAAAATTAGTATTTATTACTAACTCATTGATTTTTTTATTTTTCTATGTTACAATATTGCTAAACATAACTTATTTATAATTGAATTTTTAGCTAAAAAGGAATGAATACAATGAACGATAATTCTACGGAAACTGCTATTGAATCAGTTTCCGATAAAAGTTCCAAGTCAGATTCCAAGCAGAATAAGAATAATTCATCTAATAAAACTCTTACTATTCTTGGAATTGTTGCTTGCATCATACTTGCACCTATATTGATTCTAAATATAATTTTGATTATACAGGGTTTTACCGTAGATAGTAATTCTATTCCAAACATAGGCGGAACTTTTCCGCTTATAGTAAAATCAGGTTCTATGAGCGGTACTATCGAAACGGGAGACCTGATGTTCGCACATACTGCCGAAGATACCTCAGCCTTTAAAAAAGGTGATATTATCGTATATTGGGATAAAGCAGAGGGTGGTTCTCTTGTAACCCACAGAATTATAGAAGTAACTAAAGATGATAACGGAAAACTTGCCTATCGTACAAAAGGTGATGCCAACGCCACCGCCGATGCAAAGCTTGTTTATCCGGAAAAAATTATAGGTACATATCAAGGAAGAATAGCGGGTTTGGGAAATGTTGCTTTATTTATGCAAACTATTCCCGGATTGATTATATGTGTTATTCTTCCACTCGCTATTTTTGTTATTTATGACATTTTAAGACGCAGACACATTCAAAAATCCGAACAAACCGAAGCTGCCGCACTTATGGCTGAAATCGAAAAGCTTAAAAGTGAAAAAGCTAAGCTTGAATCAGACAGCAAAAATTAAATCTGATTAAGAAGTCTAACTACCGATTAGATTTTTTAATAAACTCGAGTAGTTACTTACTCAAAATGCCCGAAACAGAAAACTTCATACGGTCTGCTTGGGTAAATACTTAATAAAGGAGAGATTAAAGTATGAAAAAGAATAAGACACTTCGTGCCGCAGGTATACTTTTTCTTGCAACCATGCTTACTACTTGCATGACAGCAGGAACCTTTGCTAAGTATACAACAGGCGACAGTGCAGAGGATTCTGCAAGAGTAGCAAAATTCGGCGTTACGGTAACTGCCGACGGTTCACTTTTTGGTGAAGAATACGCAGATGCTGCTAATGGCAACAAGCCTATCAACTTTAGTGGCGACACAAACACAGGTACTGTACAGGTTTCTGCACAGGGAGAAAATGTTGTTGCTCCTGGTACTAAAAATGATACTGGCTTAGGTTTCACCGTAGCTGGTAAACCTGAGGTTGATGTTCAAGTTACAGCAAATATTGATAACAGCAAAATTAAAGATGTATATCTTAAAGCTGGCTCATATGCTGTTTTATCACAAGTTAATAATGTAACTGAGGAAAATTTTGAAGCTGCTAATCTCTATATTCTTGATAATGCAACATATAAGCATCCTGAAGGCTACAATGCCTCAGCTACATATTATAAAGTAGTTGGCAATACGGTTACATTTACAGACGACTATTACCCTATAGCATACAGCTATGATGGACAAACCTACTCAAAAATAGCTGATATTGCTACTGCTGTTGATAATCTTGATGCTACATATCAAGCAAACACAGACCTTGCTAATGTAATTGGTACAAAAACTATAACTTGGGAATGGACTTTTAGTAAAGATACTGATACCGATACCAAAGATACTATCCTTGGTGATATTGCTGCAAGTTCTATCGTTGTCAAAACTGCTGATGACGGTACAACATATTCAGCAGTCGCAGAAAATGACGATTATAACCTCAATGTAGGTTTCGATATGTCTATTACAGTAGACCAAATCGACTAATAATACTAAAAACTTCAATCTATACTGAGCCAACTGTCCTTCGGGGCAGTTGGTTCGCATATGGACTGAATTTTTTGAAAGGAGGTATCGCTATGAATAAAGCTAAGAAATCTTGGTCTGTAGCTATGATTTTGTTACTCTTTATTATTATAACTGGTGATATTGTAATAAATATTGCATTCTCTGCAAGCACCAATCCAACTTCAAACAAAACCATAAGCCTTACAAATAATGCTCCCATTTATAATAAAGCCTATGTGCAAAATAGTATGGAAAGCTCTCCCCTTTCACAAGAATATATTTCTGATTCATCAAAAAATGGTGGTTTGTCTGTTTCTGATTCTGAACAGACATGGACTACCAACACAACAGTAAATATCTTTGAGCATAACGACCCTCATGTTTCAACTGACGGAACTGGAAGTACTAACCATACAATAGCTCCCGGAACAGAAAACAACTATGTATTTAGTCTTAACAATGACAAGGAATACGCAATTAAATATAACCTGAATATATCAGGCGAAAATGATAGTGAATATGAAATTCCTGTTATGGTTCAGATTCTTGATGCTAATGGCAACTCTCTTTCTGGAGATATGAAGCCTATTAAAGAGCTTAATTCTATAAGCTCCGATGGCAGTGTTAAGCCTTATTCAAGCACACAGTATCAAATCCGTTGGAAATGGGCTTTTGAAAATGGTACTGACGATTACGATACCTTTCTTGGAAATAAGGCAGTTGATGAAGAAATAGCTTGCCATATAAATATCAATGTTATATCTGAATATGATTATGATGAAAGCTCTGTTGAGTCTGATTCAAGTGATACTCCATCAGATAATTCAACTATTAAAACAGGTGATAGCAGAAGCTTTACATTATATATCGTTATAGCAGTTTTTAGTGTTATAATTCTCGCATTGATTACCATTTTCAGAAAAAAGCACAGTGGAGTTTCAAAAAATGATTAAGAAGATTTTGAAATATACTTCAAAAATATTTGGATTTCTTATAGTTTCAATTATGATAGGCTATTGTGTTTTTATGATGAATTCAAGGTTACTTCTTCATGAACAATTACCTATGCTTGCAGGATACGGAAATGCTGTTGTACTTTCAGGAAGTATGGAACCTGCAATCAGCGTTAATGATTGGCTTATTATACACGAGCAAGAAAGCTATGAGGTCGGCGATATTATAACCTTTATAGATAATGATAATATGCTTGTAACTCATAGAATAATAAAAATCACTGATGATGAAATAATCACTCAGGGCGATGCTAATAATGTACGAGATAAGTCTATTTCAATAAAGCAGGTTAAGGGAAAGGTTATTAAGATTTTTCCAAAGGTCGGGTATGTAATCTCATTTGTGCAAAATCCATTCTTTATTGTAACTATCATAGTTTTGGTTTTTGTACTTATGGAACATTCCTACTCTAAGGAAAAAAATAAAAAATCCGAAAACCTCGAAGCTTTGAAAGCCGAAATAGAAAAGTTAAAATCAGAACAATAAACTATTAAAACAAGCTACAAAGCCAATCTGAAAAACTCGAAACCACCTCTACTACTCCAAAACGAATTTCGTAGCCGTTGCTATTCTCGTTGTTATCAACTATACACTTTTCAGAATTTGGAAGTTCATTCTGCAATTCATTGCCCTCCGCTGACGGCAAACATAGTGCTGGAAACATCACACACCACCAGTTATGTCCGCTACCGCTACCTATAATAATTCTTACAGCGTCATAATCTCCGGCAGGAAGTGTGAAATTCTCATAAACACGAGTATTGAATTTATCATTTACAACTTCGGCTCTGACATTATAATTACAGCCCTCCGCTTTGATAACACGCTTTGCTTCGTCTATTATTTTCGGCAAATCTGCTTTTGCCCTTTTTATAGCCTCTTGCTTTGATGATGTATTACCAAAAATTTCTGGGCTTATTTCTAAAATAGCATCTCTGACTTTTAGCTTTAATACTTGGTCTGATTCTGAATCTGAATTTGCCAAGATATGTAGTCGCAAAACTCTTGATTCTATATCCTCACAAGCTCCCGCAAATGATACTACCGAAAACGCAAATGCCATAACTAATGCTGTTGCTACAATCTTAAGTATAATTTTTATTTTCATAAAAAATCCCGTCCTTTTCTTTACTTATGCAAAGATTATGGACGGGATTTTATAATTTTATTCTTATGTAAATTCAATAAAATTAAAAGTTTTGCTCAAGCTTTTTCAAAAGCTTGCAGTTTTCAAAGGTAGTCACCTACGTCAGAGCCTTTGGTCGCTCTCCGCAGAGAGCGAAACACTTTATGCTCCTCTCTTGTAATTGAATAAGCGAAGAGTTTTTATATCGATAAGATACCAATTCCTTTGAAATAAATATTGACTTTTTGTTGACGCTTGCCATCAACTTTTTTTGATTCAAAAACTTCGATTTTATCAATAAAATCATCAACAATTTCATGGGTAAGCTGTGTGATAGAACCTTGCATACGATACTTTTCAACTATATCAAAGAACCCCTTCAGTGTGTCTTTAGAAATATCTAAATCCGCACGCTCCTTGCTATAATCTATCATAGCGTTAGAAAGTTCCTTTTGCTCTTTAATAAATTCAGATGAAAGTTTCTGAAAAATTTCAAGTGTGATATTTCCCTTTACTTTATCTTCATATAATTCTTTGATGATTACATTAATCTCGTCAATTCTCTTTTGAGCATTGGCGAGATTTTTTTTAATCTCAACTTGCATAAGGCTATTCTTTTTGGAAAATTCCTCTCTAATTTTTTTACAAAAATCTTCATTTTGAGCTGAATCTAAAAGCATATTTAATTCACTTAGAATATACTCAATCAAATAAGTTTCTCGAATATAGTGTGAACTACAAACTAACGAGTTTTTGCGGTACTTGCTACAAGAATAAGCATCAGGTTTTGACTTATCCCTTAGACGCATAATGTACATACGCTGTCCGCAATCCGCACAGTATATTTCATCAAAAAGTACAGGTTTCTGAATAGAAGATATTCTTTTTCGCTTACTTCTGATTTCTTGAACTTTCTTGAAGTCCTCTCTGCTAATGATAGCAGTATGAGTGTTGTAAAAAATTTTATAATCTTCAGGATTGTTGTATATCACTTGTTTGCTCATACAACTTTTTCTTTGTGTTTTAAAGTTAACTGTATCGCCACAATATTCTTGTCTTGATAAGATACTTGAAATTGTTTGAGCAGTCCATAGATATGGATTTTTATTGCCATTAGTTCTGACAATATATCCCATATATGCTGATGGATTTTTTATCTTTTCCGCAAACAAATAATTAGCAATCATCTGCGTACCATATCCATCTAAACACAGTTTAAAAATTTTTTTTACAACCTCAGCAGCTTCATTGTCGATAACCCATTGACCTTCATCATCTTTTTTGTAACCAAAAATAGCTTTTGTTGTTAACCTCTTTCCTGAATTACCTTTGCTTTGTATAACAGCTTTCTGCTTTCGAGATATGTCCTTTGCATACCAATCATTCATAAGATTATGAAGTGGTACAAATTCATTATAACCAACATCTGAATCAACATTATCTGTAACAGAGATAAAGCGAATGTCATATTTCGGGAACATCATTTCAGTATAGTAACCTACCTGTAAATAGTTTCTCCCAAAACGAGATAAGTCTTTAACAACAACTGTCCCAATAACACCATTTTTAATATCATTAACCATTCGCTGAAAATCTGGTCGTTCAAAATTCGTGCCAGAAAATCCATCATCTACATAAAACTGATAGTTATTTAGATTATTGGTAGCAGCATACTCTTCCAAAATTTGTTTTTGATGAATGATACTGTTTGATTCACCTTGCAGCTCATCGTCAGATGATAGTCTTGCATATAGAGCTGTAATTTTAAATTCTCCTGTTGTTTGCATATTACGCTCCTTTCTTGCAAAACAGCAGGCAGAATGATTTGATTTCAGTAATCACACAATATCATATAATTTTGGAATATTCAAGCAAAAGTAACTACTTTAATTAGAGAATTTTTATTCTCTATCAATAAACCGAAAAAACTGCAAAATGACAACCAAAATTTAAAAGAAAATTGTTCTTTTTTGAAAATATAGCATATTGCACAAAAATTAGAACTCTTCATAGTACAAAGTGATAAGCTTTTTAAGCTTTATCAGTATTCTTTTCACTTTTTTTGTATAAGCTTGTTTTGAGATAGAATGCTTTTTTGATAATTTTGAATAGTTTAACTTTTCACAATCAAAAAAACATTCTTGAATTATTTCATACTCAATTTCATTAAGTTCTTTAAGAGCTTTGGTTAAAGCTCTATGCAGATTTCTTTTAGAAATAAAATCTTCTATTGTATTAGGAGTTCCAGTTGTTATATATGCTTCATCAAATTTAATCAATCGTCCTTTATCTTTTTCATACAGGTAAGTTTCTCTGCGTTGCATTTTCCTGTATTCTCGTTGCCATTCTGCTGCAAATGAGAAAGATTTATTTTTGTCATCCATTGCCATATAACACCTCGTTTATACGACAAACAGAAAACAAATGATTGATAAATTGATTATAATATATATGTTTTACTTTTTCAACATTTTTATTGGATTATCGCAATTTTTTTACTATTACGGTTGTCATTTTGCAGTTTTTTCGGGTTATTTATAGGGGACTTCTAAAATCCGTGCGAAGCACCGCTTTCTTAAATAGCAAGCACTGCAAAATGTAATACATTTTGCGAAAATTGCCCTCCGTCCGTCGGTCAATTTGCTTGTTAGGGGACACCCCTAAAACCCCGTTAATTTTAATAAGGAGTTGACTTTATATGAATGAGGTTAAACGCAATTCGATACTTACTCTTAGAGTAAGTAATGAAGAAAAAGAATTCATAATTAAAAAAGCAAAGTTAGCTGAAAGCTCATCAACAGGAGCATATATTCGTAAAATGGCAATAGCAGGAGTTATCGTAAAATATGAAAATCAGGACATAAAAAAATTGATAAAATCTCTTAGTGGTATACAGAGAAATATCAATCAAATGGCAATGAGAGTTAATGCAACAAACAGAATTTATGATGAAGATTTTGACTATATGAAAGAGGTACTAAATGATATATGGCACACACTGACATCCATCCAATCCGTACTACTCTCTCTGCAGCAATAGAATACATAATGAAACCAGAAAAAACTGCAAATGGATTATATGTAAATTCATATGGTTGTTCAATGGATTCTAAAAAAGCTGCAAAGGAATTTTTAAATGTTAGGCGGCAAGGCACAGGTCTTGGCAATGTACTGGCACAGCATATGCATATAAGTTTTGCAGGCGATGAAGTTACCCCAGAAGAAGCAATGAAGCTCGGCGAAGAACTGGCAGAGAGATATTTAAAAGGGCAGTATCAATATGTAATTGCAACACATATTGATACAAACAATGTTCACTGTCATATTGTCTTTAACAATGTCAGTTTTGAACACTTTCGTACCTTTGAAACAAAAGAAAATCGTGGCAAAAAGTCGTGGAAGAATCTACGAAAAAATGGTGATGAAATATGCAAAGAAAACGGTCTTAGTGTTATAGAAAATCCTGAAATGGGAAAAGGAAAATGTTATTACGAATGGCAACAGGATAAGTTCGGAAAATCTTGGAAATCAAAGCTTAGATATGCGATTGATGAAACGATTATGCAGTCATCAGACTTTGAAGATTTTCTAAAAAAAATTTGCGAGAAAAATATTGAATGTGTTTATACTCCTAAGAACCATATAAAGATTAAATTTCATATTAAAGGGCATTTAAATAAATATGGAAGAAAAATTTATTCTCGTGGAAAGACACTTGGTTGGTACTATGATGAACCACAAATTAGGAGAAGAATTGAGCAATATAATCTTTTGAAAAATGGAGTTAGTGGACGCACATACAAAACAAGAATTATTGATACATCTCAGGAAGTTTTTCAAACATCTAAAGGCTTACTTCACTGGGCGGATTTGGAAAATATGAAAGAAGCGTCTAAGTTCATAAATTTTCTTACAACACATAATTTACGCAGTGAACAGGAGCTTGATTCAACAGCTACAGCTACATATAACAAGCGTATGATTTTAGTTGCAAAACTCAATCAGCTTCAACAACAAATTGATGACAAAAGCGACATTATAAGTTTGCTTCGAGGATATAAAAAGTACAAGCCAATTTATGATGAATATGTACAAAGAAAAAATAAAAGAAGATATAAAAAAGACAATGCTTTCGCAATAGAAAAATACGAAAACATTGTCGAAAAAATGGTAGAAATGTTTGGAAAGGAAAAAGAAAAGAAAATACCAAATCTTTCAAATCTTGAAAGAGAACGAACTGCACTTATTGAACAGCGTAAGCAGATGAACGAGGAATATAAAAGCATAGTTGAAGAACTTAGAGAAATTGAATATGCTCAAACTTCTATCAATGAATACATGAAAACAATTAATGCAAATAAATCCAAAGAAAACGAAATTGAGTAATTATTATTTTTCTTTTGAAATCTGTTCTTTTGCAAGAATAATACCGAGATTTATAAATTCATTCACACTCATATTATGCTGTTTCACAAATTCTTTAATATCGTCCTTTTGCCCTTTTTTTACATAAACAGTCAGCATATCATAAGCTTTAGCACTGTACTTTGCATTAGTTTTTTGCTTGCGTTTGTTAGTATGCTTCTTTCGACAATCCTCACACACTACTTGGCTTCCGCTTCGCACAATATAAGGCTTACCGCACTCAGGACAAATATCAGTTCCTCCAATAGTTCTTGTTTCAATATTATTCTTTTTCTTCTCAACATATGCCCTTGCTCTTGCCTTTTGGCGTTCAATTCTACATTCAGGACAGTATGTTGCACGATTGGCTTCTGATTCAAATGCTTTTCCACACATCTGGCAAATAAAAGTTTTTATATAAATCCCTCTTTTCTTTATGCAAAACAATAATTGATTGTCTTGCATATGATTATATCTTATTGGTTCAAAGTAGTCAATAGAATTAAAAAACAAAAAGTTATACGATTATACTTGACAATGCAAACACTGTCGTGTATAATCTTAGCTAAAGAGAAAATAAAAGTTAATTTTTAAAATGGAGGTTTTTAATTATGGCAAATAATGTTACTCTTTCAGGCGTAATTACTACAAAGCCTGAACACAAAATCGCTTATGGAGAAATCAGTACCCGATTTTCAATGTCAATCGTAGGTGCAACTGGTCTTATTGAGGTTAAGATAGCTTGCTATGGTGATGTTAGCAGAAAAGTGCTTGATAGTTTACGCAAAAACAGTTCTGTAGTAGTTATAGGCAAGCTTGGAAATATAATTAGCTTAAATAATGCTGTTCGCCAGAATGAGGGTATTGGCGTTATTGCTGATGAAATTTATCCAGCGGAATTTCCGCCAATTCTTACTGATGAAGATAAAAAAAGAGCAGAAAGAAAAAAACATATTGAGGAAGAACTTGCAAAACTAAATGACGATGATGTTCCATTCTAATTAACTTTTGCCCTATCAGGACAGAAGTTAAACCCAATATCTAAGGAGGAGATTTTTATGTATAAATACAAAGTTGAAATAATTCTTAATGAAGAAAAAATCAAGAAAGATGATAAGTATGAACCGCAGGTTATGTACGATTACATCAGAAATATGTTTAAACAATTTGACCTTCCTGAAATTAAAAAAGAAAAACCATATCATTTGATTTTTACTGACAAGGGCAGAAATAGAGATTATGGAGCGTTAGGAAAAGTTATGCTTGACTTGTATTATTCAGAATGGTTTTTAGACTATGCGTTAAAGCTTGTTTGGTACAACTATGTTTCTAAAAGTGTTGAAGATGTAATAAAGCGACTTGATAGTGATAAGCGAGGTAATTCAAATGAAACAAGATAATGACTCATTTGAATTATCAGAAATTAAGAAATGCAAAAAAGCTATAAATTTTGATTTAAATACAAGTCAACTCAAAAAAATCTACAACACTAATAACCCATTTGTGTATTTAAAGGCTTATCGTGAAATAGGAGATTTTTTAAGACAGGAAAGCTTTTCCCATCGCCAATGGTCAGGATATATTTCAAATGATAAGCTATCTGATGTAGATATTTTGAATATTACATATAAACTTAATATTGCATTACCCTGGCTTCATCAATGTATAAATAAATTCGATGTGACTGATATAGGAGAGCAGCACGACTTGATGTACATATTTCAGAAAACTGAAAGAACTAAGCTTCAGGAAAAAGTTTCCGAACAGCAGAATTTAAGAGAAAATTCCGCTGAGAAAAGCAAGGGAACAATTTCTCGTGAAAGTATACTTAAGTCTGCAAAAACCATAGCACAAAAGGAAAGCTATGTTCCTAAAAAAGAACATAGCAAAGATAATTCTTTATAAAATTCGAGGTGTACTGATTGAAGAATAAATTAAGAAAAGTAGTCAAATTATTATGTTTAACATCAATTTTAATTTCTTGTATTGCACTTATTTTAATTTTGATAAATCCGCATTTAGATAAAGAATATACTGCTTTATGGGCTTGTGTTTGTATTAATAGTAGCAGTATTTGCTTACTTAATCTAAAAAAATAATTTTTATTTATGGAGGAAAATATTATGTGTAAGATTATTTCGATTGCTAATCAAAAGGGTGGTGTCGGTAAAACTACAACCGCAATGAATCTTGGTGTTGCTCTTGAACTTCAAGGCAAACACACATTGCTTATTGATTTTGACCCACAAGCAAGTCTTTCATCTTATCTTGGCTTTATAAATGACAATGGAGATACTATAGATGAGCTTCCAACTATAAACAATCTTATGATGTCTGCTATTGGGCTGGAAAGAAAATCAGAAGATATTATGAGCTACATCAGACATAGTGAAGTTAATAATATAGACTACATACCATCTGACCTAAATCTCGCTAATGCTGACTGCTACTTATCAGGTGTCATTTCAAGAGAAACTGTTTTAAAGCGTATGCTTACAAAAGAGCTTATTGGTAACTACGATTACATAATCATAGATTGCTTGCCTTCGCTTGGTGTGCTTTTGATGAACGCTTTGGTAGCAAGTGATGGATTTATAATACCAGTGCAAACTCAAAAATTCGCTTTCGATGGGCTTGTAATGCTTGAAAATGTTTTCGGACAAATCAAAAATACGGTAAACAATAAGTTGAAGTTGATAGGTGTACTTGCAACTATGTATGAAACAAATGCAACAGCAAGTAAGATTGTACTTGAAAAGCTAAAACAGCGTTACCCTGATAAGCTGTTTGCTACATACATTCACAAAGCTACAGAAGCCGAGAAAAGCACAAATAAACAAAAGAGCTTGTGTCTGTACAATAATCGTCCAGGAGAAGAATATAAGGCAGTTGCTAAGGAAGTTATAGAAGTTTTTTGAATATTTATGTAGTAAAAGAAAAATCATCTACTGTAATATTGCAGAAAAACAAGGAGATGATACAAATGAGTTATGTATTTGCTATACCAATAATCTTCATTATTATTGTAGCCTTTTTAGAATACAGAATTATAAAAGAAGAGGAAATTGAAGAAAATGAGCGAAGAAAAATTGCAGAAGAGTTGCTTCTTTTTTGCAAAGATACTCACACATTTTGGGAAATAAAAAATAATTTAATTAAAATACCAGTTCAGAATGTTGGTATTAACAATTTGCCAAGCATTAATACATCGTCTTTGGAAGAAGACATTACATATTTTCATTTATTTGACATTGCTTTTGATATACAGAAAGATGTTAATGAAGATTCTGAGTTAAAAATAATTCTATATTATTCTGATAATCGTGTCATAGAGTATTTGACTAATAAATTTAAAGAACCATTTTTGTTTACTAATAAAATAGGAAGTCTTAGCTTAGTTAATAAATAATAATCAAGTGCAATGGGAGGAAATTCTAATGCTTTATATTATAGAAGCTATAAGTTTAATTATTATTATTTTTTGCTTAATTAAGTGTATAAGAAATTGGTGGGATGAAAGCATAATTACTGGCGTATTTGCTTTTGCTCTTTGTATTTTTACTTTAATACTTTCATATATTTCAATTAATAATTACTCAAATACATTTAGCACTGTAAGTACAAATACAACACAGTACGATATTGTGGAGTTTCATAAATCAACATTGATTAACAAGTCAGACGAAAGCTACATAATCACTTATAAAACAAAAGGCGAAGATAATAATGAATTTAAGATTAGTGCTGATAACAATACAAACATTGTTATTGATAATGACAATCCAACAAAAGTAACTGTAAATGAAGAATTGAAATATAGTGAATGGTTTTTTGCTCATGAAAAAACTGTAACCTATACATTTCAATAATAAAAAATATTGAGGAGGAAAATTGAACCTGATTTAATTAATCGAAAAATAGGTAGTATAAATAAATTAAGGGGAATGACAAATGAAAAATAAATTTTCATCAGTTAAGCTTAAAAAAATTATTGTAATTACAATTTCGGTGAGTGTCTTAATTATTTCTATGGCTGCTTGCTCAACTTTCAATAGAAAAATTAAAGACACAACATCAGACTTTGGAGGTGGGTTGAACAGAACAATTACAATTTATGATTATAATGGAAACATTATAAAAACATA
>CACXBF010000030.1 GCA_902765855.1 uncultured Ruminococcus sp. | reverse complement strand
TATTGCTTTTGTAGTGACGCACTTGTTGATTGTGCCGAATATAAAATATTATAAATCAACCGCCCACCAGGGCGTTACCTGGTCCAAGTGCGAGTTTGCGTTTTATACCTCCTGAGTTTACATAAGAGTCGTCCAATAGGGCGGCTTTTGTGTTTTCAGAAAGTTTTAGAAAGGCGGTGATACCGTGAAAGACAAATTAAACGCAAGACAAAAGAAATTTGCTGAATATTATGTGCAGAGCGGTAATACCGTTCAGAGTGCAATTAAAGCAGGATATTCAGAAAATTATGCAAACGCAAGAGCTTATGAATTGTTGGAGAATGTTGGAGTTTTAGAATACATCAAAGAGATTTCCGAAAAGCTCAAGGATGAACGCATAATGACCGCAAAAGATAGGCAAGTGCTACTTTCTGATATTGCGAGAGATGACGAAAACGAACCTAACGACCGCATAAAGGCAGTTGATACACTTAATAAAATGACAGGCGAATACACTGTCAAGGTTGACGCAAAGGTTGAACAGTCGGAAAAACTTGCCGATGTTTTTAAACAGTTAGGCGGTGAGGGACTTGATGAATAGCTTCCCTCTTTCGCAGAAATACATTGATTTTATCAATTCAACTAAGAATGTTACAGCGGATTTTCTTGAAGGCACTACTGCTTCTGGAAAGACAACAGTCGGTGCTGGTGTCAAGTTTATGCGTATGGTGTCGGCAAGCCGCAAGAAACTTCATGTCATAGCCGCAAAGACAACAGGTAAAGCCGAAGAAACGATTATTCAGCAGGATAACGGAATACTCGACCTGCACCGTAATGCTCGCTATTGTGGCAACGGTGATAAAGATTATAAGCTTCCGCATATCAAGTTTGAAGGCAAGATAATCTATGTTTTAGGCTATGACAATAAAGATAAATGGGAAATGGTCCTCGGTGCTCAGTTCGGCTGTGTTTATATTGATGAGATTAACACCGCAGATATTGAGTTTGTGCGAGAGATGTCAACAAGAAACGATTATTTGATTGCAACACTAAATCCCGATGACCCAAATTTACCAGTTTACAAAGAGTTTATTAACCGTTCCCGACCATATCAAAAATATGCTAAAGATGTTCCGCCCGAGATTATGGCGGAACTTAACGAAGAGCCTGTACCGAATTGGCGGTATTGGTTCTTTTCTTTTAGGGATAATTTGTCATTAACTGATGAGGATATACAGCGAAAAATACTTGCCGCTCCGAAAGGCACAAAGCTTTATAAAAATAAGATTCTTGGCTTGAGAGGCAGAGCGACAGGACTTGTATTCAGCAATTTTGATAGGCAAAGACACATCAAATCAAAAGAATGGGCAAAGCAACAAGCCTTCACGCAGTATTCCGCAGGGCTTGATACAGCATATTCGCAGAAATCCCCTGACACTATCGCAATGAGCTTTATAGGCATTACGAGGAATGGTGCTTGTGTGTTGCTTGATGAGCGAGTATATAATAATGCCGAACTTCAAATACCGATTGCTCCGAGCGATACGGTCAAGAATTTTATTGATTTTCTCGACCGAAATTCAAAAGAATGGGGACTTGCTCGAAATGCATTTATCGACAATGCAGACCAAGCTACCATAACAGAGCTTAACAAGTACAAAAGGTCGCACGGCTGTATATACACATTTACTAATGCATGGAAGAAAACAACAATTATTGACCGTATCAATTTACAGCTCGGTTGGTTCGCTGAGAACTGTTTCTTTGTGCTTGAACACTGTAAAAACTATATAAACGAACTTGAAATTTATAGCTGGCAGGAGGATAAGGACAATACTCCCGAAGATAAAAACGACCATATGATAAACAGCGTGCAGTACGCCTGGCTGCCGTATAAGAAAAAGATAGGAAGTGAAATAAATGGGGCTGATTAACACCGTGAGAGATAAGATAAGAAGTTTTTTGAGGATAGAACCGCCTCAGCAAAGCACGATTACGATACAACAAAACCTTGATTATTACGCCAATGTTGCTAAAAATCGTATATGGTATCGAGGCAATAGTTATGAGCTATCACAGCTTTATAATCAGCTTGATGTATCGCCAACAACATTTTGGAAAGCAAGCTGCACAAAGGGAATGGAAATCCGTAAAATACATACGGGTTTGCCAAAACTGATAGTTGATACACTGTCAAATATTATCATCAATGATTTTAATGGTGTTGATTTTATTAATAGCGACGCTCAAAAGGAAATTTGGGATAATACATATAAAGCCAATAAGGGAGACAAGCTCTTACATAAATGTATCAAAGATATGCTTGTTGTTGGTGACGGTGCTTTCAAGATTACCTTTGACAAGAGCATAGACGAGGAATATCCGATTATTGAGTTTTACCCTGGTGAAAATGTTGAATATACAAGAGTTCGAGGACGAATCACAGAGGTTATATTTATTACAGAGTATATCGACAACAAAGAAAAATACACGCTTAGGGAACATTATGGCTACGGTTATATAAAATATCGTTTGTATAGAGAGAATGGCGATGAGATACCGCCTAATTCAATAGAACAAACGAAATGGATTGACGGCAAGGGCGTTACCTTTGACGAAAACATAATGCTTGCTGTGCCTTGTATATTCGGCGACAGTGAACAGTATCAGGGCAGAGGCGGCAATATCTTTGACGGCAAGACAGACGATTTCGACGCGCTCGACGAAGCGTGGTCACAGTGGATGGACGCGCTTAGGGCAGCTCGTTCAAAGAGCTATATACCGGAATGTCTGTTACCTCGAAATCCTGATACTGGTATGATTATTAAACCTAATGCCTTTGATAACAGATATATTTCAACAAATAACGATATGTCAGAAACAGGCTGTAATAAAATCACTCTCGACCAGCCTAATATCCCACATGAAAGCTACTTGCAAACATACATAACCGCCCTTGACTTATGCTTGCAAGGTATAATTTCACCGTCAACGCTCGGCATTGATGTCAAAAAGATGGATAATGCCGAAGCACAGAGAGAAAAAGAAAAAACTACTCTATATACTAGAGGAAATCTTGTACAGCTTGTGGAAGAATTTATGCCGGAGCTTGTAAAAGCTGTGGTGTGCGGATATCAGATATGGCATGAGCTTGATATTACTCCTCCGAATGTCGCGGTAAACTTCGGTGAATACGCTAACCCAAGTTTTGAAGCTGTTGTTGAAACAGTAACTAAGGCAAAACAAGGCGGTATTATGAGTACTGAAAGCTGTGTCGAGGAGCTTTATGGCGACAGCAAGGACGCCGAATGGAAAGAACAGGAAGTCGCAAAGTTGAAAGCCGAACAGGGCGTGCAGGATATGGATAATTCGTCCATGGCTGACGATTTGGAGATTTAAAAAATGTCTGATTACGATATTGGTAAGGCTTTTGAAGAAATCGAAAATGAGCTTATATCCTCAATGATTAGGAATTTAAGCCGCCATAGAGCCGAAGAATCAAAGCTTGGCATAGAATGGTCACAATGGCAGGCGGAACAGCTCAAGGCACTTGAAGTCTATAAGCGGAAGAACAGCAAGAAATTTACAGGCCAGTATAATTCGATAAATCAACATATCCGCAGAGCTTTGCAGGACTCCTATAATGACGGTGGCACTAAGCAGGAACGACAGATTTTACAAGCTGTAAAGCGTGGTTTCAAAGGCAAAAGCAAAAACAAGTCCGCATTTACTGGTGTGGCTGAAACAACAGGAGAGTTTTTCAAGACAAACGAAAGAAAACTTGATACTCTAATTAAAGCGACTACTCATGATATGGGTAAGGCTGAAACTGCCGTTCTGCGAATGGCTAATGACCAATACAGGAAAATTATATTCAATGCTCAAGTTATGGCAAATACGGGTGCGGGAACTTATGCAAAAGCTGTTGATATGGCGACAAAGGACTTTCTTTCAGCTGGTATCAACTGCATACAGTACCGAAACGGTAGGCGGGTAAACATCAAGTCTTATGCTGAAATGGCACTGCGTACGGCAAATAAAAGAGCATATCTTCAAGGCGAGGGGGCTAAGCGGCAGGAATGGGGAATATATACCGTCATTCTTAACAAACGTGGCAACCCTTGCCCTTTGTGTGCTCCTTTCGTAGGTAAGGTGTTCATTGATGATGTATGGAGCGGAGGGCCTAAGGACGGCATATCTCCCGTTACAGGCATTAAGTATCCGTTATTGTCCGAGGCTATTAAAAAGGGCTTGTATCACCCGAATTGTAAGGACGCACACACTACATATTTTGAGGGTATAAGCACACCGCCAGAAAACAGCCAATACACCGCCGATGAGCTTGACGAACTCGCAGAGAGATATAACAATGCCCAGAAGCAAAACTACGCTCAGAACGAAGCTGAGCGAATGGAGCGTATGTCTAAGTTCTCGCTCGATAAAGATAATAAAAGAGCTTATGGTGCAAGGGCTGAACAGTGGAGAGAAAAGGCGGATAGTTTTTCTATTTCTAAACTTTCCGATGATGATAAAGCACAATACTATAAACCTATAACCGAAACAAAAGAAATCGAAAGGTTTATAAGAAAAGATAAAGAGATAATTTTGCATAAGACTACATCAGCGAATGAAATTTATTTATCAGAGAGTGTAAAAATTAAGCGAAAAGCGTTTCATAAATTTGATACAAATATCAGCGAAGTTTATAGACTGTTGGGCGAAACAGATTCCGTAAATAGACCTAAGATTTATGTAATATCACCTGATGAGATGACATCAAATGCAGTAGCTTCATATCAGCCTATTGAAAATATTCTTAATATAAATTCTGTGTTATTTAATACAGATAGTTTAAAAGAATTGCAAAAAGATTTCGCTTGTCCAGATAGCGAAATAAGTACAATTCTGCACGAACTTATACACTGGCGAGATGCATATGAGTATAAAAGAAAGTTTGGTGAGATTACAGATTTTGGCAAATATATTGAATATTTGAATAAAAAGTTTGTTCCAAAGCTTGAAAAATTACACAAGAAAGGATATAATATCTTTGTAAGTCCTTATGCGAAAAAGCAATATAGCATTGGAAGATTTGACGAAACATATACAGAATATAGAACAAAAAAATTATTGAGAGGGTGATTGTGTGAGACTAATATATTCTGATGAGGCTAATCGTTTATATGATATGGTCGAACCTTATATCGAATTCAGCATAAAAGGCTCGCACATAAAAGACGATGCACCAGAAGAAATAAAAAAGGCATATAGAAAATGGCAAGAACTTGCAAATAAGGAATATAACGAAGCTTTGGCAGCCGATGGCTTAATTTAACCACCTTTAAATAAAGTATGACGAAGAAATCTAGAAAAATTGCAAAAGATGTTGTTAATATTATTTTAGGAGGCTAAGGCTATGACTGATATGTTTGATAAATTTATGAAATACTCACATCTTGATGAAACAGGGCACAGAAGATTAAATAAAGATGCACCCGAAAAAATAAAGGAAGAAGCAAGGCAAGCGGACAAATGGTGGTTTGAAAAAACAGGACATCATAAAATGCTTGTGGATTATTAAGGTGTATTTATGGATAATTTCAAAATTATATACAAAATACTTAAAATTTTAGAAAGTGCTATGAGCTTGGAAGAGTTTGACAAAAGTTTGATTTCTGCCGAAAAATTAAATTTATCCATACCTTTATGGAGCAGAATTATAAAAATGCTTGTTGATAACGGATATGTAACTGGTATAGAGGTTTGGAATAGTTTTGATTGTCAGTATCCTAGAGTGTCAGTTATAAGACCAGAGATTACATTAAAAGGTTTAGAATACCTTAATGAAAATTCTGTTATGAAAAAGATAGCTAATGCCGCAAAAGGCATTGTAGAAGCAATAAGCTAACCGCTCCTTGAGGGCGGTTTTTCTATGCTATAATTTAAGAAAGGATTTAAAAATGAAAATTAAACATAAAAAGATACTGGTATGTGGGCTATCATTAGCTGTGTTTGTCGGTATGATTTGTGGTTGTACAGAGGCAGACAGAGCGAAAAGAAACGTTCAACAAGAAGCAGATAATTTTAATGTTGAGCGTAGACTTAGTGTTATTAATATGCGTTCTGATAAACCAATATTAGAATTGACAGGCTATTTCTCATTATCTAACAATAGTAATCATGAACTTGAGGTTACTATTGAAGTTGAAAATGGAAAATACAAGGTTGATTATATATACTTGAATGATTGGACAATGTATACTGTTGAAGATATTTCAGGTGCACATGTTGATAAATATCATTATGAAATAAATTTCTTACCTGAACAAATTATTCCGTATACATTTAAATCAAAAGATTAAGTAGAAAGTAGGTGAAACAATGGATTTTCGAGAATTTATCGAAGAACGCTTCATAAAAAGAAACTAAGCACTCTGGAAAGGGTGCTTTTTTAATGCCCAAAACTCTGACGGCGTTAAAAGCTGAGGAATAAGCCGACGGGCATAAAACGGAGGAGAATATTATGTCAGAACAGCAGGAAACACAACAGACTGCTAACGCTCAGCAGAATAATAAGGGCGGAGAGGGCAACGCTGCCAAAGGCGGAACACAGGCAACTTATACACAGGAACAGCTTGACAGTATGGTACAAGCGAGAGAACAGAGAGCCAGCAACGCAGCTCTAAAGTCATACTTTGCACAACAGGGAATGACCGAGGAGGAAATTACACAGGCGATAAACACCTATAAAACAAATAGGGAAAAGAATAAGCCGGATGTTAGTGCTATGCAAGCTCAAATTGAGCAGTACAAGCAGTCAGAGCTGACCGCAAGACTTAATCAGCAAGCAACACTTACCGCTTTCAAGCTTGGTATTTCAGCCGATACGGTACCATATATTTTGAAATTGGCTGATTTTTCGGGCGTTACCGATGAAAGTGGAAAAATCAATGATGAAAAGCTGAAATCAGCCGTAAGCAAGGTCCTTGAAGATGTTCCACAGCTTAAAGGCGAAACATCAAAGGGCGGTTTTCAGAAAATCGGTGCTGACGGTGATAACAGCAACGATAAGGAAAAACAGAACGCTATGCTTAGAAAAGCATTCGGGCTTAAAAATTAAGAAAGGCAGGAAATTTTATGAATAATATTGAATTATCAACAGTATATCTTCCATTGCTTGACGAGGTTTATAAGGAAGCAAGTAAAACTTCAATCCTTGAGGGCGATGAGGTAACAGTAAAAAAGGGCAGTAATGGCGAAATAAAGATTGCCAAGCTTGATATGGACGGACTTGGTGATTTCAGCCGTAATGATGGTTATACAAAGGGTTCTACATCTTTTGTGTGGGAAACCATTAAGTATGACAAAGAGCGTTCTCAGGATTTGAGAATTGACCGACTTGATAACGATGAGGCTCTTGAAACTCCATTTGCAAAGCTTTCAGGCGAATTTATCCGTACTAAGGTTGTACCTGAAACAGATGCCGCAAGAATTGCGAAGATTTGCGGTACAGAAGGAATCACAACAAAGGCTGAAAAGCTCTCCAATGGTTCGGAAGTTGTCAGTGCTTTGCGTGCTTGCTCAAACACAATGGACGAATTAGAAGTGCCAACAGAAAGCCGTATACTATTCATCACACCGACACTTAGAGCAAGCATTGATGACCTTGATACAACACAGTCAAGAGCAGTTCTTTCTAAGTTCTCAAACATAATTGAAGTGCCACAAACAAGAATGTATACTGCAATAACTCTTAATGACGGTACTACAAATTACGGTTACAAGAAGGCCGAGGGTCAGTATGTAAAAACTGAAGATACAGAGATTGTGAAGGACAAGAAGTATTATACTGAAAGCGGTGGCGTTTATTCAGAGGTTTCTTCTCCTGCAAAATCTGCTTTGAATACATATTATGAGCTTGTCGGCGTTGGCAAGAATGTAAACTTCCTTTGCGTTGAAAAGTCCGCTGCGGTTTGTGCTATCGACCAGTACATCAAGTATTTCTCTCCAGACCAGGACCAGCAGGGCGACAGCCATGTATTTAAGTACCGCAACAATAACCTTTATGCACACTGCTATGAAAACAAGCTCGCAGGTATCTACTGTTCTTATGTGGAGTGATGATTTATGCGGAATTATGCAACGGAAGCAGATTATCTAAAGTATTATACGGTAGTGCCTGAAAGCTTTGATAATCTTGTCCGTAAAGCAAGCAGAATAATTGATACTTTGACCTATAACAGAATCATAGGAAAGGGTTTTGATAATTTAACGGATTATCAACAGGAAACCATAACAGAGTGCTGTTGTGAGATTGTGCAGTTCTATGATGAATATGCAGATATGCTTGATACAGTGCTTAAATCTTACGGCATAAACGGCGTATCAATGCAGTTTGATTATAATACAGGCGTTTGCGTTAAGAACGGTTGTATAGTGCGTCAGATTACTTATAGCAGGCTGATGTCAACAGGCTTGTGCTGTGGGGTGCTGAGATGAAATATCCTTGTTTGGTGCTTAAATCTGTATGTACTACGCCGATTACAATTACAGTATATCAAGAGGGTTTAAGTGAGGACGGAGAACCGCTAAAGGCTCTTGAAATCAATGCCTTGTGTAATTATCAGGACAAGGCTAAAACCGTTCTTACAGCCGATAAACAGCTTGTGCAGTTATCTGCACAGGCTTATTTTATCGGTGATATTGCCCCTGAATTACCGACGCTTTCAAACGGCGAGGTCATCGTGAACGGAGTTAGGCGTAGAATCTATCAGGGTGAAAAAGCCCGAAATCCTGACGGCACAATCAATTATACGAGATTGGACTTGATATAATTATATTATTTGTATTGACAATGTATTAACAATATGATAATATAATATCAAGGAGATGATATTATGGCTATGTCAAATATAAATATTAGAATCGATGCAGAGAAAAAAGCAAAAGCTCAAGAATTGTTTTCTTCACTTGGAATGGATATGAGTACAGCGATAAACCTTTTTATCCAACAGGCAATAGAATTTAACGGTATACCTTTTGTAATTCGTAAATATAATTCTGAAACAGAGGCTGCGTTTGCTGAAGTCGAGAAGATGAAAAAACACCCAGAATTATATAAAGGATATACTGATATTGATGAATTATTTGAGGATTTGGATAAATGAAATATATAGTTAAATTCACGAACCAATTCAAGAAGGACTATAAGAAAGCACAGAAACAGCATAAGAATATAGATGTTTTGAAAAGTGTTGTTAATATGCTTGCAAATGGTGAAACATTGCCCATAAAGTATAGTGACCATATTCTTATAGGAGATTATAAAGGAAAACATGAATGCCACTTAGAACCAGATTGGCTGCTTATTTATGAGTATGACGGTGACGAACTTATACTTTATCTTTGCAGAACAGGCACACATAGCGATTTATTTTAAGATTAAGCACTTTGAGAAATCAGGGTGCTTTTCTTATGCTCAAAAGGAGCTTCATATGAAAGTCACATCAAAGGTTAGGATAAACCAAACCGCAATAAAAGCTATTACAGCAAAAGCACAGATAGCTCTTGAACATACAGCAGAAGAATTGCACAAAGAGGTTGAACAAGCTCAGGTTATACCGAGAGATACAGGAACATTGCAAAACGAAAGTACATTTGTTGACACTTCACAAAGCGGTCAGGGAAAGGTTTCAATCGTTTCAAGTACACCCTATGCAAGACGGCTTTACTATCACCCTGAATATAACTTTCACCAAAATGACTGGGAGGAAGAAATTAAGCACAGGGACGGAAAAACAGAAACAATAAAGCACGGCTCTAATCCAAACGCCAAAGCTCACTGGTTCGAGGATTGGCAAAAAGGCGGAAAGCACGAAGATTTCTGTAATAAAGCTTTTGCAATAATTATGAGAAGGTTGATGAGATGATTTATTTAGCTGATATACGTAATTGGCTTAAACGGTTTAATATTGCTGATTATTACTACTCTGGTAAGCTTGACGCAAACAAAGAAAAAGCAATTTGTGTTTATCAGCGTAAATCAACAATCGAGGCTGTAAGAGTTATCGGTGGTAAATCAAGTTATAATATTAAACCTATTTCGGTGCTTATACACTGGAATAAAAACTCGACAGAAACAGAGAAAGCCGCTTATAAGCTATATGAACAGCTTGAGGCGGTTTCTTCATTTCTGCTTAATGATACGAAAGTATATTTCATAAAGCTATTACAATCTGAACCCGTAAGCGTAGGAACGGATGATAATGGCATTTATGAATATGTAATTGAATTTGATATTTATTATGAAAGGAAGTAATTATTTATGGCAAATGTAACATCAGGTGTTTTTCCTTGTTATGAAAATCAGTTTGCGATTGGAGCAAGCGATGAATCTACAAATACAATAGCTGATATGGAAACCTTTTCAGTATCGTTTGATGACGGTGTAGAAGAATGGAAACCATACGAAGCCGGAGGTTGGACAAACAGACTTAAAACGGCTAAGTCTATAACAATTTCAGTATCTGGTAAGCGTAATATTGGCGACACAGGCAATGATTTTGTTGCGGGCAAGGCTTTTCTTAATGGTACAGATTGTAATGCTGTGCTTAAATGGACTTTTCCTGACGGCACAGTTGTTAAGCTTGATGTTGTTATCAATGTTACCGCTCTCGGAGCAGGCGACAGCACAGCAGTAGGTACACTCGAATTTGACCTTATGTCAAGAGGCAAGCCAACAGTAACACCGGCAGGTTAAGAAAGGAAGTTTTAATTATGGCAAAGATTATTGATATTACAGATAAGCTCAATTTTGAGCAGAAACCACAGATTAAAATCAAGGATACAGTTTTGACAGTAAATGATGAGGCGGTAGCACTTCTTGAAATTCTGCCAAAGCTGAACGGCAATGTCATGCCCAAAACTATAAGCGATGTGTGCAATATTCTCTTTGATGAATCAGAAATGCAGAAGCTCAAGAAGTTAAAGCTTAATTTTGAGGACTTCACAACTCTTGTACAGTCGGCAGTTGAGCTTGTCGCAGGCGGTGAAGAGCCGGGGGAAACAGCGACCCTTGCTACGACATAATAGAGGACTTTGATTTAATAGTTTCCTCGTTTTTGTCGGAGTATGGGGTCAGGATATATTCAGAGGACTTCAAACATATGAAATGGGACGAATTTTGCTCGCTTCTGCGTGGCTTGAGTGCTGATTCACCACTTGGCAGAATTGTGCAGATACGAGCAGAAAACGACCCAGAAAGGCTAAAGTACTTCACCGCACATCAAAAGAAAATCCGTTCAGATTGGCGAAACCGCAGAGCAAAGCAAGTTACTCAACAGGATTCGGCTATGGCTCTTGAGCAATTCAAACAGATGTTTATATCAGTGGCTAAATAAAATGTTTGACAAAACTCTTGAAAAATTTTGTGATTTATGGTAATATTTTGACAAATAATTACAAAATTCTCAGGAGGTTGTGTGAACTATGTCAAAAAAAGTAATAAAATGTCCGAAGTGTAAGAGTACGAATGTTCAAATTATGGGTAACGACCGAAAAGGCTTTTCCGTTGGTAAGGCTGTTGGTGGAGCAATGTTGACTGGAGGAGTAGGTTTATTAGCTGGTTTTGCGGGTAAAAAAGGTAAATACGAGATGTTCTGCATGGATTGTGGTCGTCGTTGGAAAGAAAAATAAGGTGTTAAATATGGATATGAAACTTATGGATTCTGGAAAAGATATTTATTCTAATAGTTTATTTAATCCAAACGAACTATCAAATCAGTGGTATGTAAGCATTTCATTTGGTAAGTCTACCTCTCAAAATTTTGATAGAGCATTGTATTTAGCTAAACAAGCTCCAAAATATAGCGAACAAATGTATAATGGTAAAATGGTTTATCAAGCTACTTATGGAGAAGCACCTAATGAATTTTTAGCTTTTGTTAAATTGTATGAACTTATTAGTAATTGGAAATCAACAACTGTAATTATCAATGGTGAAATTATTGATAGAAAAATTGTTGGCGGGTTAAATTATTGCTATGGAGATAAATGCCGTTCAGGAAATACTAAATTTTGTTATGGGGCAAGTTATATGACGGAAAATCCATTTGGGTGTCACAGACTACAAATAAGTGCTTGTAATCATCCTTGGTGGAGTTTTAATCAACGCATTGGGAACTATTATATAATAGATAAAACTGCCATAAAAAGCAGAATAGATGAGTATGGTAGTAAATATAATATATGCCCTTGTTACAATCAGGAAATTATTTATAATGTCCTAAATAATTTACCAAGTAAGTTAACATTAAAGGAGTATGAAAAATTATGTGGTGGTGGCTCTATAACATATAGAATAAATGTTTCAGTTGATAATAAACAAAATCAACCAACGCTAAGCCACAAAGTAAATAATCTCAATAATATTAGCAATAAAAACAAAACAGTTGCACTTATATTGGGGATTTTATTTGGGTATTTAGGCGTGCATAGATTTTATGTCGGTAAAAGTAAAACAGGAATTTTGTATTTGCTTACAATGGGTTTATTTGGGATAGGCTGGATTTACGATATTATAAAAATTGTTAATGGCGAATTTAAAGATGGAAAGGGTTTACTTATAAAAAAGTAAGTACATAGATTTTTTTAAATCTATCAATATCGGAAATAAAAATTTTTCTAAAAACCTCTTGACTTTATGCCACACATAAATTATAATAAAGGTGTGACAAAAAGAAAAGAGGTGAAATGAATGTCACCACGCACAGGAAGACCAAAAGTGGATAAGCCAAAAGATATTCGTTACAGTATTAGACTTGATGTTGAAACAGAGATGAAACTGCAAAAATACTGTAAAGAAAATAACATATCTAAAGGCGAAGCAATTCGTCGAGGTATATATCTGCTTTTTGAGCAAAAATAAATACACCCTGCTTATATCTTGGCGGACATACAGAGTGTATTTATAAACCGACAGATTACTCTATCTATAAATATTTTACTATAGATTTTGTTTTCTGTCAATCTAAACAGAAAGGAAATCTATTATGAAAAAACTAATGAAATTTGAAAACAGCGACATTCAGATGATTCAGATTAATGGCATATGGTACTTTGAACTTTACTCTATAGGAATGGCTTTAGGGCAATTTAGAATTGCAAAAGGTAAAAAATATCCTGCTAAAGATAGAATTGATAAAAATGCCAAAAATGCCGAAATTAAGCCAGTTGTACGCAATGCACAACCGTTCATCACAGAAGAACAGCTCTACGACCTTATGCTTGAAACCCGTACAGATAAGTGTAGAGTATTCCGTAAATGGCTGACAAATGAAGTGCTTCCAGCACTGAATCACGAAGGCACTTACACAATGAAGCACGAGCCTAAAACCGATAAGCCCTACGAATACTTCGATAAGACTTATAACGGTGTGCCGGTGCTGACGGCTCTTGATGTCGAAAAGCTGACAGGTGTTAGTGCTACAATGGTTGACTACTACATGAAGCATAAAGCCGAGCATGGCAAGGATTACTATCAGCTTACTAATACTAATTTAAGGAATTTTAAGTTAGAAAATCCGAGGATTGTGAAATTCATTAATTGTTTGAATATCATAACTCGTGAGGGCTTCATAAAGTTTTGCAGAGCTTATGGCGTACAAATTGACACACCTAAGTGCTTTGAGGTTAAGGAAGAGCCTCAAAAGACACAAATTGATTACAATAAATTTGAGAGGGCTTTTTCATTAGGCGCATCAAGTGGCAAACTTGTTAAAAACATCAAAAATGATATTATTACAATTCAGATGATTTGTGATTTTATGGGTTGCGGATTTCACGTATATTCAGATTATGACGCGTATAGAAAAACATTATATGAAGCGGTTAAGAAACTTTACACGTATGCAAATGATTTAAGACAAATAAAACTTGAGTGTTAAAAGTTAATATCCAAGCGCACATCAGAAATGGTGTGTGCTTTTATTTTGCAATTTTTTAGATGAAAGGAGGAATTATATTGAGTGATATAGATACAGTGGCAGGAATATCGTTTGACTTAAATTTAAATATGAATAGTCTTGAGAGTGCTATTTCAGAAGCGTCCAAAATTGTAAGCGATAGGTTGACAATGTCTTTTTCAACAGTTACAAAATCTTGCGAAGGTAAGATTAAAGAAATGTCTAACGCTATTGAAAATTCTTCTGAATCGGCTTTAGATAGTATCAAATCAGTATCAGAACAAGCAACTTCAAAAATTGTTTCTGATACAGATAAGACTAAAACTGAAATAGAGCAAAAAATTAATGTAATAAAGAAGAATGTACAACATAATGCTGATTCATTTTTTCAAACAAACGCAAAACAATCTAAAAATTCTCAAAATACTTGGGAGAAGATTGTAACATACAGTAAAAATGGTAGTGAAAAAATAAAGAAAAGTTTTAGTGGCATAAGCAATAAAGCTCAGAAATCTGCCGAATCAATGAAAAGCTCTTTCGGCGGAGCTTTTAAGAAAATAGCAGGCGCGGCGGCTGCGGCTTTCAGCGCTGCGGCGGTTGTAAAGTTCGGCAAGGATTGCGTTGAATCAGCGGCAAGTGTTAATGCCGCAAACTCTCAGCTTTCGCAGACTTTCGGCAATTTACAAGGCAATGCCGAAGCAGCTATGAAAAGAGTTGCAGATTCAAGTGGTATAGTTCAGTCACGCTTGCAGGGCGTAGGAACGAGCATTTACGCCTTTGCCAAAACAACGGGTATGGACAGTGCTAATGCCCTCTCGATGATGGAAGAGGCTTTACAGGTAACAGCCGACAGTGCCGCATATTATGACCGCTCTCTTGAAGATACAGCAGAAAGCTTGAAATCATTTTTAAAAGGCAACTATGAAAATGATGCTGCTCTTGGCTTATCCTGCACAGAAACCACAAGAAATACTGCCGCAAATAAGCTGTATGGTAAATCATTTCAGGATTTATCAGAATCACAGAAACAGCTTACACTTTTGCAGATGGTCAAGGACGCTAACCAGTTATCAGGCGCTATGGGTCAGGCTGCAAGAGAAGCTGACGGCTGGGAAAATGTCACAGGTAACTTAAAAGAGGCTTGGAATCAATTACTTGCTGTCATAGGACAGCCTATCTTACAAGCGGCAACGGTTATCGTGCAGAATCTCACATCAGCAATTCAAACGCTTACGGAATATGCAAAAGCGGCTTCTAATGCTCTTGGCGAAATGTTTGGCTGGGGCGGAAACAATGCTGTAACAGCTTCTGTATCAAGTGCGGCAAATTCCGTAGGAGCTTTGTCGAGTAGTACGGCTGAATCTACTGACAATCTGAATAAAAGCACCAAAGCGGCAGAAAAGCTCAAAAAAGCAGTTGCAGGCTTTGACCAGCTTAACATTTTAAGTGCAGATACAAGCAAATCTGATGACAATGTGACTTCTAATACCACAAATAACACGGTGACACCTGTTGCTTCATCAGCTTCAGGCCTGAAATCTGATGAAAGCGCTTACAATAAATTCGGCGATAATGTTAAAAAAGTTTTCGAGAAAATCAATATGGCAATAGAGCCTGTAAAAAAATCACTTGGCAGATTAAAGGAACAGTTTGACAGACTTGGAAAGTTCGCTTGGGAGGGGTTAAAAGATTTCTATAATGATTTCTTAAAACCTATCGGTAAGTGGGTACTCGGTGAGGGTTTACCTAGGTTTATAGACGCAATATCACAGATGATGTCGAACATTGATTGGGACAAGATTAATTCCGCTCTCGACGAGTTGTGGAAAGCATTAACCCCTTTTGCAATAAATGTTGGTGATTCTGACTGAAACAGAGCGTTATCCTGACCTTGACCCTGCGGAAGCTATTTTAAGATTAGCAAGCCAAAAGATTTATGACGCAGTAGCTGCACTTGATGATGAACATTGGAATGAGGTGTCGGCAGATAAATTGCTAAGTCAAGCAACGGCACTTGCAAGGGCGGTCGCTTACAAGAAGGGCATTGACACAAAGGTGAAAAGTGACGAGGAAATTGCCCTTGAAAGCAATCAAACTCTTTTGTATGAAACCTTAAAGCGTGACAATCCACGACTGTATAAGGAGCTTCAGGAGGAAATTTTGCGTATCAAGCATAAAAACAAGGGAGGTACTGCAAATGATGGATAATAACAAATGGTATGTCTTGCAGGTGCAGACTGGTTCAGAGCTTGATGTACAAAAAGAGTTGCTTCGGCGAGGTGTTGAGGCGGTTGTGCCACTTGAAAACAGGCAGATACACAGAGCAAAGCAGTGGATAAGCAAGCAGTATATCGTATTTTCAGGCTATGTGTTTATTAGGATGATGTACTCTTGGTCGCAGTATTACATACTTTCAGGCATTAACGGAGTTATCCGCTTGCTTGGTGGCGGACATCAGCCTGAACCGCTCACACAATCAGAAACAGAATGGATATTAAGCTTAAACGATTTGCTGAAAGAACCGTCAGTACTTAAGCTAACGGAGAACAGTTACGAAGTTATAAGCGGAGTGTTGCTCGACTTAAAAGATAACATCATCAAAGTCGAAAGACACCACAGGCGTGCGGTTGTGAAACTGCATATCGCAGGACAGGAACAGATAATCAAATTGTCTTATGTGCTACAAACGCCCGATAACAATGAGGATTGATTCGTCTCCTCGGAGGGAACGGCTGACATATTGCAGGAACACAGTGACCTAATTTCCGAACAAAATCAGGTTGCTGGGGGCGAAGCTATGTCCTGCAGTATGTCAGCCGTTTCTGTTATTTAAACTATGTTTAAGGAGTGATTAAATGTCGAATATAGACAAGGTCAGCAAGCTATTGGAATCAGTTGACAATAAACAAGATTACGACATTGTTGCAGATTTGCAGAGCCTTGAACGCTCACTTGATATGCTTAAACGCAAGGATTTTCGCAGAAAACTAAAAGAACTAATAGAAAAATATCAGACAAGCGAAATTACAGAAATCAGAAAAGCACTTATTG
>CACXBF010000029.1 GCA_902765855.1 uncultured Ruminococcus sp. | reverse complement strand
CACAACATCAGACTTTGGAGGTGGGTTGAACAGAACAATTACAATTTATGATTATAATGGAAACATTATAAAAACATATGAAGGAAAATGTGATATCGAGGAAAGCGAAAATAAAGTGCTTTTTGATATAAATGGTAAACGTACTATTATATATAATGCTATCGTTATCGCAGAAGAAAATTAAAATAAGGAGAATAAAAAATGAAAAATGAAATTAAAATTAGAGTACGAGATTTAAGAAAGGCAAGAAATATCACACAGGCACAGCTCGCACGAACACTTTGTATTTCAAAACAAAGCGTATCAAACTGGGAAAATGATAATATTCTTCCCACAGTTGAAACACTTGTAAGAATTGCTAAGTATTTTTCGGTCAGCACAGATTATCTACTCGGCTTAGATAATAAAAAATACATTGAAGTAACTGGACTTGATGAAAGGCAGATAGCTCACTTTCAACAGCTTATAGATGATATAGCAGAGAAAAATGAATGATATAGATTATCTTATGATAGATTTAAAAATCACGAAGAAATACTAATATACAAAGGCAGTGATTAAAATTGCGTGAAACTTTATTATCTACTGAGAAAATTATTTATCAAATCATTTTTATACCATTACTTATCGGAACACTTATTACTATTGGCTTTTCTATTTATGTATGGATTGACTTATATAATAATGTGAAAATCGTTGATTATTCAACAACAAATACATATACACTCACAAGCAACAACAAACAATTAACAATACTTGGCAGAACTTACAATCTTGAGAATGATATAAACAATGTTAAGGTAGATGAAACAATTTTTGGTTTAACATTAGATGATAGATGGTATATACAAGCTGATTACAAACAAAAAATTGAATATAAAAGCCGTATTTCTTATACAGTCAATGGTAAAACATATGAATCCAGTTATATTATTGCAGATGTAAAAGGTGTAAAAGAAGAATTATCTAATGAACACTACAATTTGTATTTTAATATAATCCCAATTTATATAGTTGTTATTCTTGTAATAGTTACCATACTTATGGGGATTATTTACTTTAATTCAGCCAGAAACTTAAAAATTTATTTAAGTGCAGTATATGGTGATAGGAAGTGGAGATAAAGATGGGAAAAAGTTCAATGGGTTGTGTTAAATGTGTTAAATGGTTTGTTATTCTACTTACACTTATATTTATTGTACTTAAGCTTACATTAGTAATTGATTGGGCTTGGATTTGGATATTGTCCCCAATCTGGATTTATATTTTATGTTGTTTGGTATTATTTATCATTACATTTATTATTACATTAATGTAAAGGAGTTTGTAAAAATGACAGGGTTTAATTTTGGAATGATGATGTCACAAGAAAATCAAATCAAACAAATACCAGTTGATATGCTTGTTCCATATCATAACCACCAATTTACCTTATATGAAGGTGAGCGTATGGACGATATGATTGAGAGTATTCGCCAAAATGGTGTACTTACACCGATTGTTGTAAGACCTACCGAAGAAAATACATATGAAATCCTCATCGGTCATAATCGCTGGAATTGTGCAAAACTTGCAGGCTTGGAAACGATTCCTGGCATTATTAAAGAGAACCTATCTGATGAAGAAGCAGAAGTTTATGTTATTGAAAGTAATTTAATACAGCGTGGCTTCAATGATTTGAAAATCTCAGAACGAGCAAAGGTACTTGCGTTGAGATATGAAGATATGTTTTCGCAGGGTAAGCGAAATGATATTATTAACGAGCTTATGGCACTTGAGAATTCAAGCTCTGATACTAAAGAAGAAAAACAAGAAAGCCATAATTCAAGGGAACAGGTAGCTAAGGAATACGGACTTAGCAGAAATACTGTTGCAAGACTACTTAGAATTGACAAGCTCTGTGAGGAACTTAAGAGATGGGTTGATGATGGACTTATATCAATTCGTGCTGGAGTTGAGCTTTCTTATCTAAGCAAAGAAAATCAGGAGAAGGTTTTCAAAATGAGTTCTGCTGATACAGATGGAAATATGAGATTTTCTATTTCAGAATCTCAAGCGAAAGAATTGCGTACATTATATAACAATGACTCAATTCAGACTACTGAAATACCCAAAGTATTAGGAGAAAACAGTGAAAAAAAGAAAAATCCTCCAGGAAAGAGCGTAAAGCTCAGCAAGGAAGTATATAAAAAGTATTTTGACTCTCTTGAGAAAGAGGAAGTTTCTGAAATTGTTGAAAAAGCTCTTGAAATGTACTTTAAACAGATGTACGGAATATGATTTATAGAAAGGTGATTACTAATGTTAGGAAAAGTATATACATCAAATGTTTTTGTTAATAATATGCCAAGGTGCTGGCTGGAAGAAAGAATATCAACAGATAAATCATATGTTTATCGTCACTATGATTTGAAATCAGGTTCATATCAGGAAAGGACATTGATAACACTTGAAGCACTTTATGTTAGCTTTTTGATAAATCAAGGACGCATACAGGAGATACTTGATAATAAAAATCTGTATTCTGTAGTTGAGCGTAAACTTCATAAAGTAAATAAGGCTGTTGATTTACAAACAAGAAAATTATCTGAAAGCAATGATGAACTACAACTTGCTCTCGTAAATGGAGATATGGATAAATATTATATGCTTGAGCGAAATTTAAAAGCTTGTGCAGAGGAAATTGTATACCCTGCAATGCTTTATGTTTAAATTCTGAATGATTTTATAGCTATAAATCGCTTGTAACAGGTTTTATTTATATAACAATAAAAAATCCAATCAATAAATAAGAATGGCTTTATACGGCATTTATAGTGAATTTATAACGATATAAAATAGCTTCCGAGGAATCTAAGTAACCCTCGGAAGCTATTTGAATTTATATTTAATTATTGGTAATTTTTGTTGGTAACAAATTTATTGAGAATAAAAGCAGGAATTATATAACAAACTGCAATAATAGCTAAAGCACCTAAGCATAGAATTATTATTCCTAAAATTTTAATTATAACATCTGCATTTTCAAGAGAAGCAGCTTGATATGATTTAAATAAAAATACACTAAGGAAAATAGCAGTTGATATTGCAGGAAAAATGGAACATGATTTTGTTGAACCAATTAAGCCTAAAATAGTTGTTATTATAATATTACTTCCTAAAAGAAGTATAAGAATATTTGCTAAATCTCCCCATCCAGAAATATCTTCTACTATGTTAGTTGTAAATGGAATTATGGCAACAAAAATATTGAATATCAATGACAATATTATAGAGATAGATAATCTAATACGCTTGTTTCTGTTTTTTTTCATATCTGTTCTATGATTATTTTCTATATATTGTTCTACTTTTTGGCTATAAGGAATCCATATAGATTCTATCTGCTTTTTTTGCTCTTTATTAGCAACTGAAACAGCTTTTTTATAGTACATTTTTATTTTTTCATATTCTGGTTCGGTACAATCTGTAAATGTAAATTGTTTTGTAAGTACTCTTACAATTCCCCACCAACCTCTATAATCACCAGCACTATTTTCTGTAACAAATTCAAAAAGTTTTCTTGCCTTTTCATAGTCATAAAGCTTGGTAAGACAGGCTTCTGCACTTTTAAGTTTTTCTTCAATAAAAATTCCTTCATTAAAAATAACAGTGGAATTATTAAAATGATTATGTACAATTATATCTTCTTTGACGAATTTTGTTTTGCAATACTCACATATTCCACTTGATAAGCTATCATCAAATTTAATAGTACCACCGCAATTTTTACATATTCCCTCAATAAAAGCCATATAATCAACACCTTATTCATAAATTACAATTAAATTATATATATGAATAATAACATTGTCAATATTTTGTGAATAAAATAGTATTTATATTATTGATTATAGCTGACAAATACTCTGAAGTTTTGAAAAATAGTTTTATACTGAAAAAGCAACCAACAAGAAATATGTCAGTTGCTTTATATAAGCTATTCTATTTCATAAGGATTTTTGTGCTTATCAAAACTTTTGTTTTTATTATGTTTTTTAGATATTGTTTCAGCATTTTTCTTTATTATCGTGCAAGAGAGTGGGGAGGTTTTTTGCACATCAGTATCTTTTAAATTAAACTGTTGTAGTATAGAATTGATTTCTTTTTCGTTACGAAGGAAATATCGAATAGATACTTCTTTGTTATTTTGAGAAATAATATCTAATTTTATATCAGCTTTTCTTAAGAGTTGAACCTCTTCATCGGAAATGACTTTATATCCATATAGCCTATCAAGCTGTATTTCTTTTTTGCCAGTAATTAAGTCTATTTTCTCCTTATAAAGCAGGGTGTAGCTGGGCTGACCAATAGTGTAATCTTTCTTATCTTTTGGGAAGAAAGAACGGCAAAAATAGTTTTCAGAATTATCAATCTTGCTCAAGAAAATGTATATATCATTTCCCTCAAACTTATTACATAATAAATAGTCGGCTTGTATTAAAGAAAATTTATTTGTACTGGAATTGTAAAGAAATATTAATTGGTTGTTATCCAATAAAATTTCAATGTTCGATAATGAAATTAACCTTTTCTCTATATTGTGAAAATAATTACTTTTGGAAATGGATTTATAAGTTAATTTTTCACTAAGTATACTATCGAATATTGTACTTCTGCTTTTTGTTTTTATATCAGAATAATCTATTAATTTATGTAGCCCACAAAGATGATAGAAATGAGTTTTATCAAATCTAATATGTATGTTTTTAATCTGATTTTTTCTTCCTATGATAATATTATACTCAGTATTTAGCAAATTACTAAAAGCAATAGCACATTCTTTGAGCTTATCCATGATGTTCCTCCTAAACAAAAGCCACCTTGTTTTACCAAGGTGGCTTTGGAGCATTTTCTTTCGGCAAAAGCCTACATCGGTTTGAGGTACCGTTGCACAACCCCTCCAGGAAGCTCAATACAGCACTGCGTTCCGATACAGCTCTGTATATCATCGCTTGGACACAGACTCAAAATGGAATGTGTCTTGACAGCAATCTGTCTTTAATATTATAATACATTAAATCATCAATTATGTCAAGAATTTTTCAGATATTATATTTTGCTTTTAAATTTCTTCTTTTTAATAAGTAGCATTACCCCTGTACTTGTAAGTAAAATACCAATAACTATAAATATTAACTCGCTATTTGAACCTGTAACTGGTAATTTGAGGTGTTCAAGTTCTTTCCAGATAGCATATACTGTCTTATCTGAGTCCATTTTTATTGTGCTTATAATGTCTTTTGAATCAGATTTTACAGCCCAACCCATAAACTTATAACCACTTTTTTCTGCAGTGCCAGAATTGTTTATGATATTAGCAAGCTCATTTTCAAAATATGGAGTGTTATCAATAGGTGATTCTCCTGATGTAGCTCCATTGCTATCATAAGATAACTTATAAGTAGGTACATCATTTTCGATAGGAATGTTAAACTGAATAGAGCAATTAGAAAGAGTTCCTCCACGCTCAAGATAGAACATCTTAATGTTATGCTTTGTTCCTGAAGCAAAGTCAGAATTAAGCACTGATGAAAGCTTATATACCTTTGAACCTATTGAATATGTGTCTTTTGATAGATTTATTGTTCCTGTAATAGCTTCATGAATACCGCCAAGGTCGAGTACAAGTTTACCGTCTACAAATACCCATACATCATCATCACCAGTAAATTTGAATATTATATCTGATTTAGATGTTTCAGGCATTTTGAAATCTAAGTTCATACTCAATCCGAAATGATAATTTATTTTATTTTCGTCTATAAGATATGTATTTGCATTATATTCACTGGCAGTACCCCATTTACCATCTTCATTAAAAGAGTTAAATGGGAAGAATCCTGCACCTCTCATACCCCAACCATCAATGCCAAGAGCTGATTGATAAGTTAAGATTGCATTACGCTTTGAATCATATGAAGCTGCGTGAAGTAAGCTGTTATAGTGATACATTTGATTTTCTTCATCGTAAGAAAGTTCAAGTACTGTATTATACGACTTTTTTGTATTACCATTCTTATCAGTTTCATTTTTCAAAGAGAATAAATCAAATGGTGTTGTAAAATTGAAAGCAGGAAGTCCATCAGAATTAAGTTTATCACTTACAATATTACTATAAACACCATCATGCCAAGTATTTTGAGGTGCTTCTGAGGTTGACTGAGTATCATATAAAAATTGTAACTCACTTGTTTGCTTACCAGTAAAATTATAATCAAACAAGTTTACTGGAACATATTTTACAGTATCTCTTTTGTATGTATTATCAGTAGAGTTTGTATTCTTATAGCTTTTAAATGTTATTGTTGCCTTTTGAATTAAATTAAGTAAACGAGTAGTTTCTGTAGAGCCTTTGTAAATTATGTTATTTCCTACAGCCCTTTCAATATTACCAGTCGGTTCATCTATAAGACTATCAATGTTATATTGAGAGATATTTCTTGTTGATATTTCATAATCAAAAACTACACCTTTCTCATTAGGGAAAATCATTACCGCTTCATTCTCAGCTAAATGAGAATGAATAGTATAAGTATAATCGGCACTTAAAACACCACCGCCTGAAGTATAACTATAATCACCCTGATGTACTTGAGATACATTAGTAGAATAATCACCAGTATGAGGTTTCTTCATATAAAATACCCCATCTTTTATCTTTCCAAAGACTGATGTGAATTTGGCATTATTTGAATTCTTCGGTAATTTTAAATCAATATTTACATAAGGATTTTCATCAACTTTATCAATAATGTTGCCAGCAGTAACAAGCAATCCATTTTTAACATCTGAAATATTGAATTTACCTACATACTCTCCAGTATTCTTATCTTTCCAATAAGTAGAGCCATCATACTGTTTTATCAGCTTATCTAAAGTATTATAATCATCTAAAGATTTTCTTGTGTTTATTTTAAATAAACTAAAACCATCTTCATTTGTAAGAATATCATATTCTGAATTTGTTCCATGCACTGCTAAATCTCTACCATTGTCATTGTCAGGATAAAAACTAAAATTACTGCTTTTAAATGCTTCGTAGTGCCATACGGTTACTTTTGACATTTCATCATCTGATTTATTATAGTTAATATAATAGCGATAAGAATATGATGATGGTGCATATTTCCCAATTACAGGTCTGATTGAAATGATTGGAAATACTTCCTTACCATTTTTAATGAGCCAATATCTACTTTTTGATTCAAAAGCATAGCCTTGATAACTTTCACTTGTAAAAACATCTCTTTCTATTTCAGTTACTTCAGGATGATAGTATTTACCATTTAATTCAAAGTCTAAAGAATTACTATCATAATCAGATTTATCAATTTCTGTAATTTTAGGATAAACAATGCTTTGACTTCTATATAGTCCTATATTTGTACTACTATTAGCCTTAACAGTCTGATTAGATATTCTTTTAGCAAGGAAATATCTATTATTCTTATTATAATACTCACTGCCATCGGTGTCTTTGATGTTATAAGGAACATCACTATTTAAGGTACCACCATTCGACCATGCAAAATATTTTAATGGTTCAGAAGTGGGAAGATATTCATCTACAACAAATGACATATATGAATCAGATGAAAGATATATTTCGCTTGGTGTTATGTTTGAATAATCATATAAAATGCCCCAGTTTGGTAAACCTGATACAGGGGAACATATTATAGAACTTTTATCTAAAGAATCTACACGATATACAATTTTTAGCTTAATTGTATGCAAGGCTGTATCTTTGCTTGATACAGCTTTTGTTGATGATATAGTATTATCTTTATCATTGCATACAACATTACTGCTATCAATCTCAAATTTATATTTTAAATTTTTTGATGAAATCTTATAATTAAAACTGTATTCAGAAGATTCAGGAATAACTGAAAATGATTTAGAGTATGAAACTGGAATAGTAGTTTTATATCCCCAACTATTTTCTATTGAAAAATCAATTTCGGATATTCTATCATCACCATAGCCAATTCTGTCTTGGCTGGCAAGATAGCCATTATATTGGTTATATTTTACTTTATAATCTAAAACTGCACCACTTTTATACTGCGAATCATTACCTGTTTTTGTTTTAGAATATCCAAAGGCAGAATATCCGTTGCAGCTATTTTTATCTGTAAGCTGTAACTTGACACTTAATTGAGAGTAGTCAAAATCTTCTGGAATATCTCCAATAAATTCTAATTTTAAACCACCTGTATTTTCGTTCGGAGGAGTTCCTGTACCATCATTTAAGTTTATAACCCATTTATCTATTGGATTGTCTACATCACTCAAAGTGCCACAAGCAATATAATTACTTGATACAGTTTTAACTTCTCCATTATCCTTTGAATATGATTTAATAGTCCTACCATACTTATCTTCAAGACTTATTTCGTATGTAAAGTTAAACAAAGCACTCAAATATTTTTCATCTGTACCATAGCTTCCGCCTGGAAATACTCTGAAAACAACTACATTATTATTTTTATCAATCGGCACAACACAGGAGTATTGATAGGAATTGCTATCAGGATAAGCTTCTACTATAGTTTTATCTTTTTTATTAACCTTAAAGGCATTATCATTCCAAACGCCAGTTGATGCACTCAGCTTAACAGCTGAGTCATTATAATTATCCGCTTGAGAATTTAATTTTTTATCACCACTCGGATTAAATTTAACAACTAACTTTGAATCAGGATATTCAGAAAAGTCTACACTACTTAAATCAGCTATTATTCCATAATTCGGCAAGCCTGTTTTATCAGCATATATCGGAAAATCCTTGGTCTGTTTATTTAATTTAATATCCAAACCGTCAATAGCAGTATACTTAGTATTAGGATTTGTAGTTACAATAGAGGAAACACTATTATTATACGCAATGTATTCCTTGTCGGATTTATAACCTTTAGTATAACTCTTTATAGTTCTACCATATAAATCTGAAATCGTTATTGTATAATCAACATCATATACATTGCTTAAATAGCTACTTAAATCGTCTACATAATTATATCTGTATGCACTGTATATATCAGCTTCCTTTATATCACCTTTGAAAAATTGTATAGAATATGTTCCTCCATAGCATTCTATATAATCGCTTTCCCATTCATATAAGCCTGAACCACTTCCACTATATAAGTGGAAGTCATTACTTTTATATGTGTAGGATTTAATTGATTCACCCGATTCGGTTTTGACTTCTCCAGAATCATACATTGAACCTTTCATCAAACCAAATTGTATTGGCTGTTTTGAATTAACCTTGAAAGACATTTTTATGCGTACTGGGTGAGCTGTAAGAGTATCATCATTAAGATTCATAATGACACCATTATTTGGTAAACCATTTATCCAAACATCATCATATTTTCTTGTGAAATTCCAGCTTGGATTAAATTCTTCATCTGATAATTCTGCACTTGCATTTATTCCACTACTTACAAATAATGACGCTATCATAGACAAAGAAAGTAATGCAGAAATAAGCTTTTTAGAAAAGTGTTTAACTTTCATTGTGTTTTTCCTCCTTTTTATGATTTTTTATAAGAACAATCGCTAAAGAAATAAGTATAATTAACACTACTACATTAGCAATAAAGTAAAGTAAATATATACTTTGTTTGTGTTCACTTACTGTTGTTGGCTTTTGTTCAGTGATTTTTTCTTCTACTGATGAGCTATCTGTTTTATCGCTATATGAAATTCGTGTTCCACGAATGAGCAGTCTATGAGAATTTATTCCGTAAGGTGTGCAAGTCATAAGAGTAATATAATCCTTACCATCAGATATTTTGAAATCTGATTCTTTTATTTCTTCTGGAAGAACTGTTTTAATCTTATCAATTCTGTATGCGTGTATTTCACCAAATATATGAATATAGAAGGTATCTCCAATAATAAGCTTATCAATATCAGTAAAAAGTTTATTTTCTGCCATTCCTGTATGACCTGTAAGAACACTGTGCGTACTTTTACCACCCCAAGGAAGGGAAGTTTGTTCTAAATGTCCTATGCCATTCTCAAGCACATAATCTGATGTGCTATTGTAAATCGGCAAATAAATATCAGATTTTGGAATATCTATATAGCCTATAAAGCCAGATATAGATAACATATCTGAATCAACAGTCTGAACTTTATTATTTTTCAAATTTTCGTTATAGCTTTCTACTGCTTTTATTAGCTCATTCTTTTGCTCTACATTCATTTGTTCAATATTATTTTCATAGTTCTCAATTAGTGATGTATTATAGCTTTTTTGTATCATATTACAAAGTGGAGAATACACTAAAAATCCTATGCCTATCAACAATATCGAAGAATATAATAATTTCTTTAGCTTTGTTTTCATAATTACTTACCTTAAAAATAAAGTGGAGATAGTTGCCTACCTCCACCGCCGTATCATTTATTCAATTAGTTTTTCTTAGGCTTTTTTAAAAGCATAATACCTGCGAAAGCAACAAGAGCAATTCCAGCAAGCGAAATTATTGCTGCACTTGTAGCACCTGTGAGTGGTAAATCAAGTCCTGGATTATTTACAAGCTTAGCTGAAAGTGCATGAGTTGTGGAAAAAGAATTGTAATTAACCTCAAAAGATTTTGGCTCTGTGAGAAGCTGATAGCCTTGTGGAGCTTTTGTTTCAACTATCCAATATGTTGTAGAACCTTCAGTAAGCTTATTACCAGTTGAGCCATATTTTAAGCCTGTGAATTCTACATAACCTGTTTTTTCTTTTGATATTGATACAATATCGTTGTTGTTTTCGTCTTTGATAAAAATACCATTTAGTGCATTGTCTTTGCTTGTAGCAATCTTAAATTCTGCACCTGCAAGAGCTTCTCCGTTTGCATTTGTCTTTGTAAATCTAAGACCGCCACTGTGAACCTCTGGTTTATCATCATTATTTATAATTTTTTTGCCAGTATCTTCTTTTGGCTTATTTATGTAATCATATTCAATAGTAGCACCATTTGTGATTGAAGCTGCATTTCCTTCTGTATCAAATGCAGCTTCAATTACTTGTGTAGCATAAGTTACAAAAAAGCTATATGTAGTAGTATCTGTTGATTCAGTAAGGGAAGAAAGATAATCTGCTTTGAATGATACTGAGATTGAACCACCTTTTGAAGAAGTTGGAACTGTAAGAGTGTAATTATCAGCATTTACTTCTGTTGCTGTGTTATAGTCTGTACCCCAAGTAATCTTAACTGAGTTAGCAACAAAGCTAAGCTTATCATCAAGAGTATCAGAAATAATATACTTGTTATAGTCATTTAGAGTTGTAGGAGTAGCAGAGCTAATAATCCAGTTCAAATTATCACCTTTAGATGCTGTTTCATGCTTATTACCAATCTCTGTAATAGACTTATCAATGTCAGGAGTATCATACTTAACTACATTCTTTGGAAAAGCATGAATATCATAAAGCCAAGAATTATTATTTGTTGTATCAGTCATAGGAACATCAACAAAAAATGGTTCAGATTTTGTTACAACAGAGCTTGGAGCTTTTGTTTCAACAACAAGGTATCGTCCAAGCTCAAGGTCAGTAAACGCTGCAATACCATCTGAATCGGTAATGATAGACTTTGTTTCTTCAATCCTGTCATACGACCACTTGTTTGTTGATGTATTCTGTTCAAGCAATTCAGAACTGTATGTAGGAGCAGATGTACCAATAGAATCTGTACCACAAATTTGAAACAGCGTAAATGTTACATTTGCAAGAGGACTTACCTTTGTAGTATCAATTTTATCAATATCAGAAGCTAAGCCTGTACCTTTTGAACCAACATAATTCTCATCATCAGTTTGATACTTATGTACGGTGATAGACCCCTTTTTGTCAGTATCAAGTGTTGGAAGTGAGCCAGGTGCAGCTGCAAAAGCAGTTGTTGCAAGAATACTTGTTGCAAGTGCTGCAGATATAGCAGCAGTGATTTTCTTTGTTTTATGATTTACTTTCATTGTTACTTTCCTTTCTATATTTTAATATTGCATAAATCTGATAATATTATAACTATGTAAATCCACCATTTATAGAGTACATTATCATTGTAAATCTTCCTTTCAAAAATATTTTTTTATTAAAAAGGTAAATCATTATCAGAATAAGGGACATTTTCAAATTGTTGTTGAACTGGCTCATAATCATTTGATTCGTTATTTACAGAATTTATAGATTCATTTGAATTATTTGATTTTGATTTACTTTCTACAAAATCCACCTTATCCGCAACTACATCGAATGTATATTTCTTTTCTCCAGTATTCTTGTCAGTATAAGAATTTGTTCTTATACTGCCTATAATTGCAATTTTTTGACCTTTACTGAAATATTTACAAGTAAATTCCGCTGTTGCACCCCAAGCAACTATTCTAATGAAATCAGCTTGTTTTTCAGTATCTTTTCTATATGGTCTATCAACCGCAATAGTGAAATGACTGACAGCTTTATTAGGTGTATATCGAAGTTCGGGTATTTCTGCCAATCTTCCTGTTAATACAACATTGTTTATCATAATTTTTATCCTTTCAAAATTTCGTTTTTCTTTTCAATATAATTATCAATATAAAACTCATCTTTGAAGCTTGTGTAAAGTAAAAATTCAACAAAACTATCTGGTAGTAAATCTTCAAATAATTTATAAACATCTTCTATTGATAATCCGCCTGTACCAGTTCCAAGCAAAGGAATAGCAACCTGCTTAAAATTTCTCTGCTCGGAAACTTTAATTATTTGAGGAATAAGAGCTTTTATTGTTTTTAGTTTTGCTCTGCTTCCTGGAGTACGCATTGTAACAGCGTGTATTATATAATCAGTTTTCATATTTGGTGCCGCTGTAATAAATATGCTTCCTGGATTAAGACCAAAAGGATGTTTTTTACAAACCTTTTTTGAGAGTTTTTCAACAGCCCCTCGACTTACATATTGTATACTCTCAGCTACACCACGCTGTCGCATATCTATACAACGCTGACCTCCCATATATCCACAACCATTACTTGCATTTACTATTGCGTTTGCATTGCTTAATGATATATCCTCGTTATAGATAATTGTCATCATAAAATCACCTCCAAATTTAAAATATCTTCTATATATAACCCGAAAAAATCGCAAAATGACAACCTAAAATATAAAAAAATTTTTAAAAAATAAAAGCTCATATAACAGATTTTAAATCTGTTATATGAGCTTAAAAACAATTTATAAATGACTTGTAAGGCTATCTTAAATAGCAATTTTGGCAAGCTTATAAGTATTTATGAAAAATTTAATCTATATCTTGAAATTCCTTGTCTTTTTTAGGATTGTCTTTATGTTGCTCCTTTTGTTTTTTAGATATGATTTCTGAATTTTTCTTTATTTGAGAAAGAGTAATATGAGATTTTTTTCTTTTGTTAGATTCAGTTGATAGTGTATTTTTTATATTACCTTGCTTACTTTTTATATACTTATCAAGTATAGTTTCTAATTTAATAAAATCACAGCAACGGCGTACAAGATTTTTATTTTTATCAGGATACTTAGTAACAATATCGTAAAGCTGATTTGCTCTTTTTAAAATTATATCTTGATTTGCTTGACACCAACTCAACTGGTCTTTCATAAGTTCTTTGTAAGCAATAATTTGAGGTGTATCAGTACTTCTTATGTGTAAATCAATTTTTTGAAGAACGGATATATCAACAGGTATCATATTATTTAAATTTAATGCACCAATTATTTTGAAAGCACCTTTTTCATTTTTTTCTGTTGGGTGAAGTATTTTTATAAAGTCAACAGAGTTTTTCTTTCCTTCGAATTTTTCTTTAGGAGAGGTTAATGGTATACAATAAGTCTTATCATTTAACAAAATCAGTATTCCAACAAATGGTCTATTTGCTTTACCTAATTGTGGAGATGTAGACATTACATTTCTATCTGCGTTCGATAAGTTTCTTACATATTTCATATCAATAGTATATAAATTTAAACGCTGTTGTTTCATTTTTATATCTCTCCCATAATACAATTAAAAAGGACTGTGTATAAAACACAGTCCTTTTACTTTTACAACTTCCACTTATACGGTAGGACTCACCTCTTGTACAACTTCCACTTATACGGTAGGACTCACCTCTTGTACAACTTCCACTTATATGGTAGGACTCACCGCTTTTAAAGCACCCTTTTATTTTATATGGTAGGGTTTCCATCTAATAATATTATACCCATTCTTCTAAACTGTGTCAAGCAATATGTTCTTCCATAAGTGTAAAACAACGATATTTGCGTTTTTTTCCTGAAAAATCTGCCAGAATATAACTTTTTTGAAACAATTTTGACCTATCAAGTGCGTTTAGTATATCTGTAATAAGCTTCATCGGGTGACGATTAGATAAATTACTTCTTTTTGCACATTCTTCAATGATGCTTATATTACCATACCAAACAGATTTTTGATGATTTTCAATAAGTATATCTTTCATATTTTCTGCAATAGACTTCATCTGTTCACCTCATTTTTATTTTTTTCTGGCAATTCGTTTTGCTTAGGATTATTCTTTCTAAAACAGCCTAATATTTTATCTTTTCCAAAATAGTGTGTGCGTTCTTTTTTTGCTTCCTGTTTAGCCGCCTGAGATTGCTCTTTTTTCAATTCATTAGTTAAATCAAATAGCCTTGTTTCTTTTTCAGATAATTCGTCCTCGAACTCAAAAGGTTTATCCAGAATTTTCTTAGCTGAATCAATATCTGTATCAAGTTTGTTCAGCTGTTCCTGATGTAGGTTTAACTGTTTTTCGATAGAAAATATTGCCTTTTCAAGTTTATTTAAGCTGTAATGTCCTATCGAATTTAAGCTTATATTATAGCTTTCAGAACCTAATATAACTGCATTTGCTGGTTGACCACTTCCTTCAAAAGTCAATGCAAAATCAAAGCCATAAATGCTTCCAACAGGCTCAATCTTATCAATATGCTGAGCAACAGCTTTATTACAAGCTGATTCTAATGCTTTTGCTGCTTCTTTACGGTCTGTATATGTTGCATTTTCTATTCTAAGCTCAAATGCAGGCAATCCATCTGCATCTAAAGGTATTTGCTTACAGCGTTCAAAATCACTTGCTATATTTGAAATACGCTTACACAAGCTCTCTCTTTCAGCAGGATACGCAATAACCTTATCTTCAAGCTCATAGTGTGTGTTTGTATATTCAGATTTAAGCATTTTTAATTCTTTTACTCTGTTATTGAGCATAAGTTGTTCTTTGATTCGTTCATCAGCTGTGCATAGGGCTTTGATTTCAGCATATGTAAGAGCTTCCTGGTCAACATCACTGCATTTACGAGCTGGAGATTTTGATGTGATAATTTGTGATATGAATTTTTGCTTATTTTCAAGTAATTGATAAGAGTATGCGTCAAATGTTCCCTTTGTAACATAACGATATAGATGTACGTGCTTATTCTGGTTGCCTTGACGGACAATTCTTCCTCGGCGTTGTTCAAGGTCCGATGGACGCCAGGGAACATCTAAATCGTGTAAAGCTATCAGTCTGTCTTGCACATTTGTACCTGTTCCCATTTTTGCTGTTGAACCAATTAAAACACGAACTTCTCCTGAACGAACCTTTGCGAATAGTTCGGATTTTTGTTGTTCAGTTTTTGCATTATGTATAAATTCAATCTCATTCGCAGGAACACCCTGTGCAATAAGTTTGCTTTTTATATCATCATATATGCAAAATCTTCCGCAATCTTCAAGAGAGTCCATCTCAGCCATTGATTTCTCACTATCCTGAAGATTTTCTCCATCTTTAGCCTTTGGCTTTGGAACACCTAAATCGCAAAAAATAATTTGCGTGAGCTTTTGCTCAGAGGTTTCTTGATAAATCTTAAGCACATTATTAACGCATTGATTTAATTTGGTATTAGGGTCATCAGGCAGTGTAGAATCAATAAGACGAGGGTCAAGTGCAGCCTTGCGACCGTCGCTTGTAATTTTTAGCATATTATCATCTTTAGGCTCAACCATACCACTATTAACCTTATCTGCACGATTAGATAATTCCTCTACCATTCCTTTTTGAATTTTAGTGGGTTCAGTATTGACAATATGAAGTTCACATTCAGGTACATTCAGCCTAATTGTATCACTTGTGCGTACATCAGCTACTTGTTTAAACATAGACATAAGTTCAGGCATATTGGCATATTCAGCAATACGGGTACGAATTTTAAAGCCGTCACCAGTTGGTGAAAGTTCATAGTCAGTCTTTTGCTTTCCGAATATTGATACCCAGTTATCAAAATTCTGTATACCGTGTTGTTTAAGAAAATCGTACTGCAAATATCTCATCATTGTATGTAATTCTGTTATCGAATTACTGATAGGTGTTCCTGTTGCAAATACAACGCCTTTTCCACCAGTAATTTCATCAAGATATTGACACTTCATAAACAACTCTAATGCCCTTTGAGATGATTTTCCAGATATACCTGATACATTCTGTAATTTAGTTACACACATCAGATTCTTAAATTCGTGTGCTTCATCAACAAATAGTTTGTCAATACCAAGTTCCTCAAAGTAAACCGTATTATCTTTTTTAGTAGCTGACAATTTTTCAAGTTTTTGTTCTAAAGACTTCTTTGTCCTTTCCATTTGCTTGACCTGAAAAGATTCACCGTTTTCAGACTTCAACTGTTCTATTCCTTGTGTAATATCAGCAATTTGCTGTTTATATTGTTTTTCCTGTCGCTCTGGAGATATAGGTATCATACTAAGTTGGGAATGTCCTATAATGACAGCATCATAATTTCCAGTAGCAATTTTAGCTAAAAGTTTACTTCGATTTTTTGATGTAAAATCATCTTTAGTTGCAACCAGTATATTAGCTGCTGGATAGAGTTTCAAAAAGTCTGCACCGAATTGCTCTGTTAAATGATTAGGAACAGCAAATAAGGATTTATTACATAAGCCTAAACGCTTACTTTCCATAGCTGTTGCTATCATTTCAAAAGTTTTTCCTGCACCAACACAGTGTGCAAAAAGAGTATTGCCACCATGCAATGCGTGTGCAATAGCATTTTTCTGATGTTCGTGAAGTTCAACACTTGAACTCATACCTGGAAATGTCATTGCCGAGCCGTCATACTCACGAGGTTTTATGCAGTTAAACTGTCTATTATATAAATCAACAAGTTCATTACGGCGAATCGGGTCTTTAAATATCCAGTTACGAAAGGCTTCTGTTATTTGATTTGCTCTTTGTTCAGCAACTTTTGTTGCTTCTATATCCAGTTCAGTCTTTTTTTCACCATTTTCCCAAACAATTTTATTAACTTTAGGATTTTGTAGATTCAATATGCTTTCCAAGATAGCATAAGCATTTCTTTTTTCTGTACCATATGTTTTTGTTACAGTTACAGAACGGTCAACAGACTTATTGCTGATATTCCAACGCCCTGTATAAGTAGAATATTCTATTGTAATATCCTGTTTCTTTTTCATTTGCCAGCTGTAACGAGCAGGGCGGTCGGCACGATTTTCATTGGGTGTTTGGAATAGTTCGTACATAAATTGTTGATAATATTCAATAGGCACCCAAGTAGCACCTAACTGTATATCAATATCTCCAGCTTTCAAAGGAGTAGGAAGTGCTGCTTTCAGTGCTGAAATATTATCATAGTATATGTTGTTATTTTTTGCTTCAATTTCAGCTACAGAAATTTTTGCATAAATATCACCAGATAAATACTCAGAAGCAGTCTGATATATAATATTATCATCTGTTGACAATTCAGGAACAGGATAAATTTCATCTTTCAGCTTATCAATAATAGTTTCTTTGGACATATCAGTTAAACTTGACATATATTCAAAATCAACTTTTCCTTTTTCTACCACTGATAACGATAAAGCTTCAAGAGGGGTATCAACTTTTTCAACCACTTCAGGAATCCTTATTGTGCGTTTGGTAAATATATCGGACTTTCTGAGTAATTTATTGTCTTTTACCTCCTCAAGTGACAGCATAAGGGGGAAAGAAACATCTTTTCTAAATAGTTGCTTATTATATGCATTATTTATAAGCCCATATTTTGCATTGAAATTATCATATAAAGCGTTTAGTTTAATTTGCAAATCATGAATTTTATCATCAACATCAGGTCCATTTTTTTGTTGAATAGCAAGTAAATCTCTAACAGTATCCCTGATTTCAATATATAATTTTGCTCTTTCAATGTTTTTTTCATTATATTTTTTGCCCCATATGTCACTAAAACAAGTGATATTATCATTTTCGAGATAATATATATCATTGTTTTGTGTAAATATACTGTAATTACGCAAATCACTTTGTGGTGTTATAGTTGAATTTTGTAAAGGCTCTATTTCTGATTTTATTGCTGTAAATTCAGCGTGTATATTGTTTACAGCTTCATTTAGCTTATATGCCAAATCACCATCTGTTGGCATACAAATTGTGCCTATGCCATATAGCTTATTGCCTTCAACCATTTCACCTAAAATCATTTGAGGATTATTTTCAAAATATTTGTTTACAGATATACCATTTTCAGTTTCTCCAAGTTGTACCCAGTCTTGAATATTTTCACTAATAGTAATGGGATAATATCTCTTTTTAAGGAAGATTATATCTGCGTCAACATCAGTACCAGCATTCGCCTTAAATGATTGACTTGGTAATCTTATTGCACCAAGAAAATCTGCTTGTTTTGCAAGTTCTTCACGAAATGAAGCATCTTTCTTATCAAGTGTTCCCGTAGATGTAACAAAAGCAATTATTCCGCCTGGCTTAACTTTATCCAATGATTTCATAAAGAAATAATCGTGTATTTTCATACCGTTAATTGAAAAACTTCCAAAAGGAACATTTCCTAAAACAACATCAAAACTATTATTTTGAAAGCGAGTTTTCTCAAAGCCGTTAATAGTAATATTTGCATTAGGATAAAGCTGCTTCGCTATTCTACCTGAAATGCTGTCAATCTCTACACCATATAGCTTAGAATTTTCACTTATTGAATCTGGAATTTTTCCGAAGAAATTTCCTATACCCATCGCTGGCTCAAGAATATTTCCACCATTAAAGCCAGAATTTTCAAGTACAGTATAGATACTGTCAATAATAATCGGGGGAGTATAGAATGAATCAAGAGTAGAAGCCAATGCAGAATCATATTCGCTTTCTGTAAGTAAATTCTTTAGTTCATTATAATGTGGATTACTTTCTTTAAAGTATTCTGATAAACCGCCCCAGCCAACATATTGAGCAAGCACCGCTTGTTCATCAGGAGTTGCAGTACGATTTTCGGTTTCAAGCTGCTTTAATAAAGTAATTGCTGCAATATTAGCTTGGAATCGTTGTCCCTGTGTTCCTGCTCCGATATTGTCATCAGTTATTCTGTAATTTGGCTTTTTTCTAAGGGCAGTTTTTCCCATTCTTCTTGCGTCCAAATTACTTTCTGAAAATTGTACGATGTTTTCTTCTGCTTTTTCTTGTGTTTCTTTTTGCTCATTTTGTTTTGTCCTTTCATTGGCTATTTTTTCAGAATCAGGATTCATATTATCAAAACTAAGTTGTTCTTCAGAAGAATGTTTTTCTTCGACAATATTTTCGTTGACAATATTTCGACTTCGGTGTATAATAATATCAAAGTCAAGATTGTTTAGGCATTTGGGCAATTGTAGCCCCGACACCCTAAACAATTCTTGGCTTTTTTGTTTATTGCAATAGAGCATTTTATCTTGATTTATAACTTGCTCTATGTGTTTTTCAAAATTATTACGACCATAAACACTTGTGATAAAGTTACTATCAACTTTTTCTAATTCATATGTACCGATACCGTTTGGCTTAATACTTACAATAAGTGGTAGATTATCTTCATCAGTATCCAGTACACAAACCACAAGGCTGTCCTTTCTTGAAAGAGAATCAAAAACCATTACTGGATTTTCTAATAATTCAGGCAACTTCTTAATTTGTTCTGTTGTTAAACCATGCCAATGAACATTATCTTTGGATTTGGGGTGTATAGCTTCTCTTAAATGCTTTTGCGTATACAGCATAGGCAATTGTTGGCAACCAACATCAAGCAATATTTTAGGTGTATCACAAACCTTTAATGCACTATATTGATTTTGATTATTTGGTTGTAACGCTTCATCAACCTGTTCAGCAAATATTTTATCAGTAGATATTGGTTCATTTTCTGGTAGGTTAGAGGATACCTCAGAATTACTGTTTTTACTAATATCATTTTCAAGTACCTTAACAACTTCGGAATATTGAGGATATTGCTTTAAAAAATCAATAATTCCACC
>CACXBF010000028.1 GCA_902765855.1 uncultured Ruminococcus sp. | reverse complement strand
GGCAAAAACAAAATGGATGCCTCCTGTACAATACAGGAAGACATCCATGTGTTCAGCTTAATTTATAAATATGTGTCCAGAATTCTGGGTACATATCAATATCAGTTAGCAAGAGTAGCTTTTTATTTTGAATTATTAGCAATGGTTTAATGATGTTTTAATTAATATTAATTTTGAGAAGATTTAAAAGAAACTTTTAATTTTAAAAAAGTAAAACACCTCTTTTAAACAGTGGCTGGCTACCAGAACCCCCTGCGAGGGTTTCCTACGAAAAACAATTCCACTGGAATGTTTTTCTCCCCTCCTGCACTAGAAGTATAAAGTATTTCGCCGTCTGCGGACGGCGACCAAAGGCTCTGACGTAGGTGACTACCTTTGGAAACTGCAAGCTTTTGAAAAAGCTTGAGCAAAACTTTTAATTTCATTAAATTACAGTATAGCTTTAAATGTGATTATACCATTATCAACCTTTGCAGAAATCTTTCCTTTATGTGCCTCAACTATTGCTTTTGCAAGAGATAAGCCTATTCCATAACCACCAGTTTCTCTCGACCTTGACGAATCAGCTCTATAAAATCTATCAAACAATCTTGAAAGTTCATTTTGTTTTAATGTACAGCCTGTATTGCTGACAGTAAGAATTGTTCCTTTGCTATTTCGGGTAAGAGTTACTTTTATTGTACCATTTTTATCAGAATATTTTAGTGCGTTATCTATTAGAATACCTGTTAATCTTGCTATGCTTTCACAATCTCCCTTTATAGAAAGCTGTGGAGTTATCTCGGAAACGAGAGTCTTAGCAAGCTTTTTTGCGACAGGTTGAAAATCTTCAACAGCGTGTTCTATCGTATCAGAAATGGAGAACATACACATATTTAAAGTGGATTTGCCCTCATCAACCTTAGAAAGCTCAAGTAATGATTTAACAAGGCTATTAAGACGCTTGGTCTGGTTGCGGATACTGTCTATCCATTCAGATTTACCTATATCCAGCTCAAGAACATCAGCGTTGGCAGAAATTATAGCAAGCGGGGTTTTAATTTCATGACCGGCATCAGTTATGAATTGCTTTTGCTTTTCCATATTTTCTATTACAGGTTTTATTGCTCGGCGTGAAAGCAACGAAACGAGAATGAATACTATCAAAAGACTTATTGCACCAATAGAGCATGACCATATGAGATATGTTGATAAGGTTTTTAGTTGATTGCTACGGTCTACAAATATGATAAGCTTTCCATAGTTTTTTTCTGTTATGCGATATTTATATGAACCATAGCTTCCCCAATTTGAACCGCTATTCAGCATTTCAAGAGCAATATTCTCTGCTTCATCTGAAGAAACTGCGGCGATATGTCCTGTATCAAGTTGAATAATATTATTATCCGAATCAACCATAACCGTGAAGAAGCGTGTTTCAAAAGGTGTCTCTTCGGTCATCATACTGAAATCAAAGAAAGGTTTTCTTTTGTTGAAATCTTTAGGCTCATTATGGTTGTCATTTTTGGGAAATTTACCGTCATTATCGGAAAGTATATTTAGAATATTTTCAGTCGCTTCATTTTCATGAATCGTGACAGCTATATTTATTCCACCTATGATACATACTATAACTGCAAGAAATGAACACATTGCTATAAGTACAAATTTTTTTTGAAGTCGTTTAATCATATGTCAACCCTCGTTTAATCAGCTTTTTCGAGGGTATAACCAAGTCCTCGTGACGCTTTAATCTCGACAGTTGAGCCTATTTGTACAAGCTTTTTTCTAAGTGATGAGATATAAACCCATACGACATTTATTTCGGATTCGGAATCATAGCCCCATACTCGTTCCATAATTTTTTCTGTAGAAATCAAACTTGCGGGATTCGAGATGAGAAGTTCAATTATGCCATATTCCTTTCCGCCAAGACGAATGGTTTCTTTAGATGTTGAAAGCTCAAAGCTTTGTTTATTTAACGTTAAGTCGCCATAGGTGATTGTATCACTAGCACTTCCTGTGCTTCGTCTGGTTACCGCTCTTACTCTTGCGAGGAGTTCTCCCATATCAAAGGGCTTTGCAAGGTAATCATCAGCGCCGAGGTCAAGTCCTGTTATTTTATCTTCAGTTTCGGATTTTGCGGTAAGGATAAGCACAGGGGTGTTGTTTCCGTGACTTCTGAGTGTTGAGAGTACCTCTAAGCCATTCTTTTTCGGCATCATAAGGTCAAGAATAATGCCGTCGTATTGGTCGGCTTCTGCATAGGCAAGTGCGTCCTCCCCGTCATAAACTGCATCGACGGTATAATTATTATGGCGGAGAATTGCTCTTAACGCATTGGAAAGTTCTTTTTCGTCTTCACAAAGTAGAAGTTTCATAATCTCACAACCTTTGAATTTATTATTGATATTAACCTAAATCCAGAAATTAAAAGTTTTGCGCAAGCTTTTTCAAAAGCTTGTAGTTACCAAAAGTTGTCACTTACGGCATAGCCTTTGTTCGCTCTCCGCAGAGAACGTAATGTTTTTCATATGGAACCCTCGCAGTGGGGACTCTAATGACGAGCCACTGTTCCCAAGATGCGGATAACGAAATACTAATAAGCTACAAATTTATTTTGAACTAAAAGCCTGTCATCAAACTTATTTTATATTATATAGCAGAAAACTAAAATTAAGTTAAAAATGTTGTAGTAGGTTTTCAGTTAAGTTGGATAGTTGATTTTGTAAGAAAAGTTTATTGCCACTGTCGAAGATTTTATCAATGAGCTACCGACAAGACGAACTTCGTTCGCTTTTTTATGAAGAAAAATGTTAAGGGTATTGCCCTTAAAACCCACCAAAGACTCTGCCATAGGTGACTACCTTTGAAAACAGCAAGCCTTTAAAAAAGGCTTGACCTAAACTTTCATTGTATTCTAGAAAGAGAAAATGTTTGGGAGAACTGTATTCGCATAAACGGCAGTTTTTTCGACCGCGCCAATAATCTTTCCACGCTTACCACAAGCAAGACTTGTCGAGCAATTCCGTGTCTTGGAAACGGCGGCCCGCCGCAAAGGCTTGCGTGAAATTTTTAATTGTTTTAGAGAAGTTTTTTAGCTTATCTGTAGGTTTTAAGGCAACTTACCTAATATAAAGGCTATGGCATAGGTTATACCGAATATTACTGGCTGATGCACAACATATATTAAAAGTGCGTGTCTGCCAAAGAATGAGAAAAACGGAATATGGCTTTTATAAGTGAATTTCGGAAATCTTTCTTCTGCGGCATACTTACCTATATATGTTCCGAAAAGAAAGGCGAAAAGCCACGGTATTAACGGAAAATAATCTGACGAAAAAAATCTGTCATTCGGGAAGCCTATCGGATATAGCCATGAGGTTGAGTAGAGCATATTTGGAAGCTTTATTGCAAAAAGATTTGGTATGCCAATATATTTGTATGGTACACAGTAACTTATTGCAAATAGAACTGCAAATAAAATCATTCCGAATATCCGTGGCACTTTTGAGAGAGGCTTTTGTAATAATCCATATATTAGCATAGAAACGGAAAGCATATGCAGAACGCCAAATTGGATTATATAATCTGGCTCTACGATTGCCGTTACAAGTGTTACTGCCATTGCTACTAAAAAAAGCTTTGCACCACGAGAGAGGTTTGAGTGACTAAGATTTGAAGATATTCCCGATATTATAATAAAAATTGCCGCAAAAAATGGTTCTGCCGGCATAAAGAATTTCAGTAGAGATAAAAAGAACGGAACTTTGAAAATTTCACCTATAGAAAAAAATGCGTGATAGAATACCATGCAAAATACTGAAAAGCCTCTTAGTTCATCGAGTGCATAAATTCGCCTTCGATTTGATTTCGGTTTTTGGGTTTTGTTGAAAAATTTTTCAATATTCATTTTATTTCCTCCAATAATGCCGAAATATCTTAGTAGGGCTTTTCGTAATCAAATATATATGCTACAATTATAACAAAGAAAAAGGGATTTTTCAACTTGAAGGAGAGTTGGGTAATGAGAAAGTATGACGCTGTATTTTTTGACCTTGACGGAACTCTGAGCGAATCCGGCGAGGGGATACTTTGGTGTGTCAGAAAAACGATAGAAGATTTAAAAATAGTTGTTCCCAAAAATTTTAAATTGGAATCTTTTATTGGTCCGCCGCTTGCAAGTAGTTTTTATAGACTTGGCCTTGATGATGAAGAGGAAGTTAAACTTGCCACTAAAACCTATAAGAACTATTACGATACTAAGGGCAAATATATGAACAAAGCTTATGACGGAATTAAGGAACTTTTGGAAAAGCTTTGTGCAAAGGGATATAAGCTTGGGGTTGCAACTTCTAAGTATGAACTTTTTGCAAGACAGATTATAGATAATATCGGACTCTTGCAATATTTTGATTTTGTTTCGGGTGCTACAGCAGACGCAGAGCGTCAGAAGAAAATTGATGTGCTTAACTATGGAATTAAAAATCTTGGTGCTACACCTGAAACTTCTGCATTGATTGGTGATACAAAGTTCGATGCAGAGGGAGCAAGGCTTTGTGGCTGTGGCTTTGTAGGAGTGTTATATGGATATGGAACTCGTGAAGAAATGGAAGCTGAGGGTGCTGTGAATTTTGCCGAAACAACAGGTGAAATTGAGAAGTTTCTTTGAGCTTATATGCACAAATTGACGAAAAATCTTTTTTCTGACTGAAAATTAAAATTAATGCTATGATTATTCAAAATTATATGTTATAATAGAAATAAGGGTGTAAAAAACACAAAGAAAATTTTCAAAGATTTGATATGTGCAAAATGCACATCGTATTTTAGCCAAAAATTACACATTATTTTAATGAATTTTCGCTATTATGTATTGAAAAAATCATAAAATTGTGTTAATATCTATTTGTGGGCTGTTATTTTGACATATTTGTAAAATGAAGTTAGTATAATTTAAATTGGTGTGTAGATTTTATTCGGAATTTTATACATCATTTAATTTTGCTTGAACAGCCAAAATTTATTTTGTAATTATTTCGCCATTATAAACTCAGGCGGAGAAAATTTTATATGGACGGAGATGATTTCATGGCAAGAAGTGCCGGAATTCTTATGCCGATTACTTCCCTTCCGTCACCCTACGGAATTGGTACTATTGGCAGAGCGGCCTATGACTTCGTTGATTTCTTGAAGTATTCAGGTCAAAAATACTGGCAGATTCTTCCTGTCGGACCGACAAGCTATGGCGATTCGCCATATCAGTCGTTCTCAACCTATGCAGGTAACCCATATCTGATTGACCTCGACTTCCTTTGCGAGGAAAATTTGCTGATTCGCGATGAGATTACAGCTTTAGATTGGGGAGAAGACGAGGAAAAGATAGATTATGCAAAAATCTATAATAATCGGTTTAAGGTTCTGAAAATTGCTTATGACCGCTTTATGGCTCTTGAAGACAAGGAAAAGTGGGATTTCTGGAAGTTCTGTGACGAAAATGACAGCTGGCTCGGAAATTATGCTTTATATATGTCTGTAAAGAACTATTTCGGAAACAAAGCTTGGACAGAGTGGCCTGATAAACTTATAAGACATCGTAACCCTGATACCATAAACTACTATAATAAGCTTCTTGGATATGATGTGGGTTTCTGGAAGTTTGTTCAATATAAGTTTTATAGCCAATGGGCAGACTTTAAGAAATATGCGAACGACAACGGTGTTCTCATCTTCGGCGATATGCCTATTTATGTTGCAATGGATAGTGCGGATACATGGGCTAATCCTGACGTATTCTGGCTCGATAGCGACCGTAAACCTGTATGCGTCGCGGGCTGTCCTCCGGATTATTTTTCAGAAACGGGTCAGCTTTGGGGCAATCCGCTTTATGACTGGATTTATCTTGAAGAAACAGGCTATGATTGGTGGGTTAAGCGTGTTGCAAGTGCAGCTAAGATGTTCGATGTAACTCGTATAGACCATTTCAGAGCTTTTGCTTCTTTCTATGCTATTCCGTATCCTGCGGAAAATGCTATAAACGGTTCTTGGATTGAAGGACCCGGTATGAATTTCTTCAATAAGCTTAAAGAGCGTCTGGGCAATATTCCGATTATCGCTGAGGATCTCGGGCTTATGACGCCTGACGTAATCAAGCTTCTTAAAGATACTGGATACCCAGGAATGAAGATTCTTGAATTTGCATTCGATTCTAAGGAGGATAGCGACTATCTTCCGCATAACTTTAGTTCAAATACAGTTTGCTATATCGGTACTCATGATAATGATACTGTTTGCGGTTGGTTTAAGCAGGCAAGTGAGGAAGACCAGAAGTTTGCTTCCGAATATTGTAATTTGAATGAAAAAGAAGGCATAAACTGGGGCTTTATACGCACAGCATATCAGAGCGTCAGCGATTATGCGATTGTTCAGATGCAGGATATCCTCGGACTTGGCTCTGAGGCTCGTATAAATATCCCTTCAACGCTCGGTGGCAACTGGGCTTGGAGAATGAAAGCAGGTGCCAATACGCCTGAAATTTCAAAAAAGCTTTATAAGTTATCAAAAATCTACAGAAGGCTGGAGGACAAAAAAGAAATGAAGAACAACATCATCGACAACCTTATTTTGACAGCGAAGAACGAGTATTGTAAGGAGCTTGAGGAGCTTTCTCCTGCAGAGCTTCATGAATGCCTCGGCAGAGCTATGATGGGCGAAATCACTGAAAAGTGGGCTAAGGCTAAGAAGAACCACGCAAATTCACGCCGTGCTTACTATTTCTCAGCAGAGTTCCTTATGGGACGTATGATGTATAACAACCTTTATGCTATGGGCATTCTTGACCAGGTTAAGAAGCTTCTCGCTGACAAGGGCATTGATATCAATGTATTCGAGGAAATCGATGACGCTGCTCTCGGTAACGGCGGTCTCGGCAGACTCGCAGCTTGCTTCCTTGATTCTGCTGCAACTCAGGATGTACCTCTCGATGGCTATGGAATCCGTTATAAGTACGGTCTTTTCAAGCAGAGCATTGAGGACGGCTTCCAGGTAGAAAGAGCTGACGATTGGCAGAGCTTTGGTGACCCATGGTGCATCAGAAGAAATGAGGATACTGTTATCGTTAAGTTTGCAGACCAGGTTGTTAAGGCTATTCCTTATGATATGGCTGTTATCGGCTATGGCACAGACAACATCAACACACTTCGTCTTTGGGAAGCAGAAGCTCTTAACGAGTTTGATTTCCTCCAGTTCAATGATAGCCACTATGATGCTGCTGTTCAGGATAAGAATGATGCAGAAAACATCACAAAGGTTCTTTATCCTAACGACAATCAGTATGAAGGTAAGGTTCTTAGATTAAAGCAGCAGTATTTCTTCTGCAGTGCTTCTCTCCAAGATATTATTAAGAGATATAAGGCTAAGTATGGCAATGATTATTCTAATTTTGCTAATCACTGTGCTATTCAGCTCAACGATACTCACCCGGTTATCTCTATTCCTGAGCTTATCAGACTTCTTGAGCTTGACGGCCTTTCATTCGACGCTGCTTTCGATATTGCTCAGAAGACATTCGCATATACAAACCACACCGTTATGTCAGAAGCTCTTGAGAAGTGGGATATCAACCTCCTCACAGATGTTATTCCTGATGTTGTTGAAATCATCAAGAATATCGACGCTCGCCTTGTAGCTGACCTTACAGCTAAGGGTCTTAATGTTCCTGTTGAGTGTGAGTGTGCTTGTGCTAAGGCAGACGCTAAGAAGGAAAAAGAGCCTGTTAAGACAAAGCTTGACGGTATGAGAATTATCGACGGCAACCTTGTTCATATGGCAAGACTTGCAGTTTATGCTTCAAGCTATACAAACGGTGTTGCTTGGATTCATACAGAAATCCTCAAGGACGATGTTCTCAAGGATTGGTATGCTATCTATCCAGAAAGATTCCAGAACAAGACAAACGGTGTTACACAGCGTCGTTGGCTTGGACTTTGCAACCCACAGCTTTCTGAGCTTATCTCTGATAAGATTGGTACAAAGTGGGTAAGAAATCTTGACGAGCTTTCTAAGCTTAATGACAAGATTGATGAAGACCTCGTTAAGCAATTTAACGCTATTAAGCTTGAGAAGAAGCAAGAGCTTGCTGATTACATCGCAAAGCACGATGGCGTACAACTCGACCCTAACTTCATCTTTGATATTCAGGTTAAGCGTCTTCACGAGTATAAGAGACAGCTCCTCAATGCTTTCTCCATTATGGCTATCTACTTCCGTTTGAAGGAAGGCAAGCTTCCTAACTTCACACCAACAGCATTTATCTTTGGTGCTAAGGCTGCTCCTGGTTATGCAAGAGCTAAGGCTATCATTAAGTATATCAACGAGATTGCTAAGCTCGTAAATAACGACCCTGATGTTAATGACAAGCTCAGAGTTGTATTCGTAGCTAACTACAATGTTTCCTATGCTGAGAAGATTATGCCGGCTGCTGATATTTCTGAGCAGATTTCTACTGCTGGTACAGAGGCTTCTGGTACAGGTAATATGAAGTTTATGATTAATGGTGCTGTTACTCTCGGAACATTCGATGGTGCTAATGTTGAAATCGTTCAGAAGGCTGGCGAAGAGAACAACTACATCTTCGGTGCAAGAGTTGAAGAAATCAACGAACTTAAGAACAACTACGATCCTAAGGCTATCTATGAAGCTAACCCAGAAATCAAGAGAGTTATTGATACTCTTATTGATGGCCGTTTCACAGACGGTGGCGACAAGACAGGCGAGGGTAGTTTTGCAGAACTCCGTCAGTCAATCCTCGAGGGTGCAAGCTGGCATCAACCAGATCACTACTTCATTCTCAGAGACCTTCCTGATTATATTGACGCTAAGCTCAAGGCTAATGCTGACTATAAAGACAGAATCGCATTTGGTACAAAGTGCCTTAAGAATACAGCTAACTCCGGCACATTCTCAAGTGACAGAACTATCCTTCAATATGCTAAGGAACTCTGGAAGCTTATGTAATTTAAAACTTACACTCGTAAGTTAAAATGATATAGCGATTTAGCTCTCCCTGAATCTGTGTTTTGCAGATTTGGGGAGAGTTTTTATTTTTAAAAAGTATTTGTTTTAGGCAGATTGACTTTATTGTAGGTCTTATATAGTATATTGTTTATTAATTCAACAAAATTTTTGAGTGTTTATTGACAGTCATTATAATTGTATAGTAAGCTATTATATGTAATAAAATTATGAATGTGGGGAAGATTATGGCTAATAATTCTGTACTTCAAGGTTTGGCGGCTAACTGTAGGCTTCAATATGTAAAAGAACCTGAACCTGCTGTTTTTGGAGTATTTGACAACTTTGGTGTTGTTGTTAAATACTTGGTTTCTGAGAGACAGTATATTATTCTTGTCAGTGCCGGAGCAACATCTAATGAGGCTGTAAATGGTATGGTTTCAAGCTTAAATCAATTTGCAGCTGAGCGTAAAAGAACTATAAATTATACAAGCTATCTTGATAAGGTAGTTACGATAAGCGTCCGAGATATGGGTAAAAATACCATCCCTGCTTTACAGGAGGCTGTTGGAGCAGCTACTTATTTTTGCAATCAGTTTGGATTTATTCCGGTATGTAAGTATTGCGGGAACCAAATGGATTTAGGATTTTTTGCTATCGGTGGAACTGTTGATACTATGTGCACACAGTGTTTTAACAGAAGACAAGCTGAAACAAGCAATATGGCTATGGCAGAGGCTAATAAGCAGTTTAATCTTCCTATGGGAATTTTGGGAGCTGTTTTAGGAGCATTTATTGGTGGACTTATCTGGGTTGTTACTTATCAGCTTGGATTTTTACTCTTTATTACAGGTGCGGTTATAGTATTTCTTTCGTGTATGCTTCTGAAGAAGATGGGTGGAAAATTCACCGTAGGCGGACTTATTACTGCTTTGGTTGTTTCACTTGCGATGGTATTTGTTTCTGAATATCTTGCTGTGGGTATAAATATATTTACACAGGGTGGGGCAGAATTAGGATTATCGTTTGGTGATTCTTTTAAGTTTTTGAATAGAATCTTGTTTGATAGCAGTCTTAGCGATGTTGGCTACGGAATGTCATCAGCTATAAAGGAGTTTAAAACCGGAATGACCAGCGATATGATTTATGGCTTGATGTCTTATATTGTTGCGGCGGTATTATTTATAATTAATTATATTAAGGAGAAAAAGGTTAAATATCAGGCTGTAAGGATAGGATAATTTTTAGAAGTGGTCTGAGCGAGGATTTCTTCGTTCAGGCTTTTTTTATTTAAAATATATAAAAGCTAAAATTGACTTTTATTTTTAATTTTCTTGTGATACAATATATTCTAAGTCCGAGAAAAATTTGGAATAGATTTGCTTTGGAGGATAGTTTATGAGGATACTTGCCATTGGAGATGTTGTGGGGAGTATTGGTTGCCGTTTTCTTCGTCAGCGACTTCCTACGCTTAAAAAATTAAAAGGTGTAGACCTCGTTATAGCAAATGGAGAAAATTCCGCAGACGGGAACGGCGTTACACCGGTTTCGGCAGATTTTTTATTTTCGAGTGGAGTAGATGTTATAACAACAGGCAATCATTCTTTCAGGCGCAGAGAGATTTATCCCTATTATGATGATGCACCATATATTTTAAGGCCGGCTAATTTTCCTGAAAAAACTACGCCGGGAAATGGTACGCTTATATATGATATGGGTAAGGTTCAGGTTTGTGTGATAAATCTTATGGGTTGCGTTTTTCTCGAAAATCTCAAAGATCCTTATGAAACGATTGATGAAATTTTGAAGAAAAATACAGCGAAAATTACGATACTTGATTTTCACGCGGAGGCTACTGCCGAAAAGCTTGCAATGGGATATTATCTTGACGGAAGAATTTCGGCTATGTTTGGAACTCATACTCATGTTCAGACGGCTGATGAATGTATTTTTGAAAATGGTATGGGATATATAACCGATGTTGGAATGACAGGGCCAATAAAGTCTGTGCTTGGTGTTAAACCTGAGCTTGCCATAAAGAAGCAAAGAGAGAAACTGCCTGTTCGTTTTGAAACGGCAGACGGTAATTGCAAAATGGATTGTATCTTATTTGAAATAGACGAAAAAAGCGGAAAAACAATAAATATTGAGCGTATAGAAATAAAATAATTATATTTTAACAAAAAAAATTAACAAACCCCTTGCAAAATATTGCATTTTGCTATATTATTATATCATGGTTAATGTTAAGGTGGGTTGACTACTTTGACGATATTTAGGAGGAATTAAAAATGGAAATACTAAAGGTTTCATCAAAATCTTCACCAAATTCTGTCGCAGGTGCTATCGCAGGCGTTATCAGAGATTACGGCTGTGTTGAGGTTCAGGCTGTCGGAGCAGGTGCTACTAATCAGGCTTTGAAATCGGTTGCTGTTGCAAGAGGTTATCTTGCACCTATGGGTGTTGATATTATTTGCATTCCGGCATTTACAAGCATAGAGATTGATGGCGCAGAACGCACCGCTATGAAGCTTCTCGTAGAGATTCGCTGATTATTTGATATTGTCTTTAAACTCGGTAGCTTTCTTACTGAGATGATTTATTAATAATTTACTATATTACGAGGAAGTGTTTAAGATGATAAATGGAGTTCTTTTGAAAAATGCCATTATTTCGGGTGCAAATAATATAGTACGCCATAAAAAAGAAGTAGATGAGCTTAATATTTTTCCTGTTCCTGATGGCGACACAGGAACAAATATGTCTATGACAATTACTTCTGCGGCAAAGCTTCTTGCTGAGAACGAAGATGTGATTTCAGTTGCTGAAGTTTCTAAGATGACTTCTTCTGCTATGCTAAGAGGTGCAAGAGGAAATTCTGGCGTTATTCTTTCGCTTTTGTTTAAGGGAATTGCAGAAGTTTTAAAAGAAAGCGAAGAAGTTGACGGTATTCTTTTTGCGGATGCGCTTACTCTTGGTGTAGAATATGCTTATAAGGCAGTTATGAATCCGACAGAGGGAACAATCCTTACAGTTGCAAGGCTTGCTGCTGAGGCTGCAAGAATTGCTGCTGATGTTGAAAATGACCCTATAATTGTCCTTGGTGCAGCTTATAATGCCGCGGAAGACGCTTTGGCTCAGACTCCTGAACTTCTCCATGTCCTTAAAAAGGCTGGCGTTGTCGATGCAGGTGGTAAGGGACTTTGCATTATATTTGAGGGTATGCTTTCTTTGCTTCGTGATGGTGTAATGATAAATGTTGATGCACCTATTGAAGTTAAAAAGGATAATACCGACGATTTCTTTAAGAATGCTGCGGCTGAGTTCGATAGCGAAATTAACTTCACATACTGCACAGAGTTTATTATAGGCAAGAACGATGAGGCTACTGCCGATTCTGCGGCAGAACTTAGAGCATATCTTGAGGGAATTGGCGACTGTGTTGTAGTTGTTGAAGATGATGATATTATTAAGACTCATGTTCATACCGAAAATCCCGGTCTTGCACTTGAGGCTGCTCTTAAATATGGTCAACTTCTTACTGTTAAGGTTGAGAATATGCGTGAACAGCATCGTATAGCTGCAGAAAAACACGAGCAGGAGCTTAAGCTTTTAGAGGAATCTCCTGAACCGGCTGAACCTGAAAAAGAAATCGGCTTTGTGTCTGTTGCAGCAGGCGAAGGTTTACACGAGCTTTTTAAGGATTTGGGCATTGACAGAGTTGTCAGCGGTGGTCAGAGTATGAATCCAAGCACAGAAAATCTCTATAATGCGATTATGGCTGTGCCTGCTAAGGTTGTTTTCGTCTTCCCGAACAACAAGAATATTCTTATGGCTGCAAGACAGGCTTGTGAATTGGTTACAGACAGAAAAACTGTAATTATTCCAACAAGAACCGTTCCACAGGGTATTGCAGCAATGCTTGCTTATGATGCACAATCAACTGTTGAACTTAATATCGAATATATGATGGAAGCTGCAAAGAAGATTCTCACCGGTCAGGTTACTTATGCGGCAAGAGATTCTGAATTTGGTTCAACTAAGCTTCGCGAGGGAGATATTATAGCTCTTAATAACGGAAAACTTGTCTTTAAAGATAAAGACCCTATTAAAGCGGTTATCAAGCTTACAAAGGAAATGGTAAGTAAATCTACTACATTTATTACTCTTATATATGGAGAAAATATTAGTGAGGCTCAGGCCAATCTTGCGTATGATACTATTCAGGCAAAATATGGCTCTTCAGTAGATGTTACTTTAGTTAATGGCGGTCAACCGTTGTACTATTTCCTTGTTTCTGTAGAATAATATTTTTAAGTAATTTAAACTGCCACAGTTCACTTAACAATGAACTGTGGCAGTTTTCGGTTATTGTGGATTTGGTAAAAATTAAAAGTTTCGCTTGAATCTTTTGTGGCGAGCCGCCGCTCTCAAGACATGTTTAATTCTTTTGATAAATTCTTAATTAATATTCGCGTCTAAGGTATTTATGAACCGGAATATTTTAGGCTTGCAGTTTTCAAATGTAGTAACCTACAGCGTAGCCTTTGCTAGCTTTCCGCAGAGAGGAAAATAATTTATGCTTCACAAAGTACAGGAGGGTAGAAAAACACTCCAGTGGAATGTTTTTCGTAGGGAACCCTCACAAGGGGTTCCTTGAAAGATAAATGTTGAATATAACTTTGATATGAACTAATAACTATTATCAAGCGCATACTAATTATCGTAACAGACAGATTGTATGGTTGATTTTTCTTTGTGGCTATATTATAATAAAATTTATAAAAGCATATAATAAGAGCAATTTTATAACTTTGTTGTTATTATATGTAAAAAATGGGAGTGATGATAGATGGCCAAACTTAGACGAATTAAACTTAGAAATATGATTATGCTTACAATAGCAGGCATAGTTAATGCAATCGGAATTACAATATTTCTTTCGCCGGTAAAGCTATATGACAGCGGAATCTCAGGAACATCTATGCTGTTGGCTCAGATTACACCAGATTATCTAACACTTTCAATGTTCCTTTTGATTTTGAATATTCCACTTTTTATCTATGGATTAAAAAAGCAGGGAGCATTATTTACTTTTTATGCGATATACACTGTTGCAGTTTATTCTATATGTTCGTGGTTGATTACTGATATCCTGCCTGTTGATGTAACGTTCGCCTCACCGCTTGCAGGAACAGACTTACTCTTGTGTGCGTTATTTGGCGGAGTTATTTCAGGCATAGGAAGTGGCCTTGCAATACGCTATGGTGGTGCTATGGACGGAGTTGAGGTTCTTTCAGTTATATTTGCAAAAAAAATAGGAATATCTGTTGGTAGTTTTGTTATGATATATAACATTTTACTTTATATTGTTTGCGGCTTTGTTGTAAATAGCTGGATTCTTCCGCTTTATTCTATTGTTACATACTTTGCGGCATTAAAGACGATTGACTATATTGTTGAAGGTATTGACAGAGCAAAGGCAGCTATGATTGTTACAACTATGCCTGATGAAATTTGCAAAGCGCTTTCTGAGGAATTTGAAACGGGAATTACTACCCTTAACGCAAAGGGTTGGTATTCACAGAATGACAAGACAATGATTTATTTTATTGTAAATAGATTTCAAATTGGTAAGATGAAGGAAATTATTCATGAAATAGATGCAAAGGCATATATTTCGATTTATGAGGTTGCCGATGTTTTGAGCGGTGACAGGGAGTGAAAATTTGAAGATTTAAGACTTGGGAGCTGAGTTGATGGAATTAAACAAGAAAAATGTTAAAATGCTGATTTTCGTAATTGCGATGGGAATACTCATATTCCTTGGTCTGCAAAATATGAATTTGGTATTCGGTTTTTTAGGGTGGATACTTTCAGTTTTTACACCAATGCTGATAGGTCTCGCATTTGCTTTTATATTTAATGTACCTCTGAAATTTTTTGAGCGTAAGATTTTTACAAGAAAAGATGGAACATTAAGACTTGGTAAGGCAACAAGACCTATTTCACTTTTGATTTCCGTTTTGCTTGTGCTTGCAATAATTGCAGCTATTTTGCTTTTAATTATTCCTGAACTTATAAATAGTATAATTACATTGGTTCAGAATTTGCCTGATACATTTATAAATTTACAAAACTGGATAGAACAAATTTCTGAAGACCACCCACAGTTTAAAGAATTCTTTATGAGTACGAATATAAACTGGAACTCAATAGTAAATAGCTTTATTGGGACTATTCAGGATATTTCTATAAACTTTGTTTCTCAAGCTCTCAATATTCTTGTTGGAACTGTAAGTCTTGTAGTTAATATTTTTCTTGGCTTGATTTTCTCTATTTATTTTCTACTCAAAAAGGAACAGCTTTATGCACAATTTAAGAAGCTGACCTATGCTTTTATTCCAGAAAAAAAAGCGGATATGGTTGTTTCAATCTTTAAGCTAACAGGAGAAACATTTTCTCGTTCTGTTGCCGGTTCTATGATAGAATGTACTATTCTTGGTACGATTACTATTACGGCTATGCTTATATTTGGTTTCCCTTATGCTATGATGATTGGTGTTATTGTAGCGGTTATGGCTTTGATTCCTATGTTTGGTGTAACAATAGGTATTATTATAGGTGCCTTGCTGATTCTTACAGTAAATCCTACGCAGGCTATATGGTTTGTTGTTATGATGATTATTATTCAGCAAATCGAGGGTAACTTGATTTATCCAAGAGTTGCGGGTAGTGTTATGGGCTTACCTGCACTCTGGGTTATGACATCAATTATTGTAGGCGGCAAGGTATTTGGTTTTGTTGGTATGCTTGTTATAGTTCCGATTGTTTCGGTTTTATATACAATTTTAAGAAGAGTTGTTCATGTTCGTTTAAGAAAGAGAAAAATCCCCAAGAATAAGATTAAAACATCAAAAATTCTTGTGACTACACCTATTCATGCGGTAAATCCTAATAGCGAAAAGGGCAGAGAGGCTAAGTCAGTTATAAATTCTTTAAAGAAAAAAACTACATATTCAATTAAAAGACGTTCATCAAATAGTAAAAAGAAGTAAGGAGATTTTGATATGCTTTCTGAAGTTAATATTTCTAAGAAAATTGATAAGGACGAATATAAAACAAAAATCAAACCTTTGAAAACAGAGCTTGAGATTTTTCAAAGAACTATTCAGAAGCATAAAATTTCGGTAATAATCCTCATAGAAGGTTGGGAAGCGGCTGGAAAAGGTACAGCAATTAAGAAAATTATTGAACCGCTTGACCCAAGAAACTTTAATGTTTTTTCCGGCACGATTCCTACAGAAGTGGATAAGCGTTATCCATTTTTGAAGCGTTATTGGGATAACATTCCGAAGGACGGAGAAATTCTGATTCTTAATAAGAGTTGGTATAGCGATATTTATAGCGACGCTTATAATGGCGGACTTTCTGATGAGGAAATAGAAAAAAGGATTGAAAGTGTAAATACCTTTGAAAGACAGCTTGCAGATAACAGAACCCTTATTCTGAAATTTTTCTTGCACATAAGCAAGAAAAAACAAAGCGAACGCTTTGATGACTTGCGTTCTGACGAAAATACTCTTTGGAAGGTAAGCAAAAAGGATATTAAGCAAAATGAAAAATATCAAAAATACTTCAAGAGAATTGATGAACTTCTTTTGAAAACAAATACACCTTATGCAAGGTGGAATGTTATTCCATCGGAGCAGAGTGAGTATGCAATTCTTGAAATGTATAAGGTTATTACAACTCAACTTAAAAGAGCGGTTGAATGTGTTGAGTCTGGAGAAGCTTTATACGATAGTCACGAAGTTGAAAATGAAAGAGGACTTCACCCGAGCATAGTTGTTAAGCCGATTCTGAAAAATTATCCGGTTCTGAATGATATAGACTTAACTCTTAGTATGGATAAGGAAGAATATAACAAAAAGCTTGATAAACTTCAAAAGCGCCTTGGATATTTGCATAGTGTTATTTATAACAGAAAAATTCCTGTTATTGTGCTTTATGAGGGTTGGGACGCAGCCGGTAAGGGCGGAAATATTAAGCGCGTCAGTGAAGCTTTAGACCCAAGGGGATATGTTGTTAATCCTGTCGCTGTACCTGACAGAAATGAACTTGCTCATCATTATCTATGGAGATTCTGGAAGCGTTTACCTAAAGACGGACATATTGCTATATTTGATAGAAGTTGGTATGGCAGAGTTATGGTTGAGAGAATAGAGGGCTTTTGTACAGAAAATGAGTGGAAAAGAGCCTATCGTGAGATGAACGAATTTGAGGCCGAACTAAGACGCTGGGGAGCGGTCATTGTTAAGTTTTGGGTAGATATTGATAAAGATGAGCAACTTAAAAGATTTAAAGAACGAGAAAAAAATCCTCAGAAGCGTTGGAAAATAACTGACGAGGATTGGCGAAACAGAGAAAAGTGGGAACTTTACGAAGCGGCAGTTGATGAAATGTTCCGCAGAACAACAACAGAAGCTGCTGAATGGACGGTGCTTGAATCTAATAGTAAGCTATATGCAAGAATTAAAGCTTTAGAAGTTATTATTTCGGCAATAGAAAAGAGTTTATCAGAATAAAATGGAGTTAAATTAAAAGTTTTGCTCAAGCTTTTTCAAAAGCTTGCAGTTTCCAAAGGTAGTCACCTACGGCAGAGCCTTTGGTCGCTTTCCGCAGAAAGCGAAACACTTTATACTTCTCAAAGCGTAGGAGGGCAGAAAAATATTCCGAAAATTAATACTTTATTATTCGCATCTGTAACTTTTCAAAGCTATTGTTGAACTTAAGTTTTAGCTAACGATTTTATGATGTTTTGATTAGATATTTATAATTTAAATTTATGCACAATGACATTTTGAAAGAAATGTCATTGTGCATTTTGCATATTGTGTTGTTTTTGTGTTATTTAATAAGCTGAATTTAGAGCTTATTTTTTTGGCAAAATAAACTAAAAAATGATTTTAATGATTAATTTTTAATGAAATAATTGTGCTAATTGGGGATTATGAACAAATTATGTCCTTTACATAAGATGATTGATAATATATAATAGTTTAAGAATGTAGACGATTTCATATAAAGGAGGATAAGTTATTATAGTACAAAAATAAAAGCATTCTATATTTCGCCCATAAGCTATTTAAGGAAAGAAAATTGGAGGAATTTTAGTGAAAGTAATTAAAAAAAGCGGGTTTGCTAAAAAGGCTGCTGCGTTTACACTCTCAGCGGCTATGATTACTTCTGCTTTTTCAGGATTGAGTGCGATTAATTCTGAGCAGAGTAAAGTAGAGGCAGCAGCTATTGTTGATAACGGTCTTAGACAATCTTCTCAGGAAGGCGTTATTCTTCACTGCTGGAACTGGTCTTATAGCAATATCAAGAAGTATATGAAGGATATTGCTGCATCTGGATATACATCTATTCAGACTTCTCCTGTTACACAGCCAAAGGACTACTATTGGGAGGGTATTGCTTATGGCAATGTTGGTATTCCTGATGGTACTGGCGATTCTGACCACGGAAACTGGTGGAAGGTTTATCAGCCTGTTACTATGTCTATCTGTGATAATGGTCACACTTGGTTTGGCACAAAGGCTGAATTTAAGGCTATGTGTGATGAAGCTGAGAAGTATGGTGTAAGAGTTATTGTTGATATAGTTGCTAACCATATGGGCAATATCAAGGGCTGGAAAATCGGCAGCGTTGAAGAAGTTATGGGAGATATTTCTCCACAGGTAGGTGAATTCTGGAACCCTGATATGCTTACAGATTCATCTTATTGGCATATAAGCACATCTTGGGTTCATTCAAGCGATGGTCGTTTTGATGTTACTCAAGGAAATATGGGTATGCCTGACCTTAATACAGGTGATAGCAAGGTTCAGCAGATGGTACTTAATCTTTTGAAAGAGTGTATAGACTGCGGTGCTGACGGTTTCCGTTTTGACGCAGCTAAGCATATAGAAACTCCTGCTGATGACCCAGCTTTTGCAAGTAATTTCTGGGATGTAGTTCTTGACGGTGCAAGAGATTACTATAAGCAAGTAAATCACTATGATGGTGTTTATTTCTATGGCGAAGTTCTTAACCGTATTGATGATACAAATGCTGAGGCTTATTACAGAAGTAAGATGTCTATAACAGACAACTCTACAAGTGATAATATCAGAAACAGCGTAAAGTATAAGTCTGCAAGTGGTGCTGCACAGGGTGGTTACTGCGGATATATTGCAGGCGAAGGTGATAAGTGCGTTCTTTGGGCAGAATCTCACGATACATATATGGGTGGCGGTTCTTCTTATGACTGTACAGATAGCGATATAAAGAAAACTTGGGCTATGGTTGCTTCTAAAAAGGATTCAACAGCTTTATTCTTTGCTCGTCCTTTCTATTCAAAGTATATTCTCAAGGATGATACTACAAGTGCAAGACAGACTGATGATGAAATCCTTGCACAAACAGATTATACACAGATGGGCGATGTTGGTACATTAACATGGGCTGATAAGGAAGTTGTTGAGGTCAACAGATTCCATAACTTCTTTGTTGGTCAAAGTGAACAGCTTGGTTCTTCAGGCGAGTGTGCTTATAATGTAAGAGGCAACAGCGGTGTTGTCATCTCTAAGATGGACGGCGCAGGCGATGTAAGCTTTAGCGTAGATATGAAAGACGGCACTTATACAGACCAGGTTTCTGGCAATAAGTTTACTGTTTCTGGTGGTGAAATTTCTGGTACAGTTGGAAGCAAGGACGGTATTGCTGTTGTATATAATCCTACAAAGCAATATGCTGACCCATCTCCAGTAGAACCAACAATTATTAAAATTTCAGCAAACGTACAGGACGGTTCAACAACATTTACAACAGATTCTGTTGATGTTATTATGAAGGCAGAGAATGCTACATCTGCTACTTACGAAACAAGTGAAGGCGATAAGGGTTCTTTCACAGGCAGCAAGACAATTACAGTAGGTTCTTCTATTGCATCAGGTGAGACTGTTACAATTGCTATTAAGGCAACTGCTGATGACGGAACAAGTAAAGAAAAAACATTTATCTTTAAAAAGAAAGCACCAAGAACAGGCTATCCAAAGCTTAGCAAGGCTGGCATAGTATTTGATAATGCAAGCTACGGTTGGTCTAATGTTTATGCTTATGTTTATAGCGCAAAGGACGGCAACAATGGTGCATGGCCAGGCGCTGCAATGACAGAGGTTGACGGCGATTACTGGACATATGAGCTTCCTGATAAATTCAGTGGAACAGTTAATATTATTTTCAGCAATGGTTCAGGCACACAGCTTCCAGGTGCAAACCAGCCAGGTCTTGAAATGGCTGCAACAGAGAAGAAGCTCTTTATAGACGGTAATCTTATTGACCTCCCTGAAACTCCTGCTGGAGAGCTTAAAGTAAGTCTTTCAAGCTCAGCATCTTCTATCGACCTCGGCAATGAAATTAAATTGACGGCAAACAGTACAGGCGGAAACGGTTCTGTTACATATCAGTTCTCAGTCGGCAATGAGGTTATTCAAGCTTATGGTTCATCTAAGATTTGCACATGGAAGCCATCAAAAGCCGGTGTTTATACAATTAAAGTAACAGCTAAGGATTCAGCTGGAAATACAGCTTCAGATGATAAGACTATTGCAGTTACTGAAGTAACTCAAGAGCTTAAAAATAATTCTACAATCAGTGCAGCATCAATCAACCTTGGTTCATCAATCAAGATGACAGCAAATGCAACGGGCGGTACTGCACCATATAGTTATAAGTATTTTGTTAAATCACAGGGCAGTAATTCATGGACAGCTCTCACAGGCATAACAACAGCAGCAAGCTGTACAAATAAACCAACTAAGGCAGGCACATATCAGTATGCAGTTAGAGTAATTGATTCAACAGGCAAGTATATTACTAAGTACTTTACTGTAAAGGTTAATGGTGTTGCAGCTCTTGCAAATAATTCTACAATCAGTGCAACATCAATCAACCTTGGTTCATCAATCAAGATGACAGCAAAGGCAACGGGTGGCACTGCACCATATAATTATAAGTATTTCGTTAAGTCACAGAGCAGCACTTCATGGACGGCTCTCACAGGCATAACAACAGCAACAACTTGTACAAATAAACCGTCTAAGGCAGGTACATATCAGTATGCAGTTAGAGTAATTGATTCAAAGAATCAATATATTACAAAGACATTTACTGTAAAAGTTAATGATGTTTCAGTTCTTGCAAATAATTCTACAATCAGCGCAACATCAATCAATCTTGGTTCATCAATTAAGATAACAGCAAAGGCAACAGGCGGTACTGCGCCATATAGTTATAAGTATTTTGTTAGGCCACAGGGAGATATTGATTGGACAGCTCTTACAGGTGTAACAACAGCAACAACTTGCACAAATAAGCCGTCTAAGGCAGGTACATATCAATATGCCGTCAGAGTAATTGATTCAAAAGGTAAATATATTACAAAGACATTTACTGTAAAAGTTAATGGTGTTGCAGCTCTTGCAAATGCTTCTACAATCAGCGCAACATCAATCAATCTTGGTTCATCAGTTAAAATGACAGCAAAGGCAACAGGCGGTACTGCGCCATATAAGTACAGCTATTTCTGCAAACCGGATGGAGCGATTGATTGGGTAACTCTCAAGAATGCAACAACAGTAACAAGCTATACTAATAAGCCAACAAAAACAGGTGATTATCAGTATGCAGTCAGAGTAATTGATTCAACAGGCAAGTATGTTACTAAGTATTTTACAGTAACAGTTAAATAAGCTTTAAAACCTGAAAAATCCTCACAGAATAAATTTCTGTGAGGATTTTTCAATTTTATAGAAAATTGTTAATATATTTTAAATCTTAAATATATTAACGCAATAATTCTATTAAAGAATTAATGTATAAAATTTATATGCTATAATCCGTTTTAAAATATAAAAAGAATATTCATATTTTATGTGTTAAAAAGAAAGGAAATTGTAATTATGGCTGAAGAAGGAAAGAAAATTTTTACGGTCAATCCTAAAAGCAAGAAGATTAAGGTCATTGTTAGTGTTTGTGTTGCAGTATTACTTATAGCGGTGATAGCTATTGCATCAATAACAATAGTTCCGGCCGGCCACAAGGGTGTTACTCTCAATATGGGAGCGGTCACAGGGGCGGTTATGAATGAGGGAATTAACTTTAAAATTCCGTTTGTTCAGAGTGCAGAGGTTATTGATGTTCGAGTTAAGAAGTATGAGTCTAAAGATAATTCTTCCGCAAGTAAGGATTTGCAAACAATTAAAAGTTCTATTGCAGTAAACTATCGCATAGACCAAGACCATGTAGCTGATTTATATCAGAATATAGGTATGAGTTATGAATCTACGGTTATAAATCCGGCTATTTCAGAATGTATAAAGTCTGTCACATCAAGATATACCGCAGAAGAACTTATAACAAAGCGTACTGAAGTTTCTGATGAAATGAAGAAATTCTTACAGACTAAGTTAGGAGAAAAATATATTCTTGTAGATAGTTTTAATATTGTTAATTTTGATTTTACAGACGCTTTTAATACAGCGATAGAAGAAAAGCAAATAGCGGAGCAGAATGCTTTAAAAGCAAAATATGACCTTGAAAGAATAAAAACTGAGGCTGAACAAGCTGTTACAAAAGCTAAAGGCGAAGCTGAAGCTATGAAACTCAAGAATGAACAAATTTCGCAGAATATTATTTATCTTGAATTTATAAACAAGTGGGACGGAAAAATGCCAACATATTATGGTTCAGATAATTTGTTCTTAGGCTTGGATATGAATAAATCACAATCTGAAAATACAGATAATTCAACAAAATCTGAATAAAACTGATTTTAAATAAACCTTAAGGGCTATCGCATTTTGATATGTACCCAGAATTCTGGACACATATTTATAAATTAAGCTGAACACATGGATGTCTTCCTGTATTGTACAGGAGGCATCCATTTTGTTTTT
>CACXBF010000027.1 GCA_902765855.1 uncultured Ruminococcus sp. | reverse complement strand
TAAATAACATCTGAAGTCTGTGCACATGACCTACGAAATGTTTACTAAGCTCATTATAGCCGAAACTGTCACTATTGCAATGCACAGATTTTATATTTTTAAGGAGTACAGTTTAAATTTGTTTTAATAAAAATCCCACAGCTTCAATCATATGGAGCTGTGGGATTTCTTTATGAATATTTAATTATTCTAATCGTTCTTAGGCTGCTTTACTTGATTCAGCCTTGTTAGATTCAGCCTTTGAGTTTTCTTCTTTGCTTGATTCTGCCTTTGAGACCTCGCTTGTTTCATTTGCGGATGCGTCAGACACGCTTGAGTCTTTCGAATAAAGCTCTACATCTGCAAGAATAACATCCATACTTGAGTTTCCACTATTCTTAACATAAACAAGTTCGATTGTTAATTTTTCTACATTTTTTATATTAACCTCAAAATTGATAGGCTCAGATTTATTTGTAAGAACCTCACTCTTATAAAGAGTTTTATTATCACCTACAATTTCGAAATATGCCTTTGTATTACTTCCTATATCGCTATAATTATTTTTTTCAACTGCTACTGTACCTTTAATCTTCTTATAATCCTTATTAACATACAGTCCTGCATATGCATTCTCATGATATTTAGAAACAGACATTGTGCAGACATTATCTCCATTATATTCGTTTCCTGCAACGTCCTTAGAGCCGCTCTGATATCTGTAGAAATAATCAGTATTGGAACTATCAAATTTAATATCAGAAAGCTTGACAGGAACCTCTTTATTGAGTTTTTCAAGCTGAGTATCAAGCTTCTTGCGGTTATCACTATCCTCACTGAACATATTCTTAGTATTATCAATTAAATTGACTGCATTTTCATAATCTTTATTATTGAAATATTCGTCTGATTTTTTGATAATCTCATCTACATATGTAGCTATCTGCTCATTAATCTTCTTATCGTTATCGAGGTATGTATTATTGAGGGCGTCCTGAAGGTCAGAGATTGCATATTTATAATCGCCATTATCAAAATCTTTCTTAGCTTCATCAAGATACTTTTGACGAATACCGTCAACAGCCTTCGCCTTTTGTTCCTGTGCCTTTTTATAGTTAGCTGTATCTTTTTCTAATACTTCGCCGTAATAATAGATTGCATTATCATAATCCTTGTCTTTAAGATATTTGTCACCCTTCTTGAGACTATCTGCTGATGATTTAAGCTCATACATTTCTGATTTTACATCGCTGAGTGTTGTCTCATAACTCATAGGCAAATCAGAAATATCATCAAGCTTATTCATTGCTGTATTATAATCAATAGAGCCATCTTTATAACCCTTTTCAACAGCGTCAACCTGAGCCTGAATAGCGTCTATAACGGCCTTATTATCAGAAAGAGCAGAATAATTATTATAATAAAGTTCTTCTGCTGTTTTATAATCGCCGTCATTTATAGCGTTAATCATCTTATTAACCGGGTTATTTGCGTTAGAAACCAATATACAAATAACTATTACTGCTACAATAACTACTGCTAAAATAGCTGAACCAATTATAATCATCTTTTTGCTGATTTTAAAATTGGATTTCTTAGGCTGCTGCATAACTTGTTGTTGACCATTTTGTATGCTATAAGGATTTTGTGGCGCATATGGATTTGTCTGTGGCTGCTGAACCTGCTGTGCATACGGATTTGCCTGTGACTGCTGAGCTTGCTGTGCATATGGATTTGCCTGTGGCTGCTGAACCTGCTGTGCATACGGATTTGCCTGTTGCTGTTGAGCCTGCTGTGCATATGGATTTGCCTGTTGCTGTTGAGCCTGCTGTGCATATGGATTTGCCTGTTGCTGTTGAGCCTGCTGTGCATATGGATTTGCCTGTTGCTGTTGAGGCTCAGCAACCGCTGTTGTTACCTGTTGTGCAGGAATTTCTTCTGATTGAACAGTTTGTTCTGATTCTTGCACCGAAGTTTCCGGTTCTGCTTGGTTTACGCTTTGTTCAGGTGCAGGCTGTGCAGCAGGAAGTTCTATTCTTTTGCCACAATTTTGACAAAACATATCGTTATCTGCTATCTTAGCTCCGCAATTTTCGCAAAACATCAAAAATCAACTCCTAAAATAAAATATATAATCATAGTACTTTTTTACACAATACTACAATTTAATTATAATTTTCTCAATAATATTTGTCAAGCAAGGAGTATTAGTGATTTTGCCGATTTTTAACATAGCTTTTATACAAAAATCTACTACAAAAAACATTTAAAAAAAGGAAAAAAATTCATCGGAAAAAGAAAGTTAATTTTTTGAAAAATATATTCCAAAATCGCATTAGGTATGTTATACTGAAACTGTATGGGTATAATCAATCCACAATACTCAGTGGTGGATATATAATGTTTAGGAATAAAAAAATTTTTAAGGAGTTGCACAAATGGTATTCGCAGATTTGTTCTTTATCTACTTCTTTCTGCCCCTGTGCCTTATTTGTTATTTCGCGACGAAAAAGCTCGAAACAAGAAACAAGGTGCTAATCGTATTCTCCCTCATTTTCTATGCTTGGGGAGAGCCTGTCTGGATAATTCTTCTCTTATTCAGCGCTGCATTCAACTGGATAATGGGTATGCACATAGGCGCTAACAGGAATAAACCAAAGGGTAAAGTTTTTATAGCCTCGGCTATTATAGTCGATATACTTCTTCTCTTAATATTCAAGTATACCGGCTTCTTCGCAGAAACCTTTAATGGAATCTTCCACACATCAATACCTGTTCCACACATTACCCTACCAATAGGCATAAGCTTCTATACCTTCCAAGCAATATCATATGTTCTTGATTGTTATTGGGAAAATGTTAAGCCTCAAAGACAATTCAGTAAATTCCTGCTTTATTTGTCACTTTTCCCACAGCTTATCGCGGGTCCTATTGTTCGATACAGCGTTGTTGAGCAGGAGGTTTCTAACCGCAGAGTTACTGCAACAGACCTAAGCGAAGGCTCATTAAGAGTCATCGTCGGTTTGGCAAAAAAGGTTATTATCGCAAATAACCTCTACGCCATCGTAACACAGTTCTTCGGTCAGGATATTTCTACACTATCCACTCTCGGTACATGGTATACCGTTATAGTATATTCAATGTATGTATATTTCGATTTCAGCGGATATTCAGATATTGCCATCGGTCTTGGCAGAATGTTTGGCTTCCATTTTGATGAAAACTTCAAGCATCCGTTTGCCTGCAAAACTATAGCTGAATTCTGGCAGAGATGGCACATCTCTCTTGGTTCATTCTTCAGAGATTATCTTCTTTATGTACCTATTTTCGGCAAAAATAGAAAATATCTTAGTCTTTTCCTCGTATGGTTCTGCACAGGTATGTGGCACGGCGCCGCATGGAACTTCATTCTTTGGGGACTTTATTTCGGCTTCTTCATATTCTTCGAGCAAAAACTCGGTAAGAAAAAAATCAAAAAATGGCCGCTATGGTGGAAACATATTTATAGCAAGCTTGTTATTATAATCGGTTTCGGAATATTCTATTTTGAAGATATGAGCCAACTTGGACAGTTCTTCCTCAATATCACTGGTATAAGTATGATTTCAAACGGAAGTTCGTTTACAGACCAGCTAACATGGAATTCCTTTGTAAATAACTGCTTCCTCATTATATTTGCAATGATTGCTTGTATGCCTGTTCTCCCTGCTATCAAAAAGTTCTTCTTTGAGAACAGAAACAACACAATTTATGCAATCGGCAGAATGGGTTCAACAGTATGTTGCGGCGTACTTCTTGTAATATCAAGTATTTTGCTTGTTGATTCTACAAATAACCCATTCCTTTACTGGAGATTCTAATTTAAACCTCGATTTGTGACATACTGAAAGGACTGTTAATATGCAAAACGACAGACAAAGGCCACAGCCTGTACACAGACAGAACGGTATGAGCAGACGAGCCTTAGAAAACGGCTTTTCGACTATATCCGTACTTCTTCTATTGATTTTGCTGGCTATTGGTACAGGATTTTTGATATTTTTCCCACGCTCTAAGCAATCCGTTATTGAAAAGCGTGAATTGGCAACCTTCCCGAATTTCTCTTTTGCAAGCTACTTTAAAGGAGAATTCACTTCCGGTGTAACAAACTGGTATGACGATACAGTTCCATATCGTGATGATTTCAAAAATATGGGTAACAACATCAAGGGACTTTTCGGTATCACAACTAACGATACTGCCGTTATTATCGGTAAACCGGTTAAGCCTGTTAAGAATAACAGCGATTCAAGCAAATCTGAAACTTCAAAGTCAGATACAACAAGCAAGAGTGATAACTCCACAACAAGTCAGAGTGAAGAAACCTCTGAAAAAGACCAGAAGGATTTCCGTCAGGAAGAGGCTGAGGGCGGTTATGAGAACGGTATGCTCATCATCAACCAAGACGGTCATTGGCGTGGTCTTGAGCTTTTCGGCAACGGTTCGGGTAATAATTATGCTTCAAGCCTTAATGAGCTTAATAAACAGCTTGGTGGTAAGGTTAAGATTTATTCTATGCCTGCACCTCTTGCAAGTGAATTCTATACTCCTGCTAACTTTGCAGACTATTCTGCAAGCCAAGAGGATTGCTTTAATAATATCGCCTCTAAGCTTGATGAAGGCATAACTTCGGTTAATATTTCAAGTGTTCTCAGAAAACATACAGAAGAGCCGATTTACTGCCGTACAGACCACCACTGGCAGGCACTTGGTGCATACTATGCTTCAGAAGCTTTTGCAAAGGCTGCCGGCGTAGACTTCGCTGATATAAGCAAGTATAAAAAGGTTGATACTGAGGGCTATGTCGGTACTCTTTATGCGTTCTCAGGAGATTCGAGACTTCTCAACGACCCTGAAACATTCACCTACTATGAGCCATCAGCTAAGTATACAACCTACTATTACGACCAAAGCTTTAATTATCAGGGCAGTTGGGCATTGCTTAACGATGTTGACGTTGCAAACTCCTACCTCAGATATATGGGTGGTGACAGCTATGTTGTCAAGGTTAAGACTGCTGTAAACAATGGCAGAAAATTAGTTGTCATTAAGGATAGCTATGGCAACGCTGAAATTCCATTCTACACAAGTTCCTTTGAGGAAATTTATGTAGTTGATGTAAGATACTTCGAGAGAAATCTTGTAAACTTCATCAAGACAGTTGGAGCAACAGATATTCTCTTCACAATGTCAGCATATTCAGTTGTTGGTGATAATGCAGACAACATCGCAAATCTTATGACTCAAGATTCATCAAGCACAATAGTTGATGAACAGGTCGCTAAAAAAGAGGAAAGTACTGACTAATTCCACAGTTTATGCACTCATAGCTCAATCATTAGCTATGGGTGCATAAGACTATCAAAAACTATTTAATTGTAACTTTATAAAACTTAAAAGTTTCGCTCAAGGCGGCGAGCCGCCGCCCCCAAGACGCGGAATCGCTCGGCAAGCCTCGCTCGACACTTTCAAAAGAAGTTTGTTGACGCGGTCAAAGAAACTACCGTTTGGCTGACAAGCTTTCCTTAGACGATTAAAAGTTTCGCTCGAGCCTTTTTCAAAGGCTCGTAGGTCAAGGGCAACGCCCTTGTCGCTCTCCGCAGAGAGCGACACACTTTATGAGTCACAAAGCGCAGGAGGGTAGAAAAACATTCCAGTGGAATGTTTTTCGTAGGGAACCCTCGCAGGGGGTTCCCTATGGGTGCCGACCCACAACGAAGATGCGTTCAACTTTTTCGTTAGAATGACACTTGTCGTCAAAATGCGGAATTGCGTCAAGTAACTACCTGATTAGTGAATTAAGAAAATTTGGTTAATGCGGATAAAGAAACCGCAATATAAGGAGGTAAATAAAATGCAGGAATTGAATTATCCATTCGACCCGTCATATATCATTAAGAAACGCAAGTCTATTAAGCGTGAATTACTCGCAGACGGTTCGGCAAGAATCAAAAAGAAAATCGCCGTTTTCGGTGGTTCTACAACAAATGAAATTATAAATACTCTTGAGCTTTTTCTACTTAATGCCGGTATAGAGGCAGAATTTTACGAATCAGAATATGCACAATATGAACAGGACGCAGTTTTTCCGAGCGAGGAACTTCTCAGCTTTAAGCCTGATATTGTATTTGTGCATACAACAAACCGTAATATCCGCAATCTACCTGAGGTTGCAGACAACAAGGAAATTGTTGACGAAAAACTAAAGGCTGAATTTGCCCGTTTCGAGAATATCTGGAACAGCATAAGAGATAAATTCCACTGCCCTATCATTCAAAATAACTTTGAAATGCCATTCTATCGCCTTATGGGCAACAAGGATTGCTCAGATTATCGTGGCAGAACAAACTTCATAAGCCGTCTTAATCAAGCTTTCTACGATTTTGCAGAAAAGACAGAGGGCTTTTATATCAACGATATTAACTACCTTTCCGCCGATTACGGCTTGAAAGAATGGTCGAATCCAAGTTTCTGGAATATGTATAAGTACGCTATGTGCTTTGAGGCTATTCCATCTTTGGCTTTCTCGGTTTCTAATATCATTAAGTCTATTTTCGGCAAGAATAAAAAGGCTCTTGCCCTCGACCTCGACAATACTCTTTGGGGTGGAGTTGTCGGTGATGACGGTGTGGACGGAATCGAAATCGGTCAAGAAAACGGCGTTTCACAATCTTATTATGAATTCCAAAGCTACATCAAACAGCTTAAATCTCTCGGAATAATCCTCACTGTATGCTCAAAGAATGACCACGAAAACGCTATCGCAGGACTTAATCACCCTGAGGGCATACTCAAGCCGGATGATTTTATAATCATCAAAGCAAACTGGGAAAATAAGGACAGAAACATTGCAGAAACCGCCGCAGAGCTTAACATCTTGCCTGAATCTATTGTTTTTGTTGACGATAACCCAGCCGAAAGAGAAATTGTCAAGGCACAATTAAAAGGGGTACAAGCTCCTGTAATGGATTCTGTCGAAAACTACATCACAACAATAGACAGAAGCGGATTTTTCGAGGTTACTACATTCAACGAGGACGACCTCAAGCGTAATGAAATGTACAAGGAAAATGCTATGCGAAATGCACAGCAAGCCTCTTTCGCTGATTATGGCGAATATCTAAAGAGCCTTGATATGAAGGCAACTATCGGCGATTTTATCCCTGTATATATTGCAAGAATAACACAGCTTACTAATAAAAGTAATCAGTTCAATCTTACTACCAAGCGTTATACACAAACTGAAATGGAAGAAGTCTGGCACAGCCCAAATTATATCAGACTTTACGGAAAGCTTATTGATAAATTCGGAGATAACGGCGTTGTTTCAGTAGTTATCGGCGAAAAGCGTGAAGATACACTTCATATCGACCTTTGGTTGATGAGTTGTCGAGTATTAAAAAGAGATATGGAACAGGCTATGCTCGATACTCTCGTAGAAAAATGCCGTCAGAATGGCATCTCTAAAATAAGAGGATATTATTATCCAACAAAGAAAAACGGAATGGTTCGTGAACTTTACGGAACATTCGGCTTTACAAAGATAAGTGAAGATGAAAATGGTAATACCGTTTGGGAACTTCCGATAGAGGGTTATGAAAATCAGAACCGTTATATTGAGGTTTCCGATAACGAGTAAATATATTTTAATTAACAAAGGAGATAATAACTATGACAGGAAATGAAATTTTCGCAAGACTTAATGAGGTTTTCAGAGATGTATTTGATGATGACAGTATCGTTGTAAAGCCTGCAACAACAGCAAACGATATTGAAGATTGGGATAGCCTTGAGCATATCACACTTATCTCAGCAGTTGAGAAAGAGTTCGGTATGAAGTTCAAAATGGGCGAAATCTCCTCTATGAAGAATGTCGGCGAAATGGCACATATCATCGCAGCAAGAGCAACCAGATAATAGCGAGCAGACTTTAATTAAGACAATTAAAATTTAGGTCAAGCCTTTTTAAAGGCTTGCGGTTTCCAAAGGCAGAGCCTTTGGTGGGTTTTAAGGGCGAAGCCCTTAACTTTTCTTACTCCCTAAAGGGGCGGACTTTGTCCGCCCCTTTTTACTAATGTTACTTACAAAAGAAATTGAGCGGTGGACAAAGTCCACCGCTTAAAGAGTAAAGAATGTTAAGGGCGTTGCCCTTAACACCTATGAGGGACTCCGTCCCTCAACCCTGCGAGCCTTTGAAAAGGCTCGTGCGAAACTTTTAACTGTCTTTGGGAAGTTGTTTAGTTAAATCGGCAGTTCATTGGGAATTTCCCCGACCGCGTTAACTATCCTTCCTAACTCACCACGAGCGAGGCAAAGCCGAGCGATTCCGCGTCTTGGAGGCGGCGGCTCGCCGCAAAAGGCTCGAGCGAAACTTTTAACTGTCTTTGGAAAAGTTTGTTAGTTAAAAATCGCCATAGCTCGTAATTGTGCTATGGCGATTTCTATTAGAATAGCTTATACAGTAAAATCTAAGCTTATTTCTTTTATGTTTGTTTCTATTTTGCGAATAGTTACACCAGCCGACGCCAACATTCTCTTTGATGCAAGAGTTGCCGGAGATTCGGCATATTTATCTGAAAGGTAAACAACTTCTTTTATTCCCGATTGAATGATAGCCTTTGCACACTCGTTACAAGGGAACAATGCTACATATATTGTCGCACCCTTTAAGGATTTACCCTGAGAATTGAGAATTGCATTAAGTTCAGCGTGTACAACAAAAGGATATTTTGTGTTATTCTGAAATTCGTCCTCTCTTGCCCATGGGTATTCATCATCGGAACAACCATAAGGAAAGCCATTATACCCTGTTGAAAGTATTACATTGTCGTGTACTATACACGCTCCAACCTGTGTATTTGGGTCTTTACTACGCTTTGCCGCAAGTAAAGCTACCCCCATAAAATACTCGTCCCAGCTGATATAGTCTTTTCTTTTCATAATATTCCTCCTGAATTTTAGTCAACATTTATCCTTTAGGGAACCCCCTCGCAAGAGTTCCCTGAGAAAATATTCCACCGGAATATTTTTCTACCCTCCCGCACTTTGTGAAATATAAAGTATGTCGCTCTCTGCGGAGAGCGACAAGAGCGTTGCCCTTGACTCACGAGCCTTTGAAAAGGCTCGAAAACTTTTAATTTCTGCACTAAATCAAGCTTTATCTTTCTTACATAAATAATCTTCTTTTTTTGACTTTCATATGTACAGGCAAAATCTCCGTAAATACTGCATAATTCCTGCCCGAAATTCGTCTATCAAAATGCACACTGCCAAAGTACCAACACTTATACTTAACATTCTTCGCAAGCTCATCAAAAAATGAACCTATCGCACTGATTTCAGCCCTTGAATCTATCAAACCCCTTGCATTTCCTGAGGGTTCGTGAGTTATAACATAGTCAATCTTATAATCGTATTTATTCAGATTTTCGACCGCATCGGTCATCTCGTCAACTGTCGGCATTTCTTGCTTATACCATGTTCCCGCCGCAATGCGGATTTCACGGTCCGGACTATCTCCACCCCCAAAGGCGAAATAGGTTTCATCGTCTATCGTAAATATCTCTCCTCTAATCATATGATAGAGATTTCCCGAAATATGATGAACCCTCCCCCCAAAAAGCTCCTCTATCGGATATTTCTCTAAAAGCCCGAAATTTTCGTGTGTTCCGTCTACAAACATCGTCTTATATGGTTTTTCGCCTATTTCCTCAAGAAATTTCTTTTCTTGCTCTGAACCATTCCATATAAAGCCAAAATCTCCGCATATCATCAATACATCTTTTTCCGAAAGGTGTTTCAGCTTTCGGTTGGAAAAACGTTTAACTTCTCCGTGCATATCTCCCGTAATATATACCATAAAATCCCCCGACAAAGTCTGAAAAATTATAAATAATTCGGTTTGTAATAAGCCGAAAAATAATGTAAAATAATTGTTGAACGCATAAATATTTTTATTTAAATAATTATAACACAGGAGATTGATTTTTTCTATGAAATTAAAAAGCTTTTTTATTTTCTCGTTGGTTTTTTGTATATTATTTTCATTAATCCCTATGAATAAGGCAAGTGCTATTTCTTATAGCATTGATTTTGACATAAACTCAAAATCAGTCTACCTTGTAAATCTTGATACCGGAATTTCGGTTTACGAAAAAGATAAGGATAAAAAATGCTATCCGGCGTCTACCACTAAGATTATGACCTATATTATTGTTGCTGAGAATGTAAAAGATTTGGATAATACAAAGGTTACTGTAAAACAGAGCATACTCAATAAGCTCAATGGTACAGGAAGCTCTACCGCCGGACTTATTGGTGGAGAAACCCTTACTGTCACCCAACTTTTAAACTGTCTTATGATTCCATCTGGTAATGATGCAGCTTTGATTCTTGCAGACTATGTCGGCGGAGGAAGTATAACTAACTTTGTCAAGATGATGAACAAAAAGGCAAAGGAACTTGGCTGCGAAAACACGCATTTTATGAACCCTCACGGACTTCACGATCTTGACCACTACACTACCGCCTCTGACCTTGCAAAAATCACAGAATATGCAATGACCTTACCAAAATTTACTGAAATCACAAGCACAACCGTTTCGGATTGTCTTGGTGAGGATAGACCACTTATTACAACAAACGCCCTCATTGACGAGGTTCGTGGCGGAGATTACTTTTATAAGTATGCAACAGGCACAAAAACAGGCTGTACAGGCGATGATTCAGGCTATTGCCTTGTTTCAACAGCAGTTTATGAGGGATATTCATATTTATGCGTTACGCTCGGTGCAGATTATTCAAAAAACGGCGAGCAGCTCGAAAATGGCGCTATGAAAGATGCAAAAAATCTTTTCCGCTGGGCATTTACAAGCCTACAGCTTACAACTGTAATTGACGAAAAGACCATAGTTGACGAAGTAAATATAAATTTTGCTTGGGGCAAGGACAGATTAAAGCTTTCTCCTGCAACAAGCTATTCAACAATTCTTCCGTCGGATATTAAGGCTTCAAGTATAGATAAGGTTTATCACCTACCCGAAAGTGTAAACGCACCGGTCAAGGCTGGCGATAAAATCGGCACAGTCACGCTAAAATACGCAAATAACGAACTTGCGACCGTAGATTTAGTATCCGCAGAAACAATCGACCAAAGCGATTTACTTGTTGCTATGGACGGTATCGGCAAGGTAATATCCAACCCATGGTTTATTGTATGTGCGTCATTGGTTATATTATTAGTAGTCATTTACATAATCATTTTAACAATTTACAGCAAACGCCGCCGCAACAGACGCAAGGTAAAAACCTACCGCCGTATGTAGTGGGTGCCGACCCACGGCAAAGACGCGAAATCGCTCGGCTTTGCCTCGCTCGTGGTGAATAACAGAAGTTTGTTGCCGCGATTGAAGTAACTACCGTAGCCGAACTGGCTACACCGTTCAGCTCTACCGATTAGCTAATAAACTTTCCAAAAGAAAATTAAAAGTTTCGCTCGAGCCTTTTTAAAGGCCCGCAGTTTCCAAAGGCAGAGCCTTTGGTGGGTTTTAAGGGCGAAGCCCTTAACATATCTCTTACTCCCTAAAGGGTGTAAGTTTGTAAATGAAATCCAAAAAATAAGAGGAAGTTGGTAAAAACCGAAAAAACAAGGGAATATCAAAAAAATCCCATAAATAAGCCGTTTTTCGAGCGTAACGAAAGGTTACACTTTGAAAAACGGCTCTTTTTTTGGATTTTATTTGAAAGCAGTTTTGGGCGATTTTAGGGCTTATAAAGGGTATGTAATTACCAGTAGAAATTAGCGTTTAAAAGTGTTTAAGAAAGCTATAAATGCGGTTTATAAGCCGTTTAAGGGCATTTTACGAATTACACAGCACAGCTGTTGAAATGGTTGAAAATTGGTAATTTAATCGCAACTAAAATAGTATTTTAATTGCAACCAGTTGCAATTAAGTATTTATGCGGTTTTATGAGATAAAATAGTAATAGCTACTAAATTTTTAATCGCAACTAAAAATGTATAATTAAACACTATTTTTGTATATTTATTCATAATTATGCATCAAGAACACCTATAACCTGACCGAAACATCGGACATCATTGCAGGTTTTTATGGCTATATTAGGATAATCAGGATTAAGCGAGATAAGCTCACCGCTCCCCATCTGTTTTATAAAAGCATCACCATCTATATAGAATATACCTATCTCACCCTCAAATATAGAGGGTGTTTTTTTTACTAAAACTATATCTCCATCAGCAAATTTAGGCAACATACTGTCACCGCTTACCATAAGCATGAAGTCAGCTTCCTCGGTTTTGCTGTTCTTAGGAACTGTACGCCACTCTGGAAGTTCATCAAATATATAATTGCCATCTCCAGCACTGGCAGACTGTGGGTAATAAGGCAGCATGATTTCAGGCTTTTTATGTTTTTGTTGCGGTTTCATTATAATAGGGGTTTTCTGGACCATTTCAGCTAAAACTTCTTCAGGCTTATGCCAAGTCGGGTCATCTGTTCTACCTAATAAATAGTCTACAGAACACTCAAGGTAATCAGCTATGCGTGCTAAATTTATAGAAGATATAACCTGTCCTTTTGCAAATTGTGAAATGGTATTTATACCTAATGTTAAATCTGTCAACATATTTTTTATACTGATTTTTTTTGATTTTGCTGTTGCTTTAATTCTATTGGCTATATTTTGTGTATTATACATAAAATCACCTCTGAAATTTGTAAAAAACATAAAATTCACCTAATCCCGTGATTTAATATTGAAAATCACGGGATAAAGTGATATAATATGACTAAAGTAGTAACTCACTTAAATATTACCATAGTCATAGAGCGAAAACAAGAACAACAAGGAGGAATTTTTGTATGGATATTGGCGAAAACATCAAGCAAATGCGTATTAAAAAGGGTTTAACTCAAGAAGAATTAGCTCAAAATCTTGGAATTAGCCAGTCGATGATAGGTCATATTGAGAGTGGACGCAAACTACCGTCAATACCGCTTGCGGTTGATATTTCAAAAGAACTTGACTGTAGTATGAATGATATATGCAGAGAATGAGGAGTGAAAATTATGGAAAACACAATATGCAAGATATTTAACAACAGCGAATTCGGCACATTAGAGGTTATCTCCATTGACGGCAAGGATTATTTCCCAGCTATTGACTGTGCAAAGATGCTTGGATACAGCAATCCGTATGATGCTATTATAAAGCATTGCAAAATAGACGGGGTCGTGTTTTGCGAGGGGGTCTCCGAAACAGTTAATCAACATGGAGTTACTACACAACAAACAGTTGAGAAGAAATATATCAGCGAAGGCAACCTCTACCGCCTTATAACTCACAGCAAGCTGCCATCAGCAGAACGATTTGAGCGTTGGGTATTTGATGAGGTGATACCTGAAATTAGAATGAGTGGTGGCTATAGCCTAAGCAGAAGTTCAAACAGCAATACAGAGCTTGCCAAACTTATAAGTCTTACAGTGACTGAAACTGTAGCACAGATAATGAAACAGATTATACCAATAGTTACACAAAATCACGGCACATTATCAAATGATTGTGATGAGAAAGTTCCAATAGAGGTAAAAAATCGTAGACAACAGAAAACTACTATTGAACTGTTAAGTCCTGAAATAAGAAAATCTGTCGATAATATGCTGATAGACGATAAGCCATATGTACAGATTCAAAGGTTCCTACTTGACTGCGGTATAGAATTATCGCAAGCATCTATTTGTCGATACGCAAAGAAATTTTACAGAGGGTGAATCAAAATGGAAAAGTATTTGCAGGAACTTATAGCCAAGAAAGGTTTGAACGAGGGCTACAAAGAATGTGTGCATATGATTGAAAGTCTGATACACACAGCAAGTTGCTATAAAACTGATACAGAAAAGCTTAAAACTATTAAAAGCCTCATCGGAATAATCGAGGAGGCTGAAATCGAAAGTATTTATAAACCATGAATAAGCCGAAACCGCTCCCAATTGGGAACGGTCAGCGAGAGATGACCTACTCGCTCTGATGATGGCAGGTCGGAAAGGAAGTGTAATTTTTTATGTTATACACAAAGAAATCTGCCGACAAGGTGAAATGTCAGCAGATTAAAAAGGCTATTGAGGTATACAAAATACCTAAGACGATTAAGGTAGACTGTCCAAAGCCAGTTCCCAAAAATCAGTCATCATAACAACAAAGAACTCTTTATCATCATCAGGTACATTTGCCTTAGTGGTTTGGTTTCGACTGACTAAGTACTGAGTAAGCATATTATAACGCATGAAAAAGGTAAAGAAAACCTCCGCTTTTTTTGATGCTATCGCTTTTATCCAATATTTTTGGTCGGTTAGATGTTCACTAAGCTCAAGTATCAGATTGTCAGCATCGTAGGAAAATTCAAGCATAACTTTCTCAGGGATATCTGTTGAAAAGCCTTTGTAAATGGTGTCTAATTCATCACACAGAATATTTTTCATGTAGTTTCCAAGTCTTACTCGAATGTCATTTACAGTGCATATCATCGTGTCCACTCTTTTAATAAAATTATATTACAATTATATCACAAAGCCGAAACCGCTCCCAAATGGAGCGGTCAGCAGGAGATGACCTCCCTGCTCTGATGATGGCAGGTCGGAAAGAAGGTGGGTACTATGATATATAAAAAGAAATCTGCCGACGAACTAAATTGCCAACAGATAAAAGAAACAATTAGAATCTACACTCCGAATGGCAATGTATATGGATATGACCAAACTGCTTTAATTCGAAACTCACTTCAAAAGAGGATAGAGCGACAATTAAGAGAAAAATTTAAAGAAAAAGATTATTAAATCCACTCATATTCTTTATTAATTCTATTGATAATTTGTTTCCAGTCAATCTCATTTTTAGTTCTATATTTTTCAAGCAAAATCATAGTTTGAAAAGTTGATATTAATCTATGCTCTTGAATTTCCTCATCAGCACATATCAATATAGTTGACATTGACAATTCTTCTACAGGTATAAAACCGTAAGATTCTGAAAATTTCTTTAATCCTTTTGAATTGTAATTTATAAATCCAGAAATTTTTTCTTCTAACTTCTCTCCATCACCGAAATAATAATCCTCTATATCATGAGAATACTTTCCGTATTTCGAGAAAAATGTCGACATTTTTCCGCTCGTATCTAATCCTGCAAAGATAATATTAAGCCTATAGTCTATTATGTAAACTCTGTATTCTAAAGGAAACTCATTAGGTTTATATTTATCAATGTTATTTGCATAAGAGTAAATTTTAGATTTGTACAACCTTAAATAATCGGGAAAAGTATCATGCAAACAATCTATTAAAGATTTACAGTAAAGAGATATATCGTAGTTCAAACAGTTTAGTTCATGTTTTAATGGAATTGAAGAATCGAAAAACATAACTATTTCACATCCTTTTTTTAATAATAGTATCATAAATTCTTTGAATTATCAATAAGCCGAAACCGCTCCCTGTTGGGAACGGTCAGCAGGAGATTGACCCCCCTGCTCTGATGATGGCAGGTCAATGAAAGGAGCTGGAAAGCAAATGAATATTACGAAAAAAATCAATGGAACGCACACAGTAATTGCAAACTTTGCAGATAAGGTGGTACTTGCATACAATCCATATGCTGCTGAGCCATATGTAGTATGGTATTTAGACAATGATGGTGACCCATATTGTGGAGTTTATACGGATAACATACACTTTGCAAGGCACAAGTTTTGCGAAAGGGTAGTATCCTGTACAGCAATAGGAGATTTTATACGCAATGGTTGTTAAAATGTTTGATAATCGTGGAATGCAATTACTTTACGATAAAGAAAATAAGCATTATATAATCAAAACACCGGCAGGCACAATAAGCAAATATGACAGTCCTCGTATTGCTTGGGCTATGTATATATATAAGCTTGATATGATGGTTAAAAAACAGATAGAGGAAATGCTCACTAAGGGCAATGAAAATATATAAGGAGAGATAAAAATGGGATTTGGTACACTTGTTAAAAGCGTGAAAATTGAGCGTACACTCAAAAAAGCCAAGAAACTTTGTAAAACAAAGAGAGATTTTGATTATTTTATCAAAGGGCTTAAGGATGAAAGAGATTTTCGAGAGCTTATGAAAAACACGGCGTCAAACTACTGGTCAGGACGAAAGATGACCTTCCCTCCACTACAAAAACAAGAATCACAAAATCAGAATAATCATCAGGAAACATAAACAGCCGAAACCGCCACAAGGCGGTCAGCAGGAAATGACCTCCCTGCTCCGATGATGGCAGGTCGTTTAAATAAGCCATAAACGATAGTTAAAAAATAGTTTAATAATTATTTGATGTAGAAATGAGGTGACAATTATGGAAACATATTTAACTATTAAGGAAGCTGCTGAGCTTAAAGGCTGCAGTACACAATATTTACGCAAAGCTGCTTTGAGTGGAACTGTAAAGGCAAAAAAAGAACTCAATGATAAGAACAGACCGCAGTATTTGATACCGCTCTCAGCACTCGACACTAAATTACAGCTGAAATATCAAAAATCTCATAGGTTGGAATTATCTGAACAACAGAAAACAGACGGTACTCAAAGCAAAACAATAGAAGAGCTTAATGAGCAGCAACGAAATCAGGTAAATACATGGTTATTGATAATTGAGAACTGGCAAAGTTACAGAAATCAATATAAAGGCAGTAAAGCAGAGGCTGATAAGGCATATATAGCGTTAGTATCTGAAAAATATCCAGATATAAAAATTACATATGATATTTTGCAACGCAAATACAATGCAATAAGAAAAGGTGATAAAGTGGCTCTTGCTGATGGGCGTGGTTATACACGCAAGGGAGCAAGCAGTATACCTGCCACTGTATGGGACGCTTTTTTATACTATTACTTGGATGAAAGACAATATCCAGTAAAAAAGTGTTATGAGTATACAAAGTTATGGACAAGAGAAGAACAGCCTCATCTATTAGAACAGATTCCGTCTTATGCAACATTTTGCAGGCATATAGAAAACGACATTACGGAAGGCTTAAAAACTCTTGGAAGATATGGCGATAAAGCTTTCAAAGACCGCTATGCTCCATATATCAAACGCTTATATGACAATATGGAAAGCAATGAGTGGTGGATTGCAGATAATCACACATTCGATGTAATGACTACAGACGGAAAAACAACTCACAGACTATACCTTACAGCCTTTATGGATGCACGAAGCGGCATATTAACAGGTATTTATGTTACTAATAACCCGAGCTCACAAGCAACACTTATTGCATTGCGTAAAGGCATTATGGAATACGGGATACCAGCTAACATATATGTTGATAATGGTCGAGAATTTTTGACCTTTGATGTTGGTGGTCTTGGACACAGACAAAAGAAATCGACCAAGGATAAGTTTACTCCGCCGCCTGTTTTTGAGCGTCTTGGCATTAAGATGACAAATGCTATTGTACGAAATGCAAAGGCAAAGATTATTGAGCGAAGATTTCTTGACCTCAAGAATAGTATAAGCCGTCTTTTTGAAACATTTACAGGCGGAAATGTACTTGAAAAACCAGAATCGCTTAAAACGATTTTAAAGAGCGAAAGGATTCCAAATGACATAGACTTCACGCAACAAATAGAAATGATTGTTAAGTATTACTTTAACAGAGATACATATAATGGTGCTGTTGCAAAAGATAAAGGTAAACTAAAACAGCAGGTTTATGAAGAAAATTTATTACATAAACGAATTGCTGAAGAAAGTGAACTCAATCTTATGCTTATGAGATCATCAAAAGCTCAAACTGTTGGTAGAAGAGGCGTACATCTTACAATATCAGGACAGCGTATAGACTACTTTAATAAAGAGCTGCTCGATATGCAAGGCAAAAAAGTATATTACAGGTATGATCCTGATAATCTTAGTGCAATACGCATATATGACCTTGAAGACCGCTATCTAATGACTGTATCTGCTGATAATACAGCAATATGTGAATATGGTGCAAGCCAAGAAGAAGTATCGACTGCAATGCATAAGGTTAAAGAATATGAAAGCATTGTCAAGAAATCACTTAAAGCTCAAAAAGCATTGGTACTTGGTAAACATACAGCTCTTGACCTTGTACTTAGGGAGGTTGAGAGAAACAAGGAGATTTCAATAACACCTGCTAATCCTATACTTACTATACAGCGTGCAGATGAATCATTACCTGAAGCTGTTGGTGGAAGTACAAGAGCAAATGTAGACATAGACAGAATGATACATAGTGCTGAAAGACGCAAGAAACAGAAAGGATGAGTAATTATGGCAAACAAGCAATTACAAGAAAAGCTGAAAAACTACATAAGCGAAAGTGGTTCGCTAAGTTCAGCTGCAAAGGCAATCGGACTTAGTCCTGCGACTCTTAGTACATATCTTAAAGACAAGTATGAAGGAAATGTCGCAAATGTGGAATCCCGTTTAACAGAAATTTTTGAAACTGTAGAAGCAGCAAATAATCTTTTGAGCAAAACAAATACTGTTGGATATGTTGAAACATCTATATCTATGGGTGTTTATAAGACTATCAGGCTTTGTCATCTTAAAGGTGGTATTGCAAGGGAGAGCGGTGATGCAGGTATTGGCAAAACAATGGCTGCGAAACAATATATTAAGGATTATCCGAATAGTGCAATATATATTTCAGTGAACCCTTGTACATCGGGTGTAGTTGCTTGTTTAAAATTGATATGCAAAACACTCAGGTTAAGAGAAAGCAGAAAAGATGATATGTGGTTTTCAATAAGCAATGCCTTATCTGGTGAAAAAGTACTTATTGTAGATGAAGCACAACACTTACCTATTAAGACAGTAGAAGCTCTCAGAGCTTTTTCAGATGTCAATCCACAGCTTGGTATTTGTCTTATTGGTAATCTTGAGACAGCTGGCAGTAACAATAAGCCTGCATATGCACAAATCGCAAACAGAACGAAGATAAAACAAATAAGATTGACATCAGACATTGAATATCACGATATTGAATTGCTTTGTCCTGCTCTTCATGGAAAAAAAGAAATAACATTTTTGCTGAATATTGCACATTCTCCGCAAGGTCTGCGAGGAGCAATAAATGTATATAGCAATGCTCTTGATAATCAAAATATCAGCTATGAAGGTCTATCTGCAATGGCATCAGCTATGCAAATAACAATGAATTAATGGAGGGAAACATAATGACAGAACAGGAAAATCGTAAGCTTAATGAATTATCAATAACTTTAGCCAAAGCGTACAAAGAAGGTAATAATGAAGTAATAAATGCAACAATACCAGAAATAGTTCAGTTGTATTTTAGATTTTTAGGAGGAATTTCAATAACTCAACTCACTCATCCAATGGCAATTGTTGCAATGAGAAACTTCACGAAAACACTTGAATCAATGGCAACAAAAGATGATATTGAATTTGCGGATACAATAATGGAAAATTTTGACATAATCGCAGTTGTTAAACCACTTTAAAATACTTGGGGCTGTATGCCCCACCTTAATGCGGCTCATCAGTTTTTGATGAACGGTCACAAGCCCGGCAACGCAGAGTGGGGATAAATTTAAAGGAGTGATAAAATGGCAAAGAAAAATTTTCAAAAGACACCTCTTGAGCGTGCTCAGCATGAAAAAGCTGTCAAGGTTAGAAAAATGACTGACAGCCAGCTTTGTGAATTTATTGATACGCTTTCCGATAAAGCTCAAGCTAATAATACTGTAGAAAATTTCATACAGCATCTTCAAGAGCATGGCTATCGTGGAATTGGTACAGCAACGCTTGCTAAAATCAAAAGTATTGCTCTCAAAGAGGGATTTATAAAGGAGGTATAGCAGTAGTGGCTAAAAAAATGACCGCAAAAGAAAAAGCTGAACGAGCAAAAATCAAAAAGGAACTCCAAAAACAAGGAGTTATTCCACCTAATAAAAAACCATTGAATCGTGAAAAATTTATATCAGAATCTTCAGAAGAATTTGATGAGGTATTCAAAAATAATATTTATGGAAGTACAGTGTATTTGCTTGAAGCAGTGCAAATAATGACTGTACACAGTACAATGACGGAAAAGCGTAGTTTACAAGCTGTTGGTGCGGCTAAAGCATTAAAGATAGCGGCAAGATTAAAGCAATTTAGTGAAAAACTAAAATCAGAAGGTCGCACTACATATAAAATCAAAGAAAAGTATGAATATATCAAGGACATTATTGACCTATAAAGGAGAATGTTTATGGAAAAATCAAAGAAAATTCAGAAAAACGGTTCAATCTCAATTCCGAAAGACATGAGATTTGAAACAGGTTTCCACTCCGGCACAGCAGTTGATATAAGAAGTGATGGCGAAAAAATCGTTATTACTCCTCATGCAGCTGCCTGCCGTTTTTGTGCTTCAATCGAAGATATTGTCTTTGTTGATGACTGCAAACTTCATATTTGTAAAAGTTGTGCAAATAAGATTATCAAGGCGGTGAAGACTGATGATTGATACAAATTTGATTGACCAGCTCACAACTATAAAATCTAAGATAACGGAGCTTACAGCAGAAAAAGAAAAGCTTGAAGCTGAGATTATCTTTGCAAGCAGTAAGGACTTAGAAAATACAAAGTATAAAACAGTTACATATGCCTCTGAAAAAGGAAATAAAGTAACTGCAACAGTTGCTGAAACTCTCAAGCTTACATATCCTACATTGCTTAAGAAAATATTTGGAGCAGCATATAATGATGCAGTCAAGGAGGAAGTCAGATATACACTTACAGCTCCTGCAAAGCGTATGCTCACAAAGGTATGGACAGGCTCATATATTAAGCAGTCACTTAATGACGCTATTTCTCAGTTGCCAGTAGACGATACAACACGCAAGAAATTAGCTAAAAAGCTCAAAGGAATAAACTTTGAAACAGATAAGAAAAATCTTATCAATATTGGAAATTTATCGGAGCAAGAAGCGAATGAGTATGCTTATCTTATCAGCGAAGCTGCAGCATGGCAGAGTTACAGCACATTGCTTGAGCTTAATGGCATAACAAATGATAGTGATATTGCTGAAATAACAAAGCTTATCGACACTGCTATGATTGTTGATGAGAGTACAAAAATCTCAGTTGAGTAGGTGAGGCTATGTGGAAACTTGGTTGAAAATGGCTGAACGCTGTAAAACTAATTATGAGTATGCTGAGCGTGAACTTGATATTTTATATCAGCAAGATGAAAAAACCGGAAATGATAAAAGACGAATCTGCATACTTGAACAGATTTATTACGAACAAAAATATCAATATATGCAATGCTTGAGATTAGCAAAGAAAATTAAATAAGGAGCTGAAATTTATGACAAAACAGCAGATACAACGAATATACGGTATGGGCGCGATACTTGGTATACTTGAAAGCGGTAATAAGCGTGATAATCTACATCTGCTTGTTGAATCAATAACAGGCAAAGATAGTATCAAAACTCTTACAGATGATGAATACAAGGCAGTTGTACATGAACTTGCAGAACGTATACATATACAGAACCTTGAAGAGCCTCCTGCAAAGATAAGACGCACAGCAAAATATGAAGAACAACCGGGCGGTATGAGTGAAGGACAGCAACGCAAGGTGTGGCACCTTATGTATGAGCTTAAAAAATTTGATAAAAAGAAAATCTCAAAATCGCTTGGAGAAAGACTTTGCGGTATCATTAAAAAAGAAATCGGGATTGATGCAACAGCTGAAAAGCCTCTGGTCTGGCTTACATATCAACAAGGCAGTAAACTTATTGAGGCTATAAAACGATATATCAAAAGTGCCGAACGCAAAGCTATGAAGGGTGACGGATATGGATAGTATCGAAATACAGCTCTCAGATTTGAGAGGAGAACAGAGAGAAATCGCACAAGCGATAGGAATCAAAGCATATATAGAGCTTGTTAAATTGTATGGTGGTTCTAATATTTATATTGCTAAAATGGATAAGCTGTTTTGCATAAAGCGTGACGCAGAAATTGTGAGAAAGTTTAATGGTAATAACTATGCTCAACTTGCAAAACAATATGGATTATCCGAACGAGCAATCAGAACTATAATAGCTGATTATATAAATGAAATGTATGGTTCTGAACAGACATCTTTATGGTAAAATTGAAGAAAAAAAGAGAAATATTTCATATATTTTACTTCAAAGATTTAAGGTATCATTAAGTTAAGACTTGATGATACCTTTCTTTTTGGAGGTGAAAAGATGGAATTTAGTGCAGATACTTGGTGGATTGTTGGAAGTGTCGCAACAATAGCAATAGGTATAATATCATATTTTTTAAAGCGTACAATGTCAAAGCAGGATCAACATGAATTGGATATTAACCATATAAAAATTACTTATGTTACAAAAGAAGAATTTAAGGAACTTAAATCAGATACAGCAACAAGTATGGATAAATTGCAAAAAGATGTCGAAGAAATCAAAGAAAATACTTTAAGTAAGGCTGATTTCTATCGTTCTCAGGCAAAAACAGACGATAAAATAGACAAGATTTACGATATGTTAATTGAGCTCAATAAGAAAGGGTGAGTGCAGTGAACGATACAATGGCAAAAATGAGAGCTGGAAGATTTATTAAAAATAATGGTCGTGTATTGCGTACAATTAACCTTCTTCGCTACAAATACGAAAAACTTGAAGAAGTTAAGTACGCTCTTGATGATATGCAAGACAATGATTATCTTGACAGTCTGAATTATTTATCTGAAGCAGGATATATACAGATGAGGCGTGTTACAAGCAAGCAGGTCGCTGAAATTGCAGATGTTGACTATGTACATCTTGAAGCAAAACTGACAGAAAAAGGTATAAGATTACTTGCAGGCAAGCTTGAAGATGATTTGATTGAGGTGTAAGTCATGAGCCGAAAAAGAAGAATAGTCGGTTCGATTGATAAGCTTCAGCCGGCTCTTAAGGATACAGTTGACCAAATGCTGATGTCGGGTGAAAGCTATCGTGAGATATGCAAGTACCTTGCAGAAAATGAGGTTACACTCTCACAGGCAAGCGTGTGCAGATATGCAAAGAGATTTCTTGCTAATGCTGAACAGCTTCGCATTGCTCAAGAAAATTTCAGAATGATTTTGACCGAAACGGAGCGTTATCCTGACCTTGACCCTGCGGAGGCTATTTTAAGATTAGCAAGTCAAAAGGTTTATGACGCAGTGGCTGCACTTGATGATGAACACTGGAATGAGGTGTCGGCAGATAAATTGCTAAGTCAAGCAACGGCACTTGCAAGGGCGGTCGCATATAAAAAGGGTATTGACACTAAGGTGAAAAGTGATGAAGAAATTGCAATTGAAAGCAATCAGACTCTCCTATATGAAACCCTCAAGCATGACAACCCTCGTCTATACAAAGAACTGCAGGAGGAAATTATGCGTATCAAGCACAAAGTCAAAGGAGGTACTGCAAATGATGGAAAATAATAAATGGTACATATTGCAGGTACAGACAGGATCAGAGCTTGATGTACAAAAAGAGCTGCTTCGGCGAGGTGTTGAGGCGGTTGTGCCACTTGAAAACAGACAGATACACAGAGCAAAACAATGGATTAGCAAGCAGTATATAGTATTTGCAGGCTATGTGTTTATTAGGGTGATGTACTCGTGGTCACAGTATTATATACTCTCAAATATTAACGGAGTTATACGCTTACTTGGCGGAGGACATCAGCCAGAGCCGCTCACACAGTCAGAAACTGAATGGATATTAAGCTTAAATGATTTGCTAAAGGAACCATCTGTAATTAAGCTAACTGATAACAATTACGAAGTTATAAGCGGAGTTCTACTCGATTTAAAAGATAATATTATCAAGCTTGAGAGGCATTATAGGCGTGCATATGTAAAGCTACATATTGCAGGTCAGGAACAGATAATCAAATTGTCTTATGTGCTACAAACGCTGGATAACAATGGGGATTGATTCGTCTCCTCTGAGGGAACAGCTGACATACTGCAGAACACAGTGACCTATTTCCGAACAAAATCAGGTGGCTGAGGGGCGAAGCCATGTTCTGCAGTATGTCAGCTGTTTCTGATATTTAAACTATGTTTAAGGAGTGATTAAATGTCAAATATAGACAAGCTTAGTAAGCTATTGGAATCAGTTGACAATAAACAAGATTATGACATTGTTGCAGATTTGCAGAGTCTTGAACGCTTTGATATGCTTAAACGCAAGGATTTTCGCAGAAAACTAAAAGAACTAATAGAAAAATATCAGACAAGCGAAATTACAGAAATCAGAAAAGCACTTATTGAAAAGTGTCGTGTTGGAGATACGAATGCTATAAGATTGTATCTCGACAGCTTTAAACCGACATCAGCTGAGACCGAAGATGACGGTCTAACGGCTGCACTCCTTGCTCGTGGTAAGGAGGTATTCGCTGATGAAAATTAAATCTTTCAGCGATAAGCAAGCCAAAGTTATGACTTGGTGGGCTAATGAAGCAATAAGTAAAAAGTATAATGCTGTAATAGCTGATGGTTCTATTCGTTCGGGTAAAACAATGAGTATGTCGCTTTCGTTCGTTTTATGGGCTATGACAAACTTTGATGGCTGTAACTTTGCTGTCTGTGGTAAAACAGTTGGTTCGTGCCGCAGAAATGTCATAAAGCCACTTTTGGATATGATACGAAAGCGATATGTTATTCATGATAAACGCTCGGAAAACCTTATTGTTATTCAGAAAGGTGAACGCTGTAATTATTTTTACCTTTTTGGTGGTAAGGACGAATCAAGTCAGGACTTGATTCAAGGTATTACACTTGCAGGCGTTATGCTTGATGAGGTTGCTCTTATGCCCCGCTCGTTTGTTGAACAGGCTTTAGGTCGTTGTTCCGTAACAGGTTCTCGTTTTTGGTTTAACTGCAATCCAGACAATCCTTATCATTGGTTCTACCAAGAATGGATTCAAAAAACAGATGAGAAAAAAGCCTTGTATCTGCATTTTACTATGGATGATAACCTGACTCTTTCAGAGGAAGTAAAAAGCCGATATTACAGCTTGTATACAGGCAACTTTTTTGAACGCTATATACTCGGTCGATGGGTATCTGCTGACGGATTGATTTATCCAATGTTTAACAAGGAAAAATGTGTTGTTCAAACTGAAAATCGCTATTATTCACAATACTATGTCAGTATTGACTACGGTACACTTAATCCGTTTTCAGCTGGATTATGGGGTAAGTCCGGAAACATTTGGTACAGAATCAGAGAGTATTATTATGACGGAAGAAATAACCGTATACAGAAAACAGATGAAGAATACTATAACGAGCTTGTTAAGCTGATTGACAGACTGCCGATAACAGCTGTAATTGTTGACCCGTCAGCTGCAAGCTTTATTACTGTTATACGCAAGCATGGCAGATATACTGTCTATAAAGCCGATAATGCTGTACTTGATGGCATACGATTAACTGCCACTTGTATACAGCAAGGCTTGATTATGTTTAACGATTGCTGTACAAATACATTCGCAGAATTTGCAAGCTATGTATGGGACACTCAGCATTCACAAAAAACAGGCGAAGACAAACCTTTGAAGGAACATGACCATGCAATGGACGATATACGCTATTTTTGCTCAACCGTACTTGCGAAGAACGGCTTGCCAGGCGTTGTAAAACTCAGGAGGTAATATGCTTACAAATTTATCATTTTTAGAGCGTGGCAAGGCATTTCCGCCGGATAGCGAAAAGTATCGGTTGGAAACATATCTTGACCACAGAAAATTGTTTGAAAATAACCACGCAGAAGTCTACAAGGAGCAGTTTCGCAGAATTGAAAGAGTCATAGGTAATTTTGACAGGGTTATATCTTATGGTACGGTTTTTAATTATCAGCGATTACTGAGTGTGAAAATCGCAGATCTTGTATTTGGCGAACCGCCAAAGGTTACTGTTGCAGATGATAGCAAGCAAAAAGTTATTGATAAAATACTGCTTGATACAGATTTATTTGGATGTGCATATATTAGCTGTATTGATGTGTCACGCTATGGTGACTCTATTATGCTTTTATCATGCAATGATAAAGGTCTGCCAAGCATTGATGTTGTAAGCCCGGCTATGTGGTTTCCTGTTGTCAATCAAGATAATATAAGGCAGTTTCAATATCATGTATTTGCTTGGGTTTATCTTATAGACACCGTAAAAAAGCAATATGGACTAAAAGTGCAGATACATAAACCAGATGAGCCTGAAAAGTGCGAAGCTCATAATTACGAGCTTAATGGCAAACCAGGCAGCTTTAAAATTGGCAGAGAAATTACCCAAAAGCAGGAACTTAATCTTGAAACCTCAATGAATACCTGTCCTGTTTACCGCATATCAAATTTGCTTACAAGTGACAACATATACGGTCACGATGATTATGAACCGATTGATAGTATTGTTGCTGAAATTATTGTCAGAGTATCTCAAATAAGCAATAAAACCTGAATATCTTGTCTGGGACGCAAGTATGGACGCAAATTTCAAGCAGATAGAACTTCTTACAAATCAGCTATATACAATATCTGAAATGGGTTCTTCTGTGTTTGGGGATTTAACGAATAAGGCAGGTGATGTTCCAAGCGGCTCTGCCCTGCGTCGTCTTATGATGTCACCACTCGCCAAAGCTCGCCGACTTGCAAATCGTTTCGACCCGACTTTGAAGAAAATTATATCTGCAAGTGCTGAAATTATGGGAACAGAAATTGCACCAGAAGAAATCACTATAACTTGGCATGACGGCTTACCTGCCGACCCAGCCGAAGACGCTGAAATTATGTCACTTCGTACAGGTGGAAAAGCTACATTATCGCAATATACGGCAATACAAAGGCTTGATGATATGTCGGCTGCTGATACAGATGCGGAGCTTGCTATGATACGCTCTGATGATATTGATTCAAGCGTTGGTTTAGAAGAACCTGCCCTTGAACCTATCGAGGGTATTTGATGAGTACACAGAAAAAACTGATTGAAACATATCAGAAAGCACAGAAAAAGCTCGTTGAAATAATCCAGCGAAAACAGGCTCACGGCTCGGCGGCAGCTTATGAAAGGTCGCTTTTAAGACAAATTCAAAAGGAGCTTAAAAAGCTGAAAAAATCTTCAAAAGCACTTGTTGAGCAACTTGTCAAAGAAAACTACAAGACAGGCTTGCAAAGTCTGATTGATGACCTTATAAAAGATGATACAGCACCAAGATTGTTTAATATGTTCAGCGGACTTAACACAAGTCAGATTGAACTTATTACTCA
>CACXBF010000026.1 GCA_902765855.1 uncultured Ruminococcus sp. | reverse complement strand
CAAGCCCTTACTCTTTAAGTTTTTCGCCGCTCTCTCGCGACAGCTTGTTTATAATATCATACCCCAACCCAAATGTCAACACTTTTTTCGAAATTTTTTAAAATTTATTTTCGCACACTACATATAGATTTTACAGAGCAGATTTCCCCTACCTATATATGTAAGCTTTCTATATCAGCAAACTTCATTATAAATTATCTGCTCACCTCATAAACAGCATGAAACACAAAATACCGCCCTGCTATTCACAAGGCGGTAAAAACATCAGAATTTTCTGATTATTATATCTCCATTAAGTTCGGTTCTAATTTCAAGGCTGTTATTCTTTATAAGCTTTTTTATATTGCTTCGTGAAACTTTCAAAAGCTCACTCGCAATTTTATCAGGGCGAATCTTAACACCATTGGGATTTCTGATAATAAAAATATCTTCTGTCCCCTTATTAACACATTTCAATTCATACTCTGCTGTATCAAAATCAATCTCCGCTCTATTTCTTACAAAGAAAGCTTTATCAACGCCATATTCTCTTGAAAGCTCTATATCATTTGCCAGAAATCTCTTATAATTTTCGCCTATCTCGTTTGGCGAAACTCTCTCGAGCACAGTAAGATTAAGCGTATGGCGGCATTTTTCACATTGGTAAATCAGCCATATGTCAATCTTATTGCCGTTTGCATTTACTCTGAATTTGTTTGTGTTAACAAATCTCGATTTAGAACCGCATTTTGCACAGCCACGAATTATAGCGTAGCTGTCTTTCGGTATAATAACATATTCTGTTGTATTTGAATAGCTCATTTTGCATCTCCATCGTAAAATAATCTTTGGATTTGCAAAGGCTATTACATTACTATTTAGTTTTTATTTGCAATAGCCTCTGCTATGCAAAGTATGCAGGTGTAAGCATTAAGCAAGCCTCCTTTTAGTTTATTTTTTAAAAATATATCACAATAATATTATACTGTCAATAATAAATATCAAGCATCTCCTAAGTCATAAACTTAAAAGCCCTTACTTTATATCAATTATCATCGCACTACATCTTCATAATCTGAATATTTGCTTGCGGAATATGTTTTTACTTCTGGTTGTTCAAAAGAAATGTCAGTAGTTTTTATATATGAAGATGGTTCTCCGTTTTCATCATATCCTTGAAGTTCCAAAAGAATACCTGTTTCCTTATCAACAATCATCTCAAAAGTAGCTGTATTAAATTTCTTGCCATAATCTTCGGCAGTGCCTTTTATCACAACCGCATCTCTGCCGAGATATTCTGTATCTCCACTAATCTCCCACATATCTTGATTTGAAAGATAGCCAAATGTCAAACCCTGTGGAAATAATGAATATGAAGCTGAAACACATAAATTTGTTGAATTTAACCTATTCAAATAATGTATATCGCCATTTTCATCAACTGTTACTCTCTTATCATCTGCAAATTTTTCATGTAATCCTATTCTTGCTTGCTCAATATCATCTTCTGTTTGCAAAACAGAATTATTATAGTCTGCCAATTCACTAACCTTAGTAAAATATATCGGAGATTTTTCTTTAGACCTACTTACATTATCTATATGCATTATATCCCCACTGCCGACATAAACTTCCGAATCATTGTCTTTATTAATCATATGCTCATAGCACTTATTATTTATCATATCAACCTGATATGATACAACTGTTTCCTCTTGTAAGTCATCATTTAAATAATTTGTAGTAAAAGAACCTCTTACAGTGTTGTAATAATCGATTGCATTAAGCATTTTATGATAGTAGTCTTGTTTTGTTTCGGGTGTTAATTGCTCTACCGGAATTTCTTTTATCATAATTTTCTTAACTTGCTTAGACTTTGAAACTTCGCTTAGAGCTTGTGTATAATTAAAATCATTTGTTTTCGAGGTTTCTACCTGCGAAACTATGGAAGTATCTTTTGTTGCTCTTTCATTATATGTACTATTTTTATCATTTGCAGCCGATATAGTTATAATTCCCGTTGATGCTACTACCGAAACTAAAAGAACTGCAAATAATGCTCTAACTCTTTTTCTCATAAAAATCCTCCTCATCAAATGTGTTGTTTTATTCATATTCTTTTATAAAATTAAAATATCCATCAACAAATACCAATAAATATTTTACTCAAATACTAAATCATCGAACAGAGAATGTCAATAATCATTTTATAAGAATTTAAGCTTTTCTTACTGTTAAATTTGCTTTATATCACAAAACATACTTTAAGCCTATAACTCCTTATAAATATATATGCTATCAAAAAATATACGCCCTCTGCAAAAATACATTATAAAAACTTGAAAAGTATAAAAGTATATTACAGTTAGTTATATAAAACCACTTTTGCTTTAACATTTTTTCAAAAACATCGCAATCTCTATACCTCAATTTTCAACAAAATGCTTGCTTATTTTCTATAAAATGTTATAATAAAACCGTATGCAACATACAATTATCATCTGAAAGGAGTAACGCATATGAATTATTCACATGAAGTTGAAAACATGTGTATCGTAACAAAAGGACCTCACCATGGTCCTGCCCCAATCCCTGAAGAAGGCAAGTGGGTTAAGTCCACACAAATTACCGACATCTCCGGTCTTTCACACGGTATCGGCTGGTGTGCACCTCAGCAGGGTGCCTGTAAGCTTACCCTCAATGTAAAAGAGGGTATCGTAGAAGAAGCTCTTGTAGAAACAATCGGCTGCTCCGGTATGACTCATTCTGCTGCTATGGCTGCTGAAATTCTCCCAGGCAAGACTCTTCTCGAATGTCTTAACACAGACCTCGTTTGTGACGCTATCAACACTGCTATGAAGAACATCTTCGAGCAGCTCGTATACGGCAGAAGCCAGACAGCTTTCTCCGAAAATGGTCTTCCAATCGGTGCAGGTCTTGAGGACCTCGGTAAAGGTCTCCGCTCACAGGTTGGTACTATGTATAGCACAAAGGCTAAGGGCGTTCGTTATATGGAAATGGCAGAAGGCTATGTTCTTAAGACTGCTCTTGATGAGAATAACGAGGTTATCGGCTATCAATTCGTTAAGCTCGGCAAAATGCTCGAAGATATCAGACACGGCGTATCCCCTGATGAAGCATACAAGAACAACATCGGTCAATACGGTCGTTTTGATGGTGCTGCTAAGTATATCGACCCACGTGAAGAATAATCAAGACTAAGGAGGACAGGCTTTTATGGCAAACGATGTAAAATTTGAAGGCAAGGAAAGAAGAATTGCCAAAATAGAAAAATGTCTCGCTGAGTATGGCATTGCTAGTCTTGAAGAGGCTCGTGAGCTATGTCTTAGCAAAGGTGTTGACGCCTACTCTATCGTTAAGGGCGTTCAGCCAATCGCTTTTGAAAACGCAGGCTGGGCTTATACTCTCGGCTGTGCTGTTGCTATTAAGAAGGGTGTTAAGTCCGCTTCTGAAGCTGCTGCAGCTATCGGTATCGGTCTTGAAGCTTTCTGTATCCCTGGCTCTGTTGCAGAACAGAGAAAAGTTGGCTTAGGCCACGGTAATCTTGGCGCTATGCTCCTCGAAGATAAGACAAAGTGCTTCGCATTCCTTGCAGGTCACGAATCTTTCGCTGCTGCTGAGGGTGCTATCGGTATTGCAAGAACAGCTAACAAGGCTCGTAAAGAACCTCTTAAGGTTATCCTTAACGGTCTTGGTAAGGACGCTGCGTATATCATTTCCAGAATCAACGGCTTTACATATGTAAAGACTCAGTATGACTACTTCACAGGCGAGCTTAATATCGTTGAAGAGAGAGCTTTCTCTGAGGGCGAAAGAGCTGCTGTTCGTTGCTACGGTGCAGACGATGTTCGTGAAGGTGTTGCAATCATGGCTCACGAGGGCGTTGATGTTTCTATCACAGGCAACTCAACTAACCCAACTCGTTTCCAGCATCTTGTTGCAGGTACATATAAGAAGTGGGCTCTTGAAAATGGCAAGAAGTATTTCTCCGTTGCATCAGGCGGCGGCACAGGTCGTACACTTCACCCAGATAACATGGGTGCAGGTCCTGCTTCCTATGGTCTTACAGACTCTATGGGTCGTATGCACGGTGATGCTCAGTTTGCCGGTTCTTCATCAGTTCCTGCTCACGTTGAGATGATGGGACTTATCGGCATGGGCAATAACCCAATGGTTGGTGCTACTGTTGCTTGTGCTGTTGCTGTTTACGAAGGACTTAACTAAGCGGTTTTTGGCTCTTTTACTGCAATAAATTAAATAGACAAACATTAGTAAATTAGACACATCATATTTAGGTAAAAACCTGATGATGTGTCTATTCTTTTTTGTGCGACATAAGTATAAAAACAAAGCAAATAAGCACATTTTTCTATTTTTTTAACATCAAAAAATTTAATGATGTGTCTAACATTTAGGAGGTGTAATATTGCAAAGGTTAAAAATGGGTAATCAAAATCTAACATTTGGTGAATGTTGTAAAATGTATATACAAGACTGCAAAATGCGAAATCTAAGACCAGCAACCATTAATCATTACAAGAGTAGTTACAAGCAAATGTTTAATTATTTATCGCCTGATATGCCTATTAACGAATTTACAGTCGATACATTTAATCAATATGTGTTGTATCTAAAAGGGCATTTATCAAATGATATGAGTATTAATGAATATTTAAGAGATTTAATTACTACCCTCCATTATTTAATGGATAATGAGTATATGCATACTTTAAAAAGCATAAAAATTGATAAACCCGCAAAAGAAGCTTATAGCAACGATGAATTAAAGATACTTTTAAAAAACAAATATAAACAAATGTAGTTTTGCAGAGTTTGAGTCGTGGGTTATTACTTGTTTGCTGTTTACAACCGGTATAAGACAACACAGCTTGATGGAGCTAAAAATTAAAGATGTGGACTTTACTAATGCACTATTAAATGTGAGAGTAACCAAAACCCGCAAGCCGTTATTAATACCTCTCAACGATACAATATTGTGTATACTAAAAGACTTTTTAAAATATCTGCAGCATAAAAATATTGATGATTGGCTATTTTGTAATGTATACGGCAAAAAATTAACAAAGTCTACATCTTATCATATGCTTTATGAGTATAACCATAGGCGAGGAGTATTAACTACAGGACTGCACCGATATAGGCACACTTTTGCTAAGCAATGGATATTAAATGGGGGCAGTGTTGTAGTCTTATCAAAGTTGTTAGGACATAGCAACCTTAGCACAACACAAAACTATATTAATCTATTAGTTAGTGATGTGGCTAAACAAGTTGATGAAATTGATTTATTAAATCAGTTTTTAGATAAAAAATTTTTAAAAATGAGGGGCAAAAAATAATGAATGACATAAGCAACAGTTTTTAAAACCGCTTAAAATTATTATGCACCTAAGCACACTTAATCTAACTGATAACGAGATAGTTAATACAAAAGAGTTTAAACAAGTTGTTTTACAGCTTAAAAATATTGATAAACAAGGACATAAAAGGCAATTAATTTTGTTTTGTAATTTAATATTAAATTAATACATAGTGCAACGATTATTATTGCCGTTGTATAAAATTATGGTTTTATTGATAATTATATGTTTGTAACTTACCAAAGTAGGAGTGTTTATAAAATAATTGTCAAATGCAAATAGCCATTAAAGTAACAATATTTTATTTTCACATTTTAATGGCTATTGTATATACAATATTTATATAAGAATCTAACTAAATATTTTATATATGATTAAGGAGATGCAGTTACTTAACATTATGAGTCAATCTCCTAATTTTTAAATTTTTAAAACTGAATCAGAAAAATACTTGACAATATAAAAAGTGTGTGCTATGCTATTTTCTCATATAGTAAATGAATTACAGTTAAATATCTAACCATAAAAACTAATAATTGGAGTTTTTTAAATGGCATTAGCAAATGAATGTACTATCTTACAAAAATGATATTAAAAAATCAAAACTGTGAAGGAGTGATTCAATGTATTATCAAGATAAATTTCATTTAACGCCCGAGCAAAGTTTATTTCTCGCAAAAAAGAAATGGGATGAAAATGTTTATTGCGGAATGAAGATGGAGAACAGAGCTGTAACATTTCCGCAGACTAAAACTATTTTGAATGGTGTTAATGTTCCAAATGTCCAGCTTGACGATATACAAGCGATTTTAAATATGCGTGATGCTTGGAAATTTCTTTTAAACACTATCAACGAGCCATTAACATTTGATTATTGGTGCAAACTAAATGAATATATCGCAAGAAATGAAGCTCTTGAATGGGGCAGGCTGCGAACCGGCACCGTAGGAATATCTGGAACGGATTATGAACCGCCTATTCCGGAGCGTGAGAAAGTTATCCGAGAGTTTGAAGCAATCATTTATAATCTGGATGCATCGGCTACAGATAAAGCGTTAGAGGCTTTTTCATGGGGGGCAAGGGGTCAATTCTTTTGGGATGGTAACAAGCGTACAAGTTTAACGCTTGCAAATAAAATATTAATTTCTGCCGGAGCTGGTATTCTCACTATTACCGATAAACACATGGAACAATTCAATGTGCTATTATTAGATTTCTATAATACTGGTAATAATAAAACCCTGAAGAAGTTCTTATATGAAAACGCCATCCAGGGCATGATGATATAAAATAACTTAAAAATAATAAAGTTAAAATCTATATTTTAGAAAAAAGAAGGATTGGTACTTTGAACGAAAGTAAAGATATTCTCATGCTCAATGAGTTGTGGAATAATACAGATAGTAATACAATTACAAATAATGTTATACAACTATTAGAAAATAATGGTTGTCAAAGTTTTAGTGAACGATGGCAAAAGTTATCTGAAATTACAGGTTCAACCAAACATGCAGTTTATGCTTGGCTGAATCATGGAAGAAGTAATGTTAAAATTCCTTTCTTAAAGCTTTGCATAATTGCAGAGGTTTATGGAATTGAAATATCTAAATTATTAACTGGAGGTAATTATCACATGGAAAGAAAGTATGCAATTACAAGAACTATTGATAACAATGAAGTTGTTTTAAAGTCCTTTGATGAAAATTGCAAAGACGAAGCTATTGCTTATGGTGCTGAGGTTGCAAAAACCAATACCCAGGGTGTCATTAGTTGTGTTTTTGCATTATTTAATGATGAGGGCAAAATGAATAATCATAATGTTCGTGTGTTCGAGGTATGGAAGTAATGGATAAGAAAATTAAAATGCATGTATAGATTGGCATGGTGAAGGAACTGATGATTATTATGATGAGTCAATGATTATATTGAGTCTCATGATGATGCATCTGAATTTGAGGAATTTACCAGAGAACTTTTAAGCCAAATCACATTTGATTAACTTTTCCCCATTTATGGTGGTTTATAAATATATCTTGAAGATAAAATAATGGTTTTATTGACAATTATATGTTTGTAACTTACCAAAGTAGGAATTTTTATAAAATAAGACTCTTATATAATATATGATTAAGGAGATACAGTTACTTAACATTATGAGTCAATCTCCTAATTTTTTAATTTTTAACTAAATCAAGAAAACACTTGACAGACCAAATTATTTGTGTTACTCCTAATATTTTGTCGCAAAAGTCCGTAGTGAGTTGAAAAATCAACGAACACTTAAATAAAACAATCTTTACCGCTTTTAGCGGAGCAATTTCCTAAATTTTGGCAATAGGCTATGCTGATTGGATATATCAATTAAAAGCTTACTTTAAGGTAGGCTTTAGTTGTTGTATCCAATTTGCATAGCTTTTTTATTTTCTATTTACAGAAAGTAAGGTGATATCTATATTTAAGGTGTTCAATCAAAGATTAGCAGGATTTTTAATGCTAAAAGGTTTTAAATTATTGACAGTTGAGCCAAACAAAAACATTAAAGACTTTAACATATTTACATTTGAGAAGTCAGATAAACTAAATCGTGCAATTAAACAATATGAGGAAATCAAAAAATTTATAATCTAAGGAGTTTAAATCAAATGAAAAGTAAAAAAGAAACAAAAGATAAAAAATTATTAGAAACAAAGCAAGCATTAAATTTATCTAATAAGCAATTTGATAAAGTAAAAGAAAAAAATTTATCAATACAAGAATTATTATTAATATGCAAAAAAATAAAAGAGGATATTATAAAATTCCTTCGTTTAAAACCGCACTAAAGGATGATGTAAAAATGATTTATGGATACGCAAGGATATCTAAGCCAACGCAAAACATTGATAGACAAATACGGAGCATTAAAAATTATGACGGTACAGCAACGATTTTTAAGGAGGCTTATACGGGAACAAAACAAGACCGCCCAGAATGGATTAAGCTAAACAAAAGGCTTAAAAGTGGTGATACAGTTATATTTGATAGTGTGTCAAGGATGAGCCGTAATGCAATAGATGGTTTTAGCGAATACGAAGTTTTATATCAAAAAGGTATTAATTTAATTTTTATAAAAGAGCCACACATAAATACCTTAACATATAAAAATGCTTTAAATCAACAAATTGCAGCAACAGGCAATGAAATAGCAGACACATATATAGAAGCAACAAATAAAGTATTAATGATACTTGCTAAGCAGCAAATAAAACTTGCTTTTGAACAAGCACAAAAAGAAGTTGACGATTTACACAAAAGGACAGCAGAGGGTATGCAAACGGCAAAATTAAACGGTAAACAAATAGGTCGAAAAAAAGGAACAACTGTTGTAACAAAAAAGAGTATTAAGGCAAAAAAAATAATACAAAAACATTCTATTGATTTTGGCGGTTCGCTAACCGATAAAGAAGTGATGCTTATGATTGGCAAAATAACAAGAAACACCTACTATAAATACAAAAAAGAGTTAAAAAATACTTAAATCATCGTTGACAATTAAGTTTAATAATGATAAACTTATAATGTGTTTAAATTGCATTTATTTTGTGTTGGTTTTGTCTATTTAATTGAAATGATGGGACTTATCGGCATGGGCAATAACCCAATGGTTGGTGCTACTGTTGCTTGTGCTGTTGCTGTTTACGAAGGACTTAATAAGTAATATAAATCATGTTTTCAACGATTCATCTATAATATTGCTTTTAAACTTATGATAAAATCCCTTGCAGTGCTTAACGCATTTGCAAGGGATTTTTTATATTGTAAAAATGAATTGCTTTACATCATCGGCATTTGCGTGTTATAATAAATAAGTATAGCTTACTAAGCATAAAATCCTTACGAAAGGAATGTTATATAAATGGCTTTCGATAGAAGCAAAATTCGTAATTTCAGTATAATAGCACACATAGACCACGGAAAAAGTACACTTGCCGATAGAATACTTGAACAGACTCAATCCGTTGCAATTCGTGATATGGAAGACCAGCTCCTCGATAATATGGAGCTTGAGCGCGAAAGAGGAATTACTATCAAGGCTCGTGCTGTTACTCTACTCTATAAAGCTGATGACGGAGAAGAATATATTTTCAACCTTATTGACACTCCAGGTCATGTTGACTTTAACTATGAAGTTTCACGCTCATTGGCAGCTTGTGAGGGAGCGGTTCTTGTAGTTGACGCATCACAGGGTATCGAGGCACAAACTCTTGCAAATACCTATCTTGCAGTTGATGCCGGACTTGAAATAGTTCCGGTTATAAATAAAATTGACCTGCCAAGTGCAGACCCTGACAGAGTATGCAAGGAAATTGAAGATGTTATTGGTATTCCAGCCGAAGACGCTCCAAGAATTTCTGCTAAAGCTGGCATAAACATTCATGAGGTTATGGAGAGAATAGTTTCAGATGTTCCTGCTCCATCAGGCGACAACAACGCTCCACTTAAAGCCTTAATTTTTGATTCATACTATGATAGCTATAAGGGTGTTATTATATATGTAAGGCTTATGGACGGTCAGGTTAAAGTCGGCGATACCATAAAGATGATGAGTACAGGTTCAGAATTTACTGTTGTTGAATGTGGATTTATGAGAGCCACAAATCTTGAAGCTGTTGGCACTTTATATGCAGGTGAGGTTGGATATATCGCTGCATCAATCAAAACAGTAAGTGATGCTTGTGTAGGCGATACGGTTACTACAAAAGAAAATCCTGCAAAGGAAGCTCTTCCAGGATACAGAGCAGTTCAACCAATGGTTTTCTGTGGTATTTATCCTGCTGATGGTGCAAAATATGGCGATTTGCGTGACGCTCTTGAAAAACTTGAGCTTAATGACGCCGCTCTCTCATTTGAACCTGAAACATCTGTTGCACTTGGTTTTGGTTTCCGCTGTGGTTTCCTCGGACTTCTTCATATGGAAATCATTCAAGAGCGTTTAGAGCGTGAATATAATCTCGACCTCGTCACAACTGCACCAAGCGTTATTTATAGAATAACTATGAATGATGGTACTGTTCATATGATAGACAATCCTACAAATTATCCTGACCCATCACTCATAGCAAAAGCTGAAGAACCTATCGCAAACGCTCATATTTATGCTCCATCAGAATATGTTGGAAATATTATGGAGCTTTGTCAGGATAGGAGAGGCGTATTTAAAGATATGAAATATCTCGACGATGACAGAGTTGATATTCACTATGAGCTTCCTCTCGCAGAAATTATCTATGACTTTTTCGATACATTAAAATCTCGTACAAGAGGTTATGCTTCTTTCGATTATGAATTAAAAGGCTATGCTGAATCTCAGCTTGTCAAGCTTGATATTATGCTTAATGGTGATGTAGTTGACGCGCTTTCATTTATAATACATGCAGATAAAGCATATAACAGAGCAAGAAAAATGGCGGAAAAGCTCAAGGAAAAAATTCCACGCCAACTTTTTGAAATACCAATTCAGGCTTGTATAGGCGGAAAAATTATTGCAAGAGAAACTGTCAAAGCTATGCGTAAAGATGTTCTTGCCAAATGCTACGGCGGAGATATTACCAGAAAGAAAAAGCTTCTTGAAAAACAAAAAGAAGGTAAAAAGCGTATGCGTCAGCTTGGAAGCGTAGAAGTTCCACAAGATGCATTTATGGCAGTTCTAAAACTTGATAGTGAATAATCTTAAATAAAGAATAAACTAATATAATCCCCTTAGAGCAGGCACTTGAAATCATAAAAGTTTCAAGGCTGCACTAAGGGGATTATGTAATAATTTGGGTTTAGAGATTTATCTCATAACCCATTTTTTATTTAGAATATAATTGAGGGGAACTGTTATGCAAAGATTTATAAGTGGTGCGATAACTTCGGATATTCCTAATATATCAACAAAAAGATACAATAACAATGTTCCTATAATAAGATTTGTGCCATAGGCTATATATGTTTTTATAAGCGTCTTTTTTCTTTCAGTAGTTTTCTTAAAAACAAATTTACTGTTTAAAATATATGAATTAAATACACTCACAACAAATCCGACTGCATTTCCAATAATATATAAATCACGACTAATCAATATAAAAATATAGTATACTCCAAGCGAGATTATTGTATTACTAACGCCTACAAGACAAAATTTTATAAAACGGCTTATCCCAAGCCATTTTTCGTCCGTAAGTTCTATGCCAAAAATACGCAGTATCGACATTATCAGTTTTCTTAGAATATTTTCAAAAAACTTATAAAGCTTACCCATATTTTATCACCATGATTTCCACGGTGCTTTATTTTCGTCCCAAAGTTTTTCAAGATAAAACATATCTCTCTGAGTATCCATACATTGCCAAAAACCGTCATGTCTGTATGCCATAAGCTTTTTATCTCTTACAAGACCTTCAAGAGTAGATTTTTCAAATACAGTTTCATCGCCATCAATATAATCAAAAACCTCCGGCTCAAGAACCATATACCCACCGTTGATAACGCTACTGTCATCATCATGTTTTTCACGGAACGATTCTATGCAATTATGGTCGTCTATCGCCATAACACCAAATCTTTGCTGAACATTTATTGCTGTAATGGTAGCGGACTTACCATGTGAACGGTGAAACTCTAAAAGTTTATTAATATCAATATCACAGACTCCGTCGCCATATGTCATCATAAAGGTTTCGTCTCCTATATACTTCTGAATACGCTTAATTCTTCCGCCTGTCATAGTATTCAAGCCTGTATCGACAATGGTTACCTTCCAAGGCTCTGCAACATTATTATGTACAATCATTTTATTCTCAGCACTAAAATCAAAAGTAATATCACTTCTATAGAGATAATAGTCTGCAAAATATTCTTTAATCATATGTTGTTTATAGCCCGCACAGATTATAAATTCATTAAAGCCATAATGCGAATATTCTTTCATAATATGCCACAAAATAGGCATTCCACCTATTTCTATCATCGGCTTTGGTCTTAGATGACTTTCTTCTGAGATTCGTGTTCCAAGACCTCCCGCAAGAATTACAACTTTCATAAACAGCCTATCCTTTTCTATAATATTCTTTGCACCAATCTATAGTTGTTCTTATCCCCTCATCAAAAGTATGTTTGGGAATAAAACCTGTATCTTTAGTAAGCTGTGAAATATCAGCACAAAGATACATCAACGAATTTTCATTATATGGTATATCGCCAAAACCAAGTTTTGATTCAGAACCTATATAATCTTTTATTTTTTCAATATAATTCTTTAATGGAATAGCATTTCCACTGCCTACGCAATAAATTTTTCCGTCAATTCCGTTTTTAGCAGACAAAAAAAGTGCTTCTGCTGCATCGTCACTATAAAGATAATCCCACATCTGTTCGCCTTTAGTATACGAAATACTCTCTCCCTCAAGCATTTTGATTATGCTTGACATAATCATAGTATATTCGGCGTCATATGGACCATAAACGCTAAGAATTCTACACCATATATGTTTGATTCCATATTGACCGCATAAGATTCTTGTTAATCTTCCTGCACATAGCTTTGCAATCCCATACCCATTAATAGGGTTTTCGCTCATATCTGATGTGAGTTTCTGGGATTTCAAGCCATACTCTGCCTGAGAACCTGCTCCAAGAAAAATCTTACAACCAAGCTTATTGGCAGCCTCAACAGCATTAACCGCAAACTTTATATTATCAGCTTGAATGTTTACGGCATTTCTTATATTTCCAAATGTTCCAGCCCACGCAAGATGAAAAAATATATCGCATTTTTCATTTATAATTCCGGGTAATTTATCAATATTTTCGAGATTACATTCTATTATACTTACATCCGGACTACTTGGAATATTATCAATTCGTTTTGAATTTTTATGTGCAACCGCATAAATCGCATAACCTTCATTAAGAAGCTTATTTATGAGCGATATTCCTATAGCACCCGTACAGCCTGTCACAATCGCTTTAGGTTTTTTCGTCCTTATCGTCTTCTTCGTTGTCGTTATCAAAGTTAATTCTCCGTTCTTCAATTACGAGCGGTCTTTTCATAACACGCTGATTTATACTTAATATGTATTCTCCGAGAATACCTGTAAACATAAGCTGTAACCCACCAAGCACAAAAATGCCTATCAGTGTCGGAGCATTTCCGAGTGGGAATCCATACCAATTAACCAGCTTAATAATAAGATATACCAATGCTACAAGAAGACTTATTGCAGAAACAAAAAATCCGAGAATTGTTGCTACTCTCATTCCTACTTTTGTATAAGATGTAAAGCTGAGCATTGCCGCGTCATAGAGAGTATAGAAATTATTATGAGTTTTTCCTGCTCTGCGCTTTTGCTGTTCATAGTATATATCTTTACGTTTAAAACCAAGTTCTGCAACTATTCCGCGCAAATAAGGGGTTGGGTCATCAAGATTTTTCAACACCTCTATAAAAGCCTTATCATAAAGTCCTGTTCCGGTAAAGTGTTCAATCTGCTCTACATCAGACAATTTTTTCCATATTTTATAATATATAGTTCTGAGCATACGGATAAATAGGTTTTCCTTGCTGGTATTTTTAATAGCACAAACTATTTTATATCCTTTTTCCCATTCGTTTACAAATCTTGGTATAAGTTCAACAGGGTCCTGAAAATCACAGCACATAGTTATTGTGCAGTCACCAGTTGTCTGACACATACCATAGAAAGGAGAATTAAATTGTCCGAAATTCTTTGCATTAAAAATAGCTTTTATATGTTTATTATTTTTGCAAAGCTCGACTAATTTTTCTCTTGTTGTATCTTTGGAATCGTTATCTATAAATACTATCTCATAATCGTAATTACTCAGATATAGCTTAAACTGCTCTATAATAGCTTCGCTTATCGGCACAACATTTTCTTCTTCATTATAACATGGAATAAGAACGGAAATCTTCTTCATTTTATACACCTACCTATTTACCGCTGATATAATGACCTTACACATATAAGCGAGCTGTTCGTCTGACATTCCGGGATATACGCCAATCCAGAAAGAAGAATTCATTATCTTATCCGTATTTTCAAGAGAGCCGACAATCCTATACATATCCTTGTTATCTCTTATTATATCAAAGCAAGGGTGTTTTGTGATATTTCCTGCAAAAAGCATTCTTGTCTGAACTCCCATGCTTTCAATATATCTTACAATATTTCCTCTGTCTAAACCATCACGACAAGTCATAAGGAAACCAAACCAACATGGGTCTGAATTAGGACAGGCTTCCGGCAAAATAAGTTTATCTGAAACGGCTTCGAGACCTTTTCTCAAGAAAGCAAAATTTTCTCTTCTTTTCTTTGCAAACGATGGCATTTTTTTAAGTTGAGCACAACCAACCGCAGCCTGCATATCAGTAGCTTTAAGGTTATATCCAAAATGAGAGTATACATATTTATGGTCATAACCAAGCGGAAGCTCTCCATATTGTCTATCAAAACGATGACCGCACATATTGTCACAGCCAGATTTACAAATACAGTCACGTCCCCAATCACGCAGAGATTTTAATATTTTGGCAAGTAAAGCATTGCTTGTATATACTGCGCCGCCCTCTCCCATAGTCATATGATGTGGAGGATAAAAGCTTGATGTACCTATATCTCCAAAAGTTCCAGTAAATTTCTGAGTATCACCAATTTTATAAAGCGAACCAAGTGCGTCGCAATTATCCTCTATAAGCCATAGGTTATGCTTGTCACAAAATTCTTTAACAGCTTTTATATCAAATGGATTTCCAAGTGTATGTGCAAGTATAATAGCCTTTGTTTTATCCGAAAGCGCCGATTCAAGTATATTCACATCAATATTATACTGAGGAATCGTTACATCAACAAAAACAGGCACCGCCCCAAATTGTACAATCGGAGAAATAGTTGTCGGAAATCCTGCTGCAACTGTAATTATTTCATCTCCACGATTTATTGCACGATTACCAAGCAAAGGTGAAGTTAATGCCATAAAAGCCAATAAATTTGCACTTGAACCTGAATTTACTACAAAACAATATTTTGTTCCAATATATTCCGCAAAATTTTTCTCAAATTCCTCGGTAAATCTTCCTGAAGTAAGCCAAAATTCAAGCGAACTGTCAACTAAATTTACCATTTCTTCAGCATCATACACTCTTGACGCATATGGTATTCTATCCCCTTCTTTGAAATCCTTCTTTTTTGCATGATATTTTTGGTAATACTGAGCAGTAAGCTCAAGAATTTTTTCTCTTGCTTGCTGTTCTGACATATTTTCAAACATCTTATTTTGCCTCTCTTTTTATATTATCAAAGTATTCTTCTATTTGCTTATTCATAACGCTCATACATTCCGATGGGTCTGAAAAAAATGTTAAGTACCATAATGTCGTTTTTCTTACAGCTGTATCAATATCCCATTGCGGTTCAATACCAAGTCGTGTTTTTATTCTGGAGCAATCCAATTTAAGTAAACCTGCCTCATGTGGTGCATTTTCAGTCTTATTACTACACCATGAAGCTTGCCAATATTTACAGAAAAGGTTTACAAGCTCGCCTGTACTAACATAACTTTCATTATTGGGACCTACGTTATAATTTCCTGCGAGAGATTTATCTTCATACTGCCGACGAGCAATCTCAAGATACGCATAAAGCGGTTCAATAACATGCTGATACGGTCTGACAGAGTATGGATTTCTTACAATTATAGGTTTTCCGCAAGATGCTGCACGAAAACAATCAGGAATTATGCGGTTTTCTGCAAAATCACCGCCACCTATGACATTTCCTGCTCTGGCTGTAGAAACCGGAATAGAATTTTCATCAAAGAAGCTTCTTATATAGCAAGCTGTAACCATTTCAGAACACGACTTACTATTTGAATATGGGTCATATCCGCCTAACTCATCATTTTCACGATAGCCCCATTCCCATTCATTATTTTTATATACTTTGTCCGTTGTAACATTTACCAATGAACCTATACCACTCAGCCTTGCACATTCAAGAATATTTACTGTACCCATAACATTCGTCTCATATGTATAAGCAGGATTTTTATAACCTTCAAGCACTAACGGTTGAGCTGCAAGATGAAAAACAATATCCGGCTTTGCCTCATCGAAAGCTTTCTTTAAGGAATCAAAGTCACGAATATCGCCGTATATAGCATTTATATCCTTTTCTACTTGGCTAAGAGAAAACAATTTATTTTCTTCAGAGGGAGGAAGTGCATATCCGGTAACATTAGCACCTAAAAGCAGCAACATTCTGCATAGCCATGAACCTTTAAAACCAGTATTTCCGGTAACAAAAACATTTTTTCCTTTATAAAAATTATATATCATTTAATTTCTCCTGAATTTCAATCTATACTATATGTAATTATCAAATGTTAAACATTCTGTTCTTAAAACTAAAATACATTCATTTATACTACAATTTTATTTATGATAAACATTAAAAATTAAAATAATTCTACAAAAATCTACTTAATACCAATTAAATTATACATCATAAACATTTAATTATCAACAAATACCTAAAACATTTAGCTTATAGTATATATCGACTATATGCAATAATTTTTGATTTTTTATTAATATTTTGGGGAAAAATTCAAATAATTCAGAAAGTGCGGCCGCAAATATAAAATAGCTTTTTTATATAAAGTAAAAATTTGTATCAGGGTCATAAAGATAATTTTTATTATGTAAACAAATTGATATTTATTAATTTGTATGATATAATAAATTCGAAATAGTAATTTTTATATAATTTATATAATATTAAAAGCTATTTAAAATTTTATCTGGAGGCTCAATAAAGTGACGTTACACTATAAGAACATAAAACTTTCAGCAATGATTTATGCAGGCATACCTATCATAATATTTATGCTTGGATGGCTAAATATTATTTATGGCATTTTATTTTCTGCGGTATTTATAGCCGGTATTATATTTTTAATCAAAAAATCAAAAGATGATGACGGAGAAATTAAAACCCTTAATTTATCTAAAAAGAAGTTTTTGATTATTATAGCTATCGCTTTTGCCTGGTGTATATTGGCGGGGCAAGGTGGTTTTGTTCATCAGACTTCCGACCATACAATAAGAAACGCTATATTCTACGACCTTATTATTAAGCCTTGGCCTGTAACATACAATAATGGAGAAGCTCTTTTATCTTATTACATAGCTCATTGGATGGTTCCTTCAGTCTTTGGAAAGATTGTATTTTTTATTTCCGGTTCATATTTTGCAGCATATTTAGTAGGAAATATTGCGTTGTTGCTTTGGAGTAGTTTTGGTGTGGCTCTTGTTCTGCTACTATTTTCTATGATGGCAAATATAGGGAAGAAAACATATCCTATAATCGCCGTAATCTGTTTTGTATTTTTCAGTGGATTGGATATAGTAGGCTCAAATATTCTGAATGGTGGTGTTTTCTCACTACATATCGAATGGTGGGCAACCTATTTTCAGTATAGCTCAAACTCCACTTGTCTTTTTTGGGTATATAATCAAACAATAGTCACATGGCTTATGACGCTTATCATAATCAATGAAAAGAAGCTCAAGGATCTCGCTGTTGCGGGAATTTTAATTTTCCCATATGGGCCATTCCCATTTGTTGGAGCATTTATTATATGTCTGATAAAAGTTATAGAAAGATTTGTTGAAGAATTTAAAAAGCATAAGTTTGCTCAAGTAATTAAGGAAACATTTTCACCGCAAAATATTATGGTTGCACTAAGCGTGGCAATCGTATTTATTATCTATTTTATGTCGAACCAAATAGTAGCAAATGAAACAAATTCCGGTATAGATACAGGCTTAAGATTACATAGCGATTTAATATATGGATTTTTAGGCTTTAGCCCATTGTGGAACTTCATTTATAGATATATTTCATTTATTATTTTTGAGTTTGGTTTATTTGTATTTATTATGAGGAAAGGCCATAAGAATGATTTACTTTTTTGGGGAATAACTGCTTCTTTAGTTGTAATTCCTCTTATCCAAATGGGAACATCAAATGATTTTTCAATGCGTGTATCAATTCCCGGACTTGTATATATATGCCTTATGTTCTTAAGGTATATATTTGAAAAAATGTCCACGTTACCCAAAAAGATAGATTCAAAGTCAATAAAAAGTCAAATTGGTGTCATTGCGGCTGTTTTAGCACTTTTTATAGGTGCTATAACTCCGACTTTTGAATTTTATCGTGAAACTTCATTGACCATTCAACAGGGTATAGATTATGGCAATCAATATTCATCTCAGGAATCTCTTGAGAATATGAATTATGGTGATAACTTTACTAATGAACATTATAAAGACTCTGCTTTTTATAAAATAAGCAGACATTAAAAAGGAGAATTTAAATTGAAACAAAGACTTGCAGACTATGTGGCAGATTTTTTAGTTGCTCATGGCGTTACAGATTGTTTTAGCGTTGTTGGCGGAGGTGCTATGCACCTAAATGACGCTTTAGGGCATAAAGAGGGGCTGAAGGTAACTTATAATCATCACGAGCAGGCATGTGCCATGGCAGCAGAGGCATATGCTCGCATAGATAATAGAATTGCTGCGGTTTGTGTAACAACAGGTCCTGGTGGCACTAATGCCCTTACCGGTGTTTTAGGTGGTTGGCTTGATTCTATACCTATGTTTATTATCAGTGGTCAGGTTCGTTATGATACTACCGCACGATATGCTTTGCAATTTACAGAAACGCCTCTTCGAGCAATGGGCGACCAAGAATATGATATTGTTAAATCAGTTAAGCCTATGACCAAATACGCAGTTATGATAGAAAAACCTGAACAGATACGCTATGCTCTTGAAAAAGCTTGGTATCTTGCAACAAATGGCCGTCCGGGGCCTGTATGGATAGATATACCAGTAAACTATCAGGGTTGTACTATTGAAACTGATGAATTAGATGGATATAATCCCGATGAAGATGCCGCTATGCTTCCGTCACCTGTTTCTGAAGATATAATTCAAAAGGTTATTGAAAAGATAAGAAATGCAAAGCGTCCAGTGTTTCATGCAGGATACGGAATAAGACTTTCAGGAGCTTATGATGTATTTCGCTCTGTTGCCAAAAAACTGAATATTCCTATTGTAACTTATTTAAACTCAGTTGATTTAATAGAAGATGAAAACCCTCTTTATTGCGGCAGAGCAGGAAATACTGGTGACCGTGCAGGAAACTGGGCAATACAAAATTCAGATTTGATACTTGCAGTCGGAACACGAATTTCTATTCGTCAGGTTGGTTATAACTGGAAAACATGGGCAAGAGCTGCCGAAGTAATTATGGTTGACATTGACCAAGCGGAAATGAAAAAACCAACACTACATGTTGAAATGCCTATTTGGGCTGACGCTAAAGATTTTCTGACAAAACTTAATGAATCAGCAGACGATATAGTTAATAATTCTAAAGAATGGCTTGAAACTTGTCAGGGTTGGAAAAAAGAGTATCCAGTTGTTCTTCCTAAGCATTGGGAGGAGAATGGAACTACTGCAAATGTTTATGCTTTTATTCATTATCTAAGCAGTCGATTACCAGAAAATAGTCTCACTGCCTCTTCTAATGGTGCTTGTTGTGTTGTGGGGAATCAGGCATATGTAATACAAAAAGGTAGCCGTTTGACTAATAATAGTGCAGTTGCAAGTATGGGGTATGGACTTCCTGCTGCAATCGGAACTTGCATCGGTGGCGGTAGAAGAAATACCATATGTCTTGAGGGCGATGGAAGTATTATGATGAATTTGCAGGAACTTCAAACTGTAATTACGAATAAACTGCCTATAAAAATATTTGTAGTCAACAATCAGGGTTACCATTCTATCCGTATTACACAAACAAATCTTTTTAGTCAACATACAAAGGTTGGCATTGGTGTAGAATCCGGTGACCTTTCTTTCCCTGAATTTGAAAAACTTGCGAAAGCATTTGGATATACATATTATAGTGCAAGAAGTAATGCAGAGATGAAAAATGTAGTTGATGAAGTCCTTGAAAAAGATGGTCCGATTTTCTGCGAAATATTTACTGATACTAAGCAGGTATGGGAACCTAAAAGCAGTACAAAAAGATTAGAAGATGGAACCCTTGTGAGTCCTCCGCTTGAAGATTTGGCACCATTCTTACCACGTGAGGAGCTTAAAAAGATTATGTTTATTCCGATGATTGAGGAGTAAGACTATATGAAAAAAGTATCTTTACTTGATTGTACATTGAGAGATGGTGGCTATGTTAATGACTGGAAATTTGGACATAGTCACCTTATAAGTATTTTTGAGCGTCTGATTGATTCTAATGTAGATATTATCGAAATCGGTTTCTTAGATAAAAGAAGACCATTTGATATTGATAGAAGCATTATGCCCGATACAAAGTGTGCTGATAAAATCTATGAAAAATTAGAGCGAAAAAAAACAATGCTTGTTGGAATGATTGATTATGGAACATGTAGTATCGAAAATTTACAACCATGTGAAAATAGCTGTTTAGATGGAATTCGTGTTATCTTTAAAAAACATCTTATGAATCAGGCCATGGAGTTTTGTCGTAAAGTCAAAGCACTTGGATATAAGGTATTTTCACAATTAGTTTCTATAACAAGCTATAATGATGAAGAACTGATGGAACTTATCAATTTAGTAAATGAGGTAAAGCCATATTGTGTATCTATTGTAGATACATATGGTTTACTTTATCCCGAAGATGTACTACATTATTATGAAATATTAGATAATAATGTAGAAAAAGATATACGCATAGGTTTTCATGCACATAATAATTTTCAATTGGGATATGCAAACTCATTAGCTTTTATAGATAAAAAAACGAATCACGATATTGTAGTTGACGGAACACTTTATGGTATGGGGAAAAGTGCAGGTAATGCACCTATTGAATTAATTGCTATGAGATTGAATAATAAATTTAATAAGAATTATAATATTTCACCTATGCTTGAAGCTATCGAAGAAAGTATTATGGAATTCTACTCAAAATCTCCTTGGGGATATAAAATGCTTTTTTATATTTGTGCAAAAAATCGATGTCATCCAAATTACTTTACATATTATGAAAGTAAAAGAAATCTCTCAATATCAAAAATAGACCATATAATGTCAAAGATAGAACCAGAAGAAAAAAAGCTTTTATATGATAATAAAGTTGCAGATGAACTTTATAAAAGCTTTATTGAAGGTGAGTATTCTGACTATAAAGATAGATTAAAATTCGTAAAAGAAATTGCGAGAAAAAGGTTACTTATTCTTGGGCCTGGCAAAAATATACAAATACAAAAAGATAAGGTTAACAGCTTTATTGAAGAATATGCCCCATATATTATTGCAATTAACTATATACCAGATGGTTTTAAAATTGATTGTGTTTTTGTTACTAATGGAAAAAGATATCATGATATGACGCTCAAACTGAAAAATAGCAGTAATATTAAATTTCTTGCTACTACAAATGTTGAATGTAGAAATGGTTCATTTGATTTTGTAATTAATAGAGCGCCTCTTTTAGAAGACAAAGAGAGTATTATTGATAATTCTTTTCTGATGTTACTTAAATTTTTTAAAAGCATAGATATTGATGAATTATATTGTGCTGGCTTTGATGGGTATTCAGATAAAGAAGATAATTATTGCAATCCAACAATGGAATACTTTTTTGTCAAGCAAAAAGCTTCCCACTTAAATTTTCATATGAAAAATGCCATTGCCGATTTTAGAAAAACAATGAATATTAAATTTATTACATATTCAGCGTATGATGAAGTGGAAGATATTAATGGTGCATCAATATAAAATTCTTGTGTTTTGTTATTAAAAAGTCAAATAAAAAAACTTTATAATGCTTATAAAGTATATAGATACATAATAGCCCTACGTAAAATGTGAGGTTTGCAAAACTATTCCATAGGGGCAATATACCCGCATATAAAGGTGCAGAAATGTCTGAGGAATCATCATCGAAATCTTTATAATCCTTAAAGCTTAAACTAATTCATTATATCTTCTATTTCTTGATTTCGGATGTATTCTTGCACTATCTTTTTATTTGCTCTTACTGTACTTACATAATATCCTTTTGCCCAAAATACTCGCCTGTCATACTTATACTTCTATAATTCCCACACGCTTAAAACCACACAATCTTCTCAGTACCTTTCCTACATCACTACTCAATTTCTTATGTATTACTTTTCTCATCCCTATTTCTATTGAACCACAAGCTTAGCTTGTGGTTTTCTTAATACAAAAAAATCTCAGTCATATAAAAGCTAATCTGACTAAGATTTTTATTTTTCTTTGATTTTTCGCTGGCTCGCCGTCTCAGAATCGCATAATTGATTTTGCAGGAGAAGTTTATTGATTCAATTAAGGAAACTAACTACTAAAATGGCGTACTCCGTCCGCTGTTAGAGCAAAAGAGGATTTTAAGGTTTTTCTCTTAAAACCCATTAGGGACTCCGTCCCTCACCCCTGTAGGCTTTTTCAAAAGCTTAAGCAAAACTTTTAAGTATCTTAGGGTAGTTTGTTAGATAAGCGGTAGTTACTTCAACCACATAAAAAAACTTACCTTGCAAATGTTGAGCGAGACTTGCCAGACAATTCTGCGTCTTATCCTGTGCAATCACACCACACGACTTCGCCGTGGATAGGCGCCTAATTATTTTCCTTTGATTTTTCGCCAATATTCCGCAAAAGCTTGCTCGTTTTTATTTTCAGCGGGAATATAATATATAGCGTCCTTTATTGCATCAGGCAAATATTGTTGTTCAATCCAATGGTTTTTAAAATCGTGCGGATAATTATAAAACTGCCCTTTGACCTTTGCGTCTGCCCCGTCATAATGTTTATTTTGTAGTTGCCTTGGAATAGCACCTGTTTTTCCGGCTTTTATATCCTCCACTGCTGAATTTATAGCCATATATGCCGAATTGGATTTCGGTGCAGAGCATACTAAAATCACTGCGTCTGCAAGCGGAATTCTTGCCTCCGGCAAGCCTACCTGCAAGGCTGAATCAACCGCCGCCTTGACTATTGGAATTATCATCGGATATGCCAAACCCACATCTTCACAGGCACAAACAATAAGTCTTCTGCAAACTGACGGCAAATCTCCTGCTTCTAAAAGTCTGCCGAGATAATGCACCGCCGCATTAGGGTCAGAACCTCTCATAGATTTCTGAAAAGCTGAAAGTAAATCGTAATGCTCATCACCTTCTCGGTCATACTTTGCAGCACTCATTTGAGTAAGTGATTTTACAGTTTCGAGTGTAATATGTTTTATGCCGCCCGTTGCACAGGTTGAGAGAACAGAAAGCTCAACCGCATTAACCGCCTTGCGGACATCTCCGCCACAGCCATAGGCTATATGTTCGGCAACTCCATCTTCAAGCTCAATTTTTTCTTCGGACTCTTCACGAAGTATATTATAGGCTCTCTCTACTGTATTAAGAACATCATTCTTTTCAACCCGTTTAAATTCAAAGACGGTCGAACGGCTCAAAATAGCACCGTAAACATAGAAATATGGATTCTCCGTAGTAGATGCAATAAGCGTAATACTACCATTCTCAATAAATTCAAGAAGTGTCTGTTGTTGCTTTTTATTGAAGTATTGAATCTCATCAAGATAGAGCAAAATTCCATTTAAGCCAGAAAAACCTGAAAGTTCAGAAACAATATCCTTTATATCTGCTGTTGATGCAGTAGTACCATTCAACTTACGGAGTGTCATATTTGTACGCTTAGCAATAATTGAGGCAAGTGTGGTCTTTCCGACGCCCGATGGTCCGTAAAAAATCATATTAGGAATTTTGCCCGATTCAATAATATTTCTAAGCGGCATATTTTTGCCAATAAGGTGCTTTTGTCCTGAAATTTCGTCAAGCGTTTGTGGACGGATTCTGTCTGCTAACGGTCTGTTCATAAACCTCAATCTCCAATATCATTTCTGTATGCGAAAACAGCCACAGTATGAAATCTGTGGCTGTTTATTAAATTAATTTTTATTCAGTAATTATAAGCCTAATTTTGTTTCCATATCCTTGCCAAGCTTATCGCAAAGAGCAAGGGATTCTTCTCTTGTCTTACCAACAGAAGTAAGGTAAAGCTTAATCTTAGGCTCTGTGCCTGATGGACGAACAATAACAGCTCCGCCATCTGCAAGTGAATATGAAAGAACATTTGACTTTGGAAGATTGATAACTTCCTCTGTGCCTGCCTTCAAGTCCTTAGCAACTGAAAGCTTATAATCGGCTGTTGCAACAACTTCGATACCTGAAACTTCAGCAGGAGGATTATCGCGAAGACCACTCATAATATTAGCCATTTTCTCCATACCTGATGCACCGTCAAATTCGAAGCTGAGAGTTCTGTTGATATAGTAGCCATATTCTTCATAAACGCTGTTCATAACTTCATAAAGGCTCTTGCCTTTCTTTCTGTAATATGCAGCCATCTCGCAGATAAGCATAGATGCAACAACAGCGTCCTTATCTCTTACATATGTGCCGGCAAGGTAGCCGTAGCTTTCCTCAAATCCGAATACATATCTTGATTCTTCGCCATTCTTTTCAAGTCCAAGAATCTGCTCGCCGATATACTTAAAGCCTGTGAGAACATTTCTGAGTTCACAGCCATACTTTTCGCAAATTCTTTCAACAAGCTTAGATGTAACGATTGTTTTAACTGCAACCGGCTTTTCAGGAAGTGTACCGTTAGCTTTTCTGCAAGAAAGAACATAATCCATAAGAAGGATACCTGTTTCGTTACCTGTGAGAAGTCTGTAACCGTCCTCTGTCTTAACTGCAATACCTACACGGTCGCTATCAGGGTCGGTAGCGAGAAGTAAATCTGCTCCAACCTTTTCAGAAAGCTTTAAGCCGAGGTCGAGTGCTTCTCTGATTTCCGGGTTAGGATATGGGCAAGTTGTGAAATTGCCATCCGGATTTTCCTGTTCAGGAACTACTGTAATATCTTCAACACCGATTCTTGCAAGAATCTTGCGAACAAGCTTATTACCTGCGCCGTTAAGTGGAGTATAAACTACTTTGAGTCCTGCGTTCTTGCAAATATCTTTATTGACTGTCTGAGCCTGAACATTATCAAGATAAGTTTCATAAACGTTCTCATCAACCCACTCGATAAGACCGCTCTTAATGCCCTCTTCAAAATCAACAAGCTTAACACCATTGAAGATGTCAACCTTTTGAATTTCATCATAAACTGTGCCAGCGTTTACATCTGTCATCTGACAGCCATCTTCGCCATAGCACTTATAGCCGTTATACTTTGCAGGGTTATGGCTTGCTGTAACCATAATACCTGCCTTACATTTAAGCTCTCTTACGAGGAATGAGAGAACCGGTGTTGGCTGAAGTTCTCTTGAAATATAAGCCTTAATGCCATTTGCTGCGAGAACTCTTGCAGCCTCTTTTGCAAAATAATCCGCCTTGATTCTTGAATCATAAGAAATAGCAACAGCAGCTTCGCCATACTTTTTTTTGAGGAAGTTTGCCAAGCCCTGAGTTGTACGGCGGACAACATAGATATTCATTCTGTTTGTACCGGCACCGATAACACCTCTCAGACCTGCTGTGCCGAATTCGAGTTCACGATAAAATCTTTCGTAAACTTCATTTTCATCATCTGCAACTGACTTTAATTCTGCGATAAGGTCAGAATCGTCAACGGCATTTTCAAGCCAAAGATTAAATTTATTTTTTACATTTATTTCGCCCATAAATAACATCTCCCATGAGTATATTCTTGTTCAAAACTTTCCCATAATAGTATATACTTTCATATTCTCAATTATATCACGAAATCTTTTTTCTTTCAACATCAGCTTTAGAAAATTATTACATTTCTATCAACTGTAACATTGTTTTTTCTCACTGTAATAATAAATCAGTAAATATTCACTATTTTCACCAATGAATTTGTGTAAATATAATAATATGCGTTTGAATCGTAGATTAAATAAAATTAAAAGTTTCGCGCAAGCCTTTTCAAAGGCTTGCGGACTCCAAAGGCAGAGCCTTTGGTGGGTCTTAAGGGCGAAGCCCTTAACTTGTTTTTTTCTAAGTGCGAATTTTGTTCGCACTTTAATTACTAATGTTGATAATAAGAGAAAATTAAGCGGTGGACTTCGTCCACCGCTTTAGGAGCAAAGAATGTTAAGGGCGTTGCCCTTAAAACCCATGAGGGACTCCGTTCCTCAACCCTACAAGCTTTTGAAAAAGTTTGAGCAAAACTTTTATCTGTCTTAAGAAAGATGGTTAACTAAGGGGTAATAATATCAAGGAAATTTTAAATTCACACTAAACAAACAGCTTGAATATACTATTAAGAGTATTATTTCAGGAGGTAGGATTTTTATGAATAAGGCAAATACCCCACCAAAAATAAGCAATGTTGCAAGGCGTTATCTTGACACATTTTCCGTTATCCTTGATACTATGATTCGCTGTATGACAGAATTTAAACTTACAGACAGCATTTCCTGTAACTTCATAAAGCAAATGATTCCACACCATCGAGCCGCAATAGATATGTCATTAAACATACTTAGATACACTACCGACATAGAAGTACAGAACATAGCGCTTAACATAATTGCAGAACAAACTAAGAGCATAGACGATATGGTTTCAATTGAGGTTTGTTGTCGTGCCAAGACTAATTCGCCTATTCAGCTCAAGCCATATATGAGAACATATAACGAAATTACACAAAAGATGTTCAGTGAAATGAAATCCTCGCCACAAACTAATAATGTAAACTATAATTTTCTTTGCGAAATGATTCCACATCATATGGGTGCTGTAAGAATGAGCGAAAATGCTATGAGGTATTCCATTTGTCAGGAACTTCGACCAATTATCAGCGCCATTATACGCTCTCAAAAGGAAGGTATAGCAAAAATGCAAGTATTGGCACGGCATTATCAATCGACATAAACATATAACTAAACAAAAAAGCCTTCTGCATGATGCAGAAGGCTTTTTGGTGGGAGAGGGTGGATTCGAACCACCGAAGCCGAAACAACAGATTTACAGTCTGCCCCATTTGACCGCTCTGGAACTCTCCCATATGTAAGGGCTGTCTTTTGAACAGCCCTCTTTTTAGTCTGGAGCTGGTGGACGGATTCGAACCCCCGACCTGCTGATTACAAATCAGCTGCTCTACCAGCTGAGCTACACCAGCATCTCCCTGACGCTCATATATAATAACACAACGAATTTTATTTGTCAACACTTTTTTTAAAATTTTTTGATTTTTTTTGAATCTTTTTCAGATTATTTATCCCACTCAAATTCTCTTAATCTACCATGCTCAAGAAGCTCAGGATAATCCCATTGTCTAAGAATTTCATAAACACCAATCGCAACTGAATTAGATAAATTAAGACTTCTCGCCTCATCAATCATAGGAATACGAACTGTTGTTTCAGGATTATTATGTAATAACCATTCCGGTAAACCTTTTGTTTCTTTGCCAAAAAGTATGTAGCAACCATCGGGATAAGAAATATCTGTATGCTTTTGAGGCGCTTTTGTAGAAAAATAATAATATTTGCCGCCCTTTGTACGCTCAAAAAAATCATCAAGACTTTTATAATAAGTTATATCCAAAAGATGCCAATAATCTAAACCAGCTCTTTTAAGTTTTTTATCATCAACTTTAAAACCCATAGGTTCTACAAGATGAAGTCTTGCACCTGTTGCCGCACAGGTTCTTGCAATATTACCTGTATTCTGCGGAATCTCAGGCTCAACTAAAACAACATTTAATTCTACCATAAAAATTTTCCTCCATACAAAACATAAATAAATGATAATACTTTGCAAAGGATAAATCAAGAGCCTTAATTCTTAAAGTTTAAAACTGGTAAATTTTTTCAGGCTTAAATTAAGCAAAAGGAAGAACACTATGAATACGGTTAATTTCATACTTTTTATTTGGAGGTCAACAATTATGGTTAAAAATACAATGAGTGTTGTTAAAGGTGTCGGTGCAGGCCTTATCGCAGGAGCGGTTGTAGGTTATGTAGGAAGTCAAATGAAACAGCAGCCAAAGAAAACAAAGAAAAAAGCTGTTCATGCTGTGAATGCTGTAGAAAGTCTTCTCGACAATGTACAGGCAATGCTTAAAAGCTAAAAAAATTTATTAAGGGCTGTCGCAAATGATATGTACCCTCTTTGCTGGACAAAACCAGTAAGGAGGGTTATTTTTATGCGTTATAGTTATGAGTACAAAAGAAATGCCGTAGAATTATATCG
>CACXBF010000025.1 GCA_902765855.1 uncultured Ruminococcus sp. | reverse complement strand
ACTGTTTTTACTAATATCATTTTCAAGTACCTTAACAACTTCGGAATATTGAGGATATTGCTTTAAAAAATCAATAATTCCACCATCACCATCGCCAATGTATTGTCGGAATGTATGAACTTCTCCATCAGGCATATTTACATTAAATTTTGTTTTTGCATACCCTTGATGTACACTTTCGATTTCACCTTTTTCGTATGCTTTATAGATTTTATTTATGTCATTTCCATAGGTGTCGATTTCATACTGCCTTTGCTTAATCCATTCATTGTCAGCTTGTTTCATTATACTGTCAAATTCAGCAACAGTGTATGTTTTACCATTCTCAAACGCAGAACTTTCGCTCCATTCGCAAGTAATTGTTGGATATGTATCAGATTGATGAATTTTATCATTTTCGGAAATATTAACAAGCTGTGTAATATCTGTTTTTTCTTTTGAAATATTTATTTGTTCTGATAATGGCTGCTCAAATTCAAGCTGTGAATAAAACCCAGAAAGCACTTTTTCAGAAATTTCTTTCATTACGCTTAATTCATCAGAAGTAAGTATTTTATAAACATCAATACTATTTGTTAAGTTTCCAAACACATCTGGAATAACAATTTTATTCCAGTCTTTACCGTCAGTTTCAAATAAAATACGCTGTTCGCTGTTTTCGTTAAGTAATAAACCATATTCAGCTAATCTATTCCAAAGACCTCTATTAGGTTCTATTTCTATTTCTGCGATTTTACCTTTTCCAGTATCAAATACACTTGCATTTTCTGCATCATACATAAACCAGAAAATTTCTGCTGTATCGGCTGTGTATGTATTCAGTCTAAACTGATTATGTAAGGCATTTAATTCTATATGCTTTACATCAGAAATAAGATGATAAAGATTTTCAAGAGAATTTTTACTATGCAAAATATCAGGTATTTTACGCAATTCATTGGGAGCAAAATTGTAATCAAGTATATTCAATATTGTTTCGCTGACATCATTATCTATAAGTTCTCTTATTGCTTGTTTTTGTTCATTGTCATAGCCTCGCAAATAGGTAACACTGTCAAAAAGCATATCCTTTGTAACTTGTTCTTTATAATCACTTATACCTTGACCATTAAATATAAATTCATATTCAGATAAATCTTTATATGCTTCAACAAATAATTCAGTATATTTTTTAAGTTGTTCTGGTGAGTATTGACTTATCTCATAAATATCAGATGAAAGTATCTCAACAAGGCTTTCACCTTTTAGATAACACAAATTTATTGCTGGAAGTAAGATAGCTTTCTGTTCATCACTATATTGGAATTTTGCTATTGAATCATATATGGGAGCTAATTTACCTACATCTTTTTTAAATAAGCTTCTTTGTTCTTGTATCGCTTGTATAATCTCACTTAATTTTTCTCTATCATTTTTGTTTATAGTAAGTGTAGTATTATCACCATAAATTCGACCTGAAAATGGTATATGAGAAACACTAAGCATTTCAGCAACTTTAAGAGCTAAATCAGTATCAAGCTTTTGAAATTCTTTATCTCTTATATTGCGATAGTTTGTATTACCAATAATGTTTTTAGGCTCAGAAGCTTTTCGAGGTACTGATTTACTGACACCTTGCATTTCTGGCAAATACATAAGATTTTTTAAATCAAAGCTATTAACAGCTATACTGCAAATATCATTTTGAATATAATAGCAGTAATTAACTGCGGAGGATTCAAGTATAGACAATATTGATTGCAAGTTATCTTTTTCGATATTTAAAATAGTTTTTGCTGAGTTTGAAGTTGAATTGTTCCAGATTATATTACCGTATATGTTTACCATTTATTCCACCTCCAACTTTTGCCCCAGTGGGGCAAAAGTTAATATTATAACTCCTGTCCCTGTGACTTAAGCTGTTTAGGTGCTTCGTGACTTTGCTCCTTAGCTTTTATTGTTGCTGCATTTCTCTTTATTGTATCTCTTGATAAAGGTGATGATTTTCTTTGTTGTTCAACCTTCTTGTCTGACTGCGATTCTGATTTTTGCGGTGTTTCAGCTGGTTCATCAAATAAGTTATATAAATTCTGAAAGCTTGGCAAATCTTGAGGTACTTCTGATGACATTACTTTATAAGCCATTTCTTCTTTAAGTCTATCTTCAGCATTCTGGCTTGGTTCGTCTTTTATCTTATTAAATTTATCATCAATAACCTGTTCGCTGGTATCAAGAACATTATCAACAGCTTGATTAGTTGTAATATCTGACATACCGCTTATTGCAGATGATATTTTTTCACAGCTTTCATTGATAATCTCATCAGCTCTGCTATCAGGAAGAAGATTAACAGCTTCAAGTTTTTTATCCATACCTTCAAGTTTAGCTATCTTATCTTCAAGAGATGTTTTCTTTTCATTAAGACTATGCAGTGTATTTCTAAGCTTAACCTTTTCTTCTGCAAAATGAGTTTTATCAAATTGCTTTTGTGTTACAGCTATTTTTATTTCAAGCTTATCAAGCTTTTTCTTTGAACGAGTAAGGGAAGATTTTCTAAATTCCTGCAAGCTATTTACGAAGTTTTCTCTGCGACCTTGAGATGTATGCATATTATTTAAAAACTTATCTATGTTTTCAAGCTTTGTAAGTTTCTTAGAAATTTTAGAAATTTTAAGATTATTCTTCTCAATTTTATTTTGCTTGGAAGTGATACTTTGCTTTTTGTCTGTAAGCTTATCTTCTAACGAAGAAATCTTATTTGCTTTTGATTGTTCATAAAGCTTCAAAAACTGTACAACAGGAGCAGGAAGTGCTGGTATATCAAGCAATTTTCTGCATTGTTTAAGGGCTTCTACAGAATCATCTTTTTTAGCTTGCCACTTTTCAATCTTAGTTTCAGCTTTTTTGATTTTCTCCTGTAACTTTGAATTTTTGTCCTCAAGCTTAGCTTTTTTTACTTCAAATTTTGCGTGTTTAGAATCAAGAACACTATGACTAAGTTTTATATTTTGCTCTGAATCTTTCTTATCCTGAGATTGCTGTGAAGTATTTTCTTTATCAGTTTTTGTTTCATCTTCCTCATTAAAAACGGTTTCTTCAGCAACAGTTTTTTTCTTTTGCGGAACAGGGTCATAATACTTATTAGCAAGTTGTTCACCATTTAATGGCTCAACAACATTTCCTGCTTTATCAATAAGATTATAAATCTTATCTTTTTCAAGAGTAGCAAGCAAGGTTTTTCCATTATTGATTTCCTCAATATCATCCTGATTTAAAATCAAATAGCGTTCCTTGTCACCATATGTTCTTGGTACTCTGGTTTTAATCTCATTCTCAGTTTCTTTTTCTATTAGTATATCGCTAATTTTAATGTCTATAGTTTTAGTTTCATCTTTGTCTGGCATATTTTTATCCTCCTGATTACGAATTAACTTTTGCCCCACTGGGGCAAAAGTTAATTATCCTTGTTTTTTGCGTTCTATTTGCTCGTTTTGTTCTACAAACTGACCTTGTTGCTGATTGTAATAGTTATCACGAATTATTTTTGCGTTTCTGATAATTTGTTCACGGGTAAGTAATGCTCGCTTTCTAACTTCCTGATGCTCTTGTTGTATCTGACTATTTTCGTTATGCTTATGCGAAATGACCTTATCAACCTTTTTGTTTTTTTCAGAAGCATAAGTAGAATTTTTAATTTCTTGCTCTGTTTCTGAATTAAGCTGTACAACCTGACCTAATGCTTGCTTGAGCGTTATTTCATCTGCTTTGTAATTATTTGCGTAAATTTCACACAAAATATGTTGTATATCATTTGGATAACGCTTAACATTGGATACGGACATATTTAGCAATCTGGCAATTTCGGGTATCAGACTAAGATAATCATCAAATTTAGATTGTTCTATAGTTCTGTCTATCAGCATAATAAAACATACTCTTTCACATACATTCTTATCCAACAAAGCAAAACTTCGCTTGGTATATATAAATTGGGAAAATCAAAAGAATGACTACATATTGCCATTAAATCTTTAAGTGATATTAGAAAATTTCCTGATAGATTATCCAAACACCCATCTGATAAATTCAACTCATGTTCAAAACGCTTTATGTTTTCTTCTGTATATTCTCCGTACTTGCTTTCTATACAGCAGCCTATTGTATGCCTTAGATTTTTATATGGAAAATGTTCATCTTCATTACAATCATTATGATAAATCACTGCTACTTTCGGAAATGAAGAACTTGTTTTTCTAACTTTTGATACCTTGACTTTCAAGAATAATTACCTCCTCTTTGAATAGGCTTTTTTAGTTTTAGGAAAATCGAAACCGATAGAATAGTCGCTTTTTAGTACAAGATATGCGTCAAATTCTTTGCCAGCTTTGTTTTTTAAGCCTTTTATCAAGTCACTTTTTCCTTTTGAAAGCAATTTTGTTGCTTGTGTTGATGTTATTGATTTGCCACACATATTTTTCCAAATTACAAAACCGCAACCATTTTTGCCACTTTCACAAGAATAGCTTTTTGGAAATTCCATAACTTTTTTACCACATTTAGGGCATTTTCCAACAGCTTCTCGGCTAAAATCAAAACCGCTTGCAGTGTCAACAGTACCGTATTTTTGTATAAGCTGTAAAACAAAATTATTTATGCTGTCAATGAAATCAATATCAGAAGCAGATTCCTTTTCGATATTTTGTAAAGTTGTTTCCCAATCAGCCGTCATTTTAGGAGATTTGACTTCTTCAGGGACAACAGCAATAAGACTTTTTCCTTTTTCGGTTGGAAGAAGTTTCTTTCCATCACGCTTTATATATTCTTTTTTAATAAGATTTTCAATAATTCCTGCTCTTGTTGCAGGAGTTCCTAAACCTTTCTTTTCTATTTCAGAATCTTCATCATAGTCGCTATTTCCTGCAATTTCCATAGCGGAAAGAAGTGTATCCTCTGTATATTGCTTTGGTGGAGCTGTATAACGCTCAACCTTAAATGAGCTGACCATTGGATATGATTCTCCAATATTAACTTCTGGCAAAGCCTTATCATTATTTTTCTCGTTATCTTTATCAGCGTTTTTACCTTTTAATTGTGACATTATTTGCTTTTCAAAAGCTTTGAAACCAATATCAATAATTGTCTTTCCGTTTGCATGAAAATCGTGATTTTGGCAAGTGACAACAATTTTAACAGCTTCATACTTATGTGGTTCACCTGTGGCAAGTAGTAGCTTTGCTGATACAAGTGCAAGAATATTTCGTTGACATGTTGGCAATTCTGCAAGATTTATTTTCTGTATTTCAGCAGTTGGGATTATAGCATGATGGTCTGAAACTTTAGCATTATTTATACAGCGTTGAACATTTGGAACGAAGTTAACATCAGAGCTTATAAAGGTAGGGAAGCACTGTCGTACAACCTGTACCATATTTATAGCAGTTTGTTCCATATCATCTGTTATATATTGGCTATCTGTACGAGGATATGTAACAAGCTTTGCTTCATAAAGTGCTTGTGTATAATCAAGAGTTTGCTGTGCTGTATAGCCAAATTGTCTGTTAGCTTCACGCTGAAGAGTTGTAAGGTCATAAAGCTTTGGTGGATTGGTAGTTTTTATTTCCTTTTTTACATCAGTTACAACCGCTGGTTTGCCGTTACATAAAGTAAGTAAGTTATTAGCCATTGATTCATCATCAATGCGTTCAGAGCCTACAATAAGTCCATTGCCACAATTTAAGCCAATTTGATAATATTTTTCTTTTATAAAGTTTGTGACTTTATAATTTCTGTCAACAATCATTGCAAGAGTAGGAGTCTGTACTCTACCAATAGAAATGTTGGTTTTATATCGAATTGAAAATAATCTTGAACCATTCATACCAACAAGCCAATCTGCTTTTGCTCTTGCCAAACCAGCGGCAAACAAATTATCATAACAACTATCATCTTTTAATTCCGCAAAACCTTGCTTAATTGCAACGGCTTCAAGAGATGATGTCCATAGTCTTTTTACAGGCTTATGACAATTAGCAAGATTATAAACATAACGGAAAATACATTCGCCCTCACGACCTGCGTCAGTTGCACAAATAATTTCTGTAACATCATTTCTGAACATAAGAGATTTAAGCAATTCATACTGAGATTTAGTTGCTTGATTTACTACAAACTTCCATTGTGACGGCATTATAGGCAAATCTTCAAATTTCCACTGCTTGTCTGCGTATTTAGCATCATAAAAGTTAGGTGGGGCAAGTCCAATCAAATGACCAAAGCACCAAGATACAAGATATTCGTTGCCTTCAATATATCCGCTTTTAGTATTCGATATACCAAGAACGGCTGCGATTGTTTGAGCGACTGATGGCTTTTCAGCTATTACAAGTTTCATTCTTTCTTACTCTCCTCATCTTCGTTAATTTCCTCATCTTCCTCAAAATCATCAAAAGGTACTACTGTTTCTTTTTTATTTCCAAATCCACCTTTTTTAATCTTGAAGATAATAAAGCCGATTATACCCAATACGATAACTCCACCAATCAAAAGAATATTAGTCATACCACTGTCTGATGTTTCACTGCTTTGGCTTTCCTCTCCAGATTCTTCTGAACTCTCTGATTTGTCTGAAGATGTATTATATTCAATATCACTATTTTCTGAGTTGTCACTGTTTTTCCTCATAAGTTTTTGCAAGTCATATGTATCTACTTCATTCAGAAAATAAACATTATCCTCGGCTTTCATTTTGTCAATGATAATGTAAAAAACATCTTTATCTCTTGTTGTAACAGCTAAAAATTGAAATTTACCATCATCAGCAATAACCTCTTGAGAAGCTATCAAATCGGCATTTCCTGATGTATTATCCGAGAATAGATAGTTTAAATCTGAACTTTCAGGCGATGAACTTTCTTCTGATGAAGTTTGAGTTTCTGGCTTATCAGGCTCAGCTTGAGATGTAGTTTCTGTCTGTGAAATTGTTTCAGATTGTGAGCTTGTTGCGGTACTTGTTGCAGTACTTGTTTCGGTTGCTGAAGCGGAAAGTGGTACAGCAGAAACAATCGCAAGAGCCATAAATGATACAAGTATTTTTTTGATTTTATTCATTTAAAATTCCTCCTCTTATATTTTGATTAGAATTTTTTCTTTCGTCAGGAGCAAGAAGTTCCATTATATCCTGTTGAGTAAGATTATTTTTTCTGAGAATCTTTGCAAGAGTCAAATCATCGTTAAGAGTTTCAATAGTAGCTTCCTGATGTTTCACAATATTAAGGATTTCCTGGTCATTAATCTCTTGTGCCTGCTTTTCGAGTTCTTTCTTTTGTGCAAGCAAAGATTTCATTTTCTCATCTATTGATTTGATTTTTGCTTGAATAGCGTTAATTTTTCTTTGACTTTGATTTTCTGTCATAAAGAATTTTCCTTTCGATGAATAAATTTGTTGACTGTAATACAAAAAGATGATATGCTTGTATCAGATGATATGCTTGTATCATAAAAATATTTTTTAGGAGTATTGTAAAATGAAAACCACAATGAAAAAAATCGTTAGTATTCTTCTATCTTTTGTGACTGTTATGTCAATATCTTCTGTAACCGCATTTGCGACTGAAACTAAATTCAATCGTTATGAGCAAATAAGGTATTTAAATGATGAGGAAAGGTATGATTTTATTTGGAAATCATTTACTTACGGTCAGTCAAACGAACTCGCTGAATGTGAAAAAAATGACGACTTACTTACTTTGTCAATAGCAAGGGAAGAACTCAAAAATTTCGTGTCACAATTAGGAGATAAATACAATGAAATTGATTATCAAGTTACAGACGCAAGTGCAGATTTTAGTAGATACTTGCATAATAAATATGGCAATATAGTGCCATATAGTGAAGAAGTTGTGCAGTATCTAAAGTCACATACAAATGCAAATTTGCAATGGTCTTTTGATAATGATAAAAAAGAATATAGCGTTTCTGATAATCCATCATGGGGTTGTTATGTTGCATTAACAGGAAAATATATGCAGTATTCAGATGATAATGTTTCAGATATACTCTTTTGGGCATATGATGAAGCAACCAATAAGTACATTTGCAAAAATGAAAATGGCAAGGTTGTTAATTCTGTCACTAAATATCATCTTAAAAATGAAACCTCATCAAGTGAAACTGCAAGTACTTCTTCTAATTCTTCAACAAATAGTAGTCAAACAAGTTCGATGACTGATAACAAACCTGATACGGCTTCATATTCTGCTACTACAGGTAGTCCCAAAATGGAAAGTGCTTTAACCGCTTCTGGTGACGATACTCCTACAACAACTGAATCTGTCGGTCCAGATACACAAGAGGTTGTTTTTGCAGATGATTCAAGCAATCCAAGCACTACACAAATAATATTGATTGTAATCGGTGTTTTGATTATTGCAGGAATAATTGTTATTATCATAATGCTTAATAAGAAGAAAAAAGAGGAGTAGTCTTCTGAGAAATTTGACCGCCTGAGAGGGCGGTTTTTTTATTTGCCCTCATTCTCGTGACGATATATAAGATAACGAAGGTCTACTTCTGACCAATCTGTTCCGATTAATGGAAATTCCTTAGGATACCCAATCTTAACTGTTATATGAAGATAACTTTTTGAAGCTTTTGAATTACTTTTATTTTGCCAGCAATGCTTGTAATCAGTTACTTCACCAATTAATTGACCTTGCTTTACTGTATCACCTTGCTTAAGAGTGGTCTTTATATTTTCATATATAAATTCAAAAGGAAATTTTTTATTGTTTTTATCTTTATCATCATACCAAAGTTCTATATCTTGAGATGTATTAATAGAGAGTGATTGTTCACCTTCATTTATCCAATTAACATATCCATCGCACATTGCATAGACCTTAGCACCTTTTTTTGCTTCAAAATCAACACCCTTGTGGCAGTCAGTAAGACTGCAATGCTCACTGTTCCAGGTTTGAATATCGTAGCCATAGCCGTTATATATTTTGCCAGAGAGCTTTTCAAGCGATTTGCCACCGACTGGAGCATTAAACATTTGATGATTACCATATGTCTTAGTGCCTTTTTTGTTTTGCGGTTCTGAAAGTACAGAGTAAAAGCTAAGTCGAGCGTCCTTATATTTATCCTTATCAGCACTGTCTTTTTCTTTTTCTGCAAGAAGCTTTCTGCAAGCCTGGTCGAATGTGCAATTTTTCTGAACAGTGTAATATAGCGAACAATCCTCATACCAGTAATTTTTCTTATAAAAGCTAATCAAGCAAATATCTTTCAAATTACTGTTCCATTTTGCAGTATCAGATGGATTTACAACGCAGTATATTTGTTGCTTATTATCAGTCCAGTACCACTCTGAACGCTTTTCATATTTTTTGCTGCCATCTTTATTAGTACCATGTTCCCAAACATAAGTGTTTGCGGTAGTTACAGCATAAAATGGATTATTGGTGTTTCCTGATGAGTCTTTTATAATATAGCGTTGGTCTTGAATATAATAGCCTGTTTTTTTATTTCCGTCATTAGCGTCCAGAACCTCAAGAGAATTATAATCGTAGTGAAGATAACCATCCTTGCAAAATTGTTCAATTTCTGACGGAACATTTCTTATCTTCATCTGACTTCTTGTAAAGTCCTCGCTGTAAACAGTCCAATAGCTACTGTTCGGACCACCTCCACCATAGAAAGTATACTTATCAAGCTGTTTCCATTTTGATACATCTTCATATTTATGTTTAAATGTGTATTCGGTTTTAAAAAGTTTCTCAAGAACCTCTGTATAGTCATTATTCCATTCCCAGTTTGGAACAGATTCTTCTTCTCCATCACCAGTAAAGTTATATGTGTACGCACACATAAACGCAGCAAGTAAGTCTGGGTCAAAGTCATAAGATGTACTTTGAGAAAACTCTGTACTTTTGCCAAAATAGAAGTGTTTAGGTGTTGTTTTGTATGAAGAAGTGTCTACACCAAAATCCGAAAGTCCATTTTTCCAATCGGATTTACATTTTAAAATTTTCTGATTGAAGTCATAAGCTATTTTCGTGTAGTTCTCAATTGAGTCTGACAAGTACCTATCTTGAGCGTTATATGTGCCAAGAATATATGAACTATTGCCTGCAGTACCAGTAAACATTAGCATTAAAACTGAAAGTATAAATATTATCGCAAGTATAGGGAGTAGGAGTATGCCAAACATTTTAAACGCAAACTTAGTAAAGTCCGCGGCAATTTTTACAGTCTTTTTAGCTGCTTTTTTTGCAGCTTCCTGAGCTTTTTGTTTAAATGTTTGCTGTGGTTTCTTCTTTTTATACTTTTTCTTTTTAGGAGGATTTTGTTTTTTCTGCTGTAAGCGATTTGCTTGTTTATGCAATTTACTTTTTCGAGCTGGCTCGGTTTTATTTTGCAGCTTTCTTTTAGCTGATTTAGCAGTTTTTACAGTCTTTTTGACTACAGCGACGGACTTATCTACAGCTTGAAGTGCGTCATTGTTAGGGTCACTCATCAGCAATTTCTGTCGCATTGAAGCCGTTAGCTGCTTTGTTCCTGCAGCGACAGGAACAAGCGGAAGTGCAGCTATCGGAACAACCTTGGCTTTCTTTTTTTGCTTTTTTAACAGCTTTTTGAATTTTTCTTGATTTTTATAAATCTTTTTTTCAAGTGATAAATTCTTTTTACGCTGTAATTTTTTAAGCCGTGTATTTTTTTGTATTCTTTGCTTTTGATTAAGTTTTTGAAGCTTACCCTTTTTCTGTGTCTTATAAACCTTTTTTATAGCTTTAAATCTGGCTTTAGATTGTTTTTGTATGAGCCTAAATTGCTTTGAATTAAAAGCAAGAGCAGATTTATAATTGACTTCTCTGTTTTTGAGCTGTAATTTTCTTCCTCTTATTCTTGCATTCAATAAGCGTTTAGGCTTATTGAGCTTATAGAAAACTTTAGCCTTTTGTATTAGCTTTATTGAGCCAAGACTTGAACTACCATAAACCTTTTTTATAGCTTTTATTTGCCTTATTCGCTTTTTCTGATATTGCTTTACAGATTTTTTATCTCTACTATTCAGTTTGCTTAAATAAGTTTTTTCAGAATGGTAGTCTGATTTTAACTTCCGTTTTTCAGAGCGATAGTCTAATTTTAGTTTTCGCTTTCGAGCATATATTTTGAGGTGTTGTAAAGTCTTTATAGCTTTAGATTTATCCGTAGGTTTATATGCCTTTGAAATAGTTTTCAGTCTTTTTTTCTGTCCTTGTTTGAATGATTTATAAGACTGTTTTTGAAGTTTAAAGCTCTTTTTTGCTTTTTTAGTCTTGAGCTTTTGAGCCTTAAATGATTGTTTTAGCTGGCTATATTCCTTTCTGCCCGCTTTGTATCTAATTATATATTTTCGAGCATTGTTTAGATTTCTGACTGCTGTTATTGATGAAAGAACAGCCTTACCACCATCAAGAGTATCACTGCTATAACTTAATCTTTGCCTTAACTTATTTAAAGCAAAAGAACCCGATTTAATTACAGCACTTTCGGCAGTTAACGCTGTTGCTTTTACAACTTTTTTAGCAGCCTTAATTGTAAATTTGCTTGTAGAAATTAAAGGCTTTGTAGCGGAATATGCTACTTTTCCAAACTTACTTTTTGGAGAATACTTAATTTGTCTTTTTCTGAAAGGAACATCTCCCTCAAAAAAACGCCCTGAATCAGCTAATTTATGAAAAATTCCTTTTTGCTTATAGAGTGGAGCATTAGCACGAACTATTTTAACATCAGTTTTGAATTTTCCAGATTTATGCTGACTTCGTTCAAAATGAATATGAAACTCTTTGCCAGAAAAGCGGTTTGTTATAGCGTCTTTAGTGATTAAAGCTGTAGTTTCTGTAATTAAAACTGATTTTGTAACAGCTTTAATCAGAATATTTTTTGATGGAGTACCAACCTTGTGAAGCTTATGCAGAACACCTCTGTTTTTATATTCTTCACTCATCAATATTCACCGCCTTATGTTCGTTTCAGCTCTGCCAACTTTTGTTCTAAAAGATTTCTTTCTTCAGGCTTAGTTGTGATAAGCGAGTACATAACTGTATTCTTTGGGAATTTATCCTCAAATGGCAATATTGTTTTGCCATATCGAATAAGTCCTTTACCTTGTCCACTGTTGGTGACATACTTTATTTGCTCATCAGATATATGTAGCTTTTCTTGCAAAATATCTCTATCACCAGCAGACTGGTTAAGCATACAAATAAAGTCAGAATTATCAAGAATATTTTCGATTTCTGAAGATGAGAGCAAGTCTTTGACATTTTGAGTAATACCTGTTGGTACACCGCCCCATTTACGGAAACGCTTCCACATTTCAACGGAATACTTAGCTGTCTGCTCATCACGCAAAAGTAAGTGAAATTCATCTATATAATAGAGCGTTTTTTTATCTTCATCTCTATTAAGTGAAACCTTATTCCATACTTGGTTTTGCAAAATAAGCATAGCCATTTTTTTGAGCTGCGTTCCAAGTTCCTTGATGTCATAGCAAATCAATCTATTTTTTGTATCAATATTTGTTCGATGATTAAAGAGATTCTGAGAGCCACTTACATACATTTCAAGTGCATTTGCTACTCTTAAAGCAATTTCACCTTCTTGACGCAATGCAGCAAGTAAATCTGCAAGTATTGGCATTGTTCTGCGTATTGGATTATGCTCAAAAAAGTTATTGTATATTTTTCGTGTTGCGTTATCAATCGCAGTTTTTTCTTCGGCTTCAAGTCCAAAGCGACCGCCAACCACGAGCTCGCAAAGTGATATAATAAAATCAGATTTATCTGCAATTATATCTTCCTGATTATCTTTTGTAATATCGTTAAAGTTGACATCAAGAGGATTTATGTACTGTTCGCTATTTGACGATATTTTTATAATCTGACCATCAAGATAGTTTATAAGGTCATAATATTCTCCCTCTGGGTCTACTACGATAATATCTGATATGGTCTTTAAGAATCGGTCAATAATTTCTCTCTTAACGAAAAATGATTTACCTGAACCAGGTGTACCAAAAACAAGTCCGTTTGGATTTTTAAGATTTGCTCTATCTGCCATTATCATCATTTTTGTTAATGAATTTATGCCATAATAACAACCTTTTGATTGATAAAGCTCATCGGCTGTAAACGGTATAAATACACCTAAAGCAGATGTAGGCAATGTTCTTACATTAGGTACTTCATTGTATCCAAGTGGCAAAAACGAAGAAAAAGCTTGTTCTTGCAACCAATCGAGAGTGTTTAACTTGCAGGCATTTTTTTGAGTTATTCTCTTTAACTTAGCAAGCTGTAAATCTGCTTTCTTTTTGCTTGTAGAATAACTACGAATAGTAAGTGTAATATTGAACAATCGCTCATTTCTGCTATTTAAATCTGCAAGAAGTTCTGAAAGTTCATCTAAGTAAAGTTTGATTTGCTCAGGCAAAATATCAGGGTCATAGCCAGACATAGAAGCTTTTTTCTGTTCATCAATTTTCATTTTTTCTACATCAGTTTTTTTCCCTCTTACAAACTTCAATGCTTTGAGCTGGTCGAATGATTTAATATGTATATTTACAGACACTTGCTCACCACAATTTAGATATTCATTAAGTATTCTGTCTGATAGCTCACCAGCCAAAATATCTATGGATGTTATGTTTCCATAACCTCCATTGATTTCAAATTTACTCTCCTTGAATTTCATTGAAACAGGAGCAATAAAATCTTTTGTTGAATATCCACCTTTAAGCTTTAATCCCCAATCAAATATGAACCTATCATCGGAAAACGGATTTAAAGCATGGTACAGAACTTCAAGTCTTTGTTTACCATCAAGTTTAATTGCTTTTACATCAAACTCTGCAAATAGTCTTATTATTTCGTCTGCAATAGAGTTAAGTTTACGATATGCAGCTTTTAAAGACGCTTCATGTATCGTAAATGTCAATAGTTTTCTTAATACAAAACCATGATTACTGTTACGGCGTTGCTTACAAAGCATTTCGGAATATTCATTACGGACAGCATTAAAATCATCATCTTGTGCAGGAATTTTAATCTTATCCATCTCGTCATCAAGATTTTGTCTTTGATTATCATATGTAAACTGAAAATCAATAGAATCATCAAAATAATTCAGCAAGCTACACCATTTAGAGAAGATACCTTCTTTGTCATCTAAATCAGCAAGTTCATAATTTGTATCAAAAAACTCTACCGTCATCGAAAAAGTATTTTCATTAACCCAACAAACCCCGTTACTGCACATTTCAATGTATGGAATGATAGTTTGTGTAGCAGAACTATTATTCCTGTTTTTCATTTTCAGCTTGTGCATTCTATTTTGAATTTCTTTTCTTTGCTCTTTTGTAAGATTGATTTGTTTTTTAGTTTCTTTAGCCAATGTTTTCACCTTCATTTCTTATCACTATTAGCAAGTATTTTTTTTAGTTTGTCATATTCGAGCTGTCGAGATAAAATCAAAAAAGTATTTTCTGATTGATATGTTCTGGTTCTTGGCTTGCGAAAAAAAGAAATCATCAATTTAACAATTTGCTCAAAGTGCATACCGTTTTTATTAAAAATCCCACAAAATATCGCAGGAAATGCAAATATTCCAAGTGCAAAACAAGCTGCCTGAAAATTGATTGTAGTATTACAAATATAAAAAGCAGTAAAACCCATTACGGCACCTATGCCAAAACTTATGGCTTGTCTTTTTGTTAAGCCTAAAATGAATTTCTGCTTAATAAGTGATAAATCTTTTGGTATTTTTACATAGTTTTGAGCCATATTTCACTCCTTTCCAACTTTTGCCCCAGTGGGGCAAAAGTTTAATGAGCTGAAAATACTGATTTTGAAATATTACTTGAACGGAAAACAGTAAATATTAGTGCAACTATATAACCTAACATCATTGCCATACTACCTGTAATAGACGCTGCGTCAGAACCCATATTAGACATTTGCGTTATAACATTACTAAGTAGTACCTTAAAAATAGTTAATGCAACTACTATAAAAAATCCTTGAAATGCTAAAGCAAGAATATTTCTGAGCCAATTCTTTCCTATCTCGCCCCAATCTCTATTCATCATAGTTGCCATCGGTATAGGGGATATTGAAAGATACATAAATACCTCAATAATACGGCTTGCAAGAACAATAATTATTGCACCAAGTACAATAAAAGTAACTATTGCTATTAGGAATGATAGAATTAGTAGAACTATCAATGAACCAATATCCAGGTTTGTTAAATTGCCACGCAGTGAACCTGATATTGTTGCCGAATCCAGAAAACTTTGCCCATCGGGAAAAAGACTTGCCAATCCTGAAGTTACAGCAGTTGAACCAAAGCCAAAAACATTTGTGACAATATAGAATACATTAGACACAAGCAAAATTCCACACACGGCTTTGACAGACCATTTGAAAAAAATGCTTGTGTCAAAATCCCGAAAGTTGTTTCCAGAAACAACCATTTGGATTAGTTCATAAACTAAAACAATCATCAAAATAAATAATGCAATCGGTACGATAGCATTATTAGTAATTGTTTCAATACCACTCCATATTGGTGTTGCATTAGGGTCAGTAGAACCTGTGAATTTATCAGGAGTATCAGTCAATAAACTTGTCATTACACCTTGATTACTTGTATTGAATGTACTGTTAAGTGTATTGCTGGTACTTTGCAAAGAACCAATTATACCATCTGCAAGCACACCTTTGAACCAATTTTGTATAGCGTCTATTGCGTCTTGAACTATATTCCAACTCATTTCATCACCCTCTTTGGGCAGACACACTTTGCGGAATAAGTGTGTCTGTTATTTTTAGAAAATTTATAATTACATTGCAGATTTCATCATTGTTCCAAGGATAGGGACAACTACAATGCCAAGAAGAACAAGTCCAAGACCCGCCATAAGTTGCTTCATACCTTGACTTTTTGCACCTGGGTTGTCATTACCGTAGCCTTCAATTAGGTTTACAACACCCCAAACTCCAAGACCAGCACCAATAAGGGATATAACAGACTGCAAAACTGTAACAGTTTTATTTATAAAATCTGTAGTATCTACTTTACCAGTAGCTCCTGCGGCAAAAACTGTCATAGCAGCCATTGCCATAATTGTTAATGCTGCAATAATGGCAACATTTATTTTCTTTGCGATTTTACATCTTTTTGCAAGTTTGTTGCTTGATTGATTATTTGTGTTTTTCTTTATGTATTTCATATTAAATAACTCCTTTAATTTCTGAATTTTAGTTTCTGATTATGTGTTCATCAATTATTGTGTCGTTAGTTAGTTTTGTTCTGTGTTTTTGTTGTTCTGCGACAAATTTTGCCACATCAAAATAGTTTTTCTTATCGAAATCGAAAAGCATAGGGTATCTATGATGTTTTTCAATTTCAAATTTTTTAGAGAAAAACGGTCGTAAGCCACGAATTTGCAAAATACACTGGGTATTGTCCATGACCTGGAGCTTATCAGGACTCATTAAATCTTTACCAAGCTTCTGATAATTCATACCATAGCTTTCTTGATTACCTCTTGTTCGAGAAGTATTGAACATATCAATAGTTTCTTTTCCAAGTGCTTCAGATATTTCCTTAAGGGTTGTTTTCTCCTTACCACCAAGAAAGAGTGTTGTATCACAGTTACCATCAATGGTTTCGGCATTGTCCTTATACCGAGCCTTAAGCTGTGATTTTGTCTGCAGAATTATCGATACAGATATTTCGCGACTACGGATTGTTGCTATTAACTTGTCAAAGTTCGGGATTTCTCCAATGTTTGCAAATTCATCAAGCAAACATTGGACATGATATTTCAGCTTGCCAGAGCCATCAGGATTGTTGTCAGCTTTTGTGCAAAGTAGATTGAACATTTGCGAATACATTATTGCCACAAGAAAATTAAATGTCTCATCTGTGTCTGAAATAACAACAAAGAGTGCGGTTAGTTCATCACCAATTTTATCAAGATGCATTTCATCGTATTGAGTTATTTCAAGTACGCTATCAATCGCAAACGGAGCAAGGCGAGTAGAGCAAGAAATAAGAATTGATTTAGCAGTTTTGCCTGCAGCAAGTTTATAAGCTTTATACTGCCTTACTGCAAATTTTCCAAGACTTACCTGTTCTGCGGTCGGTGTATCGTTTTGCAGTTCCCTATAATTTTCAGTTTCTTCACTAAACTCCTCATCTTCGTCCCAGATATTGTCTATCCATTTTTCAAGATAATAAAATGAGTAGTCTATTGCGTTCATAAAGCTCTCATCATCTTCGTGACATTCAGAAGCATTAATAAATTCAATCAGTGTTTGAAAATTCCATTCTTCTTCTGGACACATTGTAATAATCAGAGCAATATATGCTGAATAGAGCAATCTTTCAGCCTTTTCCCAAAAATCATCTCCACCAGTTTTTTCTTTTGAATTTGTATTTTTAATTAAAACATCTACAAACTTCAAAATATCCTGTTCACGACTTTCAGGCTTTATGTAAGCGAATGGGTTATAATGCATTGATTTAGAAAAATCAACTGTATTAAAAACCCTTATTTTATATGGCTCATAAATTATTGTTCCGTTTGGCTGTTTAATAGGTCTACCTTTTCGGAGCATTGTTCCTGTTTCAACCAGTACAGTACCTTTCGGGTCTGTAACAACATAAGAGCTATGCATTTGCATAAGGTTTGGTTTAACATAACCTCGTGTTTTACCACTTCCTGAACCGCCAATAACAAGTACATTTTTGTTTCTGGCATATTTTTGAGCAGATGGTTTACCCATCGTTAAGCGTTCAGTTTTTGTCAGCAAAACATTGTTGTCAAAATCCTTTTTGTCGATATATGGCTCAATGTCCTTTTCAGTACCCCAAACAGCACTGCCATATTCTTCGCCATCACGATATTTTTTAGCGTGTTTACGCTTATATGTGATAAACAGCTTAAACAAAATCGCAACGGCTATACCAAACACCAAATCGATTAAATTTAAGCTTAGAGAAGGATTTGTTATGCTGTTAGTGAAGTTTTCAATGAACGGTGAGAATTTAGTGTATAAATCTGTACCATTTGCAGTACGAAATGCAAAGCACAGCTTATTTCCAATCCAAAAGAATAAAAGCAAAGGCAGATTGTTTATTATAGTTTTTTTGATTTTATCTGCTGAGAAATTCTGCATAGCTATCTCCCTGATATATCGTCATTTGATAGCTTTCGTTCTTTCGCTACTTCTGCATATTTCTGACTGATAACCCTTGAATTTTCCTTGATTTGCTCTCTATTAACAACCGATTTTTCACTAGCTTTTTCGCTTATTCCTGATGCATATTCAGCAAAAGCTTTTTTGAAAATTTCTGTACTTGCTGCTGTGAAAAACACATGATATGTTGGCGGTGAAGTAGAACTGTCACGCTTTAGAGCATAGTCAATATCGTACTTCCTTGCGGTATGCAAAAAGTCCTTGATATTATTTTCCGTTACCTCAATAGATTCCAGCTTGCCACGCTTAGCTATTGTGCCGTATTTGATTTTTCCATGTTTTGTTTGCTTTGAAAGCAATGCTCTCAAAGCGTCTTTCAAAACATCTGCGGTCATTCTCGTTGTTTGCACAACCACGCTTATAGTTTTTGAAGCGTCCTGGTTCATAACAGCACCTCCACAAATTACTGTTGAGATATAGCTGGCTGTGGCATAACAAAAACTGGCTCGTTGTGTTTAAGTGCTTCGGTCAAACTTGCTATTACGCTATTAAGCTCATCTCTGTATCCATAAACACCCAAATGTATTACACCATCGATAGCATTAGCATTTTCTTCAATATCATCAGTTGTCACCGAACTGTTATTTTCAAATGCAAGCAATATGTAAACATTCTTTTCTTCATCTTCAGATTCAGAAATATCAACTGTAAAAGATGATATGCGTTTAATAGCGTTGTAGTTAACGAAGTCTTCTTCCTGGGTTATAATTGTCATTTTATACATCTCCTGTCTTTTTTAACTTTTGCCCCACTGGGGCAGAAGTTCCAGCAAGCTAATTATTCAAGTCATAATTAGCTTCGTTTGTATAGAATTGGTCGATTGTGTGTGGAGCGTTATACAAACAAGTCCTTAAATATCCTCTTAAGTTTTTAATTCTATGATTTTGCGTAGTTGCTTTCATGGAGTCAAAAATATACTGAATATGGTCAAATGATATTTTTTTGAATTGTGCTTGTACAATCTGAGGAGAGAGGGACTGACTATTTACAATCATCTCTGATTTGCAAGTATAAGGTTCAAGCAATATGTCAACAATTAAGTCAAGGGTGTCTGCGGTAATTCCTAACTCGTCTAATCGTTCAAGGCATATGTCATAATCAATCTGATATTTAATATCTTCCTTAATGTCCTCAATTAAATCTGTCTGTCCATCATTTTCAGACTTCTCTTTTGCTTTCTCCTGGGTGTCATTTGATAGATAAGATTGATTTGATTCTGTAAGTATGATTCTATTAGTATGATTAGGTTTCGATTTTTGGAAGTCTACACTTCCATTTTTTGAAACTTTAGACTTCCGATTTTCGGAAGTCTTGACTTCCACATCACTTTCAGACTTTCGTTTTTTGGAAGTCTGAACCTTGTCTTTAGTAACTTGTGTGGAAGTCTTAGATATTTGCTTTGTAAAATTCATTACATAAATTTTCGTAGGATTGCCTTGACCTTGCTTTTTACGAATAATCAAACCTATTCGCTCTAATTCATCAAATATTTTTACAGATTTTCCTGTGCCTATGTTTAATTTTTCCTTTGCTTCTTCAAGTGTAAAATATACAAACACATTTCCACTTTTATCAAGCCAGTTGTTTTTTACTGATAGACTGGTTCTGTCAATTAAAAAACCATAAAGTAATTTTGCTTCGCAAGAAATCTTTTTGAATTGTTCATCGGTGAAAAGTACTTGCGGAACACGATAAAACATATACTGTTCGGTTTCATTTCCTTTGAAGAAATCAAATTGCATAATCAAGCACCTTCACTTTCTTCGATGGCTTTTTGTAATTGCTTATGGAGCAAATTGATTTCTTTTGAGCCAAGTTCATCAATCAGCTTTGCAACATTTACAATCGCTGATGATGTATTAGCGTTTGACAACAACATTGCAAAGAGCAACTTAGTTTCAGCAGAATACTCACGATATTCTGCTGTTATAAGTTCTTTAGGTACATAATATATTGATTCCATTAAATAACACCTTTTTCCTCTTTATTTTTAAAAACTAAATCAATCATTTGCCTGTCTGTTTGCCAACAAATTTTTTACATAAAAAAATAAGAACCAACCTTTTCGGATTGGTTCTTATCGAATTTTATTTTTCTTCACTAAAACAATTACAAGCTAAGTGCAGGAGGGTAGAAACCCATTCCAACGAAATGAGTTTCCTATGAGAAAATACAGAATTGCTCGACAAATCTCGCTCATAGTGAAACATTGGAATATAGTTAACAGAATTGAGAAAACCATCAATGAATTAAAAGGCTTGAATAAAACAAATAAAAGTTTTACTCAAGCCCTTTAAAAGCTATTATTAAATAACCACTATCATTAAATTTATATAATTTTATCCGAAAAAGACCTCTGAAACCGGTTCTGCTTTGTATACATACTCGTAATCATCATCGAGCCTTTTTGCACAATCATCACGCATATCGTCATTATCGAAAATTCCGAATACCGCTGAACCACTTCCTGTCATAGCCGCACCTAAAGCTCCGCAATCAAGCATTATCTGCTTGATTTTCTCAACCTCTGGCAAAGCCATAACGACTTCAAATTTATTATAAAGATGTTTAGCAACACTTTTTATATTTGCCTCGCAAATGGATTCTGTAATTTTATCCATTCCTTTTATTGCTGAAAATTCTGGTGAATCTGATTTTTCATAGGCTTCCTTAGTGCAAACTCCAATATTTGGCTTTACAATCACCAAATAACATTCCGGTAAATCCGGCAACGGACTTAAGATTGTTCCTATTCCGCTCGCAGACATTGTTCCACCGTAAACGCAAAACGGAACATCAGCACCAATTTCTGCTCCGATTTCTGCAAGCTCTTTTCGAGAAAGCTGTGTATCATACAGTTTATTCAATGCGTGAAGCACTGCAGCTGCGTCTGTACTTCCTCCGCCAAGTCCTGCCTCTGTCGGAATATTTTTCTTAATCTTAATCTCAATGCCCTTATTTTCTTTTTCTGTTTCTTTAAAGAAAAGCTCAACAGCCTTATATACTGTATTGGTTTCATCAAGCGGAATATTCTCATCTGAACATACGATTTTAATTTCTCCATCGTCCGTACGAGAAACCGTTATCTCATCGCAAAGACTAATAGACTGCATAACCATAGAAACTATATGATAGCCGTCACTGCGTTTTCCTCTTATATCAAGAAAAAGGTTGATTTTCGCCGGGGCATCAACATTAACCTTCATTTAGAGCAACATCCTTTCAAAAAATCACTGTTTATGCTTCTATCTCAGGGGCATCAGGGTTATTTATGAACATTTCAATTCTATTTAATGCTTCCATAATATGTCCAAGTGAATAAGAATATGATACTCGAATATATCCTTCTCCACAATCACCAAAAGCTGTTCCCGGTATAACGGCAACTCGTCTTGATTTTATTAGCTTTGTACAGAATTCATCACTTGTAAGACCTGTACTTTTGATTGATGGGAAGACATAGAAAGCTCCTTCCGGCTCAAAGCAGGTAAGACCCATTCGTGTAAAACCGTCTACTATAAGTCTGCGACGGATATTATATTCATTGCGCATATACTCAATATCGCCGTCACCATGTCTTAGCCCCTCTATTGCGGCATACTGTGCAGTTGTCGGAGCACTCATAATAGCAAATTGATGAAGTTTTGTCATCTGCTCTATGATTTCTTTCGGACCAAGCGCATAACCTAAACGCCAACCTGTCATAGCATATGATTTTGAAAATCCGCTTATAACTATTGTTCTTTCTGCCATACCTTCAAGTGATGCGATAGATATATGTGATGTATTTCCATATGTAAGCTCACCATAAATCTCATCAGAAAGCACAAACAAATTATGCTTGCGAACAACCTTTGCGATTTCTTCGAGATGTTCTTTTCTCATAACCGCACCTGTTGGGTTATTAGGGAAAGGCAAGATAAGAAGCTTTGACTTAGGTGTAATTTTACTCTCAAGTTCCTCAGCAGTAAGCCTAAAACCATTTTCTGCCTTTGTTTCTATTGTAACAGGCACACCATCTGCAAGTCTTGTTAAAGGGTTATAACATACAAAGCTTGGTTCTGGTATAAGAACTTCGTCGCCCTCTGAAACTATTGTTCTTATAGCACCGTCGATAGCTTCTGAACCACCAACAGTTACAAGAATCTGTGTATCAGGGTTATATGTTACATGGAAACGACGCTCAAAGTATTTTGAGATTTCCTGTCTTAATTCAGAAAAACCTCTGTTTGGTGTATACCATGTTTTTCCTCGCTGGAGTGAATCTATACCAGCCTCACGAATATGCCAAGGTGTCTGAAAATCAGGCTCACCGACGCTAAGAGAAATTACATGGCCCATTTCGTTTGCAATATCAAAATATTTTCTTATGCCCGAAGGCTTTACTGTTCGTATTTTTTCGTTAATAAATCTATTGTAATCCATTAAAGTTCCATACTCCTTTGTTCTTCATTACAATCATCAATAAAAGAAATTCCGCTCTTTTTGTATTCTGTAAGAACAAAGTGTGTCGCCGTTGATACAACTGAATCTAAGGTAGAAAGCTGTTTTGCGACAAAGCTCGAAACCTCTTGTATATTAGCTCCTCTGACAAACGCTATAAGGTCAAATGTCGCTGACGCCGCAAGATATACACTATCTACATTATCGAAAGACGCAACTATTTTTGCAGTTTCGTCAAAGCCTGTTTCTGCCTTTGGCGTAACCTTAATTTCAATAATAGCATTAACGCCTGCATTCTGAAGCTTGCTTCTGTCTATTATGGTACTTGTACCCTTAATAACGCCTTTTTCCTTATAATCTTCAATTCTTTTTTTAATCTCGGTTTCTGTTTCGCCGAGCATCGCCGCAAGCTGTGAATAGGTAAATTGTGCGTTATCTTCAAGAAGTGTTAATAGCTTATCCATAAACAATCTCCATTCCGCCACAGAGTTCATTTTTGAGCTTTGCAGCATTTAAAGTATTTAATTTCAAAGCACAAAATGTAGCTTGCTCTAAAATTATACTTCCAATTATAACTCATATTTTGCAATTTTTCAACGGCATTTTAAAAATCGCCTTTTACGACAAGAAATCCACAGTCCGATACTGAACTATGGCTTTACTCATATTTTCACACGAAATACTAAAAATTTTATTCTACATTTTTCAGAGCTTGTGACATAGGAATCTTCTTTATCTTTCTCATTTGTATCATATGTACAACTGCGTAGCAAGCTATACCTATTCCAAGCATAGCAGGATAAATCCATGGAGCTATATAGAATGTAAGCCAACCATTCATTTCCTGCATAAACATAAAGAATATGCCCTTCATAGCAAGACTGCAAATCGGCAGACTAATTATAAAAGAAAATATAACTACTAAAGCCGTTGCTCTATTATAAAGTTTACTTGCTTCTCTATTGCTATAACCAAGTATCTTTATCATAGATATAGATTGTGAGTTCTTTTCTATAATCATCTTTGCAAGAAGATATATAAGCAATACATAGAGAGTTACTGCAAATGCACCAAACATTGGCAACATTGCTCCAGCGGAATCATTTACCTGGTCTGCAAGAGCAGTCAAGTCTTTCTCTGTAATAGTAGAAGCAATATATATATCGTCTATATCATCTATCTTTTCGTTTGATAAATAACCTGTGAAATAGTCTTTATCTAAATCAAACTCTTTTATAAAATTATCTTTTGTCATAAATACGGCAAGCGATGCGGCATAGTCAAAGCTTCCTACAATCTTGAACTTATGCTCCGTACCTTCAAATTTTTCAGAAAGTGTAATAGTATCCCCTACTTTAAGTAAGAATTTTTCCATATATCCATTAGATACTATAACCTCATCTTTATTTTTCGGTAAATCAAGATTTGTAAGATATTTTGAATTATCGCTTATGCCATAAACGCTAATATCCTCAGAATCTCCCTTTTTGAGAGCCGTAACACAATATTTTTCTGCATTTTTGTTTTTAGTTTCAACGGGTACTTTCAAAATATATTGATAATCTGCAAATTTTGAATCTAAAACCTCAGTTTTGAAATTATCAAGAATAGGTGTCATAATCATACCAAACATAAGCATAATACTTGCAAGAAGTATTCCGATAAACATTGTTATATATGCAGGAATATTTTGAATGATAATTCTTATTCTGAATCTTGTAAGAAATTTGAAATTCGGAAGCTTTGTTGCTTTGTTTTTTTTCTTTCTTTTAAGCTCGTGACGCAAAAATTGAAGCGGTGGCAAAGAAAGAGTTGAAGAAAGAACTATTAAATTAACTATGAGAATTATTATACAAGGGATTACTGTTGTAAGGACAAAGGCTTCTGTATTCCAGATTGTTTCATATGTAGGTAATGAATAACTATGATAGTAAAGCTTAACAATTACCTCTTTCATAAATGAATAACCACAAATATTTCCGATAATTGCCGCTACAAGAGATACAAAAAGAGGAAGCGTTAAATAGTGTCTGATAAGCTCCCATTTTGTATAGCCTGATGCACGAAGTGTACCTATTGTTGCGGATTCTTTTTCGATTGTGCTTTTTATGGTAATTGCAAAAACAAATGCAAGAATTACTATAACAATATAAAGCATCCAAGTTATCATAGATTTATCGGAGCCCATATCATCTCCCGCAAAAATGATTGCTTGGTTATCAAGTTGTTGAACCATATCAGTAATAATCGTATTTTTAACGAGAATCTCTGTTATATCTTCCGTAAGGTCATTCTTTTCTTTATCAGAAAGATTTTTGTTATTATCCCAAGCATAGCAGTATTTTAAGCCACCATCGCTCATATCTTCAAAAGCCTTATCTGTTACAACAGCAACTGTAAAGCTATTTGCATTAAGCATAGTATCTGTATTATTCTTAAACAATGCTGTATAGTCGGAAAGTGCAACCAAACCACTGATTTTATAGCTTTTATCATCAATTTTAATTGAGTCACCAACAGCAAGCTCATTATTTTCGGCATAAAGTCTGTCTATGGCAATTTCGTTATTTTCTGTTGGGACTTTGCCTTCAATAACTGATACTCTGTCTATATCATTGCGATTTTTATAAATTCGAATTGAATTTCCATTATCAAGTTCTTTATCTTTATAAAAAAGCTCATATATTTTTATATCTTTTTCTTCAAGCTTTTTTATAAGACTATCATCAGCTTCCATTGCAAGAACAAAATGTCCGTCCTCAACATTATATTTCTCAAAAGCTCTATCGTAGGCAGTTTTCATACTTCCGTCTGCAACAAGAAAACCTGAAATAAACCCTATCATAATTGTGAGGAACAAAAACAAAGCTATATATTTTCCTTTATCCTGAACAATTTCTCGCCAAACCCTTTTTCTAAGAGGATTTTTCATTTTGAATACACCCCCTTACCAATCCAAATCGACAGCTGAAATTTTATTTTTATTTATATCGTTATGACGAATCTGACCATCACGAAGTCGAACAACTTGGTCTGCCATATTTTTAATTGCATCATTATGAGTAACAAGAACAACTGTGTTTCCGAATTTTTGGTTTACATCTTCTATAAGCTTAAGAATTTCCTTAGAGGTTTTATAATCCAAAGCACCTGTTGGTTCATCACAAAGTAATATACTTGGATTTTTAATAATCGCTCTACCAATAGAAGTTCTCTGCTGTTGACCGCCTGAAAGCTGATTCGGAATCTTATTTCTGTGTTCCCATAAGCCAAGAGTATGTAATAAGTCATCAAGCGGAAGTGGGTTATCACTTAGATATTCTCCTACCTCTATATTTTCTTTGACTGTAAGATTAGGAATAAGATTATATGATTGGAAAACATAACCAAGGTGCTTTCTGCGATATAGCGAAAGCTTTTTCTCGTTCATAGCCTCAAGCTTTTCTCCATCAATTATTATATTTCCGGCATCAGCTGTTTCAATTCCTCCTATAATATTTAGGAGAGTAGATTTACCTGAACCAGATGGACCTAAAAGTACACAGATTTTTCCTTTTTCTATGCCTACACTTATTCCTTTAAGAACTTGTGTTCGTGTGTCGCCCTCACCAAAGTATTTTTCAATATTCTGAATTTCCAAAAACATCAGTCGTTCCTCCTATTTTTTATTTAACATATGAATATATGTTCATATGTTATCGTAATTATAACTTAGGAAAATTCATTTGTCAATAATATTTTTAAATAAAATACAATTAACAAAAATAAAAAGCCTTGAAAACAGCTTTTTAAGCTATATTCAAGACCTCAACACTAACACACATATAGCTATTTTAAGTTATATATGAGTCTCGTAATTTGAAGTAAGCCAGACCTGAAAGGTCATTATGTTGACTTACTACATACATAAAATGTACGCCTACTACTCCCTCATCTGGAAATTTATTTAATTTTTAAAAGTTAAGTTAATCATTGCTAACTTTCAAATTTAGCATAGACTAACTACAACAATTTGTCAAGCAAATACCCTTAAATACGGCATTTATTACAATAATAAACAATATTCTTAGAAATTTATATAAAATTCAAGGTTTCTGTTCTTCGCTAAATACAATTATTTCTTGCCTTACAATAGAATTTCGGATATAATCTATATAGAAAACTACCGAAAGTATTAAAAGGCGGATAAAATCCGCCTCTTGAGAAAATGAGATGTTAAGGGCTTTGCCCTTAAAACCCACGAGGGACTCCGTCCCTCGATCCTGCAAGCCTTTAAAAAGGCTTGACCTAAACTTTAATTATCTTAAATGAAGAAATGTAGGGGCAAACTATGTTTGTCCTAACAATAGAAAGGTATGATATTTTGAATAAAAATGATGCTGAATTAAGAGCGGAAGAACTCCGCAAGCTTATAAATTACCACAATCAGAAATACTACAACGAAGATGCTCCTGAAATTGATGACTTTGAATATGACAAACTTCTTCGTGAACTTGAAAATATTGAATCCGACTATCCCGAATTGATTACAACAGATTCTCCAACACAAAAGGTTGGAGGAAATGCTTCTAGCGAGAAATTTGCTCCGGTTGTGCACACAGTCCCTATGGAAAGTTTGCACGATTCATTTTCACATAGCGAAATAAGAGATTTTGATAAGCGGGTTCGTGAAACTATATTAAATCCAACCTATGTTGTTGAACCTAAAATTGACGGACTTTCAGTATCCGCTGAATACAAAAACGGAATATTTGTGCGTGGTTCAACTCGTGGTGACGGCTCTGTCGGTGAAGATATTACAGAAAATCTAATGACTATAAAATCACTTCCTATGAAACTCAATAAATCTATTCCCTATCTTGAGGTTCGTGGCGAGGTTTATATGTCAAACGATACCTTTATGAAAATAATCACCGCTCAAGACGAAAACGGTGAAAAACCTTTCAAGAATCCAAGAAATGCCGCTGCTGGTTCTCTCCGTCAAAAAGACGCTAAAATCACAAAAGCCCGTTCTCTTGATATTTTTGTTTTCAACATTCAGCAAATAGATGGTGTAACTCTTAGTAGCCACAAAGAAAGCCTTAACTTCTTAAAGGAATTAGGCTTTACTGTTTTGCCTTTCTACAATGATTTTAATGATATAGAAAAGGTTATTGATGAAATAGAGCGTGTCGGTGAAGTTCGTCAGTCGCTTCCTTTTCAGACGGACGGTGCGGTTATTAAAATTGACAGCTTTGCACAGCGTGCAGAACTGGGAAGTACAGCAAAATTTCCGAAATGGGCAGAAGCCTATAAATATCCACCTGAGGAAAAGGAAACTACTCTCCTCGATATTGAAATAAATGTCGGCAGAACCGGTGTTCTCACTCCTACCGGAATATTCTCCCCTGTTTCTCTTGCCGGTACAACTGTCAGCCGAGCAACCTTGCATAATATCGACTTTATAAAAGAAAAAGATTTGCGTATCGGGGATACTGTTGTTCTCAGAAAAGCCGGTGAGATTATTCCTGAAGTTGTAAAAGTTACCGCTCACACAGAAAATTCCGAACCTTTTGAGTTTCCTAAAATATGTCCGTCCTGCGGTTCGCCTGTAACTCGTGAAGCTGATGAAGCCGCTTTCCGTTGCACGAATACCGATTGCCCTGCACAGCTCATAAGACACTTAATACACTTTGTTTCTCGTGACGCTATGGATATCGACGGACTTGGCTCAGCTGTTGTTGAACAGCTTGTTGACAATGAAATGATTTCCTCTCCGCTTGATTTATACAGAATAAATTCTGCACAGATTCAATCTCTTGAAAGAATGGGTGAAAAATCTGCCAATAACCTTATAAATGCAATAGAAAAATCCAAATCGAATGACTTATACAAACTTGTATTTGCACTCGGAATAAGACACATCGGACAAAAAGCCGCTAAATTGCTTGCTGATGAATTTGGCACTCTTGACGCCATCGCAGAAGCAAGTATCGAGCAGATTTCTTCTATTGAAGGATTTGGCGGTATTATGGCAGAATGTGTATATGATTATTTCAGATTGCCCGAAACTAAGGTTTTGATTGAAGAAATTAAGACTCTTGGTCTTAATACACAAGCTGAAAAGAAGTCAAAAAGCGAAACTAATGCACTCTTTGAGGGCAAAACCTTTGTTATAACCGGTACTCTCAAAAATTACAAGCGTACAGAAGCAGCCGCTATCATAGAACAGCTTGGCGGAAAAACTTCTTCAAGCGTTTCTAAGAAAACTGACTTTGTACTTGCCGGTGAAGAAGCCGGAAGTAAGCTGACAAAAGCTCAATCACTTGGCGTAACAGTAATTGACGAGGAAGAATTTGAACGTATGCGTTCAGCACAAGAATAAAAGGAGAAATTTTTATGAGCGAAACGCTTTCAAAAGAAACTACACAGCTTTTATATCAATATTTTGATGCTGCAGCAAATCTCTACGGCGTAATTCCACTTCGCACCCTGCTTAGAATATATAACAGTCAGAATGAACCTATCTCTGAGGAAGATTTCGTAAAATTCGTTGAAAGCATCTATCTTGATATGAGATGCTACTCAATCTTTGCAACAGACGAATTATTTCCTAATCCTCCTAAGATAAAAACTATTGATAAGAATTTAGTTGCTGAAAATCTTTGTCTTGGTAACTGCGATGAATATTTTGATATAATTGAATTGCAAAAAGGGAAGCCGTATTATATTCCTGATAAGAAACAGTTCTTGAAATATGCCAATGACGGTTATTTTGAGAAAACTCTTGAATTTATCAGTCTTAGAGCATTTCTTAGAAATCTGCCTAATCTCGAAAAAGAAGAAGCTGATAGTCTTGCAGATGATATTCAGCTAATCATTTCAATGGAAAAAGGAAGTCTTACACCTGCTATACAAAGAGCGGCTCAATATGGCTTAGACTTTGACAATGCAAGTATTCGCTCTGAGTTTTCAAAATTATGCAACGATTTATGTAATCATACAAGAATGAGTATGCACTGTGGACATACACCTGCTGAACTATATAATGTATAATATTATCTAAAAAGTATTAAGGAAATAACAAAGTTCGCCCCTACAAAATTATATATACTTTACAAAAGCTTAATCGCTACTCATAATTGTTGATATGTACCCAGAATTCTGGACACATATTTATAAATTAAGCTGAACACATGGATGTCTTCCTGTATTGTACAGGAGGCATCCATTTTGTTTTTGCC
>CACXBF010000024.1 GCA_902765855.1 uncultured Ruminococcus sp. | reverse complement strand
TTACTTTTGCAGTTATTTGGTGTATAATATCTACAAAATAACTAATAAGGGGTGTATTTTTGTGAAAAAGAGAACGATTTCAACTATTTTAGTGGCTTTATTGGTCTTATCGGTATTTGCCGGGTGCAACGGAAAATCCGAGGCTCAATTAGAACTTGAGAAGACACAATCTGAACTTTCTGAGGCTGAAAAGGAAAAATCGGCGGCTGTTGAACGCTTTGCGTCTGCTCTAGGGGGCATTGCAAGTGGAATGAGTAATGCGAGAAATGAAATAGATGAGGCGAGTAGCAGTATGGATGGAATCATTTCTAATTCTGAAACATTTGAATTTGAAAATTCAGATTCCGAAATACTAAAGCCAGAATCGTCTAAACAGGTAAGTTCAAAAGTCAAATCTTCAAAATCTGAATCATCTAAAAATGTAGAACACTCTAAGGTGAAGTCTTCAAAAGAAGAAAGTTCTGAAACAGTTACATCAAGTTCATATCAATCAATATTAGATGAATATTCGGAAAAAATTAAATCTGCAACTCCGAAACTTGTTTCCGAGTATAATAAGGAAGCAGCTAATTATATTGGTGATATTGATAGCTTGATACAAACGATAGTTATAGTAACTATGAAAAATGGGCTAAAAAATTACAAGATGTTTATATGGATGAAGCAGGAAAAATCAGTGATGCTTATATGGAAACTGCAATGCAATAATCATATTAGTTTGTATCTTACATAGCTAAAGTTATTGAAGAAAAATAAAAATATTCAGCTTCTAAAAGCACTCTCGCTTGAGGGTGCTTTCTTCCTTAAGAAATTGAAAAAACCTCTTGATTTTTACTTATATGTACGCTATAATGTACATATAATATAAATGGAGGTGCAGAAAATGATTAATACAAACGCAACAAATTTCAGAAAGCAACTTTTTGAGCTTATAGAACAAACCATTAAGTATAATGAACCTGTGAATATCAATACTAAGAATGGTAATGCGGTTCTTATAAGCGAAAGCGAGTATAACAGTCTTATGGAAACTCTTTATCTTACCTCTATTCCAGGAATAAAAGAAAAACTTGAAGATGGGGTAAATACTCCGCTTGAGGAGTGTGAAGAATTTGAATGGTAATTATAAAATTATGATTACTAAATCAGCCCAAAAAGATAAAGAAAAGATTAAGCAATATCCAGCTTTAAAAAAGAATGTCAGCAATCTTCTTGAACTTATAGCAGAAAATCCGTATAAAAATCCTCCACCATATGAAAGGCTTGTCGGAAATCTCAAACAATGCTATTCACGCAGAATTAATTCACAGCACAGGCTTGTATATATGGTTTATGAGGAAGAAAAGACAGTAAAAATAATATCTATGTGGTCACACTATGAATTTTAATTATTAAAATTTAACACTCGAGCGTACATCAGAAATGGTGTGCGCTTTTATTTTGCAAAAAAGTAGGTGAGAATATGAGCTATGACGGAAGTTTGAAATTTGATACTAAGATTGACAGCAACGGTTTTTCTGTTGGCTTATCCAAATTAAAAAAACTTGCTAAAACTGGTGTAGGAACAGTAGGTACAGTGACCTCTAAAGCTACTGATATGATTGGAAAATTTACATCAGTAGTAACAACATCAGTAGCGACAGTTTCAGCAGGAATCGGAACTATAGGTACAGCAGCTACAAGGGTAGGAATGGATTTTGAAGCGGCTATGTCGAAAGTATCATCTATATCCGGCGCAACTGGAAATGACCTTCACTCCCTTACGGATAAAGCGAAAGAGATGGGAGCAACTACAAAGTTTTCGGCAACTGAATCTGCGGAAGCTTTTCAGTATATGGCTATGGCTGGCTGGAACACTAAGTCTATGCTTGATGGTATTGACGGTATAATGAATTTGTCTGCTGCCGATGGCTTAGACCTTGCGACCACATCAGATATTGTAACAGATGCTCTTACAGCGTTTGGACTTTCTGCAAAAGATAGCACACATTTTGCAGATGTTTTAGCTACAACTTCAAGTTCTGCTAATACAAATGTTTCAATGCTTGGCGAAAGCTTTAAGTATGTGGCACCTCTCGCTGGCTCTATGAATTATTCCATTGAAGATGTTTCACTTGCACTTGGTCTAATGGCTAATGCAAGTGTAAAAGGCTCAATGGCAGGTACAAGCCTAAAAACTGCTTTATCTAATTTGGCATCACCAACAAAAAGTATGGCAAGCGAAATGAGCAAACTTGGTATATCTATGACCGACAGTAATGGCAATGCTTTAGGTCTGAGAGATATTATTATACAGTTACGAGAAAAGTTTGGAAAACTTTCAGAAACTGAAAAAGCAGCGGCTGCATCAACACTTTTTGGAAAAGAAGCTATGTCGGGTATGCTTGCTATAATAAACGCAAGTGACACTGATTTTAACAAACTAACTAATAGCATTAGCAACGCCGACGGTGCAGCAAAGAAAATGGCTGATACCCTTAACGATAATCTCAAAGGTGATATTACGATTGCAAAATCAGCTCTTGAGGGTTTCGGTATAACAATTTATGAAACTTTAGATACAGACCTTCGCAATGCTGTACAGCTTGGAACAAAATATATTGATAAACTTTCAAAAGCTTTCACAGATGGTGGCTTGCAGGGAGCAGTGAAAACGGCTGGTGACATCTTCGGAGAAATCGCTACCAAAGCAGCGGAAAATGCTCCGAAGATGATTGATTCTGCACTGCAATTTATTGATAGTTTTGCAAATGGCATTAGGAATAACAGCTCAAGACTACTTAATGCAGGACGAAGTATAGTGCAAGCGATTATTGAAGGTATTATAAATTTTGCAGGCTATGGCTCTGAACTTATTGACGGAGCAGTCGCTATAATCGAAAATTTGATACTCGCAATAAGTTCAAATGAAAGCGAATTGCTGAAAGCGGGAGAATCTATAATCGACTCTATCGTAAACGGCATTGTGAACCTTGCAAACAATGCAGGAACTGTTGTAAGAGGCGTAGTCGCACTTATACAATCATTTATAAAATCCGTCAAAAATAATAAAGACAAGTTATTAACAGCCGCTAAAGAAATTGTTAAGGCTATTACAGACGGGCTTGTCTCTCTATTACCCAAGGAAGTACAAGCCCCCGTAAAAAAGTGCATAGAAGCTATAACGAAGTTCTTTAATAGCAATAGTTTGAAAAAAGCTATACAGTCTGTAACTAAATTTATAGGAACACTTGCAAAAGTAATAACTGATATGGCAAGCAAGGTAGTACCTCCTCTTGTTAAAGTATTAGAATTCCTTTGTAGTAATCTTAATATTATAGGACCCGCAATTTTAACAGTAGTTTCTGCAATTAAAATATATAAAGGAACTGTAGAACTTGCAAAAATAGCGCAGTTAGGTTTTAATGCGGCAATGTCAGCAAATCCTATAGGTGCTGCTATAACTCTTATCGAAGGGTTAGTGACAGGACTAACAGCGTTATGTGGGTGGCTAAGTCAGACAAGTGGAGATACAGAAGCATTAAACGAGGCACAAGATAATTATAATATAGCGGCAGAAAATACAAGAAAAATAGCAGAAAATTATGGCGATAAATTAAGCGGTATTACTGAAGCTATGGACAAATGCCGAGACGGTATTGATAATGCTACAAGCTCTCTTGATGGTTTCGATGAAAGTTTGATAATTCCTGAAGACACAAAGAAAAATCTTGAAAAGGATATGACCGATGTTCAAACTCGTATAGATAAAATATGTAGCGGATATTCAACTGGCAGAAAAGAGCTTACGCAGAAAGAAATTGAAGAACTTGACAATCTTATGAAAAAGCAAAAAGAGCTTGCTGATAAGGAACTTGAATTGCAAAGCGAATATCAAACAACAGCTAATGGTATAGCACAGGAATTTATATCTAAGTTTAAAGGTACACCAGAGGAATATTCAGAGCAATCAAAAACTTATACAAAAGGTGCAGAGGAAGCTCGTGATAAAGTTATAACTGCCGCCGAGGAACAGTACAAAAAAAGATATCAATTAGCTACTAAAGAATATAAAGCTGGAGCAATAACTAAAAAAGCTTATGAAAATGAAAAAAATGCAGCTTGGAAAGCTAAAGAAGAGGCTATAAAAGCCGCAAAAGAAAAATGTGGGCAGACGGAAGCACTCATCACCAATCATTATACTAAACTTATTACAGGCACAGATAAGTTTATATCCAATAACAATAAAGCAACTAAAGCGTTTGATGAAGCGTATATTCGAGCTGGCAAGAGAATAGGCGGTTATCACGATTTATTAGAAGTTGGACAAATAAATCAAGAACAATATTCTGCTAATACAAAAAAAGTTTGGGAGGATTATGAAACAGACACAGGAGCTATTCTTGATGATATTGTAAACAATCTTGATGAAGCTACAATGACACAAATAGGCGATTGGGCTGGGCTTGTCAAAACGACATATGAAAGCGGCGGCAAAATTTCAGACGATACCGCTTATATGGCATATAACATTAGAGAGTCTATTAAAAATCTTCCTGATGATGTCAAGAAAAAAATGGGTGATACCTATGATAAACTAATCAATTCTTTGGACGGTTTGCCGACTGAAATGTATGAACAAGGAAAAGCAGCTGCTTTAGCATTTGAAAATCCATTAGGATATTCTTTTGCTAAAAAAATGAAAGAAAACGGTGCTAACATAGTTGAAGGATTAAAAAATGGTGTTATATCAAAGATTCCTATTTTATCTAGAGCTATGAATGTTGTTGCTTCCGTAATTGAAAGTACATACAAAACAGATATGGACCAACATTCCCCATCGAGATTAATGGCAAAGCTTGGTCGTTTTACAGTTGAAGGCTTGGAACTCGGCTTAAAGGATAGAGCTAGAAATCTTACAAGTATAGCTAAAGATTTAGCTGACTCTGTATCAGGAACTATGTCAAAAGGCTTAAACAACGATATAATGCTTGATACCAACGCTGAAATGACGGCAAGGCTGAAAACAGCTGTATTTGCACAAGCAGGAGAGATAGGTTTAAGTGTAGCAACAAAAAATGCTAATAACTATGATACTCAATCAGATAGTAACAGCTCTGTAAAAGCAAGCGGAAATATAACAACTCACATAAACATTGACGGCAGAGAGTTTGCGGTGGCTACGGTACCTTATATTGATGAGGAACTGGCATTTATAAAGGGGTGATAAACTTGGTTGAAATGATGATTGATAATAATAACATTGCAGAATACGGTGCCAGGCTATTAAGTTTTAGTATTGGCGGTACTGAATTAACAATAGCAACAGGCACAAGCTATAATGCTAATTTCCCTAAGCTTTTTCATACTGACTACGGACAACGAGCTATAAGTACCGTACTTGTTTTTAAACCTCAAACACAGCAAAATGGTATGCTCGCTAAAATGCACACAGTAGCGTTGCAAAAATCAAGATTCGATAATCTTCTGTTCGGAAATGTCGTTGATATATCGTTGCCAGACGGATATTTTTACAGGTGCGTACTTAATTCGATAAGTAATGAAAGCTTTGATGGTAATTGCCTTGAAGTTACATATTCATTCACAGGCATAAGGCATTTATCATTAGCGACTATAAAAGGTTCGGAACTACACTGCTCATCAACAGTTGATACAGATTGCAGAATAACAGCAACTATCACAGGGTGCAGCGATAATACAAGGCTTCAATTTATTATGTCATATGGTTCTGATTCGGTTTCTTACTCTATGGATAAGGTTAATTCAGGAGATGTTATTATGCTTGACGGTATAAATTGCAAGGTTACAAAAAACGGGTTTAACGCTTTCGGAGATTCCAATGTTGTAGAATTTCCAAAATTACGCCCGGGCAAAAACACATACATAGCTCAACATTCTACACCGGTAAAAGTTGAGTTCGTGACTGAATATTATCCTACATTTATATGAGGTGAATTATGAAAGCAATGAAATTATACAGCGGAGGGAAAGTTTATCCGCTATCGTGCATATCAAATTGGTGTATAACATCATCGCTTGGCGGCAGTAAAACAATGCAGTTTGATATATCACCGCAAAATTCAGAATATCGCCTGATAGCTGAAGAAGAACGCATTGAATACGATGGTACATATTACAACATCAAGAGTATAAATGAACGCAGAACAACAGCTACTGTTAATGCTGAAATCGACCTTGATGAGCTAAAAGGCAAGATATTCAGCACCTTTAAGTATGATACTATAAGCTTTGCTCAAGCTATGTCTACGGCACTTGACGGCACAGGCTGGAGTGTGGTAGGTGCAGGCCTTGTTACTGCAAAACGCAGTTTTGATTTAACAGATGTTACACCACTTGATATTGTTAATAATTGTACAAATAAAACTATGTACAATGTATCTTTTGATGTAGATAATATACACAAAATACTTAATGTTTCCGTTCCAACAACACTTGCAAATAATGTATTTTTCAGCGATGAACTAAACTTGAAAGAGCTGACTTTCAAAGGTTCTTCAAGTGGCTTTGCTACCCGTCTTTATGCTTATGGCAAAGACGGGTTATCTTTTGCCAAAATTAACAACGGAAAAGAATATATTGATAATAACTCTTATAGCAATAAGGTTATTGCAACCGTTTGGAGAGATGAAAGATATACGAAGGCTGAAAGTTTACTTGCGGACGCTCAGGAAAAGCTAAAAGAATTAGCTCTGCCGGAACGGTCTTATGTGTGTGAAATTATCGACCTTGCAAGGCTTAATAAGATAGAATATTCTGAATTTTACATAAGGCTTAACAGTGTAATTACACTTATTGACCGCAGAAGAAATAAACGCCTTGAGCATACAGTTGTTGAAATTAAAGAATATCCAAACGAACCGCTCAACAACACTGTTACTCTTTCAACCTCGCCTGAAAAAATCTCAAGAAAGCTCATTGATAATACTACGAGAATTAATCAGATAAGCACAACCGTAGATAAACAGCCAAGTGTTTGGCAAAAAGCAATAGAAACTGCAACAGCACTAATCACAGGTGCAAGTGGCGGATATGTTGTACTAAATCCGTCTGAAAAGCCGTCAGAATTGCTTATTATGAATACACCAGACATAAACACAGCTACAAAGATGTGGCGATTTAATGTGAATGGCTTGGGATTTAGTAACAATGGCTATAATGGTCCTTTTCCGCTTGCTATGACTATGGACGGCGCTATCGTTGCAGATTGTATCACAACAGGTGTCTTACAAGGCATTAAAATTATTGCTACAATAGGCTCTATTGCTGGTTGGAAAATGGAAAACGGCGTGCTTGTGTCTGATGATGGAACAATGAAATTAGACAGTGTAAATAATACTATCACGGTTAATAACAGCGGCGGTAACAAGCTTATGACAGTAAGCAAAGACGGCATAAAATTTTGGCGTGGTGATACTGAGATAGGTCAAATAGGTATTCGTGGCGGCGATACTGGGCAGTATGGTCTTACATTTGACTTGATAGACGGCGACGCAATGACTTGGAGCGTGTATGACAAAAGTCAAAAAGTATATGTAAATAAGCTTAGATATACAGAGGAGGGCGGCTTAAATTTAAGCAATAACTTTACTTGCAATCAGCTCTTTGGGCATAATGTAACGGATATTGACCTCGGAAACGGCTTGCACGCTTGGGGATATAGTGAATAGGGGTGATTAAATGATTAACATAATCAGAGGCACAACAAACGATTTTAACTTGAACATTGAGGACGAGAGCGGCGAACAATACACACTTCAAGCCGGCGAAAAAATCATATTCGGCGTCAAAGAAAATGCAGAAAACAGCGATTATAACATAGTAAAAACGCTTACTTCCGCAGATATTGTTGACGGTATTTGTACTATTAAACTTACGCCAGCAGACACAGCCCAACTGGCGTTTGGGAGATATTACTTTGATGTTGGCTTACAGACTGCAGACGGCGATTATTATATGATAGTGCCTTGTGATGAGTTTTACATATGTAAAGCTATTACAGCAAAGGAGGCTACATAATGGAGCTAAAAGGACAGGTAAAGCGAGTACAGAATCTATCGGGCAAACTCAATAAGTTCAACAGTCTATCAGGCAAGCTCTGTAAGCCAACGGGCGGCAAAAGTGACCATAAAACTGTTGCATTGATGTATGCTTATGATTTTAGTAAAACGCTATCAAAAGTATACAAACGCAAAACTACAGAAGGCGAAAATATACTTAGTTCTGACCAGCAAAATTTATCGAATTGGTCTAAGAATATAGAAAGCTTTCCGCAGTTCGATAACAATTATAATGACGGTATTAACGATATAACATACAAGGGCGGCAGTGGCTATGAGCATATTTATTTGATGTTTGACACTATTCCAGACAATATGTATTCATTTGAGTTCGATTTTAAAACTTCGACAGGTTTTACCTGTAGTTATGGCAGTGATAAGGCTTACGCCTTCATCTCAACGAGTGAACCTGATAGAACAGAACTGCTAAAAATGCCCGGAGTTGTTGCGAAAACAGCTTTAGACGGTACAGCAACGGATACCGCAAAGCATTATACAGTCGAGTTTACAGCTACATCTGACCAAGCGTATATAGGTATTGATATGGGCTATATGATTGATGATGTGGTAACAAATTTGTGTTTTAGCAATATAAGACTATATCCAATTTCAGTAAAATATGAAAGTGAGGGAACAGAATGAGTTACATAAATAAATCAATAAGCATATATGGCACGGAGAAGGACTTTATAAAAACTGTTGTTAATGAACTTACCACCGCAGACAGCAGAATAGTTTGCGAAACAGATATTGACACAGAGTTTGCAAACGAGAACACATCACATCAAATCAGAATAGCTCTCAATGTCAATAATTGCTATAAACTAAGATTTGTCAGAGAGGCAAAATCTCAGTCGGTAAATTATTGGTATATGGAACAGGTTATAAACGATATCGTTACAAACGGTACAAAAGTATATTACAGTAATACACTTTATAACATTGATGCTGTGGCAACAAGAACTTGGAAAATGATTTTCGTATCGAATGATAACGCAATATCGTTAATTCCAAATGAACCGGCTGCGTCAAAGCCGGCATTATCGGCAGAACTTTTGAGGACGGACGAGAGCAACAAAAATGAGGTTTATAAGATAAGTGTGAATCGCTTGAATTACTCAAGGGGTGAAGAAGTTGAAATCATAGGGAGTAAGGTGCTGTTTAAAAGCGATATTGCGGAACACGATATGAAAAATGTATGTGATTGCTCTAATGTTACAGCCGGAAACGCTTTGCTTATTGATAATAACAAATATTTTAGTATAAATTCTAATACTCTAATTAAGGCTTAAATTATAAAATGGACGAGTCGAAAAGGCTCGTCCATTTTGTCTTTAAATATTAAAAAGTTTATTCTATTCCGAAGAAATGTTCAGCATATCTTACGGTTTCCATAGCGTCTTTTGCATAGTAGTCAGCACCAATCATATCTGCATATTCTTGTGTTAAAACAGCACCACCGACAACAACTTTGCATTGAGGGCGTTTTTCACGAAGTTGTTTAATAGTTTCTTCCATACTCGGAACGGTAGTGGTCATTAAAGCACTAAGTCCTACAAGGTTGATTTCTTCTTTGATTGCTGTTTCACAGACTAATTCAGGTGGAACATCTTTTCCGAGGTCGATTACTTCATATCCGTAATTCTCTAAAAGAACCTTAACTATATTTTTACCTATATCGTGAATGTCTCCTTTTACAGTTGCGAGGATAATTCTCCCCTTAGAAGCCTCACCATTGCTTGCCATAGAAGCTTTGACAACATCAAAGCTTGATTTTGAAGCTTCCGCACTCATAAGTAACTGTGGCAGGAATACGGTTTTTTCCTCAAACCCCTTTCCGACAATATCAAGTGCAGGAATGATTTGTGTATCAATCAAATCAAGAGGTGAAATTGTTTTGAGCATTTCAGCTGTTATGGCAGCAGCTTGTTCTTTTAATCCCTTGATGATAGCTTTTTTAAGTGGTTCATCATCGTTGCTTTCAAGCTTTGTGCCTGTTGCTGAGGTAGTGGTTACTGTCTGAGTAACAACCGTTGAGCAGAAATTGATGTAATCAGTGCAGTTATCATCACGATTAGTGAGAGCATTGAAGCAATAATATACTTTCATCATCTCTTGTGAATATGGATTCATAATTGCACAGTTAAGACCATTTTGCAATGCCATTGCAAAGAAGGTTGATGTTACAAATTCTCGATTAGGTAATCCAAAAGAAATATTGGAAACACCAAGACTTGTCTTTATTCCCATATCGCTTAATCTCTTAACTGTTTCAAGAGTTATATTAGCACTGTTTGTATCACTTGAAATTGTCATTGCAAGAGGGTCAACAACAATATCTTTTTTGTCGATACCGTATTCTGCGGCAGTTTTTATGATTTTTTCGGCAATCTTCATTCTGCCTTCAACGGTTTCGGGAATACCGTCTTCGTCAATCGTAAGTGCAATAAGTGTACCGCCATATTTTTTGATAAGTGGGAAAACCTCTTTCATATTCTTTTCTTTGCCGTTTACAGAATTGACAAGCGGTTTACCATTATATAATCTCATAGACTGTTCCATAGCTTCAATATCGACTGTATCAATCTGAAGTGGTAAGTCGATGACGCTTTGAAGCTCGAATACGGCACTTTTAATCATTTCAACTTCGTCAATTTCAGGCAGACCTACATTGACATCAAGGATTTGTACACCTTTTTCTTGTTGTGCAATTCCCTCGTTGAGAATGTAGTCCATATTGTTTTGACGAAGAGCTTCCTTAAATTTAGATTTACCTGTTGGATTTATTCTTTCGCCGATAAGTATGGGAGATGGACCAATCTCAACTGCGTGAGTATATGAAGAAACAAGAGTTGTATTTTTTGGAACTATAGGCTTTGGCTTTAAGTATTTAGTCTTTTCGATAGTTTTGCGGATAAATTCTGGAGTAGTTCCGCAGCAACCACCTAAGATTCTTGCACCGCTTTCCGCAATTTCAACCATAATATCTGAAAATTCATCAGCGTCAACATCATAAACAGTTTTGCCGTTTTCGCTTCTTGGAAGTCCTGCATTAGGATTGACAATTACAGGGATACTTGCTTCCTTTGTTAGCATAGGAACGATTTTTTTCATCTGTTCAGGACCGAGTGAGCAGTTAAGACCTAAAGCGTCAACGCCTAAGCCTTCTAGAATTGCTACCATACATTTAGGATTTGCACCTGTCATAAGTTTTGCGTTTTCGTCATAAACGGTTGTAACGAAAATTGGCAAATCTGAAATTTCCTTAGTCGCTAATACAGCCGCCTTTGTTTCGTAGGAATCATTCATAGTTTCAATAAGAATTAAATCTACATTGAGCTTTGAACCGATTTTTACTGTTTCTGCGAAGATTTCGACAGCCTTTTCAAAATCGAGGTCGCCAAGAGGTTTGAGCATTTTTCCGATAGGGCCTATATCAAGAGCAATATAAGCATTTTTAAAGCCTTCTCTTGCCTTATTGGCGTTCTCGACAGCCTTTGTTATAATTTCCTCAAGATTGTCGAATTTAAGGTGGTTAGCACCGAAAGTATTTGTCTTGATGATATTAGCACCGGCCTCAAAATATGAGCGGTGAATATCTGTGATTATCTCCGGGTGGAGAATATTCCATGTTTCAGGCAGTTCACCCGGTTGTAAACCACGCTCTTGAAGAAGTGTTCCCATACCTCCGTCAAAGTATACTAGTTGATTTTTTATAAGCTCTTTGATATTCATTCCCTAATACCTTCTTTTTGTTTATTCTTTATTTAATGTGTAGTTACAAATTGTATATTTGCAATCACCGATAACAAATTTATTTTTTGCTGTAGGGTTAATATTTATTTCATCAGAAATAATAAATTCTTTTGTGACATTAACCAGCAAAAATTTGTTATCTAATTTAATAAGATAATATTTAGATAAATCCTCAAAATGATTATGATATAAAAAAAGTGTACCTGAAAAAATCCAATCAAGAGCAGACTCAAATTTATTCATATTTTTACTTTTGATAAGTGGACGAATTTCTATTGCATTGGGATATTTTGCAAGAACTACAGCATCCTCCTTAAAACGACATTTAGCGGTTTTTTCATAATCATCAAGGTTAATCGCTTCTTTTATAGAAAGAGTTTTTAATTTTTCGTCATTATTTAAAAGAAAGTCAATGCTGACATTCAATAGATTAGAAATTGCCTTAAGATTTTCAACATCAGGAGTGCCTTTGTCGGCTTCCCATTTAGTAACAGCCTGTCTTGATACACAAATTTTTTCTGCAAATTGTTCTTGAGTAAGCCCCGCTTTTTTACGAGCTTCTTTAATTTTTTCTCCAAGTGTCATAGTAAAAGCCTCCTGAAATTTTGTTTTTATTGTGTTTCAATTTTAAGTTGATTTTCTCAAAATCGCAAGAAACTTTACCTTGCATTTATGATACTTTGCGTAGCATTATGATTTTATACAAATTAAATATATCTATAATTAAGATTATTGTTTAAATTAACGATATATTCAATTCCTGTATTCGCAATCCGTTTTTTGACAGCTTACACAGCCTGTACGACATTTTGTCGGAAAATCGCTTATTCCTACAACGGCCGTAACTGATTTAACAGGCGTCATCATAAGATTATCTGTTATATTAAGACAGATTTTTCGACTTGTATCGAGAAATTCAAGAATCTGCGGTTGAAATTCAAGCGGAAAATCTCCATAGCCACAGCTAAATCTCGGACGAAGAAATTTATTGTTCTGCGAACTTAAATCTGCAAGCATTTTGTTGAGAAGGTTGCAGAAATCTTCAATAGATGCCGAACCAATAGCGTCCGTTACTATTCCTTTGAGAGCGGAAAGCTTATTATGCTTCATAATTAATCTTTCTGCCATAGCACCTGTTGTAGCGGCAAAGATATATGCACTCTCACAGCCACGGAGATTTATAGTCAGAGAATGGCTTTTAACTTGCATAAATCCGAAATTTATAATTTCGTTTTGCTCATCAACAGAAATATCAACCTTTGCATAGCAAGCCCGATAATTTACATATTTATTAAATTCGTTTACGCACTCATCTATGAGAGCAGTGACTTCGTCACTGGGATAAACTCTACCATAGCCAAGATAACGATATACCTCTTTTTTTGTAATGTTGACTTCCTGAGAATTTAGAGAATAAGAATATATCATGTTGAATTCACCGTAAAATTCATATAATTTTAGAATATTATATCATTATGGGAATAGCCCGTCAACCAAGTTATTTGACACTATTTTCATTATATAATATAATGAAAACAGTAGATTACCGTTTAGTTGATGTACTTAATCTTAGAAAACTGAAGTTTAGGTCAAGTCTTTTTAAAGGCTTGAGAAAAACTTTTATTTGTCTTAGGGCAGTGTATTAGCTGAAAATAGGAGCGAGTTTTTTTGCCTGCAAGGAAGATAATATGAGTATTACTGATGAAAAAATATTATATAGAGAAATAGATAATAACGCAGAGCTTTTACGATTTTTTTCAATCTGCGGAGATGTAATACTGCCTGAAAGTATAGATAATAAAAGAATTATTGGAATAGGAGCGTATGCCTTTGCAGGAGAAGGCTCGTGGAATCGTATCTGCAAGAAATATAATGATATTATAGCTTGCGGAAAATCATTTTACCCTGCAATTTGTACCAATGAGCTTATGAGTATAGCATTACCAAGTTCTATTGAACATATTGGCGATTATGCTTTTTATGATTGCAGAAATTTAAGAGAAATATCGCTTTTCGGAGGAGTTCAGAAAATAGGTGGCGGAGCTTTTATGAACTGTGGAAAGCTTTCTAAAATTACGCTTAGAACGAATAGAAACGAACATACTTGTCTTAATAAATTACTTTCCGAACTCACCAAAAAGCAATATCTGACCATTATTTTTACAGATACTAATGAAAAAGCTGTTATGCTTATGCCTGAATATTTTGAGGAATCAATAGAAAACGGACCGGCGAGAATTTTTGAACACTTTACAAGGGGCAGTGGTTTTCGTTATAGGCAATGTGTAAGCAATGGATTGATAAATTTTGCGGAGTATGATTCGTGCTTTAAATTTGCGGTGATTAATGAAAACGAGGAAATATGCTCAGAAATTGCAATTCTGAGATTGATGTATCCGACAGAACTTTCTATTGAGGCTAAATCGACTTATATAACTTACCTTTCGGAGAATATTTCTATTGTGCTTAATCGTACAATCAAAAATGGAAATTATGATGTTGTGATATTTTTGTGTGAAACGATTAAACCTGATGAAAATATTCTTGAAGACGCTATTCTTACAGCAAGAAATAAGCAGAAAACAGAAATTCTCGGCTATTTGATGAATACCAAAAATGAGCGTTTTGGAAAAAGCAGACGCAAACGCTTTGAATTATAGGGGCGACATTATGGGTGATGAATATACAAAAGCAATAGAAACTTCTAAAACCAAGCTATATATATCTATGAGATTTTTAGGACTTGCACTCGGAAGTCTTACCCTTGAGGAGAATAATAAGTTTTCAAGCTGTGCAACAGACGGCTTTAAATTTTATTACAATAGGGATTATGTAGAAATTTCTAAGGGTATAGCCTTAAATAGGGCGTATCTTCATTCGGTTTTGCATTGCCTTTATCGTCATATTATAATGGGAAATTCAAGGGATAAATTTCTTTGGGATATTTCTTGCGATATTGCAACAGAACATATTATAGATTCTATTATGAACAAGTGTGTTCAAAAACATCAATCGCACGAAAGAGCAACAGTTTATGCGTTATTTCGTGCGAAAAAATCATCTTTTACGGCTCAATCTATTTATACGATTTTAAGTAGTCAGAAATTTGATGCGCAAACCTTGATGTCAATTTCACAAGAGTTTTATATTGATGACCATTCTTTGTGGTGCGATGAGAATACACCTAAACAGAAAATCGAAAGTCTTATGCAAAGATGGGGAAAAATAGGCGAGCATACCGACTCGGAGGCACAAACCTTTGCAAGAGAAAGTGCGGGATCAGCCGAAGAACTTATTGATATACTTAATCTTGCAAACAGAAATGATAAAAGCTATTCGGAGCTTTTGAAGAAGTTTTCTATTAGGCAAGAACTCTTAAAACCTGATGAGGATAGTATAAACACTTCCTTTTATATGTACGGATTTTCACTTTATGGCAATCTTGCTTTGATTGAACCACAAGAAACAAAAGAGGAAAAGAAAATCCGAACCTTTGCAATAGTTATAGATACTTCAATGTCTTGTTCAGAGGAGGTAATCAGAAGTTTTCTGACTGAAACATATGAAATATTGGTTTCAGATGAGCTTGCGCCAAATGCAAATGTTCGTATAATTCAATGCGATGACGAGGTTCGTTCAGATATGGTTTTACACTCAACTGCTGACATAAAGCGATTATCTGAAACTTTTACAGTAAAGGGCAGAGGTGGAACGGATTTTCGCCCGGCTTTTCAGTATATAAATGATTTAATTAGTAATGGAGAATTGAAAGGATTAAGGGGAGTTTTTCTTTTTACTGACGGAGATGGAATTTTCCCGAAAAAGCGTCCTAAATATGATACAGCATTTGTTTTTCCGAATGAAGAATATCCTGAAGAAAAAATTCCATCTTGGGGCATACGCTGTGTTATGGAGTGAATGTTTGATTATGTTTTATGAAAATTAAAAGTTTCGCTCAAGCCTTTGAAAAGGCTTGCAGTTTCCAAAGGTAGTCACCTACGGCGGAGCCTTTGGTCGCTCTCCGCAGAGAGCGAAATACTTTATACTTCACAAAGTGCAGGAGGGTAGAAAAACATTCCAGTGGAATGTTTTTCGTAGGGAACACTCGCAGGGGGTTTCCTGAAAGATAAATGTTTGCAAAAACTTTGAATTTAATGTTTCTTAAAGTTATTGTGAATTGATAGATATTTAATTATTACATTTGCACGAAGAGAATACCTCTGCGAATACTTATTTATTGCGGTTTGTGGATATAAAAAAAGCTTGCAAGTTTAGGTGATGTATGATATAATGTTAAAGCGTTTGAATCTGTCGACCTAAGACAGGTTTCAAAGCTCGTCGTGAAAGACGAACTATGAAACGGACAGTCCTCTGCATTATTTATAAAAAATTATGCAAGAATGTCTTAAATAACAGGAGGATATTTTAAATGGATGCACTTAAGACAATCGCAGCTTCTTCATTGAAGGCAGAAACACCAAAGTTTAACATCGGTGATACAATTAAGGTCGGTGTTAATATTCGTGAAGGTGAAAAGGAAAGAGTTCAGATGTTCGAGGGAACAGTTATTGCTAAGAAAGGTAGCGGCATTGCTGAAACCTTTACAGTAAGAAGAGTTTCCTACGGCGTTGGCGTAGAGAGAGTTTTCCCAATTCATTCCCCAAATGTAGTAAGCGTTGAAATCATCAGACACGGTCGTGTACGCAGAAGCAAGCTCTACTACCTCAGAGATAGAGTTGGTAAGGCTTCTAAGGTTAAGGAACAAATCAGATAAGGTAATTTGGGGACGCTATGTCCCCTTTTTGCTATTCCTATAATTTTTATGGGAAATTTATTGCTTACAAAATTTATGTAAGCAAAGGGAGGTCTTGTTTTGTCGGAAGAAATTAAAAAGACGGAGAGCTTATCTCCCGAAGAAAATCAAGAAACAGAAAATGTTTCTACAGAAGAACAAAAAACCGAAATAAAAATTAAGGGACAACCTGAAAAAATAACTCAAACAGATAATTCTAAGGACACAAAGACAACTTCATACGGCGCGGTAACATCCATTTTTGAATGGGTACAGCCACTTCTTGTTGCACTTGTATTTATAACCATGCTTCTTACCTTTGTATTTAGACAGGTTACAGTTTCGGGCAGCTCTATGTATGATACGCTAAAAAATGGTGATAGACTTATTATTACAAATATGTTCTATGAGCCACAGGTTGGCGATATAGTTGTCATTAGCCATGGACAGAATTATGATTCTGCTCTTATTAAGAGAGTTATTGCTTTAGAGGGTCAGACACTGTCTATAAACTTTGAAACAGGCGATGTCGTTGTTGATGGCGTATTGCTTGATGAGAAGTATATAACAGGCAAAACTATTGAAGACCCAAGAAGTCCTTTGGAGGTTCCATCTGTTATACCTGAAGGCTATGTCTATGTTATGGGTGATAACAGAGAACATTCAAGCGACAGCCGTAATACCAATATCGGACTTATAAAGAAAAGCGATATTGTGGGTAAGGCTCAATTCAGAATTTTCCCGGTTGATTCATTCGGTTCTATTTATTGATGGTGAAATATGGAAGAAGTAATTTCAATACAGTGGTTTCCTGGTCATATGACGAGAACGAAGCGTCAGCTTGCGGCAAGTTTAAAACTTGTTGACTGCGTTGCAGAGATTATAGACGCTCGTGTTCCGTTTAGTAGCAGAAACCCTGATTTAAGAAAGCTTATAAATAATAAACCTCGTATCGTACTTATGAATAAGTGCGATATCGCAGACAAGGCTCAAAATCAAAAATGGATTGCTGTATATAAAAATGCAGGAATTACCGCTTTACCGGTGGATTGCAAAACCGGCAAAGGGTTAAACGCTTTTATGCCAGCCGTAAGAACAGTTCTTGCAGATAAAATCAAAGCGTGGGAAGCTAAGGGCATGAAGGGCAAAACTATTAAAGTTATGGTTGTCGGAATACCTAATGTCGGTAAATCAAGCTTTATCAATAAAATGGTTAAGCAAAGTAAGGCTAAGGTCGAAGACAGACCTGGCGTTACAAGAGGTAATCAGTGGTTTACTATTGGCAAGGGATTTGAATTGCTTGATACCCCGGGCGTTTTATGGCCTAAGTTTGAGGATAAAATAGTTGGTGAAAAACTTGCCTTTACAGGTGCGGTTCGTGACCAAGTTATTGATACCGAAGGACTTGCCGCAAGATTGCTTTTGTTCTTGCGTGATAGCTACCCTGATGCAATAAAAACACGTTATAAGCTTGATATTGATATTTCAGAGCTTCAAGGCTATGAAATGCTTGAACTTATCGGCAGAAAGCGTGGTATGCTCATTTCGGGCGGAGAAATTGATACTCTCAGAGCCGCAGAAACCGTTCTTGACGAGTTCAGAGCCGGTATTCTCGGAAAAATTACACTTGACAGGGCTGAAGATTATGGAACTTTTAGAATATGAGAATAAACTTTATGCTCAGGGCTACACCACAATTTGCGGAGTAGACGAGGCGGGCAGAGGTCCGCTTGCCGGTCCTGTGTGCGCGGGAGCGGTTATTCTTAAAAAAGGTCAAGTGATAGAGGGAGTTAACGACTCAAAAAAACTTAGCGAAAAAAAGCGTGAAAAACTTTTTGATATTATAAAAGAAGAAGCCGTAGCCTATGGAATAGGCTGGGCGAGTGTAGAAGAAATTGAAGAAATCAATATATTGAATGCCGCTATGCTTGCTATGAAACGAGCAGTTGAACAGCTTTCGATAAAGCCTGAATATGCTTTGATTGACGGCAACAAAACTCCTGAACTGGAAATCCCTTCAATGGCTATTGTCAAGGGGGATTCGCTTTCAGAATCTATTGCGGCGGCGTCAATCCTTGCAAAAGTTAGCCGAGACAGACTTTTGCTTGAGCTTGCAAAAGATTATCCTGAATATCAATTTGAAAAGCATAAGGGCTACGGCACTAAGCTACATCGAGAGATGATTTTGAAATATGGACCTTGTGAGATACATCGTCCGTCGTTTTTAAAGAAAATTCTTGCGGAGAAAAATGATGTCAGATAAACTTTATCGTGGAAAACTCGGTGAAGATATTACCGCAGACTATCTTTGCAAGAATGGCTTTGAAATCGTTGCAAGAAATTATCACAGCCGTTATGGCGAGATTGATATTATTGCAAAGAATGGCGCATTTATAGGCTTTGTTGAAGTTAAAGCAAGGAATGAAAAAGCGCTTGAAAGACCTGCTGCCGCAGTTACTCCTGCAAAACGCAGAAAGATTATACAGACGGCACTAATATTTCTTTCAGAGTTTGAATATGATTTACAGCCGAGGTTTGATGTCTGTGAAATAACTATTGACAGTCGAACTGATACGCTTATAGAATTAAATTATATTGAAAATGCTTTTGATACGGAGGGGTTTTTATGAAGCTTTTCGACCTTCATTGCGATACCTTATATCGTGCGTTCTTTGAAAATGGCGGTCTTTTCAATAATGATTTCCACATTTCTTTTGATAAAACAGATGGCATAGAGCCATATATTCAGTGTATGGCGGTTTGGGTTCCTGACGAATTCAGAAACAAAAATGCAATGCAGCTTTTTGAAAACTGTCGCAAAAAATTGAATGATGAACTTAAAGATACCAATATAAAAATTATTCGTTCACATAATGACATTATAGAGGTTGAGTCTAAAAAGAGTAAGGGAGTTGTGCTGACCGTTGAAGGTGGTGCGGTTCTTGGTGGAAAACTTGAAAATGTAGATTACCTTACCGAATGCGGCGTTAAGATTATGACGCTTACTTGGAATGGAAATTGTGAACTTGGCGATGGTATCGGTGTTGAGGGTGCAAAGGGATTGACCGATTTCGGCAAATCCGTTGTTGCGAAGATGGAGCAGAATGGCATAGTTGTTGATGTATCACATTCAAGTGTGCCAATGTTCTATGATGTTGCAGAACTTTCAACAAAGCCGTTTTGTGCGACACACTCAAATTCAAAGCAAATTTGTCCGCATAGAAGAAATCTTACAGACGAGCAATTCTCTATTATAAAGGATAAGGGCGGAATTGTTGGTCTTAATCTCAGCAGAGGATTCCTGCGTGAGGACGAGGACAAAGCTTGTATGCTTGATGTTCTCAGACACGCAGAACATTTTCTTTCACTTGGTGGAGAAAAAACTCTTGCTATAGGCACTGATTTTGATGGAACAGATATTCCGATTGATATGACCGGAATTGAATCTATGAATAAGCTTTATGAGCTTTTCTTGAAGCATAACTACAATGAAAAGCTTTTAGAAGATATTTTCTTTAATAATGCAAGAAACTTTTTATTAAGGTTCTAAGGGAAGGCTAACAAACAAAATTGAAAGAGGGACTTTTTATGAAGTATAACAGTACCAGAAACAAAAATACGGTTGTTACAGCGGCTCAGGCAATTTCTCAGGGTATTTCTGAGGAGGGTGGTCTTTTCGTACCACAGGAGCTTCCTAAGTATTCTGCTGATGAACTTCTTGCTCTTTCTAAGCTCGATTATAAGGGCAGAGCAAAGAAAATTCTTGCAGATTTCCTTTCAGACTTTACAGCAGAAGAAATCAGCGAAAGCGTAGACGCTGCTTATGCCGCAGAAAAATTTGGCGGCGATAATCCTGCTCCTATTTCTTATCTCCATAATGGTGATGAGAATATGTATATCCTTGAGCTTTGGCATGGTCCTACATCTGCTTTCAAGGATATGGCACTTCAGATTCTCCCACATCTTTTAACAAAGTCTATGCACAAGGTTCATGACGGTAAAGAAGCTGTTATCCTTGTTGCTACTTCCGGTGATACAGGTAAGGCTGCTCTTGAGGGCTTTAAAGATATTGACGGAACAAAGATTATGGTATTCTATCCTGTTGACGGCGTAAGCCCAATGCAAAAGCGTCAGATGACAACTCAAAAGGGCAACAATGTCAATGTTTTTGCTATTAAGGGTAACTTTGACGACGCTCAGACAGGCGTTAAGAAGATTTTCACTAATGATGCAATAAAGGCACAGCTTGCTGATAATAATAAGCTTTTCTCAAGTGCAAACTCAATCAACTGGGGCAGACTTCTTCCACAGATTGTATACTATTTCTCAGCTTACTGCGATTTGATTAACGCAGGCAAGATTGCAAATGGTGACAAGATTAATATCACAGTTCCAACAGGTAACTTTGGTAACATTCTTGCTGCTTTCTATGCAATGAATATGGGACTTCCTGTTAATAAGTTCATTTGTGCTTCAAATGCAAATAATGTTCTCACAGACTTCCTTGCAACAGGCACATATGACAGAAACAGAAACTTCTATGCAACAATGTCACCATCTATGGATATTCTTATCTCAAGCAACCTCGAAAGACTTCTTTATCATCTCACAGGCAATGATGACGCTAAGGTTGCCGGATATATGAAATCACTTTCAGAAACAGGCAAGTATACTGTTGATGATAGCGTAAAGGCAAAGCTCGACGAGTTGTTCTTCGGCGGTTCTTGCGATGATAAGGGTACTCAGGCTACTATTAAGAAAACATATGATGAGGAACACTATCTTTGCGATACACATACAGCTGTTGCAGTTAATGTATATGAGCAGTATGTTGAAAAGACAGGCGACAAGGCAACACCGGCTATTATCGCATCAACAGCAAGCCCATATAAGTTTGCTAAGAATGTTCTTGGTTCAATCGCACCAGAGGCTGTAAGCGATGATGAATTCGCAACAGTTAAGGAGCTTTCTAAGCTTACAGGAACAGAAGTTCCAAAGCCACTTGCAGAGCTTGAAAATGCAGAGGTTCGCTTCACAACAACTTGTGCGGCAAATGAGATGAAAGATGTAGTTCTCAAGGCTCTCGGTATATAAGTGGGTGACGGTCTATAACAAAGATATATAGTCTATTTAAGGAAAGTAATTCCTAAAGTGGGCGAACACAGTTCGCCCGTTCAATAGACACTTTATCTTTAATATACATCTTATGGTGTTTGGTATATCATTAAAAGGAGAGGTGAAAAAGTGGCAGTTTTTACAATAGCTGATTTGCATTTATCGCTTGGTACAAATAAGCCAATGGATGTTTTTAAGGGTTGGCATAATTATACTGAGCGAATCAGAGAAAACTGGATGAGAGCGGTTTCTGAAGAAGATACTGTTGTTGTTTCGGGCGATATTTCTTGGGCGATGAAGCTAAAGGATACTGACGCTGACTTTTCCTTTATAAATAACTTACCAGGCAAGAAGATTTTTATAAAAGGCAACCATGATTATTGGTGGGATACCAAAAGCAAAATGGACCGTTATTTAGCGGAAAAGGGTTGGAATACAATTTCTATTCTGCATAATAATTTCTTTACTGCTGACGGAATTGCGATATGTGGTTCAAGAGGCTGGTTCTACGATGCCGAAAGCGATGAGGATAAAAGAATCCTTATGCGTGAGGTTGGCAGACTTAATACATCAATCGAGCTTGCAAAGGCTACTGATTTGGAACCGATAGTATTTTTGCACTATCCGCCAATTTATGGAAACGCTGAATGTGAAGAAATCCTGAATGTTCTTATTGATAGTGGAATAAAACGCTGTTTCTATGGACATATTCATGGTTCGGGTGCAAGATACGCATTCGAGGGAGAAAGGTATGGAATACAATTCAAGCTTATTTCTGCCGATTATCTCAAATTTGACCCGATAAGAGTTATATAAATAAGTCTTTTTCGGAACTATAAAAAATAAATTTCAAAAAAGTATGGAATTGCTTGAAATCTTATGATATAATATACTATATTTTGCAGCTTTTCAGGAGGAATATTAAATGTCATTAAAATCATCAAACAAGGTTGAAACTAACCGTTATGAACTTACCGTTGAAGTTGACGGCGTAACTTTCGAGAACGCTGTTAACAAGGTTTACAAGAAGGAAGTTAAGAGAATTAACATACCTGGATTCAGAAAGGGAAAAGCTCCAAGAGCTATCATCGAGAAGATGTATGGTTCAGAGGTATTCTATGAGGACGCTATGAAGGACCTTTATCCTGAAGCACTCGAGAATGCTGCTAAGGAAGCCGGTCTTACTCTCGTAAGAGATAAGATTGACCTTGACGTTGAAAGTGCAGGCAAGGACGGCTTTGTATTCAAGGCTACTGTTACAGTAGAGCCAGAAGTTTCTATTGAGAACTATAAGGGCATTGAGTATAAGCCAATGTCGCTTGAGATTACAGAAGAAGATATTGATAACGATATTAAGAGAGTTCAGGAGAGAAACTCAAGACTCGTTACTGTTGAAGGCAGAGCAGCTGAAAACGGCGATGTAGCTGTTATCGACTTTGAGGGCTTCCTCGATGGCGAAGCTTTCGATGGCGGTAAGGCAGAAAACTACAGCCTTACACTCGGCGAAGGTCAGTTTATCCCTGGCTTTGAGGAGCAAATCGTTGGTCATAATGCAGGCGAGGAGTTCACAATCAATGTAACTTTCCCTGAGGATTATCAGGCAGAGGAACTCGCAGGCAAGGCTACTGAGTTCAAGATTAACCTCCACGAAATCAAGAAGCATGAGCTTCCTGAGGTTGACGATGAATTCATTAAAGATGTAAGTGAATTTGAAACTGTTGCTGATTACAGAGCTGACGTTAAGGAAAAGCTTGCTAAGGCTCGTGAAGAAGAAGCTAAGAACGATAAGAACAATCAGGTCGCTAAGAGCCTTGCTGAGAAGCTCGTTGCTGAGATTCCAGACGCTATGTATGAGAATGCTATCGACAACTTCATTGGCGAGTTCGAGATGAACCTTCGTGCACAGGGTCTTGACATCAACACATATATGCAGTATGTAGGTCTTGATGAGCAGGCTCTCCGTGAGCAGTATAAGGAGAGAGCAGAAGCTCAGGTTAAGGTAAGACTTGCTCTCAGGGCTGTTGCTGAAGCAGAGGGCATTGACGCTTCTGAGGAAGAAATTGAAGAAGAGTACAATAAGCTTGCTGAGGCATACAAGGTAGATGTTGCTCGTGTAAAGGCTGCATTTACTGCTGAAGATATTGCAAAGGATGTTAAGAACGAGAAGGCTATGAAGCTCGTTCAGGAAAGTGCTGTTGAAGCAGCTGGCGAAGAAGCATAATTTCAGAATAAATTGATTATTTTAGCTTAAAAATGTCTATGCTTTGATTACCGTTATTTGAAGGAGGTTTTTTATATGGCAACAATACCTTATGTTATTGAACAGACAAGCAGAGGAGAGCGTTCATACGATATTTACTCAAGACTTTTAAACGACAGAATTATTATGCTCACAGAGGAAGTTAATAATGTAACTGCAAGCCTTGTTGTCGCTCAGCTTCTTTTCCTTGAAGGACAGGACGCATCTAAGGATATTTGTCTTTATATTAATAGCCCGGGTGGTTCTGTTACAGACGGTATGGCTATCTATGACACAATGAATTACATCAAGTGTGATGTTTCTACTATTTGTATGGGTATGGCTGCAAGTATGGGTGCTTTCCTGCTCGCAGCAGGCACAAAGGGCAAAAGACTTGCTCTTCCTAATGCTGATATTATGATTCATCAGCCAAGCGGTGGTGCTCAGGGTCAGGCAACAGATATTATGATTCATGCTGACCATATTATCCAAACAAAGAAAAAGCTTAATACTATCCTTTCCGAGAGAACAGGTCAACCATATGATGTTATCGCAAAGGATACAGAAAGAGATAACTTTATGACAGCTGATGAAGCTCTCAAATACGGTCTTATTGATAAGGTTATTTCTCATAGATAAATAAAGGAGTTCACGAATGTCTACAAAAAGCAGTGACAGAACCGTTCTTTGCTCATTCTGCGGAAAATCGCAGGAGCTTGTCGGCAGAATGATTCAGGGCAGAGGTGCATATATCTGTGATGAATGTGTAGAGCTTTGCTCATCTATTTTGCACGCAGAGGACGATGACGAAAATGAGGATTTCTTCGCAGGAGGCTCATTCAATCTTTTGAAGCCACAAGAGATTAAGGCTAAGCTTGATGAATATGTTATCGGTCAGGATAAGGCTAAGATTGCTTTATCTGTTGCGGTTTATAATCATTATAAGAGAATAAATCTGCATGACACTGACGATGACGTTACAATCAATAAAAGTAATGTTCTTATGCTCGGTCCTTCTGGTGTAGGTAAAACTTACCTCGCACAAACTCTTGCGAAGATACTTGATGTTCCGTTTGCAATAGCTGATGCTACTACTCTTACAGAGGCAGGCTATGTCGGTGAAGATGTTGAAAATATTCTTCTCAGACTTATTCAGGCGGCTGATTTCGATATTGAGCGTGCTGAATGCGGAATCATATATGTTGACGAAATAGACAAGATTTCAAGAAAGTCAGAAAATCCCTCAATTACTCGTGATGTTAGCGGTGAAGGCGTTCAGCAGGCACTTCTGAAAATCCTTGAGGGAACTGTTTCTAATGTGCCTCCGCAAGGAGGAAGAAAACACCCACAGCAAGAGTTTATTCAGATTAACACTAAGAATATTCTCTTTATCTGCGGTGGCGCTTTTGAAGGTCTTGAAAAAACTGTTGAAAGACGAATGGATTCTACAAGCCTTGGCTTTATGGCTGATGTTAAGACAAAGCAGGAGCTTGATCAGACTAAATGGATGAGTGAGGTTATTCCTCAGGATTTAGTTAAGTTTGGACTTATTCCTGAACTTGTTGGTAGACTTCCTGTTATTACAGCTCTCGATGGACTTGATGAAGAGGCTCTTGTAAAAATTCTTCGTGAGCCTAAGGATTCAATTATAAAGCAGTATTCAAAGCTGTTTGCACTTGATGGAGTAGAGCTTGATTTTGATGACGGCGCTTTAAGTGCTATCGCTCAAAAGGCACTCGAAAGAAAAACAGGTGCAAGAGGTTTGCGTTCAATAATGGAGAGTATCCTTACTCCGCTTATGTACTCGATTCCATCAGACCCATCAGTAACTAAGGTTATTATTACTAAAGAAGCTGTTGAAGATAGTTCTTTGGCTGATGTAGAGCATGATGACTCTAAGCTTACTGCATTACCGGCAGAAACTAAAAAGTCAAAAACCAAAAAAAGACCTAAAAAAAATGATACAGCATCTTAATTTGATGTTATAAAAACGGGTAGCGTTTCAGAATTTGAAATGCTGCCCGTTATATTTTGTGGTGAGCCGGACGCGGAATCGATTTTGTAAGCAAAACTTCGACATTGACAAGGTAAGATTGTTGGCACGGTTGAAATAATTACCATAGAAGTGAAATCGCGTAAGGTGACTACCTGCAACAAATCTCACTCGTGATTAGTATGGAAAGTTAATTTATACGGTTGAAATAGTTACCGAGTGTACAAACACAGTTCGCCTCTATACTTTTTCTGTAAGATAATTAAAAGCTTGAGCCAAACTTTTAATTCTTATCGAATTCATGTTGATTTATGTATTACTATCATTTTATTGACAATAGGTATAAAATAAAGTATGATTGTAGTATAAAATTGTCGTAATTTTACAATTAAAGGGGTGCGTATTATGAAAGGTGTGAGATTAATGAAGTATGTCGGAGTTACAACACTTGCTTTACTCGCTGCTACAGCTATTTCTAAACCAACAGATGTAAGTGCCTATGAACTTGATTATCCAACACAGGAGGAAATTAGACAAAAATATTACGAAATAGAATTTTCCGCTTTGAAAGATATTGAGTATACAAAGGATTATTCAACAAAAAAGCCATATGATATGGGCGATATTTCATTTGATGATAGAATTCAGGCGCTTAATTCAGTTAATTTTTGCAGGTATCTCGCAGGTTTGCCGGCAGATATTACACTAAATGATTCGTATAATGAAACTACTCAAGCTGCATCTTTGGTTAATGCCTCAAACGGTATTTTAACGCATTATCCATCACAACCATCTGAAATGTCTGATGAGCTTTATAAGCTTGGAAGTAATGGTGCAAGAAGTTCTAATATTGCAAGTGGTTTTTCTAATATTACTTCGTCTGTTATAGATGGCTATGTTGCAGATACAGATGCAAGCAATATCGATAGAGTTGGCCATAGACGTTGGGTGCTTAACCCTGCTATGAAGCAAACTGGCTTTGGTTTTGTTGAAAACTATACAGCAATGTATGCCTTTGACAGAACAAGAAGCGATACCTTTACTGGCGATTATGTAGCATGGCCACCTAAAAATATGCCAAACGAAATCTATACACAATCAAGCTACGGATATGCTTTCTCTGTAAGTCTTAATTCAAGCTATGAGTATCCAAGTCTTGAAAATATTACAGTAGATTTAAGCTCAAAACTGCTTAATAAATCATGGCATCTCGATAAGACATCTACCGATATGAAAACAAATTATCTTACTGTAAATAATGATGGTTACGGTATGAATAGATGTATTATTTTTAATGTCGGTCAATTTCCTGAAAATGATACTGTAAGCGTTAAGATTAACGGTCTTAAAAGGAATGGTGTTCCAACATCAATTTCATATACTGTTAATTTCTTTAATCTTTTTGATGAGGATAGCCAGTATAACAAGCTTGGCTTTAAAGAAGATAATTATACTGTATGTGTTGGAGACACTATTTCAATAGTACCTTATAATAATCCACTTAAAACTTTGAATTTTTCTTGGTCACTCAGTGGCGATTATCGTTCCTTTGATTATTATCTTTCATCAGGTAAACTTTTTATAAAAGCTAAAGATTTAGGGACGATGAGGGTATATGCAACATATAATGGAGTTACATATACTACTGATATTACAGCGGTTTGTAAGCACGATTATAAGCTTATATCTGCTACGGCTGCAAGCTGTACTAAAGAGGGAAGTAAGTCTTATACCTGCTCTATCTGTGGTGAAACCAAGATAGAAACTATTCCTAAAACAGCTCATAGCTATTCAAAGGATTGGACAATAGATGTTGAGCCTACGGCTAAATCAGAAGGAAGTAAATCTCATCATTGTACAGTATGCGGAGATAAAACCGATATAACCGCAATACCAAAGCTTTCACAGCCACTTGTAAACACATCAAAAATCAGTGCAACAAGTATTACGCTTGGTGATTCAATTAAACTTACGGCAGGTGCAACAGGCGGAACAGCACCTTATAAGTATATATATTATTGCAGACCTGAGGGCGATTCTAAATGGATAGCTTTAACAAGAACTACAACTAATACAACAGTCACAAAGAGACCGGCAAAAGCGGCTAAGTATAATTTTGCGGTTAAGGTAACAGATGCACAAGGAAAGTCTATAAGAAAATATTTTACAGTAATAGTTAATGCTCCATTATCGAATAATTCTACAATCAGTGCAACAAATATTATGCTTGGTGATTCAGTTAAGCTTACTGCAAATGCAATAGGCGGAACGGCACCTTATAAGTATAGGTTTTATTGCAGAATTGCAGGAAATTCTAAATGGACAGCCCTTACAGGAACTACAACTAATACAACGGTTACAAAAAAACCAGCGAAAGCAACTGACTATGAATTTGCTGTAAGAATAATAGATGCAAATGGAAAGTATGTAACAAAATATTTTACAGTAACCGTGAATGCTCCGTTGGCGAATAATTCTACAATTAGTGCAACGAGCATTAAGCTTGGCGACACAGTTACGCTTAATGCTAAAGCAACAGGCGGAACTGCGCCGTATAAATACAGATATTATTGTAGAGCTGAGGATGATTCTAAATGGACAGCCTTAACAGGAACTACAACTAATACAACGGTTACAAAAAAATTAGAAAAAGCAACTAATTATGAATTTGCAATAAAAGTAATAGACGCAGATGGAAAGACTGTTAGAAAATATTTTAAGGTAACAGTTACAAAGTAATATTATAATTATTCAGACAGTAGCTTTAATAGTTACTGTCTGTTTATTTATGTCATTTATATGCTTGATTTTTTATAATAATAGTAGTATTATACATCATATGGTAAAAATAGTGTTATAAAATCGTAAATTAAGAGAGGTAAAAATTTTGATTGATGAAAAAATAGAGGGTGGCTTTCTAAAAAAAATTAAATCATATAATCCAATCAGGCTTATTGTTGCAAGTTTTGTACTTTTAATGATTTTGGGCGGTTTGCTTTTAAAACTGCCGTTTTCATCGTCTGATGGTATATCAAAACCATTTGTGGATTGTTTATTTACAGCAACATCAGCCACCTGTGTGACGGGATTAAGTATATGCGATACTTTTACCGGTTGGTCATATTTTGGACAAGCTATAATATTGATACTGATTCAATGTGGTGGACTTGGATTACTTACGTTTGCGGCCGCATTTACGCTTATTGCAAGAAAAAAGCTTGGTTTGCGTGATTTACAGATTGTTAAAGAGTATACAAGCGGAAGTATTACAGATATTCCTAAGCTTATAAGAACCATAATGTTTATGACATTTTCTTGTGAGATTGTGGGAGCAATATTGCTAAGTTTTGCATTTATACCGAAATTTGGCTCGCTTGGAATATGGATTTCTATTTTTACGGCTATTTCATCATTTTGCAATGCAGGTTTTGACCTTTTTGGTTTTATTGAACCTGGTAAGGGAATGATTCTTTTTGCAAATGATATTTATGTTTCTGTTATAATTATGCTTTTGATAGTAGTAGGCGGAATAGGATTCTTAGTTGTATTTGACCTTGAAAAACAGATTAAAGAGAAAATTACCAGAAAAAGAAATCTTGTAGAAGTTTCATATCATTCAAAAATTGTGCTTATAACAACAGCAATTTTAATTGTGTTTGGTGCGATTGCATTTTTTGTCAGCGAATGCGGCAATACGCTTTTCGGGAGAGGAATTGCCGAACAGATAAATATTTCATTCTTTCAATCCGTAACCTCAAGAACAGCAGGCTTTACAGCCGTAGATTTAACTCAGGTTCACGATGTAACCAAGTTTATTACTGTAATATTGATGTTCATAGGTGCGTCGCCTGTTTCGACGGGTGGCGGCGTTAAGACTACAACTATTGTTGTGATTTTTGCAACAGTTATAAGTGTACTAAGAGGTAGGGACGGAACTATTTTCGGCAAGCATAAAATAAATCAGAAAGTTGTAAACAGTGCTATTGCAATTTCAGTTATATCATTAACATATATTCTTGTTATTACCGGTATTATCGCTGCAATAGAAAATCAGCAAGATATATCTATGTTTAATATATTGCTTGAAACAACTTCGGCATATTCTACGACAGGACTTTCAGCATCGGTCACAACAAGTCTTTCGATTGCATCAAAGCTTATTTTGATACTTACTATGCTTATAGGTCGAGTAGGACCACTTGCATTATTCCTTTCAATTTCTGGCAAAAAAGCTAACCCTAACGGAAAAATTCTTCCAGAGGGAAAAATTATTGTCGGATAACGCTTTTGTATAATCTATGTATATTTTTCTTAGCCTATGGAAAAATAGATATAATACTGAAAAGAGCGGTGGGATTCTATGAAGAAGAAGCTATTTTCGCTTTGGGGAACTTTGGCGGGATTTCTAAATGGAATGTTGGGGGCTGGTGGAGGAATGGTAGTTGTACCCATTCTTAAAACTAAGCTTTCTGAAAAGCAGTCTCACGCAACAAGCGTTGCGGTAATTTTACCAATATGTGCGGTGAGTGCTTTATTCTATCTCCAACAAGGAGCGGTTTCTGTTTATGACGCTTTGCCATATCTGTTATGGGGCTTGCTCGGCTCTGCGATAGGTGTTGTGCTGATGAAAAAGCTTAGCGGAAATATGCTTAGGAAAATATTTGCACTTATGATGCTTTGGGCAGGAATAAGGCTGATTATACGATGAATTTTTTTATAGGAGCAGTTTCGGGGATAATTTCAGGAATTTTTGCCTCGCTTGGAATGGGTGGCGGCGGAGTTCTGATAATCTGTCTGACTTTATTTTTAGAAATTCCACAGCAGCAGGCGCAAGGAATAAACCTTATATTTTTTATACTTCCTGCAATTTTTTCAGTTGTTGTATATACTAAACGAAAGCTGATAAATTGGAAACTTGCAGCTCCCTTTGCTCTTATGGGAATCTGCGGTGCAATAATAGGCTCTATAATTTCTAATTTTATAGATGGTTATTGGCTTTCTAAACTTTTTGGGGTATTGCTTTTATTTATAGGTGTAAAGGAACTTTTCAAAAAGCCTGAGAAAAAATAGCGTTCAAATTAAGAAAATTGTTCTTGAAAAAGTTATAGCTTTTTTCGATTTTTACTTGACAAAATGCGAGAAAGTCTTTATAATTATCAATAGTGCGTTATTAGAACGCAAGTGTCTTGCGTATGTATCTCAATACTTTCTTAAAATCCACGGTGGTGATTATATGCTTCTTGAACTTAAAAAAGTATTTTTAACCGAGGGTGAAAGTTTAGAGACATCTTTTGAGTTTCCGCTTGGAGAGGAGTTACAGGCAAGACGCTTTGAAAAACCTGTTAAGGCTGATGTTTTAGTAAGGAACAGAGCCGGTCTTATTACTCTCGATGCGGATGTTGAGCTTGAAGTTATCTTCGATTGCGATAGGTGCGGAAAGAGTACAACAAGGGTTTTGAACTATCATTTTGAGCATATACTCGTTCTTTCGCTTTCTGATGAAAGCAGCGACGAATATATAGAAGTACCTGACTATAACCTTGAGATTGAGGATTTGCTGAGAGATGATATTTTTCTTGAATTTCCGGCAAAATTACTGTGTAAACAGGATTGCAAGGGATTATGTCAAAGGTGCGGAAAAAATCTGAACGACGGAGAATGTGGTTGCGATAAAGACGAGCCAGACCCTCGTTTAGCTGTGCTAAAAGCACTTTTGCAGTAAAAGATTTCAGGCAAGGAGGTTTATAAAAATGGCAGTACCTAAGAGAAAAACGTCAAAGGCGAGAAGAGATAAAAGACGCTCAAATGTCTGGAAGCTCAATGCTCCTGCCCTTATGAGATGCCCTAACTGCGGCGAATACAAAGCACCGCACAAGGTTTGCGGAAGCTGTGGCTATTACAATGGCAGAGAAGTAATTAAAAAGGAAGCTTAATCGTTTCTTTTTAAGTGGGAGAAGGAGCAATCCTTCTCTATTTTTTTCTTTAAATATTATCGGTACAAGTTTATGAAAAAAGGGAGTTGATAATATGGCAAGACCAGTAGTTGCGATTGTCGGCCGTCCAAATGTCGGCAAAAGTACGCTTTTTAACAAGCTTATCGGAAAGCGTATTGCAATAGTCGATGATACACCCGGCGTTACAAGGGATAGAATCTTCGGAGAATGTGAATGGAGAAACAGAAAGGTTTCGCTGATTGATACAGGTGGTATCGAGCCTTATTCTAATGATATTATCCTGAGTCAGATGAGAAGACAGGCTCAGCTTGCCATAGAAGCGGCTGATGTTATTATTTTGGTTACAGATGTAAAATCGGGTCTTGTAGCTACTGACCAAGAGGTCGCGACAATGCTCCAAAAGAGTGGCAGACCTGTTGTTTTGTGCGTAAATAAGTGCGACAGAATTGGTGAGCCTGACCCTGAATTTTATGAATTTTATAATCTTGGTTTGGGTGACCCTATTCAGGTTTCATCTGTTCACGGAACAGGTACGGGCGATTTGCTTGATGCTGTTTATGATTTGCTCCCAGAGGAAGCCAATGACGATGAAGATAACGAAATTATCAATGTTGCAGTTATTGGCAGACCTAATGTCGGAAAATCTTCTCTTATTAATCGTATTACAGGTGAGGAACGCTGCATAGTTTCTAATATTGCCGGTACTACTCGTGACAGTATCGATACGCTTGTAAAGAATGATTTCGGCGAGTTTAATTTTACTGATACAGCAGGATTAAGACGAAAGACCAAGGTTGATGACGAAATCGAAAAATATAGTGTTATTCGTGCGAAAATGGCAATCGAAAGAAGCGATGTTTGCGTTATTATGATTGATGCAACAGAGGGATTTGCAGATCAGGATTCTAAAATTGCAGGCTTAGCACACGAATCCGGCAAGGCTTGTATAATTGCTGTTAATAAGTGGGACGCTGTTGCAAAAGACGGAAAGACTATGCAAAAGATGCGTGAAAGCCTTGAAAATGATTTCTCGTTTATGTCCTATGCACCAATAGTATTTATTTCTGCAAAGACCGGTCAGCGTTTAGATAGCCTTTTTGAGCATATAAACGCTGCGGCTAATGCTAATGCGATGAGAATAAAGACCGGTATGCTCAACGATATTCTTGCTGAAGCTACTGCACGTGTTCAGCCTCCGACAGACAAAGGTAGACGACTTAAGATTTACTATATGACTCAGGCTTCTGTAAAGCCACCAACATTCGTATGCTTCGTAAATTCATCGGATTTATTCCATTTCTCATATCAGAGATATCTTGAAAACCGAATCAGAGATACCTTTGGTTTAGAGGGGACACCAGTGCGATTTATAGTTCGTGAGCGTGGAGATAAAGAATAGGAGTGTGATTTTGCGTGAGTTTTGGTGAAGAATTTAGCTTTGTTTTTGGCGGGTATGGCATTTATATTTTGATTGCGGCGGTTATTGCATATCTTATCGGAAGTATAAATACTTCAATCATTACAACAAGAATTGTTGCTCATAAGGATATAAGAACTATGGGCAGTGGAAATGCAGGATTTACAAATGTTCTGCGTACTGTCGGAAAAGGTCCTGCGATAGTAACATTTATCGGAGATTTTCTTAAAGGCGTTGTTTCCATTCTGATTGCATATCTTATTCTTATAGGCTTCCACGGCGAAAAAATGAGTCTTATAAGGCAATATGCTTTCTATATTGCAGGCTTAGCTTGTGTTTTAGGCCATATGTATCCGATTTTTTATGGATTTAAGGGTGGTAAGGGCGTTGTTACAACTGCTTCTGTTATGCTTATGACAGATTGGAGAACTCTTGTAGCTGCGCTTGTTGTGTTCGCAATTATGTTTGCTTCAACAAAGGTTATTTCTAAGTGTGCATTGGTAAATGCGGCAGTTTATCCGATTACTACTTTCTGCTTCAGATACTTCTTAGACTATATGCCTAACCCGTCTAATTCGCTTGTTTTTGTATTCTTTGCGACCTTTATTACTTTGATTATAGCAATAATGGTTATATATAGACACAAGGACAACATCAAAAGAATTATGAACGGTACAGAAAAAAAGATTACTGCAAAGAAGTAAATATACATATAAAATTCTGAATCGCCACAGCCAACTATGATAGGTTGTGGCGATTTTTTTGGAACTTTGTCGGGAAATGTTTTTTACAATAGTCACTGTTTGTAACAATTTTTTATGTACTTTTTTTGAATACTTGGTTATATTGCTTGACTTTTTGTTTAAAATAGATTATTATATGAATAAGTTACTTGATAAATTAACGGAGGTGCAAGTTATGAATTTCAAGAAAAATTTTGGTTGGATTATAGCGATTGTTGCAGGTACTGTTGCGATTGCCTCTGCTGTTACAGCATTTCTTATTTTTAAGGATAAGAAAAAGAAGGACGAGGAAGAGCTTGAACATTATCTCGATTGCTCAATTCAGTAATTTATTAAATTAAACAGCGTGTATCAGTTTTTGTTTGATACACGCTGTTTTTCTTTTTAGCTATAAAGAGACAGCAAAGCTTGTAAGATAAAGCTTTGCTGTTTTTTATATTATGTATTAACTTTTAGCCGACAATAACTTCGCCCTCAACAGTTCCGGGAAGACCTGCTGCATTAGATTCGTCTGTGTCGATGTGCATAGCGGCTGCATAGGATTCGCTTACTCTTACAACAACATCGCCGAAGATAAGCTTTCTGCCTTCTCCGCCAACTTCAACACTGACAATCTGCTTGTCCTTAACGCCAAATTTTTTTGCGTCCTCAGGGGTAAAGTGAATATGACGCTTTGCAGCGATAACACCCTTCTCAATATCAACTTCACCGGCAGGACCGATTAGCTTACATCCGGGAGTACCCTCAATGTCGCCGGATTCACGAACAGGAGCAGCAATACCGATTTTTCTCAAATCGGTAAGTGAAAGCTCAACCTGGTCAGCTTTTCTTACAGGGCCAAGGATAGAAACATTTTTCATTTCACCCTTAGGACCTACAATAGTAATTCTTTCCATACTTGCGAATTGTCCAGGTTGTGAAAGGTCTTTTTTCTTAGTGAGTGTAACTCCTGCACCAAAGAGCTTTTCAAGAGTTTCCTGCGTTACATGCACATGGCGTGCAGATGTTTCAACCATAACCTTCATTGTTATCTTCTCCAATCATAAATGAGTTATGGTATTATTTTATACCTGTTTTTTGCGAATGTAAAGTGCTTTTAGCTTGTAATTTTTATGATTTACATAAATTTTAGATTTAAATTTAAAATAAGTCTATCAATACGCTTATTGACAAATAATGCTTATAAATGTAAAATTCTTATTATAGTAGGGAATTTACGGCTGTATGATGGTTATATCATCGGTTTTGTGAAATAATAAGCTTATTTCCTGATGAAAGGGTGCATATATGAGCAACGAAATTGAGGCTAAGGAAACGCCTATTATTGAGTTTAAAAATGTAAGTAAAACCTATACATTATATAAAAGCAGCAGAGAGCAATTTTCAGCTTTATTTTATCATTCTAAAAAGCTTCATAAGCATAAGGCACTCAATGATGTAAGCTTTAAGATATATAAAGGTGAATCTGTCGGTATAGTTGGAAACAATGGTGCCGGTAAATCTACACTTTTAAAAATGATTACAGGAGTATCATTTCCTGATAAAGGTGATATTATAGTAAGAGGCAGAGTTGCTGCTTTGCTTGAGCTTACAGCTGGCTTTTCAAATGAAATGACAGGCAGAGAAAATATATATCTCAAGGGCTATCTTCTTGGCTTGAAGGATAAAGAAATCAAGGGTATGGAGGATAGGGTAGTAGAATTTGCCGACCTTGGCGAATATATAGACCAGCCTGTCCGAACCTATTCAAGCGGTATGAAAATGCGTCTTGGCTTTGCTATAAATATCAATATAGAGCCGGATATACTTGTTGTTGATGAGGCTCTAAGCGTTGGCGATGCAAGCTTTAAGAAGAAGTGTAAAAATAAAATTAAAGATTTGATTAAATCGGATGTAACCGTCCTTTTTGTCAGCCATAGTAAAGATAGTGTCGAAGAAATCTGTACTCGTGCAATATATCTCAAAAGTGGTACAGTTGTTTGTGATGGTAAGGTTTCAGATGTTCTAAAGGTTTACGAATCTAAAAATAAAAAATAAACTTGTATATTTAAACATATTTTTTAAGTTAAATAAGCTTTAGTGCGGTTAAGTTATCAAAAACAAAAAAATACTTGCAATCTTGCCCGAATTATGTTATTATATTCATTACGAGAGCATTTAAAAAGGAGGTGCCACATATGCCTAATATTAAGTCAGCTAAGAAGCGTGTTAAAGTTATCGCTGTTAAAACTGCGAGAAATAAGGCTGCTAATTCCGCACTTAAAACTTCTATTAAGAAGGCAAATACAGCTATCGAAAACAATGCGGCAGATAAGGAGCAAGCAGTTCGTGCTGCTATAAGCAGTATCGACAGAGCAGTTTCTAAGGGTCTTCTTCATAAGAATACCGCTGCAAGAAAGAAATCAGCACTTGTCCGTAAGGCTGCTGTCTGATTAATGTTTGATTTATAATGCCAATGCGGTTAAGTTTAAACGCTGTTTCGGTAGCACCGAAAGGCGTTTTTCTTTTACCAATTTTTAATAATTTAAATTTATACCACATAAATAATACAATAAAATAAAATTGTAAGACTTTATAAAAAATCGGCTATGAATGTTGCTAAATTTATGTGTTGTGCTTTTTCTTCTTATGTGATATTATATATTTATCTGTTATTTTACAAATTTTTCGATTTTAAATGAGGATAATTTATACGATGATTTTTAAAAAACAGATAATTGTGGGTGTAAGAGGGAAAATAAAAGTATGAATGTTTTGAGTGTAATTTTAGATTTTTTTGTATTGTTTGTGGTAATCTTAGTTACAGCAACGAGTATTAAACGAGGTTTGATTATATCTATAATCGAATTTGTTGGTGAGATTATATCGGCTGTTATTGCTTCATTTGTTGGTTATTTTATAGTAATAATAAGTTATAGTTCTATGTTTAAGAATAATCTTCTGAATTTAATTGGCTCAGTCGTTTCAAATTCCAATGGATTCACTTCGGAAGATGTATTTAATGTGCTACCCAAATTTATAAGAAACGCCCTGACTCTTGACGGCGTGAATTCATCAAATTTGCTTACTCAGAGTGGTATAAACAGTTCAACTACAATCAAAGAATCAATAGAACAGTATATTGCACCTTATGCTATTTCATATATGACCAAAATAAATATGGTTATAATTTTTACAATTCTGTTGATTATTATAATAACATTGTCTTCAAAATTTTCTAAACATTTTGTAAATACAGAACTAAAAACGCTTAATAATGCTATGAGCTGTATATTTGGTTTAGTAAAATCTGTGTTCATAATAATGATGCTTATTGTTTTGATAGATGCAATAGTTCTTACTATGGACTTAGAAGCGTTTTCATCATTTAATTCTGCGGTTAACTCAAGCATATTATTTAAATTTCTTTATAGTGTAAATATTCCATCGTTTATTATTTCAATTGTAACTGGTGTATAGTATTTTCAAGGAGGGAATTATGAGCAAGGGAATAGATGCTTTAAAAAAGAATCTCACCGTGCCAAATATCCTGTCGTTTATTCGTATTGTGATAATTGTGCCATTGATTATTTCTTTTTTGAATGAAAGATTTATAGAATCAGGTATATATTTATTAATATCAGGACTTTCTGATATGTTTGATGGAGCAATTGCCAGAAAATTTAATCAGGTTACTCAGCTTGGAAAGATTTTAGACCCGATAGCCGATAAGCTTACTCTTATTGCGGTGGTTATTTGCCTTGCAATCTTATTCCCAAGCGTATGGCCGATTGTTATTATACTTATGTCGAAAGATATACTTATGCTTATAGGCGGTGCCATTTTGCTTTGTATGAAGATAAGACCACCTGCCGCAAAATGGTACGGCAAGGTTGCAACAGCAATATTTTATGTAAGTATTACGACAATGGTATGTTTAAGTGCTATTTTTGAGTATAAAAATGATGTTTTGGATATTATTCTTATGAGTCTTACGCTTATTGCCATGATAGTTGCATTCGTAAGCTACGCTATAATTTTTGTTAAACTTATAAAAAATAGAAATAATCCTGATGTAGAAAAGATTGGAAGCAAAAATTAAGATAAATAAAAATTGTATTTTATCATATGCAAATAAATAGGCGGTTTATGACTTTAAATATCTTAATTCGCTTGACTTTTTTTAGAAAATAGGCTATAAATCTTTTATGACACATTTTAAGGGTAATAAAATAGTTTTTTTATTGTGTTAAGTAAGACATAATTAATTTGTTGATTATGTACTCCTAAATGAAGGATGTGGAAAATAATGTTATGTTCAAGATGTAAAAAAAGACCTGCTGTTGTGTTTGTAAGTACAGGAAATGACGGTAATGATACAAAAGGTTATTGCCTCTCTTGTGCTAAAGAATTAAATATCAAGCAGGTTACAGATATTATGAATCAGATGGGAATTTCCGAGGAAGATTTCGATGCTATGCAAGAGCAGATGGACGAACTGATGAATGCAGAAACAGATATGGCAAATCTTCCAGATGATGACACTTCAGATTCTGAGGATGAAAGTGATGACGGCTATACAACAGGCGGCGCACCAACATTTCCGCCATTCTTTAAAAATCTTTTCTCTATGGGTAAACCAGAGGACGATTTAGCTAAAAAGGGTGAAAAATCATCATCAGATGATAAAAAGTCTGATAGAGAGAAGAAAAAAGAAGATAAGAAAAAGCAGAAAAAGAGAAAGCATATCGAGCTTTATTGTGATGATTTAATCAAGAAAGCTAAAGAGGGAAAGATTGATAGAATTATAGGTCGTGAAAAGGAGATTGAACGAGCTATTCAAATTCTTAGCCGTAGAACTAAGAATAATCCTTGCCTTATAGGTGAACCTGGTGTAGGTAAAACAGCTATTGCAGAGGGTTTGGCTCTTAGAATAGCAAGTGGTGATGTTCCGTTCCGTCTTAAAAGCAAAGAAATCTTCCTGCTTAATCTTACTTCACTTGTAGCCGGAACTCAGTTCAGAGGACAGTTTGAAAGTCGTATTAAAGGTGTTATTGATGAGGTTCAGGAGGACGGAAATATTATTCTGTTCATTGATGAAATTCATACCCTTATCGGTACAGGTGCAGCAGAAGGTTCTATGGACGCGGCAAATATCTTGAAGCCTGCACTTTCAAGAGGACTTATTCAGGTTATAGGTGCAACAACTTTTGCTGAATATAGAAAGTATATTGAAAATGACGCTGCTCTTGAAAGGCGTTTTCAGCCTATTACGGTTGCAGAACCATCTATTGATGATACAATTAAGGTTCTTTCCGGTATCAAAGACTATTATGAGACATATCATAGAGTATCTGTTACAGATGAGATTGTCCGCAAAACTGTAAGACTTTCAGAAAGATATATTACAGATAGATTCTTGCCGGATAAGGCCATTGACTTGCTCGATGAGGCTTGTACCTATGCTTCGCTTAGAAATGTCAGACTTGAGGAGTATGACGAAAATAAGAGCAAGCTTGACGATATGAAAAAGCAAGAAGAAGATATAGAGAGCCAAACAGATGTTGATTATGAGAAGCTCGCAAAGCTAAGATATGATATTTCTGTTGCTGAAAAGGCTGTTGATGATATTAAGGATGAAGCGCTTGGCTGTAAGGTTACAGAGGGAGATATAGCACACGTTATCGAACTTTGGACTGGCATTCCTGCATCAAAGGTTCAAGATAATGAGCTTAATAAGCTTGCCGGCTTTGAAGATAGACTTCGTGAAAAGCTTATTGGTCAAGATGAAGCTATTTCAGCTCTTGCAGCTGCAGTTAAGCGTACAAGAGTTCAGATAAGTCCAAGAAGACGACCGGCTTCATTCATCTTTGTAGGACCTACCGGCGTAGGAAAAACAGAACTTGTAAAGGTTATGTCAAAGGAGCTTTTCGATACTCCGGAAACTCTTATAAGACTTGATATGTCCGAATATATGGAGAAACATTCGGTTTCTAAGATTATCGGTTCACCTCCGGGATATGTCGGTTACGATGAAGCAGGTCAGATTACTGAAAAAGTTCGCCGCAGACCATATTCTGTATTACTCTTTGATGAAATTGAAAAGGCTCATCCTGATGTTTTGAATATTCTTCTGCAAATCCTTGATGAAGGCGTTATCACCGATGCTCATGGCAGAAAGGTTAATTTCGAAAATACGGTTATCGTTATGACCTCTAATGCAGGAAGCAATAAGAAAGAAAACGCACTTGGCTTTGGCAAAACAGAAGAAGACGCAACAAAAGAAAAGGTCTATGCAGCGCTATCAGAATTTTTAAGACCTGAATTTATAAGCCGTATAGATGAAATTATAGTTTTCCGTCATCTTAATGAGGACGATTTTGTCAAGATTGCAAAGCTTATGCTTAGTGAATATATAGACTCTCTCGCAGAAAAGGGAATAGAGTTTACATTTGACGAGAATGCACAGAAGGCTCTTGCTAAGAAGGCATATGGTGGTAAGAGTGGTGCTCGTGACCTTAGAAATGTAATACGCAAAGAGGTTGAGGATAAGATAGCTTCTGCGATTATTGATAATAGAAGTGTTCCGATTGGTAGAATCCACCTCGGAGCAAATGGTGACGAATTAAAACTCGATGTACTTTAAAATATATAACTCCAATAAGAGCGATATATCTACAAAAAAATTGGAATAAAGATTAAAACGAAATATTTCAAATTGCTAAAAATAAATTTTAAGAAATAAGCTGATTTCGTTTTGAAGTGAAATCAGCTTTGTTTTTACTTAAATATAGTAATTAATATAAGCTCGATAAGAATTTGATATAATGAGGTTACTAAAAAATGCACTGCTTGAAGAATCAAACAGTGCATTTTGTGTTATTCAATTATTTTACTCTGATTCGTTGACCAACATATATTAAATCTCTATTTTTGATGTTATTGAGCGATACAAGCTTATCTACGGTTGTGCTATATATGTATGCGATATAGCTAAGTGTGTCGCCACTTTTAACTGTATAATAAACTTTATCTGATTTTACAGTCGAAGTTGTGCTGTCGACTTTACTTATATTGCTTACTGCAATAGCTGAAGTTATTTGATTTCCGATGCCAATGACAGCTCTATCACCGACTATCTCTATAACATCATACTGTTTTTCATAGACGGCAAAGGTTTTATTGGTGCCATAAATTATAGGATTCTTAACGGTAACTTTATCACCGACTTTAATAGTTGAAGTTTGTTTATCAGGTTTTTCAGTTGGCTTTGTAGAAGCTGGCTTACTTGGTTTTGAGCCTGAAGAATATTCTTTATAAATATAGTTAAGGTCTACATTTCCTGAAATACCAGACACATTACCACTGTCTGAGTATTGCCAAATTGTACATTCAAAAGCAGGTGAAGATACACCCCAGTGAGCCAACCATAAATCATATTTGCTTATTAGCTTATCTTTGTGAAGGTAACTGTTA
>CACXBF010000023.1 GCA_902765855.1 uncultured Ruminococcus sp. | reverse complement strand
TCGATATAATTCTACGGCATTTCTTTTGTACTCATAACTATAACGCATAAAAATAACCCTCCTTACTGGTTTTGTCCAGCAAAGAGGGTACATATCATATATACGACTGCCTTTTTCTAAGAATATTTAGTTTTAATCTTCATTCCAATTATTAACAAGGATTATTTTATAGTATCTATCCAAGAAACAACATCATCTTTACTTGCTCCTGAACTAAATCTTTTTCCTTCTTGCCAATTACCGGTACCAGTCATTTCAGCAAGTAATTTACCACTTTCACCAAGTTCAGAAGATGCAGATGTACAAAACGGAATAACTGTTTTTCCAGTAAAATCATTAGCACTAATAAATGTATTTACAGGCCACGCAGCAATTCCCCACCAAATAGGATAACCAATATAAACTGTATCATAGCTATCCCAGTTATCGATTGTTGTTGACGATAATTCGACATTTCGCTTGTCTGGATTATCATGCTCTATGCAAACCCGACTATCTTTATTATTCCAATTCAAATCATCGTTTGTATAAAGTTCTTTTGGAATTAATTCAAATAAATCCGAACTGGTTTCATCAGCAATATATTTTGCTACCGTTTTAGTATTTCCCGTTGAAGAGTAATAAACAACCAATGATTTATTGTCTTTTTGCTTTGTAGATTGTTCTTTTGATAACTCATTGCTGCTTTCTTTTGATTTAGACTGTTCTTTTGATGAAGATTCTACACTTTTAGTATGAGATTCTTTAGACTCTGTTTCAGAAATTGTATTTCCTTGACAAGCTGTCAACGAAAATACAAGCATAGATGACAGCATAAGCGTAATAAGTTTTTTCATATTATCACTCCTATTTTTTAGGTTTTAAAGGGCCATAAAAATAGCTGGCTGTTGCTCCACCATCGCACATAAAGTCCGTACCGGTAATAAAAGCTCCTTTATCACTCATAAGCAATTCTGCAACATTTGCAACCTCATCTGCTGTTCCCGGACGACCTGCTGGGCATTTAGCAAACATATTCTTATAAAAATCCCCTCGTGGACCATTAAATTCATCAATAGCAAGTGGTGTTACAATTATACCCGGTGATATAGAGTTGAGCCTTGCTCCTCTTTTTCCCCATTTAACCGATTCAGCCATAACACGCTTTTCGTTACATCGTTTTGCCATTTGATAAGCATGAAGTGTATCTCTTATGTTTTCAGGTTTAAGGATATCAAGTGAAAGTAATTCATCAGTAGGTGTGCAAGCAAGCATAGCGTCTTCTTCTGCTGTAAGCTGTGGCATACGCTTTCCCGATTGACTGGAGATTGTAACACCAACACCGCCCTCTGAAATAACTTTTCCAACTTCTTCTAATAATACAGCTGTTCCGTATAAATCAACTTTTAAAATGGTTTCTATTAACGCCTGACTTGGCGAAACTCCTGCCGCATTTATAAGCATTTTAATTTCACCATATTTTTGAGCTTCGGAAATCATATTTTTAATAGAAGTACGACTTGATAAATCCATCTCTAAAGGGAATGTATCAAAGCCTGCATCATTCAGAATTTTTGAAATTGATTGAGCGTTTTCAAGCTTTTTATCGCCTATTATAATCTTCATTCCATAGCCCATACGACGAACAATGGCCATACCAATCTGACCTGCACCGGTTAAAATCATAACATTTTTCACAGAATTATCACCTCACAATTTTCTTTATCCAGTTTTCGATTTCATTTTCAGGTGTACGAAGCTTATCCTCATCAAAGCGAATATTGATTTCATCTTTTACAGAAGCTCCTGTGCATACTTTTTCTACATCTTTAAAAGTATGACCTATCCAACCGCCATTTGTAGCAAATGTATATATTTTCTTACCGGAAAAATCATTTTGCTCTAAAAAAGTCTTTACAGCGGGAGCGAAGGTATACCACCATACTGGTGTACCAAGAATTATAGTGTCATATTCTTCAAGATTTACACCAAATGGCTCAAGCTCAGGCATATAGCCTTGATTAACTTCTTTCTTGCCCTGTTCTACAATCGAGTTATAGCTTCCTTTATAAGGAACTACTGTTTTAATCTCGGCAATATCTCCGCCGATTTCTTTATGTATCTTTTCAGCAATTTTCTTTGTATTGCCTGTGTAAGAATAGTAAACTATCAGAGTTTTCATATTTATTCCTCCTCTGCATATACTTCCTTTGCCATACGGAAAGCTGCCCATGCCTTTGGCCAACCTGCATAAAAAGCAAGCTGTGTCAATGCTTCGGACATTTCTTCCTTAGTAACACCATTTTCCTTAGCTTTTTGCATATGATATTGAAGTGAACTATCCAATACACCACTTGCCATTAAGGCTGTTACAGTTATCAAGCTACGGTCACGAGGTGAAAGCTTATCCTCTCTTGACCATACCTCACCGAATAATACATCATCATTTAATTCTGCAAACTTTGGAGCAAATTCTCCCAAAGCATCATGACCTGCTGTTACTTTTTCCATTTGTTATTCCTCCTTGATTAAAGCTTGTTATATTCTTCGTCGGAAACTGGTTCACACCATTCATTTTTGCATTCCTCACCCGGAACTTCTACTGCGATATGAGAAAACCAACTATCTTTTTTAGCACCATGCCAATGTTTAACATTAGCAGGAATAGTAATAACGGTTCCAGGAACAAGGCTAACTGCCTTTTTACCTTCTTCCTGATACCAACCTTCACCCGCAGTACAGATTAAAAGCTGTCCGCCGCCTGATTTTGCGTGATGAATATGCCAGTTATTACGGCAACCTGGTTCAAAGGTAACATTCGCAAGGAACAACCCATCTTCCGGCTTAGTCAAAGGATTGAGAAATGATTGACCAATAAAATATTTTGCATAAGCAGTATTCTCTGAACCTGTTCCAAATACATTCTGCTGTTCAAATTCTTTTTTATCAGTTGTTTTCATTGTTATTCACCCTAACTTTAAATCCATTCTTTCAATTTATCTTTTGCTTTTGAAGCACTTCCGCCATGTATAGCAAGACCTTTTTCAACTTTAGCATTAGGACAGATTCGTTTAATATCTCCCTCACTGTGTCCCATTCCACTACCTTCGTGGGTACAGAAAGGCTTTATTGTCTTATTGGCAAAATCAAAATGCTCCAAAAAAGTGAATACAGGCATCGGCATTGTTCCCCAATAATTCGGATAGCCAAGATATATAGTATCGTATTCATCAAGACTATCAGGATAATTTTTCAATTCCGGTCTGGCATCTCTCTTCTGGTCGTCTTGTGCCTGAGAAATACATTCATTATAGTTTTTTGAATATGGTGTAATTGGCTCAATTTTAAATAAATCAGCACCAGTAAGCTCTGCCAATGTTTTTGCAACAATCTCTGTATTACCAACTGCTACAGTGCGTAAAGCACCGCTGAAATAGTTTTCATCTGCCCTTGAAAAATAAACAATCAGCTTTGACATTAAAAACACCTCCGCTTATCTATATGACTTTTCATAAATAGCTGCACATTCCTCATCGGTCATCTGTACAGGGTCACAAGCAAACAAGCCACCCATAGTAGCACGAGCATTCTTAGCCAAAGTCATACACTCGTCCTTTTGAATACCATAATCAGACATTTTTAAATCTGCTACGCCACAAGCCTTTTGAAGGTCAACCAAAGCAGTTATAAAATCCATTGGTTCTTTTGCGTCAGCCTTGCCAAGTGCCTGTGCCATACGAACAAATCTTTCATCGCAACAATGCTTGTTGATAAAGTGTGTATAGTATTCCTTAGAAATCATAATAAGACCTGCACCATGAGGCAAATGTTGATGATAAGCACTCATTGCGTGTTCCATAGAATGTTCGCTTGTGCATGAACCTACAACCATTGAGTAACCTGACATAGTATTTGCAAAAGCAACATGCTCACGAGCCTCTAAGTCATCACCATTTTTAACTGCACGAGGTAAATATTTTCCGATGTTTTCAATAGCAGCAAGCTGTACCATATCACTCATAAGACTGCTTACAATAGAAATATATCCCTCAACAGAATGGAACAATGCGTCAAAGCCCTGATATGCAGTAAACTTAGGTGGAACTGTCAACATAAGCTCAGGGTCTACAACTGCCAAAACCGGGAATAAGCTGTCCATACCGCCACAGCCTATTTTTTCATTTGTTTCTGGATTAGTAATAACACCCCACTGGTCAACCTCAGAGCCTGTACCAGCTGTTGTTGTAATTGCAACTACTGGTAAAGTAGGATTTACAAGTGGTTGCATCTTACCAGTAGAGCCTGCAACATAGTCCCAAAGCTCTCCAGGCTGAAGTGCATACATAGCCATAATCTTCGCAGCGTCCATAACAGAACCGCCACCAAGTGCTACAACAAAATCGCAGCCATTATCTTTAGCGAATTTTGCACCTGCTTCAACAGTTGATTTAAGTGGATTTGCTTCTACCTTATCAAAGATAGCGGTTTCAACACCAGCCATACGAAGCTGTTCTAATGTACGGTCTAAAGTTCCATTTTCACGAGTAGATTTGCCATTTGAAATAACAACCATTGCCTTTTTACCCGGCATAGCTTGTTTATGCAGATTGTTTAATTCTCCTGCACCAAAAAGAACTCGTGTAGGATTAAAAAAGTTATAAGACATATAAACTACCTCCTGAAAAATTTTTTATTATTTATTTTTACCAAGCTTTTAGCTTATCTATATTATATATCGCATTTTCTTGACATTGAAGAACAGATATGATAACATCGTATTAACCAATACTTAATACGATAGGAGTGTTTCAAATTGTTTAATAGTCTATTGCCAATATTCGTATGTGTTGCAGATTGTGGAAGCTTTAATAAAGCTGCAGAAAAAATGTATATTTCTCCTCCGGCCATAATGAAACAAATTAACGCTTTAGAAAAGCATTTAGATATGAAATTATTCGATAGAACCAATCAAGGTATCCGTCTAACACCTGCCGGAAAAGTAATATATCGCCATGCTAAATTTTTATTTGATTATTCCGAAAAAGCAATAGAAGAAGCCAAACGAGAAATGCAAATGTTTGAAACAACTTTTTGTATAGGAAGTTCGCTTTTAAATCCTTGCAAACCTTTTATGGATTTATGGTATAAGGTAAATGACAATTTTCCCGGATATAGACTGCATATAATTCCTTTTGAAGATGACCACGAAGGCATTTTATCTGAGATTTCCGCATTGGGAGAAAAATTTGATTTTATAGTAGGTGTCTGCGATTCTACCCAGTGGATGAATCATTGTAATTTTCAGCAAATAGGCACTTGTCAACATCAAATAGCTGTTCCACGAGAACATCGATTGGCACAAAAAAAGCGTCTCACCATACAGGATTTATATGGTGAAACGCTTATGATGGTTAAAAAGGGAGATTCAAAGGTTGTAGATAATATCAGAGCTGAGCTTATAAAACACCCACAAATTAAAATAGAAGATACACCTCAATTTTATGATATAAAGGTATTCAACCATTGTGTCCAGACACAAAACATAATGCTGACGCTTGATTGCTGGAAAGATGTACACCCTGGCTTAGTAACCATACCTATAGATTGGGATTATCCTATTCCTTACGGTTTGCTATATTCGCTCCAACCAACAGATGATATTAAATTATTTTTAAAAATAATCCAAAAAGAAAATTTTAATCAAGTCTAATTTATAATATAAGCAGTAAAATCATAACTATTACAATTATAATTCCGACCAAAGTAGTTATTCCATAAATTTTCTTTGATTCAGAATCATTCTTTTCTTTTATAAGATAATAAATTCCTGCACCTGAAATTAATGCACCTATAATCAAACCAATAATCTTCAATATCATTTATATTTCCTCCATTTTAAAAGTAAAGCTGAGTTGATTATTACCAGAACAGAGCCTGCATTATGTACCAATGCCCCTACGATAGGATTTAAAATTCCTGTAATTGCAAGTATAATAGCTACAAAATTTAGTGTCATAGAAAAAGTCAGATTTAATTTTATAGTAGTCATCATTCTTTTGGATAAAGATAATAAATGTGGCAATTCCTCTATTTTATCATCTACTAACGCAATATCGGCAACATCAACTGCAATATCACTTCCTACGCCACCCATAGCTATTCCTACATCAGCTTTTTTCAATGCAGGGGCGTCATTGATTCCATCTCCAATCATACAAACCGGCTGACCTTTTTTCTGATAACTATCTATGCAATTAAGCTTATCTTCTGGCAAACAAGAAAAATGAATCTCTTTAATATTCAACTTTTGTGCAATAGACTTTGCTGCATTTTCTGCATCACCAGTTAAAAGTACAGGCTCTACGCCTATTTCATTAAGAGTTTGAAGCATTTTTGCACTTTTGGGTCTGAGTGTATCTGCTAAAGCAATAAAACCTGAAAATTTTCTTCTAATGGCTAAGTAAATAACAGTCGCACCTTCTGCAAGATAATTTTCCGCATCTTGTAAAGATTCTTTAGATATTTCTATTTTATAGTCTGTAAGAAGTGTAATATTACCTGCAAGTACTTCCTGACCATTAATGGTAGCTATAACTCCCTTTCCAGGTGTCATTTTAAAATGCTCTGTTGTCAGAAGTTTATCGCCATATTGTTTTTCATAATAACGAATAATTGCTTTGCCCAGCGGATGTTCTGAGAGGCTTTCTGCTGAAGCTGCATATTTAAAAAGCTCACTTTCACACATGGTTTCATTATAGGTTTTGACTGCTACTACTTCAGGATTACCAAAAGTTAGTGTACCAGTTTTATCAAATGAAATTTTTTGTACCTTTGATAACCTTTCCAGAGCATCTCCCTCACGAACAAGGAAACCATGCTTTGTTGCATTACCAATAGCTGCCATAATTGCAGTAGGCGTTGCAAGAACTAAGGCACAAGGGCAAAATACAACAAGTATTGTAACCGCACGAATAATTTCTCCTGAAATAATCCATGTTAAAGCTGCGGCAGAAAGTGCTATTATAACTATCCATGTTGCCCAACGGTCAGCCATTCCAACAACCTTTGCTTTTCCGGCATCTGCCGATTGGACAAGTTTAATCATTCTTTGAATGGAGCTATCCTCGCCTACTTTTGTTGCCTTCATATCAAATGCACCAAACTGATTAACTGTGCCAGACGCAAGCTCATCACCAACAGTTTTATCAACAGGTAACGATTCACCAGTCATAACAGCCTGATTTATAGAAGTTTGTCCAAATACGATAACACCATCAACTGGTACAGTTTCACCTGGTAAAACTCTAAGCAAGTCGCCAACCTTAACCTGTTCCGCAGGAACTATATTTTCAGAATCTCCATTTATAATTCTGGCAGTCTGTGGTGTAAGATGTACAAGTTTTTCTATTCCTGCTCTTGCCTTTGCTACGGTTAATTCTTCTAACAAGCCTCCAAGCTGCATAATAAACGCAACTTCACCTGCCGCAAAAATCTCTCCGATACAAACAGAAGCAACCAAAGCAAGAGATACAAGTACATCTGCCTTAATATCAAATTCTGTCACAAGACCTATAATTGCTTCTAAAATTATAGGAATACCACATAGAATAATAGCTACCCATGCTATATCAAATTGCAATGGAAACAGTTTGAAAATACTGCATAGAAGTGATAAACCCGAAATTACAAGGAACACTATATCTCGCTTTGTGCCGCCAATTTCGAGTATACACTCAAGTTTTCGCATAAATTTCTTCATCAATATGCCCTCTTTCTATACCCATATAGGTATGAGTATATTATACCTATATGGGTATAGGTTTTTCAAGAGATGAAAAAGAAACAGTTGCATTTTTTGCAACTGTTTTTCATAAAATTAAGATGTTAATTCGTTTAACCCATATTTGCAAAGCGTTCAACTGCTTTTGTAAAATCCTCTATGGTCTTTTCCGCATCTCCGTGTTCAATGCCATCTTTCACACAATGCTTTATATGTCCCTCTAATACTACTTGACCACATTTATGAATAGCAGATTTAGCAGCATTCATTTGAGCAAGAATATCTTCGCAAGGAACATCTTCATCAATCATCCTATCAATAGCTTGCAACTGACCAATTATTTTTTTTAACCTTCTATGTAAGTTTTCTGAATCCATACATTGTTTCATAAAAACACCTCAAATAATTTATTAACTATATAAATTGTAATTTGTTTCTATTATAAAGTCAATAAAAAAATTTATTTGTTGAATAAGACTTTAGTAATATCAAATTTTTATAATTTATTCTTTAAATTGCATATAAATATTAATGTGACCTTTAAATTCAAATCAATTAACACACATTAAAAATATATTATAATAACCCATTTACGCATTATAATAAATCATTTTCACTATTTTTTATTGACTTTACAATATTTTTTTATTATAATCTATTTAACAATAATTATCGAAAGGTGGTAAATCTTATGCTATCAAAGTCTAAAAAATTGTTCACAGCACTTTTATCCTCAGCATTGTCGCTTCAACTTTTGGTATCACCGTGTATAGTTGCTTCCGCCGAAAGCGGAAATTATACGGAAAAAGCAGTATTGGACTCTTCCTCAAGCAATATATCTGAATCAGCTTCAAACGGAGGAAGCGTTATTGACGCACTTACAGACCAGGATGCTGTTAACGGAATACTTACTTTGATTGAAACTTTTGCTAAACCGGAAGAAATTTTGAAAAAGGCTGTTGACTGGGGAGCTAAAAAGTTTATGGCAGAGGCACTTAATATAAAAAGTGATGATGAAAAGTTGATGGAAAAGATTGATAAGCTTATGGAAGGACAGGATAAACTGCACAATGAAATTCAAAGTCTTTCAAGACAAATTACCTGTACTCAATTAAACGGCATTATAAATGATTACAACAAAATAAAAGACAGTATGTCACCTTATATTATTTTTAATTCTCTCAGAGAAATTGATGAAAATAAAAGCTATTCATCTGAAAAGGCTCAGGCTTTGAGAATTGACGCGCTTACAAAAGAACTGGGAATCTATGATGATGACATGGGAAAAATTGATTCCAACTTTGATAAGTATTATAATTCACTGAAAAACATACTGACTATAGAATTAGAAGTTACCTATGAAGATGGTGTAACTAAATCTGATGATTTGTTTGAGGTTAAGTATCAGTCTTTAAGAAGAAAGTATCATTGGGAACATCAGGCTTATAGTGAATGGATTACATTCCAGAATGATGCGTTATTAACTTATACCATTACTGCCACTATTGAAAAACGTTCTCTCCAGGCACGTATTTATAATATTGAAAAATGGAACAGTACGCATTCGGAATCAGAACAAAAACATTCCGGATATGTTTCAAACAAGCTTAAACAGGTTAATGAGGATATTAAAAAAATTCAGAAGCTTGTCGACCGAAAAGTTGTTGTGCGTGACGAAAGTGAAAGATATTATTGGACTCCCGGACATGAAATACTTCTTTACACGACTCCAAATACTCAAGGTATTCCCCAGGAAAACAAAAATGCAGGAGTCGGAGACAATAAATACATTAAGAGAGCGAAAGGTATTAAACTGGTAAAAAATTACTCTGACTGTTATGTGCCAACTACAAGATTCAACTTTTGGAAGCCATTTATAAGATATGAGGGTGGGGACACCTTATTGGCAAATTATGACCAGTTGAATATGATTTTAAAAGATTATGGCGGTAAAAAGAGCTTGTATGATATATTCTTCTCCAAAGACGAGGGTAATTTCAATTTGCCGTCAAAGGTTAATCAGGATTGCAGATTCGTTATTGACGCACAGAAATCCGAAGTAACAGGCAAGAGCTATCCTTTGACTTATGAACCTTATTTCTTTAAGGCAGATCAGGTTTATTGCTACGGAATTGAAAATTCAAAAATCCAAGGCGACAAGTTGCCGTCTCCAAGTAAAATACATCTTTGTTACTATCACAACAGTCACGCAGACCCTAAAAAAGACGATAACTGTGTTGGTATAGGCGTTAAAAGTGTGGGCGAAATTCCTCCAAATAATAAATCAGTAAAGGAAGAAACTTATACTAATTGTAATGAAACTATTGTATGGTCAGGAGATATGCAGGATTTACATTTTCCAATATCTGAAAATGCAGGAAATGTAATTTCCGTAAGTGCTGACGGCAATGTCATTGATAAAGATAAATACAGCGTTTCGGAGGATAAAACACAAATAACACTGAGCAAGGAGTTTTTGCTCACTTTAGAAAGCGGTACGCATACACTTGCAGTGGAATCCAGCAATGCAATAAACAGCTTTAGCTTTACAGTTGCCTCTAAAAGTACGCCATCAGAACCTGATAATTCTGTATCTGACGAGAAACCAAGCTCTTCAACGGATACAAACATTGACGCTCCACAAACAGGAGATTCAAATATTTGGAAAATATGGATTTGTATATCTATATTTTCTGTCATAGCAATAATTACAGTCAGCCAAAAAGCTAAAAAATACAAATAATAAATATTTCTCTAAATTTATACCAAGTTAAAAATATCATAAACTAAAATTATAAATTGGGTGTGTAAACCGTTTTGGGTTTACACACCCATAATTTTATTATACTTTTTAAAAAAATTTTTATAAAAGTTCTCTATATTTTAATTTTAAGCATAGTATAATATTTACAATAAGCAATTTTATATTGACAAATACCCTATAAGGGTATATAATCTCAAATATAAGATACCCTTATAGGGTATAATAAAAAATGAGGTGATATAATGGAAAATGAAATTAAAGAATGTCCATACTGCCATAAAACAAAGCAGAGAACGGACGAAGAATATAAGGCACTCATCAACAGGTTGAACCGTATCGAAGGTCAGATTCGTGGCATAAAGGGTATGCTTGAAAAAAATGCCTATTGCACCGATATTCTGATTCAGGTAGCCGCCGCAAATGCTGCACTCAACTCATTTAATAAGGAACTTCTTGCTAATCACATAAAAACCTGTGTTGCTCAGGATATTCGTGATGGTAAGAATGAAACTATAGATGAGCTTGTTGCGGTTCTCCAAAAGTTGATGAAGTAGGAGGTACTATGAAACAATTTAATGTTACAGGTATGAGCTGTGCTGCTTGCAGTACAAGAGTTGAAAAGGCTGTCAATAAGGTTGCCGGCGTAACTTCATGCTCGGTAAGCCTATTGACAAATTCTATGGGCGTCGACGGAACTGCATCTTCTGAAGAAATAATTTCGGCGGTTCGTGCAGCAGGCTATGACGCCTCTGAAAAAGGTTCAGACACTAAAAGCTCTTTACAATCTGATGAAGATGCACTCGAAGACCATGAAACACCTAAACTAAAAAGAAGATTAATAGCCTCTTTAATCTTTCTTGTGATTCTGATGTATATTTCTATGGGGCATATGATGTGGAATTGGCCATTACCATCATTTATTTCAGATAATCATATAGCTATGGGGCTTATTGAATTATTATTAACAGTAGCAATTATGGTCATAAATCAAAAATTCTTTATAAGCGGCTTTAAAAGTCTACTTAAAGGTTCGCCAAATATGGATACTCTTGTGGCACTTGGTTCAGGTGCAGCCTTTGTGTATAGCTGTTATGCACTTTTTGCAATGACTGATGCACAACTCAGAGGCGATTCTGCCGCAGTTATGGGATATATGCACGAATTCTATTTTGAATCGGCTGCTATGATTCTTACACTCATTACTGTTGGTAAAATGCTTGAAGCTCGCTCAAAAGGAAAAACTACAGACGCGCTTAAAAGTCTTATGAAGCTTTCGCCTAAAACAGCTAATATTATTCGTGATAATGTTGAACAAACTGTATCTATTGAATCGGTTCACAAGGGTGATATTTTTGTAGTAAGACCAGGAGAAAATATCCCCGTAGATGGTATAATAATTGATGGCAACAGTGCTGTAAATGAATCTGCTCTTACAGGCGAAAGTATACCCGTTGATAAAACTATTGGAGATACGGTGTCCGCAGCTACAGTTAATCAATCAGGATTTATAAAATGTGAAGCTACAAGAGTTGGCGAAGATACCACACTTTCGCAAATCATAAAAATGGTAAGTGATGCTGCGGCAACTAAAGCACCTATCGCAAAGGTTGCAGACAAGGTTTCAGGAATATTTGTTCCTGTCGTTATCACTATTGCAATCATAACTATTGCAATTTGGCTGTTATGCGGACAAACTGTTGGCTTTGCTCTTGCAAGAGGAATATCTGTTCTTGTAATAAGCTGTCCTTGTGCATTGGGTTTAGCGACACCTGTCGCAATTATGGTTGGTAATGGAATTGGTGCAAGAAACGGAATATTGTTTAAGACAGCAGTTTCTCTTGAACAAACGGGCAAAACTGAAATTATTGCACTTGATAAAACCGGAACAATTACAAGCGGAGAACCTCGTGTAACTGATATTATTCCTAACGGAACAGGTGAAGCAGAGCTTATGAAGCTTGCCGTTTCTTTTGAAAGTAAGAGTGAACACCCACTCGCCAAAGCAATTATTATAAAGGCAAAAGAAATGAATATTATTGCTGATGAAGTTACTGATTTTAAAGCACTTATTGGTAATGGCCTTTCTGCAAAACTTAATAATGAAGAAATATTTGCAGGAAGTATGAGCTTTATCACAAGTAAGCTTAGCCTTTCAGATGATATTATTTCAAAGGCAGAAAAACTCGCAAACGAGGGTAAAACTCCCCTATTCTTCGCAAGCTCCGAAAAGCTTATCGGCATAGTAGCCGTTGCTGATGTCATCAAAGAAGATAGTCCAAGAGCAATCAAAGAACTTCAAAATATGGGAATCCGTGTAGTTATGCTCACAGGTGATAACGAACGAACCGCAAATGCAATCGGAAAACAAGCAGGTGTTGACGAGGTTATAGCAGGTGTTCTTCCTGACGGAAAAGAAGAAACTATTTGCAAGCTAAAAACTCGTGGCAGCGTAGCTATGGTTGGCGATGGAATAAATGATGCTCCAGCACTAACTCGTGCAGATGTTGGAATTGCAATCGGTGCAGGAACAGATATAGCGATTGATGCCGCAGATATTGTTCTTATGAATAGCAAGCTCACAGATGTTTCCGCCGCAATAAGACTTAGTCGTGCAACGCTCAGAAATATTCACGAAAATCTTTTTTGGGCATTTATATATAATGTTATCGGTATTCCACTTGCTGCCGGAGCATGGATTTCCCTGCTTGGTTGGGAAATGAATCCTATGTTCGGAGCCGCAGCAATGAGCCTTTCAAGCGTTTGCGTTGTTACTAACGCATTAAGACTCAATTTTCTAAACATTAAAAATCCTAAGCACGATAAAAAACGAAAAACAAAAAATAAAAAGGAGATTAAAACTATGGAAAAAACTATTAAAATCGAAGGTATGATGTGTCCTCATTGTGAAGCTACTGTAAAAAAGTGCCTTGAAGCTCTTCCTGAAATTGACGAAGCAACCGTAAGTCACAAAAGCGGTACAGCAATAGTAAAACTTAATGCAGATATTTCTGATGAAGTTTTAAAAAGCACTATTGAAGCTCAAGGCTATAAAGTCATAGATTAATTTTATTACAAAACAAAAAATCCTCTCGGACTCTAAATATTAAGTCAGAGAGGATTTTTTTATATTCTTTTATTATTTAAGTTTTTTGATTTTCTTTGAATAACTCTTATAATCTTTATTCCATTGAGAAAATGCTTTATCTCCCCTATGGTCAGTAAGTTTAAAGTTATCAGTAAGATATTTTCCGACAAAGGAAGTATTTTTCTTTGCACCATATACATTAAGATGATAACCTTTATCGCAACTATCCTTAGACCAATCAATTTTCATTTCATCAATGGAAAGATTGGTGTCAAGATATTTTATATTATTCTTTTCGGCATAAGTCTTAACTGCCTTATGGCGTTCATCATTCCACGCCCTTGGGAGCGGTGATGACATAAGCACAAACTCCGCACCATTCTTATCACAAAGCTCTTTCATTTTATTAAGATAGCAAAGATTTGTATATTGAATAGGCGTTGTATAGTCTGATGGCTGCATATAATTTTTATTACCGCGATAAGGCTTAATCTTATTTGTAAGCACATATCCCTTTGAAACATAGTGCTTTGAATAATCAGGTTCAAGCGTAAAATCTTCTACTTTTAAGCTGCTCCAACGATTGTGATATTTCAAAAGTGGGCATATATTTGCTGTCACTACATCTAAAGTAGCATTAATACCATCAATCTCATTTGAAAGGAATATCAAATCTTGTTTAGCTTTGCTATAAGAACTTTTTATTTTCTTGCCATAAGAATTGAATATACCTTCAGTTTCATAGATAACGACTTTAGGTTTTTGTTCTTTGAAGAAATCCTCAAGCATATAATATCCTTCTTGAATTTTCTGGGCAGGAGCACCACAAACAAAACTGGTATATCCATATTTGTTCCAAAGTTCAAGCGGAGAAAAGCTTTTATATGCTGAACTATTTCCAACTACTACAACATCTATTGAATTAGCTCGTTCTCCATGATACGAATTTCCATAGTAATTTTTATTGCCATATTCAGTAGAATTTTTCTTAGGAATAAAAATCTTCGAACCTATTCCCAAAAATGCTGTAAATATAAGCAAAAAACAGATAACCTTGGAGATTCTCTGTATGATAAGCTTTTTGCTTTTTTCCAAATTATCAGTCCTCTCTTACATTCATCAGAACTGTGCATAAAGGAAGTCTGCTACACGATAGCCCTCTCCATATGCTCCAACTATTACTAAAATAAATAAAGCTGCAAAATAGATTGTCCAGCGAATAACTATATTTCTCTTGGCAATCTCATCTCTAAGATGGTGTCCTCTTTCTTGAAGAACACCAACTATAAATAATGCAACTGCTCCTATTGCAATAACTATAAAATCATATATATGAAGTTTATAGCTTAATATACTTGTTGCAAAAATATCGCCATTAAATTTGCTGAATATAGCACACAAAGCATACCAAGCGTCAGCAAGTGTATTTGCTCTGAATATAAGCATACCGAGATTTACAAGTAAGAAAGTGCGTATTACCTGAAATACAAAATATGGCTTAGATTTTCTGTTGATATGTAAGGCATTAGTTATCTTTACAAACAAAGGCTCAAAGAGCAAGCCAAGCATCATTACAACATAGTAATAAAGTCCATAAACTATATATTTTACTTCTGCTCCGTGCCAAAGACCATTTATAAACCATACAAAGAAAAGTGCAAATGCTGATGGTAGGAATTTTGCAAGAAAATCTCCAAAATTCTTTTTAGCCTTTGCAGAAAGATTTGCAAAAAACTTAGAAAGCGAAATTGGATAAAAGATATAATCACGAAGCCATGCTCCGAGAGTGATATGCCAGCGTCTCCAAAACTCATTAACAGATGTTGAGAAAAACGGACGCTTAAAGTTATCTGCCATTTCAATCCCGAATAGTTGCCCTATACCCTTTACTAAATCCATACAGCCCGAAAAATCCGCATAAAGCTGAATAGTATAAAGCAAGACTCCTAAAAGAAGAATTGAGCCATCTGCATCATAAATTTTCTCAAAAACATTGCTTACAAATATTCCTGCTCTATCTGCTATAACCATTATTTTGATAAGTCCCCAAAGCATAAGTTGAAGACCTTTCATAAATTTGTCATAATCAAAAGAATGTCCTTCATAAAGCTGACCTGCAAGCTTATCATATCTTCCGATAGGACCTTCTATTATCTGCGGAAAGAAACATACAAAAAGCAAAACTCTTCCAAAATTTTTATCAGCCTTACAGGTCCCTCTATAAACATCAATAACATAGCTAACTGCTTGTAAGGTATAGAAAGAAATTCCGAGAGGAAGTATAAGGCTTAAGGGCGGAATAGCTGTACCAAAAATGCTATTTACCATACCTAAGAAGAAATTGCCATACTTTAAAGTAAGAAGCAACCCAAAGTTAATTATAACAATCGCAAGAACAACAAGCTTTTTTTTATTGGTTGCTTTTTTCTTTAATAGTTTTTTTTCTTCTTTTGTGATACCTTCTGCAGATTTCTGCTTTTTAAAGTTATCATTTATCTTTTGCATAAGTAAACCAGCAACATAGATTGTCACTGATGTTCCAAGCATTATAAATGTAAAAATTCCGCTTGAAAGAATATAGAATATAAGGCTTGAGGCAAGAAGTACACCCCATCTTGCCTTTTTAGGCAAGATATAATAGAGCAATAAGACAATCGGCAAGAATGCAATAAGAAATATATTTTCTTTAAAATTCATTAGTCCTCGTCCTCAAGACGCTTAATCATCTTTGCCATAGCTTCTACTGAATTAAAGTTTTCAGGAACAAGGTCTACAACTGAAATTTCTACATCAAATTCGTCGTTCAATTCTGATACAAGAGAAATAATATCAAATGATGCAAGAACACCTGCGTCAATAAGGTCTGTTCTTCCCTCAAAATCTACACCTGGCTTAACTTCGCTAAGAATTTCTAAAATTTTCTTTTCCATTTTAAATTACCTCCGATTAAATATCTTTATAAGTTTGTTTTAAAAGTTTTCTATCTATTTTTCCGTTTTGATTATATGGAATTTGCTTAATTCTCTTTATAACATTTGGTCTCATATAAACAGGGAGTTTTTCTGAAAGCTTGTCCATAAGTTCATTATCAGTCATTTTTGAACCTTCGTATATAAAGACAATTTTGTCTTCATTTTCGTTGTAAATACATACGCAGGTTTTTATTTTTTCTATTGAACCTGCCGCAGCTTCGATTTCTCCAAGCTCTATACGATAACCCATATGTTTAATCTGATAATCCTTTCGGGAAATATAAATTATTTCTCCCTTTTCGTTAAGCTTTACAAGGTCTCCGGTTTTATATATGATTTCAGGATAAGCTGTATTAAGCGGATTCTGTACAAAAACTTCTTTGGTTTTTTCGGGATTATTATAATATCCCATAGCAAGGAATGAACCTCTTGCACATAGCTCGCCTTCTTCTCCGACTTCAGCCAAACGATTATCTTCTGTAAGAATCATAACATCACAGTTATTGCAATGCTTACCTATTGGAAGTGTTTCATCATCTCTGAAATCTCTGTCAACAACATAATATGTGCATATATCAGTTGTTTCTGTCGGACCATAAAGATTAGCATAAAAAATATCAGGACGCTTCTTAATCCACATATTAAGCTGTTTTGTAGGCATAACCTCACCTGCAAAAAGTACCTTTTTAAGCTTTGGAAGCTCAACATAGTCAAGAGCTTTCCAATTTGCAACAATAGATAACGCAGATGGTACCCAATAAATCGTATTTACTTCTCTATCTCTTATATACTCAAGCAATTTTATAGGGAAAGAAAAGTATTTCTTCGGAATAATATGGAAAGTTGCACCATTTCTTATTGTAGAGAAAACATCAAGAACTGACATACTAAAATAGAAAGGCGTCTGACTTCCAAATACAGTTTCACTTGTAATATCAAAGGTCTCAGAAACCCATTCAGAATATGCTATAACATTTCTATGGCTTACAACAGTACCTTTTGGAACTCCTGTCGAGCCAGATGTAAACAGCGAATATAAAGGGTCTGTGTCTATCGAATTGCTACGAATTTCTGCAAGCTTTTTATCATCAATCTGCTGATTCAAAGTATCTTCAAGCAATATAATTTCGCCACAATTTTCTATACTTTCAGCAATTTTCAAATGTTCATTATCAGTTATTATCGCTATTGGCTGAAGCGAATCAAAAATTGTACTGATTCTATCAGCCGGCATCATAGAATCTATAACTGTATAAAAATTTCCACTATAAGCAACTCCAAAAAAAGCTGTAAGGGCAAATACGGTTTTATCAAGAAAAACTGCTATGGACTTATTTTTCTTATTAAATTTTTTTACAAGAGCAGTTCCTACTGCCTTAGACATTTTTAAAAGTTCGGTATATGTAATAGAATTACTCTCATCAGAAAACGCTATCTTATTTGGAAAACTCTTTGCAGAATTTTCGATAAATTCTAATACATTTTTCATTTAATTCCTCCATTCGTTATATAGTGTATTATTAGTTATAGTACAGTTATATCACTACTCAAAAGCAATGTCAATACTTTTTTATAATAATTATTACAACGTAACTGTACGAATTTATATTATATCAAATCTAAATATGTAAAACAATAGAAAAAGTCTTTATTTAAAAAAATATTATAATTTTTGCAAATTTTTTACAAAATATAATTATTTTAACCATCTTTCAAGTGCATTATATAGTTGGTTTAAATCTAGTGGCTTGGACATATGTTGATTCATACCTGATTTTAGAGCAGCCTGAACATCTTGAGCCAAAGCATTAGCGGTCATTGCTAAGATAGGGATATTTTTTAAATCTTCTCTATTAGAATTTCGTATTATACGAGTTGCCTCATATCCATTCATAATTGGCATTTGAATATCCATAAAAATAATATCATAATAATATGGCTCTAAAGATAATATTCTATCTACTGCCTTTTTTCCATCAGAAGCATATTCTACCTTTATCCCTGTCATTTTAAGAATTTCACCTGCTATATTAGAATTAAGAGTATTATCCTCAACAAGTAAAGCTCGCTTAGATGAATAATCATTTTTAGCAAACTCAGCTAATGAATTTGTACTATTATCACAGTTATTTTTTATATTATCTGATAAATTTCCGTCTATTTGAAACTTCAAAAATATAGTAACCGTAAACTTTGAACCTTTGCCTTTAATACTTTCAACTTCAATATCGCCATTCATCATACTAACAATATTTTTCGCAATAGCCATACCAAGGCCTGTTCCCTGTATTTTTCCTATATAGCTTTTCCGCTCTCGAGTAAAGGGTTCAAATATATGTTTTAGAAATTCAGGTTCCATACCCATGCCATTATCTTCAAATATGAATTCATAACATCCAACATAAGGTCTATTCACCAATTTTTCTGAAATTATAACATTTATTCTGCCACCTTCCGGCGTATATTTTATTGAATTACTTATAAAATTTGTAAAAATTTGTTTAATTCTAATTTCATCTCCTATAACTCGGTTGTGTTCTATATTTTTTATATCAATAGTAAGTGTATGTTTTTTTATCTCAGCCTGTGGCTTACATATATCAATTACATTATCAATAAGTTCTGATAGCACGATATTTTCTTCATTAAGTTCTATTTTTCCGGATTCTATCTTACTCATATCAAGAACATCATTTATCAAGGCCAGTAAATGGCTACTTGATATTTTAATCTTACTAAGACAATCTGCTATTTTTTCAGGGTTATTCAAATACGCTTCTGCAATAGAAGTCATACCTATAATTGCGTTCATTGGTGTACGAATATCATGACTCATATTTGAAAGAAAATTTGATTTAGCCTGATTTGCACGATTAGCAACCTCATAAGCTTCTTTTAAAGCCTGTTTGGTAGCAAGTTCTTTTTTCTTCTTTTCATCTATATGCTGTGCTAATAAAAGCAGGTGAACAGGCATACCTGATTCATCAGTATCTACAGTAATAAAACTTATTCTTTCCCAACCGGCTTTTTTACTATGAAACTCCATACTTAATATGCCTTCATTTTTCATACGCTCTCTAAGTGTATGAAAATCTGTAAATTTTTTAACATCTTCAAAAGATTCTTCACTTACGCCAAATTCAAGCCATAAATTAACAGTTTCTTTTGCATTACCACTTTTTGGTATATATTCTTCTAAATAATCTACGCTTATAATTTGCTCATATGTATTATTGATAAGGTCTATATAATAGTTACAGTAATATATGCCATTCATTGCATCTATTATTGAAAGTTTTTTCTGTTCAGATTCTATACTTTTCTGAAGTTCTTCTTTTGCATGTAAAAGTTCAAGTTTTCTCTGTTCTTCTTTATGAATATCCGTCGTGTCTGTTGCAATAACTATAGCTTCTATATGACCATTATATTCATTTTTAGAAAGCAAAGCTAACAATCTTATAAAAACATCTCTACTACTGTCGTAATATTCTGTCTCTATATTTGTATCTCCGCTCTCAAAATGTTTAATCAGTAAATCTACCGTAAGATGTTTATTTATATTTTTATTTAGAAATTTAGGCTTTTGAATAGCAATCCAATTTTCAACAAGTTTATCATAATAAACAGGTGCCGATAAACCAAATTCCTTTAATATATTTCTGTTATCTTTTGCATAAATTTCAGAATTTATAATTCCTTCTGTAACATCAAATTTAAACGAAAATTCACAGTTTCCAACCAGTGCGTCACGATACTGCTTTTGTTCGGTATGAAGTTTTTCACTAAGATTTGCAAGTTGGCTTATATCAAGAACTGAGCTCAAAATAAATAATTGACCATTATCAAATTTTAATAGCTTTGTAACTGCACTTGTAACACATATAACTCCATTTGAGTTTTTTGACTTAAATGTATAAGCTACCTCATCTCCGTAAACTTTTAAATTTTTAATAGCTCTCCTTACAATATATTTATCCTCATCAAGAATTTTATTTTGCAGAAATTCTAAAAAAGAACCCATTAAATCTTCATCATCGCAATCAAAAATACGCTTTGCCTTATCGTTAATTATTAAGAGTCTGTAATCAGGTATAGTATAAGCTATAATTCCACAGCTCAAAAGACTTACTATCTGATTTTGCATAGTAAGAATTTCTTCATTTTTTTCTTTTATTTCCTGATTTTTTTGATACATTGTAAGCTCTATTATTCCGTCAGTATTAACCATAACATTCTTTAGTAAATTTCCTACTTTTTTCAAAGCATGACATTCCTCATCTGACCATTTATGCTTATCTGAACATTTCATACCTACTGAGCAATAATATTTTTCATTTCTTATAAAGGCATAATCAAGAACATTATCTTTAATAGTTTCTGTACTATATAAATATATACCATCTTTTCCGTAAGTATATAATGCTGTTCCATCAATATTGTGATTTATCGGAAATTCTTTGCCTTTCATATTATATTCAGTATTCTCTGGACTAAAATAAGGATAGCAAAAAGTATCCTTGCTTTTATCTGCAAAAGCTATATATGCTGCGTCAATATTAAATTTTGAACTAATCGCTATAAGCAGTTCTGTAAAATCATTATTTAGAGGCGTTCCTTTTTCTAAAATAACATTAAAAAACTTTTTAATATCGTTATCAATTCGCGTCTTAAACAGTTTCATAATACACACCCATTCTTTAACTAAACATATAAGTATTATATCATAGTCGCACAAAAATTCATAGTGCTAAATATAGTATTTTTGATATATGAGTTTAAAATTTTGATTTTGTACAGATTTTATTAAATTATTGTGTCATATTTCTGCATAAATCTAAGAAATATCACGAAATAATAATTGCAAGAGCCTTTACCATATGATATAATAAATTGTTGATAATATAACTAAGTAAAAAGAGGGATTCTGAAATGGATACAAGAGAGAATTTAAGAAACATTGCTATTATAGCCCATGTTGACCACGGCAAAACTACGCTCGTTGACCAGCTTCTTCTTCAAAGCGGTATATTCAGAGCTAACGAAGCTGTTGAAGAAAGAGTTATGGACTCTAATGACCTTGAGCGTGAAAGAGGAATTACAATTCTTTCTAAAAATACTGCTGTTATGTATAATAATACTAAAATAAATATAGTCGACACTCCAGGACACGCAGACTTCGGTGGCGAGGTTGAGCGTATTCTTATGATGGTTGACGGTGTTCTTTTGCTCGTTGATGCTTTTGAAGGCTGTATGCCACAGACAAGATTCGTTCTTAAAAAAGCTCTTGGATTAGGCAAAAAACCTCTCGTAGTTGTTAATAAAATTGACAGACCTGGCGCAAGACCTGAAGAAGTTGTTGACGAAGTTCTCGATCTCTTTATCGAACTTGGCGCTGACGAAGACCAGCTTGAGTTCCCTGTTGTTTACGCATCAGGCAGAGATGGCTACGCAACGCTCGACCCACACGAAAAAGGTACTGATATGAAGCCTCTCTTTGAGAAGATTATATCTGAAATTCCTGCACCAACAGGCGAAATGAATGCACCTTTACAGATTTTGTTCTCAAATATCGACTATGATGAGTATGTTGGTAGAATCGGTATAGGTCGTGTTGAAAGAGGTAGCGTTAAGGTTGGACAACAGATTGTCCTTTGCAGAAATGACGGCACAACCAAAAATGCTAAGGTTACAAAGCTTTATCAGTTTGAGGGACTTAAAAGAGTTGAAGCTCAGACAGCAGAGCTTGGTGATTTGATTGCCGTTTCAGGTATTCCCGACCTCAATATCGGTGAAACAGCTTGCTCCCCTGACTGCATAGACCCACTTCCATTTGTTAAGATTGACGAGCCAACCGTTTCTATGATGTTTATGGTTAATAACAGCCCATTTGCAGGTCGTGAAGGTAAGTTTGTTACATCAAGAAATATTCGTGACAGACTCTTCAAGGAAGTTGAAACAAATGTTGCTATGCGTGTAGAAGAAACTGATTCTGCTGATACATTCAGAGTTTCCGGTCGTGGCGAACTTCATCTTTCTATTCTCATAGAGCAAATGAGAAGACAAAACTATGAATTCCAGGTTTCCCGTCCAAAGGTTATTTATAAGACTATTGACGGCAAACTTTGCGAGCCTATGGAACTTCTTATGATTGAAGTTCCGGATAACTATGTTGGTGCTATTATGGAAAAACTCGGTACTCGTAAGGCTGAACTCCTTAATATGGGTACCCGTGAATCAGGCACAACTCATCTCGAATTTAGAATCCCGTCAAGAGGTCTTATGGGTTACAGACCGGAATTCCTTACAGATACAAACGGTAATGGTATTATGAACCACATCTTTGACGGCTATGAAGAATATAAGGGTGACATTCAGCAAAGAGCTCAGGGTTCTCTTATCGCTCACGAAACAGGTACTACAACTGGTTACGGCTTATTTGCCGCTCAGGATAGAGGCCGTTTATTTGTTGGTCCCGGTGTTGATGTTTACGAAGGTATGATTGTTGGAGCAAGCCCTAAGAGCGATGATATTGTTGTTAATGTCTGCAAGAAAAAGCATATTACAAATACTCGTGCTTCTGGTTCTGATGATGCACTCAAGCTTACACCTCCTACAATTCTCAGCCTTGAACAGTCACTTGAATTTATCACTGACGATGAGCTTGTAGAGGTAACTCCAAAGTCTATCAGAATGAGAAAAACTATTCTTAATAAAGAGCAGAGAATGAAAAAAGCAAGCAAGGGCTGATAAACCGAATGAACTTCGTCATATTAGATTTGGAATGGAATCCAAGTTATAGCAAAAAGCTCAAGGGCTTCATAAATGAAATAATTGAATTCGGTGCTATTAAGGTTAATTCAAATTTGGAGATAACCGATACTTTTTCTGTCCTTGTAAGACCTCAGGTTGGCAAAAAGCTAAATGAAAAGATTACTATACTTACGCACATCACTGATGAAGATGTAGAAGACGGCTGTACCTACACTCACGCATTAAGCGGCTTCAGAAAGTTTCTCGGCAATTCAGTGCTAATGACATGGGGTATTACTGATATTTATGTTCTTATGGAAAATACCAAATATTTTCTTCAAGACGATAGATTGTCTTTCATAGATAGCTATGCAAATCTTCAGGATTATTGCGAGGATATGCTAATACAAAAGAACATCAAAATCAATGAAAAAAATGCAGGTAAGCAAATGGGTTTAACTACGGTCGCAGAGCTTTTAGAGATAAACTTAGATAACATTTCTCATCACCGAGCTTTAGATGATAGCATAATTGCTTATGAGTGTTTTAAGTATTTATATTCGTATCCTATCTTACTTTCTGATATTCAAAAATTTAACGATGAGTTCTATCGCAAGCTTACATTTAAAAATACTATTCTTTGCGACCTCAATAATCCTCTTATTGATAAAAAAGAAATGTATTTTACTTGTTCTTGCGGATATAGAGCCAAGCGAAAAAAGCCGTGGAAATTTTCGTGTAAGTCATTTACTGCACCCTTTGCCTGTAAACACTGCGGAAATACATTTATGGGACGAATACAATTCAAATTAAAATATGACGGTGTGCATATTATCAAGAAAATACTTAAGCCTATAAATAAAGAAGATATCGATGCACAAAAAGTCACAGTTGAAAAATGATAAAAACCTCCTAAGAATTTTTATATTAGGAGGTTTTTCTTTACTTTACAAACATAAATTTCTATATATTTTTTATGATTCACAAGCAAATTCTGAATAATATCACCAAAACGCAATATCCTATGATTAAGGAGGTAATTTTATGGCTATAATACCTTGCGGTGATAATTGTATTTATCAGATTGACGGATATTGTCATCTTGAACTACCATCTTTTGTTACGAACAATACAAAAGATTCGTGTATATATAAAATTTGTCCAGAAGAAAGTTCAAACTCAAGAACAGATTGCATCAAAGGCCTCACGAACAGTGCTAACACCGATAACCTTAATATTCAAATCCTTTGAAAGCTTTATAGAGTCAAGGTTATGTTTCGGTACGATACACTTTTTAAAACCAAGCCTTGCCGCCTCTTTCACACGCTCCTCAGCGTGTGATACTGAACGAATTTCTCCAGCAAGTCCAATTTCTCCAAATGCAAGCATATCATCAGGGATAACTATATCCTTCAAGCTGCTGACTAATGCCATAGAAACAGCTAAATCTGCCGCCGGCTCATCGAGTCTTAATCCACCGACAACATTTATATATGTGTCAAGATTTGCAAAATAGAATCCCGCTCTCTTTTCAAGCACAGCAAGCAAGAGCGACATTCTGTTATAATCAAAGCCTGTACTCATTCTTCTTGGATTACCAAAACCCGTTGTTGTTGCTAAGCCTTGAATTTCTGCAAGAATCGGGCGAGAACCCTCCATAACACAAGCAACACAAGTTCCAGAAACATTTTTAGGTCTGCCTGAAAGCAGCATAAGTGATGGATTTTCAACTTCAGAAAGTCCCCTATCGCCCATACTAAAGACACCTATTTCGTTAGTTGAGCCGTAACGATTTTTCACAGCTCTAAGAATACGATATGACATCTGTTTATCTCCCTCAAAATAGAGAACTGCATCAACAATATGTTCAAGAACCTTAGGTCCTGCTATGGCACCATCTTTATTTACATGACCGACTATAATTACCGGAATATCGAGAGTCTTAGCTGTTCGCATAAGAATATTAGTACACTCTCTTACCTGTGTAACACTTCCGGGAGATGAGCTTAACTCTGTAAAATTCATAGTTTGTATTGAATCTATCATTACAAGGTCAGGCTTTTCCGAGCGAATATATTCAGCGGCAACCTCTACATCAGTCTCAGTCAAAACATAAAGATTATCGCTATCCACATTAAGACGCATAGCACGAAGCTTAATTTGTCTGCGTGATTCTTCACCTGAAATATATAGTATCTTTAACATTCTGCCAAGATGATTACATATCTGCAAAAGAATGGTCGATTTACCTATGCCGGGGTCGCCACCAAGCAAAACAAGAGAACCCTTTACAATTCCTCCACCAAGAACTCTGTCAAGCTCTTTTGAGCCTGTAAAATATCTCTGTTCATCGTCTGTTGAAATCTCATTTATTCTCAAAGGCTTAGAATATGATGAAGACATACGCTTTTCAGGCTTAACTACACCAGATTTAGTAGTTTCACGAATTTCTTCATTAAGGGTATTCCATTCTCCGCAAGATGGGCATTTTCCGAGCCATTTTGCAGTTTCATAGCCACATTCCGAGCAAACATATAAGCTTTTAACTTTTCCTGCCAAATTTATCACCTTAACTTAGTTTTTATTTTTATATTCCAATATTCCACAATATATTGCAAAAGCCATTTTACTTTGATATTCCTCATTTGAAAGATTCTTAGCCTCTTCCTCATTCGAAATAAAGCCACACTCAACAATTACTGCCGGCACAGTGGCTTTATTTAATAAGTAAATATCACTTCCGCCCTTTTTAAGCTCTCGCTTATTTTCAGGCTGAATCAAACCAGTAATAGACTTGCGAATATTTTCTGCAAGAATCTGACTTCTATCATTGTTTGTTGAATAGAACATCTGAGCACCGCTATACTTACTCTGCTCAAATTTATTTTGATGTATACTTACAAGAATATTCTTTTTATTATCGTTTACGATTTCTACACGGTTTTTCAAATCAGAAACTTTTCTTTCTCGAATAGTTCCTGAGGCTGTATCATATATAGAAATATCGCTTTCACGAATCATCTTAACTTCTATTCCAGATGCTTTGAGCATATCTCTGAGCTTCAAGGCGATTTCAAGGTTTATATCCTTTTCGAGAACAGAATTTGCCACCGCTCCGCTATCCTCACCGCCATGACCTGCATCAATAACCACAATTAGCTCTTTTTCAGAAACCTCTGCCGAAACTGCTTCATCAGCAACCTTTTCAAACGCGTTGAAAACAAGAAACACAAACAAGAATATTCCTATTAAAGTCGACGAATAAATTAAATATGCTTTTAACTTTTCCAAGCTTAATCACCCCTTTGTAATATTTATGCCAAAAGGAGCTTGTATAGAAGTGCATATTTTAAAATTTATTTAACTTTTACATTATTTGTATTCTTTTCATCAAAGTGGATATTAACACCGTTTACTTCTACTCCACCTTCTGCACGAATCATTATGTACTTTGTGCTATCTATAATCTTTGTTTCAATAAGATGACTTCTATCTGGGCTAACTTGAATTTTAACATCGGCTGTCTTTACCTCAAAATGCTTAGTGTCTACAATATTAGTTGGTGTTATCTGAGCCTCTTCACCAAAGCTTTCATCAAATTTTTCTTCAAAAGCCTCTATATGTTCAGGTGATGCACCACAAGCCTTGAAAACATCTTTAATAGTACTTTTTGTAAGCACAAGCGGTTCTTCTCTTTTATATTCCTTATGTTCATCAACCATTTCAGCAAAGGTTGTGTGTACCGCCTGCATAAAATCAAAACTACAATCGTCCTCAACTGATTCAGCAATAACATTCTGAAAGGTTTCCATTTGTATGGTTGCGGGCATAGGAGGTTCAGTATGAAAAATCGCGTCTGTAAAATCCTTATGGCTCTCACTTGTATTTTTAGTATAGTAAAGTGCATTATAAATATTAGCGCTTCTATCATCAAATGCAGGGAACATAAAACCAAGTTCAGGAGCAGAAACCACATAATCTTGTCTTATATTTCTAAATTCATTTTCGCTTGCATAAAAACCAAGTGCAGATTTTATCTGTTTAACAGGGCAAATACTGCACAGATAATAAGCAAACATCTCATCAGATTCGTCCTCCTTGCCAAAACCGTCCTTTCTGATAACAGGTATATCATATTTATCAAAGGCGAGTAATATAAGATAATTGCCATCAAATTTAACGGTCTTTATGATTTTCTCATATAACTGTTGAACGAAATCATCATTTTCAAGCTCTGTTTCACGCAAATCCATAAGTAATTTATGTTCTTCGCTGTCACAAACCTGTTGGGTAGTAAATTCTATATCAATAAGATTCTTACCTATCGAGCCTGAAAGGGTTTTCTTAATAATCTTAAGCAGAGACTCGCTATCAGCCTCCGACATAAGAGAAAGTGACTGGTCAAATTCTGAAATAATCTCCCCTTTTTCATTTACATAACAACCACGAATTTTCTGTATATTACTTTTATCATGACGAAATCTTCTTCTGATTTCTGCAATTTCTTTTTCATTCATTACTTTATTCTTCCTTTTGTATAAATTATAATTAAAAGTTTCGCTCGAGCCTTTTCAAAGGCTCGCAGTTTCCAAAGGCAGAGCCTTTGGTCGCTCTCCTCAGAGAGCGAAATACTTTATCCTTCTCTAAGCGCAGGAGGGTAGAAAAACATTCCAGTGGAATGTTTTTCGTAGGGAACCCTCGCAGGGGGTTCCCTGTCAGAGAGCCGCCGCTCTCAATACGCAGAATTGGTTTTGCAAGCAAAACCTCGACATTTATAAGATAAGATTGTTGCCGCGGTTAAAGTAATTACCAATGAACCACCGTTCTGGTGAGCATAGTTCGCCCCTACATCTCTTTATAAAATACTTAACAGTTTCAAAAAGGAATCAGCCACAGCAAATTTTTTGTCACTGTTCGCAGACAACTAAACACCCATTATCTAAACTATGTTAATTAATATTATAACAAAAATTAGCACCGAAAAACAATAGATATGCTGAATTTCATGGCTATTGATTTTTATTTGAAAGGTGATATAATTTTTATATTCAGTTAAATTAGCGAAAGGAGATATTATATGAATTTTCTCGATAATACCACATCAGAGGAAAGTATCGAACAGCAATTAAGCCAACTTGATAAGTGGCTGCACGCCGCAGGTGATTGGATTCTCGGTTTTTTGCCAAAACTTATAACCTCAATTATCATTGTAGGCATAGGTTTTTTATTAGCGAAATACATTACTAAGCTTATTATGAAAACTATGAAAAAAGGCAAAGTCGAGCCAACTGTAAAATCATTCTTAGGCTCTATGATAAGTGTTGTTTTAAAAATTCTTGTAATAATTTGTGCTTTAGGTACTCTCGGAATTGATATGACTTCTATCATAACTGTTGTAGGTACTGCTACTGTTGCAATAGGTCTTGCCCTAAAAGACAGTATGGCAAATATTGCGAGCGGTGTTTTAATCATTATAAATAAGCCCTTCAAGGTTGGCGATTATCTTTCCACAGAAGGTTTAGAGGGTACTGTACATAAAATTGAAATGATGTACACCACATTAATTTCCTTTGACGGAAAAGAAATTATACTTCCAAATTCTCGTGTAACCTCAAATAATGTAATAAATTATAATGTTGAGGGTTGTCGTAGGCTTGATTTGCCATTTTCTATATCCTATGATGATAGTATTGTTGAAGCAAGAGATGCTATTATGGAAATAATAAATTCAGATAATAGAATTCTTTCTGAACCCGAACTTCCTGTCGTAGGCGTAGATAGTCATGGCGAGAGCGGCATAAACCTTATTGTAAAAGTCTGGTGTCGTCCGGAAGATTACTGGACATTGCGATATTATATTCCTGAAAAGGTCAAATATGCCTTTGATGAGCGTAAAATTACCATTCCATATAACAGACTTGAAGTTGATATTTTAGAAAAAGGAAATGAAAAATAATGATACTTGCTATTGATATTGGAAATACAAATATAGTTCTCGGCTGCATTGAAGAAAAAATCCTCTTTGTCTCACGCATTACAACAAATAAACAGGCTACAAAAGACGAATACGCAATCAGTATAAATAATATCCTTAAACTCTATAAAATAGAGCCTGAAAAAATTGATGGTGCAATTATTTCAAGTGTTGTTCCAGCGATAAATAATGCAATTTGTGGTGCAGTTAAGATTGTAACCTCTCACGACCCTTTAGTTGTTGGTCCAGGAATAAAAACCGGTCTTAATATAAAGCTTGATAATCCTGCACAGCTCGGCAGCGATAGAGTTGTTGGAGCGGTTGCGGCTATTGCACAATATCCAAAGCCTATAATTGTCATTGATATGGGTACAGCAACTACTTTTTGTGCAATAAATGAGCTTGGCGAACATCTCGGCGGAATAATATATCCAGGAGTAAAAATTTCTCTTGATGCCCTCACTCAAATGGCATCTAATCTTTCAGGCATCAGCCTTACCAAGCCTAAAAAAGTAATTGGTTCTAATACAGCTGATAGTATGAAAAGTGGTATTCTCTATGGTAATGCCTCTATGATTGACGGTATGATTGACCGCTTTGAGGAAGAACTCGGCAAGGCGGCAACAATAGTTGCAACAGGCGGCCTTTCAGAAACGATAATTCCATTCTGTAAGCACAAAATTATATTTGATAATGACTTACTTTTAAAAGGTCTGAAAATCATATATGATAAAAATGTAGAATAAAGAAAGCAAAAGGGAAATTCCAATAGAGGAATTTCCCTTTTATAATACTGTTATGAGCTCTCAGCAAGATTATTATTTATCATAAGCTTATCTTTTAATGTAAGTGGCTTTTTAAGTTTATTAAGAATGTTTATAATACCATCTGCCCAAACAATTATAAATATTGGTGTAAAGTTAAACAAATATCTTGAGCGTGTTTCCCATACCAAGAAAAATAAAAATACACCAAAAACTATAATATGCATAAGCGTTATATAATCAAAGCGTGGTTTTTTTATACATGAAAATAATGAAACACATATCATAAGTAACATTGAAAGTTGCATTCCGGAACTAATAGATTTAAATATCGGAAAACATCTTCCGTCCATTAAGAAAAATTCATGCAAAAAATTTTTCCCATTGTATGGCTTGTAGATGTGATAGCCTATCCAATATGTACCATCGCTCCATGTAAAATTAGCTTTTATAACCAAATGTTTTATTAAACCAGAGACTCCATATCTTGAAATTCTTTTTTCTATCTCCTGTATATTAGCAGCTTTCTTTTCATCATAGTTTCCTGCCATACGAGTAAAAGTGCTATCTTTCTGATTAAAACCTCCATTATTTTTTAGTCCCATCATTACCCAATGAGTAAGTGGATATTTCTCTTTATAGAGAGTCTCATCTGTTGTAATTTGCAAAGATGAGACTAAACCATTGAAAGCTATTGCAAGAGCCAAAAATCCGGCTATAATTGTTCCTGAGCCAAGCAGTATTTTTTTAATTCCACCTTTATAAATCATATAAATTATAGCTGCAACTATTACTATTATCGCACTTCCCTTTAGTTCGAAACCAATTGCGCATGAAATTCCCGAAAAGAAAAATAATATAATTTTATTTACTATTTTCTTTGAATCATACCCGCAGATAAATAGATAAATCGAAAGTATTACAAACGGCATACTGAATGAGTCTGTATAAAAATATGTACAATAAGTATAGTATGGCAAAAATAAAATACAAAGTATCATTGTTGTTAACGCATGAAAATTACCAAAAGCCTTCTTTGCAATTAAATAACAGAATACTACCGAAGCTGATATAAACAAAGTATTTAAGATAACGGGTGCCTCAATGGGAATCGTCCCTGAAATCAAATATATTATTCTATAATAGAAAGAAAATAATACCGTAATTCCATTATTGTTTGTATATCTCGCAAGATAATCTTTATTTTGTGGAATATTATCATAAATATGCTCCATATTGCCATTTACAGCATAACTCTTTGATACCTCATTTATAACATTCCAATCCGTAACAGGCTTAGCGAGCATATTAAATGCAAGTATAAATTGCACAATAAGCATCACAGCCAACATTATAAGAAAAGCTATATTAAGACTTTTATTATCTATATTAGCAAACTTTTTTTGTAGCTTAGGAAATATTACATATGAAACAGCAAGAAAAGCAACTGCTAAAATTACGCCAAAAAAATTCGTTCCAAAAATGGTACATATTGCGACAAATGTAACAATCGCAAAAATCACAAAGAAAATCATATGAAAAGCTTTATCGAATATTTTTGAAATCATACATTCACTCCTATATTTTTAAAAACTCATATTTCATATTAAATTTAAAATTTATCACCACTCTTCTTTTACCTTTTAACAAAAATACTAAATACAACTCCATGTATTTTCTGGAATTTTTACAATATTTCCATCAATATTAAAACATAGCGAAATATTGCTTTTTCATTTACTACCGAAAAAGTAATTTTAACATATATTATAGCTAACACCATAATCATAAGATATACTAAATACCTTTTCTATGCTATTTTTATACAGCCTTTTAATCAAGATAATCTCAATTTTTTCATCAAAACTAAAGGGGAAAGACTTAAGCCTTTCCCCTTTTACTATGGTGGACACTAACGGACTTGAACCGCTGACCCTTCGCACGTCAAGCGAAAGCTCTACCAGCTGAGCTAAGTGTCCATTTCCTGAGTGCTTGATTATTATACATCAGCTATAAAAAAAAATCAAGTATTTTTTGCAAAAAAATATCTTTTTCGCATATTGCATAATTTTTAAACTTTTTATAATTATCATTTGCTAAATTCATCATTTAATGATAAAATAATATAAGAGGTGATTCATTATGATAAAAAATATTGTCACAGATATTAAATTTTTTTTGCAGAAAAAGTCAACTTCTGCCACAAGACTTGATGCAAATATAATAAAAGATATTCAAGATACCCTTTTAGCTAATAAAAAATCTTGTGTTGGCATGGCAGCAAATATGATAGGCTATAGCAAAAGAATAATAATTGTAGATACTGGACTTATAACCATGACAATGTTAAATCCAAAAATAATCAAAAAGTCAGAATCTTACGAAACAGAAGAAGGTTGTCTTTCTCTAATCGGTATTCGTAAAACAAAAAGATATAACAAAATTGAAGTTGAATATGAAGATGTTTCTTTTAAAAAACATATCGGTAAATTTAATGGATTTACTGCTCAAATTATTCAACATGAGATTGACCATTGTAATGGAATTATAATTTAAAATTAAATCAGAAAAACACTTGCATTTATTTTAATTTTGATGTATAATAGACGGTAGTTTGCGGGTGTGGCGGAATTGGCAGACGCGCTAGATTTAGGTTCTAGTGGTAACCCCGTGCAGGTTCAAGTCCTGTCACCCGCACCAGTATGAGTGTTCATAACGGATTTATGTTATGGACACTCATTCTTTTATTCAATTTCATCCGGTATGTATGAGGTGAGCAGGTTTTTGTGCCTGCTCACCTTTTCTCTTATGCGGATTTTGCTGTGGGGATATACTCCACGCCTACGCCTTTTCGGGTGTTGGCTTTGTAATTTTCGTCCTCTGACGTTGGAAGTTCCAAAAAACCTACGAAACGGTAATAGATAACGATTCGCTGAGTGTAATTCTTTTTGCCGCCTTCTTTTTCGTACACATCAATGTGGTCGATAAGTTCCCGGAGCATTGGTGCGGTTAAGGATTCCATCTCCATAAACTTTCTGACAGCTTTAAGAAAATCGTCCTTGTTTTGCTCCATTTCTCCGATTTTGGCAAGGCGTTCCTTGTACTCAAAAATCTTTGTTTTCAGTTCAAGGCGTTCAACCTCATATTTGTGCGAAAGCTCCATATACATCTCATCGCTAAGCTTGCCGGATACATTGTCCTCATAGGTTTTGGCGAAAAGAGAAGTGATCATTTCGTTTCGGGCAGTTGCCCGGTTCAGCTCTGTTTCCAAGGTTTTTTGCTCCGCCAACATATCGGCATTGGTTTTCTCAGCAAGAAGTTTTGCGAATTCTTCCTCGTTAGATTCCAGATACTTTGCTAAACGCCGAAGTTCTAACATCACTACCTGCTCAATGGCATCTGCACGGATATAGTGCCGTGTTTCACAGTTGCCACGGGTATCCTTTTTGTAGTTGGAACAGCTGAAATAATGGATTTCCTTATTGGTGGTATTCGTGTGATACCATAATTTGCTGCCGCAATCGGCACAGTATAGAAAGTCACAAAACATATTCTTTTCGCCGTTTTCCTGTTTAGGAGCACGGCGCTTTGTCTTTACGACAAGCGTCTGCATCAACTCAAAATCATCACGGCTGATAATCGGCTCGTGAACGTCCTTAAAGATTACCCAATTCTCTTTTGGGTTGTCGTAACGCTTCTTGTTCTTATAGGATTTGGAGTAGGTCTTGAAGTTGATGATATCGCCGCAATACTCCTGCTGGGTAAGAATCTTTGTAACGGTAGTTTTG
>CACXBF010000022.1 GCA_902765855.1 uncultured Ruminococcus sp. | reverse complement strand
CAAAACTACCGTTACAAAGATTCTTACCCAGCAGGAGTATTGCGGCGATATCATCAACTTCAAGACCTACTCCAAATCCTATAAGAACAAGAAGCGTTATGATAACCCTAAAGAAAACTGGGTGATTTTCAAGGACGTTCACGAACCGATTATCAATCGTGATGATTTTGAATTGGTGCAGACGCTTGTCGTAAAGACAAAGCGCCGTGCTCCGAAAAAGGAAAACGGCGAGAAGAATATGTTTTGCGATTTTCTTTACTGTGCCGATTGCGGCAGTAAGCTATGGTATCACACGAATACCACCAACAAGGAAATTCATTTCTTTAGCTGTTCCAACTACAAAACCGATACCCGTGGCAACTGTGAAACACGGCACTATATCCGAGCCGATGCTATCGAACAGGTAGTGATGTTAGAACTTCGGCGTTTAGCGAAATATCTCGAATCTCACGAAGAAGAATTGGCAAAGCTTCTCGCCGAGAAAACTAACGCCGATATGTTGGCGGAGCAGAAAACCTTGGAAACAGAGCTGAACCGGGCAACTGCCCGAAATGAAATGCTCACTTCGCTTTTCGCCAAAACCTACGAGGACAATGTTTCCGGCAAGCTAAGCGATGAGATGTATATGGAGCTTTCGCACAAATATGAGGTTGAACGCCTTGAACTGAAAACAAAGATTTTTGAGTACAAGGAACGCCTTGCCAAAATCAGCGAGATGGAGCAGAACAAGGATGATTTTCTTAAGGCTGTCAGAAAGTTTATGGAGATGGATTCTCTGACAGCACCAATGCTCAGAGAGCTTATCGACCACATTGATGTGTACGAAAAAGAAGGTGGCAAAAAGAACTACACTCAACGCATTGTGATCTATTATCGTTTTGTCGGCTACTTAGAGCTGCCGTCATCAGAGGACGAAAACTACAAAGCCAACACCCGAAAAGGCGTAGACGTGGAGTATATCCCCACAGCTAAATCCGCATAAGAGAAAAGGTGAGCAGGCACAAAAACCTGCTCACCACATACAAACCGGATGAAATTGAATAAAAAATGAGTGTCCATAACATAAATCCGTTATGAACACTCATACTGGTGCGGATAACAGGACTTGAACCTGCATGAATTTGCATTCATATGGACCTGATGATTACACCACTTCGGTGAAATAATTATTTATATGTCTGTTATCCGAAATATGTGGTAATATTTTTTAGAAAAGTGATAATACAAAGCTTAAACACTTCATTGTTTTTAAAATTCATCAGACATTGAGTAAACTTCTTAAAATTTTCTATATGGCTAAAATGATCGCAGTCAAATCGTAGAATCGTATTAAAATAAATATCGTAGTTTAAGTCAAGCAAATCGTTTTATTGCTTCACAATGATAATAATAATATAATTTGCATCACAAAACTAATTTTAACGCATGCGTTCACTTAATCAGAATACAAACACGATAATTCATCTTTAATTGCTATTCTTTGTGTATATAAGCATGTATATGCTCTTCCAATTGCTCCGTAAAAGAGGTGGCATTTTGGACATTTTGTTTTATCTTTACCAAATGAAAGGATATGCGATGTTGCAATATCCGGATATGGATCAATGTAAAAAATGTCTTTTATTCCTAATTGAAAGGCTTTTTTGGAACATAAGACACACGAACTTGCAGACGTAAATAATTTACCGCCTTGTATTCCTTCTCCGCCATACTTTACAATTTGTAAAAAAGCATTTTCTTCTGCATGAAGTGAACGGGTATGAACTTGATTCTTTTGTAGTGTAATTTGTTCATACTCATCCTTAAAACAATATGAACATAAGCGTCCTTTTAATGATGAAAGCCCAATTTTTCTTTTGTATTCTTTGTGCATGTGATCGATAAATTCTTGGTTTTCAAGTTCATAGGTACTGAATGAACTTTTATCTTTATTTATCAAATAATTTTCAGCATTCCTTAAGTTGCACGGAACTTGTCCCTCAGCTACACTATTCCATCCGACAGCCTTAACGCTATAATGAGAATCTGTAATTACTGCGCCAACTTGTCTTGAAAGACAACCGGAGTTTAATTTAGCGTTGTATGCAATTTGCATACAGCGTTCAACACTGGTTGGCGTAATTAATCCAGGATGCTTCATAAGAGTAATATATTTAACGATTAATTCTGTAATAAAATACTTTTCATTTGTTGATTCGTATGGATTATACAGATATATATCCGCTAGTTGTAGACACGCACCGATATCCTGATTAGTAAATCTTGATTCATCTTTTAGCTTAGAAGGATATTCTTTTGAATCTAAAGCTTTTATTTGTTCATGACTTAGTTTTTCTCCTAATCTTCTTATTCTTTCGTTATCATCTGTACTAACGGCAACTAAATAGAAAGATGAATATCTGTCTTGGAAATATGTTGCTTCGTACGGACTGCGTATAGCATCAAGGCAAATAAATGTTGGATGGTTGTTTGCTTTATTTACTGCCTGTACAGCCTTTATAAAATCATTTGCTCTCCTTGCTAATGCAAACATATGAATTCCACTAAATTCTTTATCGGGGTTTATATCCCCGTGATTGCGTATCCTATTTCCAAACTCTTGTAAACAATAAGTAAATGTGCTTACTGTCGTGTTGTTAGATTTATCAATGTATATATTATTATTCATTACTTCTCTGAATTTTGATTGAATGCTAGACAATCTTATGAGAATATTATACGCGATTTTTAAATTGTTGCGATTAGATCTATCAAGATGAATATCTGTTCCAAATATCTTAGATATTTCTTTATTCAGATAAAAATACTCAGCTCTAAGATTAGGAAATTTGGCGTTTAATTCGTTACTAATATTTTTTGCAAGTTCTTTCCCTATAATGCCACTTAATTTGTCTATTAAATTATCAAATGATTCTTGAATTATAAAAGAAAATATAACGTCAGTCATGCTTATTCTAAAGAAAGGACTCCAATGTTGTTTTATATAGCTGTATACTATTTGATACTTTCTCTGCTCGTTAGTATCAAAATCAGTTGTTTTGGGTTCGTGTAAGTTTAGCTCTTCAAATATTTCAGTGCTCAATATTTTTGAAACAGTAGTACACCCAGATCCTGTTCTACCCGTCAATCCTACAATAATAAATTTTTCTCTTTCTTCATATATGTTGTCTATTGCTTTGTCTTTTTTCATACTATTATATACCTCCCGTTCCTTTTGTTTAGTTATAATTATTCGTTTTATAAACCGCTTTTTATGTTTGTAATTCGACTGATGCCTTGTTAAAAACTCTTAATAAAGCTATAATGTCTAATTTGATATTTGAAGTCATTTCAGGAAGCCTTCTCATAAGAAAAGGCTTCCTAATACCAAACGGATTTACTAGTGAATATCCATTGCTACTTATTAGTTGTTGTTTATGTTAAAAAATGAATTATGAAGCTATTTTAGTTCGTTTTTCATAAACTAATCTATCTAGTTCATCATCGGAGAGTTTTCCTTCCCCTTTTTTGATACGCAATAGCATATTATTTAAAAATTTATTTTCGGTATCTTTATCATTTATACTGTAATTAAAAGCATAGTCCTTGTGTATAGTACCATTAACTTCTTTGGCATACAGTTCTTTCTTCGTCGGAGGAAGAAGTTTGACGGTGCCGTTTTTCATCTCGCGCTTTGTGCATAGGTCAGTTCTGTTATCAAGGTGTTTCTTCTGAAGTACGGACATAATATACTGCTTTATGTAACATTCAACATTAAAAATATATCGACTACGAACTATGTTTTTTGGTACTAATAAAACTAATCCATAACCTGTACAGAGAGCTTTTCCTTTTAATTCTTCCCACATTAAAGACTTATCGTTCCAATAATATCCAATCGGAACAATTTCATCAGATAATTGAATTTTATGCTTATCAACCTGTTGCATCGTGAAATAATAAAGATGTTTTCTAATAATGTTGGTTATTAAGTCAGACATTTTGTCTTTATCAAAATTTTTGATATAGATACATAGAGCTAATGGATCGTTCTCAAGCGTGGGATTTTTGCAGACTAATTTGAAAAACTCCAAAAAGAGAGATGATAGTTCACTTGCTGTAGCACCTTTTCCATAGATACTTTTGGTTTTCATACCTAAATTTGTTTCGTTAGGTTCTGTTGCGTGTTCCAAAAGTTCTCTCAAGCGATGAAGATCACGCTTTTTACAAGCAATAAACAGTTCTCTAAAGAAGGAGTTAATACTTTTTTGCGCTTCAATACAAAAACCATCGTCTAAAGCTTGAATGACATAAGGGTCAATAAAAAGTTTTGTGTCTTTTACTTCATCAATATCAACAAAGTCAAGGTCTTTATGACCTGTTGTTCTTAAGTAAAATAGCTTACTTATATGCATAAATTTTCCTTTCATATAAAAATTTTCGTTAATATCTTGAATTTCAGGAAATCTATGATATAATTAAATTAGATAGGGTATCATAGTTCCTGTGTTTACGGGTTGATGCCATTTGCATTGATGTCTATTGTCGCAGATATCAATGCTTTTTTATTACAATCAAATTAATCACCCCTTTCAATCGAAGAAATCCAAATAAAAAAAGCGTCAACATTTGAAAAGTGTAAAATATTTGCTGAAGCATAGTCATCTCTAAAACTCAGTCTTTTGGGAGTATCAATTAAAATTAAATAATCTCCCTGAGTATATTTTGATTTTAACTGAACTTTTCTAATCTGTTTGATTGACGTCTCTTTTTGTGCTATATAAAGTGATAGAATATAGCCGTTTTGGATCATTGGTAGCGTTTTTTTGATGAGCATACAATCACTTAATGAGCAATAAATGTAAATGATCTTATTTGGTCTCACAAAAACTCACCTACTTATTGCCACATTCAGGCTTTATAATGTTTGGAATCCCGTTATATCTCCCGTTTAAATATGCTAATTCTAAATTAATATCAGAGCGAGATTCACTGGCTTCAAATTCATCTAATCTGACAATGTGTGATTCACCATTAATATTGGAAATAAAATTTATCTCATCTTTCCTCAATGTCTTAAGATTCAAAAGACGTGATTCGTGCGTAGTAATTATCAATTGATTGAAATTTATTTCTTCCGGATTAAGATACATAGTTATAAACTGTTCCGTTAACAAGGGGTGTAAACTTCTATCAATTTCATCAACAAAATATGTTACATCCTTTTCAGGGGAAGTAATTATTTCCAATAATTCTAAAATTCTTTTTGTACCATCAGATTCTTCGCTAAACTCATAGTTGCCAAAAGAATTATGTGAGAAAACTATTGTTTTAATCTTGGTTAACCCATCTGAACCCGCTTCTAAAATGTAATAGCTATCTCCTAAACGTAGTACAAAGGAAGTAGGAGCTTTGTCTTTCATTTCTTCTCTTTCATATAAAGTTTTAATATCGTTTTGTATTTTTTCAATTATAGGTCTAGGCGTACTCTTGAAAGCGTGTTCAAATGTAGTGTCAATATAAGACATTCTATCTATGGGGATATCTAATCTAAAAAGGCATTCATACAATTTATCATTGTTTTCGGGATAGTTAATGAAATTGTATTGGCCCAAATCGGAATCGTCATTTGGATATACAAATTTAAGCTTTGTATCAAACCAATTATACAATATTCGTAAAAACTGTAGTGAGGATTCATCAAACAAATTTCCTTTTTTATAGTTGATTTCTTTGAGAAATAAATTATTATCCTCTTGAGCAGAATCTTTGAAGTAGATACAAACTCTATTATAAATCTCGTCATTAAGGCTTTTAGCTAAACTTATTTCAAATTTGTTTTCAAGTGAATCTCTTATAAAAATTGTTTGTTCCTCATAACGAGAGTTTTTTTCTTTTAACCATTCTTTAACAATCTTTTCTTGATCCCATATCAAAGAAAAACCATACTCATAGATTTTTTTATTTATGAAAACCGAATAAATAAAAGTTGAAGGCTTTTCAATCCACTTAGAATTAGTCTTATTAACAGACATAAATCTTTTGTCCATATATCCGTTCTGAATCACCATCTTCCCGTAATGAATAGCTCGAATTAGAGTGGATTTTCCTGATGCATTACCGCCGTATATAGACGAAAATTTTAGGGATTTCTTTTTATATACAGGCATAAGATGGCTTGATTTTCCTCTTGATTTGCCGGTCATTAGATTTAATGTCTGCATATGACCGATAGAGCCAAAGTTTTCAACCGAAAAACTCATCAACATAATAAACAACCTCCGAACATTCTTAGTAATCTGAGTAGAATTAAAACGCATTCAGCGTTTTAATTTGATTCAATCATATCATAACATCTTATATTTGTCAAGCTTTTGTTTGTTACAACAAAATAACGCTGTAAAAATCCGAGCAAAACAGCGTATAAGCACGATTTTGTAGCTTATACGCTGTTTTTTTATGTTATTTGCAATTGCTTCAATTATTGGCATACATATCTAGTTGCCAATCAATTTATACGCACCCTTAATGGGAATATCGACAATTCTAAAATCTTTAGGGAATCCCTTTAAAGCCAAGCATTCGGCAGGCAAAATTTTTCAGATTCCATAGTTATTTTTATAATTGGAATCCAAATTTCATAGTACCGTTTATTCTTTTCGTTTTTGGGATAAAGGTAGTAAATTTCCACTTCGTAATCATGAGTCTGTTCATATTCTGAATCAGGAAACCAACAATCAAATATTCTCTCTCTGAGTTTTGGGAGAACATCGCCGGCAAAACCGCCAAAGTCGGTTGAGAATACTGCATATTTGCCTGCTGGAATTTTAATGCTTTCAAGGTTAGGATTATCAATTTCATTGGCTTTCTTGGCTATTGAATAAACTCCGTTATCCCATATACCGTACCAAACACCTTCAACGGTAGTGCAGACTTGATTTTGAACATCGCCGTGCTGATTTGACCACATAATATGTTCCTGCTCAAAGCGGTCAGCGGCTAAGCCTGTAAACTGTCGTGAGATACCCTTGAGTTTGATTTCATCTGTGTTTACGATTCTGAAATTCAGTTCATTTGCACCTTTAATTGCAATGTGGAATGAAACCGGCGGATAAACCTTCAGCGATGTATCTGCACTCACTTCTGTCGGCAATACTCCGTGTTGTTTTGCGAATGCCCTCGTAAATGAATCAGCACTGTTGTATCCATATTTGACAGCAAGTTCTATGATTTTTACTTTGTTATTCAACAATTCATATGCCGCAAGCGAGAGCCTGCGTTTTCGGACATACTCGCTTACCGACATATTTGTCATATAGCTGAAAAAGCGTTTGAACTTGTCATAAGGGCAAAGAGCGATTTCTGCAATTTTGTCAGTATCTATCTCACCGCATAGGTTATTCTCAATATAAATAACTGTATTGTTAAGCTGTTTTAGAATATCCATAATGTTTACCTCCTGATAGTATCATATCAGGATTTTCTATTTATTGTCCGACTTTTTGAGGACATAATCATATCTTTCCAAGCTCTCGCAAATAAAGCATATTCCCTATGATAATATCCGACTTCCACCAATTTGAGGCGATTTCAAATTCCTTGTAATCAGTGTACCATTGCCAGGTAACAGGATAAGAACCATCAGGTAACTGGGCATTCCTGATGATTTCAGCCTCGTATTCACAAAGCTTAAGGTCGATACACTTAATAATGTTGTTCTTCTTAAAATTAAAGAAGGACGGTGTGCATACATATTCTTTTGCCCATTTGCTTGTATCTTTGCAGATGGTTTCATTCACTTTTTTTATTATCGCATTGCGAAAGGCATTAATGTCAAATAGATTGAATTCCTCAATTTGCTCGCAATAGCCGAGTAAATCAGCAAAGCACCTGACGGTATGACATTCGTCAGTGGGATTTTTCATAAATTCAGCCACAGATTTTGTCGCTATTTCGCACGCTTTTCTGTAAAGCGCACTTGCTTTATCTGCAAAGCGCAGTGCAAATCCCGCAAGACTGACGGTGGGGTTATCCGCAGGCAGTCCGGCTCCATCACATTTCCACCAAACAGCGTGAGGATAATCATTATTGCCGAGAACGGTATTAAACCACTTGCCGTCGGCAAAATCTTTTCCGCTGTCAAGATATTTCAGAATACCACTGATAATAGGGTGAGAAGTATCTGAAAATCCTATTTCCCGTAAAATCATAGTTGCTGCCCAAGTGCCGATTGGAGTTGAACTTTCATTCCAATTGTCAGGTTCAATCGCATAGGCAAAACCGCCGTCGTCATTCTGATAAAAGGACAGTGCATAAAGCACTTCATCAGCACTTCCGTTTTCAAAATGGAATCGGAATCTGGCGAGGTCGAGTGGACGGGCGTTTCTGTAAACAAATCCTTTTGCTTTTTTAAAATTGTTCATAATCATTCTCCTCAATAATTTAGCAAATTATAGTATCCGAATTAGTCATTTTCGTAACCTAACCTATGTATCATAATATATTCCTGTTCGTTTTCGCAGACGATTTCAAAACCTACTTTCTGGTACATTCGGACAGCGTAGTTTACCTTTTGAACAGCAAGAGAGGCTTTTGGATAATGCAGTTCTTTTAGATGCTCAAGCATTTTATTCATCAGTGTAGTGCCTATCCCCATTTTTTGATATTTGTCAAAAACCGAGATAGCAAACTCAACTGTAACATTGTCAACACTGCCGTATCCATTGATATTACGCACCCATACAGCTCCGACAACTTTGTTGTCAACTTCAGCACAAAAGCAATAATCATCCTTTTGCTTTCCAAAGTCCTTTATGTAAACCTGAAGCTCGGGCTTATTGATAATTGATTTTGGTGCTAAGTCCGTTGTATCAGGCTGATAAATTGCCTGATATAAAAAATCATCAAGCAGAGGGTATTCATCAGTTCTCATTTCTCTTATGGTGTAGTCCATATTTACTCCGTTATTTTATTAAGATTATCTTGTAATCGGTATCCTGATGACCGTTTTCAGCCTTTCCTGGGCAACCCGTCTTGCGTCGCTGAGGTAAATTTCGTGGTGATAACGGCTTTCAGTGATGTCAATTTCATAGCCGTTATCTGCGGCATATTCGTGCATTAACGCAACCGTTGCAGGCTCGCTGTCATAAGAGCCCAGGTGCATACATTGAACGCACAACCCCTCGGTATAGGTAAAGAATTCCACCTTTGAAAAATCGGTTTTCTTCTTTGCAGTTGCTTCGGCAATTGCCCAATCAAAATCTGCCTTAGTCACAAAATCAGGCAGCCGTATCAGCGAAATCCAACAAAAGTTTTCCTTGTGAGTGTAGTCAATCCCCTGCACGCCCTCCTGCCACCAGAAGCCTTCAAGCGGCGGAACAACATAATCAAAATAGCCTTCAATTTTGTGATTGCCCATTTTGCTCATTTTGATTGTAAAGGCAATAGCATACAGCAAACCGATAGACTGCTTGTATTCGCCGTTCTCGTCATTTGGATCGCCTTTACCTCTGACGGCTATATAATTCATAGCCGGTACATCTACAATACCCGGCTTGTTCTTAGGCATATAAAATTCCTTGTATTCTTTTTTGTAATCGAAAGCCATTATTTTGTTCCCCTCTTTTTTGGTGCAGGCAGTTCATCAACCATTGCGTTAAACAGTTCCGCTAAGGACTCCCTGTCCTCAATATTTTCTACCAAGAGCATTTCTTTTGCACCCTCATATGGTAATTCAAACTGTGCATCAAGCATCAGCACTTTTGCGGATTTTGATGACTTTACGAGAAATAGGTTATCATAAATGCCGCCAATTACTTTGCCCCTATAATAAATAATATACTCTCCCATCATAGCAAGGTAGGTGATTTCATCAAGTGTGCTGAGATGTTCTAGAATAAAGTCTAAATAATCTTTTGTTGAAGCCATATTTACCTCTTATATTCTGTCCGATAAACTGTTAAGACAGAATTTATTTTTCTAAGGAAGCACTGATTAAATCGTTTGTGCATATTGCGCCGTCAGATTTTTTGTCAGATTGTTCAAAATTTTTGCGCATCCTTAGAAGTGTGCGGAATTTTGGCCAAAATGGCGGAAAATATGCAAGCAAGATGCATAAACAATCTTCAAACGTGATTTAATCAGTGATTCCGTAATTTTGTTCATAGTGAATATCTCCCTAAATACAAATCAATCGTATCGTAAATATTAATAACTCCGCCGACATCATCAATAGCTTTCTTCATATCCTTTTCAAAAGCTTTCCGCACTTCTTTTGGTAAAGCGTTATGGTCGGAATAAGTCTTGATTAAAGATATGTATTCCTCACTTGTCAGCCTGCGGATTCGTTTATATACTTTTGATTTTACATTGGTAAATCCATATTGCTTAAGCTCATTGATTTGCTCCTGACATTTTATCGAATCAAATTCAACAGGTATTTTATCATTCGAACGGTACTTTTTATAAACAGCTATACTCGCAAGATTTGTTTCGTCACTTACATTGCTGACAAATGGATGATTCCAGAATAAGGCGACAACACCGTCAGACTTTAGCAATGATTTTATTTTTGCATATCCGCTGTCTTTTGGAATCCAATGAAAAGCGGTTGCACTGTAAATCAGGTCAAAGCTCTTTTCAGGCAAATCAGCTTCAATGAAATCTGAATTAATAATATTGAATTTATCAAAATATGAAAATTTCTGCGCACAATATCTTGAAAGCTTGTCGCCAAGTTCAACAGCAGTCACATTACAACCTTTATTTAAGAACGGCAAAGTAGCTTGTCCTGTGCCAATTCCAATTTCAAGTACATTACTGTTTTCTGATAAATTTACATAATCAAAAATATCCTCAAATAAATCTTTCGGATAAGCAGGTCTTGACTTGTCGTAATTGTATTCATCTGTATTGAAGGTTTTTCGTAAGTCCATATTCAGTTACCTGTTAAATATTTTTCCATTAGATAAAATCTTCCCATACGCCAATCGGCATAGCCTACGATTTTGTAGCCGAGGTTTTTATAAAGCTTTAGTGCATAAGGATTTTTGGTGAAAGCATCCAGCCGTATAGATTCAATACCTGCATTGCTAAGTTTGGATTCAATATATTCCATTACGATTTTGCCGACACCTTTATTTTGAAAATCAGGGTGAACGCAAAGCCTGTGAATGATTCTATATTTTGTATCGGGATACTGCCAATCTCCATTATTGTATTCTTCGTCACAGGAATTGTTTATTACATAAATGACAGCTATCTTTTCGTCAACAATTCCTATGTATAAGTCATTATTGTCAATATCCTGTTTTATAGTAGCTTCATCGGGATAAATTGCATCCCACTGATATATTTCTGCTTCATTCATATTAATTATAGCGGATTTGATAAGCTCCATTATTTTATCAAAATTTTCTGAAGTTGCTTTTCTGTATTGTATATTCATTGTTTTCCTCATCATATTTTCTTTGTAAAGCAGATTATTCTATTTGCTTCGTCAAAGCCTAAATTTATATGAAATTGGCGACTGATTTCATTATCGAGTTCGCAGTCACTGGCAAATTCACTGCAACCTTTTTCTTTTGCCCACTTCTCACAGTAATTCAAAAGCTGTTTTGCATAGCCTTGTTTTCGATATTCTTCTTGTACAAAAATTCCTTCTAAATATCCTACTGGACTGCTGTTTGTGCCTTCAACATAATCGTGCCTTAATCCGCATTGTGCAAACCCTTGTATAGTACCGTTAATAATCAACAGGAATAAAGCATTATTATCGCTCTTCATTAACGAAGAAAAACCGTTTGACAAATCTTCTACTGTATGGCTTGCCCACATCTGAACAGCTAATAAGGCAATAGCTTCACTATCGGTATTCGTTGCTTGTCTGTACTCTATTTTCAAAATATCACCCCTATAACCATTGGATAAATGCAGTTTTGTATTCTGAGTTGTAGCCTGATTTTTTATAGAAATCTAAAGTTTTATCGTTCTTTGAGCCTGTAAGTAGCATCATTTTGTAGCAATCCGCTTTCTGTGCAATCTCCTTTGCATAATTCAGACAAGCGGTTGCATAGCCTTTTCCTCTGTAATCAGTGTGCGTGACCACATTTTCTATAAATGCATATGGACGGATATTTCTTGTAAGATTTGGAATTATAACGCACACGCAGGAAGAAACAATTTTGCCTTCAATCTCAGAAACAATAATGTGATGATTTTCGTCATTGCAAATTGTATTCCATGTTTTTTCTAAATGTTCTGTATTCTCAGGAACACCAAGCTCGTGCAAATGAGTATATAATTCAAGCAATTTGTTCAATTCGTTTGTCTTGATTTCTCTAATCACTTTCATCACCGTAATTACTAATATCAATATTTATTTAAATTCTACCATCAAAACAATAATATAGCAATTATTTTGAAAATTAAAACGCTATAAATTTCACAAAAAATAACAAAGCAAAAATGTGAATCGAAGTGTGGTTCATACCCTTATTATTCTAAATTTTCTATTAATCGCTTTAGAATTTTCTTTAATCTCTTTTCTGCTCCCTCGGCTGTCATACCAACTATCAATGATGCTTTACGGATTGTTGTTTTCTCCTTACTTTTCAGGCAGTTGGGACAGATACCAAATACTAACTCAATCAATCTTAAATCCTGTGGCTTGAGTTTGCTCAAAGCCGTTTTTAACTCTTCTTGCTGTTCGTTTTTGAAATATATTTCTTCGGGGGACAGTGTATCTATCTCAATATCAGTGATTGAAGAAATAAAATAATTTTCATTATCTTTATTGTGAATATCAAGATTATTGTTCTGCTTAAACTGAGTTGAAGTAATAATGCAGTTGCGAACTGTGTTCTTTGAAATATTCAATTCATTTGCAATGTCCGTGACTGCTTCTTCAAGAGGTTTGTCATTCGGTTGTTGCGAGTACAGCAATGCTACTTTCCTTAAATTCTGATACAGATTATCATTATTGATATGTACGTTACCGCAAACAGTACGGACATATTTGTGCCAAGCTTTGAGCGCTTTATATTTTATGAGCTGTAGTAAAGGTAAATCCGAATCATAGCTTTGCAGTTCGCTCCACAGCAGAGATGAAAAGATTTGTTTCAAGTCGTTAATTCTGTTATTATCCAAGCTGTATTTATTTATAAACAGTTGGGCATTTCTGTTGAGTACAGGCTCATAAAAATAGAGAAATTCATTAAAGTATTTTTCGTCCTTTGTTTCTTTGTAGCGTACAAAATAATCATTCAAGTTAGCAAGCCTGATTGGAACATAATTAAGCTGATACATTTTATTTTCCTTAATCTTTCATAGCCTCCTCATAAATTTTTGAAAGCTCCATATCTTTCTCGTATTGATTTTCGGCATAGTCAAAATCAACATTTGCTAAATTAAAATAATAATCAATAAGCTCCTTTGCCTTGGCAGATACATTCGCACTGTATTTGCTAAGGCTTTTATTTTTACGGATAGAATCGTAACGATTTTTCCATAGAACATAATATGGGCTGTCGGATTTTCTCTGTTTTTTCATTTTCCTTTTTGTGACTTCCGGGTGTTTAGCGATGTATGAACAAGGCACACCGTATTTCTTATTTACCGTACTGCAATACAGTTGATTGCGTGCTGTTGTCATAAAGAAATATCTGTCGCAAATATCGCATCTCCAAAGATAGTGACCGTGAATATATCCTTCAAACAAGTCTGTCATCAAAAAGTCTTTCAGATTATTGTAATAAACCTTTCGATAAATCTTGCTTGTGCCGTCTGCAACTTCTACCACCGGAATTATTGTTGCTCTCGTGCCGAATGGGTGGCTGTTAACATCAAATATAAAATTCATATACGGGTCTTTTACAAAATCATTGAATGCTTCTGCAAGTTTTGCTTTTGTTCGTGCGTTATTTTTTACTATTTTATTTGTAATCTGAAACACGACAGATGAATAATATTCTACTTCCTTTACAGCCGACGAGATATAGAAACCGATTGAGAAAGCCGTTTCCAAATCAACAGACGCTTTGATTAACTCGTCTAATTTTTCTGAAATCTTTATTCTATATTCATTCTTCGTGAATCGGTCATATTCTTCATAAAGCTTGATTTTTTCTTCTGCGAAAAGCTTATTTATTTCCTCTTTGCATTTCTTTATATCAAATATTTTAAAAACTTCATATTGACTCAAAACATCGATAGCTGAAATTATTTTTGAATGGTAATCTAAAAAATCAGTTCTGCTAAAATCCTTGTCTAATAATTTTTCCGTGAAATTTCTTAAATCTTCAAAAATATTTTCATCAATAAAGCGACTGTCGGTGTCCATTACAAGAAAACTTGTGTAACCGATAGGATATTCCTTATCGCTGATTGAAAACTTATCTTTTCTATATGTGATGCTAAAAAGATTAGTAGTATTCAGCTTTTTCAGCACATTGTCCTTTAAGTCCATAGTATCAACTCCGTTTATACTATATCACTTTGAAAATAAAATCACAAGTGTATAGGAAAGCAAATTGTGTTGTCACGGACTTTTACGGCTTTTTGAAAATTTCTGACATTTATATATTGGGAGCAAAAAGCTTCTAATATTTTATGGAAGGAGTAGTTATAGTGCGTAACAACAAAAATCTTGCTGTCGTTGACGGTGAAACATTAATGAATATGCGAATCAAGCCGATAAGCTTTTGCATTGACTCGTTGCTTCCGCAGGGAGTATCAATGCTCTGCGGTGCTCCGAAGATAGGTAAGTCGTGGTTAGTGCTTGATTGGTGTGTTCGCATAGCCAAAGGAGAGGAGGTGTGGAATTTTAAAACTACGAAGGGAACTACCTTGTATCTTTGTCTTGAGGACAATTTGAGCAGAATCCAACAAAGGCTAAATGAAATTACAGATGAAGTTCCGAACAATGTATTCTTTGCAACATCTTCGTGTTCGCTGTCGGACGGACTTGCAGAACAGATTGAAAGTTTTGTCGCAGAGCATAAAGATACGGTTCTTGTTGTCATAGATACATTTCAGATGATACGAAGTAAAAATAAGGATACTACTTACGCAAATGATTATCAGGAAATTGAGGAACTGAAAAGATTAGCGGACAAGCTGAAAATTTCTCTTCTGCTTGTACATCATCTGCGCAAGCAAGGTGACAATGATCCTCTAAATAAAATCTCAGGCACAACAGGAATCAGCGGTGCGGTTGATACAACATTTATTCTTGATAAGAGCAAGAGAAGTCAGAACAACGCAACTATGATTTGCACGGGCAGGGATATTGAATACAGAGAGTTGGAACTGAACTTTTCAAAAGACAATCATATATGGGATTTAGTTTCGGACAGTGTAGAAAGTCCTGAAATACTTTTGTCGGATGAGATGATTCAGTTGATTGAGTTTATGAAAAAGGTAAAAATCTTCAAAGGTACGAATACCGAATTCGCAGAAGAATTTAATTCTTTCTGCTGTAAAGAAATCTCTGCAAAAGCGTTAAAACAGATGATGAATAAATGGCGCTACGAATTAGAGGATAACGATGTTTTCTTTAGCTCATACAGAAGTAACGGTAAAAGGTTTGTAAATGTTCACTATCTGCCCGATAGTGACTCAAGTGCCGTAAGTGACGTAAATATTATTAGCGCCAAAACTTGCGTTCCTTTCGTCACTTGCGACCCTGACGAGCTGTGTCAGCCAACGTGAGCCGATTTGTGCGATTATTTTGCAGAGGTGGAGGAAGTATCCGACTGCAAGTAAAAATCGCAATTGGGGCGGATTTACGGCAGAATTGAAAGTTTATTTTCAGTAGCAGAGGTTGGGGCTACATTTCCCGGACTTGTCCGGGGCAAGCAGAGCGCCCGGCTGTCCGCCGAACACATAAAACCGAGCGAAGCCCGGACCCACTTTAATACGGAGGTGCATAAAAATAGAAAATCGTAAGAGAAATCAAACATTGAGTATAAGATTAACTCAATCTGAAAAGTCTGCAATCTATAAAATGTCAAAGAAAGCTCAGCTGACATTGACTGAGTATATTTTGAAATCTTCATTAAAAAGTGAAATCAAAGTAGTTGATTTACAACCGTTGCTTGTTGAGCTAAAAAGGATTGGCAACAACCTGAATCAGATAACGAGAAAGATAAACAGCGGTGCTTTTAATTCATACAACTTTAGTGAAATGATTGCTATGCAAAGAAAAATCTATGATGCAATCATAAAACTGTCGGTGACATATATTCGTGAGTCAAAACAATCAATCAGTGCGATGAAAGGTGTAATTGATTACTGTTGTCAGGATAAGAAAGTCTATGATGAGATTTCAAATCAAAGACTTGTCATCGGAATTAATTGTGACGGTGAAAATGCATTCAAGGAGTTTATGGCTACTAAAAAGTCATACGGTAAAACTGACGGTATGAATTTCTATCAGTACGTTCAATCATTCTCACCCGAAGAAAATATTACTCCGCACCAAGCTCATGAGATAGCTATAGAGTTTGCCGAGAAAGCGTGGACAGGATATGAAGTTTTAGTCGCAACGCATTGTGATGCACAGCATATTCATTCTCACTTTGTTATCAACTCTGTCAGTTTTGAAAACGGTAAAAAGCTTCGGCAGAATCCAAATACACTTAAATCATTACGAGTCTTGAGCGATGAGATATGCAGACAGCATAATCTTTCAACTCTTGTGCCTTACAACAAGGACGGTATAAAAATCTCAACAAGAGAATACCGCACGGCAGTCAAAGGTCAGAGCTGGAAATTCAAACTGATGAATGACATAGACAAAGCTATGAACATAAGCGGAAGCAAGGAAGATTTCATAAACGCAATGTCAATTATGGGTTATTCGGTGACTTGGACTGATGGCAGGAAATACATCACCTATCAATGCCCGAACAAAATGAAGTGCAGAGATATTAAACTACACAACGATAAATATTTGAAAGGAAGTATGGAAAATGAATTCAGATACAGGCAAGAACAATATTTTGGAAAGCCTCAAGCAGAGGAACAGCAACTCACTGACAGCGATAGAACTGCTATCGGGAGAAACGAAAGTGATTTCGATTCCGTCACAGGTCAGAGAGGAGGAACTAAATCTGTTGAGAACCGCAATAACCTTTCAGCCGGAGCTGTACAACTTGATTTCAAAAATCTCAACGGACGACCAGATGGTGGAATATCTGGAGAGAATTCTGGAAATCAACAAAGACAATATGGAATCAATCTCGAAGAGTTGTCAGACGGAGCTGAAGAAAATTTCAGAACAGAGTCTGAAAGGAATCAGGACGGTGCAAACACAGATGACCGAATCTATCCAACAGGCTGGGAAGATTCAAGAAGAATTTTTGAACAACACCTTGAAGAAAGGTCAACAACTGGAGTCAGCGATATCAGAAATGGTGAAGAAGTCGACACTCCTGACAACTCTAAAATGGATAGCAATAACCATACTGTCCTCGGCAGTATCAACTCTCTTGCTGAATCACTTTCTCGTATAATTGATGATGATTCGGGGGGTGAAGAAGAACGCAGAAAGCGGATTACAGCTGAGCAAAATGGAAGTGATATTGGTACTTTACTTGGTATTACCGCCGGATTGATTGCAAGTGCAATATCAAAAGAAGAAAATATTGAATATGAAGAACCTGATGACAGTCCGACTATGCAAATGTAGTCGAAGAAAGGAGGATTATGAGCAGAAAATCAGAACCAGTAATTATTGAATCTGTATTTTACAACTACACAGGCACAGACGAGCAATTTAATACTTTTCTGAAAAGTGTAATCAAGGATTATGTTTCGGAAAATAATCTGTTGCCAGATGATGAAAATATTATTGATAAAAAGTCAGCTTAATAGCTGGATATTAGAAACGAGTTGTGATATGTTGTGGTTGCACCGAGGTGATGTGACCACAACATTCAGATGATAAAACGGAGAGGAGAATCAAAATGAAAGTATGGTTGTATTACAGACTGTCAAGAGATGAAGATGCCGAGCTTAACTCGTTGACAAATCAGCGAAATATATTAGTCGAATATGCTAAGGCAAACAATCACGAAATTGTGGGAGAGTCGTATGACGATAATGTTTCGGGAATGCACTTCAATCGAGAGGGCATCAATAAAATCTATGAAGAGGTTGAGAAGAAAAGCTTTGAAACAATCCTTGTAAAGGATATGTCACGGCTCGGCAGACATAAAACTCAGACAGCAATATTCATTGACTACCTAAGGGAAAATGGAATCAATGTAGTTTCTGTAACTGAAAATCTTGACACAGGAAACGAATCGGACGATTTGATTATCGGTTTTAAAGGACTGTTCAATGATATGTATGCCCGTGATATCTCAAAGAAAGTCAGAGCAGGCATGAATCAAAAGTTAAAGGACGGACTTGTCCTGACACCGCCTATGGGGTATTTCAAAGATAAGAATACCAACGAAATAGTCATAGTTGAGGAACACGCAGAAATTGTCCGTAGAATTTTTGATATGTATTTAAGCGGTTACGGATTCAATGCAATAGCGAAAATTCTGAACGAGGAAGGTGTGAAATCTCCTGCATACTATCAGAAAAAACTATTCGGCAAGAATCTCGGCTACAACAAACCCGAGATAGGCAGAAGATACCTATGGGATAACAAAGGTGTCAAGAGAATTCTTGAAAACGAGTTTTACATAGGTACGGTGGTTAATCACAAGACCTACAACAATAAAATCAATCACATCAGAAAGAATCTTCCCGAAGAGGAACAATACAGACATGAAAATATTGTACCTGCCATTATCGATGAGGATAAGTGGAAGCAGGTACAATTTTTAATCTCGGATAAAGTTAAAAGAAATGTAAGAGCAGGAAGTAATAAACCATGTCACAGATATGCAGGACTTATCAAGTGCGGTGACTGCGGCTCGTGTTTTGTATGCAAAACAAGAAAATGGCGAGAACATCCCGATAGGATAGAATATGTATGTAACGGCTATCACCGATACGGCAAGGAGAATTGCAGTCCGCATAGGGTAAACGAAAGGGACCTTGATGAACTGATATACAAGGAAATTCTTGCGGTCAAGGACTCTGCAATTGAAAATTACAAGTCCATTGAAACCGATGTTAAGAAGTGGATGAAGAAGAAAAACACGGTTAATAACAAGCTGAAAAAGCTGGAAGATAGGCTTGAACAGCGCAAGAGCGACCAAAAAGAAATACTCCTTGAACGCATCAGGGATAAGGAACACGCAGAAATCTATACCGAAATGCTAAAAACTTGCGAAGAAGATATACAGCAGATAACAGAAGAAATTGAATCTATTAAATACTACAATACAACGATTAAGAAACGCAAATCAGAGTTGAAGAAAACCGTAGACCTGATTGAAGAAATCATCAAGGACGGAGCAATCAGTGATGCAAATTTACGGTTGCTGGTTGATGAAATCAAAATTTATGAGAGTGATAAAAAGCTGAGGATAGAAATTAATCTGAAAGCCAAATTTACAAAACATTATGAGATTTACGGGAAAAGCGGTGTGGAGCATAATCTCATATTGCAAGGGTAAAATGATTTGCAGACACACGACCTTTATAAATAAAAAATTATGACAATTGCATAATTTAACAGAATTAAATTTGTAGTAAATATACAAGAAGTCTCAACCCCAAGGTTGTGCGTCTGCCAACGATTTAAGCAATGGAAAATGGAAAAAAGCACGCTCGATAAAATCCGGCTTTTTGTGGTGCGGATATTCTACAGTTTTGTTATTGCTTGAAGGATTATTTACACAAAATTTTATGGGTTGCCCGCTGCCGATTTTTATATATAAATATATACGTCAACTAACACTTTCTATTATTTCAAGAGAGAGGTTCAGCCATCTAGAAGAAACTATATATCCTTTTTCAAATAGAGAATAGCACATATCCCTATTTGAATAAAGACCATTTAAAGAAATAAACGAGTCACATTGTTGCAATGTTATTTCCATTAGTTTATTAAAATCATTTTTTCGTTCCTCGTTTACCGCCAACTTGCAATTTCCGTCAGCAATATTTCTACCAACCTGAATCAGCAAACCTAGAATAAAGGCATTTTCGGATGGCAACCTCATAATCAAATCTTCAAACTCTGTATTATGAGGATTATAGAATAAATCACTTTCAACATAGTCAGCAATACTATGTGCTTGTGGTTCTTTTAATTCAGTTTGTTCCTTATCTGCTAGTTTATTTAGTTTTTTTGAGACTTCGATTATTTCGTCCTTATATTTATTATAAATACGTTTTATATTGTTTGTCAGTTCTACATTATAATCGTTATTTATAAGCACATTTTCAATTTCACAATCTAGTCTGTGAAACAAGTTAAATAAATCAATCATTTTAGAATGTAATCCTACGACATCAAGTTTAACTGATGAAGTATGTACAGGGGTTAAATCCTTTTTGATAGGATAGCGCATACGGAAAGAATCTGTATCAAAAGAATCTACTTCATTAATAAACTCATCAAAGAGAGTAATGTCTATTGAACTATTTATTTTGGACAGCAACGGTAGCAAATAAAGTTTTACTTCTAACCACGCTTTATTGAGTTTATGGCTCACACGTTTTACGAAGTTCTCTTTATCAGTATCATTTGTTCCAGAATATTTGAAATATAAGTATTTGATATAAAGCTCAATGATTTGACGATAATTAAAGCATAGTGGATAAATGATTGTATCAAGAATATCATTCCTATAGCTATCACAAGAAACAAATTCGCTATATAAGACTTTCGCAGCAAATATATAACCGTCTATATACTGACTAAACCCAGATACCGTTCCAAAATCAGTTCCGAAATACGAATACCTTCCGTGCTTCGGTATCTTGTCATTATCATAAAATACAAATAGTTTGTCACCATGTTGTAAACTCATATTTTATCTCCTTTTACATTTTTGTCATTTTAATACTTCTGAGCAACTGACAATATACATCATTGATATATATCAGTTCGGTTAAATAATGTATAAACTCATCCAACGAGTTAATTACACTCAATATGGCATGCAACTGTTGGGTACTCCTAAATAATGTATCAAAGAACACTTGATTAAGATTCATATCGGATTTAAACATTTCATTTACTATGTTTTTTAATTCGTTACTCATTTTGTTCGGATTATACAACTCACTCTCTTTATTTTTATCATTCGCATGGTATGTGGAAACTAATAAGCTTTCTAAGAATTTTTACTAAAACCCTTATTTGTTAAGAATAAGTATTCGTGAGCACAAATGCTAATGCATATAATACGTCTTTTATTCCAGTTCAATTGATAAGTAACAGGTTTATCCTCATCACTATCATCTTATAGAATAATGTTTCCGTTCTTTTTTAAAAAATACTCAAGCTTCAAGCATTGTATTTGGGCCTTAATCATACCTTCAGCAAGACAACGTAAAGTACTAACATCATCGCCTTGTTCAAATGTTTCAGGTAAATGTCTGTTTTTTATTTCAAGAAATAAGATTTGTTTATTGTTTTCAATAACTAAGTCGCATTCGTTTGTCTGCGATTTATTGATTCTATAGTATCCGTAGGGTATTTTTTGTTATCCAGAAATGACTTTATCATTGCATGTATTTTACGCTATTCGTACATAAAATTATTACTCGTTGGACTACTCAAAAAAATTTTGAAATCTTACAAACGAAATCAAAGCATTTATTATGGAAAAAAGAAAAGACCTTGTAAATTGTGATGGATTACAAGGTCAATGGTGCACCCGACAGGAATTGAACCTGCACTTCCTCTCGAAAATATGGACCTGAACCATACGCGTCTGCCAGTTCCGCCACGGGTGCATATTTAATTTTCTCTCTGAATTTTTACACGGTTGAGAGGTGAGAACCGAGGTGGAGCATATCGCTTAATCCACAATTTGCAGGATATAGTTACTGAAATGAATTTACACCGAGGTGGTGCGACCTGAACCATACGCGTCTGCCAATTCCGCCATATCCGCATATTTAAAATACTTAAATAGTATATCAAATACCTTATAAAATGTCAATTACTTTTTAAGCTTAAAAAATCTGAAATAGCAAAGATTGTAAGTAATCAAAAATTTTGTTATAATGAATTAATTATTATTTTGAGGATGATTTATTATGCTTAATGTAAAATTAGTATTTGTTGATACTTCTTGCGAATTTTCACGATATGAAAAGTATCTTTCATTTTTACCTAATGAAAGATTAGAAAAAATATCTCGTTTTAGATTTGATAAGGATAAAATTCTTTCTTTATTTTCGGGTTTACTAATATGTACTGAGGCATCTAAACAAACGGGTATTAAATCTAATGAAATTCAGTTTGAATATAATGAACATGGAAAGCCCTCTATCAAAAACTTTCCTGAATTTCATTTTTCGGTTTCTCATTCGGGAAACTGCGTCGCCTTTGTAAGTGATACTTCACCAATCGGAATTGATACAGAAATAATCTCTGATGCACGAATTGAAATTGCAAAACGCTTTTTTTCAGAAAATGAATATAAATACATTCTTGAAAGCAAAAACCAAAACAATACTTTTTATGAGATATGGACGAAAAAGGAAGCCTATGTCAAGCTTATCGGCACAGGGCTTTCCACTCCCTTATCGTCTTTTGATGTTAATGATGAAAAATTTAGCAACCATTTCTATACAAAACAAATATCTGAATATATGTTGAGTATATTTTCTGAAACTAAAAATCTTTCTGAAAACAACATTAAAATTCAAATATCAAATTACTGATAAGCTTAGTATTTATCGTGCATTATCACGCACTGAATAAAATTCTTTCCAGATACCGCCGAATTTTTCAGCCTTGAATTTTACTACTGTGTTAAAATACGCTTTGAGCTTTTCGGCATCGTCTTTTGTATCCTTGCATACTGCATTGCTGAGGTTTTTTACAAGGTCAGCAAGATTTATTTTATCTTCATCATAATACCAAGCATTAGATAAGGTCTGATAGTAAACTGAAACAGCCTCTGCTGTACTCATAACTGCTGATGGCTTATCTATCTTTATGCCGGTTTCTGAAACGCCCTCTCTAAGCTCGTGATATGTAACTGCAATAAGTTCTGCAACATCTACATCTATTGGCATTTCAATCTTATTGGCAAGGGCATTCTGCTCGACTTCGTTCATAATAATCTTTTTCTCAAGCTTTACATCTTTGACAGGGTTTACTGTTTCAAAATTAAAGCGTCTTTTCAACGCACTTGACATTTCATTAACGCCCTTATCTCTGATATTCGCTGTACCAATAATATTAAAGCCCGGCTTTGCGAAAAGCAGACCGCCGTCATCAAGCTCAGGAATATTGAGAACCTTATCACTCATAACAGATATTAAGCTATCCTGAATTTCTGCAGGAGTTCTTGTAATCTCCTCAAAGCGTGTTATTATACCTTTTGACATTCCAACATAAAGCGGTGATGGAACTAAAGCCTCTTTGACAGGGCCTTTTGCTAAAAGAAGTGCATAGTTCCAGCTATATTTAATCATATCCTCTGTTGTACCGGCTGTTCCCTGAACGGTATTTGTACTCGTTCCGCTTATAGCCGCTGAAAGAAGTTCGGAAAGCATTGTTTTAGCTGTTCCAGGCTCACCGACAAGCATAAGTCCTCGACTGCCTGCAAGAGTTATGATACATCTTTCGACCAAAGCATCATTTCCGAAAAACTTCTTTTTAATTTCAATGGTCTTACCATTATACTCTATCGGACTTTTTGAACCAAGTATAAAAGTTCTTACAGCTTTCGGTGAGAGATACCAATTTTCAGGCTTTCTTGCAGTATCATTCTGCTTTAAGGCGGAAAGTTCCTCCGCATATTTGATTTCAACAGGCGGTTTTATAAAATGCTGTTCCATAAATTTTCTCCTTTTATTTACTTTGCCTGCCCAATAGCAAAATATATTACTAATCATTTAAGCTTTTACTGACAACGCTCTTATGCCCCAATACTTTTAGCAACCAATTCACTGCAAGTACTAATAAAAGCTTATATATCACCACTTAGTGTGTACCTTATATTTATATTATAGAACATAAGTTCGTATTTGTCAAGAAATGACCTAATTTTGCGTGAATGTTTTATGCTACCGAACATTTCAAATATATAATAAATTATATCATACATCAAACATAATATAAAGCATTATTTTAAACTTAACATAGCATTATAAATCTCTGCATAAAATATTGTGGAGGTGGTTCTTTTGAAAATAAAATGGAAAGAACTCATTATATGTATACTTATTCCACTTTTAGTTGGTGGATTATCGGCTTTAATTTCCGGAAACCAAATGGTGAATTTCGGAAATCTTAATCAACCGCCGTTATCGCCACCTGCTATACTATTCCCTATTGTATGGACAATACTCTATATTCTTATGGGTGTAGCATCATATCTCGTACTAACATCAGATATAAATAAACAGGCAAAGCAAATTGCACTTACAACTTATGGAGTACAGCTTTTTTTCAATTTCTTTTGGTCGATAATATTCTTTAATCTTGAGCAATATCTATTTGCTTTTGTATGGCTTGTAGTTTTATGGTTATTAATTCTTGCTTGTATAATACTTTTTTCAAAAGCGTCTAAAACTGCTGCATATCTTATGATTCCATATTTAATTTGGGTAAGCTTTGCGGGTTATCTCAATCTTGCTATATATTTGATAAATTAATAAGCCTTACCTATGAGTTAATAAACTTATCTAAGACAATTAAAAGTTTTGCTCAAGGCGGCGTGCCGCCGCAGTCAAGACGCGGAATCGCTCGACAAGTCTCGCTCGTAATTAGTTTAGGAAGTTTATCCACGCGGAGTACTAAACTACAGTTTAGTTTCAAAATTTCCCTAAGATAATTAAAAGTTTTGCTCAAGCTTTTTCAAAAGCTTGCAGGGTCGAGGGACGGAGTCCCTCGTGGGTGTTAAGAGCGAAGCCCTTAACATCTCTTGCCCTATAAGGGACGGACAAAGTCCGTCCCTTTTTAACTAATTTTGCTGACAAAATAAAAAAGTGGCGGATAAAATCCGCCACTCAAAAAACAAAGAATGTTAGGGGCTCTGCCGTAGGTGACTACCTTTAGAATCCGCAAGCCTTTTCAAAGATTTGACCTAAACTTTAAGTGTCTTATGTAAAGTGCATTAGCTATATTGGAGATAAACAATTTTTTAGTAATTATCTAAAAAGGAATGTTCTTCACCATTCGATTTATAACCAACCATAGTATCTAAACAAACCGAATGTATACTATTGAAAATGCTTTTCTCAATATTCGGATTGTCTTTCTTTAATTTACGGATAAGTTCCTTTACTTCCTTTCGCTTTGATGCTCCTATGCCATCCTCACTTTCAGCGGATTTTTCTGTAAAGCGACAGGCACACTGAATAAATTCGAGATGATTATATTTTGTCCACGCTATTATATCGTCCTCGTGTACACAATAAAGCGGTCTGATAAGCTCCATACCTTCAAAATTTGTACTATGAAGTTTTGGTAGCATAGCTTGAAGTTGAGAACCATAAAACATTCCTAACAAAGTCGTTTCTATAACATCGTTGAAATGATGTCCGAGTGCAATTTTATTACAGCCAAGTTTCTTAGCCTGACTATATAAATGACCTCTACGCATTTTAGCACAAAGATAGCAGGGATTTTTTTCGGTTCTATCGGCTATATTAAATATATCGGTTTCAAATATTGTTATTGGTATTTCGAGTAGCTTTGCATTACTCTCAATCTTTTCTCGGTTAATGCTATTATAACCAGGGTCCATAACAAGAAATACAAGTTCAAAGGGAAAATCACTATGTCGCTGGAGCATTTGCAGAAGTTTTGCCAAAAGCATTGAATCCTTTCCACCGGAAATGCAAACGGCTATTCTATCACCCTCTTGAATAAGCTCATATTTCTTTATTGCCATAATAAATGGTACCCATATTCTCTTTCTATAGGTCTTTGAAAGACTTCTTTCTATCATCTGACATTGGCTAAGTTCTTTAGACATAAAATAATCACCCGATTTTTTCAATTATACTAAAGCTTATTTTAACACAAATATGAATTTTCGTCTATAATTTTGCAAGATTAAGATAGTGTTTTATGGTGCATTATTTTTCTGATAACTAAAAATAAATCCTACGAAAAACAAAAGTCAATATTTCGTAAAATTCTTGCGTTTCGGCGAATTTATTGGTATAATATATTAAGAAAATGTTAATTTGCTTTTAATTTTTTTATATTTTAAACTATGAAAGGGGTAAACATTATGGGCTCTGACCCGTCTGTTGGTCGAATACGGATTGCTATTATTCATACTATAAACAGAGCGCATAATGTATTTTTTGTGCTCTGATTTGATTTGTTAGGAAGTGCACAAAAATGATAAACTACTACAAAACCATTAATGGCAGAATTGAAGCCATTGATAATTATGAACCGGGTTGTTGGATAAACTGCGTTGAACCTGAGGGTGACGAGGTTGCAAGTCTCATAAAGGATTTTAATATTGAACCTGATTTTTTCAGGGCGTCTCTTGATGAAGAAGAAAGCTCTCATATAGATAACGAAAACGGAGTTACACTTATAATTATAGATATTCCTGTTGTTGAAAAGTTTAACAAGAGTATAAGATACGCTACTATGCCTATTGGCATTATGATTACTGAAAAAAATGTTATAACTGTTTCTATTAAAGAAAACCCTATTCTTAGTGAATTTTCTGAGGGCGTTGTTAAAGATGTTCTCACTAACTATAAAACTCAATTCGTTTTTCATATAATGCTCAGAGTTGCGGCGAGATATTTGCAATATATCAAGCAGATTGATAAAATCAGCGAGCATGTAGAAGAAAAAATGAAAAAATCTATGAAAAATAAAGAAATTATCCAGCTTTTTGAAATTCAGAAATCGCTGGTTTATTTTTCGTCTTCACTAAAGGCTGATGAAATTACTCTCGAAAAGCTTATGCGTGGCAGACATATCAAGCTTTATGAGGACGACCAAGACCTTCTTGAAGATGTTCTTATCGAGATTAAACAGGCAATAGAAATGGTTGGCATACACCTTAACATTATGTCGAGCACAATGGATACTTTCTCATCTGTTATAAGCAACAACCTTAACTATGTTATGAAGGTTCTTGCTTCTTTGACGCTGATTGTTTCTATTCCTACAGTTATTTCCGGCTTATACGGAATGAACATCGATGGAGGTCTTCCGTTTGATAATTTCTGGTGGTTCCCATTTATACTATCTGCTGTACTGATGATTTTAGCTTTTATAATTCTGAAAAAGAACGATATGTTCTGATTGCATAAGACACTTTATAAGGAGGCTTATTGCTTATGAATGAAAATGTGCTTTTTCATTTGCAAATTCCAAGAACGGTTAAGGCTAAATATGCTATTCTTCCAGGCGACCCTGCTCGTGTATCAAAAATAGCCTCTTACCTTGAAGATGCGGATTATCTTGTTTCAAACAGAGAATATACTACCTATTTTGGCACTCTCTGCGGTAAAAATGTCTTGGTGACATCTACGGGTATAGGTGGTCCATCTGCGGCTATCGCTCTTGAAGAACTTCATATGCTCGGTGTGGATACTATTATTCGTGTCGGAACTTGTGGAGGTATGCAAGAAACTGTAAAATCCGGCGACCTTATCATAGCTACTTCGGCGGTTCGTGCGGAGGGTACTTCTAAGGAATATGCTCCGATAGAATTACCTGCTACTGCTGATTTCGAGGTTACATCTGCTTTAGTTAAGGCTGCAAAAAAGCTTGATGAACGCTATCATACGGGAATTGTACATAGTAAGGATTCTTTTTATGGTCAACATAATCCTGCGTCTATGGCCGTTTCATATGAACTTGAAAACAAGTGGAATGCCTTTATAAAATGTGGTGTGCTTGCTTCTGAAATGGAAACTGCGGCTCTTTTTACTGTTTCAGCGTTGAGAAATATTCGTGCTGGTTCTATTCTACACGCAATATGGAATCAGGAACGCAGAAAATCTGGAGATAATTCCGAAAACATCAATACCGAAAATGCTGTTCTTACTGCTATCGAGGCATTAAAAATAATTATTGCTGAGGATAAGATGGTAAATTAGCATAAGTTAGTAATAGGTTTATCAAGCGATTTTATATCTTAAGAACAAGGCACTTCTTTAGGGAACCCCATGCGAGGGTTCCCTACGAAAAACATTCCACTGGAATGTTTTTCTACCCTCCTACGCTCAGAGAAGGATAAAGTGTTTCGCTCTCTGCGGAGAGCGACCAAAGGCTCTGCCTTTGGAAACTGCAAGCTTTTTCAAAAGCTTGAGCAAAACTTTTAATTATCTTAGGGAAATTTTGAAACTAAACGGTAGTTTAGTCCTCCGCGTGTGTAGATTCCCCATATTCGTTACGAGCGAGACTTGTCAAACGATTCCGCGTCTTGTCCTGTGTGGTCACGCACCGCGTCTTGGGTGCGGCGGCTCGCCGCCTCGAGCAAAACTTTTAAGTGTCTTAGAGAAGTTTATTTTATACAAAAAAAGCATTGTGTAATATTATTTTTTCTGATATAATGGATATGATTGATTTTTTTGAGGTGGTATCCATGAACGAAATATTGAACGATAATATAGCCGACAATGAAAAAAGTATAGTTGAAAAAAAGCTTACTCCCGAAATGGAGCTTGAACAGCTTAAAGATCGTTTGCATGAGGCTGAACTTGAACTTTCAGACAAAAAAACTTCCTTAATCGAAATTACAGCCGCAAGAAATGCTTTATATAAATCGGTTCAATCGCTACAAATGCAGCTTGCAGATGTTACTGCTCAGCGTGAAAACGATATACAGGCATATGAAGCAGAACTTCGTCTTCGTCTTGAGGAAAAACACGAACTACAAGAAAAATACGACTTGCTTGTAATCAAGGCAAAAAGATATGACGAACTGCAAGAAAGCCTTATGAATATAAAAATGAAGGCTGAGGCTCGTGCTTTGGGCGTTATTGATGAGGCTCAAGAAAAGGCTATGGACGCTGTCAATGTCATTGACACGATTGAAAAAGAAGTTAATCTTTTTCGTGAGGATATAGCTTGGCTCAGGCGTGATATAAAAATTGGAACTATAACTCTCGATGACAGGCTTGATACTCTATATAAGCGTATTTGTAAAAATATGGATACCTTGACTAAAATTAAAAGTGATTTCTATAAAAGTAATAATATTCCGCTCGGAAATGAATTTGATGAAAACTCTGAAAATCCTATTCCAAGTATAAAATATCCCGATGAAGAAGATATTCAGGAAGAACAGGCTGAAACTGATAAAAAAATATAAAGCACAAGGAAAATTTATTGCTAACAAAAGAATTAATCGGTGGACTTCGTCCACCGATTGGGAAAAAATAAATGTTGGGCTTCGCCCAAAAGCATTTCGCTCTCTGCAGAGAGCGACCAAAGGCAGAACCTTTGGAAACTGCAAGCTTTTGACAAAGCTTGAGCAAAACTTTTAGTTATCTTAAAGAAGCACATCAACTGAACGGTAGTTTAGTCCTCCGCGTGGGTAAATCTCTCATACTCACCACGAGCGAGACTTGTCGAGCGATTCCGCGTCTTGACAGCGGCGGCCCGCCGCAATTTTATTTTGCTCTTTTTTTGACGGATATGCTCAACAAAAACAGCATCGATAATACAAGAATTGCTATTCCGCCGGTAAGATGTGTTGCTGTATTTGGTGTTGCTCTCTCTGAAAAACTACTAAAAACATTATTTATCGGATTATAGAATAATGTAATTATGTATGTGCAAAATCCATTAAGTATAGCGGCAAAAACTCTGAAAAGAATAAACAACAGCTTATTCGGATGTATCTCTGAAAGTATACCCCATATCTGCAAGTGTACGCACAAACCTCCAAAGGCTATAACCGCAGACAAAATATATAGCGGGAATGTACCTTCTGCGATTACATTACACGCACCTGTAACTTCTAAAATTGATGGCAAAATTATCTTTGAACAACTCAAGCCCATAGATAAAAATATTTTCTCTATAAACTGCTCTACCTCACTCTGCTCTATAATTCCTATGAATGTCTGAAATAATATAACCAAAGCCGACAATGAAATTATTCCCTTTGAGCCATCTGTACAAGCTTTTATGAAAGCATTTTGTTGGCTGATATTATCTTTTGGCTTAGATTTCTCTTTTATGGATTTTTCAGGATAAAAAAATCTTGAGATTATTCCTAAAATTAAACCTGACACAAGCTGAGATATGAGTAGGATTACTCCAAGCTTTGCATTACCTAAAAGAACTGTTCCCACCGCCGTTATCAAAAATGCCGGTCCTGCACCGACACAAAAGAGCGACATTCGCCTTGCTTGATTTAAGGAGATTTGCTTTGTTTCATACATTCCTGCTATACCTCTTGCACCAACAGGAAAGCCTCCTATGAAACTCATTATTACAGTAGGTGCTGTTGAACCATCAAGTCTGAAAAGAAATTTCATTATAGGAGAAAATATTCTGCCAAACATTGACGATATTCCGGAACGAACTATATACGATGACAAAACCATAAACGGAAACAACGACGGTACTAAAAGTTCGAGGCAATATTTGAGTCCCTTTCTTGCGCCTTCGGACGCACCCTTTGGAAAGATTGTAAGCAAAACACAACATAATAAAATTATTGCAATTTTCACTATCGTAAGAATTATTTTTTTAAATTTCAGAGAATAAAACATATAAATCACCAAAACTTTTTTAATATAATTTTATGCTTTATTTGCTGATTAAATGACTTTTTGGTTCTATAAAAGAATCATTCGTACAAAGTTTACCAGAAACCGTCAAATTTTACCACTTTTAACACAAATCGAAATTTTCTGCTATAATATTAAGTGGATAGTTTGTTATAAACATTCTATCTATCATTTTTCCCTTATCACAATTTTTGCTAAAGACGAAGGCATCGCAAAAACAATGCGATGCCTTTGTCTTTTTTATTATATACGCAAGTCGGTATTCGCTCCTGACTTTACTATTTTATAGTAGGTTCTTGCTGTCGCTATATAAATAACCATATAAAGAATGGCAAATATTAAGAAACAAGCTAAAGTACACCAAATATACAACTGGGTATTATTCAGATTTATACTGTCATTGGAAAGCGTCATTAATGACAATATTCTTGAAATCATTGGGAATGCAAATACTACATGGATACACGCTGTTATGAGCGGTAAGAAAAATACTATAAGTATTTGTGAACGAATTGCTTTCTTTGCTTCACTATAGCTCAAGCCGACTTTTTGCATTATATCAAAGCGTTCCCTATCTTCATAGCCCTCTGAAATCTGTTTATAGTAAATTATAAGCACCATTGCTCCTATAAACAGTATGCCAAGGAACAATGCTATAAAGAACAGGCTACCATAAATTGAAAGTATTGCTGTTTTCTGCTCTATACGACCTTTTAAAAATACAGGACTATTTTGAAGTTCATTACGACAATCATTATAGGCTGAAAGCTTTTCACTATCTGAGCCTGATATATTCATATTATGATAGTTTGATACGCTCGATTGATAATCATCTATACCACTTATTTCTTCATTGTATTTTGAGAATTGGTTATCTATATTATTAAATTCTTCGTCATTTACTATGATAAGTACAGTACTGATTTGACTACTCGAACTAATAAATGCTTTTGGAATATCGGAATTATACTCCGAAATCTTATAATCATTATCCATAAGCTTTATTTTATCTGTTTGAGAAATGCCTGTATTAGTATAAAATAAGAGTTCTTTTTGTCTAAGAGTTTTATTCTGATTTGTGCAAGAGTTATAATCAGAAATCGGAATGACTTTTACCATACAATCTATATTATTTATATCAGATTCAAATTTAATATTATCAGAATAAAGTGAAATATTCCTATAAGATTTTTCTTCTGTAATATTTAAGTTATGTTTAGCGATAATATCTTTAACTGTTTTCTCCATATCTTTATCAGAAATATTATAATATTCAGGACTTGAAACATCAAAGCTTATATCATAGGGATAATTGCGGTTGAGAACATCGTCTAAGCCAAGCATCATCGAAAGTGTTGTTGAAAGCATAACGAGTACCATTGTTGACAAGATACAGATATTTGCTAAGCCGACGGCATTCTTTTTCATACGATAGAGCATACCCGATACACTTATGAAATGACTGGTCTTATAATAATATTTTTTATTCTTGCGAAGCATTTTAAGCAAGGCAATACTTCCTGCTACAAATAGAAAATATGTGCCGATTATTACAAAGATAACTGCTATAAAGAAAAGATTTACTGCATTAACGGCATCTTTTGTCATAATAGAAAGATAATAGCCTATGCCAAGACAAATAAGTCCTATTATTGCCATAAGAATTTTTGTTTTAGGCTCTTTCTCACCTACCTGACCGCCATGTAAAAGCTGAATGGGGTTTGTAAGACGAACCTTTAGAATAGAATACAAGAAAAGCACTATGAAAATAGATACAAATAAAATACTTGTAATTATAATAGGTTTGAATGAAATATAATGCGTCAGATTGGTTTGAAGATTTACTATTCTGAGCAATAGTAAATACATCAGTTTATCAAGAATTACTCCTGCAAGCAAGCCAACTACTATACTTATAAAAGCTGTATAGAATGTTTCTAAGGCTATAATTTTTGCTATATGCTTTTTCTCCATACCGAGAATGTTAAATAAACCAAACTCTTTTTGTCGGCGTTTTATAAGAAAGCTATATGTGTAAAATAGAAATATTACTGCGAAAATTCCAACTATCCAACAGCCTAAGCCAAGAACAATAGGAATCATTGTGCTACCTACTTCGGCATCTCTGAAACCTTGATTAAGGGAAAGCGACAGCAATATATAAAACATTGATACCGTAAGAATTGAGGTTATCATAAATGGTATCTGTATTTTTGCATTCTTTTTGATATTGTTTGCAGCAAGGCGTGCATAAAAAAATTTATTCATATTGCTCGCCTCCCGAAGCCAAAACTGTCCATGTATCTGAAATTTTCTGGAACATTTCCTGCTCTGTACAATTACCTTTATAAATCTGATGAAAAACCTGTCCGTCCTTGATAAACATAACTCTACTTGCGTGAGCGGCAGCCTTCGCAGAATGAGTTACCATAAGAATAGTCTGACCTGCTGAATTGATTTCATTGAACAGATTAAGGAGGCTTTCTGTTGAATGAGAATCCAATGCACCTGTCGGTTCATCTGCCAAAAGCAACTTTGGATTTGTAATCAATGCTCTTGCAACAGCAGCTCTCTGCTTTTGTCCGCCGGAAACCTCATACGGATATTTCTGCATAATATCTGATATGCCAAGTTGATTGACAAGCGGGTCTAATTTACTTTTCATCTCGCCATATTTCTTCCCTGATAAAACAAGAGGAAGGAATATATTATCCTGAAGCGAAAATGTATCAAGCAAATTGAAATCTTGAAATACAAAGCCGAGATAATCTCTGCGGAATGCGGAAATTTCCTTTTCACTTACGCTCGAAAGACGCTTACCGTCAAGAATGACATCACCGTTTGTCGGTCTATCAAGGGCGGCAAGAAGATTTAACAAAGTTGTCTTGCCTGAACCTGATTCTCCCATAATTGCTACATATTCACCTTTTTCAACAGAAAATGACACATCATTAAGTGCCTGAACCTTATTTCCGCCAAAGCGTGTTGTGTAAATTTTCTTTAACCCTTCAACTTCTAAAATAGCCATACATAATTATCCCCCTTTATTTGATAGCTATATTATATCAAAGAGCAATTTGCATGGCTATTTATTTATATTACATTTTGAGGGATTTTCTTACATTGCTGTAAGATTAGTTTGCGGCGAATCTATTAGTTGACTGACTTTTCTAAGACAGATAAAAATTTCGCTTGAGGCGGCGTGTCGCCGCAGCCAAGACGCGGAATCGCTCGGCTTTGCCTCGCTCGTAGTAAGTGATGGAAGATGGTTGCCGCGGTCGAAGTAACTACCGAACGGGCAAACACAGTTTAT
>CACXBF010000021.1 GCA_902765855.1 uncultured Ruminococcus sp. | reverse complement strand
TATTTCATAAATGATTTTTAAATATAGTTTATGCAGTATTTAAACTCGCATAAATATCCAAATTGCTTTTTGCATTTTATTTGCAAATTTTTTGGATTTCATTTGCAAAGCTACAAAGGGGGCGGACAAAGTCCGCCCCCTTTTTTAACTAATGTTGCTTACAAAATAATTAAACTTTTGAAATTCATACTAAGCAAAAAGCTGACAGTTTTCGCTGTCAGATTTTTCCATAAGATTTACTCGATTTTAGTTTGCTGTATAGGTCTTGCCTGATTCAAGGGGTAAGCCTGCTTCGTTTTGGGCTGGATACTGATTTTTTCCGTCTGTGAATATAATCAGCGGATTCTTCCAATTCTTAGTAAAAGTATAGCTATACTTTGAATTGCCCTCGTCCTTGCAAGCTGTTCCAGGCCATGCGGCTACTTGGTCGCCACCGTCATAGACATAAGCATAGATTGTATTTCCCCAGCTTGATGGCTTTGTGAAATAAACTGTTACACCCTCTGCATTTGTATCTGTATCAGTAGTTCCTGCTGTTCCTGTATCTGTCTTAGTTGATGCGGAATCTGTTGTATAAGTCTTTTCAGGCTCTACCAACATACCAGGCTCATTTGCCGCTGGAACTTGGTTTGTACCATCTGAGAATATGATAAGTGCATTATCCCAAGCCTCAGTAAATGTATAGCTGTATTTAGAATTGCCCTCGTCCTTTAATTCAACGCCAGGCCATGCAGCAGCTTCCTTAACCTTACTTCCGCTCTCGTCATAGATATATGCAAAAACATTATTGCCCCAGTTTGATGGCTTTATGAAGTAAACCTTTGTACCCTTCTTAACGCTTCTATCCTCTTGAACTTTAAAGTAATAGGACATAACTGTTTCACCGTTGCCGGCTGATGTATTAGCTTTAAGTGTAACCTTAATGGTTGTACCTGCCTTAGCGTCCTTGCCGATTTCGAGCTTATCGCCGTTATTATAGCTTGTTTCTGCTCCACCATCAATAGAATATGTTGCTGATGCGGCATTCTCTGATTTAAGTGTTACAGTTTCGGTTGAACCTACTTTGAGAACAAAATTATTTGCATCGAGTGATACTGATGCAATGCTTGGAACTTCAATATATCCATCATTATAGAGAACGATTACAGCACCAGCCTTGAGTGTACCTGTAAGAACTCCGCCAGAAACTTTATATTGTGTTGTTCCGTCTGCTCTGTCTGTATATGTACCATCTGCAAGAGATGTCTTGACATTAAGCTTATATTCCTTATCGCTGCCGTTTACAACAACTGCACCCTTTGTGCCTCTTTCGATAAGGAGAACTTTCTTTGTATCGTCAGGGTTGATGAGCTTTTCACCTTGACCGACCATAGCATTTCTGAATCTGTTTACGGCAACAACTGTTGCATCTTTATAGAAAGGATTTCCGGCTGCACCAATTCTATTCATTGTACCCCACATATTATCGGCTGTTGCACCATAAGGTCTGTCATAGAAAAGCGGTGTTCCGTTCTTTCTTGCACAAATAATTGCCCATGCCCTGATAACTTCGTTATCATCTACTGTTTTATAAGAACCGTCATTGCAGTAGTTATCGTGAGATTCTACCCATGTTACGGCGGTAGGATTGTCTGCGGAAATCTGTAAATTTTCCATCTTTGAAGCAAGAAGATTGCCTGAATTTATAGATGAACGAATGGTTGCACCATATGAACTTGCTGTTGTAGCGCCAATTACTTTTTGATATTCTTCGATTCTATCGTTATCCCCCTGAAGAACTTCGCCATAGTTAAATATTTTATCAGCGTTTTTAACCTCTGAGATAACACGAGTCCAGAAATTATTTTCTTTAGACTTGCTGTCCTTAGGGTCATCCGGAAGTCCGATATGCTTTGCCGTATCATATCTGAAACCGTCTGCACCGCAATCGATACAATCATTAAGATACTTTATAAAGTAATCCTGGAAATCCTTGTTTTCGGTATTTACATCAGGAAGTCCGCCCATCTGACCTGTTGTACACTCAAAGCGGTCGCCCCACTTTGTAATTTCCTTAAAGCCGTTTGCGTGATAAAGATTTTCCTTGCCGCCGACAGCGTCAAGAAGATTTTTATTTACTTGGTCAAGCTTTGGTGTTGTGTGGTTCGGCACTACATCAACGATAACCTTAATGCCATATTTATGAGCCTCATCGCACATAGCCTTAAATTCGTCCTTTGTGCCAAGCTGATAGTTACCGATTGTCCAGTCTGTTGGCTGATAATGATAATACCACTTACCCTCGCCGCTTATCTGCATACCGCCATTTTCTCCAACAAGACACTCGTTAATTGGTGAAGTCTGAATTGTAGAATAGCCTGCATAAGCTATATCCTGCATACTTTCTTTTACAGTATTAAAAGACCAGCACCAAGCGTGGAGAATTGCACCATCTTTTATGTTATCTGTCAAGCCATAATTAACGCTTGCTTTTTCTGTATTGCTTTCTGTTGTAGACTGTGTTGTGCTTGTGTTAGACTCATTATTATCAGTATTACCCTTACAGCCAACTGCTGAGCCTACAAGCATTGCTGCAAGAATAAACGCAATACCCGATTTTAAAAAGCCATTCTTTTTCATATTAACCTCCTATAAATTTTGGAAATATTTTTATAGTAATTATGACATATTTCTAATTTAAATTCAAGACCCTTTAAAAAATATAGCAGAATGAACAGTAAAAATATATAAATAAGGAGTGGCCATTATTTCCGACCACTCCTATTCATAAAGCTTATTTTTCTACAAAATCAGAGATACTTTCTTCACTATTTTCAATATCTTTCTTAATCAAAGCAAGAATATACTGCTTAATAGTAATATCCTCCATTACAGTTTTAATCTTAATTTTTTTATAAAGTTCGCTGTCAATCTTAAAGTTTATCGCTTTCTCCATACTTAACCACCCTTTAATAATTATATTTTAATCTATAAATAATATATAACCAACAACTCAATAAATTGCATATATAATTTTCTACAATTCCATATAACTATACTTCTCAAAACAAACTTTAAGCATAGTTAAAAAGTATTCGTTATACTACAAATTGTAATACATTTTGGCAATTTTGTCAACTGTATTTTTTACATTTTTAATGTTTTAAGTATAGTAAGCTTTTTGTAGCATATATTATTTAATCTAAAAATCTTACAATTTGTATTGGAGGTGATAGTAATGGCAGAAAGCAAGCTAACCATTAAAAAACGCAATCCACTAAAGGGTGAAGACGGAAGCAAGGTTATTTCAGTTCGAATAAAAGACGAAATCATACATCGTCTTGACGAGCTTGCAAAAGAGACAAATCGCTCCAGAAATGAAATAATTGGAATTTTGCTTGAGTTTGGGCTTGATAATGTTGAGGTTGAATAATGCAATCATATATTATAATGCAAAAAGGAACGGGTTTAAACCGTTCCTTTATTCTTTCTGAGAATTTATACGTCTATAAATCAAGATAGTCAATGAACATATAATCAATAGTATACTTATCCACTGAGATGTAGATATTCCAAAGAGAAAACCTCTTATTTCATCTCCTCGGAAAAATTCTGTTGTCATTCTTAATATTCCATACATAAAAAGATATAGCAGAAAAAGAGTTCCCTTTCTAAGCTTTTTATATGAAAGAAATAGCAATATTGCAAATATTATTAAATCTCCGGCACTCTCAATTAACTGTATTGGTAATCTTATTACACCATTAGCCTCTGGAACATTCGGATTATTATAAACAACGCCCCAACTACATTCTATGCCATAGCAACAACCGCCCAAAAAGCACCCCACTCTGCCAAATGCATGGAACAAAGGTATCGCAGGAGCATATATATCAGCATAAAACATTGTATCAAGCTTTTGTTTTTTGCAATAAATTACACCAAGAATAATTCCACCTATAAGTCCGCCATAAAATACCATTCCGCCCCAAATATCCGTAGTATAAAACCAAAAATTCTGCCACGAGCTGAAAACCTTGTCAAGGTGCATTATGCACCACCATATCTTGTCTAAGTGAGTTATTCCATAGAGTATATGAGCGCCTATAAATGCACCTATAAAAGCCATTGCCGGTATATTTATAAGCTGTGTACGGTCAATATCTTCTCTCCGTCTTACTCTAAACCATATATATATAACTGCTAACGCTATTCCCAAAATAGCTGATATGCCGTAGCTTGGAATATTTATTCCAAAAATATTTATTGCAGGAAACATAACTCAAAAACCTCTTAAAAAAGAAGCGTTCATAAACTATGAACGCTTCTTTTTGATTTTAATAGGATTAATCTAAACCCTAATATCATTTACAAACTGATATCAGCTTAATTTTTACCAATTATAATTATATTTATAAGTAGTATAAGGAGCAGAATTTACTGCATTAATAGCTGATATTGTGCAGATAAGGCAACCAGCGCCACAAACAACAGCGATGATAGAGCATACGAGACCTGCTATTGCAAGACCATTTTGCTTTAAGCCTACTTGTTTACTCTTATTGCCTGACATAATGGCAAGAACTATACCTATAATACCAAGGATAGCACCAACGCCCCAACACCAGCCTGTGCAAAGACCGATAATACCGAGAACCATAGAAGCTATACCCATACCCTTGCCCGGGTCTTCTGGGTTTTGATTTGGATATTGTGGCTGATACTGTGGCTGTTGATATTGTGGTGGCTGATATGACTGCTGTGGATACTGTGGTTGCTGATATTGTTGAGGGTTTTGCTGATTTTGTGGGTCCTGTGGATAATTATTCATAACAACATCTCCTAAAAAATATATATAAATTATAATATAATATGAATAATCGTGTCAAGCTATTTCTTGTATTTTTTTACCTTTTCTGCTATTTTATTACTAAAGAGACAGCTCAAGGGAGACACTTCATAAGGAAGTAGTCTCCCTTAGGCTTTTGTAATAAGTCAGAATGATTGGATTGTAGGTGTAATTTATTATGGTGATTACTATATTCCCTACTGAACTGTTTCTGATAGTGAGCAGTATTCTATCGGTATTTTGGGACTAAGGCATAAGAGATAATTGCAAAAACAAATACCACCGTCTTATCACAAGTGGCAAACTTAACTCATATCTTAACAATATTGATTTATTGGCAGCCAAAACAGAAAATAAGCTTATTGACTAAATGGCAAAAGAACAAAGCATCACATAAAAATTAAAAGTTAATGATATTATGACTTGGGTTGGAACTATAAATAATATCAGAAATTAAGTTAATAAGTATATAAAGAAATCATAACTTTATATTCAAGTAAAATACAACAGGAATCCTGCCGTATTCAGCCTGTAGAAACATCAACTGCTTTTTAATGTTTCATTTAATTTAAAGTTTTATCGCATACTCCAATATCAAATTTTTAATACGATAATAATAAACAATATGTTCCATAGTTTCTTTAACCTCACTAATGCCGAGCTGTTGTTTTTCTTCGGTATCACATTCAATCATTAATGCTCTTTTTATATTATACTCAAGCCATTCAAGACGACCAAAATTGCTGTAATATAATGTTTCAAAATCAATATTTTTATTAAGTTGACTATTTTCAAAATATGAATTTATAAAAGTATTAAACAAATCAAAGTTAATATTACAGCTTTCATACCCTGACCAACAAAGCGCAAGTTCAAAAAGCTCAAGATATGGATTTGAATAGCCCAAACATTCCAAATCAATCAGTTTAAATTCATCGTTACTCCAGAGAACATTTTTGCTATCCATATCATTATGGCAAATTGCTTTTACAGGTGGTATATTTTTTATTGCTTGATTGCCTTTATTCATACTCTCATTCAGAATATCAATTTTATCTTTTATAATATCATAAATCGGCGAATTACAGATTCGAGCAAGGTCAATATATTTTTGCCAATCAATATGAATTTCAGGTCGATTATACATTTCATTTTTCAAATCAATGTTATGTATCTCTGCAAGAGCTTTAGCAATTTTTTTGCAGTGCTCAACAGTGATTTCTCCGTCTTTCAAAGTTTTGCCGTCATACCAATCAAAAACATAATAATATTGATTGCCTAACTTTTGCATTTTACAGCCGTTAAATTCCAGAGAATAAACTGCTTGAATATTATTTTGCTCAAGTATATTCTCAAATCGTTCTGCGTTTTTGTAATTTTCGAGAGCGTCAAGTCGTTTCATAACATTGGGATTTAACAGCTTTATAACATAAGCCATTTGGTCGGTCACTACCTTAAACATTCGGTGCATAAATCCGCCTGTTAATTGACTTGTATCTGTAACTTTTCCTAATTGCAAATCACCTGCAATTTGATTAATTAGCTCATTTGTGTTCATATTTTCCACGCTTGTCTAAAATCGCTTATTGATTGATAATACTAATTTCTGTCATAATTCAAAGTGAGATTATTTATTAGCAAGGTTAGTTTTTATATCATTAAAAATATTTATTTGATATTTGCTTAAAACCAAGCTTTTCATAAATATATATTGCATAAGGTGTGTTAGTAGTAAGTGTAATATCGGTAAAACCTTTTGTTTTTGCGAATTTCAGCAAATAATCGATGACTTGCTATTGATAACCATTATTACAGTAATTTAGCTTAGTATACACGCTGACTAAAAACAATATCTAACTTTTTTATCGCTTATTTGCGGCAACTCCGAAAGTTATTTTAATGCAGCCATAGCAATCGATTTATCATAAATATACATAACCACAAAGAAAATTGATTTGTTCAATTTATCTTCTAAATGTTTATTTGTGCAAATTTGTTTAAATAGCAAAAATCCTTTTTTAAAATATTGCTCCAATCTTCAATTTGCATTTCGATTCTTAATGCAACAATATCATTAATGTTATCAAAATTTGGATTCTATGTCAATAATTTGGGTAAAGAACAGAGCAGAATTCTACAGCTAATGCAAAAAGGACGGCTCAAAGCCGCCCTTTTTAACTTATTATTTATCTTTTTCAAATTCTGAAAGCAAACGATTAATTCTATCCATATCAACACCATCTGTTGTTGGTGTATATGAAGACTTACTTGGTGCTGGAATTTTTTCGCTTGCTATATCAGGATTGCTGTCTGTTAATGTAGTAGCCTCTGCTACATGGTTTCCTTTAACAATCGGTTCAGGCTCCGGTTCTTGTTCTGCTGCTTGTGGTAATTCCACCTCAGGTTCCTGCGTTTCGAGGCTGTTTTGAAGTACGCTGTGAAGTGCATCTGCATGAGAAGCAACTCCCGCTTCCTCCTGCTTAGGCTCTACACTTGCAGCAGGTTCAGAAAGAATGGTTTCTCTGCGAATGTGCGGTGCAGATTTTCCGAAAGAAGCTATATCCTCAAAAGAGCTATAAGCTTGTTCTTCTAGAACATCAGATTTTTCATTAGGTTCAGATTTTTCTGCTTCCTCAAGTTCTTCAGCCTGCTTATGAAGATACTGTTTACCAGCCTTGCTTGTAATTTCTACAAGAAGCGAAATTGTATAGAAGCAAAGGAGTATGTCTGAAACTTTCATAATCATATCATCTATTTTAAAATTACCTGAAATGATAGCGGAAACTACAACATCAGCTCCATATGCAAAGCACGCACAAATCATAGGTGCTCCGAATAAAAACAAAGATTTTATACAGCTTTTCTTCAAACCTGCAAACATAACTGCATGATAGTAGATAAATAACGCTGCAATAGCAACAGCAACTATATCAAACATTTCTGAGCTTTGAACTGAAACTTTTGTATATTCAAAGAAAAGATTTATAAGTCTTAATGCGAACATTACTGGAACTATAACCGTAAATAACGGCTTTGTCTTTATAAGATTTCTGCCGATAAGTGATGAAACAGATTCCATAAGGAATACTCCACCGGCTAAAAGTTCAAAAAGTTTTGTTATGGTATATAAAATCACATTATTATCTTCAGGAACATTTGAAATGGACATAAATCCAAGTATGCCATGAGTAATAAAGCAAATTGAAATCAGCAAGCCGAAAAAGCCTGCAAAGAAATTTTTCCCAATATCATAATTTTGCGGGGTTTCTCTATCGAGAATAGTAAGAACCGCTCCCACAATAAGTCCTAAAATAATTAATCCAAAAATAACTATTGAATACATAGACTTATCGAGGAAGAATTCTCCCCCATTATTAATAACGACAGAACGCCATACACCCAAACCAAGAGATGCGACCGCCGTTATTATAAGGACAATCCAATTATATTTAATTTTCATTCAATTAGCACTCCTTTTTAAATTTGTACGGTAAATGCACCAGTGATATTCTTATATTTTATACCAAACCGCCGATAATTGCAATGTTACGCACAACAAAAAAAGGATTTTTTATTAAATGTTTATATTTCAACGGTATATTTAGTCTATTGTACGTTCGTCAAGAGGAATATATCCCGTAGATTTAACCATAGAACGATATGCCGGACGAATGATTCTTCCGCCGTATGTAATCTCCTCAATTCTGTGAGCACACCAGCCTGCAATTCTCGAAACAGCAAAAATCGGAGTAAAGAGGTCGCTCTCAATTCCAAGCATATCATACACAAAGCCAGAATAAAAGTCAACATTTGCACAGATAACCTTCTTGCTGCCCTTTACATTATCAAAAACACTTGGAACAAGTTTTTCTACTCTTTTATAGAACTCGTAAATATCACTCATACCCTTTTCGGCAGAAAGCTTTTCGGCATTTTTCTTGAGGATTTTTGCTCTTGGGTCAGAAAGAGTATAAATTGCATGACCAAAACCATAGATAAGACCTGAACCATCGCCGGCGTCCTTATTAATAATCTTTCCAAGATAGTCAGAAATTTCTTCCTCATCCGTCAAATCCTTGATATTATCAAGAAGTTCATCCATCATATGCTTAACCTTAACATTAGCGCCGCCATGACGAGGACCTTTAAGTGAACCAATAGCTGCTGAAATAGCAGAATATGTATCTGTGCCTGAAGATGAAAGCACTCTTGTTGTAAATGTAGAGTTATTACCACCGCCATGTTCTGCGTGAAGTATCATACATAGGTCAAGGAGCTTTGCTTCGGAATCTGTAAATTTGCAATCCGGACGCAAAGCGTGAAGAATAGATTCACTCGTAGAAAGACTCTTATCAATCGGGTGAAAATACATACTCTTATTCTCAAAATGTCTGCGTTTAACCTGATAAGCATAGGTCATAATTGTAGGCAAACAAGCTATAAGAGAAATAGACTGACGAACTATATTCTCAAGAGAGTTATCATCTGGGTTATCATCAAATGAATACATAGCGAGTACAGAACGGGCAAGCTTATTCATAATATCCCTTGAAGGCGCTTTAAGAATCATATCCTCAGCGAAATTTTCCGGCAAATCTCTTGCTTCCGAGAGAAAGTATTTGAGCATTTCAAGCTGTTCCTTGGTCGGCAATTTACCGAACATCAAGAGCCAAGCCGTTTCCTCATAGCCAAATCTGTTTTCTGCTATGCAGGCATCTATAATATCATTAACATCTATTCCACGATATGTAAGCTTACCCTCGTCAGGAATCTTAACGCCGTCATCTACTAAAAAGCCATGAACATTACAAATTCTCGTAAGGCCCGCCATAACGCCTGTGCCATCGGGGTTTCTAAGACCTCTCTTAACATTATAGGTAGTATAATCTTCCTGAGTAAACCCGTTATTCTGACGATATTCTTCGCATAATTGTGATAATCTATTAGTGAAGTCAGTGCTTGCAAGTGTCATAAGACAACGCCTCCGATTTATATTCTTAAAAGTATTATCGATACTCTGCCGACAATACGCCATAAATTATATTTTATTCTAATTACTTTATGCTGTCAAGAAAGTAAGAGTACACGAAAAAATATTCATTACTTTACATAATTAGCCATAGCGGAATTTATAATTTATTGTCAGTTTTTTGCAAGAATTCGCTTGTTAAAATTCAAAATAAAATCTTTAGAAACGATTTATTCGGAATATACCCTATCGTTATTGAAACAATTCTGATAAATTCTTTCATTTATATATCAAAAGGGAGGAAATTATGAAAATCAAGCGTGAATTTTTAATCTGTACAGCTATTTTTGTTTTAATGGCAAGCTTGCCGCTTTTTGCGATTGGTGCTTCATATGGTGTGGACAAGTCTGCAAACACCGATATGTCTGCCGTTTCATCAGATGTCAAAAGTTCTAAACCTGAAAACAAAGCTGAAAAAACTTCTTCTAAAGCCGAATCTAAAAAAGCTGAAAGCAAGGCTACATCATCAGTTTCCGAAAGCTCACAGGAAAGCCATGTTGAAGTAAGCAACGGCGATAAAATATCTGCCGATGGAAAATTTAAAATTCTCGACACTTCTACTAATGAAGTTCTTACACTTACAGACGAAGAATTTTTAATCGGAGCAGTTGCCGCAGAAATGCCTCCAAGCTATGAAACAGAGGCCTTAAAGGCTCAATGCGTTGCTACATACACTTGTTATGCTAAAAAAAGAGCCGATGAGAGAGACAATCCCCACGAAGAATTGAACGGTGCAGATTTTTCGGCTGATTTATCAAAAAAACAAGTTTATCTTACGCCGGACCGAATGAAAGAAGACTGCGGAGAAAACTACGAAGAAATTTATTCAAAATATAAGGGTGTTGTCGAATGTGTAAAAGGCGAGGTTTTAACCTATAAAGGCGAACTTATCACCTGTACTTATTTTGCAATTTCAAGCGGAAAAACTGATAGCTTTAAGGATATTTTCGGCAAGGATTTACCTTATCTTACAGCAGTTTCAAGTCCTTATGACGCCTTTGCACCAAATTATAAATCCGAAAAAAATATTTCCGAGGAGGATTTCAAGAAAGCTTTTGAAAAAAGTTCAGATAAGGTTGATTTTTCAGAAAAAGCTGATAAATGGATTAGCAATATTAAATTGACAGATTCAGGAAGTGTTAAAAGCATTAAAATCGGAGGTATTGAATTTAGCGGTAGTAAAGTAAGAGAAATTTTGGGATTAAGAAGTGCTTGCTTTAGCATTAAGTATGACAATGAATTTCAGTTTGAAGTTAAAGGCTATGGGCATAATGTTGGAATGAGCCAATACGGAGCGAATGAAATGGCTAAGGAGGGTATCGGATATAAAGGAATATTGGAGCATTATTATAAGGTAAAATTATAAAAACAAAAAATTTCTCTTACTCTTAATAATATTTAATCTACTATCTTACAAAAAAATTTAATTTTCCTCTTGTATTTCTTGCATAAATAATCTATAATATGTTATAAATTATTATGCAATTATCTTTGCGAATTTTCTTAGATTCTTGCCTACCTACGAAAGGAGAATTAAACCCGTATGAAACAATATAATGCAAAAAATATCCTTAACATCGCTATTGCCGGTCATAGTGGTTCCGGTAAAACTTCTCTTGCTGAAGCTATTATCTATACCTGCGGCGGCTCGGAACGCCTTGGTAAAGTATCTGAAGGTAATACCGTACTCGACTGCGACCCTGAAGAAATTAAAAGAAAAAGCTCTGTTGTAGCGGCTACCGCTCCTGTAGAGTGGAAAAATCATAAAATAAATCTTATAGATACCCCAGGATTGTTCGATTTTGAAGGCGGTCTTTATGAGGGTGTTCGTGCCGCAGATTCAGTTCTTATTAATGTTTCCGGCAAGAACGGCGTTTGCGTTGGTACCGAAAAAGCTGTTGCCGCCGCCGATAAGCGTGGGCTTACAAAGATTTTCTTCGTAAACGGCCTTTGCGATGAGAGTGCAAGATTCTACCGTGTATTTGAAAATCTTAAGGCATCATTCGGTCCGTCCGTCTGCCCTGTTGTTGTTCCCTATATAGTTGACGGTCAGGCAGATTGCTATATCAATCTTCTTGAGTATAAAGCATATAAATATGAGAACGGAAAAATCACAACCGTTCCGCTTCCTGATATGGGAACTCGTCTCGAAGGTCTCAGAACCGCTATTTGCGAGGCTGTCGCCGAAACAAGTGACGAAATGTTCGAGAAATATTTTTCAGGCGAAGAATTCACTCCTGAGGAAATCATTGTCGGCGTAAGTAAGGGCGTTAAAGAGGGTAAAATCAGCCCTGTATTCTGTGGTGACGCACTCCTTACATACGGTATCGAACAGCTTTTGAATGGTCTTATATGGCTTGCTCCTTCTGCTGAAGATAAATCTGAAGAGCTTGCACTTGATACCGAGGGTAATCCTGTTGAGCTTTCCGTAAACGAAAACGCTCTTCCTGCTGCAATAGTTTTCAAAACTGTTGCAGACCCATTTGTCGGCAAACTATCTTACTTTAAGGTTATTTCAGGAAAAATCTCTCCTGAAACTCCTATTATGAATATGCGTACAGGTACGATTGAGCGTTTGACCAAGGTTATGACTATCTGTGGCAAAAAGCTCATTGATACTCCATATATTACCGCCGGCGATATAGGTGCGGCGGCCAAATTACAATCTACCAATACAGGCGATACTCTTTGTGCTCCTGCAAGAAAGGTTATTCTTGAGGATATTGAATATCCTGAACCTTCTTATTCTAAAGCAGTTTATCCAAAGAATAAAGGCGATGAAGAAAAGGTCGCCCAAGGCTTGTTAAGGCTTTCTGAAGAAGACCCAACAATTCACTTTAAAACCAATAACGAAACTCACGAAATGATTCTTACTGCTCTCGGTGAACAGCATATTGATGTCATTGTCTCCAAATTAAAAAGTAAATTTGGTGTTGAGGTAACGCTCAGCACACCTAAGGTAGCTTATCGTGAAACTATCCGCAAAAAAGTTAAAGCACAGGGCAAACATAAGAAACAAACTGGCGGTCATGGTCAGTTTGGCGATGTCTGGATAGAATTTGAGCCATTTGACGGCGATTTTGAGTTTGATGAAAGAGTTGTCGGCGGTGCTGTACCAAAAGGCTTCTTCCCTGCTGTTGAAAAAGGATTGCGTGAGTGTATGCAGAAAGGCCCTATTGCTGGATATCCTGTTGTTGGTGTTAAAGCTACTCTTTATGACGGCTCTTATCACCCTGTCGATTCCTCCGAAATGTCCTTCAAAATGGCTGCGGCTATCGCATTCAAGACAGCTATGGAAAGTGCAGACCCGATTCTCCTTGAACCAATCGGCACATTAAAAGCTACTGTACCTGATTCCGCAATGGGCGATGTTATGGGCGAAATCAATAAACGCCGAGGTCGTGTTTATGGTATGAATCCTGCCGGAAACGGTTATCAAACAATCGAGGCAGAAATTCCTATGGCAGAAACGAGTGATTTTTCAACCTTCATCCGACAGGCAACTCAAGGCAGAGGTCATCATACGATAGAATTCCTACGCTACGACCCAGCTGCTAATCAAAAATAATTTATAGAGTGTAAGAATATATTTATATTCCTCCCATACAAAAACCGCACGAAGTATTTAACTTTCGTGCGGTTTTGTTTAAAAATCCAGTTTTTATAGATTGACATATATTTTCTTATGTTATATAATATAGATAAGGATAGAGCGTATCACAAAACGGTCGCTCCCAAATGTAAGTTGTTTATGAAATAACCGCCTTATTTGGTCGTGGGGCGGTTATTTCCTTTTATTATCATTGAAAAGCTTGATAATAGCAATTATCAATATACCAAACTGAATTAAATCAGACCAAGTAATATAACTTTCCATATGTAACACCCCCATTTCTGGGAGCAGGATTGACCGCCTATCGTTGTGATACGCTCTATGTTTGATTATATTATAATGTGTAATATCTTGTCAACAAAAATACCGCCTTGCTTAAAGCATAGGCGGTATTTTTGTATCAGTAAGATATTATTTTTTCTTAAAGCTATCCTTTAAAGATACTGAGCGGTTAAATACTGGTTTTTCCAGTGTACTGTCTTTATCAACGCAGAAATAGCCAAGTCGCATAAACTGATATGATTTCGGTGCTTCTGCACTTGCCATAGCTGGCTCAACCTTGCAGTTTGTGAGAATTTCAAGAGAATTTGGATTGAGATAATCAAGAAAATTCTTATCGCCGACATCTGGGTCAGGAACAGTGAAGAGATTATCATAAAGACGGACTTCTGCTGTAGCGGCTGTCTTTGCGTCAACCCAATGGATAGTACCCTTGATTTTTCTGCCGTCAGGAGCATTTCCGCCTCTTGTTTCGGGGTCGTATTCTGCATAAACCTCTATAACATTGCCGTTTTCGTCCTTTTTACAACCTGTGCATTTTACGATATAGGTTGTTTTAAGACGAACCTCATTTCCTGGAAACATTCTGAAATATCCCTTTACAGGTTCCTCCATAAAGTCATCTTGCTCTATAAAGAGTTCACGAGAAAATGTTACTGTTCTCGTGCCGTCCTTTGGACGATTTGGATTATTCTCAACTTCAAAGGTTTCTGTCTTATCCTCTGGATAGTTTGTAATAATAAGCTTTACAGGGCGAAGAACTGCCATTGTACGCTGTGCAGTTTCGTTCAAGTCCTCACGCAAACAATGCTCAAGGAAGCTATATTCAACTGTGCTTGTAGCCTTTGCAACACCTATTCTTTCGCAGAAATTCCGGATAGATGCAGGTGTATAGCCTCTTCTTCTCAAACCGCAGAGAGTAGGCATTCTTGGGTCGTCCCAACCGTTTACATAATTTTCCTCAACAAGCTTACGGAGCTTTCTCTTGCTCATAACTGTATTGTTAATACCAAGCCTTGCAAATTCAATCTGTCTTGGCTTTGAAGGTACAGAAATATTATTTATAACCCATTCATAAAGTGGACGGTGGTCCTCAAACTCAAGTGAGCAGAGAGAATGAGTAATACCCTCAAGTGCGTCTTCAATAGGGTGTGCAAAATCATACATAGGATAAATGCACCATTTATCGCCTGTGCGGTGGTGCTTAATTCTGTTTATACGGTAAAGAACAGGGTCACGCATATTAAAGTTGCCTGATGTAAGGTCGATTTTTGCACGAAGAGTCATTTTTCCGTCAGGGAATTCTCCGTTTTTCATACGCTCAAAGAGGTCAAGGCTTTCTTCAATAGGTCTGTCACGATAAGGACTTTTTGCTGGGTGGGATAAATCGCCACGATTTTCACGCATTTCCTCAGGTGAAAGCTCGCAAACATAAGCCAAACCCTTTTTAATAAGCTCAATAGCAAATTCATACATCTTATCGAAATACTGCGATGCAAAGTAGAATCTATCTTCCCAACTAAAGCCAAGCCATGCAATATCCTCTTTTATAGCATCAACATACTCGACATCTTCTTTGGTTGGGTTTGTATCGTCCATTCTGAGGTTACACTTTCCTCCAAAGCGTTCTGCTGTTCCGAAGTTTATGCATACAGCCTTTGCGTGACCTATATGCAAATATCCGTTAGGTTCAGGCGGAAATCTTGTATGAACCTCTTTACCCTCAAATCTGCCGCCCTCGGCTATATCTTCCTTAATAAAGTCGTGGATAAAGTTACCGGCGACTTCATTTTCTAAAATTTCATCTGCCATAATTCTGTACTCCTTTTTATACTCCAAACTCAAATTTATTTTTCTCTAAATATATAAATTTCAGTTCATCATTAATTCTTTTCTCTTTAAAAGCAATGTACCCAAGTTTTTCATACATTAGAATATTATTAACACTTCGAGTGCTTGTAAACAATTCATATCTTTTATTCGGATAATATTTTTCAATTTTAGAAAGCAGCCTTGTTCCGATTCCTTTTCTTTGCTGTATTGGATGAACCATAAGCTTACCTATATAAACGGTTTCATCCTCGCAGTATGCTCTTACAGAACCTATAATCACACCGTCATCTACTGCTTTTAGTATAATACCCTTATGAAATTCTTCACGAACTTCATAAATGGTCTGTTTAAGGGGAGGAATATCAGAGCTGTTAAACAATTTTGCTTCACTTTGATAAGCAAGATATTGTAAATTAAGGATTTCCTGCAAATCCTCTTCATTTGCTCTTGAAATTTCCATGTATAACCCTCCGGTCAAAATATCAGCCAAAAAAGACTTTAATTAAACTTTGCTTTTCAATTGAACTTTGCAAGACCTGCATTAAGTCTTCTCAAGGATTCCTCTCTACCGAGAATATCAAGAATTTCAACTGCTCCGCCCGGTGTAACAGTCATTCCGGAGGCGGCAATTCTTACAGGCCACATTGCTGTACCATTCTTAATACCTTGCTTTTCAGCAAAAGCTATAAGGCAATCGTGAATTGAATCAAAATTCCACTCGCTGAGAGCTTCAAGCTCTTCAATAGCCGCCTTTAAGATTACAGGTGAATTTTCGAGATTAGTCTTACTCTTCTTATTGACAAAAAGCTCCTTGTCATATTCAGGCTGTTCCTCAAAGAAAGCTACTTTCTCAGGAATATCCGTAAGCTTTGTTGTACGCTTTTGAAGTATAGAAGCAATTTTCACGAAATCAAGCGGTTTTTTGATAACTTGCTCGAAATATGGCTTTGCCACTTCTGCAAACTGCTCTACTGTCATAGCCTTGATATACTCACCGTTGAACCATTCCAATTTATCATAGTCAAATACAGCCGGAGATTTGCTTATACCGCTTATTTTGAAAATTTTTGTAAGCTCTTCAAGAGTAAATATTTCTGTATTATCTTCAGGACACCAGCCGAGAAGTGCAATATAGTTAATGATTGCCTCCGGCAAATATCCTTCATTTGTCAAATCCTCAAAGCTTGTTGCACCGTGACGCTTAGAAAGCTTTGATACAGATCCATCCTCATTCTTACCCATAATGAGTGGAAGATGAATATAAGTAGGAATTTCCCAGCCGAAATCCTCATAGAGAAGATTATATTTCGGTGTAGAAGACAGATACTCGCAACCTCTTACAACATGGGTAATATTCATAGTATGGTCATCAATAACATTAGCGAAGTTGTATGTCGGGAAACCATCTGCTTTTATAAGAATCTGGTCTTGAAGCTCAGAATTTTCAACTGTAATTGTTCCAAAAACAGCATCCTCGAAGGTAGTGCTGCCCTCAAGTGGCATTTTCTGACGAATAACATACTCCGCACCACTTGCAAGAAGTCTTTCAACTTCTTCCTTTGGCAAATCGCGGCAATGTCTGTCATATCCTGTACCGAATTCATCATTATCCTTGAGTGATTGAAGTCTTTCCTTAGAACAGAAACAATAATAAGCCTTACCCTCTTTTACAAGCTGTTCAGCATAAGGAAGATACATTCCGAGTCTTTCGCTCTGAACATATGGTCCGAAATCTCCGCCTACATCAGGACCTTCATCGTGTTTAAGTCCGGCTCTTTCGAGTGTTCTATAAATGAGGTCAACTGCTCCTTCGACCTTGCGTTCTTGGTCTGTATCTTCAATTCTAAGAATAAACTTACCACCCTGAGATTTTGCAACAAGATACTCATAAAGGGCTGTTCTGAGGTTTCCTACATGCATAAAGCCTGTTGGGCTTGGTGCATATCGTGTTCTTACTGTATCAGACATAATTTTCCGTCCTCCGCTATATAAAATTTAATCTATTTTTTATTATACCAAATTATTCAATATAATCAAGTAGTGAGTGTCGACCCACGGTGAAGACGCGGTGCGTGACCGTACAGGACAAGATGCGTAATCGCTCGATATTTGCGGCAGTAGTTGGTTGCCGCGGTTAAATAAATTAGCAATGAACTACAACTTATCTAATAAACTTCTCTAAGACACTTAAAAGTTTTGCTCAAGGCAGCGAGCCGCCGCTCCGCAAGACGCGTTCTACTTTTTTGTTAAATTAACGCTTATTATTCGCGTCCAAGTTTGTTAAACTAAAAGTTTTGCTCAAGCTTTTTCAAAAGCTTGCAGGGTTGAGGGACGGAGTCCCTCATAGGTTTTAAGGGCAACGCCCTTAACATCTCTTTATCCCCAAAGGGCGGACAAAGTCCGCCCTCATTGACTAATATTGCTAACAAAAGAATTTTTAATAGGCAAGACAGGTTAAGAACTTCACCCTTAAAACCCACCAAAGGCTCGAGTGAAACTTTTATTTGTCTTATTAAGGGTTGGTTTCCTCTATTTCTAATATTACCCCCGAATTTTCAAGATAAGTTACTGTGAAAGGTCCTCCTCTGGCGGCAATATCGTGCATTTCGCCAAATACAGATAAATTTGCCGCTCTGCCATAAAGTTCCTTGCCGTCAGGAAGTTTAAATTTATAATACACGCTCATTTGAAAGCAATTTCCCCATATTTCAAAGCTTGGAACGATTTCAACTGTTTTATACGCTCTGCGGTCTATATCCTTTTTTGCGGCATCTCGCATATCAAGCGGAAGTCCTTTTAATTGCTTTAATGCGTATTCTTTCGTCATATATTGTCACCTCTAAAAATCAAACGGATTTTTTCTTGCTTTTGCGTTCTCTGAGTTCTTTAAAAAATCTGCTCAAAAGCTCCGCACATTCATTTTCCATAACTCCGGAAATAAGCTCCGGCTTGTGATTATAAGGCAATTCAAAGAGATTTACAACTGATGCACACGAGCCTGCCTTTTTGTCGAACGCTCCGAATACAACACGCTTAATCCTTGAATTTATAATCGCACCCGTACACATTGGGCAAGGCTCAAGCGTAACATATAAATCGCATTGCCAAAGCCTCCAACCGCCTAATTTCGTGCAAGCCTCATCTATTGCAATAAGTTCTGCGTGACGCAAGGCATTTTTATCGGTTTCACGGAGATTATGACCTCGCCCGACAATCTCACTGTCTTTGACGACAACTGCACCGACAGGAACTTCTCCTATTTCATAGGATTTCTGTGCCTCTGCTAAAGCCTCAAGCATAAATTCTTCATCAATGCTCACCTGCCGTCATCTCCTTGCTTAAAAATAAATCATAATTATATTTATAATTTCTATGACGAATAAAATTATTATCATTGGGTTTGTAAAAGCCGTTTTAAATGATAAAATATCCGATTTTTGCGGTTCTTGCGGAAATATTATTTTTCGTTTTAGCTTTATAACCACCAAAATTATCACCGAAAGCAAAATACAAATTCCGATTGCCACATTATATAAACCTTGAAACAATCCACAAGTTATGGTAAGAGCATTACACAAAAAATGCACTGTCATACACGAAATAAGCGAATTAGTCTTGATATATAAGCAGCCTAAAATTATTCCGCAAAGAAATGAATACATAACTGCCGTCAAGCTTGTATGCGACATCGCAAAAATCATAGCCGAAATAAGCACCGCAAATTTCGCCCCATATTCGCAAAATCCTCCTAAAATAAGTCCACGAAAAGCTATTTCCTCTATTATTGACGGGATAAATGCCATTGCAAGATAATCCAGCGGATTGAATATATAGCTTGAATTTGCGTCAATTCCTGTAGCATATGAAATTAAATTCGTCATGATATTGCACGAAAAGCATAGCACAAAAGCAAATACTGTAAATAAAAGCAAAGCCGACGCAGATATTTTTTGCTTAGTCGGCTTTTTAAGCTTTAACGGCTGTTTAAAAAAATATGCAAGTACAATAAACGGCAATAAATTTTTTGCAAAGGACAATAAAGCAAGTCTTGTAATATACATTTCCTGCGGAATAAGCGATACTAAGCCAGAAACCGCAATAATAGTTCCTACAATAAGCGACAGACCGACAAAATTCAGCCTGTTTTTTAAAGTTTTCACTGCTTGAGAACGCCTTTTTCAAGCATTTTCTGTGCGGCAAGAAGTACACCAAGCTTACCGCTGTGATAGTTCAATGCCCCCTGCATCCAAGCGGCATATGGCTCTCTGAGTGGAGCGTCTGCCGAAAGCTCTATTGACGCACCAAGTGTAAATGCACCAGCCGCCATAATAACCTGACTATCATATCCCGGCATATCCCAAGGTTCAGGAACTACAAACGAATCCACAGGCGCTCCCTGCTGTATACCCTGACAAAATGCGACAAGCTCCTTTTCTCCGCCAAGCATAATTGATTCGATAATATCCGCACGAGGCTCGTCATATCTTGGAGTAACTCCATAGCCGAAAAGCTCGAAAAATGCAGAAGCAAATATAGCTGTCTTGAGTGCCTCACCAGTTACATGAGGTGCATTGAATGCTCCCATAAATAATTCTCGATTGTGTCCGAGAGTACAGCCGATTTCCTTGCCAGTACCGGGAGTTGTAAGACGATACGAGCAAAGCTCTATTAAATCGTGTCTGCCTGCTATATAACCGCCTGTGGGAGCAATTCCTCCGCCCGGATTTTTAATTAGTGAACCTGCCATAAGGTCAACATTTCCGATAGTTGGCTCATATTCCTGTACAAATTCGCCATAGCAGTTATCAAGCATAACTATGCAGTTTGGTGCAAGCTCGTGTGCAAGCTTTGCGATTTTTTCGATTTCCTCACATCTTAGTGACGGACGGAGCGAATATCCCCTTGAACGCTGAATGTATACCATCTTAACATCAGGTGTGATTCTCTGTTTCATACCTTCATAATCAACTGTTCCGTCCGGTAAAAGGTCAAGTTGTTCGTAATTTATTCCGAAGTCAATAAGTGTACCTGTGTTGCCCGAAATAGTTTTGCCATCGCTTGTGATTCCGATTACACCTTGAAGTGTGTCATATGGTATGCCAGTAACCGAAAGCATAGTATCATTCGGACGAAGAACGCCAAAAAGCGCGGTAGTAATTGTATGCGTACCGCTTACGAAATTATATCTTACAAGAGCGTCCTCTGCATTCAGTGCAAATGCGAATACCTCGTCAAGAGCCTCTCGGCCTCTGTCGCCATATCCATAACCTGTACTTGCTGTGAAATGGCTTTCGCTGACTCTTGCATTCTGGAAAGCTTTCAGCATTTTTCGCTGATTAAGCTCTGTTATATAGTTAGTTTTCTGAAATGCCTCATTAGCCATTCCTTCCGCCTTTTCAGAAGCGGAAATTATCTTTTTATCAAAATCAAAATAATTCATACAATACCTCAAAAATTAAAAATTGCTTTCAGAGATTTAGGGGCGAACTGTGTTCGCCCGTTTGGTAGGAAAGTTTTAAGCCCTAAGTTCAGATTTATTCAACAATAAACCCCAATCTATTATAAAACCCAACTAATTCCTCTCTGCAAAAAACAAAAATATCTCTATCACCCAAAGATTCTACAATTTTCGCAACAAGCTTGCTTGCGTATCCCTTACCCCTACATTCGGGCAGACACGCAACTCCACTTATAATCGCACAATTATCCGTTTCAGCCGAGGTCATACAACAAGCGATAGCCTGTCCGTCAAGCCTATATGCCAGAACTCTCGACAAATTATGTCGTACCCTGTGCGACATATCGGGATAAAAACTATCAAAGTCAGGAACTTCAAAACCCTCTCCCCGACATCTTTCAAGAACGGAATAAATTTCCCTTATAGTAGGATTAATGTCTATATTATCGGAATTTTCAGTTTCAGATTTTCCGATACACTTCATCAAGACTTCTCCGTTCCAGTATTGAGGAAAAAGCTCCTTATCCGCAAAAACTGCGTTATATCCCACGGCATCAATAAATTCTAAAAGCTCATTATTGACATTTTCGCAGAAAATAGTAATATTGCCGTCCATTCGGGAGATTACCGCTCTCGGCTTGTTATCCTCAAGCTGAACCCAATGCTCTAAAAAGTGTTCACCTGTTCCATAGGCTAAAAGCTGTGAAAGTATTCGGCAAGCAAAGGGATTCGGCTTATCCAGATATTTTTCGGCTATGGCACGATTGCTTTCATCAACGAGTAAAATCATTTCCAGCCGCCAATTCTGCCGCAAGTTTAAGTGTGTCACAGACGGCTTGTAAGTCATCTCGACTTATAAGAGATGTTGAACTGTGTAAATATCTGCACGGAACTGAAATTGCCGCTGTACGCACTCCGCCCCTTGATTGGTGGATTGCTCCCGCATCGTTTCCTCCGGCAATTTTTGTCTTGGTTTGAACAGGGATTCCGGCTTGCTTTGCATTATCCATTATAAGCTTGTAAAGTGTTCTGTCATACATAGTTGCGCCGTCCATAAAAGAAACAACCGCACCCGAACCGACCGAGCATACTTTGTCAGCCCCAGAAACATCAGGAATATCCGAAGCTGTTGTAGCCTCAACAACAATAGCCACGGCAGGATTAAGTGTAAATGCCGCACCCTTTGCTCCACGCAGGCCGATTTCTTCTTGTACTACAAAGCTAAAGTATGTGTCATACTCAAGCTCACTTTGAAGCATTTCTATAAGAGCCATACAGCCAGCTCTGTCATCAATAGCCTTTCCGATTATGCGTTCATCAGCCTCAAAAACTGAATCAAAATAAACACAGTCACCGAGAGAAACGCATTTCTCGGCTTGTTCTTTAGTATCTGCACCAATATCTATATAAAGTGAATCTATGGAAGGATTCTTTGCTCTTTCGTCAGCTTTAAGCACATGAACAGGAACTGCACCAATTACACCGGGTAATTTGTTTTTACCGATAAGAACAGCCTTTCCGCAAGCGGCTTTTTTATCGATTCCGCCCACTGTGGCAAATTTCAGTGTACCATTACTTTCTATGTTAGTAACGATAAAGCCCACCTCGTCCATATGTGCCGAGATAAGAAGCTTTGATTTTGCTCTTTGCTTGCCCTTTTTGAAAGCAAGAATATTTCCGAGAGAATCAACCTTTAATTCATCTGCATATGGCTTGATTTCTGCAAGGATAATCTCTCTTATAGCGTCCTCATCTCCGGAAACTCCGCAAGCTGTGCATAATTTTTCTAAAAGCTCAATGTTCATTAAAATGCACCTCCGTCCTCAACATACTTTACAAGAATCTTTGCAACACTTTCTATATCCTCAAGTGAAACAACTTCAACCTGTGTGTGCATATATCTTTCGGGAATAGAAAGAACTCCGCAAGGAATTCCTCCTCTGCTTCCTGCGATTACATCGGCATTTGTGCCTGTTGTTCCGCCGTTAACCTCATATTCGCACTCTAAGCCAAAGCTCTTCGAAATCTCAATCAGTTTATTTGTAACCTTTCTCGAAAGAACAGGCGCTATGCTGATAATTCCGCCGCAGCCAAATTTTCCGCTTGATTCTTCCGGAACTTCGGCTTGCTTTGCAAATCCAACATCAACTATAATCGCCTCTGTCGGTTCAAGTGCAAATGCGGCAGTTCTTGCACCAAGCTCGCTTGTTTCTTCTTGGGAACTTAGAACTATTGAAAGCTTGCAAGGAAGTTTTTTATCTTTAAGAAGTCTTGCTGTTTCGATAAGAGCCGCACAGCCTGCACGATTGTCCAGAGCCGCCGAAGCAATTCTGTTATTAAGCAACTCCTTAGGCTCGCTTCTTACAATAATTCTATCGCCAAGCTCAACAAGGCTCTTAACCTTTTCGACAGGAAGTCCGGTATCAATCCATATTTTATCCTTAGTAATGGCGTCGCCGTTGTCATTCTTGATTAAATGCGGAGGGAATGTGCAGATTACGCCTGTAATATTTTCCTTGCCAAGAATAGTTACCGCACTTGACGGAAGAACACGCATATCCATACCACCGCAAGGTGCCGCCTTAATAAAGCCTCTATCGTCAATATATGTGACGATAAGACCTATTCTGTCGATATGTGCATCAAGCATAATATGCTTATCGCTTGATTTATCGCCCATTGTGAGAATAACACTTCCGTTATCTCTATATGTTACCTCGCCAAATTCTCTCAAAATTGTTGCGGCGATAGAACAAGCGAAATCTTCATCGCCCGAAACGCCATCAGCAAGCAAAAGTTTAGTGAGTATTTCTTTTATGTTTTCCATATAATCCTCCTATCAACACCATATAAAACTACAAGAGGCTCCGTCCTAAAATCAATATTTATCTTTCCTAAGAAAATTAAAGTTTAGGTCAAGCCTTTTTAAAGGCTTGTAGGTCAAGGGCAACGCCCTTGTCGCTCTCCGCAGAGAGCGAAACACCTTTGGGCGAAGCCCAACATTCTTTACTTCTAAATGGCGAACTTTGTCCGCCATTGTTGACTAATGTTGTTGCCAAAAGAAATTTAGGGGTGAATTTCATTCGCCCCTAAGAGGGCAAGAGATGTTAAGTGCTTTGCCCTTAACACCCATGAGGGACTCCGTCCCTCAACCCTGCGAGCCTTTTTAAAGGCTCGAGCGAAACTTTTAATTGTCTTAGATAAGCTTGTTAGCTAATCGTAGGGGCGAACTATGTTCGCCCGCTCGGTAGTTCATTGGAGATTACTTCGACCGCGTCAACAAACTTATCTTGAAAGTGTCGAGCGAGACTTGTCGAGCGATTCCGCGTCTTGGGAGCGGCGGCTCGCCGCCTCGAGCAAAACTTTTAATTGTCTAAAACAAGTACATCAGCTAAGTGGTAATTCACTGGAAATTACTTCAATTCCATAACCAATCTTTTATAATGTAATCCCTTTTCGGCGAAATTCTTATACATATCAAAACTTGCACTTGCAGGTGACATAGAAACTATATCTCCACTCTTGGCTTTCTCTCGTGCAATCTTAACAGCCTCTTCCATACTATTTACTCTGATTATTTCAGGATTTCCCTCGCTGTATGTAGACGCTTTTCTTGTAGCCGCTTCAATCTTATCTGCTGTAGCTCCCATAAGAATTAAAAGCTTAACTGTCTTAGGCACGACCTCGCCCATTTCGTCATATGGAATTTTCTTGTCATATCCACCGGCAATAAGAATAATTTTGCGGTCATAAAGTGAAAGTGTACCCTTGACGGTTCTTGTAGGACTTGTTCCGATAGCGTCATTATACCAACGAACTCCGTCAAGCTCTCTGACTAGTTCCGCACGATGCTCAACTCCCGCAAATTCCATAGCAACCTTGCGGATAGTTTCGACATCAACCAAGCCCCATACTGCACTTATTGCGGCAAGGTAATTTTCTATATTATGCAAGCCAGGAATTTTAATCTCCTCAGCTTTCATTATGTGCGTTTCTTCTCCATTTATGCTCATAACTATTTCACCGTCAGGCTTCATATAAGCACCACTTCTTACAGAATTTCTGCGTGAGAATTTATAGAGAGTACCACGAACATACTCGCTAAAGCTATTTGAGATTTCGTTATCAAGATTTAATACTGTGCGTGAAAAGGCATTCTGGTGGAGAACGATATTCTTTTTAGCGTCAATATATTCCTGCATATCCTTGTGAATATCGAGGTGATTCGGTGCGAGATTTGTTACAACTGCAATATCAGGGCTTTTTCTCATAGAAATAAGCTGGAAGCTTGAAAGCTCTACAACAGCATAATCCTCAGGAGAAATTGATTCTATATCAGGCAAAAGTGGGTGTCCAATGTTTCCACCGAGGTGAACAGTCTTTCCGCTTGCCTTTAAAAATTCAAAAATAATTGTAGTTGTAGTTGTTTTACCGTCACTTCCTGTAACTGCAATTATTTTGCAAGGACATATGTCAAAGAACACTTCCATTTCACTTGTAACAGCAACACCATTGTTTCTTGCTTCTACAAGTTCGTCCATATAATATTTCATACCGGGAGTTCTGAATATAATATCCGCTCCGAGATTTTTTAAATAATTTTCGCCAAGATGAAGTTCTGCACCATATTCTTCGGCTTTATCGGCATTTTCACCGAGAGCGGTTCTTTCTCTCTTATCGCAAGCGAGAACTTTTGCACCGTATTTTGCAAACATTTTTATAAGAGGCAAATTACTTCCGCCGATACCGCAGAGAGCAACCGTTTTGCCATTAAGAGATTCAAAAAAATCAGAAGCCTTTCTTTCCATAAATAACATATCCTTTCAGCAATAATTCGTTAATTCTATTGCTATTATAAAACAATATCACCTCTAAGGCAAGAAATTCCTTAATATTTGCTCGACACTTATAAGAGAAACCTGTTGACGCATTTGAAGAAACTACCGATAAACTAACAGATTTCCCTAAGACACTTAAAAGTTTTGCTCAAGGCGGCGAGCCGCCGCTCCCAAGACGCAGTGCGTGACCGCACAGGACAAGACGCGGAATCGCTCGGCTTTGCCTCGCTCGTAGTGAAGTTAAAGAAGATAGTTAACTCGGTCGAAGAAACTACCGATAAGCTAACAGATTTCCCTAAGACACTTAAAAGTTTCGTTCGAGCCTTTTTAAAGGCTCGCAGGGTCGAGGGACGAAGTCCCTCGTGGGTTTTAAGGGTAACGCCCTTAACATCTCTTGACTTTCAAGGGCGGACTTTGTCCGCCCTTAGGGACTAATGTTGCTGACAAGAGGAATTTATCGGCGGATAAAATCCTCCGATTTAAGAAAAAAGAAATGTTGGGCTTCGCACAAAGGTATGTCGCTCTCTGCGGAGAGCGATAAGGGCGTTGCCCTTGACCTACGAACCTTTTCAAAGGCTCGAGCGAAACTTTTAATTGTCTTAAGGAAGTCATTTTGCCTAATTTTCTTCTTATTCATTGTAAAAAGTAAAAATATGTGATATAGTTTTTTTATATATTGAAGGAGGAAGTTATTATGTTAAAAAGTAGAAACAAAAATCAGACGGCTTGGCGGTTTATCTGCATTTTACTTGCCGTCACAGCGCTTTTGAGCTGTTTTATGCTCAGCACAGCAAATGCGGCAGATACCACAAGTCAAAGCGATACCACTATTACAAGTGCTAAAGACATTCCGGGAAAAAAAGTTGGTGTTCAGCTTGGTACTACTGGCGATGAATATATCACCAAATATGAGGGCGATGAAAAAGGCACGAAAGTTGAACGCTATAACAAAGCTGCCGACGCTATTCAATCTCTTAAACAGCAGAAAATTGACTGCGTTGTAATTGATGAACAAACAGCAAAATCCTTTACGGAGAAAAATTCAGATATTAAGATTCTTGATGAAGAATTTGCAAAGGAACAATACGCTCTCTGTATAAAAAAAGGTAATAAAGAACTTCTCGACAAACTCAATAATGCCATAGATGATTTAAAAGCAGACGGCACTTTATCAGATATAGTTACAAACTATACCGGCTCTGAAAAAGAAATAGGAACTAAGCCATATAATGAAAAAAATGTTGACCGCAAAAACGGCACTTTAGTTGTTGCAACAAACGCCCAGTTTAAGCCATATGAATACTACGAGGACGGAAAAATCGTCGGTATTGATATGGATATGATGAGAGCTATATGCGATAAGCTTGGAATGGAACTCAAAATTGAAGATATAGAATTTGATTCCATTATAACTTCCGTTCAATCCGGTAAAGCAGATGTCGGTGCTGCCGGTATGTCTGTTACTGAGGATAGAAAAAAGAATGTTGATTTCTCAAATTTCTACGCTGAAACAAGACAAGTTATTGTTGTAAGAAATACAGAAGCAGGTGCAACTGGCATATCATTTTTCGAGAAACTCCAACAGAATTTTGTCGATAGCAGCCGTTGGAGCTATATCGTCACAGGTCTTGGCAACACACTTCTTATTACACTCTTTGCTATTATAATCGGTATTGTGCTTGGTGCTCTTATCGCAATCGTAAGAACCATACACGACCAAAACCACAAGCTTAAAATTTTGAATTTCATATGCAAGCTATACCTCACCATTATAAGAGGTACTCCTGCAATGATTCAGCTCCTTATAATCTATTATGTAATCTTTGCGTCAGTCAATATTGATAAAGTTCTTGTTGCTATAGTCGCTTTCGGTCTTAATTCAGCCGCTTATGTTGCCGAGGTTATCCGTTCAGGCATAAACTCAGTAGATAAGGGACAATTTGAGGCAGGTCGCAGTCTTGGTCTTACATATAAGCAGACTATGCTTTCAATCATTCTTCCACAAGCTTTTAAAAATATCCTTCCTGCACTCTGCAATGAGTGTATCAGTCTTCTCAAGGAAACAGCTATCAGCGGTTATATCGGACTTACAGATCTTACAAAGGCTGGCGATATTATCAGAAGTCAGACCTTCGAGGCATTCATACCACTTATCGCTGTTGCACTTATCTACCTCATAATAGTAATGCTCTTAACCGCCGGTGTAAATAAACTCGAAAGGAAGCTTAAAAATGACAATGCAAGATAAAAGCACAAATCAAGTTCTTATAGAAGTAAAAGACCTCTGCAAAAGCTTCGGTGAACACGAGGTTCTAAAAGGCATAAACACCACTATTTCAAAGGGTGATGTTATCGCTATTATAGGTCCTTCAGGCTGCGGAAAATCTACTTTTCTCCGCTCTCTTAATCTCCTTGAAACACCTACAAGCGGTGTCATAAAATTTGAGGGTACAGATATAACCGATAAGTCCGTAGATATAAATAAAATGCGTGAAAAAATCGGTATGGTGTTCCAGCAGTTCAATCTTTTCCCTAATATGACAATCAAGCAAAATATTATGCTCGCACCTGTCAAGCTTGGCAAGATGACAAAAGATGAGGCATCGGCAAAAGCTGATGAACTTCTTGCGAGAATCGGTCTTTCCGAAAAGGCAAATTTATATTCGCCACAGCTTTCTGGCGGTCAGAAACAAAGAATCGCTATTATAAGGGCTTTGGCAATGAATCCTGATGTAATGCTCTTTGATGAACCTACATCAGCACTCGACCCTGAAATGGTTGGAGAAGTTCTTTCTCTTATGAAAGACCTCGCAGAATCGGGTATGACAATGGTTATAGTCACTCACGAAATGGGTTTTGCAAGAGAGGTTGCAAACAGAGTTATGTTTATCAATGATGGAATAATCCAAGAGGAAAACAATCCTAAGGAATTATTCGGAAATCCTCAGAACCAAAGACTCAAAGATTTCTTATCTAAGGTTCTATAAATCTAAATATCCGACCTATTATAAAACGGTGATTGCATAAGGCAATCACCGTTTTGTTATTAGCAGACTTCTCTAAGGCGGTGAGCCTCCGCTCCTAAGACGCGGTGCGTGACCACACAGGACAAGACACAGAATCGCTCGGTGTTGATAAATGAAGATTATTACCGCGGTCGAAGTAATTTCCAATGAACTACCGTTTAGCTAACAAGTTCATCTAAGACAGTTAAAAGTTTTGGTCAAGCTTTTTCAAAAGCTTGCAGTTTCCAAAGGCAGAGCCTTTGGTGGGTTTTAAGGGCAAAGCCCTTAACATTCTTTTCCCACAAAGGTGCGAATTTCATTCGCACCTCATTACTTGCCTTAACAATAAAATTTCCATATAAATTTATAATAAGAATAATTTTTTTCTTACAACGCTTGAAAAGTGAAAAAAGTTATGTTATAATTTAAAAGTTAAATCTCATATATATTTTGCGGGTATGGCGAAATTGGCAGACGCAAGGGACTTAAAATCCCTCGGACTAATACTCCGTACCGGTTCAAGTCCGGTTACCCGCACCATAAGAAAAGAGCAACTCAATAAAATATGAGTTGCTCTTTATTGTTATTACATTAAAATTAAGATTTTTTGAGGTATTTTTATATGAGAAATAAGAAAAATAAACATTTGGGAATAGAAATAGACCCTGAACTTCATTACAAACTACACTACATCTCAAAATATGAGGGGCGTTCTGCCAATGCACAAATTTTATATCTTATTCGACAGTGCATAAAAGGGTTTGAAAAAACGGAGGGAGAAATTCCTTTCGATAATAAAGATGAATGAATAAAGGAGTGGTTTCAGCCACTCCTTTTTTGTAAGCAAAAAGAAGCACCTCGCCATAATGACGAAGTGCTTCCTATAAATCAGTTTAGTTTAAACAGTTTTAAGATTAAGCAAGCTCTGCGAAATACTTAATTGTTCTTACCATCTGGCTTGTGTAGCTGTTCTCGTTATCATACCAAGAAACAACCTGTACCTCATAGAGGTCATCAGCAATCTTAGATACCATTGTTTGTGTAGCATCGAAGAGTGAACCATATCTCATACCGATAACGTCAGAAGATACGATTGGGTCTGTGTTGTAGCCGAAAGACTCAGAAGAAGCAGCCTTCATAGCAGCGTTGATGCCATCAACTGTAACATCTTTGCCCTTAACAACAGCTGTAAGGATAGTTGTAGAACCTGTTGGTACAGGAACACGCTGTGCAGAACCGATGAGCTTACCGTTGAGTTCAGGAATAACAAGACCAATAGCCTTAGCAGCACCTGTTGAGTTAGGAACGATATTAGCAGCACCTGCTCTTGCTCTTCTGAGGTCGCCCTTTCTGTGTGGACCATCAAGAATCATCTGATCGCCTGTGTAAGCGTGGATTGTTGACATGATACCGCTCTGGATTGGAGCATAGTCGTTAAGAGCCTTAGCCATAGGAGCGAGGCAGTTTGTTGTGCAAGAAGCAGCAGAAATGATTGTATCATCAGCTGTAAGAGTCTTCTCGTTTACGCTGTAAACGATTGTCTTAAGGTCGCTACCTGCAGGAGCAGAAATAACAACCTTCTTAGCACCAGCATCGATGTGAGCCTGTGACTTTGCCTTAGAGCAATAGAAACCTGTGCACTCGAGAACAACATCTACACCGATTTCGCCCCATGGGAGCTCAGCAGCGTTAGCCTTAGCATAGATTGTAAGAGTCTTGCCGTCAACTGTGATTGTGTTGGCCTCGTCATCAGCCTCTACTGTGTGAAGATTTTGACCAATCTTACCGCAGTAGCCGCCTTGTGCTGTATCATACTTGAGAAGATCTGCAAGCATAGAAGGCTTTGTGAGGTCGTTGATAGCAACAACTTCATAACCCTCTGCACCAAACATCTGGCGGAAAGCAAGACGACCGATACGGCCGAAACCATTAATAGCAACTTTAACTGACATTGTAATTATACCTCCTAAGTTTTTACTGCTTTTATTTTATAGCATTTTGAGAAAAAATACAAGTGTTTGTTTAAAATTTAACAAAATTTTCTTAAATTTATTTTTCACTTTTCGAGAATTTTATATTTTGCAGTAGTTTTTTATATATTATTCTAAAAAAGCGTCTTTGCCCTTATATTCTGCTCAATTTTTTTTAAATCATTCGGAATACTTTTATTTTTTACTCATATACTATTATTAAGTACACAAAACGAAATTGTATATTTTCAAAACAAAATCTTTAAAAAACTATTGACATTTCATTTCGAAAGAGTTATAATAATAAAGCTTTCGAAAATAGCATATCGCGGGATGGAGCAGTTTGGTAGCTCGTCGGGCTCATAACCCGAAGGTCGTTGGTTCAAATCCGGCTCCCGCAACCACTAAAAATCCTTGATAAAATTATCAAGGATTTTTCTTTATCTAAATTTATTTATCAATACTCTTAATAATACTCACCTTTAATTTAATATAAATCTAAATATATTAAATTATCTAAAAAAAGTAATTGTGTATTTGTAATTTCTGACATAAAAATTCTCCTTTTCTTCTATAAATTTAAGATTTATTTACAACACCATCGTATGTAGAATATTTAAATGTTATATCTCCATCAAGACTATAATATTTAATCTCATCAAAGATTTTGTTAGTAGTATATTTAGATACTGTTGTTAACTGTTTAGTATAGATATAGTACAACCTTATAGTAATTTTATTATCCGCTATTTCTTTTACAAACTTTTCAATTTGATTATCAACATTTTTAAATTTTTGATCGGAAAAAATATATACTAAACATCTAAAATTATCATTTTCAATATTTTCAGCACATGTCTGATTATTATTTACAGCTTTTGTAAAACCAATTCCATCCTTAAATCTCACCTTAATTACAAATTCATTTTTTAAATATTTTTTTAATTTTAAAGAAAAATACTTTTCTGCATCATCCTTCATATAGTACTGATAGTAATCATCTGAATAGGTATATATCGTGAAGCCATCTTCATCTTTTTTATCACTCAAGCTACCATAAACCATAACTTGTTGATTATTATAATTCTCGGATTTAAAACTTAATCTGTAGTAATTATAAGCCCAGTTAGTCGATCCAAATGAAACAAAAGTAAACTTATCATCAGGGTAATTTTTCTTTAAGTATTCTGTTGCTTCATTTATAATTTTTTTCTTAACATCTTCAGTAGTCATTCTTTTACTGCTTGTTGTTTCCGATGTGCTTCCACTCTGCTGTATGGGTTTACTGCACGCCGTTGCACTAACAGAAAGTATTACTGCCAATAGTATAGCCAATAACCTTTTCTTTTTTTTCATTCTTCTACCTCTCTTATAATTTATTTTATAAACTTAACTTTACTTTATTATATTTGCGAGTTAGATGTTAATTATAACATAATTTATTTTAAATTTGTTATATCTGGTAAAAAAAGTGCGTTTTCTGGTAAACTTTGTACTTGATATATGTGTTTTGTGTCGATTAAATGTTATAAAATATTTTATAAAGTGTTTTATATCCATTTTTAATTTGTATATCGTTGTCCTGTTGACTCCTTGACTTCTTAATTTTTATCTATCAGAAAAAGAAAAATCCTGATATTTTATTATGGCTTTTTACTTTGCTTAAAAGTTTGCACAAAAAATTCCGCAGCACATATACTGCGGAATTTTCATATATAAAATATTCTCAAATTCTGAAAATCTATTCCACTATACAGCCATCTTTAATAATAATCTTTCGTTTACAATAGTCCGCTACCGAATCATCATGTGTTATGACTATAAGTGTAATACCATTTTTTTCATTAAGCTCTTTGAGGAGATTCATAATTTCAACAGAAGTTTCGCTGTCTAATGCTCCTGTAGGCTCATCAGCAAGAATAATTTCAGGTTCTGAAATTATGGCTCTCGCTATTGCAACTCTCTGCCTCTGACCTCCTGAAAGCTGATTTGCTTTTTTATTAGCTTGTTCTTTTATCCCAACACGCTCTAAAGCCTCAAGGGCAAGCTTATTCATCTTGTTAAAGCTATATTTATGATTGAAATATAGCGGCAGCATAACATTCATAATAACATTTTTATGGTCAAGAAGCGAAAAATCCTGCATAACAAAACCAATTTTTTGATTGCGGATAGCTGCAAGCTTGCCATCTCTCAAACCTTTAATTTCTTGTCCGTCAATTTTAAGACTTCCGCTATCGTAGCTATCAAGAAGACCCATAATATGCATAAGCGTAGATTTACCTGCACCAGACTTTCCTTGAATAGCAAGACTTTCTCCATCTTTTATAGTCAAATCTATATCTTTTAGGGCGTGCATTTTGCTCTTGCCAACTTTATAATATTTATTAAGCTTAGATATTTCAATCATTATGATTCCTCCTGTAAACCTCAAGCGGTGTATTTTTCTTATAGACAATAAACGGAAGAATAACCGTAATAACAATAGTTACTATACAATAAATCATCGAATATATAATATTCTTATAATCTATTATGCTGCCAGCATAGCTCATTGTACCTGCGGAAAGCCGACTCATAATTACCGAAACATATATAATATTTATGATTGTAGCCAAAATTGCTACGATACTTATTTCTACAAAAAGATAGGCAAAGCTCTTCTTTCTGCTGCAACCGCATAGATAATATATAGAGTGGTCCTTGAGCTTTTTATAAGTATTCAGGGTAGCTATACTTATAAGCGTTAATGTTGCTATTATTAGCAAGAATATTGGTGTAACTATCTTTTTCATAAGATTATCACGAATATAATCGTTTGTATTCTCAAGTATCTGATCATAGGTTTCATATGTACCCACAGAGTTATAGTAATCTCTTACAGCTTCTTTTTGTTCGTCTGTACACTCTTTATTATAAATAACAAAATATGAGAATGAAAGCGATTGAAATGAATCATATTTGCTCAGTATCTCACTTGTTTGTTTATCGTCATCAAATATAATGGTATTTACCTGAATAAGAAAATCCTTTGTAGATACATCATTTGATATAGTTGAGTAGCTAACAGCATACCACGGATAGCCTATTTTTCCTATAACATGAACCTTTTGCTGTACTAAGTTTTCGTTTTTGTCGAGCATTTCTATTTCAATATCACTGCCGATAGGAATATCATTAAAAACCGCACCGCCAATAACCACATTAGGTATATCAGACTTATCTGCCTGTTCAAACCATACACCTTCGCTTAGCTCTTTACTAAAAGCCTTTTGCATAGAATCGTTATATATTTCAGTGTTAATAGTAGTTGACCTATATGATGCCTTAGAATGTTGAGCAACTGCTACACCTTCAACCCCATCAAACTTAGATATTTTTTCTTTAATTGAATTGGACTGCTTGAGTTGTTCATTTGGGTCAGGAACCATCATTATCTCTGGATTAATCATAAAGTAATCACTGTTTTGCAGATATTGATTTTCTATAATATATCTTGAGTATGTTATATATCTATATTGACCTATAACATCTTGCATAGAAATTAGGGCAAATGAAAGTATAATAAGCATTATAATTGAAGATATGATATTTTGAGAAAATGACATTATAAATAGATTAAGCTTTTTCATTTACTGCCCTCCTTTATATTTCTTACATTCTTAAACCAATATGTAAATATAAAAGGTATTTGCACAATGATAGAAAGTCCGATAGCAAGTAAGGCAATAATTGCATAGTCCTGTACCGAATATTTTATATTTTCATACAAATTAGCTTTCGAGAACACACTGCTATAAAGCAATATATGTATTGCGATTGCTATAAGCGTAGAAATAACTATAAGGGTAACATTCTCAATAAAGTTTATAAGCATAACAACCCTTTTCTTTGCACCAACCATCATAAGTATACTATTTTCTCGTCTGCTTGAATCCATAAGGTATTTCAGCAAGAACATAAATGAAATCAAAGACAACATAAATATATATACTATAGAATAAAATTGCGATGATACTTGGTTGGCATCTTCAAAATAATATATATTTGGTCCTTTAACATAATCATATAAGCCTTCATTATCAACAGCCGGATCAAATTTTATATTAAAAACATCACGAAGATAATTTACATAGCGATACATCATATTTTGCGAGAAACGCTCTTTAATCACTATATCTACCGTCCATGTTTTTATTCCGGTTTTAAAGTAAGCATCTGCCGGAATATAATACTTCTCAATCTTACCTTCGAGATCGCCTTGTGCTGTTTTTTCTTTAACAACATTAAATGTAGTATTACCTACTTTTATGCTCTTAGCTTTACCCAATGACACTGAGGCAACATTTTTAGAAAGCTCTTCATCGGTAAACAAGCGTCCTTTTGTATCAGAAAATGAATTATCCTCATTATTATTAAGATATGTACTAAGTATAATATATTTTTTATCTGTATCTGATGAGTCGTGATTTCCGAGTTTTTTTAACCAATAATCATTAATTGCCTCATCATTACTTGAGAACTCAATATTATTTCCATCTGAATCAACAATTGTTGTTAATTCTATATCCTGTATACCATATTTCTGTTCAAATTTCTTTAGTTCTTCGATAGTATTTTCTGTTACCTCGATTGGTGAAGATAAAGCTACTGAATATTTTCTAAACGTCATATAGTTAAGCGTATTTCCATAGTAATAAATCATCATAATAACGCACGATATAGTACCTATGAAATATAAGACAAATATTGTCTTATTTTCCGAAAAATAAGTAAGTATTCTACTTATCGCAAGCCTTAGAGTCTTCATAATCTACCCCCTTATAAATAACACTAAAACTGTGCATAATATAACGCACAGTTTTAGCATATTTTCAAGTATTGTTTAAATTAAACTAAAGTTTAGTTAATCGTATAATTAAACCCATGATATTCGTTGCTACCTGCTTGCCTTCTCGCACCTGTAAAGTTTACCCTTTTAGCTGTATCACAACTACTTACCACAGCATTATCCGTGCGTATATAACTACCGTTTATAATCTTATCAGAATATTGGGCTGACGGAACATTATTCGTTCCAGTTATTGATACACCTGCATAACCCACCATTCCGCTCGTAACCTTCGTTTCAGAATATGCAAAAACATCATCATATGGTCTAACACTTCCAACATGGTAGTACATATATCCTACTCCATTATTAGTGGTCTTAGAAAAATCTTCGTTCATATTTCTGCTAATATTTCTTGTTTCTGTTGCTGCAGAAACACTAAGTGCCGCAGAAACGAAAAGTGCTGAAGCAAAAACGCCTGCAATTATTTTTTTTACCTTCATAACAAAATCTCCTTTTTAATATATCTCACATTAATTATAAAACAACGAAGCTTCTAATATATTGTATTTATAATCAATGTAGTAATTGTATTATATATTATATCAAATATATTGTCAAGTATTTTTTCACTAAATTTTTACAAAATTAGACATATTTTTCTCATTAAATTAACTTTTATATCCATTCTAAGTTTTATATATCATAACATAATTTATTTTAAATTTGTTATATCTGGTATAAAAAGGGCGTTTTCTGGTAAACTTTGTACTTGATATACGATTTATGTAAGTAATCAGCCTTAAATATTAAAACTAATGTGATTTCAATAATATAAAATAATAAAAATGCACCACAAATAGTATTTCACATTCGTGGTGCATTTTACGCAGATAATTTAATGTTTTATTTTTTATGTATTATTCATACAAAAAACAGCCTACCCTATTGGGTAAGCTGTATATAAAAGGGATTCGCACCCTCAAAACTGAATAAAGAAGCAGATCGCTTGAACCAAAGTTCATGGTCAAGCCCTCGACCTATTAGTACTGCCAAGCTGAATACCTCACGGTACTTACACACGCAGCCTATCAACCTTGTAGTCT
>CACXBF010000020.1 GCA_902765855.1 uncultured Ruminococcus sp. | reverse complement strand
ACAGCGAATAATAGCGAAGTCTACCTCTTTACTTGCCTTACTCCAATCAATTTTGCCATTAGCATATGATACATCAATGCCTTTTAATTTTGTTGCCATAATAAAACTTCCTTTCATTATTGTTTAATCCATTTACCTAAGTGCAAAATATAAAGCTCTTTTGTGTCTGTACACCAAGCTGTACTGCCGTCCTCTGCATTGTTTATCAACTTAAGCTTGTCCAAGTCAGCACTCTTGAGTATGTATTCTCAGACCTCATTCTCACAATAACGGCCTCTCTCCTGATCAGGCAGAAATGAATCTTTTGTAAATTTGCTCTTTTACTTGTCTACTTTATTGACTATGGTCCAACTGGCTTTCTATCAAAATTACGGTTACTCGTAAAAACATTACAAACTGCTTAAACACATTATGTTTAGGTAGTTTTATTTTTATTTGCACATAATAATATTTTTAATATCACCAAAAAGTTTCTTAATTTAATTGATGATAAAACTTGAAATTTCCTATAAACACAAAAACGCTGTACGCAGAAAATTGCGTACAGCGTTTTTTTAATAAGGAGAATTAGCAGCCACAACCGCAACCGTTGTTGTTGGAGTTTTCATTGCCGCATCCACAACCATTTCCACAGCAGCTAACCAAAAGGATAAGGATGATAATCCAGCAGCAGCTGTTGTTACCTAAGAAGTTACCACACATCGTTCGTTTCTCTCCTTTCGTTTGTTATACTACATTATACGTCAGGAAAGAAAAGTTGCTACTGATAAATTAAAATTAAATCATATAATTATCGTAACTATTTTCGGTATTTTTGTCAACTATATCTTGAATCGTTATTCCCTCAAGATAATCTGTAATAACCTTATAAAGTCCCTGCCAGACATAGAGCGTTGAACATTCCTCTGCACGCTCACATTGAACAGGTTCAAAATCAAGACAAGAAACAGGTGCTATACTACCTTCAGTAATTTTCAAAATTTCACATATAGTAAGCTCCTTAGGGTCCTTAGCAAGCATATATCCGCCCTGATAACCACGATTAGCCTTTAGAACACCTGATTTGTTCAAAAGCGGTACAATCTGTTCAAGATATTTTTTTGATATACTTTGACGCTCTGCAACATCTTTAAGTGCAATAAAACCATCATTTTTATGTTCTGCCAAATCTACAAGAAATCTTACAGCATATCTTCCTTTTGTAGAAATTTTCACACTATCACCTCAAAGTCTATAGGTTTTATATTATTTATTTTAACACAAAAGCTACCAATTATCAATAATAAAATTAAACAAAAAACACCGCATACCTTATATAAAGTATACGGTGTAAAAAATTTTGATATAAACCAAACATTTAAAAGCTATCTAACTCAAACATCCTCAGTTTCTGAAGTATCTTCACTTGATTCATTATTCATAATAACATCAACAGCACTAAGAAGTCCCTTATATTGCTCTATCATTTTCTTGAGATATTGTTTACCCTCATCAGTAATAGCATAATAGTTGCGAGTTCTGTGGCTTTCAGTAATTTCCTGAGAATACTCTACAACATAGCCTTGCTCCTGAAGACGATATAGTACAGGATAGAGAAAATTCATTTTATAGACTTTGTTACTACGTTTTTCAAGCTCCTGAGAAAGCTTATATACATACATTGGCTTCTCATTAAGAAGAAATAATGTAAGCATAGGACTTGTAGCTCTCTTGAAGTAATCCTCAAAAGAATGGTTGGATTCTTTTCCTAAAGTTCTGCCCATAAATAATCACCTTTCTTTTTTAAATGTCATTATTATTATAACATAATATAAAATAAAATCAAGAGCATATATTACATTATACACAATAAATTTACAATTTATCATACAAATACTACCAATAGTATTTTAATTTTAAATTTTGCAATTTATACAATATCGCCATTTCAAGGTTGTATAAAGCTAAAATATTGTATAATATATCTTAAGTTACCTATTTCAATAGTGATTTTATTAAAACAATGGTTATTATCGTGTATTATTTTTGTGATATTTTGTTGAATAATACTAAATTTTAAAAACAGTTCTTTCAAAAAATATCTTTATAAACATTTAATTGTAATCGTTAATATGTGATTCATAATTGTGCAATTTTAAAACATATTTGTTTGCAATCAGATATTTTAATTAAAAATTGCTTCCTGCATAACCCCAATATTCTATTTCATCATATTTTACATAAATCCTATCACTTGAAATTCCAAGCTTATCCGAAATAATCTCTGTTAACTTAGACGTCAGATTATCATAATTTTTTGCAGATGAGCTGCCATAAATCTTGATTTCAAGCACTGCACAAGGTTTTTCAGAACCTTTAAACCACATTCTCTGCTCATCACAAAAATTCAGCATAAGCCATTGTTCACTCTTACCGGGAATAATAGTAATAGCCTCTCCAAAAGCTGATTTTAGCTCGATTTCCTTTTCTTTTGATATAGATACAGATGCTTTCAATTCAATAAATGGCATTTTAAACACTCCTTTTATTTTTTCTTAAATTTTCTTTTCATAATAAGTTTTGACAAAATAATAACAACTACTCCAACTATAATTCCTAGACAAAGATAAAAAGCGCCAGAATTGCCCGAAACAGTTAGTGCAAGAATTGCTATCGCAACAATAATTAGTATAGCCACAATATAAAACGCTAAAACCTTTGGATTTTTCATCCAACTCTCCCCTATCTCAAATAATCTTAATTTTCATATGTATGTTCACATATTTCTTTTATCTTTTCCTGTAATTTTAGATAATCCTCAAAAGCCGCAGGTTTATTATTTGGATTTCTCAGCAAAGCCGCAGGGTGTAAAGTTGCCATCATAAGCACATTACCCTTTTCAAAGAAAATCCCATGCTCTTTTGTAATCTTAATATCAGGCTTTATAATTTTTGCAGCAGCAATTCTTCCGAGGCATACAATAATCTTTGGACGAATCAATGCAAACTGATTTCTCAGCCAGTCCACACAAGCCGTCTGTTCCTCCGGAAGCGGGTCACGATTTTTAGGTGGACGACATTTTACAATATTTGCAATATAGATATTTTTCTTTCTATCAAGGTCAACAGCCTCAAGCATTTTATCAAGAAGTTTTCCTCCTCTGCCAACAAAAGGCTCTCCTTGCTCGTCCTCATATTGTCCAGGGCCTTCTCCTATAAACATAACCTCCGCATTAGGAACTCCTACTCCGAAAACAACATTAGTACGAGTTTCACATAATCCACATTTTTGGCACTGCTTACATTTATTTTCAAGTTCAGCAAAATTATCTATCATACTCTAACTCCTTATAAATTCATTTAATTTAGTATAGCATATTATAATTTATAAAGCTATAAATTTCAACAAAAAAGGATATAGATTTATAACCTATATCCCTCTGAATATTCATATTTTATTCTTTTTATCAATTATTCCGCAAGCCATAATCAATCCCAATGTAAATACAATCAGACATACTCCAATTCCAGTACATATATTCATAATGCGAATATTTTCCGAAGTCATTCCTTCAAAAGATACGAGCATAGAACGTTGTAAGGAAAATATTGATACTGCTGCATCTGCAAGTGCTATATTTCTTATCGTGATAAGCAAAAATGACTTATACTTTTTTGTTTTAACAAGATTTATAATAGCCATTATAATCTTATAAAAAGTATATGTTGCAATGGTTATCATAACTATTTTATTATTTTTATTTGCCACATCATTAGCAATGCTATAATAAACCGAACCTGATAAAACAAAGCTCATTATAATCAGCATAATACCTATAAATCTCATTACGAATTTTTCGTTATGTCTTTTATTTTTATATTCATATAAAACTGCCGAAAAACGCATAACTGATAAAAGTGTATAATACGCAAACATTGCCAAAAACCAAAATGACGCATACACTATTCCAAGAATTCCATTATAAAAAGCATATGCAATATTTATTATAAGGCTTATAGAGGCAGTAAAAATTATTCTATATCTCGCATTATGTAAGATACGGTTGCCTGTTTGTGTTTTTTCTATTTGCGAAATAACATTTTTCTTTATTTTATTCATAAAATTTCATTTTTAAAATCACTTAATTCCTTTAATAACAGGAATCAAACTAAGTAAAATTAAAATTCCTACAATTCCAATAATAATACCCAAAAGCATATTTTGCCATACCATAGTGAAACACATACCCACACCTAATGCTAAAGCTCCAATTATACCAATAAATGTAGTTGCAAAAGTTTTTCCAGATAGTTTAATTGGCTTTTTATTCTCCATTTTTCGCCAAACAAGAAATGTTATAAGGCCAAGTATTAAACCAAGCAAACCTAAAATAATTCCCTGAGTAAATGTATTCCACTCCTGAATCAAAGCCATACACATACCCAATGCAAATAAAATACCGCTCACTGTACCTAAAATCATCGCCACAAAACTGCTTTTTTTCATTTTAAAATACCTCCATAAAATAAAATTAACAAAGCAACACTTGTTCTGTTAATAAGATTATAATATAATTAAATAGCCTAAAACAATCATCAATTCACCTATAAGTGTTGAGATAATGGAGGTTTCTAATGAATGTTAAAAACAACAAACGCCGTAAAGAATCTCGTGCAAAAATAGAGGCCGTATTTTTAGATTTAATACAGGAGAAAGAGTTAAATCAAATATCTGTTTCAGAAATATGTAAGAAATCCGGCTTGAACCGCACAACATTCTATGCTAACTATGTTGATATATACGACCTTGCAGATACTATAAGAAAGACTCTCGAAGAAAACTATTTCTATAACTATTTTGAACCAAAGCAAAATCACGATTTCTTTCTTAAATTATTCCATCACATAAAAGAAAATCAACTATTATATAAAACATACTTCAAGCTTGGATACGACAGTAATTATAAAATCATAGGTTATAGTGAGGAACTTGCATTTAAGCATTTTAATAATAAATTTATTGAGTACCATTGTGAATTTTTCAGAAGTGGAATTACAGCTATTATAAAAATGTGGCTTAATAATGGTTGCAAAGAAACACCTGAGGAAATTTGTGAAATTATTAATTCAGAATACAACAAACGAACACTATAAAATAAAGCCGTCCTTCACTAGGACGGCTTTTACTATTAAACTTCAGATAAACGCTTTAAATTATCAATAACTTCCTTTGCGTCAGATGCTTTGAAAACACCTGTTCCTGATACGCACACATCAACACCAAACTTAGCAGCCTGAGAAATTGTCTTATCATTAACTCCACCATCAATTTCTACAAGCATATCTTTGCCTAATTCCTTGGCTTTTTCTTTTATAGCAGTAACCTTTGGAAGCATATCTGCCATAAAGCTTTGTCCACCAAAACCAGGCTCTACTGTCATAACAAGTATCAAATCAACCTGTTCTAAGTAGGGGAATACTTCCTCAGCAGATGTCTTTGGTTTTACCACAAGTCCGGGCTTTACACCAAAAGATTTAATCTTGTCAATAGTTGCCTGAATATCGGACTTTGCTTCAATATGGAAGGTAATTATATCCGCTCCTGCTTTAACAAATTGCTCTATATAATCAAGCGGATAATCAATCATAAGGTGAACATCAAAAGGAAGCTTAGAGTATGGGCGAAGTGCAGATACTATTGCAGGACCTATTGTAATATTAGGAACGAAATGTCCGTCCATAACATCAAGATGAATCCAATCTGCTCCACCCTTATCTATTCTGACTAATTCATCTCCCATTTTAGCAAAATCACAAGAAAGCATTGATGGTGCAATCTTCATTATCAATCATTCCCTTTCAGAATTTTTATGGTTTTCGTATAGTCGGTGCAACTATACCTACAATTATGCAGAAAACATACATAATAAGCAATTCGAGGATATTAAGTCTTGCAATTCCTGATATAAATGTAATTACACCAACAAGAACAAATCCTAAAATAATTCCTGCCATTTGTAAGAAAATTGAAAGTGTAACATTTGACTTAATTCTTATACAGCCCGAAATTGCTCTTGCAAATGACTGTATGCCACCCTTTGTTGCAATATATGCACGAGTTTCTTCATCAGGTGTATCTGTCATTTCCTTAGTTATATTTCCCAAACCTGTCGGCAATATCTTAACTGAACGATAGAAAACACCAAAGTCTTCAGCAATTCTATCTTGAGTTATGTTAGAATCAATCGTTCTTACAAGAATAGTAACACCATTCTGTTCAAGGCTTCTAAGCTCTTCAGCAATATAGGAACTACCCTTATAAGTAACTATAAACATTGCTACAAGCTCTCCACCAAGTGATAAATAGACCGCTTGTTTGCTCTTATCTGTATACTTCTTTTCGTATTCAACAGATGGCACTTTAATTCCATGAGCCTCAAGAAGTCTACGGTTTCCAAGAAGTATTCTCTGACCTGCCACCCAGCCAACAAGTCCAAGACCGTCTTCATAGATAACGCTTTCAACATGAGGCAGTGTGTCTCGCTTACTTTTAATGATATTATCGAACATGCTCGACATAGGTGCTTTGACTGCAAACATAACTGCCGCCGCACCACGAATAGCGTCATCTACTTTACTTCCACTAAAAGTTTTAATTCCGCTCATTGTAACAGTTCCCGACGGATATAGGTCATTTGCATCTACAATAATAGCATTTGTATCGCAGAATTGCTTTACTGATTCATAGCTTGTAACCATAGAACCCTTTTTAACAACTGCTGAACAAAGCTTTTTAATAGGAAGATTGACAGCTATAAGCTGACAAACAGGTGTAAGTATTATCGCAAAAAGTACGAATGCACTTGCGCCCTCAGCAACTCCACCGCCAATAAACGCGTAAAGCAAAGCTACTGCAATAGCCACAACAGAAGTAATCGGTGCAATCTTAGCAGCAATATTTTCACTCGGGTCAGGTGCATATGAAAGCTGTAAGAAATTGCTCAAGAACTTTGTCTTTTTTCTGTAAGCAATAAGAGGTTTATTAAGCGGCGCTCCCGTAAACATTCTTTTTGCGTTTTTCTCATCAGTATAAATCTTACCTGCATAGAGTTCAGGATTTTTCATAATAAACTTAAAGTTATCATGAACACGAATAATTATCAACATTCTACCTATGCAGTTCAGCAAGAGTCCAAGAATTACAAGTGTAGTATAGTAATGAAGATAACCATTTATAAAGCTTTGCGGAGAGAAAAATGATACAAAAGCCTGAAGTATTCCGGCAAAAGACGCAACCGCAAGACTTGTATCAGAATTAGCCTTAAAGTATCTTAGAGGAAGTATTCCGTTTATTATAGGAACATAACAAGTTACTACACATACGCACAAAATTATTGCGTTTAAAAATGCAACCAAAAGCCAACCAAAAGGCATATTCATAAAGACTTCGCTCATAACACCAACAAGTATATCCAGTGTTATTGAAAATACAAGTCCGATTGCAACAATTATTGACCGAAATGTAAGTTTACGATAATTGTTATTTATCTCTGAACGAATTTCTCTTTCATCATTCTTACTCGAATATTCTTCAATTTCACGATTTTCATTGTTTAAATCAAAATCATCAGAATCAAGATCTTCATCGTCACTAAAAAGCTTGAGCATTTGAGTTTTCTTTTTTATAGCTTTTTTTGCTTCAGATGCCCTACTATTCTTTTTCTTTTCAGTCTTTTGTTTAACCGGTTTTTCTACTTTAGACTGAACAGGTTCTTCTTTTTCCTTTATATCAGGCATTATTTCAGGACGCTGTTTCTTATGTATAAAGCTTGGAACAACTGCCTTAACCGCAGGTGGTACCATAGGCATTTTAGGCTTTGGAACAGGTGGCTTTGGTATTTTCATCTTAGGCGTTTCCTCTGCCTTAGTCTGCTGTACCTCCTGTTTATGAATCGGCTTAACTACTGATGTGTGCTTTTGCTCGGTTTGTGTTTGAACATTTTTTTCTGGTTCACTATTTATAGCTGGTTGTTGTTCCAATTCAGACCTTTTTTTATGCTTTTTAAAAGAAAATTCACCAAATACAGAGGCTTTTCCGCTCTCATCACTTTTTTCTTGCTTATCTTGTTGCTTGGGCTGTTCACCCTTTGGAGGATTTTGTTTATCATCAAGAGATGTGGGCGGTTCAGGTGGCTTTGGTCTGTACCTGTACGCACGATACTCACTCCTTACCGTCTTAGTGAATTTACCCGCCATAACAACAAAACTGCTTGTTTCTAATGAACGCTTATATATAAGCAGAGTTTTTGGTATATTTTCCTTTTCAAAATCCAGTTTAAATTCCTGAATAGGCTTTTCATTCTCAACAATAACAGGATTAAATGCTTTTGATTGAATTATTGGTGCAGTCGGCTTTTGCTTAGGCTGAGTTTTATCCACAATTCTGATAAATGGATTTGCACTATCTTCTAATTTTGGCTCTGCCTTTTCCTCAACAACAGATTGTTCGACCGACTCTGCCTTTTCCTCAACAACAGCTTGTTCGACCAACTCTGCCTTTTTCTCAGCAACAGCTTGTTCGACCGGCTCTGCCTTTTCCTCAACAACAGTCTGTTCAACTGATTCAGCCTTTTCCTCAACAACAGCTTGTTCGACTAGCTCTGCCTCTTTCTCAACAACAGCTTGTTCGACTGGCTCTGCCTTTTCCTCAACAACAGCTTGTTCGACCGGCTCTGCCTTTTCCTCAACAACAGCTTGTTCGACCGGCTCTGCCTTTTCATCAACAACAGCTTGTTCGACTGGCTTTGCCTTTTCTTCAACAACAACTTGTTCGACCGGCTCTGCCTTTTTCTCAACAACAGCTTGTTCGACTGGCTCTGCCTTTTCCTCAACGACAGCTTGTTCGACCGGCTCTGCCTTTTTCTCAACAACAGCTTGTTCGACCGGCTCTGCCGTTTCCTCAACGACAGCTTGTTCGACCGGCTCTGCCTTTTTCTCAACAACAGCTTGTTCGACCGGCTCTGCCGTTTCCTCAACGACAGCTTGTTCGATCGGCTCTGCCTTTTCCTCAACAACAGCTTGTTCGACTGGCTTTGCCTTTTCTTCAACGACAGCTTGTTCGACCGGCTCAGATTTCTTTTCAATATGCTTTTTAGTCGGCATATCAATTATTTGAATGAAAGGACTATCAAACTCAAAATCATCATTTTGAACCTCATTCTGAGCAGGCTTTGATACTGGCTTTTCAACCTTAGTCTCAGCCATTATTTGCTTTGCCACTGATTCAAAATTAATATCATTTTCATCAGATTTATTTTCTAATTCAACTGGCTTTGCAGATTCTTCTGTCTTAGTTTCTGCTTCAACTGGCTTTATAATTTTTGATTTTTGAGGTCTGCGTGGCTCTCTTAAAACATCACCCGCAACTTGTTCTGAAAGAACAGAAAAATCAAGTTGATCTGAAAGCGGTGAATCTGAAACATCTTCGTTTAATTCATCGTCGTCAAGTGCAATATCTATCGAAATTCTGCTTCGTTTTTCTTCTGCAAGAATTTCATCGAAAGTCAATTCATCATCTGTTTTCTTTTTGTATACCTTAGTATCTGATTTAATTTCGGCTGTTATAGGCTTTTCATCAGATTCTGTTTTAGTTTCCGCTACAACAGGCTTTTCATCAGCTTCTGTTTCAATTTCTGCTACAACAGACTTTTCATCAGATTCTGTTTTAGTTTCTGCTACAACAGGCTTTTGATCAGCTTTCGTTTTAGTTTCTGCTATAATAGGCTTTTCATCAGATTCTGTTTTAATTTCCACTACAACAGACTTTTCATCAGATTCTGTTTTATTTTCCGCTGCAACAGGCTTCTCATCAGATTCTGTTTTAGTTTCCGCTACAACAGGCTTTTCATCAGATTCTGTTTTAATTTCCACTACAACAGACTTTTCATCAGATTCCGTTTTAGTTTCCGCTACAATAGACTTTTTATCAGCTTCCGCATTATCCTGACTATTATTTTCTTTTGTCTTATCTTCCGTCAAAGCAAAATCTGTATTTATAGTTGTATTCTGTGCAGCAACTTTTAATAAATCTGGTTTGTCATCTTTTTTCTCATCATCTGATGCTTGATAAACAATATTTTCCTTATATTCCTCATCAAAATCAAGCGGATTAGCATTTTTTGAACGCTCTACTCCACTACTTGTACTGAATATAACATCGTCATCATAATTCTCATCATCTTCAAACCCGAGATAATATAACGCTTTTTCTTTTGCAGTAGAAAGGAACTTAGAGAATTTTGACTTAAAGCTTGGTTTTTCATCTATATCTTGAGAAAAATCTTCTGAAATTTTTTCTTCCTGTTCGTCAGATTCGTTTTTTTCAATTTTCTGTTCAGTTTGCTTTTGGATATCAGCAGTATTATCTACTTCATTATTGGAATCTTGATTTTTAATTTCAGACTTTTTTTCCTCATTTTGGGATTTTTTTTCTGGTATATCAGCTTGATTTTTTTCTTCTGTAATTTCAGCAAGTTTTTCATCAGTAAGCTTAGGAATTTTCATAGTAATAGTTGTAACACCCTTTGATTCTTCTTCAGCCTTAACTATAACTACTGCTTCTTTTTTAGCACTCTCTGTAACTTTTTTGCTAAGGTCAAGAATTTCCTGGCTATCGCTAAGCTTCATAGAGGAAGTTTTCTTTTCAGTTTCAGATACGGAATTTTGCTGATTACTGTTTTTCTTTTTTATGCGTCCGAAAATTCCACGAATTGCAGATTCTTCCTCCAACTGATTTTCTTTCGATTCAACATCGCTTTTATCTTTAATTTCACTAAAAACATCACCGAAATCATCAGTCATATCATTAAGAGCTTTATCTTCCAATTTGTCTGGAGTTCTTTTTTCCTCTGACATTGAAATTCCCCCTTATTTAGCTTTTATTTCAAGTCGCTGGCGCGTAAATTCATACATAAGAACACCAGCAGCAACAGATGCATTAAGAGAATTAATTTTTCCGAGCATAGGTAAGGATAATATCACATCACATTTTTCCTTAACAAGCCGCTGCAAGCCCTTACCTTCAGAACCTATTACCAAAGCACACGCACCTCTGAGGTCGCTAGTGCAATAGGTTTCACCGTCCATATCAGCACCGTATACCCAGAGTCCTTTTTCCTTAAGTTCATCAATAGTTGCAGGAATATTTGTAACTCTTGCAACCGGCATATATTCATATGCGCCTGCAGATGCCTTACCAACAGAAAATGTCAGGCCTGCGGCTCTGCGCTTTGGTATTATAACGCCATGAGCGCCTGCACATTCAGCAGTACGGATAATAGCACCGAGATTATGTGGGTCTTCTATATTATCAAGTATAATTATAAAAGGTTTCTCACCTTTTTCTTCTGCTATTTTAAGAATTTCATCGACACTAACATACTCTTTTACCGCTGCCACAGCAATTATTCCCTGATGATTAGCATTACCACACATAAAATCGAGCTTTCTGCTATCAACCTCTTTAATCGGAATACCCTTTTCCTTAGCTTTAGCAACAATAACTTTAACCGAACCGCTCATTTCACCATGAGCAACAAGTAGTCTTTCGATAGAACGCCCGGATTTAAGTGCTTCTGAAACAGGATTTCTGCCCGCTATAATATCCTCGCCTTTTTCAAAATTATCATTTTTCAAACTACATTCACCCTTCTATATGAAAAATATCTCGAAAAAATAAAAAATACACCATTAAAAGTCATTCCATAAAATTATATCATAAATAAACTCAAATTTAAAGTAACTTTGCAAATACTTTTACATTTTCTTGCAAATAAATACATAGTACATATCTGTTTTAAAATGCTATAAATAATTTTTTGAATCATACCAAATAAGCTTTTCTAATCAAATAACACTCATTGTCAATAAAGGCTTGAAAATTTTGGAACTTATGCTATACTATAATTATTAAATGAAAGGATAATTACTATGAATAACAATAAAAAACGAAAGCTTATCATAAGAATTGTTGCACTTGTTCTTGCAGGGCTTATGGTTGTAAGTATCTTCAGTATACTCCTTTCAACCATACATTTCTAAAATAAGCACAAAATCAAAACCGAGGTCAGCACCTTTGCTAACCTCGGTTTTTTACTTAAGCTGCACTTGCAATTGATTCTTCTGTTGTTTCCTTGGAAGTCTCATTTTCTGTGTTGCTTTCTGTTTTACTATCTGATGATTCAGACTCTGTACTTGACTTAGTTACAGATTCATCAGTCGCTGAACTTTCTATTGATGAAGCAGTTTCCTTATTAACTTGTTTTTCAGGCGTCAATTTAAGCTCATTCATACCATCAGATTTAAGAGTAATTGTACCATTTAAATCTGTACGGAAAACTTTAGTTTCATTTTGCTCAAGAGTTTTAAGTGTTTCCTGATGAGGATAACCCTCACTATTATTCGCACCACAAGAGATAACCGCATATTTCGGAGCAACAGCCTTTATAAATGATTTTCCAGAGGCTGCCGAACTTCCATGATTGCCAATCATAATAACATCTGAAGTTATATCAATACCATTATCAATGATTTCCTGCTCAGAATAATTTTCTGCATCACTCATAAATATAAATTTCTGCTGACCATATTTTAAAAGTACGGCTGTTGAATAGTTATTCAAGTCGCTATATGCACTATCGTTCGGTGAAATTATATCTACTGTAAGAGAGAGAGAAAAATAAACATGTGTTCCGCTACTTGCATCAAGCTTAACCAGCTTTTTGGCTGAAAGTGCTTCTGTGAAGCTTTTATATACTTCTGATACATTTTTCTCTGTTTCATATGCATCAATAATATCCTCTATATTTGGTGCATAAACCCTGCCTATATCAAAATTTTCTATGACACTTGGCATACCGCCTATATCGTTAACATCAGCATTAGTTGCAATAAGATAATCTATTTTTTCAATTTTCTCATTTTTCAGATAGCTCACAAGCTTATCGCCATTTTCCTTAGAACCTGCGTCAATAAGAAGATTTTTACCATCAGGAAGCATAACCAAAGTAGAATTACCTTGCCCAACATCAATATACTTTATCTCAAGACCGTTTCTCTTGACAGCTTCCACTTTTTTTTCAGAATCTTCGCTTGATTCTACTTTTGAAACTGTGCTAACAACTGATGAATCCTGAGATGAAGTTTGTGCAACAGGTTTCTGTTCCTGATTTCTATTTGTTTGTGATGATACTATCAACGCAATAACCGCAGCAATAACTGCAAGAGATAAACCTACAATAAGTGATGGAGTACCTGCTCTTCGGTTATAGTTCTTATTACTGCTACTCAATTAATCAACCCCTTCCTAAAGCTTTAGAAATGCCTGAAGAATCAAGCTCGGTAAATTCCTTAAAGAAACCCTCTAATTTTTTAAGAATTGTTTCAACGCCACCAACGCTGTTACTTTCAATATTCATAGGCATAATTGGGTCATGTACACTCAATCTAAGTAAGAACCAACCATCTCCATTATTTTTATCAAATGATACTCGAATACCTTCATGATTATCAGGTGCTATAATAAATTCAGGCTGTTTCTCAGCATATTTTGTAAGGTTTTCAATAACATTTTCTCCATACGCTCTGAAATCATCTGTAAGAATATTCATTCTTATTTCCTTGCTTTCTACTGGTTCAGCAAGATTTTCAAGAAGCGATTCAAGAGTTTTTCCTTCTTTTCTGAGCTGTGCAAGCTTAATAATAATTTTTGTGCAAAGATACGCACCGTCATCGAGGAAATAATTTTCTCTCATAGCTGCATGACCTGAAGTTTCAATCGCAAGTGGGCAGTTTACACCCATTTCGTTTTGTCTGAGAGCCTCATTGATTACATTTTTATATCCACGCTTAAAGCGGAGATGCTTTCCACCAAGCTCATTCTCAATAAAGTCTTTAAGTCCGCTTGAAGTAATGGAATCTGTTACAATAAGACCGCCCTCGTTGCCCTCAAGTGCTATAGCTGCTGCGATTGCAACAAGTCTGTTTCTGTTGATTTCATTTCCGCTTGAATCAACAGCACCGCCTCTGTCAACATCTGTATCAAATATAACGCCCAAATCAGCGTTAGCCTTCTTAACCGCCAAACAGATTGAAGCCATAGCCTCTTCGTTTTCAGGGTTAGGTATATGATTAGGGAACATACCGTCCGGTTCAAGGTAAACACTACCTTCTGTGTCTGCGCCAAGTGGCTCTAAAACATCAGAAGCATAGAATCCGCCTGCGCCATTTCCAGCGTCAACGACAATCTTAAAGCCCTTAAGGGGCTTGTCATAATCTTCCGCATTAACAGCTTTTTTGATTATGTCACGAAGTCCGGCGGCATAATCTTTCATATAATTATATTTAGTAATAGTTCCGCCTGAAACTCTTTCAGATGTTTTGCCGTCTTGTGCGAATTGAAGAATTTCTTCTATATCTTCAGCCTCAAGACCACCATCTCTCGTAAAGAATTTAAGTCCGTTGCGGTAGAACGGGTGGTGGCTTGCTGTAATCTGCAAAGCACCGTCACAAGCTAAATCAACTGTAGTCATAAACATAGCCGGCGTACTTGAAAGACCGCAGTCGATAACCTCTGCACCACTTTCCTTCATAACATCAGCACAAAGACCAAGTATATGTTCACCGGAAATTCTTGAATCTCGTCCAACAGAGATTTTAAGTTCAGTTGGCTTTTTATTGACCTTATTACTAAGCCAAAGCACAAAACCACCTGCCATAGCACGAACAGCTTCATCTGTCAAATTGACCTTATTTTCTTTATATTCAACTGCAACTCCTCTTATGTCTGTACCACTTTTAAATTGCTTCCATTCACGATTAAGCATTATATTTTCCCCCGATAAATTATTATTCAGCCTTTTTAGTAAGGTCAACCTCATAGCCATTGAAAGTTAAGGTCATCTTATCGCCCTTTAAAAGATAGGGAATAGTAACTGTATTAACCTCTCCGTTATACATATACTTAACTATTATAGCATCGTAACCGTCATCGCTTTCTCCGAAATTATAAGTACCCTCGATTTTTGAATCTCCAGTATCTTCAGAGAATCTTCCGTCCTTAGTAAATGTATAAATTATACCATTCGCATCCCACTTACCAACAACGCCAGTATTAGGTTTAAAATCATCATCAGGATTTAAGGCATAACTATTATCGGATTGTGTAAATTCCATAACCTCATCGCCATTAGTAAGCTTTAGTGTCCTGCCATTAAATATATTACCGGAAACCTCGTAATTATAAGAATAAACACTTTGATATGCGGAGAAATAAAGTTGTAAGATATTTTCATTAGCCTCAGAAGTTGTCTTATTATACCAACCGGACCAACTTCTTCCACCATTTATCATTTTTGCAGACGGAGAGTTAGATTCTTTATCAGAAAAATAAGACTTTTCATTTTCAAAAAAGCTCATTCTTTCTGTATTTTCAAAATCAAATTTCATAGTTGCAGTTTTGGTTTTACCTTCACTGTCAGTAATCTTAACATCTGTTGCCCAAACGCCAGAAATATCTTTATTAAAAAAAGTATACCAAGCACCAAAAGATAATGCTGTCACCACAAAAATAGACGCTGCAACCACAAGCGTTCTATTTTTGTGTTTTTTAGCTTTTGGACTTTCTTCATCAATATCTGCATTGCTATCTTCAATATCTTCAAGTTCAGTAGCTGTTTCATCAGCTGAAATTATTTCAGAATTATCCTGACTATCCTCTATATTGTTTTCAGCTTCAGACGATACTGTGTTTTCATTAACTTCTTGAGTTTCTTCGCTTTCAAATTGATTTTCTATATTATCATTTAGACTCATAATCTACCTCCGACTATTCGTGAGTATATTTATCTCTATTATATTTATATAGATTATATTTTACATTAAAATCGTACTAAATACAATAGCTACACAGAAAATTATAAAAAATGTAACCATTAGTGATATTTTTAGAAATATTTTCGTTTGGAATTTCATATTATTTTATAAATAAAGGAGCGTGTTTTTATGTTCATAGTTTCAGTAAAGCCTAAGAAAAAAACGGTAATAATCGTAAGTGCTATTGTCGCAGCAGTAATTATGCTTATAATCGGAATCACCATATTGTCAACCGCTCCCTCAAGTGCTAATGGAGAAAAAGGTTCATACAGCCTTGAGGCTGATGGGAATGCCGGAAGAATCGAATTTTTAGAACAATTCGGCTGGAAAACTTCAGGCAAAGCAACTAAAACCGAAAAAATTACAATCCCATCAGAATTTAATGAAGTTTACACAAGCTATAATGAACTTCAAAAACAACAGGGCTTAGACCTTACGAAATATAGTGGCGAGGAATGTACTAAATATACATATAAAATTCTTAACTACGATAGTAAGAGTAAAATCGTTGCAAATCTTCTTGTGCTTGATAATAAAGTTATCGGCGGTGACATAAGCGAAACAAAAAAAGATGGTTTTATGCAAACCTTCTATAAAAACAAATAGCAACAAAAATACCGTCACAGGCTTATCTTTCTGTGACGGTATTTTTAAGGCTTTAAGCCTTAGCAATAAGCTCTTTTATTTTAGCCTCAGCGGCAACAGCGTCTGCCTTGCCTCTTGAATTTTTCATAACAAAACCAACAAGTGATTTAATTGCCTTTTCTTTGCCGTTTTTATAATCGTTGACAGCATTAGGATTAGATTCAACAGCCTGTTCGCAAAGCGAAATCATAGTTGCCTCATCAAGACCACCCATATCGCTTTCTGAAATAAATTCAGTTGCCTTTTTGCCTGTATCAAGCATTTTTTCGAGTGTACTCTTAGCGAGGTTCATCTTAATCTTGCCATCATCAATAAGCTTAATAAGCTCACGCAAATCCTCTGCACTAACTTTAATATCAAAAGCTTCCTTATCACTTTCTGTATCAAGTCTGCGGAAAATCTGACCGATAATGAAATTTGCGGCAGTTTTCGGATTTTTTGTACCCTTACTTGCTTCCTCGTAAAATTCAGCAATCTTGCGATACTTTGTAAGAAGTGCTGCATCTGTTTCGGAAAGTCCAAGCTCGCTGACATATCTTTCAGCTTTCTGTACAGGAAGTTCAGGAAGAAGATTTCTAAGTTCCTCAACTTCTTCTCTTGAAACACTTATAGTAACAAGGTCAGGGTCACGGAAGTAGCGATAATCGTTAGCGTCTTCCTTGCCACGCATACTTGAAGTAGTATTTGTAACATCATCATAGCGAAGTGTTTCCTGAATAACCTTACCACCATTTTCAAGAATATCAACCTGACGCTCAAACTCATATTCCATAGCTTTTGCAATAAAGTTGATTGAGTTCATATTCTTAATTTCTGTTCTTGTGCCAAGCTTATCACTGCCAACCTCACGAACAGAAATATTAACATCGCATCTCATAGAGCCTTCCTGCATCTTGCAGTCAGAAACTCCGATATATCTCATAATAAGCTGAAGCTTTTCAACATATTCTCTTGCTTCCTCAATAGACCTTATATCAGGCTCGGAAACAATCTCAATAAGTGGAACTCCACCTCTGTTATAGTCAACAAGAGTATCTCCGTGACGATGAATAAGCTTACCTGCGTCCTCTTCAATATGGATTCTTGTAAGACGAATCTTTCTGCCGTTTGAGAGCGGAATATATCCGCCTACGCACAATGGCATATCAAACTGTGAAATCTGATAAGCCTTTGGGAGGTCAGGATAGCAGTAGTTCTTTCTGTCCATCTTTGCAATTTCAGGAATAGTGCAGTTTGTTGCAAGACCTGCCATAACTGCATAACGGACAACCTGACGATTAAGCTTAGGAAGTGTACCTGGTAAGCCTATACAAATCGGACAGCAGTGAGTATTAGGGTCACCGCCGAATTGAGTTGTACAGCCACAGAAAATTTTTGTCTTTGTTGAAAGCTCAACATGGGTTTCAAAACCCGCAACCATCTCATATTTCATTATTTGCAAACCTCCTTATAGCTTTACGCCAAAATCAGAAGCCCTAAATGCCTCTGGAACAGCTGTTTCATACTGATGTGCCACATTAAGTATAGTAGCCTCGGAGAAGCTGTCACCGATAAGCTGCATACCGATAGGCATACCCTTTGCATTAAATCCGCATGGAACAGAAACAGCAGGAAGTCCGCAAATATTTACAGGAACTGTGCAAATATCAGTAAGATATGTTTCGACCGGGTCGCTTATAGCATTACCATTCTCAAAAGCTGTCATAGGAACAGTTGGTGCAAGAATTACATTGCACTTTGTAAATGCCTCTTTGAAAGCATTTACAATAGTACCTCTGAGGTTCTGAGCCTTTTTATAGTAAGCGTCATAATAGCCTGAACTCAAAACATATGTGCCGAGGAGGATTCTGCGTTTAACTTCATCGCCGAAACCTTCACTTCTTGTTTTCTTAACCATATCGTTTACATCGTCATAATGCTCTGCCTTAAAGCCATAACGAATACCGTCATATCTGCCGAGGTTAGAAGATGCCTCTGCACAAGCAAGAATATAGTAAACAGGAAGTGCATACTTCAAAACCGGTAAATCAAAGTAAACAATCTCCGCACCAAGTGACTCATAAACCTTTGCTGCATTCATAACAGCTTCACGAACATCGTCACGAACACCTTCAATATACTCCTTTGCGATACCAATTTTCATACCCTTGATAGAATTGTTAAGAGTATCAACAGTAGCTGCACCCTGTCTGCCACGAGAAGTTGAGTCCATCTTGTCATATGCAGAAATTGCATCAAAAACAATAGCTGCGTCCTCAACAGAAGTTGTTATAGGTCCAATCTGGTCAAGACTTGAAGCGTAAGCAATCAAACCATATCTTGAAACCGCACCATAGGTCGGCTTTAAACCTACAACGCCACAAAAGCTTGCAGGCTGACGAATAGAACCGCCTGTATCAGAACCCAAGCCATATACAGCGATATTTCCGCCGACAGCAGAAGCTGCACCGCCTGAACTTCCTCCCGCAACATGATTTATGTTGTGAGGGTTCTTAGCTCCACCAAAGCAAGATGTTTCGCAAGATGAACCCATTGCAAATTCGTCCATATTGGTCTTGCCAAGAAGAACCGCGTTTTGCTTTTTAAGAATATCCCAGACTGTTGCATCGTAAATCGGAACATAGCCCTTGAGGATTTTTGAACAACAGGTTGTTTCGATTCCATCTGTTGAAATATTATCCTTGAGAGTCATAGGAATACCCTCAAGTGAGGAAAGCTTTTCGCCTTTAGAGATTTTCTCGTCAACCTTTTTCGCAGTGTCCAAAGCAATCTCAGGAGTTTTCTTAACATAGGCGTTAAGCTCGCCGTTGCTCTTTTCTATTTCGTCAATATATGATTGTGTAAGCTCTGTGCAAGAAATCTTCTTGCTTTCTAACATATCAGCTAATTTTTTTATGTTTCCTCTTGAACTCAATTACTTCACCACCTAAAAATTTATGCACGCTTTTTAACAAGGAAATGACCGTCATCAATATCCTTAGCGTTTCCGAGAATTTTATCTCTATCGAGAGATGGAACAACCTCATCTTCTCTGAGAACATTGCAAAGATTGTTGATATTATCAAAATCCGTACTTGCGTCCTCTGCATTATTGATAGTATCTGCAAATGCTATCATCTGCTCCATATCGGTTGTAAGTTTTGGTAATTCTTCCTCAGAAACAAAAAGCTTACTCAGTGTAGCAATCTTCAAAATTTCCTCGCGGTCAACCATTTTCATTCTCCCTTCTTCTAAACTGAAAATATCAAATATTATCTAATTTTAATATGAATTTCTCTGAGTTGCTGTTCTGTAACTTCGTTTGGTGCTCCGAGAAGTACATCTTGTGCATTGCTGTTCATTGGGAATGCAATAACCTCTCTGATATTTTCTTCATCAGTAAGAAGCATAAGCATTCTGTCGATTCCAGGTGCCATACCAGCGTGTGGTGGTGCGCCATACTTGAATGCTCTATAAAGTGAGGAGAATTTCTGTTGTAAATCTTCTTCTGTATATCCTGCAATTTCAAATGCCTTAACCATAATATCGAGGTCGTGGTTTCTTACAGCACCAGATGAAAGCTCTATACCGTTGCAAACTATATCATACTGATATGCAAGAACATCGCAAGGGTCTTTTGTAAGAAGTGCTTCCATACCGCCCTGTGGCATTGAGAATGGGTTATGTGTAAAGATAACTGCTCCAGTATCCTCGTCATGCTCATACATTGGGAAGTCTGTTATGAAGCAAAGGTCAAAACGGCTCTTGTCGATAAGTGAAAGACGCTCTGCAACCTCTGTTCTGATTTGTCCTGCAAGCTTTGGTGCAAGCTCTTTGCTGTCAGCAATAAAGTAGATTACATCTCCAGCCTTAGAGCCATTGATTTCGATAAGCTTTTCTCTGTCGCCTTCTTTGAGGAACTTATCAATAGGACCATCAAATGTAAAATCTTCACGAACCTTAACATAGCCAAGTCCCTTCATACCAATAGAAAGTGCAAACTCTTCCATTTTCTTGAACCAGCTCTTTGACTGTGAAGCCGCGTTAGGAACATTTATACTGCGAACAGTCTTGCCTCTGAATGGTGCAAAATCTGTTTCAACAAACATATCGCTTATATCTTTAATGAGAAGTGGGTTTCTGAGGTCAGGCTTATCTGTACCGTAAGTTACCATAGCCTCTGCATATGGAATTCTGCGGAAAGGTGGCTTAGAAACCTCTTTATCTGAAAACTTAGAGAATGTTTCATAAAGAACTTCTTCTGCTACTGCAAAAACATCGTCCTGTTCTGCAAAAGCCATTTCAAAATCGAGCTGGTAGAATTCACCTGGTGAACGATCTGCTCTTGCGTCCTCATCTCTGAAGCAAGGTGCAACCTGGAAATACTTATCAAAGCCAGAAACCATCAAAAGCTGCTTGAAAATCTGAGGAGCTTGTGGAAGTGCATAGAACATTCCCTTGTGCTTACGGCTTGGAATGAGATAATCTCTTGCACCCTCTGGTGAAGATGCAGAAAGAATAGGTGTCTGCAGCTCAAGGAAGCCAAGCTCTGTCATCTTATTTCTAAGGAATGAAATAACCTGTGAACGAAGTACGATATTATCGTGAACCTTCTTATTTCTAAGGTCAAGGAAACGATACTTCAAACGAACTTCTTCCTTTGTTTCCTTAGATGTAGCAATTTCAAAAGGAAGTGCAACAGGAGCTTTTCCAAGAACAGTCAATGTGTCTGCGACTATTTCAACAGTACCCGTTGCAATTTTTGGATTATAGGTTTCCTCATCACGCTTAACAACTGAACCGCTTACTGTAAGCGAGCATTCCTTATTAAGTCCCTTGAGCATACTCTCATCGTGAATAACAACCTGAACAACACCATATTGGTCACGGATATCAAGGAACATAACGCCGCCGTGGTCACGAATATTTTCAAGCCAGCCGGCAACACGGACAGTTTGCCCTATATGACTCTCTCTCAGGTCACCGCAGTATAAAGTTCTGTAACAGTTCTCTCTTAACATAGATAAAAATTCCTTTCGTACTCATAAATACCGTCAAGAAAAATCTTAACAGTTCAATCACAAAATTAGGTTAGATTAAACAAATATAATATATTATATCATTATTGTCAGATTCTTTCAATATATTTTTTGCGTTGACTTTTTATTTATTAATAAAAAAGAAAAAAGTCTGTAAAACCAAATTTTAAAAGGTTTACAGACTTTTCAAATAATCATATTACTATATTTTAGAAAGCTTAACGCAAGCTTTTTAACTTTTATCGAACTTACGCTAAATAAAAATTCAATTACGCAGCAGTTTCATAGATATTCTTAGTTGCTCTTGTTTTACAAAGCAAATAGCTTATTCCACAAAATACAACCAAAGCAATCATTAAACCAATCTCTAACACAATTTCGCTTACTCCGACAAAGCTAAAAAGCAAATACGCAATAACACATAAAACCGCTACAAGTAATATTGAAAGTGCCATATTATAGAAAATATTATAATTTCCTCTCAAGGCATTAACTTCATCGTCCCATACAAGCTTAGGGTTAATAGAATCCATATAAACTCCGAAATATGATGCAAATATAACTGAAAATAAGCTTATAAGACAAGTGAAAAGTACAAACATACCATTCAATGAAAATAGTATTCCTGCAATTATAACATATATAATCATTCCTAAACCACTGATTAAAATTGCTACACTCGCCTTAATATTTATCTGCGTCATAAAATCTATGGGAATATATTTCATAAACGCAAAGTGACTTCCCTCTCTTGTAATTGAGCTTGAGGCTATGCTGTTTGCAGAGGTTATAAGCACTGAAATTCCTGATGCACAGAAAATAAATATAAGCCCGGCAGTAGCATTTCCGTTACTTAAATCTTTAAAGAATTTCCCCAAGAAATTATCAGGACCTTGTAATGCATAAACAAGATAAAGCAAAATCGGCCATACAAGATTTATCACAACGCAATTCATAAAATATGCTGGGGTTCTTACAAGAATAAGAATTTCTTTTTTGAAGTAACTTAATGAAACCGCCCTTGTTTTCAAGCCCTTTACAGTTTTACTGAAATCAACAGAGCGTTGCTTTTTAGAACCTGCACCGCTAATCCCTATAACGCCTTTAAAATACATAAGTTCTGCAAGAAGTAAAAATACAACAACTGCAACAATATTTATTGCAAGATAGATAACTATACCAAGAATATCTCCCGAAACACCTGAAACTATAAATCTTATATGTGGCAAAATAATATTCATAACATTCAAAAGTGAATTATCACTTGCAATAGCCTGTGTAATTGAATCTGTGCTGAAATCGCTCATATTTCCGCAAAAAAGCACAATTCCAAGAATTATAAACAATGTCAATACACCGGTTAGCTTGTTTACTCTGTCCTTGTTTTTAATAAAGTGAGTAAAGTACATAGTAACAAGAGCTATTATACCGCAATAAACCATAGGTATTATTGGAAGCGTCAGCATACATAATACAGCCACAAGCCACGACCATATCGGCAATCCCATAGCAAAAATATATCCCGCCATAGCCGCAAGAACTATCATAAACTGCATCATGTTTTCGCTTATCAATGCTGCTGTAAATTTTGCAGAAACTATCTGATAAGGTTTTAACGGCAACGGTAATATAGATTCCACATCAGCAGAAAAATAAAAAACATTATAAATTACATTCAGTCCAAATACAAATGAAAAAGCCGAAATCAAATGTAAAAATAGTGCTATTCCCTCTTCTTGACCTCCAAGCTGTGTAAGACCGCCAGTTATTGCATAAACAACAATTCCCACAAAAAATGATACAGGAAGCATTATGCCCAATAAGACTATAAGTGCCATAGCTGTATTAAAAATTTTCTTTCGCTTTTTCTCATCGTCGCTGAATTCCACCGATTTAATAAGTATATGTACAAATTTAAGATATAGTCGCATATAAATTCATTCCTTTCGATAATTTAATTTTCCGTCATCTCTAAGAAAATATTTTCGAGAGTTTGATTAAGATGCTGACTTTCAAGATTTTCAAGAGTACCATCATATAACAGATTACCCTTTTTAATAATGATAACCTTATCACAAAGCTTTTCCGCAACTTCAAGGACATGAGTTGAAAAGAAAACCGCATTACCCTTTTTAGCGTGTTCTCTCATCATTTCTTTAAGCTCATATGAAGACTTAGGGTCTAAGCCTGTCATAGGCTCATCAAGAATCCAAACAGGAGGATTATGCACCAAAGCCGCAATAACCATAAGCTTCTGACGCATACCATGAGAATAAGACATCATAGGCGAAGATAAAGCGTCAGTAAGCTCAAAGCGTTCCGCCAACTCACTTACACGCTTTTTTCTGTCATCGTCAGAAACTTTATAAACATCTGCAATAAAATTAAGAAATTCAATTCCCTTTAATCTTAAAAACATATCCGGACTATCAGCGATATATCCAATAGAACTTTTCGCCTGAATCATATTTTTCTTAATATCGAAACCGTTTATTTTTATTTTTCCGCTATCAGGCGGCAAAATTCCTGTAAGCATTTTTATAGTTGTAGTCTTACCAGAACCATTTGGACCGGTAAAACCAACTATTTCACCGCCACGAACCTCAAAACTAACATTATTAACCGCTTTTATAGTCTTATTATAAACCTTTGTAACATTTTTAAATTTTATCATACCCACATCACCTTATTTGTAAATTTGCACTATTTTAATAGCTTTTACAAATAAATTATATACTACTTAAACATACAAGTCAATGATAAATGAAAGCATATGCTTTATACTAGCAAGCCATATTTTTAAAATTAAAAGTTTCGCTCAAGGCGGAGTGACTCCGCAGTCAAAACGCAGAATCGCTCGGCTTTGCCTCGCTCGTAGTGAATTAGGGAAGATAGTTGACGCGGTCGAGGAAATTCCCAATTAACTACTGATTAGCTAACAAATTTTCCTAAGACCCTTAACATTCCTTTGTTACTAAAGAGGTGGACTTATCCACCTCTTAATTTTCTTGTGTTAGCAACATTAAAAAGAAGCCACAGCAGTTTATAATTCTGCTGTGGCTTCTAAAATTAGCCTTAATGATTTGAAGCTGACGAACTTGTATTTGATTTATTCGTAAGTGTAAAGGTTGCGTGATTTTCACCATCGGAATAATTCCACCAACAAGATTTATAGCCTTCTATACTGATTTGCAAAGGTTTGGTAATAAACGCCGCTGTAGATTCTGATTCCGTCAAGGTTGCGTAAAGTGTAATATCGCTCGCCTTCATAGCATTAACCTCGCTCTCAGGTCCTACTATCGTCACATTAAAGCTATCTCCCGAAAGCTTGCCCGTAACCCCCGAAACATTAGATCTAAGCTCCACATTACTTACAGTAAAGTTTTTAGAGGTAAATTTATCTGTATTAAATTTAAGTGTAACCTTTTCAATTCTATCAACATTCGTACACGATGTCGGAATCTCAATAGAAACGCTCATTGTTTTCCTTGTTGCCGAAATCTGCGAAAGGTCAACCGGTTCAGTTTTTATCTCAGTAATACTATCAATAACCTCGTCAGAAGCCGCAAGTTGAATATATCCGCTTTCAGGACTTGTAACAGAAACCCAATTATCAGGCATCTCCCAAGAGTCGGGAATATTTGTAAATTCAATCTTAATTGGAACTCGCTTAACTTTAAGAACAGGAACAGTAACCTGAACACTATTAAATTCAGCAGTTACATAATCGCTGGATACCTCCGCCCCATCTTCATCATAAAATCTCAGCGGAACATCAAAAGTCTTAGTTTCTGTAAGAGTTTCATTTGAAGTATACTCAGCTTTTACTGTTGCAATCCTTTTTATATCAGTTTCAGCACCAGAAAGTTTGACCGAATCAACCGAAAGCTGATTTTGCTGTTTAAGATATTCACTTCCCGCCTGAACCTGAACTTTCTCCTCTATCTTTAGAGTTTTTTCTGCTTTCCTATCAACATAAGCTGTAATTGTCGATGGAGTAACTGTTGAATCAAATTCATAGTCGCTAAGTATGCCCTGTTTTTTTGCACTAAGCTTCAATTTATATTCACCGGGCTTATTGACCTCTGAAACATCTGCCGAAACAAGAATATCACTGCTCTGAACAGAACCAATAACGAGCTTATTTCCCTTTATTCTAATTTCAGCTTTTATATCTTCAGCCTTCATAACCTCAAGCCCGTCTGAAAGATTTGGGATACTTATTGAAATATCTGTTATAGTCTTAACATCAGGGTCTGATGAGGTTGACGAAACAATTATCCAGATAACAAAAGCCATACAGATTGAAAAAATCAATATGTATTTATCATTATATAGGAAGTTATGAAAACTAAAATTTCTTTTAATCGTCCTCAGACTTCTTTTCCGATTTTTCATTTTTTCGTCCCCTTCTTAAACCCGAAATAATCGGAATTTTTTCTTCTGTGCTCTTAGGCTGTGGAAGTAATAAAGCTTCCAATTCGCCTTTTAGGGTTTCCTTAGTATAATCTCTTGTAAGTACACCATTAACGGCTATAGATATTGTACCAGTTTCTTCTGAAACTATAACAATAACCGCATCAGAATATTCACTTATACCAAGAGCCGCTCTGTGTCTTGTGCCAAGGTCTATACTAACTTGGTCATTTTGGGTCAACGGCAGAATACAGCCTGCAGCATAAACCATGCCGTCCCTTACAACCATAGCACCATCGTGAAGCGGAGCTTTATTAAAGAAAATATTTCCTATAATCGGCGTAGACGGTATCGCATTAAGAACTGTACCTGTATTTACAATTTCGCCCAATTTGGTCTGCCGCTCAAAAACAATCAAAGCACCTGTCTTTGTCTTATGAAACATATCGCATACATCTACAACACTATCTATGCAAGCTCTTGTATGCTGTACTGCTTCTTCTTCCGCAGGAGTTGATGCAAGACTTGTCCAATACTTTCCAAGCTTACTTCTTCCCATCTGCTCTAAAGCTCTTCTTAATTCGGGCTGAAATAAAATAAGAACCGCAAGAACTGAAAATTGGAAAAAGCTGCTGAAAAGTGAGCTTAACATTTTAAGATTAAATTGGAATGAAAGCGCAAACGCAATAATCAGAATAATTATACCCTTAACAAGCTGTTCCGCTCTCGTTTCACGAACCAGTTTTATCACGCTGTAAATTATAAATGAAACTGCGGCAATGTCAAGTACATCAGTAAGTCTAAAGGTATTCATAAGAGCAATAAAGCCGTTGAATGCCGACTGAACCCATTCCCACATATATTTCACTTCCTTAAAAAATAGACTGTATAATCCCGCAGGCAAATCGTCTGCGGGTATACTAACACTATCATATAATCTTTGGTAGGCATTTGTCAATGCTTTCTTAAATTATGAATAATTTTTAAAATAGCATTAACAAGATAATTCATATCGTTTCTTGTTGTAAACATAGATGGAGATACCCTTACAGCACCACCATCAATAGTTCCGAAAAACTCGTGTGCAAATGGCGCGCAATGCAAACCTGCCCTTACTGCAATTCCATATTTATCAAGCATAGCCGAAACAGTTTCACTATCCATACCCTCTATATTAAAAGACAAAAGCGGAACATAATGTTCGCTTTCAGGTCTATCAGTATAGAGCTTAACTTCCTTTATCTTAGAAAGCCTGTCATATAGATATTGTATAAGACGCATTTCGGAATTTGCTATATTAGTAATTCCACGCCTCATAATAAATTCTGTTGATGCCTTTAGCCCAACAATCCCTGGCAAATTCTGCGTTCCGCTCTCAAATCTATCCGGCAATATTTCCGGCTGTTCAAGAGAATATGAGTTACTTCCTGTACCCCCCTCAATAATTGTATCAAGGGTAATATCAGTATTAAATATAAGCATACCTGTTCCCATAGGACCATATAAACCTTTATGGCCGGCACAGCATAGGAAATCAATACCACTTTCTTTTAAATCTATTGGAACGATACCAGCCGCCTGAGCCGCATCAACTGCTATCGGAATACCGTAAAGATGTGCAAGAGCTGTAATCCTCTCAACAGGCAATTTTATTCCCCATACATTAGATGCATATATGCAAAATATCAGCTTAGTATCTTGATTTATTGCCTTACGGAATGAATCAAGCGTTTTATCATTATCATTAGGATAAACTCTTGCAACTGTATAGCTTATACCATTTTCAGAAAGCTTTTGCAAAGGACGCATAACGGCGTTATGCTCAAGACATGAAACAACAACATGATCTCCCGATTTCAAAAGACCTTTCAGAACCATATTACAAGCTATTGTACAACTGCCGGTAAAAACAATACTATTCTCATCAGGTGCATTAAAAAAACGCATAAGCGTATTTCTTGAATCAAACATTATCTGCGAAGATTTAATCGCAAGTTTATGTCCTCCTCTGCCCGGATTTGCACCATAGTTCGTAAATGAATTATTAACTGAGTTTATAACTACTCTCGGCTTTGGGAAAGTTGTCGCAGAATTATCAAGATAAATCACGGCACATTCTCCCTCTCCATTCTTCCGGCAACCCTTATGCCTGCCGCTTCAAGAATCTTTTGTGCCTCATCAGTCTTTTTAGGAACATATAAACTATATCCGCATGAGCTTCCACGAATGTGGCTCGGAGTACGCACTATATCGCTTCGTATACCATATCTCGAAAGAAGCTGTCGCCCTTTCATAGCATAGGTAACAGATGATACCATAATTAAAGGCTTGCCCACAAAATCACCTCACTGTTCTTTTATAACAGTTTATGCGGCAAGCCTTTATATTGCAACCTGATAAACAGATTTTCGCAAATATTATTCAATATGGATTAAAAACCGTCATCAAAATTATCATCAGGTTCAGCAACGCTCTGAGGGTCATATACCTCACCTTGACGAACTTTCATTCTGAGTCTTTCATTTTCAACAGCCTCTGCAAGACTATCTCTGAACGCTCTCGAATTTTTAATATTCTTAATCTCAAGAATAGGGTGAGAAGCGTCCTTAGATTTCACTGTAACAGTACCAAGCTTAAACATCTTCTGAAAAAGTGTCCTCGAAAGCTCCATATCTATAATACGATATAACAAAATCTCATTTTCTGTTGAACGCAAAAGTCCTTCATTAAGTATAATTCTCTTTGGAGTAAGTGTATATTTAGTAAATGTCCAAGGTATTCCAAAGAATAACCAACGCTTTCTTTCTTGCATTATTACATCTTTTGCATATTCTTCTGCCACGATACTTCTCCTCTTCTAAAAAATATAAAGCGGCGAGCCGCCGCTCCCAAGACGCGTAATCGGTTTTGCGAGCAAAACCTCGACATTCTTAATCACCTTATATTGCCGCGATTTAAAGTAATTACCAATGAACTACCGTAGCGGCGAGCCGCCGCTCCCAAGACGTGTAATCGGTTTTGCAAGCAAAAAACTCGACATTCTTAATCAACTTATATTGCCGCGGTTAAAGTAATTACCAATTAGCTATCATAAGGGACGGTGTCCCTCGAACCTGCAAGCTTTTAAAAAAGCTTGAGCAAAACTTTTCAGTGTCTTAAGAAAGTTTGTCAACTAATCACCAAAGCTTATGCCTGTGAGTCTTGCTGTTTTGATAATTTCACAATCAGTAGGTACAGTCTTTAACTTTCCTGCAATATCAGCAAGCGGAACAGGAACAACTCTTCCATTTATAAGCGAAACCATACAGCCATAATGCTCATTTATAATACATTCTCCGGCAGCCGCACCAAAACGAGTTGCAATAAGCTTATCATAAGGCACAGGACTTCCACCTCTCTGAAAATGTCCCGGAACAGTAACTCTGGTTTCTTGACCTGTTGCCTTCTCTATCTGAGCGGCAATCTCATAAGAAATTGACGGATACATAAGGTTTGCAAGAGCTTCTTTCTTTTGCTTTTTAGGAAGTGCAGCTCTCTCCTTTGATATAGCGCCCTCAGCAACAGCGAGAATTGAGAAATTCTTTCCGGATTTAGTTCTTTGTTTGATACATTTAATAACCTTATTTATATCATATGGAATTTCAGGAATCAAAATTACATCAGCGCCACCAGCAATGCCTGCATAAAGTGTAAGCCAACCGGCCTTGTGTCCCATAAGTTCAACTATAAATACACGGCTGTGCGAAGTAGCTGTTGTGTGTATGCAGTCAATAACCTGTGTTGCAATATCAACAGCACTCTGAAAACCAAAAGTCATATCAGTTCCCCAAAGGTCATTATCTATCGTTTTAGGCAAGGAAACAACATTTAATCCCTCTTGAGAAAGCATATTTGCAGATTTTTGGGTACCATTTCCGCCGAGAATAACAAGGCAATCAAGCTTCATCTTCTTATAATTTGCCTTCATAGCAGCAACCTTATCTACATTATTTTCTTCATCAATAACACGCATAAGCTTAAATGGCTGACGAGAAGTTCCGAGAATAGTTCCTCCACGAGTAAGGATACCAGAAAAATCTTCAGGCTTCATAAGTCGATATTCACCCGTAATCAAGCCTCTGTATCCATCTATAATACCATAAATCTCTATTTCATCTTTCTTATAGTGATTATAAAGAGTCTTGCAAACTCCACGAATTGCGGCATTAAGACCTTGACAATCTCCTCCACTTGTTAAAATACCGATTCTTTTCATAAATAAACGCCCCTTTACCTTTATATAGTAGAGTGAATTTTTGTACAATTCTGCTACTCATTATAATACACCAAAGTATATTTGTATAGCAAGAGTTTTTTATGATATATATGCAAAAATGAGGTAAAAAGTTTATAATATTATTTCTAAAAATAAAATCTTTTCTCTATAGTAGTTTTACAAAAACACACAATAATTTCATTGAATTAATAAAAACTGAATGTTATAATATAGCATACTTATTTTAGGGAGATTTTTTAATAAAAAAGACATTTGCTCTTGTTGCAGTATTATTTGTGTTGTTTTTGACAGCTTCTGCTATAACACCATTTTTTACAGGTCATACATATACTGTTATATTATATGATTTTTATAATATATCAGATATTAAGGTTAATATTGATGATGAAAGTGTAGTTAAATTAAAAGAGATTGATAATAAAAATGACTTTTTTAAGATTACCTTTGAGGCATTAAAAGAAGGTGATACAGATATTGAAATAAAATATCATCCAGATGATGTTGTAGAATCATCTATTCCTGAATACTTTTATTTACCATTATCATTTCATGTAAATCAATTCAATATACTTTTTGCTAATTACAATGTCTATAATTATTTTCAGCTTAGTTAAATCAATGAAAAAGACAATCTATAATTATAGAAACATTATTTGCTTTGGATTATTACTCTTTTTCATAAATATTTTATATAGTTCTTTCCAAGTTTTATTACATTATTTCACTTATCAAGAAAGTGGACTTTTAATAAATTTATGGATTAATATACTATATAGTACTCAATATCTTAGGACATACCTTATTATACCACTTACATTGGTATTCTTGTTAATCTCCATAAGTAATGTTTCACTAATTATTCACGAAGGAAAAACATGGAAAAATCTGCTTGGCGTAATACTTGGCATTGTATTTTTTATAGGTTCTATAATTTTTATGCCATTTTCAATGTCAACAGATGAAAGCCTTGAAACAATCAGGTTAAGACTTTTCAGCACAGATTCTATTAACTATTGTCTATCCGCTGTTATAAGCTATTTTGATTGTATGTTACTTGGTGCAATAATTTGTGCATTGATAGCTGTATTTAAGAAGCCAAAGTATGATAAAGATTTCGTTATTATACTTTGCTGTGGAATAAAAAAAGATGGCACTCTACTTCCTCTCTTAAAAGGTCGAGTAGATAGAGCAATTACTTTTGCAAGAAAACAAAAAGAAGCTACTGGCAAAGATATATACTTTGTTCCATCAGGCGGTCAAGGCAGCGATGAAATAATCTCCGAATCGCAGGCAATGAAAAATTACCTTTTAAGTCAAGAAATTGCCGAAGACCATATTATTATGGAAGATAAATCATCAACAACTCTCGAAAATATGAAATTCTCGAAAAAAATCATACACAAAATCAATCCAGATGCAAAAATAATTTTTTCAACCACCAACTATCATATTTTCCGAAGTGGTATGCTTTCGCAAGCCGCAGAACTCAATGCAGAAGGAATTGGAAGTAAAACAAAATGGTACTTCTGGCCTAATGCATTTTTAAGAGAGTTTGTAGGAATAATCTGTGCCAAAATTAAATTTTATATTTTTGCAATAAGCGTAATACTACTTTCAGTTTTATCCATGCTTACACTATATTATTTTGTATTCTAATAAATAAGCATAAAATAAAATCTCCTATGAAAAATGTACCGACTTTTCAATAGTTAGTTTTCAATCTAACTTTATTAAAGTCATTACAAAATAATAGGAGATTTTTTATTCATATTATTGATTATCAAGCTCACCAAGACTTGATGCCTTGAGATATGCGTTAATAAAGCCATCAAGGTCGCCGTCCATAACACCGTTGATGTTACCTGTTTCAAAATTCGTGCGATGGTCTTTAACCATTGTATAAGGCATAAAGACATATGAACGAATCTGAGAACCCCAAGCTATTTCTTTCTGAACGCCCTTAATATCTTCAATCTTATCAAGATGTTCACGCTCTTTGATTTCAATAAGCTTAGATTTAAGCATTGTCATACAAACTTCTCTGTTCTGGTGCTGGCTTCTTTCAACCTGACAAGAAACAACAATGCCCGTCGGAATATGAGTAAGACGAACAGCCGAAGAAGTCTTATTAACTTTCTGACCACCCGCACCACTTGCTCTGTAAACATCCATCTTAATATCTTCAGGACTAATTTCGATGTCGATAGTATCGTCTATTTCAGGCATAACTTCAAGTGATGCAAAAGAAGTATGGCGTCTGCCAGAACTATCAAAAGGAGAAACTCTGACAAGACGATGAACGCCAGCCTCACTTTTGAGATAGCCATAAGCGTTCTCGCCCTCTATCATAATAACTGCACTCTTTAAGCCCGCCTCATCACCATCAAGATAATCAACAGTTTTAACCTTAAAGTTATGGCGTTCCGCCCAACGATTATACATTCTATAAAGCATTTCTGCCCAGTCTTGAGCCTCTGTTCCGCCTGCACCTGCGTGGAAAGTAAGAATTGCATTATTCTTATCATATTCACCGGTAAGAAGAGTAGAAAGACGCTGCTCCTCAAGACTGCTCTTTACTTTCTCATATTCAGCAGTTGCTTCATCAAGTAGAGATAAATCCTCTTCCTCATTAGCAAGCTCTATCAATGCGTGAGTATCTTCATAGCTTGCAACAAGTCTGTCATACTGCTCAACCTTATTTTTAAGGGAACCTGTCTTTTGCAAAATCTTCTGTGAATTTTCCATATCGTCCCAGAAACCGGGTTCGGCGGCTCTGCGTTCAAGCTGTTCGATTTCTGACTTTATAGCACCCATTCCAAGCGCTTCAGATAAATCCTTAATATCAGGCCAAAGCTCCTCTAAAGCAAGCCTTAGTTCATCAAACTGTACCATAAATTATCTCCGTTCTGCTGTTATTTTTCTTATTAATTATAGCTTAAATTTTTCTAAATGTAAAGTATATTATAATACGGTATTATTATAGGTAAAATAGCTTATTTGACATATAAAGTCTCAAGTAGTATCATTCATTATAGATTTTAAATGGAGGTTTAAAATATGCTTATACTTCAAAACGGACGACCTAACGACGAAATGAACCGTTTATCAAAAGAAATCCGAACCTATGATTTTCTTGATAAGCTAAATATTGAATATCAGAGAATAGACCACGAACCAGCAATGACTATGGAAGTTTGTGCTGAAATAGATAAAACTCTCAAAGCTATGATTTGTAAGAATTTATTTCTTTGCAATCGTCAGGAAACAAACTTCTATTTGCTTATGATTCCTGCAGATAAAAAGTTCAAAACTAAAGATTTATCCGCACAGCTTGGTGTATCAAGACTTTCCTTTGGCAAAGAGAAATATATGGAAAACTTCCTTGATATTACACCAGGTTCTGTCAGCGTTATGGGACTTATGAACGATACAGAAAATAATGTCCGCCTTATAATTGATGAAGATGTTTTTAAAGACGAATATTTCGGTTGTCACCCTTGCATAAATACTTCAAGTATACGCCTTCGTATGAGTGACCTGACAGATACCATACTCCCTGCTATGAATCATACTCCAACAATAGTACATCTTCCAACACCAATTGATTAAGTTTGTTTAAATTGACACCTTTGTTTTTGAGTGATATAATTACTTCAAAAAATTTGACAAGGAGATTTTTTATGCAAATTTCAAGCAGACTTACAATAGCTGTACATATTTTAGATTGTATAGATACATTTAAAGACAGCTATAAACTAACAAGTGATTTCCTTGCAGGGAGTGTTAATGTAAATCCTGTTATAATAAGAAGAATATTACAACAGCTTAAAGCCGCAGGAATTGTTAATGTCGCTCGTGGAAGTGGTGGTGCAGAAATTGCAAAGCCTCTTGATAAAATAACTTTGCTTGATATTTATAATGCTGTTGAATGTATAGATAATGGTGAGCTTTTTCATTTTCACGAAAATCCGAATCCGAACTGCCCTGTTGGAAGAAATATTCATAACGCTCTTGATAAAAAGCTTGAACTAGTACAGAAAGCTATGGAAGAAGAAATGAAAAGTATCACCTTAGCTGAAATAATTTCTGATACACAAAAACTTATAAGAGAAGAAAATTAAATGATTTCCGTATCCAAGAAGATACGGAAATTTTTTTGAAAGAATTCAGTTGTAACTATTGACATTACAACTATAATATGATATATTCTAATTGTAACAAAGATAGTTACAACACAAATAACTATTACGGAGGTAATTTAATATGAAAAAGGAAAATTGTAAAACAACTGCTTTAAACAAAGGTGTCATTAGCGAATATGATTTTGATGCAGTTAAACTTTATGCATATAAAACAAACGACTTTATAGATGATGAAGTCTTTATTCTTGTTAAAAATGAAAAGGGCGTTTGTATAGAACTTCCTTGCTTCTATGATAACATTGAGGAGCTTACTGCTTTTATCAAAGAAAATAACATTGAGCTTGTCGGAAAGATGGTTGCTTATCACGCCGCCGGTGCAAGCTTTATGCCTGAAGTCACTGCTTATGGTACTAAGTCATCATTAGAGTATAATAGTGTTGGTGGCGGAGCAGGCCTTATCAAAAACTTTACAAATACCTTTGGTGAGATATTTGATTCATCTGTTTGCAAAGCAGAACTTATCCAAGATGGAGAATTTGAGATTGCTGATATTAATCTAAATGTTAAATCTAATGCCGAGGCATATGATATAGAGATTCCTGAAATTAACTGTGTTTATACTCATATGCTTGGCCATGACTGCCACTCTATTGTAGCAGGTTGCCCACACGCAGACGGAATCATATCTCAGCTTAATTACTACATTTGCAAGGGTTTCGACCTTGTCCTAACTTCTCACTATACGCCAGAAGATTTGAAAGATGTCAGAACTAAGGTTGATTACCTTAATACCATAAAGGAAATTGCTCTTACATGTGATAATGCTGATGAAATGAAGAAAAAGATTAACGAGAAATATCCTGAATATAGCGGCCTCAACTATCTCGATATGACTGTAAATTTCTTTTTCCCAACAAAATAATTTGCTTTGTAATTTAAAATAAATCTATAAAATTTATAGGCTTTTAAAAATTTCGGCATAGAAAACAAAAATAACTTCCTTCAATTAACTAAATCACTGAAAAAATTTATCTTTATACAAATTAGCAATTATAATTTTGTACAAACTCAATAAATTCATATTATCTCTGAATTTGAAATATTAAACAAAAGAATATTATGTATGATGCTTTGTGATTGACAAGTATAATTTTTATGCTATAATATATTTGTAACAGAAAAAGTGTTACATTTAAATTAAGCTAATAATTTTAGAGGAGGAATTCTATTATGGCACCTATGCTCGAATTACACAATATTGATGTTCAGTCCTTCCTTTCGGTTCTCGATACTTGTGAGGGAGATGTTTTCCTCGTAACTCGTGATGGAGACCACCTTAACTTGAAGAGTAAGCTTTGCCAACTCGTTGGTCTTACTAAGCTTATTGAAGGTGGAAAAATAAGCGATGCTTACATCATCTGCTCTAAGCCGGAAGATGAAACAAGACTTTTCCGCTTTAACCTTCTTGGCGATATGGGCGATGCAAAGAAGCCTGAAGATAAAAAAGAAGAAAAGTAATAAGTTTTTAATAACTTATTATCATACTGAATTATCATAAAATGATAGCAAGAGTTTTTATAACTCTTGCTATTTTTATATATCATCAAAAAAACTCCTTTTGCTAACTAATATCAGCAAGAGGAGTTTTAAGTTATAAATTTAGAATTAGCAAATTTCAGGTTCAGCGTAGTCGACACCCATTGTATCAACTGTTACGCTCTTCATAACCTGTGGAACAAGTGGCTTATCAGTAAAATCTGTATCACATTCAGCAATTTTATTTACTATATCCATTCCCTCAATTACCTTGCCAAATGATGCGTACTGACCGTCAAGATGAGGAGCATTCTTGTGCATAATAAAGAACTGTGAACCGGCAGAATTAGGGTTGTTTGAACGAGCCATAGATAGAACTCCCTCAGTATGTTTTAGATTGTTATTAAATCCATTCATAGTAAATTCGCCCTTGATTCCGTATCCAGGACCGCCAAAGCCTGTTCCCTCTGGACAACCTCCCTGAATCATAAAGCCATTGATTACACGATGAAATATAAGTCCGTTATAATATCCCTTTTTGACAAGAGAGATAAAGTTATTTACTGTATTTGGTGCGATTTCAGGATAAAGTTCTGCCTTAATAACATCACCGTTTTCCATAGTAAAAGTAATAATAGGATTGCTCATAAAAATATCCTTTCTGATTTTTAAAAAATTCACAAGATGTATAATTGAATAATCTTGAGTTACCATATGATTTTATATCCTAATTTTATAACTTATTAAATCCCTTTAAACGCTGATAAATACTGTACTTATATTTTTTAATATACTAATCTGTTAGTATAAATTTTTATATTTTTTCGGAAATTTGGTGTCAAATAGGTGTCAAAATGCAAAATAACCATATACATTGGATATATAATATTTATTTGCACAATTTATGTCACATAACATTAGGTGAATATAATTATAATAATACTTAGTTTATGATATTTTTATTTTGCCTTGAATTTCTTTTATAGCTTCTTGTTTTTTGTCAATAGAAACATCTGTGTAAATATTCATAGTTGTTGATATGTTGCTATGTCCTAAAAGTTCAGATATAGTTTTTATATTAGTTTCGTTCTCAAATAAACGAGTAGCGAATGAGTGCCTTGCTATATGACAAGAAAAATGTGGTAGTAATTCAGGTTCTCTATTCTCTGATTTTGCTATTTCAGTTTCACGCTTATTATAAGAATTAACTATGTTGTTTATTGCATTGTTAATATTATTCTTATAATATAAATTGCCATTTTTATTTGTGAAAATAAAACCTGTATATCCATCAACTTTTAAAGTATTCAATGTTGTGTTAAGCTGAAATTCTCTTATATTCAGTAAAGCCTTTCTAACTTCATCAAGCATTGGTATAAGTCTAACACTTGTTTTAGTTTTTGGTGTGTTTATACTTATCTTATATTTTTCATTTGGAACTCTTATGTATTCTAATGTATGATTGATAGATATAAGATTATTTTTAAAATCTATATCATTCCAAGTTAAGCCTAATATTTCACCTATACGGCAACCTGTACCAAATAAAACTGTAAATAATGGCAACCAACCTCGATACCTTGAAGATTTTATATATTCAAAGAATATTGATTGTTGCTTAATGGTTAAAGCTTGTTTTTTCTCTGTTGGTTTAGCGAACTTTTTAACTCCATCTAAAGCACCATCACAAGGGTTTTTATCTATTAAATTATCTTTAACTGCTAAATCAATTATAGAATGAAGTAAGTTATGTATATCTCTAACACTACCTAATTTTAAACCATTAGATAACAAATTCTTATAAATAATAGCTATCAAGGAATATCTTATATCTTTAATTTTTAAGTCACCTAAAGTATTCCTGATATGCTTATTATACATAGCAATATAATTTGACATTGTAGAAGGCTTGACTTGATGAATTTCAGACCAACACTCAAACACATAATTTAAATTAACATCATTAGCTTCCAAGCCTTTCATAAGAGATTTTTGTAATTGATTTTCTTTTTCTCTTAATTCATTTAAGATATTAGCATAAATATAATTTGTTTTGCTTCTATAATCTTTATATTTATAGCAATATCTACCATCCTTTCTTTGAAACTCACCATCTTTTAAAACAGTGCCTTTATTATCTTTTCTCTTAATAGCTTTCTTTGCTGTCATAGTATCAATTCCTTTCATAACAAGAAAAGAAAGCCTTTAATGTGACAAATAAATAATAGCACTAAAGGCTTTACAATTCAACTTAGTACCTTAATAAATTTATTATTTTTATATACTATCTTCTTTCATTAGAATTGATTGCACTTATCTTCTATATAATCATTGATAATAGAATATTTATACTCAATATCTTCAGCATAGTTACATATATAATCTTGTATATCTTCAATACTTACTCTTTTATTAAGTGGTGCAGTATCTTCTTTTACCATTCCTAAATTAAATAACTCATCTATATAGTTCTTGTTATCATATATGTTGTTAAATTCAGGTATAATATTACCGCTCTCATCAACTACAAGAGTACCACCATATTCAAGAGCTAACTTATTAGCTACATTTTCGTTATAGGTTTCTTTAACTATACAATATGTAGGAGAAAAACCTAAATTTCTTATAAACTCTCTAAATGCCTTATTAGGTAACTTAGGCATTTCTGATAGAATGAATAAGCATACAAAGGCTAAACTAAGGTTTTCAATCTCATCTTCAATAAGCATTGGGAAATTCTCTGATATTATAATTTCAAAATCATCATAAATTTGGTCTAAAAAATTACTGCTTAGTTTATTCTCTTGTAGGTTATGATTGTAAAGGTACATATTCTTAAAATCAACCATTTCATTTATATAGTCATAGTAGAGATTGTAAATATCTTCTGCGTTCACTTTGGTTTCCTCGATTCTTACATACTTAATGCCATTAACAGTAATAATATTTTTCATTATTTTAAATCCTTTCTTTGTTAAGAGAGAGGTGCATTGATGAACTTGCTTTCTTTTCAATTTATTGCATAGCTACAAGCATATTTTTTGTTCAATGCACCTTTCGATTTACACTAAGAACAAATGTTTTTGTTATATAGAATGTTTATTGTCTAAAAAAACTTCAAATTTCTTTCGGCTTATTAAACACTTATTGCCATTAAATAACACAAAGGGGCAATTTTTCTCTTGTGTAAGATTTCTTATTTTGGTTATTCCTATATTAAACAGTAGAGAAGTTTCTTTTATGGTTAAGTACACTTTTTTGTCAATAGATATTGTGTTGCTTTCTATATTACTTTCTGTGTTATTGTGTTTGGATATTTCTTTTAATTCTGTATTTTTTGCCTTATTGCCTGATATATTCAAGTAGTTTTCAATTTCGTTAATCTCATAGCGGTTATTCATATAAATACCTTACCTTTCTAAGTCCTATAATTTCAATCTGCGATACTAAGCTATGCCACTTCATAGGTTTAACTACAAAGCAAGCATAATAACATATGTAAAATAGCCCTGTTTACTGTGAGTTTATGATGTTCAATAATATCAAATATAATCACTTCTTTCTATTGTATCGTTATAATTGACCAAATAGCAAGCCTGCCCCTGCCGAGGTTCAAAATTACGGTATTCTCCCCGAACGAGAGAATCATTAACTTTTTGCACGAAAAAAATCGTACACTATATATATCTGTTTTTTGATACCTAAATTATTACTCAAATATAAAAATATAATAAAAAAATTCATATTATATTGAATTTAGAATATTCACAAGCATTTATGTATCCGCTCTCAGTGACTACTGTCATTGTTTTGCCTGCATTCTTGCCTGCACCAAACTGGCGACGAATTTCGTCGTTAGTTAATTTTGTTCGACATTTTTGTCGGATAGGATTTTGAAGCTATGAATACTATATCTTCTCTAACATTAGGAGATATATTCATTATGTTGGGGGTTAGACCGTTTTTCGGACAAACCTCTTTTGCTAATAATAGCCACTGTAAGCCTACACTGAATTTAGCATTAAAAAAATTATCTTGATTATTATATAAAACCGCTCTCAAGCCAATTATGAGTGAAATAAGGCTATTCTGTAAGTTAATAGAATAATTTGTCGCTTTCCAAATTTGGAGAGTAAGATTATACCAAGCGAGTGTTTTTTCGGACGGCTGGTTGATTATTAGTGTTGAGAGAATGCGTTGTAAAGGTATCACTGTTTTAATGACTCCTACAAGATGTTATTAAGCGACAATTAAAGACACTTTCCAAAACAGCTATATTCAATAAACGAAAAAATCGCAAGCAAACCACTTGATATAGTGAGTTCACTTGCGATTTTGTATTTAATATTTTATTAGTTCGTTAAACGTTGATACAGCATATCTATCTGTCATTCCAGAAATATAGTCGATTATTGCCTGAACATAAATATCTTTTGTCTCTAATTGCCCATATATCTTGGTGTTATAGTATTTATCTTCTGATGCAATCAAGTACTGTTTGAGATAATTCGAAAAATCCTTGGCTAATTTAGGATAAAACTTTGATAAGTGTTTCAACTTTTTAAGAGTATTCATTCCTGAATATACTTGCAGAAGCGTTTCATAAATACTCCTAATAATCAATCCCGCATATTTGCGATATGTATCGAATTTCTTATTCGTATAGATATAGTCATAATTGAAATTCTTGATTTCTTTCAACATCTCATTATGCTTATCATCTAATCTAATTCCGTCTTTCGGAGAACTATTTTCACAGATATTTATGATAAAATTATGCATAATTACTGTTGTGTTCATTGTAGATTCACCATATTTTTTAGATATGTTTCTTAATTTTACTAAATCTCTTTGCTCAATAAAATTCATCCTTATGGCATCTTCAATATCTCTGCCTAAATATGCGATTTTGTCCGCAATTTTTACAACGCAGCCTTCCCAAGTATATGATTGATATTGTCCTGATGTTTTAAATTCAGCCAAATCTATAGCTTCTTCTCTTGGATGTATGCCATTATCATCTACTTCACCACAATGCGAAATTATGCCATCTCTAACAGCATACGTTAAATCCAAGTTTCTGTAATGCCCTTGTGTATCTGCGAGCAGTTCTACATTGTCTATGATGCGTAAGCTATTTCTTTCGTGCCAAAATTTATCAAGACCATTTTCTTCTCTTATTTTCGTAAGTTCTACTTCACCTTCGTGACCGAATGGAGCGTGACCTAAATCGTGTCCCATAGCTATCGCACGAGTTAAATCTAAATTTAATCCAAGAAATTTTGCTATGGTACAGCTTACAGATTCAACATGTTGAACATGTTCCATTCTTGTACATATATGGTCATTATCAATATTGAAGAAAACTTGTGTTTTATGTTTTAATCTACGATAAGCCAATGAGTGCAGTATACGAGTATAGTCACGTTCATAAGGAGAACGGATGTCGTTTTCTCTTGAATACAGCACATCTTTTCTTGAAATATGTTTTTCCCAATTTGGATTGTTTTCATTTGAAGATACTTCTAAAAACAAATTTTTTTTCATATTCTTACTCCTATACATTAAGTAGTTCGGATGCTTTTGACTTTTGGCAGATAGCATTGATAAATTCTTCAATTGAGAATGTGAGTATATCTATCTTGTATTTAAACTTCTGCCAATCAGCTGCTTCCTTAGTATCTTCGTGTATTATCGGAGCAATGAATACCGAGAAAGAATCTTCCCTACGGCTTTTTTTTACCTCTCGTAGGTGTCTGCTTATGGGAATTATTTCGTTATTGACTTGGTCTTGACGACCACGCATTAACGTAACTTCAAAATAACTATCATAGTCATTGTCAAAACATTCAATATCAGCTATTCCACCTGATGCCGTAAATGTAGGCAATCCCTCATCATCTACAGCATAGTTAGGTTTGACATCTAATCCCTTGAAATGCTGAACTAATGCGATACTTGTAAGAAACTCTAATCTTGTAGGGGCAGAGATATACTTTAAAACGTCATCTTTACTCTCTTTCTTGTTACAAACTGTCCTAAGTTCTTGTATAACGTTGTCTTTTGACATTGTTTCTGCGTATTTGTAAAGTGTATTTTTTCTAACATCAGAGAAATCAACTTCAACAGCGTTTTCTAATTGTAGTATATTAGTATCTATCTCACCCATATAATCAATATATGAGTTTTCATCATCAAATTTAGGATATTTCATATACTGTTGCATTACATACAAAGCAGTATCACTTTCAAAGCTGTTAATATCCAAAAATCTGCCATTTCCTCTTAAAGACAGTAAACCAGACATTCTCATTTTTCTAATGTACTCATCAACTGATTCACCACATATTTTTTCAATTTTCAGATATTTCTTGTTTGTACTTTCAAGTAATTCCAAACATTTCGTGTAAATAACTTCATCTGAACAAGTGAATCCGTATTGCTTTCTGATGCCCTTAATGAATTTATATGCTTGTAATGAATCATTGTTTCTCCAACAAATCAAAATGGGTAATTCGTGACGTGCCAATCCTGCATCGTTCTCTTCTTTGTCTTCGTGAAAATGCTTTATTACATTCAAAAGAAGTGGTAAAGGTGCATTTTCATTTAAATTCTTACGCAACGGATTATTGGTCTGATACTTCATAAGTGCATTTAAGAAAATCTGCTGAATCTTTTTTTCATTGCTTGGAGTTTCCATATAAGCATCTACAATCATATGCCCTGTTTTGGTTATTTCTATCGGATTGTTCATTGAATACTTGATAAATCCGAATTCTTTTATCATCTTATACCAAGTATCAAATCTTGAATCCCAGCCATAATCAAATCCTGCCTCTTTATGCTGTTGTGGAGAGTTTAAAATTATATCCTCTAATTGTGTATCTGTGAACGTTGAATCCTCACTTTTGGATATTGCTTTTAACTTAGGAATGCGTGAAACATAAGTAGGTGTATACTCTTTTTCTCTAATTACATTTTTTATAACTTTGTGTATTATTTTTGATGTCAATAACATTCCCTCATAAGGTAGTATGCAATGCAAAAAAGCAGGAATTCTTGCAGGATTTCTTATTGTTGTCGAAAATGACAACGGTTTCGCTTTACTTACCATAATTAGTTACAAAAACCTCCTTTGAGTTTTCTTTTATAGTGTTATCGTTGAAACTTATGTAGTTACTGTCAATAGCATATACTCTGTACTTTTTTGACCACTGCATAAATATATTGTTGTGTTTTCCTTTGTGATTTACTAAATTTGTAATTCCAAAATGTATGCCCATTTTATCTAACTTATCTATACAATCACAAAGTTCAATTTCTTTACTTTCGTTCCACAGTTTATTATATTCGGAATCTGATATAAGGTAAGGTGGGTCAAAATAAACATAGTCTGTTTCTAAAATATCAAGTTGATTAAGGAAATCAATATAGTCCATATTATAAAAATCAACACTTGATTTTTTCATAAAAGCCATATAATTACATATAGCGTTATAAACGTTCTTATTGAAATCTACATTGCCTACAGGCAAATTAAAGATACCTGATGTGTTGAATCTTATCATATGATTGAATCCATAAATCAGCAATAGATAAAGTTTTAGCAAATCGCCATCTTTGTTGTAATCATTGCGAAGATTTATGTAAGCATCTTTGTTGTAATGCGAATAATATGTTTTGATATATTTCTTTTTTAATTCTTCCGATACTGTTATTCCACGATAAGAACAGGATAAGCCATATTCATCAATTAACTTGTATAAAAAATTGATAAATGAATCTGTATCGTTGGAAAATGATGATAGTTTCTTGTGCAATTTAATTACATAAGAATCGATATCATTTACGATGTATTTTTTCGCTTTAGTGTTCAAAAAAGAACTACCACCACCTGCAAAAGGTTCAATATATGATTCAATATCATCAGGAAACAGTTTTTGAAGTTGCGGCATAAGTTTATATTTATCTCCAACGTAGAAAAATGGAGAACGGATTGCATTGTTTTTCATTAGTTATTTTTCACCTCAGTAATAAATAAAAGTTCCTTATGTTCAGCCACATCCGTCTTTCCTGCATTAAATCTATGATACTCTTTTTCAAAGATTTGTGTATGACCTTTACTATCAAGTATAGCTTTTATTTGTTCTAGGGAAATCTTATTTCTTGAAGAAGAACTCTTTGAATCGTAAGTATTGTTGTAAGTTACAACAATATACTTTACATCTAAATCATCTATGAGCTTTTTTAAAACTGTAGCAGCTTTGGAACGACAATAGTCCGACATATTTTCTTCTGGTGGTTTCATTGCTACACCTTTTAAAACAGGTTTGTCCCATTTAGTAATAGTTTCAAGTACATGATAAAAGCGAGAATACTGTCTGCTATTATACGGTGGGTCTATAAATGCAACATCAGCGGATATTCTTTTAGCTAATTCATTAGCATCTTCTCTATGAATTTCAATTACTGTATCGGTCTTTATTGGTCTGATTAATTCGAATCTAAATGTAGACATAATATCTTTTCTTTTGATATAAGCCTCATAATGTCCGACAGTATTGGCACATCTATCGAAAGAATAAATTAACGAGGCAATCAAAATATCGTATTCTTGCTCAGATATATTTCCATTTAAAAATTCGCTTTCAATGACTTCTCTAATATAACCAATTAGTTTTGCATCATCATAATTAAAATATTTACCACCATAATTAATTGAAACATAATTATCACTCAAGGTAGCTTTGTCAACAGAGTTAAGTTTACTACAAATATTTTTAAGCTTATCTGAATTATCTACGCTTTGTGCAAAAAAAGCTTTGTATATGATTTCATTGGAGAAAAGAAAATCATTTATTATTATTTTTTTTGATATATCTAACAGTGATGCTGTTACTACTCCTGTTCCTCCAAAGACATCAAAAAAAGTTGAGCGTTCATTGCAATGTTCTATAATCAATTGCTTTATCCAAGGCATAAGTTTATACTTACTACCTGTATATCTTCTATTCCATATATCAAACATAAATTTTTCCTTTTCTCAAATGCTTAATTATAATATTATAGCATAAACAAACAAAAAAAATCAATTCGCAATAAATACAAACATCTTGAAATATTGTATAATCACAAAATAAAAAATATATGAAAATTCAACAAAGCTTTTTAAAAAATAAGTGTGTCTCACCGTCATATAAGGTGAGCAAAGAAATAAGCATCTAATGTATATCGAAGAGTGTGGATAAAGTATAATAGAATCAGAAATAGTAGTAATAGTAATTGTGAGTGCAAATGTGAAATTTGCACCCATAATCAAAAGGGTTAGTTTGTTAGGGAAAAATCTCCTAAGACCTCTGAATATCTTTGAAAACGGAAAACCGTAATCAAGAATAGAAAAACAAAATGAAAAACAAGAACAGAAACAGAATCATCAAGTTTCGAGTCAATGAGGAGGAATATTCCGTCGTAAAAAATAGAATAATTTGCAGGGAGTTGTGGTAATGATTCGTTACTCCAGCGGAATACAAAAGACACTTTATCATCGAGAGCGGTCTTTAAGTCTTATTCTTTTAAATACGCTAACTAATAAGCCAATTTCAAAGAAAAGTAGAGCAAAAAAATAAAAGCTATAACTTGAAAGTTATAGCCCTTGAGTTAAGATATTAAGTTTTTCGTCACTCATTTTTGAGTAGGTTAGATTAAATATCTCTAACGAATATACGATTAACTATTATACATTCTCTTTAAAATTTCATCATCTTCTATCTTATCAAGTAACATCATTATCCACTTTTTGTATTCCATTATGTTCACTTCCTTTCAATTTCTGAAAAAAGTTAGGTAATAGCTTGCGTTGGTTTTCTTAACTGTCTATATTATACTACACTGTTTAATTGTATGCAATGAGCATATTATACAATGTTTAAGTACATATCTTGTACATATTTACACTTGTTAAGTGTACAGATTTATGATAAAATAATAGTAAAATAGGATAGGTATTTCTAAAAATAAAAAGGTGGTTATAATATGCCAAATAACAGTAAAGCACGCATTGAAGCAAATAACAGATATAACGCAAAGGCTTATGACCGTATAAATATAGCTATTAAAAAAGGCTCTAAAGCAAAAATTCAAGCCCACGCTGAAAGCAAAGGTGAAAGTTTAAACGGTTTTATCAAGAGAGCCATAAAAGAAACTATAAGCCGAGATAAGGAAATGATGGGAAAGTAAGAAATAAAATAAATGAAAGTGAGGCAAACAGTATGCAGGCAAAGGATATTAAATACACAATAAAAGATTTTTATGCACTTCCCGAAGGAACTCGTGCAGAACTGATTGAAGGTGTTATTTACGATATGGCACCGTCACCACTTAGAATACATCAAAAAATATCAATGGAATTGTCAGCTACAATATTCAACTATATCAAAAAGAACAAGGGTAAATGCGAAGTATATACCGCTCCTTTTGATGTAAAGCTATCTGAAAATACCGTTGTTATTCCTGATATATCCGTAATATGTGATTCAAGTAAACTAACCGATAAGGGCTGTTCAGGTGCTCCTGATTGGATAATTGAAATTGTTTCAAGTAATGCTATACACGATTATTTAGTAAAATTAAATCTCTATCAATCTTATGGTGTAAAAGAATATTGGATAGTAGATCCTAAAAAGCAAAGTGTAACCGTTTACCACTTTGATGAAGATTTTGATATGGAAAAGTATGATTTTACCGAAATAATTCCTGTTTGGATTTATAAAGATAAAGCTACACCACTTGAAATAAATATATCTGAGTTACTTTAAAAGCAATAAACATATTGACAAATGAATGAGGTGTTAATTATGTTAGATTTTTTACTTGGACTTGTTATAGGAAGAAGTAATCCTAATCAATGTTTTACCGATAAAAAATATAATAAATATCTGGAAAATCAAAGACGAATTAAAGAGGAAGCTTTTAGACAGCGTGAAGAAAAAGAGCGAAAAGAAAGAGAGGAAGCTCTTAAAAGAACTTGTAAAGTACCTTCTTTTTATCGTGATGAAAATATATATACAATTATTAACTCATTAGCTTTTAATCCTGATCTTGTATATATATTAGAAAATTCTATAAAAAAGGGTTATGGATATATGTTTTTTATAAAGATTGGAGAAAGTGATGAAAGCGGGCGTTATTTACGCGATGAAAAGAGAGTTTTTGAAAGTCGTTCACTTGATAAAACTGTGGAAAAATTCACTGAATTATGTAATAGTAATGAACATTATTTTAAAGTTAAAATAAGTTTTGAATTAGAGTATAAAGGAATAAAAACAAGCACTTGGGTTATAGTTTGGAATGAAAAAGATAGGAAAATTGTATTAAATTACACACCAACTTTGCTTTATGCTTTAAACACTGACGAATAATTGAAGGAGGAAATGAAAATGATGGCTGTAGTTGATAATAATAAGATAAGTAAATAGAGATTTAGCAATATAGCTTGTAGACCAAATATCAAATAATAAATTTTATAAAGGTCTTTCAGATTTTATAAATAATTTATCAGTGGGAGCGGAATTATACCGCTCTCATTTTTTGTTTATAGACATTCAATTTCTACTCAAGCTTCACCTTTTAATCCCCAATTCAAACTCATCAACTTTTTCCCATATATATAAGTAAATGAATATACTTTCCTCACAAATTTATGCACGCTTTTAATACCCTATTTCGTGCATAGACTATATTCCTTAAATATATAAAATAAGATTATATAAATATTATAACGGTTTGAAAATGAAAAATTGAGATTGGAGGGTGAAATTTAGGGGTAAAATAAGAAGATTTTTAACGAATAAATAGAGCTGATTTAGATTGAAATTTAAGTATTTAATTTAAATTGAATATCTGGTATTTATTTAAATTCTCTTACTAAGAAGATTAACTATTCCTAAAAAGAATAAACTCTTTATAGAGATTAAACCCTTTCTTGAGGATTGATATTATCTTTGGTTAGATTCTTTTCTGTGGTTAGATTAAATTCTTAATTAGGTCTGTTATTCTTGAGTGATTATTTATGCTTATTTAGGTTTCTGATTAGATAATATTTAAAATCGTTTCTTTTCTAAAAAACCCTATGCTACGCTATATATTTTTTGATTGTAGCACTTAGGTAGTATAACTATACTGTTTAGGTTTAAATCGTTTAAAAATGCTTAGATAGCTTAGTAATAAATATAAAATTCATATTTTATTTTTTATAATAAGAATTAAGATATATTATTACCGCTCTCAAAGATTTAATAGTGTTTCAAGATAAGAGAGATTAGATATACTTGTTAAGCTATGAGAGCGGTATTAAGTTAGTATATTTAAGCATTGCAAAGAGGGTGACAGTATAGTTTGTACCATCATTTAATAGCTTTATAGTATAAGCTTAGCTAATATTGATTAGATTGGGTAATTACTTGTTACTGCATAAGAAAATTAAAGATGAGGTACGCCAAGCGTCTATCATAATAATTTAAAACTAAATTCTAAATTAAGATTGAGATAGATATATTGAATATTGAGTGTCCTCCAGGTGGATTTCCAATGACAATTAAAACTCGATAACAAATTGTTATTGATATAAGATATTTTGATTTACTATTCAAAAGTACGAAATTCGTTCTTTTGAAATTTAAATTATCATTTTAAAAGCTGAAATTATTATAAGTGTTTATAAAAGTATACTTTATTAAATATCAAAAAAGAGGTGTATTTTATGTTTATAAAACTTTATGTGCTAATATTTATAAATGTTTGTAAATCTCATTAACTTATACAAACACTCTTGATATAATTATTTCAAATGAATTTTAGGAGTGTTATTTGTTATGAGTAAAATTGTAGGTTATGCAAGAGTATCAACTAAAGAGCAAAGTCTTGCAAGGCAAATTCAAGCTTTAAGTGAATATGTTTCGGAAGATATGATTATCGTAGATAAGGCGAGTGGTAAAGATTTTAACCGAGATGGCTACAAATCATTAAAATGTGGAATTGGTAAACTTATAAAAGGCGATACATTATATGTAACTTCACTTGATAGATTAGGGAGAAATAAAGAACAGTTAAAAGAGGAATTAAGATATTTTCAATCAATAGGTGTAAAGGTAAAAATATTAGATATACCAAGTACATTAAATAATGTAGAAGGTAATGAGTGGATTTTTGATATGGTTAATAATATCATCATTGAAGTTCTCACATCAATAGCTGAAGATGAGCGAAAACGCATTAAAAAAAGACAATCTGAAGGGATTGCTTCAATGAAAATTATTGACGGAAAAAGAGTAGGCAAAAAAGGAAATGCAATAGGCAGACCACCTAAAACATTTCCTGAAAATTGGGTAGAAATATATAACCAATGGAAGAGTAAGAAAATCACTGCAACTTATGCAATGGAAATATTAAATTTAAAAAGAAATACATTTTATAATCTGGTTAAAAAATATGAAAACAAGTTGCAATAACTATAAGGTATGGCTTTATGCTGTACCTTTTTTACATATAAGAACATATTACCACATATTTACATTTTAAAGATAGATGTTGCTTAATAGTGTAATATTAAGTGGTTAATCTACACATCACACTTTAAATCTTTTAGCTCTAAAAAATTATTATATTTTTAAGATAAAATCACTATTAAAGGCTTTCTTAAACTTTGGTGTCAAATAGGTGTCAAAATTAAAATTCTTAGAACTCAAAGTGTTTATAAATAGCTTGGTTATGCGGTTTTTATGAATTCAAGTTGTTGAAAAGGTAGTTTTTTCTAAAAAGCAACCCCTAATTTTATAACTTATTAAATCCCTTTAAACCCTAATTTTATAACTTATTAAATCCCTTTAAACGCTGATAAATACTGTACTTATATTTTTTAATATACTAATCTGTTAGTATAAATTTTTATATTTTTTAGATTTTAACATAAATTCGGTGTAGAATAAAAAACACACTTATATTGGATTAATATGACGGAATTAGTTTATCAATTTTCCCTAAAATAATTAAAAGCTTCAGTAACGACCTCCACTGTCAATAGTTGTAATTAGTTCAACTAAGGAAACAGCATTGCCTCACTCACTATGAGCGAGACATACTTAGTGGCTTTGCGTTTTGACTGCATAGAATAGCTGCTATTTTTTTGTTCTACCATTGGCTGCAGCTCTTGTTCTTACTACCTTTCTATAAAACTCCTTTCTGTTAAATGGTATCAATGGATATAAATAGCTTTTCCCAGAAATAGTCTTAGTACATACCATTATGACAAATGTAAGAACTATTCCTGCAATAAAACCGTATATTCCGAGAATCTCCGTTAAAACAAGTATCATTATTCGCATAAACTTTACTGCATAGCCTAATTCGTAGCTTGGCTGCGAATAGTTAGCAATAGCTACAAAAGCCATATAAAGCATAGCTTCGCTGATAAACCAACCCGATTGTACAGCAAAATCACTTAGAACTATTGCACCAATTATACTTAAAGGTGTTGAAAGCATATTTGGTGTATTTATTGCTGCAAGCCTTAAACCATCTATTGCAAGTTCAAGCATCATAAGTTGCCAAAATACCGGAATATTTACAGGGTCTGATGGAACTATAAAAGCAAATACCGATGGAATATAGCTTGGATATTTTAGAGCAAGCAGCCATATAGGCGTTATAAAAAGAGAGGCAATAGTCACGATATAGCGAGAAAGTCTTATATAAGTTCCTGTGAGCGGTGGAAAATAATAGTCGTCCGCCTCCTCTAAAATATCAAAAATAGAAGTTGGAATAATCAGAGCAGATGGAGCATTGTCAATTAGTATAGCTATATTGCCATCAAGTACAGCTGATGCAGTTACATCAGGACGCTCTGTATTTTTTACTTTAGGGAAAGGCGAATACCATTTGTGTCTGTAAACAGCTTCCGAAAGACTTTGTATAGTCATTGTTAATGCTTCAACAGAAGCATTTTCAATTTTTCGTGTGATTTCTGCAAGAAGTTTTTTATCAACTTTATTATTCATATAGCAAATAACAATATCTGTTTTTGTTTCACTTCCTGCGGAAAGATATTTCATACGTAGATTTCTGTCTCTTATTCTTCGGCGTACAAGTGCTGTATTTGCCACTAAAGTTTCTACAAATCCGTCACGAGAACCACGCAATACTTTATCTTTCTCTGGTTCGGAAGAATCCCTTTGTGGATATAAGCGTACATCGAGCATAATAGCTCCGTCCAAACCATCAATAGCAAGAGCCATAATTCCGGAAAGAATACCAGTATAAATTCTATCCAAATCTGTTTCAGCGGACACCTCAACATAAGGTACACTTTTTTTGCAAAAAGTTTTTAAATCAGAAAGCTGACTTTCGTCATTTATAGAATAGAAAAATTCCATAATTTTTTCCATTACTTCATCTTTAATGAGTCCATCAACAAAAAACAGACAAGAATCCCTATTGCAAATAATAATTTTTCTTTCTATAATATCAAAACTTTCTTTTGCAAAAATTCCATTGCTGATTTTATCTATAATATTCTTGCTCAAAGTATAACGCCCCTTTGTTCGCAGATATATTGTTATTATCTGCAAAAAAGGGGGCGTATATTCATTAACTTGGAATATCAAAATTACACAAATAGAATTTTTATATTTAGATTAGTTTTTTCAAAACCATAATTTTTAGTTTTCTGAGATTTTCTTTTCTTTATCATAAAAATATTTTATAATATCTTTTCTTGTAATAATACCTATAAACATCCCCCTATCATCAACTACAGGTACAAAATTTTGTTCCATAACCATATTAAGAAGGTTATCCATAGTTTCGCTTACCCTTACAGCCTTATCACGCTTATTTCTGATAATATCTTTTATATGATATTCCTCTAATGATTTGAGATTTTGTTCTTGAGTTTTTTTCAGAATAATATACCAAAGAAAATCACCCTCGCTTACTGTGCCTATATATTTACCATCACGAGTTATAACAGGAATTGCTGTGTAACCGTGGGCATGCATTTTCTCAAGCCCTTGTCTGATAGAGTAATCGTCATAAAGATAGGCAACAGTTGCTTTATGCTTAAGAAAGAATAAGATATTCATATATAATCTCCTTATTATGCAAAATACATACAATTTAAATTTAAAGTTTATAGTTTAGTCATTCATAAATATTTAAATTGGATATAATTTCATTTAATTCTTTATAGTAATAAAAATTTGGTTGATATTTATATCTTCAAGTTTATAATAAGAAGATTCTATTATATAATTTAGTTTAATAAACATAATTCTTATCATTTAACTATATATAGTTGTTATCATATAATGAAGTTATAAAAATTACAAAATGATAATCATTATCAATGAAGTAATTTTCAAGATATGCTAAGTTATATATTTCAGAAATGCAGTTTCTTTTAGTAAATCAAATAAATTATTATTAATACTCATTAAATTTCAGATATTTTAATTTTAGTGTTGAATTAATAATTTTATCAGGAAACAGTTTGATATAAGTAGAAAAATTAAAAATATTGTTATTAATTTCATTATATATGTCTGATTCTTTTATTGTTTGAGTGAATATTAAAAATTGTTTATATTTCCTATAATTATAACTTACTCTTTATAAAATAATATCCAAGTACAAAAATATTGTGTTTATAACAAATGCCTTTGTATAAAACATTTGTTATTTACGAACTAAACTATTTTATTATCATAATATCATATTAAATTATATAAAGCAATACATTTTGAATAAAAAGTATAAATTTGTCATTTTAACTAAGTTTTTATTGTTTATTTTTAAGAATAAGTTTATATAAGTTTTGTTAAAAGCCATTTAAGTAAAATAATATCTACACATACAATGGAGAAAAATGATATAAAATTTTCCCTTACTCTATTAAACATAAAATTGCTCTTGAATAAAAAAACACATTGTATGCTTTTATTCAAGAGCAAAAAATTTCATAATTGGTCCGAGTGACTGGAGTCGAACCAGCGGCCTCTTGAACCCCATTCAAGCGCGCTACCAAACTGCGCCACACCCGGAAATATCACAGCGATTATTATATCATAGCAAAAAGTGTTTTGCAAGCCATTTTTTAAAATATGTTAATAAAATAACAAACCTCCAAAAACAATGCTTTTTTGTTAATAAATGTGAATAGCAAAAAAACTATGGTGAATAATAACTAATAAGTTCACAAAACTTACTAAAATAAATATAAAATTACTCGGAGGTTAAGTATATGAAAGCAACAGGAATTGTGCGAAGAATAGATGACCTTGGGCGTGTAGTTATACCTAAGGAAATTAGACGAACTTTAAGAATAAGAGAGGGCGACCCACTTGAAATCTATACAGATACTAATGGGGAAGTTATTTTTAAGAAATATTCGCCCGTAGGAGAGCTTTCTGATTTTGCAGCACAGTATGCAGAGGTTATATCTAAGGTTGTGAACAGACCTGTGATAATAAGCGATAGAGACCATATTATTGCAGCAGCAGGAGTTTCTAAAAAAGAGTATTTAGAAAGAAGAATCTCATCTGTAATAGAGGAACTCATGGAGATGAGAAAAAACTATTTTTCTAAAGAAGGCGGCGTGGGTGAACTTTTGCCGATAGAGGGTATCGAGAAAGCGGCTTTAGTAATGTATCCGATTATTTCAGCAGGTGATGTAACAGGTTCTGTTGTTATGCTTCAAGGGGAATCAAATCAAGTTCCAAATGAAACAGAAATTAAACTTACACAGACAGCGGCAGCTTTTTTAGGTAAACAGATGGAAGAATAAAGCGAAATTCATTACTGATATTGCATATTTTATAAAAGTTTTTAAAAAAATCAAGAAAAAGTATTGAAAAAAATAAAAATATGTGCTATATTATAGTTAGTCCAAAGATAAAAGGACTTCCTAAAATAAAAAGATTCCATATTTTTGTTTTTCATTATCCCTCCCTTTTTGCATCTAGCGAGATCATTTGATCTCGCTTTTTGCTTTTTATAATAATTTTAAAAGATTTAACAAATTGAGTCTATAGAAACTATATAATTAAACCGTACAGTTCTCAAAGATAGATTCTTTTGTGGTTACTTTATCAATATTCTTATTACCAAAGGAGCTAATACCATACCTGCAAAATCTGACATTAACGCCGCCGGTATAGTATATCCTGTTTTTTGTATGCCAATCGAACCATAATAAACTGCTATTGCATAAAATGTAGTTTCTGTTGAACCTGCTATAACAGATGCTGTTCTTCCAATAAAGCTATCAGGAGAAAAATTCTTGAATAAATCATTTAACAGGGCAAATGAACCACTTCCAGACACAGGTCTCATAAGTGCAAGTGGTAAAATCTCGCTTGGAAATCCTAATGCACTGGTAATTGGCGACAACAAATCTGTCAATATTTCAAAAAAGCCTGATGCCCTTAACATAGACACTGCTGTTATCAAACCTATTAATGAGGGTGCTATCGAAAACATAGAAACTATCCCCTCTTTTGCACCGTCTGTAAATGCTTCAAAAAGTGGCACTTTTCTACAAAGTCCAAAAATGACTATTAAAGCTATGGAAATAGGAACTACAAAATTACCTATTATTTCCATTTCTACCACCTCTATTCGAGCGTAATCTCCGTCTTTCGACAGGAGCTTCAAAGCATTTTGCTGTTATTATTCCTACAAAAAGCGACAAAAAAGAAACTATCCATACAGCGACTATAATGTCAAAAGGCTGTTTTGAACCGGCAGATGCTCGCATAGCGGCGATTGTTGTCGGAATTAGTTGAATCGACGCGGTATTTAATACGACAAACATAACCATACTTCTATTTGCAACTTCGGGCGTTTTGTTTTCCTTTTGCATCTCTTTCATTGCGGCAATTCCAAAGGGTGTTGCAGCATTTCCAAGTCCAAGAAGATTTGCTGCCATATTCGCACAAATTGCCTTTAATGCTGGGCTTTTGGGTTTATAATCCGGAAAAAGAATACGCAAAACAGGCGAAAATATTCTTGCAAGAATAGCTGTTATTCCACCTTTATCGGCAATTTTCATAAGCCCTGACCAAAGCGCCATTACTCCCAAAAGTGAGAGTGTGAGTTCAACAGCCTGAGCAGCTCCATTCAGGGCAGCCGAGGAAAGCTCCTCCATTTTGCCAGTATATATAGAACATATAAGGCTTATTATCAACATAGCACCCCATATATAGCCAAGCACAAAACCTCAACCTCATTTCGGATTTTATTACTATTTTTATGCTTCGACAATGTGAATTTATGAAATAAATTTATCGACAATCTATTGACAAAATTGGAAAAAAATAGTAGAATTAAGTAAAGTTTGGAAATAATCGTCTGAATATTGACTAAATCCACGCAAAGGAAGTTATGATTATGAAAAATTCAGGTTATGTAAGACAAGTTGATTCACTCGGCCGTCTTGTTCTGCCTATTGATTTGAGAAAAGCCCTCGGTGTTCAATCGGGTGACTCCGTAGAAATTTTTCTCGATGGCGACAACAAAAGAGTTATTCTGCAAAAATACAATCTGCCAATTCCTACTTGTATTTTTTGCGGTTCTCAAAAAGATGTTATCAGCTTTAAAAATCAGAATGTCTGCAAGGCTTGTATGGACGAAATTACTGCCAATAAAAATTAAAAATTTCTGAAATACACCTAACAAAATTTGCAAACATATTCTTGCGGTTTTGTTATAGCGAAAGGTCTGAAAAATATGAAACTATCTGAATTACTTGCAGATAATAAAACCGTACTCTGTGACGGTGCTTTTGCAACATTCTATTCTAAACTTACCGGCAATTCTGAAAAACGCTGTGAGCTTGAAAACATCAATAATCCCGATGTCGTTAAGCGTATACACACAGAATATGTTAACGCAGGTGCTAAAATTATACGCACAAATACTTTTTCCGCAAATACTGCTATTCTTAATATCAGCCAAGATGAGCTTATTAAGGTTATCAAACAAGGATATATGCTTGCAAAGGAATGTGCGAGTGAAAACGCTGTTGTTTGTGCTGATATAAGTGCAATTTATACCAATGATGACCATGATAAAAATCCTGACGCTGAATATCGTGCTATCATTGATGCATTTATTGAATGTGGTGCGGATTCGTTTATACTTGAAACTCTTCCAAGTATAGATGTCGTTGCCTACCCTATCGAATATATTAAATCTAAAAAGCCCGATGCTGATATTTATTTATCTTTTGCAGTTATGCCAGACGGTTTTACTCGTTCGGGTGTTTCACTTAATTCAATACTTGACGGCATAGCAAAATATAAGGATAAATTATGCGTAGTCGGCTTGAACTGTGGTTGTGGTCCGACTCAAATTCAGCGTCACGCAGTAATCTTAAATGATTTTGTGAAAAGCAATACAAAACTTTATACCGCTGTTTTACCAAACAGTGGCTATCCATATCTTGAAAGAAGGCGTATTGCCTTTTCGCCGAATACTAAGCATTTTGTTAATGAAATTGCAAGGCTTATTCCAAACGGAATAAATATTCTTGGCGGTTGCTGCGGTACTGAGCCTAAACACATCAAGCTTCTTTCTGAAAAACTTAACGGAAACATCGGCTTTAAAAAAATTGAAATTAAAGAAAACAAAAAATCTTCTCCCGCACCATTCTCATCTCGAATTGCAAACAGTGATTTTGTAATTGCGGCAGAGCTTGACCCTCCATATGGTACAGATTTAAGTAAACTTATAAATGGTGCAAATCTCCTTAGAGAGGCCGGAGCGGATATTGTTACTATCTCTGATTCTCCACTCGGACAGGTAAAAATGGAACCTGTTCTCTGTTCTGCGAGAATACATCGTGAATGTGGAATTGATACTCTGCCACATATCTGTTGTCGTGATAGAAATATCAATGCTTTGCGTTCAGTTCTACTTGGAGCACATAGCGAAGGAATTCGTGCTGTTCTTGCAGTTACAGGTGACCATATCGCCGAAAGTGACCGAGGAGTTGTAAAACCTGTTTTCAATATAAGCTCTACGCAGTTTATGACAATAATCTCTGAAATGAATAAGGAAGTTTTTGCAGATTCACCTATACTTATCGGTGGAGCATTTAATCCTGATTTGAAATATGCAAAGAGCCAACTTAAACGCCTTGAAAAGAAAATGGAATGTGGTGCAACATTTTTCCTAACACAACCTGTATATTCTGCTGAAAATATTGATGTCATTGAGGAGGCTCGTTCTCTTGGGGCAAAAATGCTTGTTGGAATTATGCCACTTGTAAGTTATCGAAATGCTTCATTCTTGAATAACGAAGTTCCAGGAATAAACATTCCACAGGATATTATTGAGAGATTTTCTCCGACTATGACAAGAGATGAAGGTTCTGCGGTGGGAACGGAAATTGCAATTGAGCTTGCAAAAACATATATGCCACACGCAGATGGTTTCTACTTTATGACACCATTCAATCGTGCCGAAATAGTCTGCGATGTCATAAAAGCTTTACCATTAAAAAATTAAGATTTTTACAAACTAAAATCCGTCACAGCGAATAATAAGCTGTGACGGATTTATTTTTAAGCTAATAACCTTACCCAAAACACTCAAAAGTTTTGGAAAAAGATTATGGATTCCAAAGAAAGAACCTTTGGTAGGTTTTAAGAGCAAAGTTCTTATATTTTCTTTTTCTCTAAAAAGAGACGGACTTCGTTCATATTTTTAAATTCTTTTGTTTGCAACATTAGTCAAAAAGGGCGGACAAAGTCCGCCCTTAGAAAGCAAAGAATGTTAAGGACGTTGCCTTGCCCTTAAAACCTATGAGGGACTCCGTCCCTCAATCCTGCGAGCCTTTTTAAAGGCTCGAGCGAAACTTTTAGCTGTCTCATGGAAATCTGTCAGCTCATCGACCGCAGCAATAAACTCCTCTAATCAACTGAGAGCGAGGCAAAACCAAGCGATTACACGTCTTGACTGCGAAGGCACTCCGCCTCGAATAAAACCTTTTAAGAGTGTCTTATATAAGTCCGCAAAGCTCTATTTATTTTGTAATTCTGCCTCTGTAACATGCTTTAATATCTCTTCTTGTTCCTTCTGTATCTCCGGGTCATTAGAGAGCATTGGCTTTATATCCTTATGTTTAAAAACTCTATCTTTGTAATTTTTAGTAATTCTATATACAACCGGTGAAAGTACAAGAACTCCTATGAGGTTAGGTATCATCATCATTCCATTAAATGTATCAGATATATCCCAAGCAAGTGATGACGTCATAACTGCACCGAAGATAATTATAAGAACAAAAAATATCTTATATGCAAAAGTTGATTTTACTCCGAAAAGAAATTCCCATGCCTTTGTACCATAATGCGACCAACCAAGAACGGTCGTAAATGCAAAAAGAAAAATTGCAATCGAAATAAACATACTTCCGATATTTATACCGCCTATTGAGAAAACGCTATCAAATGCTTTTGCAACAAGTGTGGCATCACCAGATGCTCCCTCTGCGAGCTTACCTGTATTAAGGTCGATTACTCCAGATGTTAAAATTACAAGTGCTGTCATCGTACATACGATAATTGTATCAACAAAAACCTCAAATATTCCCCAAAAACCTTGTCTTGCAGGTTCTTGAACATTAGAATTTGAATTAACCATAACAGATGAGCCAAGACCTGCTTCGTTTGAGAAAACACCACGCTTAAATCCAAGTGTGATAACCTGAGAAATAGTCAAACCGACAGCTCCACCCCACGCTGCATTAGGACTAAATGCAGATTCAAATATGGCAACAAAAGCATTTCCTATATGTGAGTAATTAACTCCTATAACTATAAGTGAAGCAACTATGAAGAAACAAACCATAAATGGAACTACTTTTTCAGCAAAAACTGCAATACGCTTAATTCCACCTATAACAATCAAACCTGCAATAATCATTATAAACAAACCTATAATAATTTTATATAGGTCAGTACCTAAAATACTTATATTTGAGAGAGCTTCAATCTTAAACGCACCCTCAAGATTGGCGACTATCTTATTGACCTGCCCCATATTTCCTATTCCAAATGAAGCTAAAATTGTGAATATTGCAAAAAGTATAGCAAGAACTTTTCCTAAGGTTTTACAATTTTTTTTAGCACCAAGTCCGTCACGAAGATAATACATTGCTCCGCCAGACCATTCACCGTCGGCATTTTTCTTTCTATAGTAAATTCCAAGTACATTTTCAGAATAACTGGTCATCATACCTACGATTGCTGCTATCCACATCCAAAATACTGCGCCAGGACCACCAGAAACTATTGCCGATGCAACACCTGCAATATTACCTACTCCTACAGTTGCCGCAAGAGCTGTGCATAGTGCCTGAAACTGTGTGATTGAAGACTTATCATGATGAGAGTGTCCTTTTACGCTCTTATGAAACATCTTTCCAATGGTCATTTTCATCCAATGCTTTAAATGTGTAACCTGAAAAAATTTATTAACAAAGGTCATTATAATACCTGTTCCTAAAAGCAAATAAAGCCCTATCTTCATCCAAACAAAATCATTAATTACATTATTAATTTCTGAAACATTATCAAAAAAATTTTTTTCTTGGCTACAACCGCCTAATGTAATTAAAAGCAGGCTCACTACTGTCAATAAACCGATTTTCTTTTTCATAGTTCTCTCCCTATCTTAAATTTATGAAAAGCCTGTCATAAATTTTAAAAATACAATAAAATTCTAACATAAATCAGCAGAAAAAACAATATTTCTAAAAAAAGAACTCCCCGATTATTCAGATTAAATCTGATAATCGAGGAGTATTTTAACTTGTCTTTAAGTTATTTTTAAATTATTTTACAGTAACATTAAATGTTTTTGTAAGACTCTTACCTGTTGAATCAAATACTCTTACCGCATACTGATAACTAGCAGCCTTAGTTGGCTTATGTGTGCATGTTGTTGCTGTTGTTGTACCTGTAAGAGATGTCCAATCGAGGTCGCCACGAAGTCTATAGAAATACTTATACTTATATGGCGCTTTGCCGCCTGTTGCCTTTGCCGTCATCTTGATTGATGAACCAAGGTTAATTGATGTTGCGCTGATTGTAGAAGCATTTGCAAGTTCTGCAGCCTTGCTAACCTTTACAGTAAATTGTTTTGTAAGATTCTTACCTGTTGAATCAAATACTCTTACTGCATAATAATATGTACCTACCTTAGTTGGCTTATAAGTATAGCTTGTTGCTGTTGTTGCATTCTTGAGAGTTATCCAATCAATTTCTCCGGCAGGCTTGCAGAAATAGCTGTACTTATATGGTGCTTTACCGCCTGTTGCCTTTGCCGTCATCTTGACTGATGA
>CACXBF010000019.1 GCA_902765855.1 uncultured Ruminococcus sp. | reverse complement strand
TAAGTATAGATATTTCTATAGACTTCGTGGCGACATTGATTGGACAGCTATTACAGGCACAACAACAGCAACAACATGCACACATAAGCCAACTAAGGCGGCTAACTATCAGTATGCAGTAAGAGTATTTGATTCAACAGGTAAGTATCTTACAAAGACATTTGATGTAAATGTTAAGAAGGTTGCAGAACTTGCAAATGCTTCTACAATCAGCGCAACATCAATTAACCTTGGTTCATCAATCAAGATGACGGCAAAGGCAACAGGCGGCAAAGCACCATATAAGTACAGCTATTTCTGCAAGCCGGCCGGAGAAATTGATTGGGTAACTCTCAAGAATGCAACAACAGCAACAACCTATACTTATAAGCCAACTAAGGTAGGTACATATTATTATGCAGTAAGAGTATTTGATTCAACAGGTAAGAATCTTACAAAACAATTTACTGTAAATGTTAATAAGGTTGCAGAACTTGCAAATGCTTCTACAATCAGCGCAACATCAATTAACCTTGGTTCATCAGTCAAGATGACGGCAAAGGCAACAGGCGGCAAAGCACCATATAAGTACAGCTATTTCTGCAAGCCGGCTGGAGAAGCTGATTGGGTAACTCTCAAGAATGCAACAACAGCAACAACCTATACTTATAAGCCAACTAAGGTAGGCACATATCAATATGCAGTAAGAGTATTTGATTCAACAGGTAAAAATCTTACAAAACAGTTTATTGTAAAGGTTAGCAAAGCTGCAGAACTTGCAAATACTTCAACAATCAGTGCAACATCAATTAACCTTGGTTCATCAGTAAAGATCACGGCAAAGGCAACAGGCGGTAAAGCACCATATAAGTATAAGTATTTCTACAGACTTCGTGGTGCTCTCGATTGGACGGATCTTACAGGTACAACAACAGCAACAACTTGCACAAACAAGCCAACTAAGGTAGGCACATATCAATATGCAGTAAGAGTATTTGATTCAACAGGTGATTATGTTACTAAGAGTTTTACAGTAGCAGTTAAATAAGTTTAAAATAAAAAATTCTCACAGAATTTGTTCTGTGAGAATTTTTTTATTAGCTTTAAATAATAATTAAGAAAAGGCAGTCCATTTATGGATTGCCTTAAATTATTATTTATACTAAAAACTATATAAAACAAAAAATTAATTCAAACCTTTTCTAAATATATTTTATATTGAAAGCTAATGACGGGGGTGAAGTACAGTATTTTTATTGCAAACCCCTAAATATAGAGGGGTTTGAGAGTTGTATTTGTGTGATTTTTTATATTATTGGTAGTTTTATAAAAGGAATGTTTTTTTAATAATTCTTTCTTATAAACTGTAATATTATGGCTCATATTTTTTCTTTAGTTCTATGATAGCCGCTTTAACATCATTATAGTCAGAAATTAAATCATTAATAAGCTTATGTGATGTTTTTAAAATATTTTTATTATCAGAACGCAAAATATCGCTGATTTTTCCAGCAGACTTCGCCAGATTTTCAAAGCCAAGATTTTGAGCAAGCCCCTTTAAATTATGAGCGTAATTAAAGGCAGTATCATAATCCATATTATCAAGAGATTGACATAGTTTATCAAAGCTATCATCTTCTAAAAAACGAATTACAAAATTTACTATGCGTTTTTCACTTAGTAATCTTTTTAAAACATTTTCATAATTACTACCTATTTGTTGATAAAATGCCTCTAAAGTCATAAAAACAATCCCCTTCACTTATGTATTTATATTAAAGCCTAAAATAATTTTAAGTAATTAAATTATTGGGAAACCGAAGATATATGAGAGTTATGCTTTTCGTTATATTTAAGATATATTGAACGAATATCTTTTAGTTGTCGTTGTCTTATAAGAACAGAATCTCCGGTAGAGAGATGAAATTGATTTCCGGCCTCAATTATATAATCCATATTAACAAGATAGCTCTGATGACTTCTCAAAAAACGGGAATCATTAAGTTCGGCTTCAATTTCTCCAAGCTTTTTATATATGTTATAGCTTTCACCGTTATTTCTGTGTAAAATACATTTTGAATTATTACTTTCAATATAAGTAATTTCACTATACGGTATAAGCAAAAAATTACTTCTATGCCTTACACGGTAACTGCTTGTACTAAAATTTTTTGTAATTCTGTCAATAGAATTTTTAAGTTTATCATATGAGATAGGTTTTAGTATATATCCATCTGCATTTACATCATAGCTGTCAACTGCAAAATCAGAGCTTGCAGTGAGGAAAATAATTCCACCGTTAAATTTAAGCTGTCTTAATTTTTTTGCAACTTCAATTCCTAAAATTTTTCCCATAAAAATATCAAGGATTATTATATCATAGGGATGTCCGTCTTCGATTTCGTATATAAGATTATTTCCGCTTTCGTATTGGTCTATGTTATAAGCAATAGATTTATTCAAGAAATAGTATTCAAATAAGTCTATAATTAGTTCTCTGTCTAAAAGATTGTCATCACATATTGCAATATTCATATAATTCAAACCCTTTCTTATGATAAATCATACGTTTTGTCAAGTAACGCTTGATTCAATGAAGATTACGTCGATTTCACAAGCGATAATTAGCTGTATGGTTGTGTGATATAATAGTGCCATAGGACAGCGAATAAAGCTGAAAAGGGAGATTAAAATGTTCATATATAAGGTTGTAGAGGAAAATTTGCGAAATAGCGAATTAGGAAGCTATATTGCTTATGGAATATCAGTTTATCTTAGAGCAACAAATGTAATTCTTATTTCCATATCAGATATTTTTCTTGATAGGAATAAAGCAGAAAAACTTGTAGAATTATGCAATAAGAACGGTTTAGAGCCGATACACCTTAGAGAAGTAGTTGAAGATGCAATCGGTTGAATGAATCTCCCTATATTCCCGAAGAAATCATAATCATAACTTTAAGTTCAGCTACTTTAAAATGTAAATTTTAGTCTCTTATATCCTATAATTTATAAACATGCGTACACTTGACTTGCGTCTACAAAAGTATTGTATCACAAACTAAGACAAAAATCAACATTTTAGCTCAATTAAAATAAATAATATTGACTGTCAATTTTATGTGTGTTTATATCAATTCTACATAGTGCTTTCAGGTTTTAGACTCAGAAATGTGTTTTGTTCCCTTTGAACCTGTAAGGTTTCTATTGGAGGTGAGAAAAAAAGGACAACACCCAAAATGGTGCTGTCCTTTTGATTTGTTATTTATAATTCATAAATTCTTTAATATTTTTTTCTTAAAAGTCTTGCAGCATTGAGAACTGTAAGAACGGAAAGTCCGGTATCAGCTATAACAGCAATCCACATCGGCGCATATCCAAATGCAGCAAGTATAAGAACAATAGCTTTAAGTGCAAGTGCAAATGCAATATTAAAGCGAACAGTTTTCATAGCGCTTCTACTTATTTTAATTGCAGTAGGCAACTTTGCAAGAGTGCCGCTTGTCAGAACAGCGTCCGCAGATTCAATAGCGGCATCGCTACCAAGTCCCATAGCGAATCCGCAGTCAGCAGCAGCGAGTACAGGCGCGTCGTTTATTCCGTCACCAACGAAGATAACCTTACCGTTCTTTTGAAGCTCTTTAACAGTTTCGGCTTTTTCTTCAGGCATAAGGGAATGTTTGAATTCACTTAAACCACACTCATCAGCAATTTTCTTTGCGGCAATTTCACCGTCACCTGTGAGCATAACTATATGTTCAATGCCCAAAGATTTTAGATTATCAAGTGTAGCCTTTGTATCCTCACGGATTTCATCACTTGTTTCAATTTCGCCGACAATTTTTCCATCAACAGATAGATATATTATACCGCTCTTTAGGTTACTGTCATTAAAGAGTTTTCTGTTTCCGCAGAGAACAGCCTTGCCGTTATATTGTGCAGAAACGCCCTTACCGGCAATTTCTTTGTGGTCAGTAAGCGTAACCTTAGGAAGTTTTTCGGCAGCTTTTTTGATAGCAAGAGCCGATGGGTGAGAGGAGTATTCTTCAGCAGAAGCCGCAATAGAAAGAACTTCATCTTCAGACATTTTGCCAAGAAGTTTTACATTGGCAACAGCAAGTTCACCCTTTGTAAGAGTTCCGGTTTTATCGAAAGCAACAGTATTTACTTTAGAAATAGCCTCAATAAATTTACCACCTTTTATAAGAACGCCATTTTTAGATGCCGAACCTATGCCGGAGTAGAAACCGAGCGGAACACTGATAACCAATGCACAAGGGCAAGATGCAACCAGGAATACTAATGCACGATTTATAAATGTTGTGAAATCACCTAAACCGATAAGTGGAGGAACTATAGCAAGAACCAACGCCATCAAAAATACTATCGGAGTATAAACCTTTGCAAAACGGCTTATGAATTTTTCCGAATTGCCCTTTTGTGCGGAACTTTCCTCAACAAGTTTAAGAATACGAGATGCCGCAGAATTTTCACAAGAGTTTGTTACTTTTATAGTAAGAACGCCTTCAAGATTCATCATACCAGACATAACATCTGAATTTTTTGCAACATTTCTTGGAACACTTTCTCCGGTGAGCGCGGAAGTATCGAGAGAACTTTCACCATCAATTATAACACCGTCAAGAGGAATACGCTCATATGGATTTACAATAATCGTATCGTCAGGCTCAATTTCTTCAGCGTCTATTGTAAGGGTAGTTCCATCAGATTTAAGTAAATGTGCCTTATCAGGACGAATCATAGAAAGTGCTTCAATACCTTTTCTTGACTTGTTGACAGCCTTATCTTCAATATATTCGCCGATGTTGAAAAGAATTGTAACGGCGGCAGCCTCAAAAAATTCGCCAAGTATACATGAAGCGACAACAGCAATCATCATAAGTACATTTTCGTCAAGTCTTAGTTTGACAAGAGATTTCAGACCTTTTATTACAACACGATATCCGGAGAAGCATACACCGACAGCAATTATAATTTTTCCAATCCATTCAGGTGAAATAAAAGCAGAAACTGCAAGACCTATTGCTGTTAAAATGATTGCAATACCGGTTTCAATGAGTATCATTTTATCCTTGTTAAAAGATTTTTTCTCCGAATGGATTTTTTTGTTATCTTTCTGCTCAATAAGAGTAACGCCGTCCTCAACAGAATCTATTGTCTTTTGGAGGGTGTCAAAAAGTTCCTTTTCATCAAGACTACTTTCAAGTGCAAGAGTTTTTGTTGCAAATGTAACAATAACATTATCAACGCCGTCGAGACCTGCGATAGCTTCTTCAATTTTCATAGCACAATTAGCACAATCGAGGTCCTGCAAAGTATATTTTCTTGTTTTGCCATGTGAATGTTTATTTTTTGTTTTCTGCTCAATAAGAGTAACACCGTCTTCAACAGAATCTATTGTTTTTTGAAGGGTGTCGAAAAGTTCCTTTTCCTCAAGATTACTTTCAAGTGCGAGAGTTTTTGTTGCAAATGTAACAATAACATTATCAACGCCGTCGAGGCCTGCAATAGCTTCCTCAATTTTCATAGCACAATGAGCACAATCGAGGTCCTGCAAAGTATATTTTCTTGTTTTGCCATGTGAATGGTTATGTTCATGATGTTCGTGCCCGCAACCACAATGTTCATCATCATCGTGATGGTGTTCGTGATGAGATTTAGTTTTTTCTATAAGAGTAACGCCATCCTCAACAGAATCTATTGTTTTTTTAATTGTGTTAAAAAGCTCGTGTTCATCAAGAATGCTTTTAAGAGAAAGCGTTTTTGTTGCAAAAACAATAGAAACATTCTCAACGCCATTTAGTTTTGCAATAGCTTCCTCGATTTTCATAGCACAGTTTGCACAATCCAGACCTTCAAGGGTATATTTCCTTGTTGTACTCATAATCAATTTCCCTTTCTTTTTTCTAAGATGTGTTCTAAACCAAGCTCATAAATTTTCTGTATATGCTCATCATCAAGTGAATAAAAAGATGATTTACCGTCACGCCTTACTTTTACAAGATTAGCAGTTCTTAACAATCTTAGCTGATGTGAAACAGCCGATTGTCCCATACCAAGAACCTCAGCAATATCGCATACACAAAGTTCGTTTTCAAATAAAGCACACATAATTCTGATTCTTGTAGTATCGCCAAACATTTTAAAAAGTTCTGCAAGAGAGAATAAAATATCGAGGTCAGGCGTATTATTTTTTGCCCTTACAACGGCATCAGTGTGAATACAAACTTCTTCGCAAGTATCCTTATCGTTGCAAGAAACACATTCCTCAAAGTTTTTATTTATTTCGTTATTATCCATAGGGGAACACACTCCTAATTCATTCTTTAAACATATGAGCAACTGTTCATATGATGACTATATTATAATGCTCGAAAATCGACTTGTCAATACCTATAATAAAAAATAAATCAAGTAAATGTTTTATTATTTCATAAAATAAATTACACAAGGTTGTTATATAAACCTTATGTAATTTATTAAGATATAAGGCGATTAAGTAGTAATAAATCAAGCGAATCTATTACATTGCTTTTATCTAAGTCGGCTGCATATTTTTGTGGAGTAGTTAATTCAAGTTTTCCAAGTAGATAATCTGTTAATCTTCTTTTGTCACCAGTATTAACAGAACCCTCGCCGGTTACATCGCCCATAACTATAATTATGTATTTAGATTTCAACGAGAGATTTTCATAATATTCAAGCGAAAATCCTGTTCCGAGATTACCAGAAGATGTTTTCTTGTTTTTATTGTCATAAAATATAAGACTTGAATTTTTCGCAGAGTTTATATGCTTTTTCAGTATAGCGATAGTTGTGCCTTGTGGAACTATTATATAGTTTCCGTCTGTTTTATAATCAGTAAAACCATTAAAGCTTGGTTTTGATATTGGATTAGAACTTTCAGTTTTTGAGTTTTCTATTGGTATAAAATCTTTTTCAGCAATAAGCTTTACATTTTTAGAACTAAGCAGGGCAATTTTATTTCCATTCACAGCAATGTCATCAATATTTCCCGAAAAGCTATATTTACTTACTATTGAACCATTTTCAGATAGCTTATTTATTGTATTTCCACTTACACCATAATAAACATCATTTAGTATAAATGCTTTTTTGTAGTTAAGCGTTTTTATATATTTAAAACCACTTTCAGGATTAAAAGAATATACTGTACCGTTTGTATCTATAAAGATATTTCCATAGAAAACAGGCTCTAGATTATTAAAAGAGGGAATATCGCATCTAATAGCAGTATTTGGATTATCAAGGCAATATAGAGAATCGGTAGTAACAGCATAAATTTTTTCATTATAACAAAATAGCTTTTTTACACTTTCTGAAAAGAAAGTTGTAGTAGTATCAAGAGTATTTCTTTTGATAGAAATAGTGTAGTTTCCGTCATTACCTATAAAATATATATAATTATCATTTGCTGTAAAGCTTGATGGAATAACATTATCCTCAGGAATATATGATGCGTCGACAGAACCGTTTCGTAATAATGTAAATATGGCGTTGTTTTCATCGGAATGAGATAGTATATATAGATAGGATTGTGAAGTTACAGCCTTTGAAATTTCATAATCACTTTTGCAGAATATTGTAGTTTCCTCACCTTGACTTGTAATAGAGGTGCAAGTAGTTTTGTTATCATTGATAATTCTATAAAATCCATAAGAAAAACCACTTAAAAGATAATTTTGATAATCAGTTTTCGCAGAGATGCTTATAAAATTTATTAAAGGGTAAGTTAAGAATAGTAAACTCAAAAGCGTTACTATAATTTTTTTCGTCATAGTATAACACACCTCCCTGTATGTATTATACTATAACTTTGTCGAATTTTGTTATATTTTGACTAAAAATTACAAAATCACTTATAAATATACATATGCGTAAATATAATCACTTTTACTCTTATAAAAAAATTATTTATCTTAAAATTTTTAATAAAGAAATAACTATATTTGATATTACTACAAAGATATTGTTTTTAAGATAATGAAAAAACTTTTGTTTGTGAATAAATAAAAATGGCATTAGAATATAAATTCTAATGCCATTCGTATGTTTAGCATAATATTTTTAAAAGGTGATTAGTCATCTTCCTCTGGTTCGTCATATTCCCAGTTATGGAAAACATTCTGAACATCATCGTTGTCTTCAAGAACATCAAGAAGTCTTTGCATCTTTGTGATAGCTTCTTCATCAGTAAGCTTTGTGTATGTGCTTGGAACCATTTCAACTTCAGCTGAAACAAATGTATATCCTTTGCCTTCAAGAGCATCTCTTACTGCACTGAAATCGTCAGGTTCTGTCTGAATCTCAAATACACCGTCTTCTGCGGAAAAATCAGCCGCGCCTGCGTCAAGTGCGTCTTCCATAACAGTATCTTCTTCAAGACCTTCACTCTCAATAAGGATAACACCTTTCTTAGAGAACATAAAGGAAACGCAGCCGGGAGTGCCCATGTTTCCGCCGAATTTATCGAAGTAATGACGGAGGTCGCCTGCTGTTCTGTTACGGTTATCGGTAAGTGTTTCAACAATAAGTGCAACACCACTTGGACCGTAGCCTTCATATGTGATTGATTCGTAGTTATTTGAATCGCCCTCGCCGGCAGCCTTCTTGATGATACGCTCAATGTTTTCATTAGGAACATTATTAGCTTTAGCCTTAGCGATGCAATCTTTAAGCTTTGAGTTTACATTTGGGTCAGCGCTTCCGCCCTCACGAACCGCAACAGCCAGTTCACGACCTATTTTAGTGAATACTTTTGCTCTTGCACCATCAGTCTTTTCTTTTTTTCTTTTGATGGTACTCCATTTTGAATGTCCTGACATATAGATAAACCTCCGAGAATAAATTGATTTCGTGAAATATTACAAAGCGATATTTCCCAATATATATTACCTATTTTACCATATTTCTGAGGCAATATCAAGTATCAGCTTTTGCGGTTTATCGTATTTAGAAAAAAGTGTTTAATAGTCATATTTTTTATTTTTTGAAATTTTCAAAAATCGTTTGATATTTACAATAATAATTATAACAGAAACTAAAGATAAAATAATAAAGATAAGAATCCTTGATCCTGTTGGATTAGGACAAGCAATTTCCGAAGGATTAGTCGGATTATAATATATTGTATATTTGCTGCCAACATTATCTATACCATAAGCATTTCCTATAACATATGAAGTATAGCTTGTTCCATTGATATTATATGTAAGAAAATACGCTTTCTCAAGTTCATTATTTTTATTCATAACATAATCACTATAAGCATATGTTGCCTCTATGGGTCTATATCCGTCTTTCTCAAGCTTTTGAGTAGTACCATTATAAACTGCAATAAAACCGGTTATTATTATAAATCCAAAGAATATATCAATTAATAGCATTTCAAGTATGGTTTTAGATTTTTTCATAATAAATTTCTCCTAAATAAAATTTTTGTTATTTCCATTAAAAAGATTCTCCACTTATCTATAAAGGCAGAGAATATCAGAGAATATTAAAACTATTATGTTTTTAAATTTTCTCATAAAATTTTTGCCAATTAGAATTTATTTATATCATTATAAATATGGCTGCTATTACTTTGTTCATTATTATTTTCATAAGGGTTTTGGTATTCATCTTCATATGGATTTTGATATTGCTGTAATTCTCCGCTTTCTTCTAATTGTTGTCGTTTTTTCTTTGATGTTTTAGAAGTGATAAAAGCTACAGTTAGTATTATTACAGGAAAGCTTATAAATAAGCATCTTACAAAAATAGCTCTGCCTTTTTCAGTGCTATGATATACTATGCTGGGATTGTTTTCATCATAATATAAAGTTAATTTTCTTCCAATGTAAATGTCATCGCCATTTCCATTTACAAATGATTTATAGGTTTTTCCGTCAACAGTATATATAGCATACCATCTTACGCTCTTGTCACGTCTTTCTTTGGCAATTATAGTAGCTTCTACTGGCATTCGTCCTTTGGAATAGTCAGCAGTTGAAAAAAAGGCAATAGCTATAATCACTAATGAAGCGATTATAAATAGTATTATACCTTTTGTGTTTGAATCTTTAAAATCAATCGACATATTAATTCTCCTCAATACTTTTAAAATTTATAGTTATTGTTGTTTTCAATATTATTTCATAAGGGTTCTGGTATTCATCCTTATAAGGATTTTGATATTGCAATATTAACATTACTCTTATCGGAATCACGCCATAATTTATTTGGATTATTCGCATCATAATATACGGTTATTACTTCTCCTGTAGAAATATGAGAATTATCTCCATTTATGAATGATGTATAATTTTCCTATTAACAGTATATTTAGCGCACTATCTTAATTCATTGTCGTATCTTATCTGATATGCAGTAGATTCTAATGCAATTTCCCCTTAGAATAATTCACATATCCTACAAGAATAAGTGTAGCTATAGTTGCCACTATAGCAAAAACAAATATATTATAATACTTGAATGTGCTTTTTTACTTGTGTTTGATATATGAGTTCCTTCTTAATATTTTTAATTTTAAATATATTATATTTCAAAAAACATATAAAGTCAAGCAGTATATTATGCGATATAGGAATAATGACGAAAATAAAATAACAGTTCACTTTTAGCTTGCAATATGATATAATAGCGTCGTAAGACTATTTTGGGTAAAAGCCTATATTCTTATTGAAACAGGACTTTTGCGTTATTCAAAAATATGTCTATGAAAAAAATCGGACTTTCACTATATTTTGGAAAGAATCGGAGGAATTTAATTTATGAAAAATACAGCAGTAACCTTTAAAAATGCAAAACAAAAGGGAGAAAAGCTCAGTATGTTAACAGCATACGATTATACTACTGCAAGTCTTGTAGATTCCGCAGGAATCAATGCAATACTTGTCGGTGATTCTCTCGGTATGGTTATGCTTGGATATGAAGATACTATTTCTGTTACTATGGAAGATATGATTCATCATAGTAAGGCTGTTGCAAGAGGTGCAAAAAATACCCTTGTTGTTACAGATATGCCTTTTATGTCATATCAGACAAGCGTTTATGACGCTGTTGTCAATGCCGGTAGACTTATGAAAGAGGGCAGAGCAGGTGCTGTTAAATTAGAAGGCGGAGTAGAATTTGCAGAGCATATTTCTGCAATAGTTAAAGCTTCAATTCCTGTTATGGGACATATCGGTCTTACTCCACAATCTGTCAATGCTTTTGGAGGATTTAAGGTTCAGGGAAAGACAAATGAAGCTGCACAAAAGCTTATAGATGATGCAAAGGCTCTTGAAAAAGCAGGGGTATTTGCTATTGTTGTAGAGTGTGTTCCGGCAGAACTTGGCAAGGCTATAACAGAAGCAGTGAGTGTACCTGTTATAGGAATCGGTGCGGGCAAATATTGCGATGGACAGGTTCTTGTATATCAGGATATGCTTGCTATGTATGATAAAATGAAACCTAAATTTGTTAAGGCTTATGCTAATATAGGCGAGCAAATGATTGAAGCTTTTAAGGCTTATGATAATGAAGTTAAGAGCGGAGCTTTTCCGACAGATGAGCATAGCTTTTAATTAAGGGTGGTATTATGAGAAGAACAGATAGAGAAATTACAGATTTTTCGCAGATGGTTGAAATTATGAAACACTGTGTAGTATGCAATGTTTCGTTTTCTGACGAATATCCATATGTTGTGCCAATGAATTTTGGAATGAAGATTGATGGCGAAGAAATTACACTCTATTTTCATGGCGCAGGTGTTGGAAGAAAGCACGATTTGGTTAAGAAAAATAATAAAGTCGGCTTTGTTATGGAAAATATGCTTTCTGTTCTTACATATGATATTGCTTGTAAGTCTGTTGCTGAATATGAGAGTGTAATGGGCTATGGTAAAATTGAATATGTTGCTGATGATGAAAAGTTAGAAGCACTTAAACTTTTAATGAATCAATATGCCAAGCCAAGTGGCGAAAAGTTTGAATTTGAATCAGAGGCGGTAAAGCATACTTGTATTATGAAACTTAAAGTTGAAGGTTTGTCTGCCAAGAGATTGGTTATAAATAAATAGTTTAGAAAAGCATCTATCGTAGGTTTTAAGGTTAGACCCCTTAATATAGGAGGAATAGAAAATGAAAATAGTAAAAACTGTTCAAGAAGTCAGAGATATTGTTAATGAATGGCGTAAGGAAGGCTTAACTGTTGGTTTAGTGCCAACTATGGGCTACTTGCATGAGGGACATCAAAGCTTAATTGCGAAGTCTGTCGCACAGAATGACAGAACCGTTGTAAGTATTTTTTTGAATCCTATACAGTTCGGACCAACAGAAGATCTGGAAAGCTATCCTCGTGACCCTGAGCGTGATGCAAAGCTTTGTGAAGATACAGGTGCGGATTTGATTTTCAGACCTGATGTAAGCGATATGTATTATGATGATTTCTGTACTTTTGCAGATATGGACATTATCACAAAAAATCTTTGTGGAAAGAGCAGACCTACTCATTTCAGAGGTGTATGCACAGTTGTTCTCAAGCTGTTTAACATAGTTAAGCCGGATAGAGCATATTTTGGTCAAAAGGATGCACAGCAATTAGCTGTTATAAAGCGTATGGTAAGAGATTTCAATATTGATATAGAAATCGTTGGTTGTCCTATCGTAAGAGAGGCTGACGGTTTGGCTAAAAGCTCAAGAAATACATACCTTAATCCTGAAGAAAGAAAGGCGGCACTTATTTTGAGCCGTTCACTTAAGAGAGGTATGGACATTATCAAAACAGGCGAAACCAATAGTAAAAAAATTATAGATGCAATAACAGAAGTTATAAACACAGAACCTCTTGCAAAGATTGATTATGTTTCAGTTGTTGATGCAGTCACTATGCAAGATGTTGAAACAATAAAGAGCGATGTTCTTGTTGCTATTGCTGTTAAAATAGGTAAAACAAGACTTATAGACAATTTTTCGTTTTCCGTTTAAAACAGGGAGGAAGTACTAATGCAAATCGAGATGCTTAAAGCTAAAATCCACAGAGCAACAGTTACTCAGGCGGAGCTTGATTATGTTGGAAGTATCACAGTGGATATAGACCTTCTTGAAGCGTCAGGGATTCTTGAATATGAAAAGGTTCAGATAGTAGATATAAATAATGGCTCTCGCTTTGAAACCTATACCATAGCAGGTGAAAGAGGATCAGGTGTAATTTGTCTTAACGGAGCGGCTGCAAGATGTGTTTCTACAGGTGATAAGATTATAATTATGGCATATTGTACACTTACTCCAGATGAAGCAAAAACTCATACGCCAAAAGTTGTCTTTGTTGATAAAAAAAATGCTGTAAGTCAGATTACTGATTACGAAAAACATGGAGAGATTAAATAAACATATTATTGATTTTGCAAAATGTTTTTATTGAAAAAAATATAGAGTTGCTGTATAATATACCTCAAATATAATTTGCTTGATTAATTTACAAAATTTTTCGGAGGGAAACTGTATGAAGATTTTGATACTTTCCGCAACAACAGGCGGAGGACATATGAGTGCTGCAAATGCACTTAAAAACTATGTTATAAGTGTAGAAAGCGATGCTGAGGTTAATATTATAGATGCAATTCAGGTTGTAAGTCCCACACTTAATAAGGTTGTTACGGGTGGTTATGTTTATCTTGCAACAAAAACTCCTAAGATGTATGGTGGTATTTACAAGACCTCTGATAAAGATACTTCCCTTAATAAAGCGGTTACTATTGCTACATCACAGATTGGCAAAAAGCTTTTGCCAATAATAGAAAAATATCAGCCTGATGTTATTATTACAACTCATGCTTTTGCTTCAGAAATGGCAGCAATGCTCAAAGGTGATGGAGAAATTGATATTCCTATAGTAAGCATAATAACAGACTTTGCACCACATAAAACATATATAAACAAAAATGTTAACGCATATATCGTTTCAAGTCGAGAAATGGTTGAAGATATGGTGGCTCGTGGAGTACCGAGAGAAAAAGTCTACCCTTTTGGAATACCCGTAAAGCAAGAATTTTATAATGAAGTTTCACGCAGAGAAATTCTTTTAGAAGAAGGCTTAGACCCTGACCTGAAAACTGTTCTTATTATGGCAGGAAGTTTTGGTGTAACTGATGTTCTGAAAATCTATCATAATATTGTTAACGCAAAACCCGATTTTCAGGTTATACTTATAACAGGCAGAAACGAAAAGCTTTATGAAACCTTTGATAGATATTTGTCTAAGACAATTTTGCAAAATGCTCTTATTGCAGAATTTAATTCTGAGCAAGAACACCTTTTCAAAACTATTAAAAAACCAAGAAAGCCAAAGCCGTCAAAGCCAACTAAGCTTTTATACTTTACCGAAGAGATTCCAAGATATATGCACATTTCAGATTTGATTGTTACAAAGCCTGGCGGTTTAACCGTTTCTGAGGCGATAGCATCAGACCTTCCGATAGCTGCATATAAGCCTATTCCGGGACAAGAAGAACAAAATGTAGAGTTTTTAACAGCCAAAAATATGGCGGTAAGGCTTATTAAAGGTAAAGAGTGTACTAATACTATAACTGAACTTTTGACAGATGATACAATCTTAGAGGATATGAGAGCAAGTATAAAGAAATATTCTAAGGGTAACTCATCAGAAAATATATATAAGCTTTTGAGAAAGCTTTGTGATAAATAAAATATTTAGCGAAATATAAAAACGCAGTCGGACTAAATTAGCCTGACTGCGTTTTTTGTATAAGTTGATAAAATTCCCCAAGATAATTAAAAGTTTCGCTCGAGCCTTTTCTACACCAGCTTTGCTGGTGAAAGTTACTCGCAGGGTCGAGGGACGGAGTCCTTCGTGGGTGTTAAGGGCAACGCCCTTAACATTCTTTGCTCTTTAAGTGTGGGCAAAATCCACCGCTTAAGAAAAAAGAAATGTTGGGCTTCACTTAAAGTTTAAAATGTTTTAGGTAAGTCGATAAGTTTCTTAAAACTTTTAATTCTTTAATAATTCTCTTATTCTTTCAATTCTGCCGGCAAGATATAAATATCCTAATAAAGCTTCCAAAGCTGTGGCTGAATGATAATCTGCCGATGTTGCATTTTTTGGGATATGTTGTGTATGAGCGTTTCTGCCCCTTTTGAGTACATCAAGCTCTTCTTCGGTCAAAATCGGCATAAGCTTTTCAACAAGCTTTGCTTGTGAAGAACATCTTACTATGGAAACTTTTTCCTCGTTGAGCTTTTTTACTGGACGATTAGCTTCGCATACAAGCCTTTCACGCACAAATAAATCGTAAACTCCGTCACCAACAAAAGCTAAGGCTAAAGGACTTAATAATTTCGGGTCACAGGGAGAGTTTTCAATCCTTGACATTATACCGCTCCTCAATAATAATATGTTGCTATTATACCGCTCTGTAGATTACTTGTCAAATTACAGCTATTTTCGTGCTGAAATTTCAAGTATGAATGGAATTACTGATAGTATGAAATATGCCGAATATGCCACAATAGCAATAAACTCGAAACTAAGCTTGTTTAAAAAATTCCCTGAGGAATAATAATCAACTGAAAGAATACCCATAGCCTGTGCTGATATTACTGCCGAAAATAGCACGATAGAAATTATAATCAAAGCTACATCATTTTTGCGAAATTTAAAAATCGAAAATGAATTTCTGTGCTTTAACTCACCGCCACGAGCAGCAAAGGAATCCGCAGTATCAACAGAAGTTTCGAGCGACCAAGTTATTAAAGATGAGGTTACACGCATACCGCCCTTTACATTATCGACTATATTACTTTCTTTATATAAGCCCATAGTTTTTTGAGCATTGTTGATAATACTTGCCCTTTGTCGATATAGTGGAATATATCTCAGCGACATTGATACAAGAAGTGCAAGTCGTGGACTGAATTTTCCAAAGATATACATAACCTTATCTGAGGTCATTATTTCCGAGAAAACAAGAAACCAAATCATAACCGCAAGAATCATAATTCCGTTATTTATGCCGTAGAAAAGAGCCTCAAGGGTTATAGCTTTTCCGTTTATAAATAATAAAACGGTTTCGCCTTTGTGCGAAAATATAGGATTTATAAGCGAAATCAGTAAAAAAAGCAATATCCAAAAAATAAGTGTCTTTGCAGAGATTTTTCTGAAAGTTACAGCATAATAGAGTATTGAGCCAAACAAGGCAAGCAGTAATATTATTGGATTTTGTATAAACATCGCTATAATTATTGTCAACATAAAATGCACAAAAATAGCAATAGAATTGTGTTCTGAAAAAGCTCTCATTATAAATCCTTTCCGATATTAGCGGTGTAAGCCCACTCTATTACATCGCCGTCTTTAAGCTTATAGCCCGAACAGCCAACGTTCGGTGTTTCACCATTTACTTTATACATCCAACCAGAAAGTTCTCCGCAATCAAATTCATATAAGCCATTTATTCCTTTTACATATACAGTTTCGTTTGAGCTATCATAATCAATTTGGATTTTATTTTTTTTCGTTGCTGAAACAAGCACATCAAAAACAGTATCACCCTCTGAAATTGAAAATTCTGTATCATCAAGAATAATTCCATTTTCAGGGATTTTTTTATTATCAGTTTTTCCGATTGCATTTTTACAAGAGATTGATATAGTTACTGTCTTGGTATTTTGTTTATTGTCCGAAGTTTCATTGTAGTATTGATTTGGCGTTTCAATCTTTATAGTAAGTGAAATGCCTGTTAAAACTGCAAATAACGCAACAAGAACTATAATATTCGTTTTGTTTAGCTTTTTACGAATAATAAGCACAACAAAGATTATAACGAAAATTCCTAATAAGCATAAAGCAATAATAAGATTATAATTTACAGCTTGAGTTTCAGCAATATCAGAACTTTCTGATTTTGAAAGATTTGAGCTTTTTTTGTTATGTTCTGATATTTCTTCCATATTAGAATTTTTAATAGATTCAGCTTTTGAACTTTCTAAGGTAGTAGTTTCGCTACTTTTAGATTTGCTTGTAACTGAGTTTTCAACATTTTGCTTGTTGTTTGTTGAAAGTTCAGCTTTTGAATTTTCAATTTTGCTTGAAATGCTTGAATTTGTATGGCTATTTTGACTTGGCTTGCTTATTTGAGAAGTTTGAGAATAGCTTGAAGTGCTACTATTGCTTGAGTTGTTAGGCTTAGAGCTTACAGAACTTGAAGAACTTGGCTTTGAATTATCTTTATTTGGCTTTGGTTCAGGTTTTGTACTGATTTCTCTTTGAATATTGTTGCTGACAAATTCAAAGAAAGCAGTTTTTCCATTTTCTAATCTCCAAAGTGAAATAGTTGCATATAGAGCTTGAACAGTTGCAAGCTGGTTGCTGTCACCGCCGTAGGTATGAGAAAAACTTCCATCAGAATTATGATATTTCAAGAGTCCGTCATAAACCGTATTTCCATTTTTGATGAATCGGCTGTCGGTATTGCAGTTAATTTTCATAGTGCTTAATGCAAGCAAAACCTGTGCAGTACTTTCTGCATTAGAAGTGCCATAGCTTTTGAAATCACCGTCAGACTGCTGCCTTTTTGACAGGTAATTAAGGGCTTTATCAATGGCAGTTTTGACATCGCTATGTTTATAATATCTTGCAAGAGCCTGAATAGTCATAGCTGTGACATCGACATCAGAATTTTGCATAAGTCCCCAGCCACCATCAGAAAATTGCATAGACAAAATTTTGTTGATGATTTCATCTCGTGTCATACTGCCGTAGTATGCTCCGCAATCAAGCATAATAAGACCGTAGGCATAACTCATAATTCCAAGTTTACCGATAGAACCATTGAGTGCAGTTTTAATATAATCAGATTTACTTCCCATAGCAGTATAGGTTATAGCAATTCTCTGCATATCGGTTGCACGAAGATTTTCAGCGGAATTTGTGTATTTATCAAGAGATTTGACACATTTTGAAAAATTGATATTATATTTATATCGTGAAAGCGAAATTGCATACCAATCGGAAATACTACTTCCCATACTATCGCTTATTTCATCAGCAAGATTTTGTGCCGAGCCATTATGTTTCCATTTTAATATGCCGTCGATGACGCTTTCTGTATCATTAGATGTTGCCTCTGCCGTTATGCAAAAATTGGCAGGAATAAAAATCCCTGCCAATATAACTGCAAGAAGCATAATTGAAATTATTCTACTCGCAAAATTATTTTTCATTGTTTCTCTTTCTTGTCATTAAGATTACTGCAAAAGCCATAGCGGTTGTTAAAGCAACAACAGTCATGGCTGATGAATCACCGGTTGATGGTGCTTTACCGTCTTGAGATGTTGTAGATACTGTGCTTGTTGGCTCGGCAGAAGATTCTGTGCTTACTTCTGATTTTGAACTTTCAGTTGTGCTTGATTCAACCGAACTTTCCTGACTTACTTCTGAACTTTCAACACTTGATTCATTGGATTTTTCAGGAACATTAATTTCATAATCAGGCGCAAGACGAAGTACAAGCGGAATACCGTTTTCGCTAAGCTTGCTTATAGCAAGAGAGTGGTTGCCTTCTGTTAAATACTTATCTTCAATGTTGATAGAACCATTTTCATCCGTTTTGTAGCTTACAGTGCCGCCATCTGTACCCCATTCAATAGTTGCATCTTTTACAGGGTTTGTGCTTATAATTGGGTTATAATCCGCGTCATATGTTGTATCTTGGCTTGTAAATGTAAGAATACCTTCGCTGATTTTAGAAGCGTCAACTTCAGGATACTGCATACCAACGCCGTATGGGTCACCGTAATAAAGAACAACGCTGTCGCCGTCAGAAAGCTTATAGTTATTGACAGTATCTGTCGGAGAAACTCCGTTTACTGTATATAACCAACCGTCCCAGCCACCGAAAGTAGCTTGCTTGTCGTCGTTAACGGCAGTTATCCAGCCACTCTCAACTCCTGTGATAGTAATATCATCATTTCTTTCATCAACATACATGAGAGCATTCTGAACTGTAAGATTATCACCTGTATAAGGAACTTCAACAGTATCATAGTATAGATTCTTGTTGATTCCCTCAATTCTTACTGTAACAGACATTTGTTTTTCTTCATCAGCAAATGCAAAAGTGCTGAATGAGCTTACTGCAAGAGCTGCTGCCAAAGCAGAGCATAAGATTTTCTTTGCTTTCATTTTAATTTTCCCCTTATAAAAGATTTTATAATAATTCGAGAAAAGGGAAAACAAAAAAGCCAATTCACAAAATGCAAATTGACACAGAAAACAAGCTATCAAGCTAAATGCTTAATAACTCCTTACTCTGTACTCTCCCAAATGCCCGAAAGTATTAATAAGTTTATAAATCAGACAGCGAGCGACCCGACTTAATCTTGGCGAAAACCAAAACATACGGTAATGGCGGTTGTATCAGATTTTCACTGATTTCCCTCAGTTCTGTCCGAAGATATTCAATTCAAATTCAGTATATCATGTTTTCTTTTTTAGGTCAAGAAATTATAAAAGCGTAGTAAAACTATAATTGCAAAATAAATTATAATATGTTATAATATATAAATCAATTTCAATGTGAGGTAATAGATATGTCAGAATTAAAAAAAAGCGATTTTGCATATGGTGCAGCCGTATCTGTTTTAATGAGTAATGGCATCAATCCAACACTTATTGATAGCAGTAAGAAAAGAAATTTATATAGCATTTTGATTGATAGAGAAGAATGTCTTTTATATGTTAAATATAGTGGCATAAGTAATAACGGTTTGTATGATAACTGGATTTTCGATATAGAAAAAGAACTTGACGAACTAAATGGGTATTTGGCTGAGGGTAAGAAAATGTTTATTGTGCTTGTTTGTATAATAGATATTTTCTCAAGAGGCGAGATAGTTATACTTGATTCTGATGAGTTGCAAACATTGATTAATGCAGGTAAGAAAAATATTATAATCAGCCGACAGAGAACCGGCGAGTATATGGTTTCTACCGGCAGGAAAAAAACTGAATATATTAGTGTAAGGTATAATAGGTTTAATGAGCTTAAATAATTATTATTATGTTTAAGCAAAATTATACTATTATTCCTTGTAATATTGGGGATAATATGTTAAAATATATAAAATTATACTTAATTGGAGGTATTCAAAATGCCACAGTGGTTAAAAGATGCTGTTTTTTATGAGATTTATCCCCAAACCTTTTGCGACACCAATGGTGACGGCATAGGTGATATTGCCGGTATTATTTCAAAACTGGATTATGTGAAATCCCTTGGCTGCAATGCTATCTGGCTCAATCCTTTGTTTGATTCGCCATTTATGGATGCAGGCTATGATGTTCGTAATTATAAGCTTGTCGCAGAAAGATATGGCACAAATGATGACCTCGTTGAGCTTTTTAATAAAGCTCACGAAAAAGGGATAAAAATTATTCTTGACCTTGTTCCGGGACATACTTCTGACCAATGCGAATGGTTTATTGAAAGCCAGAAGCCTGAAAAGAATGAATTTTCAAACCGCTACACATGGACAGACAGCGTATGGGAAGCACCTCCGCAATATAAGTTTGTCTGTGGTGTCACAAATCGTGACGGCAACTATCTCGTAAACTTCTTTAGTTCACAGCCGGCTTTGAACTATGGTTTTGCAGAGATTACACACCCAAATTGGCAGCTTCCACCGAGTCACCCGGATTGTCAGGCAACAGTTGAAGCTATGAAAGATGTTATGCGTTTCTGGCTTGATAAGGGAGCCGATGGTTTCCGAGTAGATATGGCAGATTCACTTGTTAAGAATGAGGACGGCGAAAAGCCGGAGACTTGCAAGGTTTGGCGTAATATAAGAAAGATGCTTGATGAGGAATATCCTGAGGCAGCAATTATTTCCGAGTGGAGCAGACCTCATACATCAATCGGTGCAGGTTTTCACAGCGATTTCTACCTTGACCACGATAATAATGGCTATCGCTATCTTTTCAGAGAAAAGGATAAGGAAACAGGGGAATGCAAGGCTATTTTCTCAAAGAATGGTAAGGGCGATATTACAAAATTCCTTGATGATTACCTTGACGAATTAAAGGCTATAAAGGGCAAAGGCTATATTAGTTTTATTACCTGCAACCACGATACCCCAAGAATGACTAAGATGTTTAGTCCTCTTGAAGCAAAGCTCGCATATTCATTTGTATTCTTAATGCCGGGCGTACCATTCCTTTATTATGGCGATGAAATTGGTATGAAGTTTATGGAAGGCTTGCAAAGCAAGGAAGGAGGATTTAGCCGTACAGGAACAAGAACACCTATGCAGTGGGACGATTCTGCAAATCATGGTTTCTCTACTGCTTCAGCCGATAAACTTTATCTTCCTGTTGATACTTCAGCAGACGCACCGACAGTTTCCGCACAGGAAAAGGACGAAGATTCTATCCTTAATACGCTCCGTAGAGTAATCAAACTTCGCCACGAAAATGAGGACTTGCAGTCTGACGGCGACTTTGAGGTCGTTTATGCAGAGAGCGGAAAATATCCATTTATTTTTAAGCGTGGTAAGTTTGCTATTGCAGTAAACCCAACAGATAAGGAGCAGAAAGCACCATTTAAATTTAATGGTGAACAAGTATTTGCAATAGGCAAAGCTTGTGTTGAAAATGAAGGAATTGCTATGCTTCCGCAATCTTTGGTAGTTATTAAAGTAGATTAAATAAACTTAAAAAATAAATGCGGTATATTACAATGTTTGTTGTAAATATACCGCATTTTTGTTAAAAAAATTCAAATAATTTCTCATAAGATTTTTATACAAAAATTATTTCTGTGCTTTGAAAAGTTCAAGTAAAACTTTTAATTCTTGTTTAGCTAACATTATAATAAACAGTCTGCAAGATTGCAGAAATCCTGCATAGAAAGTTCTTCCGCTCTCGCAGTTGGCTTTAAGCCACAACTTTCAAGAGCCTTTGCAATATCTGATTTTGAAATTCCAAGTCCTGATGAAAGAGAATTTGAAAGAGTTTTTCGTCTTTGTGCAAAGGCCGATTTGACTAATCGAAAGAAGTTCTTTTCGTCTTTTGGTTTAATCGGTGGTTCTGAGAGAATATCCAGTTTTATGACTTCGGAATCAACTTTTGGTTGAGGTACGAAACTTCCTGCACTTACCTTAAATAGCATTTCAGGTTCGGCATAATATCTTACCGCAATACTTACTGCGCCAACGTCTCTTGTTCCTGGTTCGGCACAGATTCTTTCTGCCGCCTCTTTTTGAACCATAACAGTAAGAGATTTTATAGGAAGTTTTTCCTCAAGTATACGCATAATTACAGGCGAGGTAATATAATATGGCAAATTTGCACAGATAACTACATCTCCGCCGTTAAACTCTTCCTCAATAAGTTTGTGAAGGTCGAGTTTCATAGCATCACCGTTTATGATTTTTACATTATCACAGCCGGACAATGTTTCATCAAGCACTGGCAAAAGTCTTTTATCAAGCTCTATGGCAATAACCTTATTTGCAACTTTTGAAAGTTCTTTTGTCAGAACACCTGCTCCCGGTCCGATTTCTATAACTCCACAATTTTCTGATGCACCACAATATTCAGCCATTTTTGGACAAACTGTTGGATTCACAAGAAAATTCTGTCCCAATGCCTTAGAAAATGTAAAGCCATGTCGACTTAAAACAGATTTCATATAAGCTATATCAGTTAAATTTTGCATATCTACTCCAATAAAAATATTTTTTCTTTATTATACAACCTATGCCCTAAAATCGTCAAGATAAAACACTTTTTGCCTTATATGACTTTCTAAGTTCGGCTTGCAAGAATCGGAATATAATGTTAAACTAATTATACTTTATTACAGAATTGGGGATTATTATGAGTGAAAACAGACTTGTTGCAACCTGTCTTTTAGGTTTAGAGGGTTTAGTCGCTGATGAACTTCGCAGAATGGATATTAAAAATGTAGAACCTCAGAATGGCAGAGTTCTTTTTTCGGGAAATCAGAGCGAAATCGCAAGGGCTAATATTTGTTCGAGATATAGTGAAAGAATACTTATAGAAATGGGTAGCTTTAGAGCATTAAGCTTTACCGAGCTTTTTGACAATGTAAAGAAGCTTCCTTGGGAACAGTGGATTGGCAAAGATGATGCTTTTCCTGTCACTGGCAGAACTCTTAATTCTAAGCTTTCAAGTATACCGGACTGTCAGTCTATCATCAAAAAGGCTATTGTTGAAAGACTTAAAACAAAGTATCGCATAAGCTGGTTTGAGGAAAGCGGTTCATCTGTAAAGGTTAAATTTCTTATTATGAAAGATGTTGCAAGTATTATGATTGATACTTCTGGTGTCGGACTTCATAAGCGTGGCTATCGTGAAAATGCCGCTTCCGCACCTATTAAGGAAGCTCTTGCGGCGGCTATGGCAGATTTATCACATATCAGACCATTCAGCAGAGTTATTGACCCATTCTGTGGCTCGGGAACTATTCTTATAGAATCAGCTTTAAAGGCTTTGAATATTGCACCCGGACTCCGCAGAAGATTTATTGCTGAAAAGTGGTCTTGTGCTGACCAAAACGCTTGGAGAGCCGAAAGAGAAAGAGCTCAAGACCTCATAGACCGCAGTGCTGAATTTCAGGCTTATGGATATGACATAGACCCACAGGCAATAGAGCTTACAAATGAAAATGCAAAAAAGGCCGGTGTTGCTGCGAGAATCCATACAGAAGTAAGAAGTATTGCGGATTTCTCGTCAGATTTGCCTAGGGCGGCTATTATATGCAATCCTCCATATGGTGAAAGACTTCTTGATATTCAACAGGCACAGGATATTTATCGCACAATGGGAGAAAAATTCCTTAAGCGTGAGGGGTACAGCTATTGCATAATTAGCCCTGATGATAAATTTGAGGAGATTTTCGGCAGACCTGCGGATAAACGCAGAAAGCTTTATAATGGTATGATTAAGTGTCAAGTCTATATGTACTTTAAGAGATAATTATGAATTATTTTACATTTGATAGTCTTTGTTTTAATATTTCAAACTCTGAGCAATTTATAATCCTCATGATTTCGGCGAAAAGTGAGCATAAAGACTTTAAAGAATTTATAAATCGTGCTGTTGAAAGATGGTATGAAGAAAATTTATGTAATATAGGGATAGCTTTATCTGAACTAAAAGCACAAATAATAAACATACCTATATCCAATGAAGATAAGCAATGTATGTTTCAAATAATTGAGGGTATGAACAAAAGAGTTCATATTCAGTTTGAAGAAATAGAAAATATAATAACCGTATTTGAAAGCGAATGGAACGACTACACTATTGCCTTTGAAACAAAACATTGCAGATATTATTTTAATTGGATGACATCTGCTTAATTTTGACATAGATTTACACTATGGATAATATAGAATTTAAGATAATGCAAAAAAGTAAAATCATATATTAAAGATTAAAGCTATATGAGATTGTTAATTTTTTTTGAATATGACATTTAGTACTTGATTTTTTCGTTGGAAAGTTTTACAATATATTTAGCACTCAAGAACAGAGAGTGCTAAATATATTAAAAATCAATTTGCTATTATTTTAAAGGAGGCAATTTATTATGACTATCAAACCATTAACTGACAGAGTAGTCATTAAAGCGGAAGAATCAGAGGAAACAACTAAGAGCGGTATCGTTCTTACAGCTTCTTCTCAGGAGAAACCTCAGTTTGCAACTGTTGTTGCTGTTGGTGAGGGCGGAATCGTTGACGGCAAGGAAGTCAAGATGTATGTTAAGGTCGGCGATAAGGTTATCACAAGCAAATATTCTGGCACAGAGGTTAAGCTTGACGGTGAAGAATATACTATCGTTCGTCAAAACGATATTCTCGCAATCGTTGAATAATTTCAGCATTTCTAAATATTTAATAGTAATTGGAGGAATATATCATGGCTAAACAAATTATATACGGCGAAGATGCAAGAAAGGCTCTTCTCAGCGGTATTAACCAACTCGCTGATACAGTTAAAATCACTCTCGGCCCTAAGGGCAGAAATGTTGTTCTTGATAAGAAATTCGGTGCTCCGCTTATCACAAACGACGGTGTAACTATTGCTAAGGAAGTAGAACTTGACGACCCATTCGAGAATATGGGTGCTCAGCTTGTTAAGGAAGTTTCTATCAAGACTAATGATGTTGCCGGCGATGGTACAACTACTGCTACACTTCTTGCACAGGCTCTTATCCGTGAGGGTATGAAGAATGTTACAGCCGGTGCTAACCCAATGGTTCTTAAGAAGGGTATTCAGACAGCTGTTAATACTGCTGTTGAAGCTGTAAAGGCTAACTCTAAGGTTGTTTCCGGCACAAACGATATTGCAAGCGTTGCTGCTATTTCTGCTGCTGATGACTTCACTGGCAAGCTTATCGCAGAAGCTATGGAAAAGGTAAGCAAGGACGGCGTTATCACTGTTGAAGAATCTAAGACAGCTGAAACATATTCAGAAGTTGTTGAAGGTATGATGTTTGACAGAGGTTACATCGCTCCTTATATGGTAACTGATACAGATAAGATGGTTGCTGACCTCGATAATCCATATATCCTTATCACAGATAAGAAGATTTCTAACATTCAGGAAATTCTTCCAATCCTTGAGCAGATTGTTCAGGCTGGCAGAAAGCTCCTTATAATCGCTGAGGACATCGAGGGCGACGCTCTTACAAACCTCGTTCTTAACAAGCTCCGTGGCGTATTTACTTGCGTTGGTGTTAAGGCTCCTGGCTTTGGTGACAGAAGAAAAGAAATGCTCCGTGATATTGCTATCCTTACAGGTGGTCAGGTAATTTCTTCTGAAATCGGTCTTGAACTCAAGGATACAACTCTCGACCAACTCGGTCAGGCTCGTCAGGTTAAGGTTGACAAGGAAAATACTATCATTGTTGACGGTGCTGGCAACGCAGACGAAATCAAGGGCAGAGTTGCTCAAATTCGTGCACAAATCGAAACAACTACTTCTGACTTCGACCGTGAAAAGCTTCAGGAAAGACTTGCAAAGCTTGCTGGTGGCGTAGCTGTTATCAAGGTTGGTGCTGCAACAGAAGTTGAAATGAAGGAAAAGAAGCTCCGTATTGAGGACGCTCTTGCTGCTACAAAGGCTGCTGTTGAAGAAGGTATCGTAGCTGGTGGTGGTATCGCTCTTATGAACGCTATCCCTGCTGTTGAGAAGGCTATTGAGAGTGCAACCGGTGACGAAAAGACAGGTATGCAGATTGTTCTTAAGGCACTTGAAGAGCCAGTTCGTCAAATTGCAGAAAATGCAGGTCTTGAGGGTTCTGTTATCGTTGCTAATGTTAAGGCTGCTAACAAGGTTGGTTATGGCTTCAATGCATTCACAGAAGAATATGTTGATATGATTGATGCTGGTATCATCGACCCAACAAAGGTTACTCGTTCTGCACTTCAGAATGCTGCATCTGTTGCAAGCATGGTTCTTACAACAGAATCACTTGTAGCTGACATCAAGGAAGAAAAGGCTGCTGCTCCTGCTATGGACCCATCAGCTATGGGCGGAATGTACTAATTCATAGAGCTGTTGCTCATTGACGCATTTATAGTTAAATTTATGCGTCGGTTTAAATAGATTACGACTTTTTTCACAATATACTCCTAAAACAAAAAGGACTGTTCGAGAAATCGGGCAGTCCTTTTTGTTTAGGCGGCTCGCCGCCTCGAGCGAAACTTTTAAGTTTCTTGGGGAAAGTCAAGTATATAAAATAATTTATTGTTTTATTTAGATATTGACAAATTCTGAAATTATATATACAATATATTAAGTAACATTTTTAAATGCTATGATGCGGAGGAGTAATTCGCTGATTGCCGAATTTAAGAGAACTGTCGGTTGGTGAAAGACAGTTCGGCACTCGAATGAAGGTCGCCGCTGAGCAGTTTTGCTGAAACTCTATGAGCATTAAGCAAAAACGCACGACAAGCGTTATTTCGTCATACATTTTACGGCTATCGCCGAGATGTAATTTTCAGAGAGTGGTACAACGAAGTTCCATATCCTTATGAGCCTTCGTCTCTTTTGAGAGATGACGGTTATTTTTTTACTTATTTTTACAAAATTTTATGCTTAAACATATTAAGCATATAAAATGGAGGAGATATATTATGAAGCTTACAGGTGCAGAAATCATTGCAGAATGTTTGCTCGAACAGGGTGTTGACACTGTTTTCGGCTATCCGGGCGGTGCAGTTCTTAATATTTATGACGCACTCTATAAGTATAGTGACAAAATCAAGCATATCCTTACAGCACACGAACAGGGTGCCTCTCATGCGGCAGACGGTTATGCAAGAACCACAGGAAAACCTGGTGTTGTTATTGCAACTTCCGGTCCTGGTGCAACTAACCTTGTAACCGGTCTTGCTACTGCTTATATGGATTCTATTCCTATGGTTGCAATTACAGGTAATGTTTCAACTGACTTGCTTTCTCGTGATAGCTTCCAAGAAGTTGACATTACAGGAATTACTTTGCCAATCACTAAGCATAACTTTATTGTAAAGGATATTGCTGACCTTGCAAATATTCTCCGCAAGGCTTTCAGAATTGCTACTTCTGGCAGAAAAGGCCCTGTTCTCGTTGATATTCCTAAAGATATTACAGCAATAAGCTATGAATATGAACACGCTCCAATTCGTACTTATGAGAATGTAACTTCATCAAAGAATTATGAATTTGAGGCTGTTGCTCAAGCCATTAAAAACGCTAAGCGTCCTATGATTTATATGGGCGGTGGTGTTCTTCTCTCTGAAGCTACTGAACAGCTTATTAAGTTTGCAGAAAAAATTGACTGCCCTGTATGCTCATCTGTTATGGGCCTTGGCGGTTTCCCAGCATCACATAAGCTTTTCCTTGGTACTCTCGGTATGCACGGTGCTTACGAAACAGGTAAGACAACTGCCAACGCTGACCTTATCATTGCGATAGGTGCAAGATTCTCTGATAGAGTTGCAGGTGATAGAGAGAAATTCGGCGAAAATGCTACAATTATTCATATGGATATTGATAAGGCAGAAATTAATAAGAATGTTAAGTCTAAGTTTAGCCTTATCGGTGACTTAAAGGATACTCTTACAACTCTTACAGCTCTTTGTGATAGCAAGAGCAATCCTGAATGGCTCAAGGAAATTTCAGATTGGAAAGCACAATTTGACAAGACTCCTGAATATAACTCAAAGGATTTCGCTCACGCTTACCATATCATAGAGGCTGTTCAAAAGCTTACAACTGCTGATGATATTATAGTAACTGATGTCGGTCAACATCAGATGTGGGTATCTCAGAAATATAAATTTGAGAAACCGAGAACATGGTGTACTTCCGGTGGTCTTGGTACTATGGGATATGGTATGGGTGCTGCTATCGGTGCTCAAACTGCTAATCCTGACAAGCGTGTCGTACTCTTTACAGGTGACGGCAGCTTCCATATGAATCTTAACGAAACAGTAACTTTAAAATCATACAATCTTCCGATTATGGTTGTTGTTATGAATAACTCTGTTCTCGGAATGGTTCGTCAATGGCAAAAGCTTTTCTACGGACATCGTTTCTCTCAGACTGACCCTCACAGAGCAACTGATTTCGTTGAACTTGCAAAGGCTTTCGGCATTGATGGTATGAGAGTTCACAATGACAGCGAGGTTGAAAGTGTTCTTGAAAAGGCATTTAACCTTAAAAAGCCTGTTATTGTAGATTGTGTTATTTCCCCTGACGAAAATGTTCTTCCGATGATTCCTCCGGGAAAAACTGTTGACGATATGATTACAGAAATGGAGTGAGTTTAGAATGATACGCAAGCAAATTATCGGACTTTTTGTAAGAAATTATACAGGTGTTCTTCAGCGTGTAACAAGTCTTTTTACACGCAGAGGCTTTAATATTGACAGCCTTACTGTCAGTCCAACAAACACAGAGGGTTACTCAAGGATTACCGTAAGAATCCTCGGTGATGACGAACAGCTTTCACAGTTCATAAATCAAATGATGAAGTTGAATGATGTGAAAAAGGTTGAAGTTCTCCCTGAAAGCAGTTCTGTAATTTCAGAATTGATTTTCATTAAAGTTAAGATTAATAGTGAGGATAGAAACAAGATTCTTACAGCTGCATCATCATATCACGCTTCTGTTGTAGACTTAGGCGAAACTTCTGCTACATTCAGAGCCTCAGGTTTACCTTCTGAGATTGATGAGCTTGTTTCAAGATTAGAACCATTCGGCATTATGGAACTTGTCAGAACGGGTGCTATTGCACTTCATTCAGGTGATGAGTGTATGGCTGATGGCTTAGATATAGACTAACGGCAAGCGATTAGCTAGTAAATTTCAATAAAACAATTAAAAGTCTTACTTAGAACTATTCAAAGGTCTAAGTAAGACTTTTTTAGTTTATTCTTGACGATATGAAACTTGGTACTTCATCTACTCTGATATTAAGGACAAGCGAAAATTCTGAATATAATAATTTTTCTGCTTCTTTCATAAACTGTTCATCTGAAATGTGCATCTTTTTTCCATTTTTCAGTTGTTCTTGTTTATGTATATAAAGTTCGCGTATCATATTTAAAATCTCTAAACGATTTCCTGACGATAAAATCGTTCGGTAATGTTCTTTTCTTTCGTTATCATCTATAACCCAATTTATAGGCTTTAATGAAACAGTAGTTATTAAATCGCATATTTCTTTTTTAGATAAAACTCTTTTGATTTTATCGGTAAGAAGTTTATTGTTTATAGGCACGAATATGGTCATTGTTTCATTATTAAGTGGTGTTAGAATATAGTAATCTTTGATTACGCCAGAAAATTCTTTTTGGCAAATATCTGCAATTCTACAAACACCATTTGCGCCATATAATACAGTATCGTTTATGCTATACATATTATCCTCCTCATTAAATTAACACAATTTATTTATAATTTTAATAATATCATAAAATTAAAATTATCGTAATACTTTATATTTAAAATTGTTTAAAATGCTTACAAATGATTATAACACTTTTGTGCAGTTTTTATAGCGTAAATAAGCCTTTTATGCGATTTTTGAAAAAATTTTTGACACAGTATTGCTTTTTTCTCATATTCGACTATTTTTTAAAATAGCCTTGACAAATCGGTTAGTATGTGCTAATTTATATGTAGGATAGTTAATATTTCCTAACTTATTTTCAAAATAGGCAAGTTGTGTCTATATATAACTGAAAAGGAGTGAGCTATATGCCTTTAACTATGGCTGAAACTGGTGTAGAAAACCAGATTAAGAAAATTGGCGGTAAAAGTGATGTAAGACTTTTTCTTGAAAAACTTGGTTTTGTAGTAGGAAGTATAGTCACTGTTATTTCTCAAAATAATGGCAACCTTATTGTCAACATTAAAGATACTCGTGTTGCTATAAGCAAAGAAATGGCTTGCAAAATTATGGTTTAATCTTGTTTAAATTTAATATGTGATTTCAGAATTTAAAAGTAGGAGTTAAAGCTATATTTTCTCCTACTTTTAAATTCCTTAAATAATCAAAAATTGAGAAAGGGAGAATGTATCATGACTCTTAGAGATGCAAAGGTTGGCGAAACAGTTAAAGTCGTCAAGCTTCATGGAGAGGGTGCTGTTAAGCGTCGTATTATGGATATGGGCATAACTAAAGGTGTAGAAATCTACATTCGCAAGGTTGCTCCGCTTGGAGACCCTGTTGAAGTCACTATTCGTGGCTATGAGCTTTCTTTGAGAAAAGCTGACGCAGAAATGATTGATGTTGCTAAGTAAGTTGCTTCATCATCGTGCTTAGCCTTTGTTCTATGGTTAGGGATATCTAAACACCGTACAAAGGTTAGGTTAAACTAATATTTTTGGGAGGAAAAGCTATGTCGATTAAAATCGCACTCGCAGGTAATCCAAACTGCGGTAAAACGACTTTGTTTAATGCTTTGACCGGTTCTAATCAATATGTCGGTAACTGGCCGGGTGTTACAGTCGAGAAAAAGGAAGGTAAGCTCAAAAGCAATAAAGATGTTGTTATCATGGACTTGCCGGGTATTTATTCCCTTTCACCTTATACTCTTGAGGAAGTTGTTGCGAGAAACTATCTTATAACGGAGCGTCCTGATGCTATTCTTAACATCATAGATGGTACTAACCTCGAAAGAAACCTTTATCTTACAACTCAGCTTACAGAACTTGGTATCCCTGTTGTTATCGCTATAAATATGCTCGATGTTCTCGAGAAAAAGGGCGATATTATCAACACTCAAGAGCTTTCTAAGAAAACAGGTTGCCCTGTTTATGAAATCTCTGCTCTTAAAGGCAAGGGTATTCAGGAAGCTGCTGACGCAGTTGTAAAATTTGCTAAGGAAAACAAGAAGTTTGAAGTTGCTCACGTTTTTGCTAAGAATGTTGAGGATATTCTTGAAAATATCGCTGAAAAGCTTCCTAAGGATATTCCTGAGGAGCAAAAACGATTCTATGCTATTAAGCTCTTTGAGCGTGACAGCAAGATTCTTGAAACAAGAGAAGATTTTCCAGATATAGAATCTATCATTGCTGACGCTGAAAAGGAATTTGATGATGACTCCGAAAGTATCATCACAAATGAAAGATATACATATATTAGCAGTATTATTAAGGGCTGTTACAAGAAAAAGAGCAAGGAAAAGCTTTCAACTTCAGATAAAATTGACCGTATCGTAACTAACCGTTGGCTTGCACTTCCAATCTTTGCAATAATTATGATTATTGTCTATTATGTTTCTGTTACATCTGTTGGTTCTCTTGTTACTGACTTTACTAATGACCAGCTCTTTGGCGAAGATGGCTGGTATCTTTTCGGAATAGGCAGAAGCGACTATGATGCTGCTACTGACAAATTCGTTGAGGAGAATATTTTCAACCACAAGACGGAAATGGAAGCTGAACTCCAGAAGGCTGTTGATGAACATATAAAGGGCTCTGAAGAAATTCTTGCAGCTGTTCAGGACGAAGATTTTGATGCCTTTGAAGAGGCTATGGGTTCGTATAGTGTAGCGCTCGAAAGTGAAGGAATTGATATTTCTGAATATTATAATGATGATATTATGGAAAATGCTCCAGACAAAGCTGATTATGGTGTCTACATTCCGGGTATTACAACACTTGTAAGCAACGGTCTTGAGGCAATCAACTGTGTTGACTGGCTCTCAGCACTTATAGTTGACGGTATCGTCGGCGGTGTTGGTGCTGTTCTTGGCTTCGTTCCGCAGATGCTTGTTCTCTTTATCTTCCTTGCATTCCTTGAATATTGCGGATATATGGCTCGTATAGCATTTATTATGGATAGAATCTTCAGAAAGTTCGGTCTTTCTGGTAAGTCATTTATTCCAATTCTTATTGGTACAGGTTGTGGTGTTCCTGGCATTATGGCATCAAGAACAATCGAAAATGACCGTGACCGTAAGATGACTATTATGACCACAACATTTATTCCTTGTGGTGCTAAGCTTCCTATCATCGCTATGATTGCAACTGCACTCTTTGACGGTGCATGGTGGGTTGCTCCAAGTGCTTACTTCCTTGGTATCGCTGCAATCATTATTTCTGGTATTATTCTTAAAAAGACAAAGATGTTTGCTGGCGACCCTGCTCCATTCGTTATGGAACTTCCTGCTTACCATCTTCCAACAGTCGGCTCTATTCTCCGTTCAATGTGGGAGCGTGGTTGGTCCTTCATCAAGAGAGCGGGTACAGTTATTCTTCTCGCATCAATTATTATCTGGGCTGGTTCTTCCTTCGGTATGGTTGATGGTTCATTCGGATTCAGCACAGAAATGGAACTTAACGACAGTGTACTCGGTATGATTGGTAATGCTATCTGCTGGATTTTCGCACCTCTCGGATTTGGCGAGGCTACTGCTACAATCGCTACTATTATGGGTCTTGTTGCTAAGGAAGAGGTTGTCGGCGTATTTGGTGTCCTCGACTTCGAGGGTCTTGGCGCTCTTGCTGGATACGCATTCCTCGCATTCAACCTTCTCTGCGCTCCTTGCTTCGCAGCTATCGGTGCTATCAAGAGAGAAATGAACAGTGCAAAGTGGACATGGTTCGCAATCGGTTATCAGTGCACATTCGCTTATGCAACTGCTCTTGTTATCTATCAGTTCGGTATGTTCTTCTCAGGACATTTCGATGTATTCACAATTATTGGCTCTATCGTTGCTTTTGCAATTGTTGCTTTTGTTATTTATCTTCTTGTAAGACCTTACAAGGAAAGCACAAAGTTTACTCAGAAAGTTAAAGTCAACGCTTAATCAATTAAGGAGATGTTTCTTATGCTACAATTTTTAGCGACCTATGGTTCTTCAATTATTATTGCTCTTGTTGTTGCTTTTATAGTATTTCTTGTAATAAGAAGTATGGTTAAAGACAAAAAGAGTGGTAAAGGTGGCTGTGGCGGTTCGTGTGCTTCCTGTGGTGGCTGTTGTGCAAGCTGTCACCCAACACAAGAAACATCAAAACACCAAAAAGCTAAATAACTAACTAAGCAGAGGGAAAGATTCGTCTTTCCCTCTTACTTATGCGGAGTGCCTCCGCAGTCAAGAGGCGGAATCGCTCGACAAGTCTCGCTCGTAGTGTATATGGTAAGTTAATTGACGCGGATGTGGAAACTACCGTTTAGCTAATCAACTTTTCCAAGACAATTAAAGTTTAGGTCAAGCCTTTTTAAAGGCTTGCGGATTCCAAAGGCAGAGCCTTTGGTAGGTTTTAAGGGCAACGCCCTTAGCGGAGTGCCTCCGCAGTCAAGAGGCGGAATCGCTCGACAAGTCTCGCTCGTAGTGTATATGGTAAGTTAATTGACGCGGATGTGGAAACTACCGTTTAACTAATCAACTTTTCCAAGATAATTAAAGTTTAGGTCAAGCCTTTTTAAAGGCTTGCAGGGTCGAGGGACGGAGTCCCTCGTGGGTTTTAAGGGCAACGCCCTTAACATCTCTTGCCCTTTAATGGGCGAACTTCGTTCGCACATTTTCGACTAATGTTGCTGCCAAAAGAAAAAGCGACGGACAAAGTCCGCCGCTCAGGAGTAAAAAAATGTTGGGCTTCGTCCAAAGGTATTTCGCTCTCTACGGAGAGCGACAAGGGTGTTGCCCTTGACCTATGAGCCTTTGAAAAGGCTCAAGCGAAACTTTTAGTTGTCTTTGGGATAGTCTTTTAGCTAATCGATACATTTCTTCTCGAAAAAATTAAAATGAGGTGATATATATGCCAAGCTATGTTTCTACGATTATTATTTGTGCAGTTTTAGTTTTGATTGCATTTTTTGCAATCAGAAACTATATTAAAAAGCTTTCTAACGGCTGTTGTGGTGCAGAGGGTGACGACATTAAAAAGGTCAAACCAAGTGATACAAACAAGAATAACTACCCTTTCTCAAAAACTATTGAAATTGAGGGTATGACTTGCAAAAATTGTGCCGCAAGAATAGAGAATGCTTTTAATTCTATTGATGGTTTCTACGCAAGCGTAAACCTCAAAAAGAATGAGGCTACTGTACTTATGAAAGAAAATAAAGACGATGCCTCACTCAGACAAATCGTTCGTGATGCAGGCTATAAGCCTATAAGCGTTCACTAAAATTTAATAACAACATAAGGTCGGTTAAATGTTAGATTTATCGCATTTAGCCGACTTTATTTTTATAAAATAATTGACATTCTTTTTTACTTGTGATATACTTTATAAGCCGCTTATCAGAGGCTTTTTTAAGTGAGCCTAAATGCTCCGCCTCAACATAGCGAGTTTAATAATAGGCAGGTGCCAAAAATGTACGCAGTTATTGAAACAGGCGGAAAGCAGTACAAGGTATCTAATGGCGATACTATCTATGTAGAAAAGCTTGACGCAGCAGAAGAGTCCACAGTTGACTTCAAGGTTGTAGCCGTAAGCACAGATGATGGCTTCAAGGTCGGTACACCTTATGTCGAAGGTGCAAAGGTATCAGGTAAGGTTCTTAAGAATGGTAAGGGCAAGAAGATTACTGTCTTTACTTATAAGCCTAAGAAGAGCGAGAAACGCAAGATGGGCCACAGACAGCCTTACACAAAGGTACAAATCGAAGCTATCGAAGCATAATGATTAATGCGGAATTTTTCTCTTTGCCCACAGGTGAACTAATCGGTTATCGTATAAAAGGTCATTCAGATATGGCAGAAAGCGGACAGGATATTCTTTGTGCTTTTGTTTCGAGTGCAGCTATACTTACTGCTAATACCATTTCTGAGGTCATTAAAGCAAAAGCCGATATTTATGACGATGACGGCGAAGTTTATGTTATGATAAAGAGAAGTGACGCAGTGCTTTGTAAGGATATTCTTGAGGGCTTAAAACTCCACCTTATAAACACTGAAGAAATGTATCCGAATAATCTTACTGTAAACTATACGGAGGTGTAACAAATGCTAAAGATTAACATTCAGCTTTTTGCTCATAAAAAGGGACAGGGTAGTTCTCACAACGGTCGTGAATCTGAGTCTAAGCGTCTTGGCACAAAGCGTGCAGATGGTCAGACAGTTCTCGCTGGCAACATTCTCGTAAAGCAGCGTGGAACACATATTCACCCAGGCAACAATGTTGGCCGTGGTTCTGACGATACTCTTTTCGCTAAGATTGACGGTGTTGTCAAGTTTGAGCGTGTTGGTCGTGACCGCAAGCAGGTTTCTGTTTACGCAGCTGACTAATAACAACTGATTTTTAATGGGAAATCCTTCGGGGTTTCCCATTTTTGTTTGTTAAAGGCTTTGTTTATTACTACTAGGCGTTTTATTTCGGTTCCGCAAGCTTTTGAAATGTGGCTTTATTGAAACTTTTAATTCTTTACCTAAAAATATAGAAATAAAATAACTTTATATTATGAAAACCAAATTTGAAAGATTTTCTGCTCATAGAATACTAAAATTCAAATGGAAGCTAACTGCTATATGATATATTTAAGTATATCATAAAAATAATCCTACGTCATTATGATGCAGGATTGTTTTTGTTGTATTAAGAAAAGCACAAGCTATGCTTGTGGTTCAAGAGAAGTAGGGACGATGATATGGGAAAATAAGACCTCCTTTGTTAAAATAAAAGCTGGTAACGCCAACCGCACAAAACAAAGGAGGTCGAATCTAAATGAATGAGAAGAGTTTATCACATATAAGATGGAAATGTGAATATCATTTAATTTTAGTGCCGAAGTACCGGAGAAAAGTGATATATAAGAAATTGAGGAGTGATATAGGAAAGATACTGAGAAGATTGTGTGACTTTAAGAGTGTGGAAATAATAGAAGCACATGCAATGCCAGATCATATTCATATGTTGGTATCCATTCCGCCAAGATTGGCAGTATCGGATTTTGTTGGGTATCTTAAGGGAAAAAGCCCCCTTATGATATTCGAAAAACATGCAAATATGAAGTATAAGTATGGTAGGCAAATATTTTGGTCAAAAGGATATTATGTAAGTACAGTAGGATCTAATAAAAAGGCAGTGCAGGAATACATCCGAAATCAAAAGATGGAAGATATGATGATGGATCAGTTAAGCTTTAAGGAGTATGAAGATCCGTTTAATGATTACAAAGATTTCGATGATGATTCCCCGGACATTCCTGCGGATAGTGAATGTAGAGTAAAGTAAAAAGCAACGCCAGTGCGGTTGGCGTTGCTTTTTCTGCACCTTTAGGTGCGGCTGGTATATTGACCCCTATGGGGTCGTTTTGCAAACCCCACGTTTTACGTGGGGTTATGATATATTTATTGCTAAGTTGATTATTTCTTGTCCTTTTTAACCTCGCACTTATCAAAACTTGGATTAAAGGCATAGAAATTCTTACTATCAAGCTTATCTGTTGCTATTCTCAAGCCTTCACCAAAACGTTGATAATGAACTATTTCTCTTGCACGTAAAAAGCGTATAGGGTCAATAACATCTGGGTCATCACAGAAACGAAGTATATTATCATATGTCGTTCGTGCTTTTTGCTCTGCTGCCATATCCTCGTGTAAATCTGTTATTGTATCGCCCTTAACTTGCATAGAGGCTGCTGTATATGGGAAACCTCCGGCTGCTTGTGGATAAACACCAGTTGTGTGGTCTACAAAGTAATCAGCAAAACCAGCTTTTTCTATTTCTTCAGGTGTAAGATTTCTTGTAAGTTGATATACTATCGTTCCAACCATTTCGAGGTGAGCTAGTTCCTCAGTGCCCAGAGAAGCATCGGAAATGTTCCACAGTGCTAATTCAGCTCAAAATCCTGCGTTTCGTGGGCTTTGGGTACATAGATTAAAGACCTCGGACAAGGTATTGAAGTACGGCGAAAACAATAAAGTAGACTTCTCCGAGCATCCTATGGTAGTTAAGCGTGGCAGCGTAAGAACAATCAACATCTACGCCGCTGTTCCCGATGTAGCGTAGGACAAGCCTATCGCACATTGGAACTTAACACCGACCTACGGTACAATATAAACGCAAGGAGGTCGAGCGTATGAAAGACAAAACCACTCATCTATTGGACCATAGTCAATAAAGTAGACAAGTAAAAGAGCAAATTTTACAAAAAATTTATTTCTGCCTGATCAGGAGAGAGGCCGTTATTGTGAGAATGAGGT
>CACXBF010000018.1 GCA_902765855.1 uncultured Ruminococcus sp. | reverse complement strand
CGCATGACTGTTAATCATGATGTCACTGGTTCGAGCCCAGTTGGGGGAGCCACTAAAGCAGTAAGATGAAAACTTACTGCTTTTTCTTTTGCTGGAAATGCAATAAAATATGATAAAGAATAGGGATATTTTATAAGAACTCTATAACAAAAAAGTGAAATATATATCTGTATTTTTATTTTAAATATATAATACTACTCTGAATTCCTTATTAGAAAAAACTGATTTTTTATACATTATAAACAATTTATTTTTAATAATTTGGTAGTTTTTATTTTAATGCATTAGTCTTTTTTTGATTTTTCTCTTGATTTTTTGAATATTACATAGTATAATAAGCATAATGAATCTCTAAAAGGAGATTTAAAAATTTATTTTTATTTAATTAGGAGGAAATCCAAAATGAAAAAGATTCTTAGTGTCATTTTCGCAGCAGCTCTTGTAGCTTCTATGTTTGTTGTTGGTGCAGGTAGCACATCTGCAGCAGACGACTACACAATTTACTTCGAGATTCCAGATGATGATACTCTTGCAAAGATGGAGCTTGATTCATGGGGTAGCACAGTTACAGTTCATGCTTGGAATGACGCAGGCAATGTAAACGGTGATTGGCCAGGTGCTGCAGCTACTCATGTTGAGGGTAATATCTACTCTTACACATGGACAGCTGATAACCTTCCAACAGGTATCATCTTCAACAACGGTGATAACGGCGTTCAGACACAGAACATCGACGGTGGCGAGACAATTGCTAAGTCAGATGCTACTAAGACAGTTAAGAACCCAGCTATCGAGTGGGGTAAGCTTTACAAGGCTACTGGTGAAGGTGCAGAAGATGGCAACGGTAACACAAATGTTCTCGTAACAGCTACTGACTATAAGACAGAAGAGTCTTCAAAGGCTGAAGAGTCTTCAAAGGCTGAAGAAGAATCTTCAAAGGCTGAAGAGTCTTCAAAGGCTGAAGAGTCTTCTAAGGCTGAATCTTCAGACGACAAGACAGTTGGTACAGGCGATTCATCTGCTGCATGGGTTCTCCTTGCTGTAGTTGCTGCTTCCCTTGGCACAGCTGTTGTTATGACAAAGAAGGCTTCTTCTAAGGACTAATTCTTAGTTGATAGAGTACTTAACAATTAATTAAAAAATCGCTCTTGCTTTCGGGCAAGGGCGATTTTTTATTTCTAAAAATGGTAATTTTTTAATAAAAATCACAAAAAAGACTATACAAAATATGTTTTTTTATGTATAATATATTTTAGAATGAAATAGGAGGTCTTTTTGTGACCGAGGAAAATAGGAATACTTTTAGAAAAAATGGCATTGATATTGATACTGCGCTTGCGAGATTTGCAGAAAATGATGGACTTTATTTAAAATATTTTCACTCATTTCCAGACGATAGAACCTATAAAAATTTTATAAATTCATTTAAGGCTGATAAATTATGGCAATCACAAAATATGCTTATAACCTTTATAGCTATTGTCGGAAATCTTGGCTTTAATGATTTGTATAACGATTCTCGTGATTTACTTAGAAAAGTTAAAAGTAACAGTGTGAGTGATGCAATAATTGCAATTGAAAAATTAAAGCAAGATTATTCCAATATAATAAATTTTATAAAAAGTTCCGATATATAAGGTAGTGAGATAATGGCAATTCGTGATACTATTTTGATTGTTGATGATATAGAGATGAATAGAGCTATTCTTTCAGAACTCTTGAAAGATAAGTATAAAATTTTAGAGGCTGATAATGCTTACGATGCAGTTGCTCTTGCTGAGCAAAATATGGATAAGATTGCTGTTATTTTGCTTGATATTATTATGCCAAATAAAGACGGTATAGAGGCACTTAGAAAACTAAAAGATTTTGGAATAACTAATGTTATTCCTACTGTACTTATGAGTGCAGAATTTAATGATGAAGCCATACTCAATGAACACGAATATGGTGCCTGTGATATTATTGAAAAACCATTTGACCCTCATGCTGTATTAAGGCGAATTGATAATTTGGTTGAACTTTATGAACAAAAAAATAAGCTTGAACAACTTCTGAAAAAACAGGCAACTTATCTCATGCAGCAAAATGATAGAATACAGCGACAGCAGGATACTATTAACAATATGAATAATACTATGCTTGATACCCTTAGTACTGTTATTGAGTATCGTGATGTCGAAAGTGGAAAGCATGTTCATAGAATACGCAAATTCACAGAAATCCTTTTGCGTGTTGTTGCCGAAAAATGTCCTGAATATAATCTTACAGAAAGCAAAATCAACCTGATAGTTTCTGCTTCGTCAATACACGATATAGGTAAAATCGCTATTCCGGATTCTATACTTCTTGCACCAAGACGGCTTACATATGACGAATTTCGCATAATGAAAGAACATACAACAAAGGGTTGTGAAATCTTAAATCTTCTTGATTTGCAGGAAAAAAACGAATATTTTCAATATTGTTATGAGATTTGCCGTTATCACCATGAGAAATGGGACGGAATGGGTTATCCTGACGGCTTGAGAGGTGATGATATTCCAATTTGTGCACAAGTTGTTTCTGTTGCGGATTGCTATGATGCTTTGACCAGCGATAGACCATATAAGGCAGGAATACCGCATAAACAGGCAGCAGAGATGATTAAATCTGGTGCTTGTGGTGCATTCTCAGAAAAACTTATGGAGTGTTTTAATCTTGTGCTTCCGCAATTTGAAGAACTTGCAAAGATATATGCTGATAAGGCTCATATAGACAAAGAGCGGCAGACAGAAGGTTCGCTAAATGCGGCAGATAAAATGCTTAAAAAAAATTTTAGTGATACAGCTATGAGCATTTATGCCAATATGGGCAGAGAAGAGCTTATTGGAGCTTTAGAGCGTCAAAAACAGGTAGCAAGAGAAACGCATGAAAGAGATTGCCAGATTTTTTATAGAATTAATGACCTTGTGTTCGAATGTGATTTAAAGCACGATAACTTTTATGTCCGTAAGGGCGATTGGGATAAAATGTATAATTATTATCCTAAAAACTATACCGAAGCTGTAACGATGATGTCATCTTCATGTCACCCGGATGATGTAGTTGCCTTTAATAAAACATTCCGCCTTAGTAATGTGCAAAGAGCTGTTGAAAGAGGTAAAGAAAAGCTTGAATTTGACGGAAGATTTATACAAGATAAAAATTCATATCGTTGGTATCGCTGTATAGTGATTCCTTTTTGTGAGGACGGCAAACTGAGAAAGTTATATTGCTGTGCGTCTAAAATCAGCGAGAAAAATGCAGAAAACGGAGATGACCGTTATAATGACCAACATGATAATCTTACAGGACTTTGGAATGTAAATTATCTGCGAAAAGCTGTTGATGATTATCTTATGCATTCCGGCAAGGATGGTATGCATGTATTGATAAGCATTGATATAGATGACTTTAAGGCTCTTAATTTTGCTACAAACACTACATTTGGAGATGAGGTTCTCTGTAAAATTGCCGAAAAGCTAAAGGAACATTTTAAGACCAATTCATTGGTTTCAAGAATTGGTTCAGATAGTTTTGTAGTTTTTTTGCGTGATTGTTTTGATATAAAGGAAGTTTTAAACTCGGTTGAAGAGCTATATAATTCAATGCATATGTCATTCGATTATTTGCTTACAAAGCAAAATGTTTCAGTAAGCATAGGCGTTGCACAATATCCTGCTGATGGAACAAGTTTTACTGAACTTATGAATAATGCAGATTTCGCAACAGAAATGTCCAAGCTGCGTGGCAAGGATATGTATCTTTTCTATAATAAAGAGATGCGTAAATCTTTTGAGGAAAATCCATCATTTGCACTTGTTTCTAATGAAGAGCGTGTCAATATTTATGATTTTAAGAGAGTATTTTGTCCTGCGATAGATTCTGAAACAGAGTCAATAGTTTTTTACGATTATATGGAACTTCCAAGCACAGATATTCCATATACATTTGCCGAACTTTGCGAGATGGTAACAGTTTCGGATAATATAACGGCTCTTGGATTAAATAGTCTTAAAAGACTTATGATGGGGCTTTATGAACTTCAAAAGGAATGTGATATTCTACCGGAAATTTCAATCTATACTATGTTCAAAGGTATAGACGCACCTATTGTCTTGAAGATGATTACCAATCTTGTTTCAGAATATCCATTCGATTGCACATGCATTACAATAAATATAACTCAGGATATGCTGAATACTATGAGCTATAGAGAGCTTGTCAATTTTTCATCTGCAATTCATTCGTTTGGCTTTAAACTTGGTCTTTTCGGCTTTGGTCTTGAATATATAAATATTAAGTGTTTCACCGAAAAGCTTTTTGATTCAGTAACTTTTTCTTTAGGCTTTATCAATAGTATTGTTGACGGTCATTACCCGAATAAATTGCTTAAATTTATTTTTGACTATTTTATATCAAGTGGTGTTTCTATTATACTTCCACACAATCTTACTTCTACTGAGATAGAAACTTTACGAAAATTTAGTGGAAACAGATTTATATATTATAGCTCTAAGCTATTGAATACAGACGCTTTTCGAATGGAAATGAAGCTGACTAAAACTATGCCAAAAGCTCCTATGCTCTGTCATCAAAAATATGAGCTTGCATTTACAAATAATATGTATAGTGAAATTTTCAAAGATATGAAATTTGTTTTGTTTCGCTGGCAACTTAATAATGATATGGTGTGGTTTTCAGATTCATTTAAGGAAATTTATGGAGTAGAACCGCCAACAGAAAATTTAATAGATTATATTAAAAACTGCGAATTTATTCATCCGGAGGATAAATGCAAATATGTTGAGAAGCTTCTTGCTGTAAAAGCCGGTTATCATGATGCGGAGTGCTTTGTAAGAATTATAAAAAAATCAATAGGTGATAATTATCGTTGGAGCAAGCTAAGATTCACATCTATTCTTAATGAACAGGGTATGCCTGATTCTGTCATTGGTTTTGAAGCTGATATTGACGATGAAAGGCGTGAACATCAAAATATTAAAAATATGCTAAAGTACGATTTTCTTACTCAGCTACTCAATAAAGATAATCTTAAATATGAAATAAATGAATTTTTGCAGACTATTGATGGCGAAAGAGGCATACACGCATTTATGATTGTTGATATAGATAACTTCAAAAATGTTTATGACCAAATGGGACAGATTTTTGCTGATACAGTTCTTAAGGATATAACAGAAAGACTTAAAAAACTTTTCAGAGAATATGACCTTATTGGCAGAGTGGGTAGAGACCAATTTGTTATATTTATCAAGAATCTTGAAAATAACGATATTCTTCCTAAAAGAGCCGAAAGTATTTGTAATATTCTAAGACAGGATTTTGAATCGGGAGATAATCTTATTTCAGTTTCAGGAAGTGTCGGAATTTCGATTTATCCTCATGATGGAGTTAATTTTGATGAACTTTATAGTAATTCTAAGATAGCACTTTTCTCCATAAAGCATAAGGGAAAGAATAGCTGGTTATTCTATAATCAAGAGCTTTGTAATGATGAGAAAGAATAACTGAAAAATTCTCTAAGACAATTAAAAGTTTCGCTCGAGCCTTTTTAAAGGCTCGCAGTTTTCAAAGGCTCTGCCTTTGGTGGCTCTCCGCATAGAGTGCCTTTATACTTCACAAAGCGCAGGAGGGTTCCCTACTGGAGTGCCTTTGCTTTTAAGACACGAAATTGTATCAGATGACTACCTGCGATAAGTTTCGTTCAATTTTTTTCAAAGTAATTATGAACTAAAAGCTATTATCAAACTCATATTAAATGATAAAAGCGGAAATCCTTTATAAATATGGGGTTTCCGCTTTTTTAGAAAGTTTTAAAAATATAACTAAAAACTATTGACAAATAGACTTAATCGGCATATAATGTAATCACAGCGAAAACATACTAAAAAGATAGGAATACAGGAGAATGAACAAGATGCTTTATATCGACTTTCGATGTTGCCGTATATAATCCCTAATCATAATCTGAATTAAATAAAAATATATTATTATAGAGGAGATAGATATTATGTCAAAAATCGCTACTAAACTTACAGATCTTATTGGAAATACACCTTTACTCGAAATCACAAACTATGAGGCTAATAATAATCTTGACGCTAAGATTATTGCAAAGCTTGAGTATTTTAACCCTCTCGGAAGCGTTAAGGATAGAGTTGCTTATGCTATGATTGAAAAGGGTATAGCTGATGGCAAAATTAATAAGGACACTGTTATTATTGAGCCTACAAGCGGTAATACAGGTATCGGACTTGCATTTGTTGCAGCTTCAAAGGGTTTAAGACTTATCCTTACAATGCCTGAAACCATGAGTATTGAGCGTAGAAAGATTGTTTCCGCACTTGGTGCAGAAGTTGTATTGACGCCTGGTGCAGAGGGTATGAAGGGTGCTATTGCAAAGGCTAATGCACTTGTTGAGGAATATGGAAATGCTATAATTCCACAGCAGTTTGAGAATGAGGCTAATCCGGAAATTCACAAAAAAACTACTGCTGAAGAAATCTGGAGAGATACTGACGGCAAGGTTGATATTTTTGTTGCAGGTGTTGGCACAGGTGGTACTGTAACAGGTAACGGCGAAGCTCTTAAAGCTAAGAATCCTAATGTTAAGATTGTTGCTGTTGAGCCTGAATCATCACCGGTTCTTTCAGGCGGAAAGGCAGGCCCACATAAGATTCAGGGTATCGGAGCAGGCTTTGTTCCTAGCGTAATGAACCTTGATATAGTTGATGAAATTATAAAGGTTTCTAATGACGATGCCTTTGAGGGTGCGAGAGCCGTAGCCAAGAGTGATGGACTTCTTGTAGGTATTTCATCAGGTGCTGCAATTCACGCTGCAACAGTTCTTGCAAAGCGCCCTGAGAATAAGGGCAAGAATATTGTAGTGCTTCTTCCGGATACAGGCGAGAGATATCTCTCAACAACTCTTTTCTAAGTTAATAATATCAGTATTGAATTAAAGGACACAGCTCAGATGATGAGTTGTGTCCTTTTTATGTGGATTAGATTTTTATTTTAGTTAATAAACTTCCCTAAGACAAATAAAAGTTTCGCTCAAGGCGGCGAGCCGCCGCACCCAAGACGCGGAATCGCTCGACAAGTCTCGCTTTCGGTACTGATTCATAAAGGTTATTGACGCGGTTGAAGTAACTACCGTAGCCGAATTTGTTTAGAGTTCGGCTCTACCGATTAGCTGATAAACTTCCCTAAGACGCTTAAAAGTTTCGCTTGAGCCTTTAAAAAGGCTCATAGGACAAGGGCAACGCCCTTGTCGCCGTTCGCAGACAGCGAAATACTTTATGCTCCACAAATCGCAGGAGGGTTCCATATTTAACTAATATTGCTGATAATAGAAAATAAAAGCGGTGGACTTAGTCCACCGCTTTGGAAACAAAGAAATGTTAAGGGCTTTGCCCTTAAAACCTACAAGGGACTCCGTCCCTCGACCCTGCAAGCTTTTTCAAAAGCTTGAGCAAAACTTTTAGTTTTAGAACCTATGTTAGATTATCAACCGGAAATAGCGGAATTGATATCATCTCTCATACGGATAGCTTCTCTTCTTGCAGCTGCTGCGAAATCTTTTTCGTCACAGCCTTCTTTTTTATATGCACACATAATTCCACGAGAAGAATTGATGATAGCACCAATGCCGTTTGAATCAAATGCAGGAGCAACATCTTTTGCACCGCCACCTTGAGCGCCATAGCCAGGTACGAGGAAGAATGTATGAGGCATAGACTTTCTCAATTCGCCGAGCTGTGCAGGATATGTTGCACCGACAACTGAACCTACTGCTGAGTAACCATATTTACCAACAAGCTCTGAGCCCCAGTCTTCACACATTTCACCCATTGTTGCATATACTGACTTGCCGTCTGCAAGTTCTCTATCCTGAAGCTCGCCCGATGATGGATTAGATGTCTTAACAAGTACGAAAATTCCTTTGTCAGATTCTTCACAAATCTTGAGCAATGGCTTAATGCCGTCTGTTCCGAGATAACCATTAACGGTGAGTGCGTCTGCACCAAAAGCCTCAAACTTAACACCTTCAACATCTGTTTTACCGAGGTGAGCGGTTGCATAAGCTTCCATAGTTGTGCCTATATCGTTTCTTTTGCCGTCTGTAATTACGAACATACCCTTTTCTTTTGCGTATGCAATAGTTTCATATAGAGCCTTAACACCATAGAAACCGTACATTTCGTAGTAAGCTGCCTGTGGCTTTACAGCAGGAACTATGTCGCATAGTGAGTCAATAAGAGCTTTGTTAAATGTAAGGAGAGCGTCTGCCGCACCCTCAAGGTTCTTGCCATATTTTTTGTAGGATTCCTCTTTAATATATGCAGGAATATAATCGAGCTTTGGGTCAAGCCCTGCTACTGTTGGATTTTTAGTTTCAATAATTTTAGCGATAAGTCTGTCAAATGACATTGTAATCAGCCTCCGTTTAATTTTATTCTGCGGTGTATACTATTCTGCCGCCGCAAATCGTATATTTAACACGAGATTTAAGAGTTTTACCCTTAAATGGTGTGTTTTTTGATTTTCCGTGCAGCTTATTTTCATCAACTGTCCATTCCTCATCAGCATCAAAGAGCATAATGTCAGCAGGCGAGCCGACTGCGAGCGAGCCGGCATTTATTCCGAGAATTTCTGCTGGAGTTGTTGACATAAGCTTTATAAGTTTTTCAAGTGACATAATACCGGTGCTTACGAGAGCGGTATATGAAACCGAGAAAGAAGTTTCCATACCGATACTTCCGTTAGGTGATTTCTCAAAGTCAGCTTTTTCTTCCGGCGTATGTGGTGCATGGTCTGTTGAAATTGCATCAAGAGTACCGTCAAGAAGTCCGTCTATGATAGCTTGTTTGTCAGTTTCTGTTCTAAGTGGAGGATTCATTCTGAAATCCGCATCACGCTTGAGAAGTTCATTTTCGGTAAAGGTGAAGTAGTGTGGGCAGGTTTCTGCGGTAACACGAACACCACGAGCCTTTGCATCACGAACAAGTGCAACAGAAGTAGCTGTGCTGACGTGACATATATGAATAGCAATTCCATATGCAGCAGCTATTGCAATCTCTCTTGCTGTACCGGTATCCTCAGCGGCGGCAGGTATGCCTTTTATACCAAGCAGCTTGGAAACCTTGCCCTCGTTAATTTTTCCGCCGTCTGCAAGGAATAAATCTTCACAGTGTGCAGTAACTGTAAGGCCAAGTTCATCAGCAAGCTGCATAGCTTCTGCCATAAATTTTGTATTTACAACAGGTCTGCCGTCATCGGAAAGGGCAATAATTCCAGCCTCTTTAAGTGCAGGAATATCGGTCATTTCCTCACTTTTTAAGCCCTTAGTAATCGCTCCTACAACATAAACTCTTGCGTCGGCATTTTTGGCCTTATCAAGAATATATTTTACTGTTTCTGGAGTATCAACAGCAGGTTTTGTGTTAGGCATAGCAAGTAAACTTGTTACGCCGCCAGCCGCTGCACTTTTACAACCAGTAATAATATCTTCTTTATCAGTAAAGCCTGGGTCACGGAGATGTACATGCATATCTACAAGACCTGGTGCGGCATAAAAACCTGAACCGTCAATAATTTTGCAGTCGGCAGTGAGATTTTCGCCAATCTTTGATATAATACCGTCCTCAACCATAATATCACTTATGCAGTCGAGAGATTGTGAAGGGTCAATGATATGCACATTTTTAATGAGCAGTTTATCCATTGTAAATCAAACCTTTCTTGAAATTTTATCAGCCAAGCTGAAATAAGGACTTGAAATTTATTTCTTCTCGGAATTATTAATTTCATCTGTGGTTTGCTGTGCCTTAGTTTGTGAATGTGAAAGGCTTTCAGGGTCATTTTTTCCGAAAAGTTTTTCAAAGCGGGATTCTGTTTCCTTATCAGTTTTTAGAGAAGGAATTGTGATTTGAGGTGGTCTGTTGTGGATATTTTCTTCATCATTCTGAATAGGTTTTTCAAAGACAATGCTCTCCTCTTTTGAATCATTGCTATTGGCATTAGTATGTGTATCATTGGAATTTTCATCATTTTTTGTTGAGTTTTTAACGCCGAATAGCTTTTCAAAGCGAGATTCTGTTTTATCAAAGCTTTCAGTATCTTCAGATGACGAACTGTTTTTACCGAAAAGTTTTTCATATCTTGAAGATATATCGCTTTCTGTTTTAGGCTCTGTTTTAGGAGCAGACGGAACTTTTTTAGTAGGTTCCACAGGTGGAGTAGTTTGTGACTTTTCTATAGGTTTTGTAGGTGCAATAACTGGCTTTGGAATATTGTTGATAGATTCAGTGCTTGCGTTTGCTGTGATTTCATGCTCGAAAGCATCTTCATCAATTTCAGGAATAACAGCCTTTTTTATTTTTCCAAGAAAACTCTTTAAGGCTTTATCCTTAGTTTCGTGAGCCTCATGCTCAGCAAATTCAGGCTTATTATCCTCGATAACCGGAGCAGGCTCAACAGTATCAGGCTTATTATCCTCAATAACCGGAGCAGGCTCAATGGTATCAGACTTCTTATCCTCAACAGCTGGAGTAGGTTCAACAGTATCAGACTTCTTATCCTCAACAACTGTAGCAGTTTCAGTATTTTCTTCCTCAATCGGTTGAATATTATTTTTATTATTTGGAACTGTAAAGGTTTCAGTTGTAATCTGAATGCCGGCCTGTTCAGGAGTTTTAGAAACACCTGTTGTTATATAATCTAATGTTCCCGGAGGATTATATTTAGGCGCTTTCGGAAGGTTTGGATTAACCTTAGACTGTTCATTCTGTGAATTATAAATCTCGATTTTTTCTATTGTTGGCTGTGTGTCAAATAATGAAAAATCTTCAGACTTGTAATCACTTTCTGCTGAAACAGATTTTTCTTCTGGAATAGTTTTTTCTTCTATTTTTTCCTCAGTCTTTTTGTCATTTGTTTTTGGCTCTGCTTTTTCTTCGATCTTAGATTTTGTAGATGTTACTTCTTTTTTAGGTTTATCAGATTTCTTAGAATCCTTTTTCTTATCTTGTTTTTTAGATTTTTGCTTTTTTTCATCTTTTTTCTTTGGTTTATCTTCAGATTTATTTTTTGTTTCGGCCTTTTGTTCTTCAGGTTTTGATTTTGTTTCATTGTTATTTTCAATTTCAGCTAAGAGTTTCTTTTTCTTACGAGAGCGGCTTATAAGTACTGAAATTAAAACAATGAAAAGAATTATACATACACCTGCGGTAGTATAAATGAGAATCATCATATTTTTGATTTCATCTTCATTTGTTTCTGCCTTAACAGGTGGCTTAATATCTGTAAATGAAACGCTCTTCATAACAGCTTCAAGAATTTCCTTTTGTTGATTGCTTAGGTCCTTTGCACGAGTTTGAAGTGTAATTGTAATTTTCTGTCCATTTACAACAGTGTAATTCTGAATACCGGCAATATCATCGCCGTCTTCTGTTGAATGATAGTTCAAGCTTAGGTAAAGAACATCACCATATTTTTTCTGTGTGCAAGAGGCATATTCTTTTTGCTTTGTAAGAGAATTTGTAATTTCAATTAAATCTTTGTCAGAAAGCTCTGTGAAATTATTTATTGTTTTACTATCCTCATCTTGCGTCATAGTTACTGTTATATCATAAGCAAAGTCTTCCGGAGATGCTTTGAGGTACATATTAGATTTTTTAAGAGAGGCAACAGCTTCTTCTGCCGTCATCTTAAAAATTTCAAGAACTTTTTCGTTCTGTTCTCCACTTCTCAAAATAGCATAAACGTCATTTGGCAAAGCAATATTCATTTTAAGTGCGTCAATTTTATAGTTGATTAGTGGAATTTCGCTTTTATCTCCTCTTTTAGAGGTTTCTTTCGAGCTTTCTTGTTTGCTTGTTTCCTTGCTCGATTCCTCAACGCTTGATTCAGAGCTTGGCTCTTTGCTCGATTCCTCAACGCTTGATTCAGAGCTTGGCTCTTTACTCGATTCCTCAACGCTTGGTTCAGAGCTTGGCTCTTTACTTGGTTCCTCAACGCTTGGTTCAGAGCTTGGTTCCTGACTTGATTCTTCAACACTTGGCTCAGAACTTGGTTCTTGGCTTGGTTCGTCATATGGATTATTTATAGGAACAAAATATCCGTAAGAATTAAGGTCATAATATATTCTTGTGCCGTTTTCATCATCAATATAAGCATAGCCCATCGCGTCATATTTGATATGCTCTTGTACATACTGATTATAGCCTGTTTGCGGGTCGGTTTCACCAGGAATAGCCATTACGGCAGAAGAAAATACGCACGAGGCCGCCAAAAGTGCTGCTAAAATAGCCGTAAAACGCTTCATAATAATTACCTCCACTTTTATAGTATAAAGTATGGCTGTCGATTTTCTATATAATTAGCCAATTATATTATTATTATACTTTATATTGTCGAAAAACACAAGTAGCGGATAAATCTGTTTATTTTGTTTTAGGGTAATAGTTAAGGGCAGCGATGAATAAGCTCATCACTGCCCTTAGGTTTGGGAAAGTTATATCAAATTACTTAGAGGAATTCTTTTTTCTCTGCAAAGTTACTGTAATAATAGAAGCGCTTGAGATTAATCCGAGAACAAACCATATAATCATATTATCTGCACCAGTTTGCGGAACTTTTCCATTTTGATTGGAAGAATTATTAGGAATGCTCGGGGTAGATGGGTTATCAGGTGTAGTTGGTTCGCCAGGATTGCTTGGGTTATCAGGTGTAGTTGGTTCGCCAGGATTGCTTGGGTTATCAGGTGTAGTTGGCTCGCCAGGGTTGCTTGGGTTATCTGGGTCAGTGTTTTCTGTTGGCGTCATTACGAGAACATTGCTAAACCATACTGAGAAGCCATCATAATCGTCAGTGCTTATATCATTTTCAGGGTTACTAAAATTGATAGTCTGACCGTTTAATATTAACTTAAGCTTATTAGCATCTTTGCTGAAACGATAACCTTCTTTATATGCATTTTTCGTCAGCTTCAGATAAACGCCGTAGGTATATTCTGTGTTAGCAGCAAAGGCTGTAATAGGCATACCCCAGCTTCCTTCAAAATCGCCATATCTTTGATTCCAGTATTCAGATGATGTCCAGCCAGTGTTGTCTGAGCCATCCCATCTCTCGTGGTCAATATAATACATATCATTGTCGATTTTTCCTGTAAATACGGGAACATCTCCAACCTTAAAGCTGAGGGTTGCATTATTAATTTCTACTGTGTTAATTTCTTTATCAGCACTTGGAGCTTTAAACTCTTCTGTTTTGATATTCTTTATGGTAAGAGTTTTGCCGTCCTCTGAAACAACAGAAGTTGTACCAGTCATATCTGTGCCGTCCACATTTACTTTATATTCAGCATTTTTGTCGAATATATATCCACTTTTCGCCTTAAGCTCTATGCCATAGGTATAGCTATGGCCGACTTCAAAAGTACCATATTCGTTTTTTCCTTCACTACCGTATGGGTCACTGTAATAATTTACCTTACCATCATCACGAACCCAGAATTCATCTGTAAGCTCATATTGCTCTGAATTTGTTTTTGCACCATAGCCATGAGCGTCAGTGCCGTCTGAAAGAGGACCTCTCGGTGTGTTTCCTGGATAGATATCAAGCATTGTGTTTGTAATCTTGATATTGGTATCTACCTTATTGTCTTGAATAGCTTCGGTCGGCGTCATAGAAATAAGATTGGAAGTCCCAGCGTAATAACTGCAGTTATAATCAATATCTTCAATACTGAAATCTATATCTTTTCCGTTAATTTTAATCTTAACACTATCAGCTAAGCGATAACCTTCTTCCCATGCATCGCCTTTTATTCCAAAACCTATATCATATGTATAGTTAACACCTGTCTTGAATTTCTCAATATGCTTTTCAAAAGCCTGATTGAAGAATGGGTCTGAACATATACCTTCACCATTGACATTATCACGCCAATATTCTACAACACCATATTTACTGTCTTCGGGTTCTGTGCCTGTGAATTTAGGAGTATCACCCACATTGAATGTCAGAGTAGCATTGTTGACCTCTATCGTATCAATTACTTTGTAATTGTCAAGAGATTCAAATGTCGTTGTGTGCATATTCTTTATAGTAAGAATACTTTCATCTTCAGAAACAGTACAAATTGCATCATCTATATCTTCAAAACTCCAAGAGTCTCTAATCAGATATTTGGCAGTTTTATTGAACTTATATCCGTCTTTTGCTTTAAGCTCCATACCATAAGTGTAGCTACGACCAGATTCAAATATATCATATTCATGTTTGCCTGATGAAGAGTTTACTTTGCCGTCGTCACGAACCCAAAATTCGTTTATAATTTCATATTGTTGGTCTGAATCGAGTGTTAACTCACCATAAGCACGATGGTTGCTGTCTACTTTATTACCGGGACTTATATCTATCCCAGTCCAACCTGGTTTAAAGGCAATAGTTGTGTCTACATCAGTTTTTTGTGATTGAACTGCAAGAGTCTGCCTGTTGTCAGAAAGGGGCTCAGTTGTGGTAGCCGAAGCCGCTGTGGTAGCTGATAATAGCATACAAGACGATAACAAAACCGACAGCACTTGGTTTGTTTTTTTGATTGATGTTTTTTTCATATTTTCTCAACCTCGCTTTACTAAATAATTTATTTTAGCTTTGTTTAGTTTAGGCTTTAGTTACCATAGCTAAAATGCACCTCCATAGGCTTGAAATTTTTACACTTTTATTATACTATAAGATATTATAGTGTAGTGAATTATTTCCATAATGTCATTTTCCAATTTGGAAAATAGTTTTCATAGCTTAACATTAGGTGTATAATTTTCATATAGGGGTGTGGAGGTTACGAGATGAAATTTAACGAAAGACTTAATGATTATATAGAAAGTATAGATTGTACTGCTAAAGATTTGTGTAATGTTTCGGGTTTATCAGCTTCTACTATCAGTCGCTATCGTTCTGGTGAGCGTGTTCCTGAAATAAATAGCGAGGCTTTGGAAAGACTTTGCGCAGCTATTATTATATTAGCAGAAAAGAAAGAACTTGATATAACAAAAAAATCAGTTATAGATTCTTTTCTTGAATGTGATGATGTAAGTACAGTAGATAGAGAGCAATTAAGAAAAAATTTTAATACATTACTTTCAATAATGAATATAAATGTGTCAAAGCTTTGCAAATATATAAACTATGATTCTTCAACAATATTCAGAATAAAGAATGGTTCTCGTCAACCTGCTGAACCTGTTAAATTTGCAGAGGGAGTTGCAAATTGTATTGCAAAAGAAATTGAAGACGATTCTCAGATAAAAATACTTTCTGAACTTTTGGAATGTTCAAAAGAAGAACTTTCCGATAGTTCAAAGCGCTTTGAAAAGATAAAAGAATGGCTTATAGATGGAAAAGGCAAGAGTGATAATAACATATCAAACTTTTTAAGTAAGCTAAATGAATTTGATTTAAATGAATATATTAAGGCCATACATTTTGATGAATTAAAAGTACCAACGTTGCCGTTTCAGCTTCCGACATCAAAAAGCTATTTTGGTTTAAAGAATATGATGCAGAGTGAGCTTGATTTCCTCAAGGCGACAGTTCTTTCTAAATCTATGGAACAGGTTATAATGTATAGTGATATGCCAATGGAAAGTATGGCTATGATGCTAAAAAAAGGCTTGCACCTAAATATGATACATAATGTTGATAGACCGTTTTCAGAAATGATGCTCGGGCTTGAAAGCTATATACCTATGTATATGACAGGTCAGATTTCACCATATTATATAAAAGGTATACAGAATAGCGTTTTTTTGCATTTCCTTAAAGTATCCGGAACAGTTGCACTATCCGGTGAGGCTATTTCTGGTTATCATAGTGATGGAAAGTATTACCTTACAAAATCTAAGGACGAGGTTGCCTATTATAATAAGAGAGCGAAAGAGTTGTTAAGTAATGCACATTCCCTTATGGATATTTATAGAGAGGATATTGTAAGTGCATTAAATGCGTTTTTATTTTCAGATGTTCACACAGAAGGAAAGAGAAGGAGTATTTTATCTTCATTACCACTGTATACTATGGAGGAAAATTATTTAAAGCAGTTTTTAGAAAAATATTATCTTTCAGAAGCAGACAAACAGAATATAATGGCTTATGCCGAACAGCAAAGACATATTACTGAACAAATTCTTGAAAATAATATCATTGAGGACGAAATTCCTTATATAACTAAAGAAGAATTTGAAAACTATCCTATGTCGCTCTTTCTTTCCGGAATGTTTTATGAAAATGATATATTGTATACATACGAAGACTATCTTGAACATTTAAAGCAAAGCCTGAAGTATGAAGAAAAACACCCAAATTATATTTTTAAGCAGACGTCTGCACATACTTTCCGCAACTTGCAGATAATAATACATCAAGGGCAGTGGGTTATGATTTCTAAGGGAAAATCTCCCGCAATTCATTTTATAATTCATCACCCAAAGCTTAGAGAGGCAATAGAGAATTTTACTCCACCAATGCAGGAAAGTTAGTTTATATATAAGAAAATCCTATCTATTGGGCAATTTATTGCTTTAATAGATAGGATTTTTAATATGACATAAATTAAAAAAATTAAGACTTATTTTAATGGTTTTTTATTTTTTGATTTATCTTTTTAGCTTCGTTTTTATAATAAAGCCAAAAGAAAAAGTAAATTACAAATGATAGTGCAATCATAATTAAAACAGAGCTTATAACTATTTTTATGTCTAAGCCAACTGGAAACCAACCAGCTATAAATGCGTTAATAAAATAAGTAATGAAGCCAATTCCAAGATGAATAAGGCACTTTATTCCTTGTGAGAGCTTTTTGTTTTCGTATATCAAAGTTGGCAATACAAATGCTATTCCGACAACCGCTGAACAGATAAGCTGTTTGAGATATTCGTTTGCAGTAAAATAAATTTTGCCTTCTGAAAATGATATTATAAGCATAACAAGGCAGTTTATAGTGCAGCCCCAAGCAATTCCTAAAAAAGTTCTTCCTAAAAATTTTTTCATAAATAAAACTCCTTTCATAAACCTAGATACTTCTTAAATTCGGGCAGATATTTTCTTGAGATATATTCGCTTTGTTTGTTTTTTAGAAAAAGTTTCATCATACCGCTGAATGATGGTTCAACAAAATCAATTTGTTTAAGATTTATTACTGCACTTTTTGAGATTTGTATAAAATCTTTGCCAAGTAATGATAAAAGCTCATAAAGCCTTTTCTTAGAGCAGTACTTATGGTTTTCACAATAAATAATGGTTTCTGAATTTTCAATACGAATCATATAAATTTCTGTGGGTTGAATAATAACGATTTTTTCATCGTCATTTGCGGTAATAAGTTCTGATTTAGTATCAAGCAATGAAACTGCCTGTTGAACTTCTGATGTAATTTCATTTGTGTATATAACTGCGTAAGGTTTATTTGTGTCGGTTATTTCAATCCGAACCTTCAATTTAAAGACCTCCTTTCTGATGATATGATAATTATATATAAATGCAGTTTTGTTGTCAGCAAAATTACGCTAAGAGGTATATATCTGCTGCTGAAATTCAAATATCGAGAACTGAAAGAGTTAATAGATTTTTAGCTTTATATAAAAATCCGCCTCTGATATAAATACCAAAGGCGGATTAAAATTTTAAGCGATAGTATTTAATTTTTCTTTGATAACAGTGATTGCCTCTTGGATGCCTTCGTCGCTCATGGAAAATTCCTGACTATGCAAAATTTCGCTTTTTTCCTTGCAAAACTTTCCAGTCCAAATTTCTAAAAGTAGAGTGCGTTCTTTTTCGTCATTATCCTTTGGAGAAAGACAGTAGCGAAAATTTCCTTCGCTTTCAGAAAATGGATTATCGCACTGAAACCATAGTAAGAGCGGCATATCGTCGCATATCATATCTGAATCGCTCCTTAGGTGAAGTAAACAAGCTCTTCATCAGGTTTTTTGCCCGGTTCAACTGCAAGAATATATAACACAGGACCAACGCCTTGATAAGCTGAATTATTCTCAACCTTAATCTTAGCTTTAACCTTATACCAACCTTTATTTTTTAGTTTGAGGTCAGTATTTGAATTGCAGACAAAACCAATATAGTTTATATCCTCAGCACAACAGGTCATACAGAAGCGCCCTGCGATAAAGGTATTTTTAGGAAGTTTAGGGGATTTTGCAACAATGCCCGTATAGCTGATAACCTTACCGTCATATTTATCAGGCTCGTCCATAGCGTCAAGATAAAGTATGCCAAAATCTTCGTCCTTAATCTCAACAATAGGTGCCTTAAGGTCAAATGGCAATTCGTCTTTGATGTCATCTGGCTCGATAGAACCATCTTTATATTCAAAAACAATACTTGCCCGGCGATTCAATGCACGAACTGCATTATGGAATTTAGCCTTATCAACGCCAGGCTCGCAACGATTTATTGCAATCATTTCTGCGGCGGAGAATTTATCTATCATAAGCTGACGCATATTAGCATTATAAATATCAAATGTTGTAGCATCAAGCATCATCATTGTCTGATAGATTTGCCAGTTTTTAGGAAGTGCTTCGGCAAGCTGTTGAATAAGCCACATACCGTTATATTCGATAAGAACTCTTTCAGCTCTGCACTTTTTGCGAAGTTCCTCAAGGTGCTTTGCATTAAGCTCAGATTCGTCCTCTATAACTGCTATTGTAACATTTCCACCATGGAATTTAGATGTATCAAATTCCTCGATACCCTCTTCACAAACAACAATAAGTGTTCTGTCGCCATCGTGAAAGCGTTTGTCAGACATAGATTCCTGAATGAACTGAGTTTTTCCGCCCTCAAGAAATCCCAAAAACAGGTAAACAGGTATAGTCATTTAATCAAATCCTTTCGGAAAAATCTCTTAGCAATCGAAAAGCTCAGCAAGAGCGGCCTCATTAAGCTTAGAACCGATAACGCAAAGTCTGCCTGTATAGTCAGCAGAACCGTTTCTTACATTTGATTCCTCAGGAACGAAATCGAAGTGAATCCATTCGCCGTTTTCGCCTGCAACAATGCCCTTTGCACGAAGTATGAAACCATACTTTTCAGTATCATTCAAAGCAGAGAGAATCTTTTCAATTTCTTCCTTTGTAAAGTGCTTTGCGGTTTCCTTGCCCCAACTTGTGAATACTTCATCAGCATGGTGATGATGGTGATGTCCGTCATGGTCGTGGTGGCAATGGTCGTGGTCATGCTCATCGTGGTCGTGGTGGCAATGCTCGTGGTCATGCTCATCGTGGTCGTGGTGGCAATGCTCGTGTTCATGTTCGTCGTGGTCATGGTCGCAATGTTCACCGTCATGGTGATGATGTCCGCAGGTTGGGCAAACTTCAGCTTCTTTGAGGAGGTCCTCTGTAAAGGAGTTGTCACCCTCGATTGCTGTAAGAATGTTTTCACCGGAAATTTCGCTCCATGGAGTTGTAACAATTCTTGCTTTGCTATTATGCTCACGGATAAGAGCGAGAGCGGCATCAAGTTTTTCTTGTGAAAGATTCTGAGTTCTACTGAGAACGATAGTGCTTGCATATTCGATTTGATTAAGATAGAACTCACCGAAATTCTTAATATACATTTTGCACTTTGTAGCGTCTGCAACTGTAACGAAGCCGTTAAGGCAAACCTTATCTGTTACAACAGCCTGAACAGCCTTAATAACATCTGAAAGCTTACCAACGCCTGATGGCTCAATGATGATTCTGTCAGGAGCATAATCCTCAAGAACCTTGCCGAGAGCCTTTTCAAAGTCACCTACAAGAGAACAGCAGATACAGCCGGAATTCATTTCGTTAATCTGAACACCAGCCTCCTTGAGGAAACCGCCGTCAATGCCGATTTCGCCGAACTCATTCTCAATTAAAACGAGCTTTTCGCCCTTAAAGGCTTCTTCGATAAGCTTTTTGATAAGTGTAGTTTTGCCTGCACCGAGAAAGCCGGAAAAAATATCAATTTTAGTCATAAAGAATCCCTTCTTCTAAGAAATTTGCATATTATAGTTTGTGTGCTATAAAATTTGCCTAATCTTTATTATATACCTTTTTTGCGATAATAGCAAGCATTCGCAAAAACACAATTTTAAGCATCAGAGAAAATATAAAAACTTTGCCAAAAGATTTCCTTTACAAAATATATTTGAGGGTGTATAGTATTAGTTACAGAGTAAGATTGTGTGCGTTAAGTGTCATACGAACGGGGAGTTGTCGTATGAACGAAAAGAATTTCTTGCGGTACGCAGTCTGCATCCCGCTGTTTGATAATGTAAAGAAGTAATCTTCTTATTTCATTACAGCGATTCTGTAAAAATAAGGAGGTTTTTTTATGTCCAAAAACAAATTGAATGAAACAAAAAGTCGTAAAGTCAATGTTAAGCTATCAACGCAAACAATGGCAGTATTTGCAATTCTTATTGCTGCTCAGTTTGTAATTTCACAATTTCTTACATTTCAGGTGTGGAATATTAAAATAGGCTTTTCGTTTGTTCCGGTAGTTATTGCCGCAAGACTTTATGGTGCGGTAGGTGCTGCAGAAGTAGCAGGACTTGGTGATATTATAGGAGTGATATTTCGTCCTGTTGGAATATGGTTTCCGCCTATTACGATTTCAGCTATGCTGGTAGGTGCTGTATTTGGATTGCTTCTTAAAAAGAGTGATAGCTTTATCAGAATTTTAATTTCGGTACTTATATCAGAATTTGTTTTTAGCTTGTTTATTACGCCATTATGGTTGACAATACTTTATAAAGGCAATGAAACAGATTTCTTTGCGTTCTATTTTTCTACCCTTGTTTCACGCCTGTTTGTTCAGATAATACCAATGACCATAGTGAAGCTTGTTGTTATTACGGCAATGCTTAAAGCTATGGATAAGATAAAGTTTGTAAGGCGTATGACAGAAGTTAATACATAAAATTTTCTATATTTGCTGATATTTTCAACTCCCAATAATAAAGGACATCATACGCATTCTACAAGAGTGTGTTTGATGTCCTTTTTAATTAAAGCTGAAAGGATTGAAATAATATAGTGGAATTTAAAACAAATTTTATGCGTTCCAAACTACTTTGGCTTCACTGCGAAAATCCCAGCTATTTTCCCATTTTTCGGCTGGTTCACTTTTATCTTGAATATATATAGTTTGCGTATCTATTAAGAAACCAAATGCATCATCGTTAATTTGGTCAACACTATTTGGAATAGTTATACTTGTTAGCTTTTTGCAGCAATTAAATCCCGGAGATTTAATGATTTTTGCAGTATTCGGAATAATATAATCACCAGTTTTCCCCATAGGACAACAGATAAGTTCGGTTTTATTTTTATTAAATAATACACCGTCACTTGATGTATAGTATTTATTATCTGGAGAAATGTTAATTTCTTCCAAACTATCACAGCCATAAAATGTATCATCATAAATTTTTACATTCTTGCTTGGAATTGTTATATTTTTTAAAAGGCCACATTTAAAAAATGCAAATTCTCCAATGCTGTTAATGTTATCAGAGATTTTTATATCCTTTAATTTCTCACAGAAAGCAAAAGCATAACTTTTAATATTTGAAACTGTTTTTGGAATTTCTATATTGCTTAAATTACAGCCATAAAAAGAATAATCTTCAATATATTTAACACTGTCTGGAATAGTATAATTGCCTGTTTTGCCGGCAGGGCAACAAATAATACTTGTCTTGTTTATATCAAATAACATACCATTTTCGGATAAATAGTCTTTGTTATTTGGATTAACATTTATTTCTTTTAAGCTTTTGCAGTTGTAGAACGCACCATTTTCAATATTTTCAACATTATCTGAAATATTTATATTTTTTAAGGATAGGCAATTGGCAAAAGTTGATTCTTTAATGCTTGTAACACTATCAGGAATATTTATACTTTTTAATTTAGAACAAGTCTCAAATGTAGATGTTTGTATTTTTGATATACCATCTGGAAGATTTATATTTACTAATTCTGTACAATTATAAAACGCCAAACCATTGATTTCAGTAATACTATCTGGAATACTTATGCTATGTAAATTTTTACAATCAGAGAATGCACCTGTTCCAATACTTGTAACACCATATTCAATTTTGACTTTTTTAATTTTATCCTTATATGAATACCAAGCTAATTTATTTAGAGATATACAATCTTCCATTTCTCCGCTTCCAGAAATTAAAAGCGTACCATTATTATCTAATGACCAACTTATATTATCATTATTTTTACCACATTCACCGTTTGCAATTAATTTTGATAAATCAATAGATATATCATCTTTTTGATAACTTATAGGTTCTGAAGAGGACTTGCTTTCATCTATGCTTAATGTGCTATTAGACGAATTGGTTTCAATGGAATCAGTAGGTTTTGATAAGGTTTCTTCAGAATTTTTACAAGCTGTCATATAACTTATTGCTAATGTCGATGTTAATATAAGCATTATAATCTTAATTGATTTTTTCATAATATACTCCATTTCAAATATTAGAATAATATAAACCTATTATATATTATTCTTTAATAAGAGTCTATAGATATATTGGATTATTTTATAAACACTTTAATATATAAAATATTGACAAAGTCACTGCTAAATTTTATTATAATGTAAAGTCTAATTAAAGCTGAAAGGATTGAAATAGTATGTCAGAATTTAAGACAAATGTTATGCGTATTCTTGATAAAGCAAAGATTACATATAAAGCACATACATATGACCATAGTGATGGAGCTATTGATGGTGCGGCTGTTGCCAAGAAGATGGGACAAAATCCGGAACAGGTTTTCAAAACATTGGTTACAAAGGGTGCAGGCAGAGATTATTATGTTTTTGTAGTTCCTGTATTAAAAGAACTTGATTTAAAAAAGGCAGCAAAATCTGTCGGGGAAAAGCATGTTGAAATGATTCATGTTAAGGATATAAATAAGGTTACTGGATATATCAGAGGGGGCTGTTCGCCTATCGGAATGAAAAAGCAGTTTACAACAGTTTTTGATAAATCTTCTGAAAATATAGAAACAATAATCGTAAGTGCAGGAAAAATAGGTTATCAAATAGAACTTGCACCAAAGGATTTAATTGAGCTTATTGATGCAAAAACTGCTGAAATTACAGCGGATTAAGCAGAGGTGAAAACAATGCCTTATTCAATAGAAATAGACTTGCACGGTCATACTGTTGAGAGTGCAAGAAGTCTTATAACTTCTACACTAAAAACCTTGCCGAAAGATGTAAGAGAGGTTTCTGTGATACATGGTTATCGTGGCGGAACAGCTCTGAGAAATATGGTGAGTAAATATTCTAACACCAAGATAGAACGAAAGATATTAGGTCTTAATCAGGGCGTTACTATTTTTGTAATTAAGAGGTAAAAATAATAATATCGGATATTCTGTTAAGTTATCAGAATATCCGATATTATTTTTCTGAAAAGATAATTTTAAATGTGAATTTAATAGGAATTAAAATTTACGCAGATTTGAGTGAATCTCTTTTGCTTAGATTTTATCCCAAAAACCTTCGAGTGTTGCGAAATAATCATCTGGAGTTTCTGCACGACGAATTTGAAGTACAGAACCGTCCTCACGGAGAAGAAGTTCAGCGGATTTAAGTTTACCGTTATAGTTATAACCCATAGCAAAACCGTGTGCACCTGTATCGTGAATGACAAGCAAGTCGCCTATATCAATCTTAGGTAAGGCTCTGTCTATTGCAAATTTATCGTTATTTTCGCAAAGTGAACCTGTAATATCATAAACATGGTCACAAGGGTCATTTTCTTTGCCGAGAACCGTTATATGATGATATGCACCGTACATTGCAGGACGCATAAGGTTTACAGCACAAGCGTCAACACCAATATATTCTTTATGTGTATGCTTTTCATGGATTGCTCTTGTTACAAGATGTCCGTATGGTGCAAGCATAAAGCGACCAAGCTCTGTATAGATAGCTACATCGTCCATTCCGGCAGGAACAAGAACTTCCTCATATGCCTTACGAACACCCTCTCCGATAGCATAAATATCGTTAGGCTCTTTATCCGGTGTGTAAGGAATTCCAACGCCGCCCGAAAGGTTAATAAATCCGATATGAACGCCTGTTTCTTTAGCAAGCTCAACAGCAGTTGTGAAAAGGATTTTTGCGAGCATCGGATAATATTCGTTTGTAACAGTATTACTTGCAAGGAATGCATGAATGCCAAATTCCTTAGCGCCAAGTTCTTTAAGAGTCTTAAAAGCCTCTGTCATCTGTGGTCTTGTAAGACCGTATTTTGCGTCGCCGGGATTGTCCATAATAGTATTAGCAATAGAGAACTTTCCGCCCGGATTATATCGGCAAGAAATTCTTTCAGGAATTTTTCCGCAAGCCTGTTTAACAAAGTCGATATGAGTAATATCGTCAAGATTTATGGTTGCACCTATTTCATTTGCATATCTGAACTCACTTGTTGGAGTATCATTAGAGCTGAACATAATATTTGAGCCTTCAAAGCCACAGCGTTTGCTCATAAGAAGTTCAGTATAGGAAGAACAGTCAGTACCGCAACCCTCTTCCTTCAAGATTTTAAGAATTGTAGGATTAGGAGTAGCTTTTACAGCAAAAAATTCCTTAAAGCCCTTGTTCCAAGAGAAAGCGTCATAAAGCCTTCTTGCATTTTCTCTGATGCCTTTTTCGTCATATATATGGAAAGGAGTAGGATATTTTTTTGCAATTTCCTCAGCCTGTTCCTTTGTGATAAAAGGTACCTTTTTCATTATAAATCCCTCCATTTATTTCATTTTTTTCGACTTTACCGAAAAAATAAGAAATTTCAACAAATATAATATATACCATTTTTACACTACTTGTCAAGTTAAGCGGTCTAAATATATATGAAAAGCATGTGTATACTAAATTTCAAATAATTTGTTTAAACATAAATTTCCCGTTTATTATGTATGTAAAAATTTGTTAGTTTATGTTATACTTAAACAATATGTAATTTTAAAGTTAAAATAGGTGATAATAATGAGAAAACTTAAAATTTTTATTAGATATAAAGAGTTTCTGTATTATCAATACACTTGTAAGAAAATATATTCAAGTTATTATTGTACTAATTATGGGTAGTATGTTATTTGTATATAAATTTATAATTAAGTATAATAAAGCCAAGTGATTTAAATGCATTTTATTTATGCGGAGAGTTTTGGCTAAATTTGTAAAAATCATTATAATGCAAATTGTAAAGAAACGAGTTGTTGTCATTGTTTAAATTGAGAAGATTTTTAAAAAACTATAAGCTGCCATTAATATTTGGCCCGCTTTGTAAACTAATTGAGGCAATATTTGAGCTTATAGTGCCGTTAGTTATGGCAGATATTATTGATACAGGCATTAAAAATCAGGATTACGCTTATGTATGGCAAAGAGGCGGACTGATGATTTTGCTTGGCGCATTAGGCTTGAGTTTTGCATTAGTTTGCCAGAAGAGTGCCTCGATAGTTTCACAGGGCTTTGGAACACAGGTCAGAAATGCTATGTTTAAGCATATAAATAAGCTTTCGCACCAAGAGCTTGATAAAATCGGTACGCCATCGCTTATCACAAGAATGACAAACGATATAAATCAACTTCAAGCGGCGGTTGCTATGCTTATAAGACTTGTCATAAGAGCACCATTCCTTATTATCGGTGCATTGATTATGGCTATGACAATAGATTTGAGACTTTCTATAATCTTCCTTATAGCCTCACCGATTTTAGCACTTGTGCTTTATATTGTTATGAGTCGTTCAGTTCCGTTCTTTAAGCAGATTCAGTCAAAGCTTGATAAACTCTCGCTTATCACTCGTGAAAATCTTTCAGGTAATAGAGTTATAAGAGCATTTTCTAAGCAAGAGAGCGAAAAGAAGCGCTTTAACGAAAAAAGCGATGATTTAGCTAAAACCGCAATTACAGTCGGCAGGCTTTCCGCTTTACTTAATCCGTTAACAACGGTACTTATTAATATTGCGATAGTTGCGATAGTATGGTTTGGAGGTGGCTTTGTTGATAAGGGCGAGCTTAGTCAAGGCGAGATTATAGCTTTAGTAAACTATATGACTCAGATTTTGCTTGCAATGATAGTTGTTGCAAACCTTGTTGTTGTCTTCACAAAGGCATTTGCTTCTGCACATCGTGTAAATGAAGTTTTTGAAACAGAACCAAGTGTTGTTGAGGGTACAAAAACAGAATCTGATAATAAGAGCAATAATGAAATTGAATTTAACGATGTGAGCTTTGCCTACGGTAAAGGAAAATATGCCCTCGAAAATATTAGTTTTAAAGTTGAAAAAGGCGAAACTATCGGTATTATCGGCGGTACGGGTTCAGGTAAATCTACACTTATTAACCTTATTCCAAGATTTTATGACCCGCAAAAGGGTGATGTAATAATAGACGGAATGTCCGCTAAAGAATACACATTCTCTGCGCTTCGTTCAAAAATAGGTGTTGCACCACAGCAGGCAATACTTTTCAGCGGAACAATCAGAAGTAATCTCCTTTGGGGTAATAAAGATGCTACAGATGAGGATATAGAATGGGCTTTGAAGGTTTCACAATCCTATGAATTTGTTTCAAAACTTTCTGACGGAATAGAACACGAGGTTCTTGCAGGCGGTAAGAATTTCTCAGGTGGTCAGAAGCAGAGATTGACTATTGCAAGAGCAATAATCTCAAGACCTGAAATTCTCATACTTGATGATAGTGCAAGCGCTTTGGATTTTGCGACAGATGCCGCATTAAGAAAAGCTCTTGCCACAGAAACAAACGGTATGACGACAATAATCGTTTCTCAGCGTGTAGGAACCGTAAGATATTCTGATAAGATACTCGTTCTTGATGACGGAAAGCTTGTTGGAATAGGAAAGCACGATGAACTTATCAAGAATTGCGAAGTTTATAAGGAAATCTGCTTGTCACAGCTTAGTGCTGAGGAGGTGAAGTGAGAGTTATGAAGAAATCAAATGCAAAAAAGGGAACTATAAAACGCATTCTTTCATATATAAAGCCCTATAAAAAACAAATTATCGGTGCAATGCTTACTGCAATCCTTTATGTAGTGCTTAACCTCACAACACCGGTTCTTATCGGACAGGCTATTGATAAGGCTGTTGGCAAGGGTAATGTTGATTTTCAGGCTATGCTGAATATTATCGGTTTAATAATGCTTACAGTTATTGGCTCGGCATTTTTCCAATGGCTTATGTCACTTTTCACAAATACAGTAAGTTATATGACTGTAAGAGATATGAGGCGTGATATTTTCGCAAAATTCAACGATGTTCCTCTTAAATATATTGACGGACATCCACACGGAGATTTAATCAGCCGAGTTATAAACGATATTGATGCCGTAGGTGATGGCTTGCTTCAAGGTGTTACGCAGCTTTTTTCGGGCGTTGTAATGATAATTGGAACACTTGTGTTTATGCTTTCGATTGATTTCAGAATTGCAATAGTTGTTGTAGTTATCAGCCCGCTTTCAATATTTGTGGCAACTATGATTACTCGACTTTCACACAAAATGTTCATTGAGCAATCCAAAACACAGGGTGAAGTCAGCTCATATGTTGAAGAAATTGTCGGTAATCAAAAGATGGTAAAAACCTTTGGTTATGAGGAACGTTCTATCGAAGGTTTTGAAGAAATTAACGAAAGACTTCGTGTTTGCGGTCAGAAATCTCAGTTCTATTCATCACTTGCTAACCCAAGCACAAGATTTGTCAACGGTATAGTAACCGCCGCTGTAACGATTGTAGGCTCAATAAATGCAATTAACGGAATTATTTCCGTAGGACAAATTTCATGCTTCTTGACTTATGCAAACCAGTACACAAAGCCGTTTAATGAAGTTACAGGTGTTATTCCTCAGCTTCAATCAGCACTCGCAGGTGCGTCAAGAGTTTTTGAGGTACTTGATGAGGATAACCAGACACCTGATTCCGCAAATTCAGTAGAAATGAGCCGTTGCAAGGGTGCTATTGATATTGAGAATGTTTGCTTCTCTTATTCACCAGAAAGAAAGCTCATTGAGGACTTTAACCTTAAAGTTAAACCTGGTCAGAGGATTGCAATAGTTGGTCCGACAGGTTGCGGAAAGACTACCCTTATAAATCTTCTTATGCGTTTCTATGAAATAAATAGTGGTAAGATTTTAATTGATGGTGTTGATACTCAAAATATCACAAGGAATAGTTTGCGTGGGCTTTATGGAATGGTATTGCAAGAAAGCTGGCTTTACAATGCGACAATAGCTGAAAATATCGCATACGGCAAGCCTGATGCAACCTCTGCTGAAATTCGAGAGGCTGCAAAGAAATCCTATATTGATGGTTATATCAGGCGTTTGCCAGATGGCTATGATACAATTATCACCGAAGACGGTATGAACCTTTCGCAAGGGCAACGACAGCTTATGTGTATCGCAAGAGTTATGCTCTGCGACCCACCTATGCTTATTCTTGATGAGGCTACAAGTAGCATTGATACAAGAACGGAAATTCGAGTACAGCAAGCGTTTAATGCAATGATGAAAGGCAGAACAAGCTTTATTGTTGCACATAGACTTTCAACTATCAAGGAGGCTGATATTATTTTGGTTATGAAAGACGGCCATATTATCGAGCAAGGTAATCACGAAGAATTGCTTGCTAAAGGTGGATTTTATAATACTCTTTATAATAGCCAGTTTGCAAGGAGTGAAGGTGCGTGAACTCACAAGACACATAATTAATAGACATTCTTAATAGACCTATGTTTATGTGAGTAACTACCAATTAGCTGATAAATTTCCCCTAAGACACTTAGAAGTTTCGCTCAAGCCTTTTTAAAGGCTTGTAGGTCAAGGGCAACGCCCTTGTCGCTCTCCGCAGAGAGCGAAATACTTTATGCTCCACAAAGCGCAGGAGGGTAGAAAAACATTCCAGTGGAATGTTTTTCGTAGGGAACCCTCGCAGGGGGTTCCCTGTGGATACCTCTACAAATTTATCTGCCGAAGGGGTAAACAAAGTTTGCCCCTACATATAACTCGTTAGCTTATTGCTAACGATAGAAAAAGCGTCGGATAAAATTCGCCGCTCAGGGGCAAAGAATGTTAAGGGGCTAACCCACGAGGGACTCTGTCCCTCGACTCTGTGAGCCTTTAAAAGGGCTCAAGCGAAACTTTTGAGTTTCTTGAGGAAGTTTGATAATTTAAGCGTGAGTAAGAAAATTACCATATACTAAAGTTAGGAGGTTCTCTATGAAAAAGATGTCACTTTTCAGCCTTTCGTGGCCAATCTTTATTGAAACTTTACTTTTTATGATGCTTGGTTTTATAGATGTATTTGCACTAAGCCAGTACGATGACCTTGCGTCTGCGTCTGTCGGAACGGCGAATCAAGTTGCAGGTATATGTAATCTGTTGTTTTCTGTTACTGCTACCGCAAGTGCTGTAATAATTGCACAAAACCTTGGTGCGAAAAATAGAGAGAAAGCCTCGCAGACTGCGGCACTTTCTATTTTCTTTAATTTTTCTATTGGAATAATTGTAAGTGTAGTGTTGGTAATTTTTAACCGTCCTATGCTTTCTGCACTTGGAGCAGAGGGGAAGGTGCTTGATTTCGGCAGTGAATATCTGACTATTGTTGGTTGCTTTATGTTTGGTCAGGCTATAATTAATTCAATAAATGTTGTTTTCAGAAGTCATGGCTATACACGAATCCCGATGTACATAACTGTTGTTATGAATATAATAAATACTGTTCTCGACCTTACATTCGTTCTTGGTTGGTTTGGTATGCCTGTTCTTGGTGTAACAGGTGTTGCATTAGCTACAACCTTTAGCCGAATTGTCGGAGGCACTATTCTTGTTATAATCTTCTTTAAGAAGGTTGAAAAGCCATCTGTTTTCAAAAAGCTTTTCCCGTTCCCATTCAAAGATTTTTGGCAGATGCTTAAAATCGGCATACCAGCCGCCTTTGAATCTATAAACTATAATATAGCACAGCTTGTGGTAACATCTATCGCACTTAGATTTATGACTGATAATGAATATATAACAAGGTCATATATTCAGAATATAACATCAACTTTCTATATTTTCTCTCAATCAATCGGACAAGGTTCCCAGATACTTACAAGCCATCGAGTTGGTGCAGGAAAGTATGACGAGGCGTATCATGGCGTATGGCGAGGGCTTTTAGCAGGCTACGGGCTAACGGCGGTTATGTGTACTCTTGGAGTTATATTCCGAAGTCAGCTTATAGGTATATTTACTGATAATCCGGAGGTTATAGCAATTGGAGGCACTCTCATAATCATAAATGTAGTTCTTGAAGTAGGACGATGCACAAACCTTATTGTAATAAATAGTTTGCGTGGTGCAGGAGATGTATATTTCCCGACAGCCGCAGCAATTTTCTCAATGTGGGTTCTCTCGACCTTTGGTTCATACCTTTTCGTTGTAGTATTTGGTTGGGGCATTTATGGAATGTGGATAGCTCTTGCAGCAGATGAATGCTTCCGAGGAATACTTATGGTTTGCCGTTGGAAGGGTGGCAAATGGCGTCAGAAATCCCTTGTTAAAAACCAACAAAATTAGAATATGTTCCCCTGTTCAATCATATAGATATTGTAGATATGATTGAACGGGGGTTATTTTTATGATAACAGCATTAACGATTAAGCACGAACAGCCTAATAGCTTAAAAGAGAGGTTTCGTGCATTATTTTCCCCGTATGAAATAAATGTAAAAAAAATAAACGATGCCTATCTTGGTTTGGAAATGATTCATATTACATATGTTCAGAAAAGTGGCAGAATAAGATTCGGAAAAATCAAGAGGTCGGTTAATGCTGATTTTCACGAAACAGTATGTTCAAGTAGCTTGAGTTTGCCGAGAAAGCTTGGTTTTAAGCGTTTTGATAATCCTATGTATATCCGCAGACTGTGTATAAATGCGGCAGAAGGCTATATTAAGAGCCTTAATTGTGACCCTAATGAATTGAGAATCTCACTCTTTGACCCAAGCGGTAGATTTAGCTTTGCCGCAGAAAGATTCATAAAGTATACGAATTCACTTCAAGTTGCAACAAGTGCAGTAAGATTTTATGAGGCCGAAAATGAACGCTTTATGCGAGAGTATGGAGCGACTATTTTCGTGCATAGTAATTTCTATGATGTAATACCTTGCGATATTCTTGTTGCGCCGCAGACTATTACAATGCCGATTTCCTGTGGCAGTACAATGACAATTTTTACAGGTAGCAGGCCTAAAGTACCTGTATGCGGAATAGTACACGATAATTTTAGCATAAGACTTCCCGTGTGCCTTGAGGATATAAAGCCAAAGGAGCTTTCAGATACATATTTTCTCAGCGCCTTGTATACTCTTGGCAAAATGAAATGGCTTGAACGGATTCCGACTAATGGAGGAAGAACAATTTCATCTAAGAATAATCAGACTCTAACTAAAGCAAGCTGTGATTCCATAGATAAAGTCGAAGAAACTGCTGATAAGTGAATAAATTTCTCTAAGACACTTATAAGTTTCGTTTGAGTCTTTTCAAAGGCTCGTAGATCAAGAGCAACGCTCTTGTCTCTCTCCGCAGAGAACGAAATACTTTATACTTTTCTAAGCACAGGAGGGTAGAAAAACATTCCGAGGGAATATTTTTCGTAGAGAACTATCGTAAGGGAACCTGAAAGATAAAGCTTGTTTAAAGCTTAGAATTGGTAGTTTTTAACGCTATTATGAATAAACAGTTTATCCCATATTTTCTTATAAAATCTCCTAACAAAAAACGGCGAACAGTTTAAACTGTTCGCCGTTCGACTTTATGCTATAAAATTAACTTTAGTGTGGGATTTGACTGATGAGAACACCGGCAGCAACTGCTGAACCGATAACGCCTGCAACATTTGGTCCCATAGCGTGCATAAGAAGGAAGTTTGCAGGATTTTCTTCCTGACCAACCTTCTGTGAAATTCTTGCTGCCATAGGAACAGCAGAAACACCGGCAGAACCGATAAGTGGGTTAACCTTGCCGTGTGTAACAGCGCACATAATCTTACCAAAGAGAACGCCACAAGCAGTACCCATGCAGAATGCGATAAGACCAAGGAGGATAATTCCAAGTGTGCTTACGCTGAGGAATACTTGACCTGTTGCTGTTGCGCCAACTGTAACACCGAGGAAGATTGTAACAATGTTCATAAGCTCGTTTTGAGCCGTATTGCTGATTCTTGAAACAACGCCACTCTCTTTAAAGAGGTTACCAAGCATAAGCATACCAACGAGAGGAGCTGCATCTGGAAGAAGAAGTGCGATGATAACTACAACGATGATAGGGAAGAGAATCTTTTCAATCTTAGAAACAGGACGGAGCTGTTGCATAACGACTGAACGCTCTTTCTTTGTTGTAAGAAGCTTCATAATAGGCGGCTGAATAATAGGAACAAGAGCCATATATGAATATGCGGCAACGGCTATCGGACCTAAGAGATTCGGGGCAAGTTTTGATGTAACGAAGATAGCTGTTGGGCCGTCTGCACCACCGATAATAGCAATAGAGCCAGCTTCATTTGCCTGGAAGCCAAGAAGTATTGCGCCGATAAATGTAATAAAAATACCGACCTGAGCAGCCGCACCAAGAAAGAAACTCTTAGGGTTAGCAATGAGAGGACCAAAGTCTGTCATTGCACCAATGCCAAGGAAGATAAGCGGAGGGAAGATACCAAGGTGAACGCCTTGATAGAGATAATAGAACAAACCGCCGTTTTGACCGACATTATAATAGGTTGTTCCATCAAGAACTGTGGTTGTATACGAAGCAGGGTCAAGATTTCGTGCTAAGACCTGCGCTTCGGTGAGCATTTCATTTGTTGGGTTTGCCATAATACCGGGGAAAACATTAACAAGTAACATACCGAATGCTATAGGTAAGAGCAAAAGTGGCTCATACTGCTTTTTAATAGCAAGATATAAAAGAATGAAAGATATGCACATCATAACATAGTTTTCCCAGGATAGAGTTGCTAAGCCTGAGCTTGTGAAAATACTGCAAATAGATTCCCATAGGGAGTTTAAGATTTCCATTTAATTATCAATCCTTTCTCAAATTTATCGAATTACACTCTAACCGACAATATGTCAGAAAGGCTTGGTATTCTCAAAAAGACCTGCATTTCTCCAGGAAGAACCTGAGTTAGAACGACTGCGTCTTACAGACTTAATCTTTACAGGCTTGTCGTACATAGCGTCAACAGCCGCTGCAATAACTGCAATAACTTCACCTGGAATAGCTCCATTATCAGTTGTTGTCTGAATTGTACTTGCCTGAGGTTCTGCTTTAACAGGTTCAGGTTTCTTTTCAGCAGCTTTTTTAGCGTCTTTTCGTTTTTGATTTCCGTTTTGGGCAGCTTGAACTATTGCACTGTAAATCTTGATAATAAATATCAAGAGAACGAGAACAAAGAAAACTATAACGACGCCCGCTAACAGAAGATTCAAGGCCATTTCCATTTACTTACTACCCCTTTTCAATAAAAATATGGTGAAAAATAAATTTTAATTAAAGAAGTGAAACGACAATGTCGCCCATTTCGCTTGTGGAAACTTTCTTAGTGCCTTCTGTGTAAATATCAGGAGTTCTTGCTGTCTTGAGAGCCTCAGAAACAGCCTTTTCAATAGCTTCAGCAGCTTTAGGCTCATCAAGCGAATAGCGGAGCATCATAGCAACAGAAAGTATTGTTGCAAGTGGGTTAGCTATACCCTGACCAGCAATGTCAGGAGCAGAACCGTGGATAGGCTCATAAAGACCACTTTTTCCACTGCTAAGGCTTGCAGAAGCGAGCATACCGATAGAGCCACTAATCATAGAAGCCTCATCAGAGAGAATGTCGCCGAAGATATTTGATGTAACAATAACATCAAATTGCTTTGGATTTCTTACAAGCTGCATAGCACAGTTATCAACATACATATGAGAAAGCTCAACCTCAGGATATTCCTTAGAAAGACGAATTATAGTTTCTCTCCAAAGTCTTGAGGAATCGAGAACATTAGCCTTATCAACGCTTGTGAGTTTTTTATTACGCTTCATAGCCATATCAAAAGCAACTCTGCCTATTCTTTCAATCTCGGTTACAGAATACTTTTCTGTATCATAAGCTGCAGGAATGCCGTCTTCCTCAAATTTACCCCTCTTACCGAAGTAGATACCACCGGTAAGCTCACGAACAATCATAATATCCATAGAGTCGCCGATAATTTCAGCCTTGAGTGGAGAAGCATTTTTAAGTGGCTCAAAAATAACCGCAGGTCTGAGGTTAGCAAAAAGACCTAATGCGCCACGAATACCGAGTAAGCCGGCCTCTGGACGATTGTTGCCCGGTTGATTGTCCCACTTAGGACCACCAACTGCACCGAGGAGAACAGAGTCAGCAGCTTTACATTTAGCAACAGTTTCCTCAGGGAGAGGTACACCAGTTGCATCAATAGCACAGCCACCCAGAAGAGCTTCGTTATATTCTACTTCAAAGCCAAATTTTTCTGCTGTCTTATCAAGGACTTTAATAGCCTCATTTACGATTTCAGGGCCGATTCCATCGCCTTTAAGAACAGCAATTTTATACTTATTCATATTAACCCTCCAAATGCGAAAAATTCCGCAAAGTATCAAAATTAAACCAATCTAATTATAGATAAAAATTACGCAATAGTCAAGCAAAAAACCCGTATTATAAACAGAAGATTCTTACTGTTTATATAATATTTCCATAGTGGAAGAAACAACATCTCTATGAACGTCATCAATGCTTCTCGCCGCATTGATAATGCTTATATTTTCGCTGTTTTGAAGCAAATCAAACACCTCAAAAAATCTTTTACGGATTTTATTGAGCGTATCGACATTTTCAAAAATTTCCCTGCTTTGACGAGAACCCATTCTTTTGTCGCACTGTTCTGTCTGAACATCAAGAAAGATACATAAATCAGGTTTTATAATTTCCGGACAATTTAAGTTCATATCCATAACCCATTTAAGATCAGCATCTATTCCTTGATAAGCGAAAGACGAATAATAATATCTGTCACAGATTACCGTTACACCGGAATCAAGCATATGCTTAATTCCATTTGCAGAGGTATTGTGGAAAATTCTGTCAGTCAGAAAGAGTGCTGCAAGTTCGTATGCCGTACGTTTTTGATACCCTGCAAGTGTATCGCGAATAAGACCGCCTGTCGCAGATTGAGTAGGTTCAGCCGTTTCATAAATACTAATTCCCTTTTCATTGAGAAACTTTGAAATCAGAGAGATTTGTGTACCCTTGCCTGAACCGTCAAGTCCTTCAAATACAATAAATTTTCCGCGAGTATTATTTGGCATCATTATTTTCCTCCGAACTTTCTATATTTTCGGAGTTTTGCTTATCTTCTTTAGATACCTTTTTTGCTGACTGAAATAAAATTGAACCGCAGGAAAACGCAGGAATAGAGCAAGCACAAGCTATACAGCCAAATGTGACAGACCTATTTGAGTTGTTTAATGCATCGCAGATAATTGCACAAATCAGAGCGGTTACGGCGAAAATAGTAAAAACCAAAGTCATAGTTAAATATGTTGATTGACGCATAATAAAAACCTCTTTTCTATAAAATGATAAAGCTATCCTTGCTGTGTGAAAATATTTAATTTTTGCTATAAATTGCTGTGGGCGAACCGTATAAGCCAGTTCGCCCGTGGATAATTATTTTGCTTTATTACATTGATTCAGGAGCAGTTATCTTGAACATAGTAAGAACATTTTCTATAACAGTTTTAGTTGCTACGCAAAGTGCAAGTCTTGCCTGCATAAGGGATTCGTCTTCACCCTTAACTCTGCAAGCATTATAGAACTTGTGGAAAAGTGTAGCTGTTTCATAAACATAGTGAGTGACTCTTGCAGGGTCATAAGTCTTTGCAGAAGTTATGATTTCTCCAGTAAGAGAAGCAAGCTTGTTTATAAGCTCAATTTCCTCAGGAGCAGTAAGAAGAGCAAGTTCTTCATCAGTGCAGTCTCTTTGTGTGATACCGCTCTCAGCAAGGCCCTTTACGATATTGCAGATTCTTGCGTGTGCATACTGAACATAGTAAACAGGGTTCTGTGATGATTGCTCGATTGCGAGGTCGAGGTCAAAGTCAAAGTGGCTGTTTGGTTCTCTGAGATTAAAGAAGAAACGAGCCGCATCAATCGGAACTTCCTCAAGGAGAGTTACGAGAGTAATAGCCTTACCACTTCTCTTAGATGCCTTGACGATTTCGCCGTTTCTTACAAGACGAACCATTTGCATAAGAACAGCGTCAAGCCTTGAAGCATCGACCCCAAGAGCGGTAAGGGCAGCTTTTAATCTTGGTACATAACCATGGTGGTCAGCACCGAGAACATCAATAGCCTTATCAAAGCCACGAGTTACAAGCTTGTCATAGTGGTAAGCAATATCAGGTACAACATAGGTTGGAATACCATTTGAGCGAACGAGAACGAAATCCTTGTCAGCACCAAATTCAGTGGCCTTGAACCAGATAGCACCGTCCTGCTCATAAGTATGTCCCTTTTCCTTGAGAAGTTTAACAATGTTTTTAACAGCACCACTCTGATGCAAAGTGCTTTCTCTGAACCATCTGTCATACTTGATACGATATTTAAGGAGGTCGTTTTCAAGACCTTGAATATTTTTCGGAAGTGCGAAATCTACAAGAGCCTTTCTGCGTTCCGAACTTTCAGCATTAACATACTTGTCGCCGTTTATTTCAGCAAAGTTCTTTGCATGGTCGATAATATCCTGTCCGTGGTAAGCGTCTTCAGGAAGTTCTATGCCGTCTTTATAGAGTTGAAGGTAACGGATTTCGAGAGAGGTAGCAAATTTTTCAATCTGGTTTCCTGCATCATTAACATAGAATTCTCTTGAAACATCATAGCCTGCTGCGGAAAGAACGCTTGCAAGTGAATCTCCCAAAGCACCGCCACGAGCGTTACCTATGTGCATAGGGCCGGTTGGGTTTGCGGAAACAAATTCTACAAGTATACGCTTGCCCTGACCGAAATCACTCTTGCCGTAATCAGCACCCTTTTCCTCAATTTCTCTGATAACTGATGTATAGAATTGCTTGCCATAAAAGAAATTGATAAATCCGGGACCGGCTATTTCAAAACGGTCGAGATTAGTGCCTTCAAGCTCGATGTATTTTGTGATTGCCTCAGCTATTGCACGAGGAGCTTTTTTAAATGCACGAGCTGAAACCATAGCTACATTTGAAGCTAAATCGCCGTTAGTTCTGTCGGCTGGAGTTTCGATTGTAAAGTTTGGAGTAGGAGTAAGAGGAAGCTCGCCTGCGGACATAGCTCGTCCCATAGCATCAATAATAGCATTCCTCAATAGGCTGACAGTATTTCCTGCTGTATCAGACATAATTTATAACATTCCTTTCGGTTTATTAAATTTCTTTTACGGTAAGGTTGAGAGTATTTTTACTTAATTCATTTCCATCAACGATTAAGCTATATTGAAGTTCAAGCTCTCCACCATCGTCGTTAAGACCATTTGCAATTTTAAATGCAGAAACTTCAAGCAATATATTACCAAATGGAGTTGGATAATTGCAAGAATGAGTTTTTCCGATTTCAAGAATCATACCCTCGCTCTTACCTTTTATAATAGTAACAACTCCGTCCGGTTTAATTTTTATAGTTGTACGAAGCTTATTTTTAGATTCCTCATCTATCTGAATATAAGAGATATAGCGAATATCATTGATTTTAACATAAGATGCATTTATCTCAAAATCCATATCAAAGGCTTCGCTTTCAACAACCTGTGTTGTTTTAATCTTTAAATTATAATTATTCTCCATAATGCTTCACTTCCTGCATTATTTTATCCCAATTTAAATTTTTTCGCAACATCTTCTATGTCAATGTGGCTTACCTGTCCGGAAATATCTCTGCCGAGGAAAATTCCTGCGAGAGTGGAGAAACCTTCTGTTGTGTCGCTGACATAAAATTCACATTCACCCTTAATATTATCCTCAGAAAGTGAGTTGTTTTCCTTTAATAATGAAGCCGCATATATAGCAGTTTCTCTGCCGGAGTCTATGAGTCTTACATTAGGCAAAGCCTTAGATATTGCCTCAGCTATTATAGGATAGTGCGTACAACCGAGAATAAGAGTATCAATACCTGCCTCTCTTAGAGAAGAAAGGTATCTTTCAACTACAAGAGTTACCACTTGGTCATCAGCCGATATAAAGCCGTTTTCAACAAGCGGTACAAAAAGTGGACAATCCTGTTCATATACCTCTATATTAGGATTGATTTTTTTAATTTCTCTTTTATAAGAGCCGGTTTTTATAGTTGCCGTTGTACCAATAACGCCAATTTTACCATTTTTAGTTGCACGAACAGCCGCAGCGGCAGTAGGAGCAACAACGCCTGTAAATGGTACAGAAAGATTATCGCCGATTTCAGGCGCAACAGAGCTTGCTGTGCCACAAGCGGCGATGATTAGCTTAACATTTTTAGTAAGCAAAAATGTAGCGTCCTGCATAGAATATTTTTTGATGGTTTCTCGGCTTCTGTTACCATAAGGAACACGACCTGTATCGCCAAAATAAACTATATTTTCGTTTGGTAATACAGACAGAAGCTCTCTTACAGCAGTAAGACCGCCAAGACCTGAATCGAAAACACCGATTGCCTGTTTATTCATTTATATTTTCCCATCTTTCATAAAATCGGAATATTTCTTTAAAATAAGTTTAGCTTAAAAATTTGCTAAAAGTGTAGGGGCGAACCGTGTTCGCCTGCTCGATAGCTACTTCCTTTGCATAAGCACAAGTCAATTTAGAATATCTAGCAATTATGCAACTTACGAATGGAGGCACTTCATCAGGGCCCCCTGCGAGGGTTCCCTACGAAAAACATTCCATTGGAATGTTTTTCTACCCTCCTGTGCTTTAGAAAGCATAAAGAATTTCGCCGTCTGCGGACGTCGACAAGGGCATTGCCCTTGTCCTACAAGCCTTTGAAAAGCCTTGAGCGAAACTTTTAATTTTAAGCTTTATTTTTATTTAAAGCGAGGTCGATAAGTCCAGCGATAAGTTGTTTGCCTTCTTTTCCACAATTAGCCATAAGCTTAGGATACATACTAATTGAAGTAAAGCCAGGGAGTGTGTTAAGCTCGTTAAGAAGAACTCTGCCATTTTCTGTTACGAAGAAATCAACTCTTGTAAGTCCGGCACAGCCAAAGAGATGATAAGCCTTTTTAGCAGTTTCTCTTACCTTTTCAATAAGCTCATCACCGATTTTTGCAGGAATATAAAGTTCACTGCTTGCACTTTGATATTTCGCTTCATAGTCGTAAAATTCCTTTGCAGGTGCGATTTCACCGGGGATTGAAGCGAAAATATCCTCATTACCAAATACAGCACATTCAACTTCTTTACCGACAATATTTTCCTCAAAAAGAATTTTGCTATCCTCTTTTATAGCTATTTCAATAGCAGTGATAAGCTGTTCACGATTTTTAGCTTTATTTACGCCGACAGATGAGCCTGCATTCGCCGGTTTAACAAAGATAGGATATGCAAGAGCATTTTCAACCTGTTCAATACATTTCTCAGGTGAACGCTTATATTCATATGTATAGAACCAAGTGAAATCAGCCTCATCAATTCCGCTGTCACGAAGCATAATGTTTGTAAAAACTTTATCCATACAGCAAGCAGATGCAGCTACACCACAACCGACATATGGAATCTTGCTAAGCTCAAGAAGACCTTGAACAGTACCGTCCTCACCGTTTTTGCCGTGAAGAACAGGGAATACAACATCAAGCTTGACAATTTCGCTGTGACCTGCGTCGTCAAGCACAACAAGACCGCCTATTGTTGGAGCAGGGGAGATAAAAGCTCTCTTGTTGTTTGTGTCATTTTCCCATTCGCCGTTTGCAATTTTAGCTGTTGGTGCGGTTGTTAAGAACCAGCGACCGTCTTTTGTGATACCTATTGTAACAACATCAAACTTTTCTTTGTCTATGTTGTTTATGATGTAAGCTGAAGAAAGTCTTGATACCTCATGCTCTGATGAAGCACCGCCGAATATTACGGCAATACGCTTTTTGCTCAATGAACTCACTCCTAAAAATATATTATCTTATATATTATACTTAGTTTTAATTCATTTTATCATAATTTGAAAGTACCTGCAAACTCTATATGAAGAAAGAGTGTTTTTTGACATTAGAAATCTAAATTATCTGAAAATTTATTTTGTTTATTTTGCCTAAATTTACACATAAATTACTTGCATACGAGAAAAAGACTTGATTTTTACGGAAAAAAATGTTATTATGTTACCAATTTGTAATTACTTTTACAAATTTATAATTTCGCATATGTATTGTGGTTCGTGGAATTCGCCACGAACAAGAGCGAAAAATGCCTTTTCGGCAAGCAGACATTAAAAGGAGTTTTTCGATGAAAAAAAGTTTAGGAAAATCAGTAACTAAGAAAATTGTTTCTGTTGCAATCGCAGCAGCACTTATTCTTTCAGTTGCTACAACTGGTGTACTTACAACATCAGCTTCTGATAGTACAGGTGTTGGCCTTTCAGCACACGCACTTCAAGCATATAACGAGCATTGGTCATATGTTTGGGGCGGAGCAAGCTATGGTGCAGTTGACTGCTCAGGTTTGTTCATCACTTATAACGGCGTAGGCGGCAACAGAACAGACCTTTTGGGCTCATCACCAGAATGGGGCTATGTAGCTGATGGTATCCCAAGAATACATGGTCTTGGACTTCACCAGCCGTACCATGTAGGTATCTATATCGGAAGCGGCACAGCTATTGATGCAAGAGATGAAAACTCGGGCGTTGTTTATCACGATGTATACTCAAAGCCATGGGTTGAGTGGTTCAAGGTTGCAGGTGTTTCTTATCCTACAACAGGTTGGGTATTGTTTGATGGCAATTCTTTCTACTATGAGAATGGTCAGTATATTGTCAACACATCAAGAACACTTGATGGCGTAACATATTACTTTGATTCTAACGGTGTTTCCAATATCGCACCTCCATCAAGCGCTTATTCACAGACAGATTACAGCACAGCAACAGCAGACCCAGCGCCAAGTAAGCCTGAGTCAAGCAAAGAAGAAACCAGCAAGAAGCCGGAACCAAGTAAACAAGAAACCAGCAAAGAGCCGGAACCAAGCTATGAGGAATCAAGCGAAGTATCTGAGCCGGAATCAAGTGTTGAGGAATCAAGCGAAGTATCTGAGCCGGAATCAAGCGTTGAGGAATCAAGCGAAGTATCTGAGCCGGAATCAAGCGTTGAGGAATCAAGCGAAGTATCTGAGCCAGAATCAAGTGTTGAAGAATCAAGCAAAGAGGAATCCGAAGTAAGCAAAGAGCCTGAAAAGCCTAAGTTTGTAACGCTTAAAGAGGGCGATATGGACGAAACTATTGCCGATGCAAAGATAACAGAAGTTCAGCAAACTCTGACAAAGCTTGGTTACTATACATATGAAGTAACAGGTTATTATGGCGAAGCAACTACTGCTGCTGTTAAAGATTTCCAAGCGAAAGCAGGAATCGAAGTAACAGGTAATGTTGATGAAGCTACATGGAATGCTATTTTCTCCGAATCAGCTCCGGCAAAGTATAATAGTTACAAGAGTGGCGATTTCGACGAAAAACAGACAGGCATTAAGGATATTCAAAATAAGCTTGTTTCTCTTTCATACCTCACAGAGGGTGAATATGAAGAAGGCAAGTTTGATGGAAATACAGTAATTGCAATGCAGCTTTTCCAAAGCGCTAATGGAATAGAGGCAACAGGTGAGGCAGATTTCAATAGCCAACTCGTACTCTTTAGTGGAAGTGCCGTAGGAAATCCAAATCCTGGTGCAGTTATCTATGGTATGAGCGGAAGTGCCGTTACAAAGCTTCAGAAAAGACTTAAGGCACTCAGATATACGACAGATGAGCCAACAGGCGTATTTGATGATGCTACATTAAAGGCAGTTAACGCATATCAGAAAAATGCAGGTCTTGAAGTAAGCAAGTCACTTTCTGCTGAAGAATTAAAGGTATTTTATTCCGATAAGGCTGTTAAGTCAGAGGATTATGATAATCTCCAAATAGGTTATAACGGCAGCGATGTTAAGTCGCTCGAAAGTGACCTCACAAAGCTTGGCTATTATGAAGGTTCTATAACAGGCGAGTTTAATGATGAGCTTGAAACAGCAGTTCAGGATTATCAGAAAGAGAATAAACTCGAAGCAAATGGCGTTGCCGATGATACGGTTCGTAACAGTATCACAAAGAGTATTGCAAGACAAGGCTCCGAAAAGGCACAGGGTATCATTACAGATACTGCATCAGTTGCAAACGAGGCAATGTCAGGACTTGCAACATCTAAGACAGAGAAGCTTTCATTAGAGAAAGAGCAGAGCGACAATCATCTTTCAAATGCAAGAAATATGCTCTATATTCTTCTTGGTTTGATTCTTGTTCTCAGTGTTTCTGTTGTAGCCGCAATGGTAAGATCTAAAAAGCGTATGACAAAGGCTATGAAAAGAGCAGTTGCACAAAGACACGCTAATGATAACATCAGAAGATTCTAATTAAGATTTCGAGTAAAACATAAAATACACACCTTTCAACGCAAAAGACGACTGATTGTTAAAAATCAGCCGTCTTTTGTTATATATAAAATCTTCTGAAAATAATAAAATCAAAAAATCCGAATGTCAAAATAACATTCGGATTTCTTGGTGGGGCATCAGGGACTCGAACCCCGGACCGACCGGTTATGAGCCGGTTGCTCTAACCAACTGAGCTAATGCCCCGTATTCAGTTGACAACGCTTT
>CACXBF010000017.1 GCA_902765855.1 uncultured Ruminococcus sp. | reverse complement strand
TTGGTGGGGCATCAGGGACTCGAACCCCGGACCGACCGGTTATGAGCCGGTTGCTCTAACCAACTGAGCTAATGCCCCGTATTCAGTTGACAACGCTTTCAATCAAGCAAGAATTATTATATCACTTAGAGCCTGATTTGTCAAGCAAAATCTTCCCGAATTGAAAAAAATATATAAATTTTATTTTATAGCTTTTATTGCGCCAATAAATATGTTATTATATATTCAGTAATAATTCTTAAAATTGGAGGAATTTATAATGTCAAATATTACAGTTTCGGATTCCATCAAATATATTGGTGCAGATGACCTCGATATAGACCTTTTCGAGAGTCAGTATGTAGTTCCTAATGGCATATCCTATAATTCATATGTTATTCTTGATGATAAGATTACTGTTATGGATACCATTGATAAACGCAAAACTGATGAATGGCTCGAAAATCTCGAAAAAGTCCTTGATGGCAAAAAGCCGGATTATCTTGTTGTTCAGCATTTAGAGCCGGACCACGCAGCAAGCTTGAAAATTCTTGCAGATAAGTATCCGGAGATGAAGCTTGTCGGAAATGTCAAAACTTTTGCTATGATTCCTCAGTTCTTTGATATTGACCTTGAGGGAAGAAAGATAGTAGTAAAAGAGGGTGACACTCTTAATATTGGCACACACACACTCAAATTTATTATGGCACCTATGGTTCATTGGCCGGAAGTTATGGTTACATATGAAGAGAGCGAGAAAGTTCTTTTCTCAGCCGATGGTTTCGGAAAATTCGGTGCATTGAGTGCTGATGAAGATTGGGCTTGCGAAGCAAGACGCTACTACTTTAATATTGTAGGTAAATATGGTTTTCAGGTTCAGGCTCTTCTCAAGAAGGCTGCAACACTTGATATTCAGATGATATGCCCACTTCATGGACCTATCCTCAAAGAGAATCTTGGCTATTATATTAATAAGTATGATATTTGGAGCAGTTATCAGCCAGAAGATGAAGGTATCTTCGTTGCCTATGCTTCAATTCACGGCAATACAGCTACAGCAGCAAAACAATTTGCAGAGATGCTAAGAGAAAAGGGTGCAGTTAAGGTTACAGTTTCAGACCTTTCACGCAGTGATATGGCAGAAAATGTTGAAGATGCATTCAGATATAATAAGCTTGTCCTTGCATCAGCATCATATGATGGAGGAGTATTCCCAGTTATGCAGGATTTCTTGCTCCATTTAAAAGCTAAAAACTATCAGAATCGTACGATTGCAATAATCGAAAACGGTTCATGGGCACCGTCTGCAGCTCGTACAATGAAGGGTATACTTGAGACAATGAAGAACCTTACAGTCTTAGATAATGTTGTTACAATTAAATCAACAGTAAAACCAGAAACAGTTACAGCCCTCGAAACTCTCGCAGATGACATTGTAAAAGCTTAATATTAACAGGCAAACTTACCTAAAACCTTGAATTTAATATTTCTCAAATTAAAAAGCCACCGTTCAATAAAAAATGAACGATGGCTTTAATTTTTAATTCAATTATTCGTCATTTCTAAGATAAGTAGCAGAATCTTTGCCAAACTTTCTGAAACGATTATATCTGTTATCAAGCAATACATCTATTGGCTGTTCAAGCTTTTTGCTGACAGTCTGTGCAATGATATGCTTTAAACCGTCAAAAAGCTTGCTGTCAAGGTCTTTTGGCTCTCTGATAATTCTTTCTATAACGCCCATAGAGAAAAGGTCTTGAGAAGTTATTTTCAAGCATTCAGATGCTTCAGCAGTTTTGCTTGAATCTTTCCAAAGAATACTTGCACAGCCCTCAGGAGAGATAACGGAATAAATAGCATTCTCAAGCATCCATACCTCGTCTGCAACTGCGAGTGCCAATGCACCGCCGCTTCCGCCTTCACCGATTAGAATAGTAAGAATCGGAGTTTTGAGAGTCATCATTTCCATAAGGTTTTCGGCGATTGCCTGACCTTGACCACGCTCTTCGGCACCGATACCACAATATGCACCCGATGTATCTACAAAACAGATAACAGGTCGTCTGAATTTTTCGGCCTGTTTCATAAGTCTTAGAGCCTTGCGGTAACCCTCAGGGTGAGCAGAACCGAAGTTCCTTTCCATTCTTTCCTTGAGGTTTCTGCCTTTTTCTATGCCAATGACTGTTACAGGCATATCATTAAGCTTTGCTATACCGCCGACAATAGCCTTATCGTCGCCAAATTTTCTGTCGCCGTGAAGTTCTATAAAGGAATCTCCGAATATTTTATTTATATAGTCGATTGAAGTAGGTCTGTTATTTGCTCTTGCAGCATTAACTTTATCTATCGCACTCATCTTAGATTCCCTCCTTAGAATGAAGCTTCAAAAGCTTTGAAAGTGTCTTTTTCATATCCTTGCGGTTGACAACAGCATCAACAAAGCCTTTTTCAAGGAGAAATTCAGCTGTCTGGAAGTCCTTAGGAAGTTTTTGACGAATAGTTTGTTCTATAACTCTTGGTCCGGCAAAACCGATAAGGGCCTTTGGTTCGGCAAGAATAATATCGCCCTCCATAGCAAAGCTTGCAGTAACACCGCCGGTTGTAGGGTCTGTGAGGACTGTTATATAAAGTAAGCCCTTGTCGCTGTGACGCTTAACAGCACCGCTTGTCTTAGCCATCTGCATAAGAGAGAGGATACCCTCTTGCATTCTTGCACCGCCAGAAACAGTAAATACAATAACAGGTAAGTTATTTTCTGTTGCATATTCAAATGCACGAGTTATCTTTTCACCTGTAACAGTTCCCATAGACCCCATCATAAAAGATGAATCCATTACACAAAGCACAGTCTTAGAACCCTCGATTTCCGCAGTACCACAGATAACAGACTCATTTTCTCCACTTGACATCTTTGATGTTTTAAGCTTGCGAGTATATTCAGGAAAATCAAGAATATTTTCAGAAACGAGGTCAGCGTCCATTTCTTTAAAGCTGTCCTCATCAACAGTTATATTTATGCGGTAGCGAGCATTTGTGCGGAAATGATGACCGCACTTGCTGCAAACCTTTAGGTTATCCTCAAGGTCAGAGGTAAGAATCATATTTTTGCAAGCAGGGCATTTAACCCAAAGCTCATCCGGAATAAATGGACGGGATTCTGCCCATTCGCCCTGATTTTCAAGCTCATTTTTTGGCTTCATAAAATTAAAAATATCAGAATTAAACATTAAAGCTCTTTCCTTTCCGCTCAAAGTACCCAAAGGCTTGTAGATATATTATAGTTAGCTTTGAGCAAATTACTCGTCCTTTTGTTTGTTACGGCGTTTATCAAAATCTTCCATAAAGCCTGTTGTATAAGTACCGTCAACAAATTCCTTATCAGAGAGTATATCTAAATGAAGATTTCTGTTATGAGTAATGCCCTGAATAATAAGCTCACTGAGAGCCATTTTCATTTTTCTTATAGCAAGTTCACGAGAACGAGCCTGAACTATAAGCTTTCCTATCATAGAATCATAATATGGAGGTACAGTGTAGTCTTGATATATAGCAGTATCAAAACGAACCTGAGGACCACCAGGAATATGTAAAAGATTGATAGTACCACAGCTTGGACGATAATTATTGTTAGGGTCTTCTGCGTTTATGCGGCATTCTATGGCACTTCCGTGAATAAAAATCTTATCCTGTGTCATAGAAAGCTTTGCACCTGCGGCAATTCTGATTTGCCATTGGACAAGGTCGATACCTACAACCATTTCTGTGACAGGATGTTCAACCTGAAGTCTTGTATTCATTTCCATAAAGTAGAAATTCTTGTCCTTGTCGAGCAAAAATTCTACTGTACCAGCATTTTCATAGCCAACAGCGAGAGCAGCCTTTTTAGCAGCCGCCATCATATTTGCACGAATTTCAGGTGTGATAGCAGGGGAGGGGCTTTCCTCGATAAGCTTCTGATTTTTGCGCTGAACAGAGCATTCACGCTCACCCAGGCAAACTACATTGCCGAACTTATCGCAAAGTAACTGCATTTCAATATGTTTAACAGGCTTGAGATACTTTTCAATATAGACGGCACCGTCGCCAAAAGCACTCTGAGCCTCTGCTGATGCAGAATGGAAAGCATTTTCAAATTCGTTTTCATTGTGTACAAGACGAATACCGCGACCGCCGCCGCCGGAACGAGCTTTTATAAGGATAGGATAGCCGATTTCTGCGGCTTTTTCCTTAGCAATATTTACATCTTCGATTATATCAGTGCCGGGAGTTACAGGAACTCCGGCATTTCTCATAGTTCTGCGAGCTTCGTCCTTGTCGCCAAGCTTAGAAATCATTTCGCTTGAAGGTCCGATAAACTCAATATTACACTTTTCGCAGAGTGAAACGAATTTTGCATTTTCAGAAAGAAGACCGTATCCTGGGTGAATAGCCTGAGCACCAGAAATAACTGCAACTGTAAGTATAGCAGCCATATTAAGATAGCTGTCACCAACTTGAGGACCGCCAATGCAGTAGCTTTCGTCAGCTATGCTGACATGAAGGGCGTCCTTATCAGCCTGAGAATAAACGGCGACAGTAGAAATGCCCATCTCTCGGCAGGCACGAATAATTCTTACAGCAATTTCGCCTCTGTTTGCAATCAATATTTTAGAAAACAATGTCTTTACTCCCTTTCAATAAGAGCAAAAGAGAAATTGGCACTAACACAGAGTTTACCGTTTACAGTACCCTTGCCCTCGATAAAATAGAACATACCACGATTTTTTGTAAGCTTGCATTCAATCTCAAATGTATCGCCAGGGCGAACCATTTCCTTAAAGCGAGCCTTTTCAATGCTTGTGAAGTATGGAGTGCTTATTGCGGATTTTTCAGCAATAATAACAGCACTTGTCTGAGCCATCATTTCGCAGAGTATAACTCCCGGAACAATGGGGTTGCCCGGAAAATGACCGTCAAGAAACCATTCGTCACCGACAATAGTTTTCTTGCCGACAGAAGTATCTTCTGAAATTTTTGTAGCCTCATCAATGAGGAGCATAGAATTTCTGTGAGGGATAATAGCTTTAAGTTCTTCCTTATTCACTGTTTTTTAATTCCTTTCACAAACAAAACAAAGCTTGAAAGAATCACGACTTAAAATAGTCGAAATTCTTTCAAACTCCGAATTGATATTTTATTTTACCATAAATAAAGTCTGACCGTATTCTACAACTTGGCCGTTTTCAGCACAGATGCTCACGATTTCGCCGTCTTTTTCAGCAGTGACCTCATTCATAAGCTTCATAGCTTCAATCAGGCAAAGCACATCGCCTTTATGTACCTTAGAACCCACCTTAATGTAAGGTTCAGCGTCAGGTGAAGATGCCGCATAGAAAACGCCTACCATAGGTGATGGAATAGGAGTGCCTTCCTGAACAGGTTCATCCTTTGTGCAAGTAGCTGACGCATCGTTAGAAACTGCCTGTGGAATAGTAGTTGTAACAGCAGTAGGCTGCGCTATTATAGGCTGTTCGTTAGCAACAATAACAGGAGCGGCTGTTGTTTGTTTGAATATCAATCTTTCGCCGTCCATTCCTCTTACTTCAAGCTCAGTTGCTTTTGAGCTATCGAATGCGTTCAAAAGCTCCTTGATTTCGTCAATATCAAAAATTGGCATTTGATTCATTCCTTTCAGCGGCTTTTTACCGCTCCTTTTTGTTAAAGGCTTTTATAGCTTTAATTTTATTATTCAGTTATCTGCTTTAAAGCGATACAAGCATTGTGACCGCCGAAACCAAATGTAGTTGATGCAGCGGCAGTAAGCGGTACTTCAACAGCCTTGTTAGGAACATAGTTGAGGTCGCATTCTGGGTCAGGCTCTTCAAGTCCGATAGTAGGAGGAACAATTCCGTTCTTAACAGCAAGAGCAGCGACAATAGCCTCAACTGCACCTGTTGCACCGAGCATATGTCCTGTCATAGACTTTGTTGAGCTGATATATGTGTCATAAGCCTTTTCGCCGAGAGCTCTCTTGAAAGCGGCTGTTTCTGTCTTGTCATTTGCAGGCGTGCTTGTGCCGTGAGCATTGATATAGAGAGTATCGTCATCTGTGATACCAGCTTCTTTTAATGCAATTTCTACACAGCGAGCTGCACCGGCTGCTTCTGGGTCTGGAGCTGTAACATGATGTGCATCGCAAGTATTGCCATATCCTGCAATTTCTGCATAAATCTTAGCACCACGAGCAACAGCATGTTCATATTCCTCAAGAACGAGTATACCGGCGCCCTCACCCATAACAAAACCGTCACGGCGTTTGTCAAATGGGATAGACGAACTATTCGGGTCATTTCTTGTAGAAAGGGCCATACAGCTTGAAAAACCTGCTATTGCAAGAGGTGTAATAGCAGCCTCAGCACCACCGGTGATGATAGCGTCTGCATAGCCGTTCTTAATTGCGTGGAAAGCTTCACCGACAGCGTGTGTTGATGTAGCACAAGCTGTAACAACAGGAAGACAAGGACCCTTTGCACTGAAACGGATAGCGATAAGACCAGCAGCCATATTACCTATCATCATAGGAATAAAGAATGGAGAAATCTTCTTCTCAGCAATCATATTTTCGCACTGAGTGAAGAATGTGTGCATACCGCCTGTGCCGGAACCAACATAAACACCAAGCTTTTCGTCTTCAATAGTGCCGATAATGCCACTATCCTCGACTGCCTGACAAGCTGCTGCAATAGCATACTGACAGAAAAGGTCAGTTTTTCTGAGTTCCTTTTTTTCAATATACTTTGTCGGGTCAAAGTCTTTAACTTCAGCAGCAACTTTAACTTTAAGCTTTTCAGTATCAAAGCTCTTTATATAGTCAATGCCATTTTTTCCGTTTATAAGTGAATTCCACATTGTTTCTATATCGTTTCCGACAGGTGTTACAGCACCGATACCGGTTATAACAACTCTTCTCATTTAAAACAATTCCTTTCTTAAATAGCTCAGATAAAATTCTGAGTATTACAAACAATTATACTCCTAATATTATATCTATCAAGCGAAAGGCAAATTACATTGCCATACCGCCATCAACCTTAATAACTTCACCTGTGATATATGCAGCTTCGTCACTTGCAAGGAACGCAACAGTGTTAGCTATATCATCAGGAGTACCCATTTTCTTTGCAGGGATAGACGCCATTATAGCTTCCTTATTTTTGTCGCTGAGAGCGGCAGTCATATCTGTTCCGATAAAACCGGGAGCAATAGCGTTAACGGTTACGCCACGAGCAGCAAGCTCTTTAGCGACTGACTTTGTCATACCGATAATACCGGCTTTAGCAGCAGCGTAATTAGCCTGACCGGCGTTGCCGTTAAGACCGACAACAGATGAAAGGTTAATAATTCTGCCACGACGCTTTTTCATCATATGCTGATATACATTTTTAATCATATTGAATGTACCCTTGAGGTTTACATCAATAACTCTGTCGAAGTCATCTTCTTTCATAGAGAGAACAAGACAATCCTTAACAATACCGGCATTATTTACAAGAATATCAACTCCGCCGAATTCTTCGATTACAGAAGCGATAAGTTCTTTTGCAGAATCAAAACTTGAAACATCACAGCAGTATGCCTTAGCCTTTACACCAAGAGCCTCAATTTCTGCAACAGTTTCGTTAGCTTTTTCAGCGTTTCCAGCATATACAACAGCTACATTTGCACCGAGAGCAGCAAGCTTTAAAGCAACAGCCTTGCCGATACCTCTTGAAGCGCCTGTAACGATTGCATTTTTATTAGTTAATTCAAACATTTATACTCATTCCTTTCAAGGTTAAAAACCTTAAAGCTGAAAGACCATTTTAAATCTTAGTTTTAACCAAGAACAATAGCCTTAGCCTCGTCTAAGGTAGCCTTGTTTTCAACATTAATAGCAGTAACTTCTTTGCTTGTTTTTTTAACAAGACCAACAAGAGTTTTACCAACACCAACTTCAATAAAGGTGTCTGCACCCTCTGCAATAAGGTTTTCAACAGTAGTCTGCCATTTTACAGGGTTCATAACTTGTTTTGCAAGAAGTTCCTTAGCGTCTGATAATGTATAAGGCTTTGCAGTGAGGTTAGCATAAACAGGGATGTTTGGTTCGCTAAGAGTAATACCCTCAAGGTACTCAGCAAGTCCCTTAGATGCACTTTCCATAAACGGAGAGTGGAAAGCGCCGCTTACAGCAAGTTTAACAGCCTTGCCTTTTTCAGCTTTTACATCTTCGCAGAGAGCGTCAATTTCATCCTCAGCGGCAGCAACAACTGTTTGTCCGGGGCAGTTATAGTTTACAGGCCAAGCTTTATTATATTTCTTGCAGATTTCTTCTACTTTATCTGTTGTGAGCTTGAGGATAGCCGCCATAGCACCTTTATTTTCAGTTGCAGCCTTGTCCATAAGCTCTGCTCGTCTGCATACGAGTTTAAAAGCTTCCTCATATGATAAGATTCCTGCGAAAGCTACAGCAGCAATTTCGCCAAGAGAAAAACCAGCTATGTAATCGGGGTTAATGCCCGCCTCTTTAACTGCGGCTGCGGCTGCAAGGTCAACTGCGAACATACAAGGCTGAGTATTAATTGTTATACTAAGTTCTTCCTTAGTACCCTCAAAGCATTGTTTAATAGTTCCGGGGCGAATTGCCTCCGCCATATCGAAAACAGCCTTTGCAGCAGGAGAATTTTCATATAATTCTTTGCCCATAGAGGGGTATTGAGCACCTTGTCCCGAAAAAACAAAAACAGTTTTTGCCATAAGACTTTTAACCTCCGTTAATTTTATCGTATTTTAAGCAGTGTTTCCATATAATTCCGAAAAAAACGAATTTTATACGGAAAACGCATTATTTACACCAACGAATAATACAGCTTCCGGTTGTAAGACCTCCACCGAAAGCACAAAGAGCGATAATGTCACCCTTCTTAAGAAGTCCAGCCTGACTTGCCTCGTGGAGAGCAATAGGAACGCTTCCTGAAGATGTATTTCCATAGTGGTTGATATTGCAGAAGAATCTTTCTCTTGGAATATCAAGCTTTGCTGCGGCTGTATTGATAATTCTGATATTAGCCTGATGAGGAATAACCCAATCAACGTCGCTCTGTTGAAGTCCGGCTTCATCAACAACTGTTTTAATGCCCTCAGGCATAGCAGTTACAGCAAACTTATAAACATCATTGCCCATCATTTGAAGAAGTGCAGGTTCAGGCTTATGTTCATAGAACGGAGAAGAGTTTTCGCCGTGAGGAATACGAAGAACTTCATCATTTCCTGCGGCAGTAAGGTGAATTGCAAGGAGGTCATCACCCTCACCAAGAACAGCGGCGGCACCTCCATCACCAAAAAGAACGCAGGTTGAGCGGTCTTTCCAGTTTGTTATGTTAGAGAGGTTATCCATAGAAACAACAAGAACATATTTTGCTTTTTTTCTTACGAAATATCCGTCTGCTACGTCAAGAGCATAGATAAATCCTGAGCAAGCGGCGTTGAGGTCGAAAGCGGGGCATTTTGCACCGATTTCTTTTTGAATCATACAGCCTTGAGAAGGTGTAAGATTTTCGCCGCGCATAGTAGAGCAAATAATAAGGTCAAGCTGTTCAGCAGTGATACCCGCATCATCAAGAGCCTCTTTAGCAGCCTTTACGCAAAGTTCAGTAATAGTTTCGTCCTTACAGATTCGTCTTTCCTCAATACCTGTTCTGGTACGAATCCATTCATCGTTTGTTTCAACGATGGTCGAAAGCTCATCATTTGTAAGGATATAATCAGGCACAGCCTTGCCTGTTCCGAGAATGCTGAAACTCATAAAAACTTTTCCTCCGTTTTTGAAATAAAAATATCTGATGTAAAAAATAATTCGATGAGTAAATCGAATCTTCAAGGAAAATTAAATATTGTGTTATTGTATAAAAATAATTTTCTTTGGCATATTATGCACATTTTATTTTAATATATAATACAGCCTTTGTCAAGCGATTATGCGACATCGCCATTATGGCTCGGGGAAAAGCTATAGCGATTAGCTGCAAAAATCCTCCAAAAGACGATTAAGTTCTTTTCTTGATTTTGCTTTAATGCCGGCTCTTAGGGCATCTTGGTCACTTTTGGGAAGTTTAGCCGTAGAAGCGTTAGTTATTTCTATCGGCTTGTTAGAATTTGATGAGTAAACGGCAATTTTTCCGTTATAATCCTTTAAAATATAAAATTCCTCAGGTTTAGAGATAATTTCAGAGCTTTCCTCACTAGAGCTTGTTTGTGTTGTTGGAGGAGTGTTTTCTGCATTTACATTTGGCAGAGAGGGTATTAGTATACCGTTTATAATCAGACAGAAGATTACAAAACAACCCGTAACAGCAATCATTTTTTTCATTATAATTACTCTCCCTTTATGAAATATTTGGCTTTTTCAAGCTTAATTTTGCCAAAAATATAGTGATTTATTCGTCAAATGCTATAAAAATTTTTTAAAATTTAGGTAAATCGCAAATATATTTTGAATTTTTAAATTTTTCATTCCATTTTTTTGATTTTATGGTATAATACTAAAGATAACATTCAATTCTTAAGTTAAGATAAGCGAGTTATGATTATTTTTAGTTTCTTAAAATGAATTATTTTTCGGGAAAGGCGGGTTGTCGTGAATGAAAAATACTGATATAAGTAATTATTCTGACGAAGGTGGCGTAATGATTTTCACTGAAAGTCATCCAGCGCTGTCAAGGGTATGGGGTATTGTTAAAAGAATACTTCTTACCGCCTTGTTGGTTGGAGTTATTACTGGTGTTGTTGTTATGATTTCTATTGTGGCTTATATAATTGATGTTGCAAATGAGCCATTCAGTCTTGATTTAAGAAATGCAAAGAAAAACATAACCAGTAGTATTTATGTCACGAATGATGACGGAACAGTAACGCTCGACCAAAACCTTTATAATGCAGAAAATCGTGTTTGGGTTGATTATAATAATATTCCAAAGGCGATGACGGATGCAGTTGTTTCCATTGAAGACAAGCGTTTCTATGACCATAAAGGTGTTGACTGGATTCGTACAAGCGGCGCTGTATTAAGTCTTATTACAGGTAGGGCTGATTACGGTGGCTCTACAATAACACAACAGCTTGTTAAGAATGTTACGGAAAATGACGATGTCAGCCTTAATCGTAAGATTACTGAGATATTCCATGCGCTTGACCTCGAAAAGCAATATACTAAAGAAGAAATTCTTGAGGCTTACCTTAATATAGTAAACTTCGGAAGTGGTTGCAGTGGTGTTCAGGCTGCCGCAAATTTTTATTTTGATAAGGATATAAACGAGTGTTCTATTGCAGAGTGTGCTGCTATTGCAGGTATTACACAAAATCCTGCAGTTTATAATCCTCTTGCTTATCCTGAGAATAATAAAAAACGCCGTGAAGTTGTTATTGGAGAGATGTATTCACAGGGCAGAATTACTCAGTCTGAGTATGAGGCTGCCATGAAGGAATCGGCAACAATGACCTTTGTCGGATATAGTTATGACGATGAAGACGACGAAAACCCAACCCAAAGTTGGTATAACGATATGCTGTTCAGAGAGGTTTCTGAAGCATTACAGAAAAATCTTAATATAAGCGAGCGCGAGGCAGAGAGAAAGCTTTATACAGAGGGATTAAAGATTTATTCAGCAATGGATCCAACAGCACAGAGTATTGCACAAAGAAAAGTTCTTCAGTGGAAGACGCCTAAGGATAAGAAGCTCGAATGCGGTTATATTATGATGGGGCTTGATGGCAGAATTCTTGCAACAGTGGGCAGTCGTAATGAAAAAGATGGATTATTCCTCTTTGATAGAGCAAATGGCGCATACCTACAGCCTGGTTCAACAATTAAGCCTATTGCCGTTTATGCTCCTGCTATTGAAGATAAGATAGTTAACTTTTCATCATTGATTTCAGATACAGCAATTCCTGATTGGTCTTATGATTCAAATGGAAATGTTGTAGCAGGTCCTAATAACTGGTACGAGGGCTATCGTGGCAATATAACAGTGATGACTGCTCTTGAGATTTCTTCAAACGCAGCGACAGTTAACCTTCTCAATCAAATAGGTATGAGCGAAAGCTATAACTATGCTACAAATAAGTTTAAGCTTGCGCATCTTGACCCAGATCAGGATTCAAAAAATATAGTTGCTATGTCCATGGGTGGTGTTCATGGCGGAACTACCGTTCGTGAAATGACAGCCTCATATGTTCCGTTCTGTAATGGCGGAACATACTACGAACCATATACCTACTATTATGTAACTGACCAAGATAACAACATTATCCTTGACCAGAGAGATAAAAGAGTTTCTTCCCGTGCTATAAGTGAAGAAACAGCAGCAATTATGAATAGATTGCTCCATCAGGTTGTCAGCGATAAAGAAGGACTTGGTTATCGTGCAGCCGTCAGCGGTTGGGATATTATCGGTAAGACAGGTACTACTGATAATACCTATGATAACTGGTTTGTCGGAGCTTCCCCTTACGCAGTTGCAGGTATTTGGCAAGGACACGATATTCCTGCTACTATAAATCAGGAAGAAGAAGGCAAGAACCATATTCTGTGGTCTGAGATTATGACAGAATATCTCAAGACGAAAGAACATAAGGACTTCAACATACCAGATACAGTTATTGCTCAGAAATTCTGTCGAGAAAACGGTCTTATTGCAAATTCGCTTTGTCCTGATACAGTAACAGGTTATTATACAGCGGATAATATGCCTGGAACCTGTACGTCTAATCATGGAAGAATTATCACACCTCCAGAATCAAGTAACACAGAATATAGCTATGAATGGTCTAACGAATCTTCTGATACAAGTAACGAAAGTTCAGGTGAAAGTTCTGCAGAAAGTACCGAAAGCGGCGAAAGTTCAACAGAAAGTACAGAGAGTGGTGAAAGTTCTACAGAAAGTATAGATTCAAGTGTAGAATCATCTGAACCGGAGCAGACAAGCTTAGAAGAAACAAGATAAATTAATTTAATTATATAATATTATTATAAAGTAAGGGAGATAGAAAAATGGTACAGGTAGCGGTTATGGGACATGGTGTAGTCGGTTCAGGCGTTGTAGAAGTTTTAACAAGCCATGCCGAAAGCATTGCCAAAAGAGCAAAGGAAGAAATCAATATCAAGTATATTCTTGATATAAGAGAATTTCCTGATAGTCCTCTTGCGGATAGATTTACAAAGAATTTTGAGGATATTTTGAATGATGATGAGGTTAAAGTTGTTGCCGAAGTTATGGGCGGAATAAACCCTGCTTATGATTTTGTTAAGCGTTGCTTACAGGCAGGCAAAAGCGTTGTAACCTCAAATAAAGAACTTGTTGCTAAAAAAGGTGCAGAGCTTCTTGCCATCGCGCAGGAAAAGAATGCAAACTTCCTCTTTGAAGCAAGCGTAGGCGGCGGTATTCCAATTATCCGCCCAATGAGCCAGTGCCTTGCAGCAAATGATGTTATCGAGATTGCCGGTATCCTCAATGGTACAACAAACTTTATCCTCACAAAGATGATTCGTGAGCAAATGCCTTTTGCAGACGCACTTAAAATGGCTCAGGAGCTTGGCTATGCCGAGAGAAATCCAAAGGCTGATATTGAGGGCGATGATGCTTGCAGAAAGATTTGTATTCTTGCTTCTCTTGCATATGGCAAGCATATTTATCCTGATTATGTTAATACAAAGGGTATAACAGAAATCACTCTTGACGATGTTCTCTATGCAGACGCATGGGGTGGAGTAGTAAAGCTTATCGGTCAAGTTAAGAAACTTGAAGATGGTAAGGTCGATATTACAGTTGAGCCTATGTTCATTGAACGCAGCAGTCAGCTTGCAGGTATTGACGATGTATTCAACGGTATTCTTGTTCGTGGCGATGCAACAGGTGATGTTGTATTCTATGGTAAGGGTGCTGGTAAGCTTCCTACTGCAAGTGCTGTTGTTGCTGATATTATAGACTGCGTTAAGCATCTTTCTGCAAGAAAATATCTCGGTTGGGCAGATGGTTCAGAGAGCGATGTAGAGCCTTATGCAAATACTATTATGAGCGTTTATGTAAGAGCAGAGGCTGATGACACAAAGGCAGCTTTTGAAAAAGCTAATGAGCTTTTTGCAGGCGTTAAAGTTCTTACAAGAAATGGCGCTAAGGAAAACGAGTTTGCCTTTACAACAGGCGATATGAAAGAATCTGATATAGAAAAAGCTGTTAAGGCTCTTGAAGATAGCGGTGTAAAGGTTCTTTCAAAAATCAGAATTTCAGATCTTTAATTTTTAAAGAAAATCTGATATAATAATCTTGTTTATTTCGTTGCTTTGGTTAACTAAATATGAGCTTAACCAAAGTCAGCGTATATATAATAAAAAGAGGGAGAAATTGTAGATGAGTTTAATTGTTCAGAAATTCGGCGGAAGCTCTGTAGCAAATGCTGAAAGAGTAATGAATGTCGCCAAAATAGTTACAGATACATATAAAAAGGGCAACAGTGTTGTCGTTGTTGTATCTGCACAGGGCGATACAACTGATGACCTTATCGAAAAAGCAAACGAAATCAACCCTAATGCTTCTAAGCGTGAGAAAGATATGCTTCTTGCAGCAGGCGAGCAGATGTCAATAGCGCTTCTTGCTATGGCTATCGAAAAGCTTGGTTATCCGGTTGTTTCACTTCTTGGCTGGCAAGCAGGCTTTGAAACAAGCTCAGCTTATACAAGTGCAAGAATTAAGCGTGTAAACACAGACCGTATAATGAAAGAGCTTGATAAGAATAACATCGTTGTTGTTGCAGGTTTCCAGGGACTTAACCGCTATAATGATGTTACAACACTTGGTCGTGGTGGTTCTGATACAAGTGCAGTTGCTATTGCAGCGGCGGCACACGCAGACCTTTGCCAGATATTCACAGATGTTGAGGGTGTTTATACAGCTGACCCAAGAAAGGTCAGCAACGCAAAGAAGCTCAATACAATTTCTTATGATGAGATGCTTGAGCTTGCAACTCTCGGTGCACAGGTTTTGAATAACAGAAGCGTAGAAATGGCTAAAAAATATAACATAGAGCTTGAGGTGCTTTCAAGTATGACAAATGCACCGGGCACAATCGTTAAGGAGGCAGTTAAAATGGAAAAAATGTTGGTCAGCGGTGTAGCTAAGGATACAAATGTTGCTCGTATTTCAGTTGTTGGTGTTCCGGATGTTCCGGGTCTTGCATTTAAGCTTTTCTCCAAGCTTGCTTCTAAGGGTATAAATGTTGATATTATTCTTCAGTCAATCGGCCGTGACGGCACAAAGGATATCGCTTTCACAGTAGCTAAGGAAAATGGCAAGGAAGCAGTTGCTATTATGGAAGACTTTATTTCTGTTGTTGGCGGTAAGTCTGTAACTCTTTCAGAAGATGTTGCAAAGATTTCTATTGTCGGTGCAGGTATGGAGAGCCATGCAGGTGTTGCTACAAAGATGTTCGAGGCGCTCTTTGATGCACAAATCAATATTCAGATGATTTCCACAAGTGAAATTAAGGTTTCAGTTCTTATTAATGCAGATGATGCAGATAAGGCTGTTTCAGCTATCCACTCAAAGTTCTTTGATTAATATTAAGTTAAAATATAAAAAATTAAGTAGATTCACAGCAGACTTGTTGTGAATCTATTTTTATAGAAGAAATTTACATTATTACTCAAAGAAGCTGCCAATTTATCAAAGACTTTCTCCAATAAATGAAAATTTTGTTTAAGAAAATGTCGATGTTTTAATATGGCTGTGTAAAATTATTGCTTTACATAGTTTTAAATTTAAATAGTACAAGGTATAAATTAAGTTTAGAATAAAACCTCTTTCTCTATATTGCGTCATTATAATTTAAAAAACAAAAAAATTTCAAAAAAATTGAAAAAAGCGTTGACAAAATAAATTCCATATAGTATAATAATGAAGCTGTGAGAAAACGAGGTGTAACTCAGTTTGGTAGAGTGCTTGGTTTGGGACCAAGATGCCGCAGGTTCAAGTCCTGTCACCTCGACCACAAAATTATTCAAAGGCAATAGGTGTATACCTGTTGCCTTTGAGCAGTATCATCAAGTTATAATGGTATTGCTCAAAGGCAACCTTGGAATAAGATTACCTTAAGAGAGAAGAACAAAGGCTAAGAAAAAAATCTTTGCCCTTGAATAAAGATATACAGCGTGTATCATTATTCAAAGGCAATCCCCTTTTGATGAGTAAATAAAATGTGGGGGAGAGCCTCTAAAACAGAAGCATAACTATCTTAACCTATCAAAAGGTTCACGCTACAGTCAGCTCACGCAATTCAGCGGTTTATGAGTTTTGCATTTCAGCATATCTCACGACATTCTTCATTTAACGGTACCGTTACTTTGATTGATGTATTGAACAGGACTAAGTCCTTACCCAGCGTACGGAGGTAGTAATAGAAGTTTTTCTATTAGTTCGCTCGGCGTTAGAAATGCGTTGTGGCATAACTGTTACCGTACAACCTTTGTATTTTCGTTATGTTCTGTGTATTTAATTTTTATTTAAGAGTAATAAGTGTTTTATTACTCTTAAATAAAGTCATAAACTAAAATTTATGACTTTATTTAAGGGCAATTTCAAGTCTGCTCTTAATAATTCGATTATGGAGAATGCGACTAAGATATTATTAAAAAAAGAAGGTGAAAACATGATATCAACTGTTGTACAATTAATCGGATATTCATTACTTGGTGGATTGGGCGGTTTAATACTTGGACTTGCTATAATTGGAGCACTTACTGTGTATAATGAACGCTAATAAAAAAGCCAAGACCTATGCCCCGAAAATTGCGAATCATAAAGGCATAAGACTTGACAAATATATCCAAAATAGGTTATAATGAAACCTAAGAATGGCGTCTATAAGTCGTTTAAGGTACTGTTATTACCTTTACGGCGTATGCCCATTAGTTGCTACCAACAACTTATGGGCTATAGATGTTTTTTATTTTATCTACAAAACTATTATACCTCGTTTGGATATATTTGTCAATAAAAATTATAATTATTTATTCATTTATTTTTACGAATAAAATTATAACTGGGACTTGAAGTCCCAGTTATGCAAAAAAAGCCGTAGCCCTGCAAGTATTTATTTGCAAGACTACGGCTTTTCATTATAAAAAATTATGAACTTGAAAGGTCTGAAATTTATGCCTATTGATTTAAGCACCCAAAAAGAGTATAAAATAAATTATAATGCTATATTCGATATAATTAATTCGTACAGTATCTTTAATGATATTGTTTTTCAGAATTGTTTTGCTAATAAATGGATACAACTTCTAAAAAATCAGGATAATGTGGATTTAAAGAATGAAGTTGCCAAAAAATATAGTGGGGATTTTTTTCAACATACAGTTATTTTCCCTAATTTTAAGGTTTTCATTAATTTTGATATTACTTCCATTGAGATGTTTTATAAACAAAATTTATTGAAATTTAAGTATCACTCCATTCAAATGAGTAGATTTATTTTTTCGGAAGATATTCATTGGACAAAAAATGAAAAATTAGTTAATGGATACAATGAAGAAGATTATATAAAATCAGAATTTCCAATTTATATTGTTCCAATATACAGTTTTCCAGATTTATTTTTAGTTATTGACGGCAATCATAGATTGACATTTAAAGCTAAACATAACATTAATTATATTAATGAAGTATGCTTTGATTTTTATACAGTTGCAAATAATAATTTTTTTGTAACAGAGTTTGATAAGTTATTTTGGATATTAAAAGCAGAATTATTTTTTATGTATAAATACAAGAATTTGTATCCTAATATAAATGATGAAGATTTATTTTCCTACTCTTTTCTTGTAAACGATTCTAAAATGTTCAATTATCCTATTACATTCTAAACCTTCTACCTCCTTACTTTCCGTAAGTAATTCATCAACTGTTTTAAAAAAATAATTATGGAATATGTTTTCTCCTAAGCCTCTGTATCCAAGAAAGTATAGAGCAAAATCATCTGACCATCTCTTAACTGTAAGGATATGTATAGACGGATTGAAATCCTCTTTGCAGTCAATTATCATTCGTTTAAACAGTTCCGCCCTTTTTATATCTAAATATGGATTGTTGACATATGATTCTAAAAGAATGCCTGATTCATCTCTAACGCCCCAACTCCAACAATCCTTATCCCATTCATTAAATGCTTGACCGTATCCTGAAATACCTAATAAAAATCCATTCTGATAAACGGAAACTGTGTGAATATTTGTAATATTTTTCATAATAAAATTCCTTTCTGTCTTTAAGTAATAAATTCTAATATATTATAAAAATTCCGTAGTCCCTAAAGCATTTATTGCTTAAGAACTACGGAATTATTTATATCTTGTGTTTTAAATTTCCACGAGTATTTTGGTTAAGTATCTGATTAACTCTATCGCTATATTTTTCATCAAATACAATGATAAAGCTATCATCAGATATTTTCTTAGCCTTAAATGGAATTCCACTATTGGCTAAATCGTTAATTTGGTTTGAGTTTATCTGCTGATAAACTTCTTCTTTTTGAAATAGAGTTTCCTGTGTTTGTAAATCCTTGGAGAGTTCTAATCCATTATCTATGCAGTATTTTATGTAAGCTTGCTCAAGCAATTTGAAATCGCAGCTATTATGAACTAACTTATCATTAACTTTGTCTACTATACGATGATAGGTTTTTTTTGCTTGTTTTTCTATTTTATCTTTAAATTTTCTACAATAAGCTAATTCTTTTCTTACTCTTTCTTTTTGTGTATTATTAGAAATTTCAGAAATATTAAGCATCGTTATACATTGGTGAGGAATTGGAAGCATATATGCAAATCTCAAAGTAGCATATTCTTTACAATACTTATCATTTTTTGGTTTTATTTGAATATCATCTTCTCTATTGTGTTGTTTAGATGATATAGGCACAAAGTAATCAATCCCTTGGATATTTAAAACAGTTCCATAGAAAAACTTATTGTTTCCACTTCGATATTGAACGTTTGGAACTCTGGTAAAACCACGATGAGCAGATTCAAACTTTTTTAAATAATCAATATAATCTAAATCAACATTATAAAATGCAATTTTCATTTTATATAACCTCAATTTTCTAAATTAAAAAAGCGGGTAACAATACCCGCTTTTGATTACTTTTGCACTCGCTCTTTTACAAGTGGCGAAACACTCAACGATAAAAACATTCGCTCTTTTACAAGTGGCGAAACACTCAACGATAAAAACACTCGCTCTTTTACAAGTGGCGAAACACTCAACGATAAGATGAGTAATCGAACATCATTAATATTATATTACATTATTCTTGAAAATATGTCAACTATTTTTTAAAATTCTAAATTATAGAATAAGTGGGACTTCAAGTCCCACTTATTTTACAGATATATTCCATTTATCTTCTTGCTCATATTTATTAACAAGCTTATAAAAAGTTGTTCTTTTCAGATTTAAGATTTCCATAGCTGTATTAGCTCTGATTTCTTTCTTTTTCCATCTGATGTAAACCTCAAACCAATTAGGGGGGAAGTCTATTTCTTGTCTGCCAAGATGTTGTCCACGCTTTCTTGCTGCGGCGATTCCTTCGGCTTGTCGTTTTCTTGTTTCCTGACGCTCTTGCTCTGCAACAGCAGATAGAACCTCAATAATGATATTATTAACCATTTCAATAATCCATTCTTGTCCTTCAAGGTCAATCATAGTTGTAGGCATATCTATGACTTTTACACGAATACCGTTTTGTTTGTAATACTCAAGCTCAGATTTTATGTCAAGCTTATTTCTGCTCAGGCGGTCGAGAGATTTTATAACAAGGGTGTCACCACTTCGGAGTATGTTATTTCTCAAAATTTTATAGTTGGTTCTTTCTAAGTTTTTTCCTGATTGCTTGTCTGCGAAGATATATTTTTCTTCTGCACCAAGCTGATGAAACGCTTCAAGCTGTCTATCTAAACTCTGCTCATTTGTGCTGACACGAGCATAGTAGTAAGTTCTTGTTTCACTCATTTTTGTTTTCCTCCGTAATAGTTGCAATATTAAAAAAATAGAGCGTAATCGTACTGATAACGGTTATGCTCTGTCACTATCTTTCAAGTTTTGAAAGATATGGCAAGTGTTTTCTCTGCTGTTATTAGAGTTGTAAAATACGAATATATTCTGAGATAGGCGAATTAACTGCTACCCTATATAAATCATTCATTTTATTACTGGATAATTTTCCTTGTTCAACTCTTGAAAACCAATAGATTAAGGGATGACTTTTTTGGAGCAATTTTGTGTTGTTTGGGAGAATAAACGATAAAATATTACTGGAAGTATCAACCTCTGTATTTTTAAGAAGTGACATACTTGCTTTTTTATCTGATATTATTTTACTACAATCTGTTGTAGTGCTGTAATAACCATACTTACGACATATAATAGGACGTACTTCATATATTTCACAAGCATTTGAATGTTCATTCAAAAAAATACATCTTGAAAAAGCAATTGTCTTTTCATTTGATAAAATACTAGAAATTTTTACCTTTGATAATTTACATATGTTTTCGATTTGTTGGTTATTACAATGTATTTGCAGATAATTCAGAATTGTAAAAAATTCTGTTACTGAAACTTCAAAGTCATCTGTACAACAATCACTGCAACCTTTTTGACATATAGTATAAGGGCAGTTTTTAATTTCTTCATCCAATAAATGCATTATCCTATATTGGTGTGCAACAAGACTGTTGGGATTTATATCACTGTGACAATTTTTATATTTTTTTCCGCTTCCGCAAAAGCATAAATCATTCCTTGAATATTTCATACAAAAATCCTCTATATAAAGCTTTTTAAACATAATTCCTTTGAATTTATTCATATTTTCCGCATCAGAAAATATGATGTATTGCCATTGGGATAAATCATTATTATCAGAAACAAAACTATTTTGTAATTGTGCTTGTCTCATTCCGCTTATTTTTGAAATCATAATATATCTCCTATTCTATATAAATAAATAAAGTTTGTCAAATCCGAATTTCTAAGTTACTTCTATTCGCAAAAGTATACCTTTGCGAATACCTAAATTTTATGTAAAAAAGGCACTTTTTAGCTATTTTACGAACACTTTTTCCGAAAAATCTTGCAGACACCTTTACGAACACTTTTAGTATGTAGGAAAGGAATTATCGAAAGAAAAAGAAAGAATGTTTGCAAAATAATTATGCCTGGCATTGCAATTCCGCCAGGCTAAGCTTCCTCTCCTATCAGAGCTGTTCAGGTATCACCCTAAGTAAATATTATACTCTTAGTATATAATAAAATATTTCTTTTCTTTTTTGATAAAGAAATGGGTATATACTATACATACTCCGTTTTAGGGGACTACCCCACTAAAAAAGTCAAGCAAGCTATTGAACTTCACTTGACATATAGCCACACAACGCTTATAATCAGAACTGTAATTGCTTTTATTGAAAGTTCTGAACGGTGTAGTGGCTTGTTTGGGGCTTTCTTCTTTTTTTATCAGCTGTTCAGGTTCAGAGATTGAATAGTGATTATCAGAATAACTGCCATCACTTTTTAGAATCTTAAGCTTACGAATAAATCCCAGTTGCACAAGCTCATTTATAGTTGATATTACTTTACTTCTGCCAATCTGCAAGGCACGAGCAATGTCATTAAAGCTATTCCACATATCATTTCTCTTAGTAAGACAGCGACAAATAAAAAGGTACATTCTTAGCTGAACATTACTCAGCTTTCCAAGAATGTACCTTTTAACTTTAAAGTAGCCTTTTGAGGGAATCGTTTTTAATCTATAAATATATGTTCCAAGCAAGCCATTAGCTTTCTGACGGCGGCTAACGCTTTGTATAATACCTTTTCTTTGTAAAGAGCATATAATATTCGCAACCGTTTCCAGTTTCTTTATACAGCATTTTTCTGCGATTGTTTTTTGCTTGATTTTGATTATATAACAACCTCTGAAAACACAGCTATACAAGCACACTGCTACTTTAAGCTCGTTTGGTGTGAGTCCGCAGTCAAGTACATCGTTTCCAAGTTTAAAATATGCCTGCATAGCTTTTCGCTCCTTATTTAATTTTATAAAAATAAATAATACCTCTAAATTATTGAAATATTATTCAAGTATGTAAATTTAGTTTTATTGGGTAATCCCCCTGTTCATTAAGAGAACCAATTTCAAAATTAAATTTTCTATAAAAATGAAATAATCTATTTTTGTGTTCAATATCCTTTGCATCGTAATTAGTGATTATACCATTTACATATTCTGCACCAAAGGGTTTTATGTATTTTAAAAATTGCTCCATCATTATAGAACCATAGCCCTTATTTGGTATACAATCAAGTGCAGCAATATAGAAGTGCTTTACATAATGACTTATTATATTATTATAAATATAATCTCCATAAAACACATCAACACTCATAGTTTGAGGTGTAATGCGACCAATTTCCCGAACTCTGAAAAAATAACCATAAAGTTCTAATCTTTTTAATTTGCATTCATAATCATAAAAAGGTTCTATAGTAATTAATTGTATAGATTCATTTTTGGCTTTAAAATAAATTACATTTCTTCTTATATCAATTTTTTCATCCAATGTTTTTAATAGCTCATTAGCTGTATCATATTGAGTTTTCATTTGTTCATTTTCTGTAGAAAGTTTATTTATGATTTTTTGATAACTCTCTATTAACAGACAGTTTGAGCAATATTTCTTTTGTAATATTAGCCTTAATAATTTCAAATTGTTCTTCACCTTTAAAGTCATAGCGTTCTAAAGTTAATAGCAACATTTCCATAAATTTTTTGTTGTTAGAAAAATTTTTCTTTGTATCATCATAAAGAAGCATTATATCATCTATAAATCGTTCTTTTGATGTGTTTCTGCTTACTCGAAAAGCAGAAATATAAAAATCTATATTAGAAATCCTTAGTTCAAAAGGTAACCATTGTATCTTTATTTTATTACATAATAACATCTCCGTAATAAATTGTAAAGATATAATATTTAGCCTCTCAATTTCTTTATAATGTTTTTGAACTTTATATTCTGCGAATAATTTTTCTTCTGAAATATTATAAAAATCCATTTTACTCTCCTTTATTCTAAATTTTCTATCTCACTCTTTTTGCTGATTTATTCTGTTTAATTAAATCTTCGTTTATATCTTTGCCATTACTGAATACAGCCTTAACAATATATCCCATTTTTTCATATTTAGCTTTATAGTCCTTTACAGCTTTTTTTCCGGCTTCATCATTATCCAATCTGAAATTTAATGTTTTGACTTCTGGGTGTTTTGCAAGAAAAGCTTCCAAAGCCACATCAGATGTACCACAAAGAGCAATTCTTGTTTGCTGTTTATATGTACCAGTACCAAATTGTTTATCCGTTAATGCACAGTGACTCATAAGGTCGATAGGTGCTTCAAATATGTATAATTTTGTTGTATCTGTTCCAACCTGCTGAAAAGCATATCTTTTGTCAGAATTTTTACAGTCACCACGATATTTCTTTTCGGTCAGAGTACCTCGAACAGAAGCAAACTTAGCAACACCTTTTTCATCATACCCTACAAATACACAATTTCCTTTTTTATCCTGATAGAGCTGCTTAGATTTCATAAAATCGGCAACAACTTCTGGAGTTATACCTCTTGTTTGAGATAGATATGCAAAAACTCTGCTGTATTTTCCCTCAGCTCGTTCAGGCAAAACTAATTTTCCTATATGAGCCATTGGTTCATATTTAGGAGCCGCCCTGTATTCTGCAGCTCGTTCGCCTATAATTGCTTCAACAGCTTTTGGAAAGCTTAATCCATCAACTCTACATAGAAAATCAATAGCACCTCCACCGCCAATTTTTTGACTATTCCAAACAAATCCTTTTCTATTACCATATACCATAAGGCTATCGTGTTGTTTGCACTGATAATAATTACCTTTCTTCACAAAATCGTATCCCTTATACATTTGCAAAAATTCAATTATATCAGCGTTATAAGCTTTTTCAAGCTGTTCTGGTGTGAATTTTTCATTCATAATATATCTTCCTTTCCTAATTTTGAGCATAAAAAAAGAATGTGCATTTAAACACATTCTTCTTTTAGATTATTCAGTTTTACTGTATTAGTTTTTCTTTTTCTTAGGAAATTCAAATTCAATTTTTCCTGTTGTTTTATCAAGTTTTAGAGCTGCATCAAATTCTTTTCCAGCTTTTGACTTAAAGCCTTTAATAACTGTTGTCTTGCCCTTTTCAATAAGCTTTAATGCCTGTGTATCCGATATTTTCTTACCACATATTTCAGCAGGAATTGAAAAATTACAGCCCTTTTCTTTCTTTGATGAACAGAAATATCCAAATTTACCCTTTATCACCTTTGCACCACAAAGAGGGCAGGAAAGCTGTTCAGTCTGAGAAGAATAAGTTTCAGTGTTTGAATGTGCTATTGTTTCGTACCAGCTACGAACAGTCTGTTCTATATTTTCTACAAATTTTTGATATTCTTCTTTGCCTTCAGATATGTCGTGCAAACGCTTTTCCCATTCTCCTGTAAGCTCAGCACTTTTGAGTTCTGCAACCGGAAGATTATCAATTATGAAAATTCCCTTTTCTGTTGGATATATCGTCTTTCCTTTTTTTGCAATGTACTCTCTTGCGAAAAGAGCATTTATAGTTGCTGCTCTTGTTGCAGCTGTTCCAAGACCTTTATTTTCAAGCTTCATAAGTGTTCGAGCTTCTTCATCTTCAAGATTTTTCCCTGCTGTTTCCATTGCTGTTATGAGGTCAGGTTCAGTATAACGCTTCGGTGGTTCTGTAAAGCCTTGTTTAAGTTCATATTTGCCAGGATAGCTTTCGCCCTCGTTTATTTGTGGCAATACGGCTTTCATTTCCGGAATAGCGTCAACAGCATACCAACCATTATCAGTTATGATACTGCCTGTTGTCTTAAAATTATTACCGTTTACATCAATAATAACTGTTGTGTCTTCAAGCTGTGCTTTTGGATATACTACTCTTATTAGCGACTTAACAAGCAAATCATATAACATTTTTTCATCTTCAGAAAGCTCTGATAGGGAGGAGGGAACATTCATAGTTGGAATAATAGCCGGGTGGCTATCAACTTTGCTATCATCAAAGTGTCTTTTACTATATGCCTGCCATTGTTCTTCAGGAATTGCATATTGGCTATATTCAGGAAGTTGAAATAGCTTTTTAAGTGTTGTTGTAACTTCTGGCTGCATAGCTACCGTCAAATGCTCTGAGCTTGTACGAGGATATGACATAAACTTATGTTCATAAAGTTCCTGCATAATCTTAACAGTCTTTTTCAAATCCCAGCCAAGCTTTTTGCCCGCTGTTGCTTGAAGTTGCGTAGCATTAAAAAGCAAAGGTTGACTTACACTTTTCTTTTTAATCGTTTTAGATTTTACTATGCCATTTCCAGTGCAGCTTGCAAGTATTTGTTTTGCCTCTGATTCATTATCAAATTGACCTTTTTCATATTCTGCGATAAATTCACCTGTCGGAGCTGTAAACTTTGCAAATAGTTTCCAGAAAGGTGTTTTTATATGATTTAAAATCTTTTTCTCACGCTCTACAACCATAGCAAGCACAGGTGTCTGTACTCTGCCTATTGACAGCATATCTTTTGATGATGATAGTTTTTTAGTTGCTGCGATAGTAAGATTTATTCCGCAAATCCAGTCTGCTATTCCTCTTGCTCGACCAGCTTTTTGTATATTTATAACTTCACCACTTTCTTTGAGATGAGCAAAAGCGTATTGGATTTTTTGAGGAGTTAAGTCCTCAATCCATACTCTTTTCCAGTGCTTTGTACAATTCATAGCTTCATATATGTACGCAAATATCAATTCGCCCTCTCTGTCTGGGTCTGTTGCATTGATAAGCCAATCAGCTTTATCAAAAAAGCCTTTCACATACTCAAAGCAAGTTTTTGTCTTATCTTTTACTGATATTTTATATTCTTGTGGAATACAAGGATATACATTCAAATCCCACTTTGCATATCGTTCGCCGTAGCTTTTAGCGTTTGCAAGCTCACATAAATGTCCGACACCATGACAGAGAATAGCTTTTTCACCTTTGAATATAAATTCATAGTGTCCGATGGTCGGTTCTTTAGGGTGAGCTATTCTTTTCCCTGCGTGTAGTGCAGAAGCAATTTCTTTTGCAAGACTTGCTTTTTCAGCATAGATTACTACCATTTTTATCACTCCATATTAAAATTGCCACAGCATAAATACTGTAGCAATTTTGTTCTTTATATTAAGTTTATCCCAGATTTAGTGGTGGCATATTCTCAATAGCAATATCAAGTAGATATTGTTGTCGTTTATCTTCATTTCCTGATTTATTTACTATATTCATAAAATAATTCTCACTGAAATTTATATTTTTTTGAAAGATAGTTTGTTCACTTATCAAATCATCAATACAAAAAATCATTGATTCCTTTAGTTCTTCACCATTAATAGCTTTTTGCGTATGTTCAGTAAATCTAAAATGAAGATTTAAGAAACCACCATTACTTACCAAACGCATATAGTTACTATTATCATCTTTTAATGGTATAAAGTCTACATATTTATGCTTTTTTAAAGCGTTAAATAAATCAGAATCAACTACAAATTGCTGTCCATAAATGCTTTGATGCTGCATACTTTTATATGCAAAGATATATGGTAAATTTGCTTCTGTAAGCCAAGGGTAACAATAAAACCTATTCACTAAATACTGTTTTATAGCTTTTTCCCAAAATGAAGAAGAACATCTTACATCTAATTCCTGAGATATAACATATACAACTCTATCAAATTGATTCTTTAACAATTCATATAGTTCAATAATATCTTCAGTTATTTCAGGTAATAATTCATCATCATTTATATTTCTATGGTCATTTTTTGAAGCATATGGACAATATTCATATTTAATATAATTCCATTGTGGAAATCCAGCTATATTTTTTCCTGTGTGTTTACCGTATGGACTCACTTTTATTTGTTTAGCAATACCTATTAGCTGCACAGGATTTAAGCATGATGGACAAATCCCATATTGTGAAATTGTTCGGTTATGATTTACTTGTTCAAATGGGTGCCTATGTCCGGTAACTTCTTCAAATACCTTAGTTGTTATTTCATATCTTGGAGCAGTACGAGTGTCTTCTGTTTTAAAATATTTCATTTATGTTTGTATCTCTCCTTATACATTTTATCATCATAATAAGAAATATTTTTGTTATCAGAAAAAGCTGTGTTGTAAACATGGTCAACAGCATCAAGCCAGCTTAAGGGTAGCTTTGGCAAATCTCCGGTACCTATTGCATATGTAAGACACTCTAATATTGTACTCAATCCAACAGAAAATTCGTGTTGTTGATTATCACGCAGCATAAAGACCATATGCTCAAAGCAGTTGTCACAAACTACTCTTTCAGTTTCTTCTACATTAGCTCGGTTAAAAAATATTTCTTTTAATTCTGGATTTTCCATAATTTTTCCTTTCAATTATATCATTATTTATTTTACTTGTCTATCAACAGTTTTTAATTTTATTAACTAAAAATATGCTTAATCTCAAAATTGAGGTTAGTGTTAAGAGTAATAATAGCACAACCATAAATGCAAATATCCGTTGTGTTACGACACTTTATAATCTTATTTTGATGATAGTGTCCATGAATATTAAGCCAAGGCTTGTACTTTTTTATATACTTCGATATACCTTTCAAACCACAATGAGTATTATCTGATTTTGAACCATATAAACCAAACGCACAATCGTGAGAAATAAGTATATCTGCTGGTTCAAGTTCTTTACAAACTTGTATGCTTTCTTTTTGGGTAAGCATAGATTTATTATCAAGTTTATATCTTGATGAGCCAGATAAGCCTACAAAAGAAATGCCAGCAACATTAATCTTTTTTCTGTTGATACTTTGAATATTTAAATCAGATAAGAGATTATATTCATCGTGATTGCCGAGAACCGCATAAATACTGCATTTTACATTATTTCGTATAGTTTTCAATGTTTCAAAATCTATATCTCCAAGTGTGAAGCATATATCATAATTGAGATTATTAAAATCAATATTGGATATAGCTTCAATGCAAGGTGTATGTAAATCAGAAAAAGTTAAGATTTTCATTGTATTCCTCCTTATTATAAAAATTTTATATCTACATAAGATAAAACTATTGACAAAATAAGAATTATATAGTACTATGTACTATATAAAGGAGATGATTTTATGGCATTTTCAATTAGATTAACAGATGAAGAAAGAAAATTAGCTGACAGCTATGCCAAACTACACTCTATATCCATTGGTGAAGCCTTTAAAAAGGCTTTATTTGAAAAAATCGAAGATGAATATGATATTGCTATTGCCAATGAAGCATATGATGAATATTTGAAAGAGGGCAAAAAAAGTACACCTATTGAAAAATTGTGGAAGGACCTTGATTTATGAAATATTCAGTTGAAACAACCTCAAGGTTTGATAAAGAATTTAAAAAACTTGATAGATATACTCAACTGATGATTAAATCATGGATTACTAAAAATCTTATTGATTGTGAAAATCCACGAATTCATGGCAAAGCTTTAGTTGCAAACAGAAAAGGGCAATGGAGATACAGAATAGGTGATTATAGGCTTATATGCCTCATTGAAGATGATAGGCTTATCATAACAGCACTAAATATTGGTCATCGTCGAGATGTATATAGTTAAATGGATAAATAAAGGTTCTCTGTTTTAAGAGAACCTTTATTCTTAATATTTGAAAATGTGTAATTTAGATTAATTTAAGTTATTTATATAGTCAAATAGTAATTTATCCATTTGCTTGATAGAAAGCTTTTTGTTCATTAATGTTTCCTGATTTTCGTTAGATACACCACATATATCCGCTAAAACTAATCTACATATTCTATCAAATGTTAATGCTTTTTTTTCATCATTAATTGATTTACTTAAACATTTACTTGAAGTTTTTGGATTTGTTTTATATTCTTGAATATGTTTATCTAAGTTATCTTTTATTTCAGATTTAAGAAGATAAATTTTAGATTCGATAAACTCACTAAAATTTTTAGTATTTATAATCCAAAGAACAAGCTCATGCAGTTCTTGATACCAACCATCAGATTTATTAATCATAAAAATTAACCTTTCTGTTCAAAACATCTTTGTGTTGTGCATATTCCTTGATAAAGGTGACAAATTTTTCTTCATTAAAACTGGTTTTAAAGTTTTGAGCAATTTCTTTTTCAAGTTGTTGAGTATCTTTCCAATCCCATTCAATTAATGCTCGCAATATCAATTCAAGATTTCTTGCTGACATACTTTTTTTCATTAGAAGATAAATTTCATCATCACTTATTCCATAACCAAGTGCAAAAAATATTACAGACAGTTGTTGAAGATTAAAATTTTTAAAGTAATATGAAATTTTTTCTTCAGATGTTTTCTCACATATATTTTTATATATAGTTAATCGCTTTTCCGACCAATAATCTGCCAAAAAAATCTGTAGTTTTTTTGGCAAATTATTAGGAAAATCTTCATCATTGCCATTTATTATGTAATCGTACATATCCAAAATGCCATCAATTATACGACCGGAAAATTCATAAAAGTTAATCAAATAATCGTAAAGAAAGTCTTTATCATACATTTTGAAAACCTCCTTTAGGGTCTATTAAAATCCTACAATATCCCTAAATAAGTTCTTAAAGAATTTTCCTACACGACTTGGCTTTATTTCTGCACCGTCACGACGAGCAATTTCTTTTCTAAGCTTTTTTATTACAAGTCCCTCAATAAGGTCAAGAATTAAGAGCATTAAAATAATAATCCACTCCATATTACCATCTCCTCTTTTTAGATTTTCCGATACTTGTATATCGGCTCAAAATATCTGCATACACATCTCTGTTCCAATCACAAGGACTTGTATAATTTGGACTGGTACGCAGTCTGCAAGCTTTACAATGACCTTGTATCATAGATTTATTATACTTGAGAAAGTCTTTTTGAGAGATTGGATAGAAACAATAGTTTATCTCTTTGAGATAAGGCAAGCCTAAATTGAGATATTCCTGAAGCACAGCTATATCCCATTCAGTACCTCGACACATTTGTAATTTGATTTCGGCTTTTTCAAAGATTTTTCTTTCTCTGTCGGTCATATTGCCATTGTTTGTTAGGTCTATAACATCAAAACGGCTGCGTCGTTTACGCTGTTCATAGAGAGAAAGCGGATAAATAGGTAACTTATTGAGAGTAAAACCTCCGTTGGCGTTTTCAATATCAATATTATGAAATTCTAAGAATCGTTTATATGTTTCATCACGCAGAAAAAGAGAAACTGTTTCTTTCGCTTGCTTTAAAACTGTTGCTATTTCCATAGCAGTCAGAACTACACCGGCACTATTGACTATTACAGAAGATATAGCAATCGTAATGTTGCCCGCTCCAATGTATTCTTGCGGAATATCGACTTGCTCAATTTCGTTGTGATATTCTTCGTTTAATGATGATTTAGATAAATCTACAGGTGTATCATCATCAATATAATTGCGAATTGTTTCGACACCAATAGGTTTTGTCATTGATTCATACTTCTCAATAGATTTCTCTAAATCTTCTGCATTCATACTTTTATCAATAACAGACATAAGATTATTTTTAAACCTTATGTTAGATAAATCTGTCAGTATAATATCATAAATGCCAAGTGATATTAACTTATTTTTGGTTTCCTGAAAATTATCATCAGGCTTACCATAAACATATATAATCCGCAAATGCGGAAGGAGCTTAAGCATACGCTCAAGCTCCTCGAAAAGGACATTATCTTTATCATTAATGCCGTTAAATATGACCAAAATATGTGGAAGATTATTTTCAATCCTATCTGCAAAGTTGCTGCCAATCTCATTTATGTACGCTAAAACATTATGATTATGTTCTTTAAATTTAAATCCAGAAACCTGTTTCTGAATTCTCTTGTCACAGGCTATGACCAAGTTCATTTAATTCACCCCGTTATATTAGATATTGCATTCTTTATTAACACAGGTATGTTAATCAATTCCGGAATAGAAAATCCCTCAAAGCGAGTGCTTGACATAATAACAAGATATTCTTTGTTATCAGCACGATATTTTGAAATATATCTTGCACGATACAAAGGTGCATCATCAAATCCGGTAGCTTTACGCATTACAGTTGGAGATTTAAGCGACAGATAATTTTCTATGCTTAATCTTGATATTTCAATACCATATATTCGCTTAGGCTTAATGAAATCTTGCTGATAATCATAAGAGTAAACTGATAAAGCTGATATATCATAAAGCTTCATAAGCAGCTTATCGAGCTGCTTATAGCTTTTTATATCATGGCTATTATCCTTATTTTCCGTTTCTTTTTCTGTATATGTAAGCTTTTGCTCAGTTTTACTTTGAGGTTTAGTTTCTGTTTTTTCTTCAGGAAGTTGGTTAATTTTAATCTTTCTTTCGCCAAAACCAAACATAATAACCTCCTATCGAATATCATCGAATTTTGTTGTGCATATTTTGTACATCAAGCTATCCTCTGGAATTATCTTTTCGAACGGAATAATCTTTTTACCGCAAACAATGATACCTGTACCTACTTTGCCGGATTTCAATGGCAGCTGTTGATATGGAGATAGAGCAAATAACTTTGAAACGGCGTCCAAATCTTCTTTTTTCTGTTGAAGCAATGTGACAAATTCCGAGTTAGCAAGCATTGTTCGAGCTTGAGGTGATTCAAGAACTTCTGTTATATTTTGCGTCATAGCAGTTGGAACGCCGCCGTATTTTCTGATACGCTTATAGACCTTTGAAAAAAATTCTCCTGATTTATGTGTTGTTCGTCCTGCACCGTCATTAAACATAATACTAAATTCATCAATCCATACCCAAGTACGAACCCCACGCCTTTTGTTTGCAACAACTCTCTGCCATACATATTCAAGTATAACTTGTAAGCCTACAGCACGAATTTGTTCACCCATTTGGGCAATATCAAATACCATAAAACGCTTATTTGTATCAATATTTGTTTTGCCGGAAAAGATATTGAATGAACCTTTAACATAAATCTCAAGTGTAACAGCAAGTGAGCGTGCTTCAGGCTCTGGTGCAGATAATAGAAGTTTATAAAAATCCTCAAAGGTTGGAAGAAGTCGCTCATCTCCATTTGTCTGAATATACTTTTGATAAGCAAGTTTTACACAGCGGTCGATAATTGTTATCTCGTTACTTGTAAGTTCCTGACCCTTTGCTGTTTCAACGATAGTCATAATTGTTTCTGACTTCATTGCTATTGCTGATGTACCTTCCTCGGATACCGTCAAATCTATATCAAAAATATTTAGTTTTGTTGGTGATGACGGGGAAAGTTTAAGAATTGAACCATCAAAGTACTTAACAAGTAGTTTATATTCATTTTCTGGGTCAATAACAATAATCTCATCATTTGGATATTTTAGCAAAACATCAAACATTTCAGCCTTTGAGAACATAGACTTACCCGAACCCGAACAGCCAAGTATATAACCATTGGCATTCATTTCTTGAGTTCTATCAAGAGTTATAATTGACTTTGTTATTTGATTTTCTCCATAAAAAATACCGCCCTCTGCAAAATGGTCAACATGAGAGAACGGTATCATAACTCCGGCGGCATCGCTAAGGAGATATGTTTTTATGTTATTATTAAACTTTGAGTTAAATTTACTTAATGCAAATGGTGTAACAGCATCAAGAGCTTTAGCTTGCTGTCCTGTGAGAGTGTCGAGCACCACTTGATGTGACTTAGCCTTATTCTGCACATAACGGGTAAGCTCATTTAATTCTTCCTCTGTTTTTGCAGTAACAGCTACGAAAATTGATAATTCAAAAAGCTCACAGCCTGTTCCGCTAAGACGGTCTTGTAGGTCAAGCAGCTCTTTTTCTTTGTTGCTTAATGTTTTTGGCACATAATTAGTTCCGTTTTTATGGTTTATCTCCATACGCTTTTGTATGCTGCCCTCAAGGTTATTTAAATTCTTTTTAACCATATCTGCAGCTTCACCTTTGTCTACCCTGCGTAAATGTTTAGATATTACTATTTTTTCATTATTATCGTGTAAGTCGTGAATAAATTCATCATCTATATTACGGTCATAGCTTTTTAAGAACAGTACACGAGTATAAGAATCACCTATTTCAATGCACTTCTGTCTGAATACGAATATTGACGGAGCAATATAATCCTTAATTCTGCCACCTGTCGATAAGACATTTTTAGGGAGCATAAACGGGATATTGCTGAATTGGTGGTACAGCTTATATAGAACCTCAAACACATCCTCAGCCCCAAGTTGGTGCGTTTCTGAATGAAGATTTGTAAATAGCTGCTGTAAATTTTGATAATACTTAAAAAGGATATTTGCGTTATCTATCTTGTTTTGAGGTGTATAGGTCATTGCAATAAGCATAATTTTCTTAGCCGCAGCAACGGAAGTATTTTCAATATAGCTTCCTATGACTTTCTTATAGTCCTTTGCAATATCAGGATATTTTTCTTCCGAATCTTTATTCGGCAAGAGTGTTCTATAAAGAACATCAGAATCAACCTCGGTATTCATCGTAAATTCCTGATACTCTATATCTGACGGCAAAGCATTGAGCAAACGCATATACTTTTCGTATATATCTTCCTTTTCATCATCTCTAAAAAGAAAGTAATCTATGTTGTTATATGCAAAAATCAGCGTATATGTGTTTTCACCAGTAAGGAAAAGCCCGTTTTCATATGCTTCTATGAATGGTATAGTATCTTGAGCAGTCTTTGGTACCCTTGCCTTTCTCTTCCCCAAAAAATCACTTGGCTTTTTAGAAAACACCGAAAATATCTTAAAAAATAGATTCATCATCATCGTTAAATACTCCTTTTCTATTAAATGGTCGTGTGTCTTTTTGTTTGCCGAATAAAAGATTTAATACACCTACTCCGTTTATCTGTATTCCTAAAGAAACAAATAGTGCTATTTCTGCAAAGACTATCCACATAAGTGCATTGAACTCTATACTGTCTTTTAACGCAAAGAATGTTGCAATAGCAGCAGCTAAGCCAAGTACAGTGCATACAATCAATCGTGGAGTTAATGCACTTCCAAGAGGGCTTACACTTTTGTTAATGACATTCTTTGTGATTTTTACTTTTATCATATGTACCTCCTTTTGATAACAAAAAAGCACAGCCTGAGCTGTGCATAAATTATCGTCTAATTCCTCTATGTCTTTCTTGTTCTTTAGATTCTATTAATTTCTTCTTTTAGATTGTAATTTTCAAGCCTAAGTTCAGTATTTTCTGTTTGCAATCTTGACATTTCCTCAAACATAAAATTAAAAGTTTCAACGTGTTTTTGTGCCTCTTGTTGTCTTACAGATAGGTTATTCTTATTTTTATTATGGTCGTTTTTTGTGATTTCTGATTTTTCTTTGATAACATGTTTTATATTGTGTTTCTTAGGACTTAAGTATATAATTATATATGATATATAGATTCCGATTAAAATCAAAAAAACATTTACCAAAAAGCAATACAATTAATTTCACTCCTTGCTGCTGTTATATTTTTTTTGATAACCTCTTAGCTATTTTTAAGATGAATTTTATTCCTATTTTTATACTCTGTGCAATATTTATGATTGGAATAAAAGGATTTCTAAATAAAACTCCTACACTAAACATCAATATTAACAATAATCCTCCAAGAGGAATAAAGATAAACCAATTAACTTCTTCCAAAATTACCACCTCCTTTTGACAACAAAAAAGCACAGCCAAAGCTGTGCAGTCGAATGATATATTTGACATATTTTAATATGTAGTGTATAATATAAACATAGAGCATACCGATAAGCGGTCGCTCCCAGATAAGTAAGTCATTTAGAAATAACCGTCCTATTCGGTAGCAGGGCGGTTATTTCCTTTTGTTATGGGAATCAACAATAGAAACTATAAGAGTTCCAACTGTTGCTATTGCTATGATAAACTGAAATAAATCAGACCATGTAACAACATTTTCCATATTTAACACCCCCGTTTCCGGGAGCAGGATTGACCGCCTACCGTTATGTGGTATGCACTATGTACACACTTTCGTGTGCGAGTACATTATATCAAAATCTACATATTCCGTCAATCTTCTGACGGGCATTATAAAAGCACAGCCAAAGCTGTGCAGTTTAATGATATGTTTGACATATTTTAATATGTAGTGTATAATATAAACATAGAGCATACCGATAAGCGGTTGTTCCCAGTAGTTGGTTAAAAGATAACCGTCCTATGTGGAAGCAGGGCGGTTATCTTCTTTTATTGTTGCGATATGAATTTATGACAAGCAGTATATTTGTAACTGCAATAATCATCTGGAAGAAATCATTCCATTCCATCATCGTATCCCTCCTTTCACTAAGAAAGCAGGGATAAAAGAAAATTTTATGTATCCCTGCACCTCAAAGAGGTTAAGGGAACAACCGCCTACCGTTATGTGGTATGCACTATGTACACACTTTCGTGTGCGAGTACATTATACCAAAATCTACATATTCCGTCAATCTTCTGACGGGCATAATAAAAGCACAGCTTGAGCTGTGCTTTTATTTTTGGCTTTATTCGTATGATTCCTCTGCTAAGTCGTGCATGCACTTATCAAAGTCCTTGCCTGTATAGCTGCCGCCAAGAGCATTGAATACCTTACTGCAACCCTGTATACCAACTAAGCGTTGTTTAGGAATAGTTTTATCAGACCTAAAATAACAGTAAATATTAATAAGTTTATTGTTATATGAATTATACTTGGCATTAGGGTCTGCTTTCGGAAGGATTCTGCCGTCTTCAATCTCACAGTCAGGATTTAAGATTACAAGTTTTTCAAGGTTTGTACAGCCTGTAAAAGCTCCCTTTGGTATTTTAGTTACTGTTTCAGGAACAATAATTTCTTTTACATCATTATCATAGTTAAATCCCGGACACTCGGTAAATTCCGATGGGATTATCACTTTGCTGGCACTACCTGAGTAGCAATAACTATTTCCTGCCGGATAATAACTGTAATCAGAAAACTTAGTTGGTTGTGGCTTGTATGTTTCCTCTTTGCTATATGAGCGTTCTTCAACAGCAGGGTCAACAGCAGAACTATTACTACTGCTACTTATACTGCTTTCTGCTGTACTTGTTGTTTCAGATGATATTTCAGCAGATGATTCAAGGGTAGAGGATTCTTCTATAGAACTTTCTGCAGACGATTCTATTGAAGAGTTGCTTGATACATTTGCTTCTGTGCTTGTTGAATTGTTATTAGAACAACCAACTATACTTACCATAGATACCATCAAAGCTAATATTAAAGTAGTTATTTTCACTTTGTTTTTCATATAATCAATCCTTTCAAATACTATGATTATTATAATACCATAAAGTGATTTTTATTTCAATACTATGCTACTAAATTTTTGAGAACTCTTGGGGTTTTTATCATAAGTATGAATGCACCGATTGAAACAAATATAAAAGAGAAAAATCCCATTTGAGTATTCAATATATCATCTGGTTTTGTTATACTTATATCAGTAATGAAACCATTTAAATATTGTGCATAAATATAGAAAACAACAGCTGTAAACACAACATCAAGTACAACAGATAAGTATGAAATCATGAATCTCTTGAAATATTCTTTAGTTGCTTCTCCACAAATGCAAGCAAAGAAAGCAGGGGATACACATTGGAGCATTGCAATCTCAAAACAACGAATAAATAATTTACACATTAAGCAAAAAGCTGCAATCGCTAAAGCAATCGCAACCGGACCGATAATTATAACAAAGAGCAGTCCTGTAAAGAAATCAACAATCCAACCAACTATCCATAATCCAGAAGCATCTGGACCCGTAAGAGTTAATTGTAAATTATTCAATATTCCCTTTGTTAATTCCAAAATTTGATTTGTCCAGCCCACACCAATAGATATAATAGATTGACATATTGTAAGAGATAAATCTACAAAAACCTTTGCAAATATTAGTCTAACAGCAATTTTGAATCCACCTCTGAGTGTGAACATTTCGTATTGAAAGGCTGATTCTATAGCATTAACTCCAACAAGTATAACTATTAAGGCATAGGCAATAGCTTGAAATACAGGATATATTACCTGAGCAATTTGGTTATAATCAAATCCGGAAAAGAAAGTAACAGAGGTTTTACCATTACCTGCTAACATACTGAAACAATCTATTACCATTACAAGATAGTTTACAAATGTATCAAATATGAAATTGCAGATTGCCATAGGTGATGACCAGTCTGTGTTTTCACCACCATCTGGAGAATAACTTCTGAACTCATTACTTTTAAAGAATGTTTTTAGCTTAGTGAATTCATCATCAAGATTCTTATATATCTTAGAGTATTCGCTTTTATCGTGATTAGCAGCATCTTTAGCGGTATCATACGCAACCTGAAACTCGCTGAAATGATAGTCGTATATTTGTAGATTAGCACCATTATTAAAATTTTCCCACTCTTTTATAGTAGTAAATTGTGTATCGGTAAGACTATTACTCATCCAAGTATCTATTTTTGTAATAAGATTGTTTATATCAGTAAGAGCAACTTCGACAGGCTTTTTTACTTTTATTTTATCAATGGTTTTAGTCGATATTTTAGAGCTATCTGTATTATCCTTATTCTGAACAGATACTCTCACAGCATAATAGCCTGCGTCCTCCTGCTTATCAACGATAAGTTCTGATGTACTTTCTTCTGACCAGTCCTTGAGAGTTGTCCAAGTTGCGTTGCTATCAAGTTTTGGAGAAGCTGTTGTTAAGTCTGCGTATTTCGTATACTCAAATTTATACTGTATATCCTTGCCGTTTCCGCCTTTAACATCAGAAACTGTAAGTGTCGACTTTTGGTCGCCACCACCTGTAAGAAATTCTTTTGTAGACGCATTAAAATTAAATTTTAGTGCGTTATATTTAATCTCAAAGGTTGATGAAGCATTTATTGTATATTCCTTATTATTTTTATCACGAACAATAAGGCGATAATTATATGTGCCAATATCTTTCGAGGTAGGGAGAAGCTCTATCTGGGTACTACCGCTATAAGTCTTGAAATCACTTAAATTAGTATAATTCTTATCACTGCTTTTTTTATACTGAACTTTGTACTTATACGGTGAGGGGGCAGTGGTTTCATCACTTATATTAACCTGAAATCTTACATTCGGATACCATTCGTCATTTTGCGTGTAGCTCATTTCCATAGTTGATATTGAGCCTTTAACGCTTCTTGATTTCAGGCTTATTGTACTTGTTTTTGTTGCAGTTTTTTTGTTTTTATCCCTGACCTCAACCCTTATCGTATAATCGCCGGCAGATAGGGAAGAGGTATTCCAAGTTGTTGAGGTTTTACCAGCTGTATAAGCTGTAATTATATGTTTTATACCTTTAGCATCATCATAGCTGTATTGATACTCATAAGGTGCTGTTCCGCTTGAAACAGAAGCCTTGAGAGTAACCGAATCACCAACATAACCACTTTTTGAAGCACTAAACGATGATATATTGACATCAGGATAAGTTGGCTTAGTAATCTTAATAGTCGTAGTTTTTGTAGCTTGTTTGGCATAGCCGTTATTTTCTTTGACATAAACCTTTAGTGTACAATTAGCATTCTCAGGCAAAGTACCATTATTAGCAGTAGACCAAGTATAATTTGCATTATTCTGAAAATCTGTAATTAAGCGTTCTGTACCTGATTTATCAACATATGTATACTTATACCGATATGAAAATCCACTTACTGTATCTGACAAAGTAGTTTTAAGATTTATGCTTTGTCCTAAAGTTAAATCAGGAGCAGTAAAAGTATCAATAGTAATTTTAGGTTGACCAACTGTTACATAGAATGTTTTTGAAGATTCAGCTCCGGTTGTATCTTTGGCAGCTAATCGAATAATCCATCGGGAATTAGTATCAGACATAATCCTTGAATATCTGCTCGGATACATAATAAAGTTATTTGATGATACCCAGTTAGATGAAGTAAGAGCATACCATGCAGATTCGCTTTCCTTACGATACCAGTAAGCATATTGATTAACTGTACCTGTACCATTAACCTTAATATTCATTACAATCTTACCATCTGCGGCAACATCTGTTGTCGATAAGGTAGAATTACTTATATTAAAATTTGCTGCTGCATTACTTTGCAAAGCACCTATAGATGATAGTATAGTCATAATCATCAGAACAATAGCAATAAGTCGAATAAGCTTTTTATTTATTGTCTGTCGATATTTTGACGAAGTTGATAAAGGTGACATACATATCTCCTTTCTTTAAGTTAATAATAGAGAAAGCGACACCGCCGCCCCTTCTCAACGGTGTCGGTTGCTCTATTAGTAATCATTCTTTAGAAACTTGACAAAAGTGGTTCTACAGCAAATGTAGCACCTATAGCCACACCTGCAATCGCAATACCTACAAGACCACCATTTCTTTCACGAGCATCTTCATTCTGGTGTCCTTGAACAACCTTAATAAGTGCAGGTATAGCACCAATGAACAATATAGCACCTCTGACAACCCACATAACTATTCCTATAAGAGAGTTCATTGTAGTTGTATTTGCACCTGATGGTGTTGCAAAGGCTGTCATTGTTGACATAATCATAATTGTTGCAATGATTGAAGCAACAAATGTTATTTTTTGCATTTTTTTAACTGCACTCTTAATTGACTTATTCTTTTTTGTTACCTTTTTAATGTTACTCATGGTTTTCAAACTCCTTTAAATTTAATATCTTATGTAATGGCTTTTATTCGGACAGTTTATGTTTTGATTAGCAACACCTCCTTGAAAGAAAAATATCTATATAAAAAGCTCCGAGAATTTAACTTCTCGGAGCTTATTAGCGTGAACCTTTGCTTATTGTATTTGTTGCTTGTTGTACTGACTGCATAGCTTGTACAACTTTTTTAGTTGCTACAATCACCTTGCCAGCTCCAGTGGCAGATAAAGCTTTTTCTGCCACTGGATTATACGCTATGGACTGAAATTCAGGCATTTTTAACATTTGCTTGCCCATATCTGTAACTGTTGCAACACCGTCTTTGACGGTTACTGCACCATTAGCCTGCCATTGCTTTACATTTGATAAAATCTTACTTGAAAGCTGTTTATCTGGGTGACTGATGACTGTAGAAAGGTCGAGCTTATCTGAATGATTAAAAAATGTAAAATCATTTATGTAATCTCCCGTAAGTTCAGCACACATCTGTGCTTCATTTGGCATACAGCCTTTACTTAGAGTAGAGTTTATTTTTTGATTGTAGGCTTCAGATTGGTCTTTTTGTGCTGATTTTATAAAATCAGGTTTATTTATTTTTTCTTTTCCTTTTTCTGTTATTTTAATATCGTTGCCGTCAAGTTCTATTAAATCGTTTTCAGCAGCTTTAACAAATGTGTTTGTAACAGCGTCCTTAATATCCGAATCAGCAATATTGCGTATAGCAGATACAGGCATTCTTTCAGATTGCAAAAAATATGATAAATCCGTATCTTTTCCTGTAAATGTAAAATTCGTAAGTGGGTTGTCGTTGACAACATCACTTACGAATTTATGTGTAGCTTGATTTTCAGTTTTACTATTCTTTATAAAAGTGTCTATCAGTTGTCTTAGTTGTTGAATATTCTGCATTAGGTTTCGAGTTTTATTTCGTACTTCATCGCCAAGTTCATCATATAAGCTCATTGCTCATCCTCCTTAACCTCATTAAGGTTAATATAATTATCAGCCTTAATATCATCACCATTAAATGTCACAAGCTCGTTATTATTACTATCGAAAATCCGTCTAAGCTTTTCTTTAGTAAATTTCTCTTGACTTTTCTTAAATGCAATATCTTCCTCATAATCATCTGACATAATTGCTCTTAATATTTGCTGAGCCTTTTGCTGTCTTTCGACATAACACTTTTCTCTATTAGACTTAATTTCAGCAAAATCAACAGTAATATCGGAGTTATTCTTTTGAGATTCTCCTCTGTCACTGCCAACCTCTGATATTTTCGGGTGCTGTAATGTATCAAATTTATCAATAAAGAAAGGATAAAATTCATCAACAAATATAATACATTTGCCATTCCTTCCTCGTTTTAGTGCTTTTGGTATTTCATCAGGTGCTAAAAGTTCACGAGCTATATAACTTTCGCTATCAGAACCACCGCCCTGATTGCCTCTGTTATAGCTTCGACTGTCGACTCTTACTGTTGTTTTACCAAGCTTTTTAGATACATATTCCATGCTGTCTGTATCATTTGTGCCGAGAAAGGTAAATATTGAGCAGTTACCAATAATACTTTCCCAGGTCTTTTCGTATATAGCCTTAAGCTGTGACAAGCCCTGGAGAACTATACAAAGTCTGATGTTATACTTACGAACAACCGCTAATGTTTCTGAGAAATTTGGTATTCTGCCGATATTGGCAAATTCGTCAAGTTCACAGGAAACTAACAAAGGCAATCTATTGTTATATTTTAAGCTCGCAATATACATTAAACGCTCAAAAAGCTGTGTATAGAAGATATTTGCTAAAGCCTTGTATGTTTGACGAGCTGCAGGAATAATCAAAAATATTGCAGTTTTATGTACTCCAATATCGTCAAAATCCATTTCATCAGTAGATGTTAGCATATCTACTTCTTTTATAGCCCACAAGCTAAGTCTTGTTGAAAGCGTTTTTGTTATACTTCCTAATGTTTCTTCCGGTGTACCCTTAATTGAATTCCAGTAGATTGATACTGCATCATCAATAGTACCTTCCCTTTGCTGATGTCTTTTTATACACTTAGCAATTTCACAGTTTTCGTCTATTGCTCCATTTTTGAATTGAAGTGATGTAAGCAATTTTACAATTCTGCTAAATGACTTTGTTTCATCAGGAGCTTTAAAGAGATACAGCATAATCATAAACAGCATTTCTTTTGCTGATGCGGACCAGAAATCATCTTTTTCCCCCTCTCCAGCAGTGTTTTTAATAAATAAATCCGCAACATTTATAGCGTCTGTATCAGTAACCATATAGTTAAACGGATTATATGTGTTTGACAGGGTAATGTCATTAAGATTAAAAACACGCACTTTATAACCATTTGCTTTTAATAGTTTTGCACAATCTCTGTATAACTCTCCCGATGGGTCAGTGACAACATATGAGCCTGTCATTTGCATAATGTCAGGCTTGATTTTACGGAATGATTTACCAGCACCAGAACCACCAATGACTATCTCATTCAGATTATGACTTGAATAAAACGCACCTTTGACATTAAAAACGGTTATGTAGAAGTTATCACCACAAGGAATACCTGTATTATCTGTAAATCGCTTTTTTTCATATTTATTCGCCCATCTTGTTGAGCCATGTTCCATACCTTTGAAATCATCTCTGTTATTTGATGTAGCCATAATAAATACAACTAATACAACGCAAAGGTATACCCACCACAGCTTTGTTACCTGCCATTCAAGTATTGTCCATAATAATTCCCACGAAAATGGAAGATAAAATGATTTAAAAAGGTCATTTAGAGAATCTATAAACTGTTGCATACTTAGCTCGTCTAAGTTCATTCGAGCAGTATATTGCATATAGTTATATGTACCATAAATCATAAAAAGAACAAAGAATAGACCTAAAACTATACCAGTATATATAATAGGTGCTTTGCTTTTTTCCGCACGAAGTTTATTTTTACTCTCCAAATTATTCACCTCTGTTATGTTTGTCAGAACCTATCAAGTTTTCGATTTTACTCTTTGCCGACTTATCAAAAGAAATTATAACAGTGCTACTATCAATAACTTTCATTCTAAAAAGTATTCCTGCTTTACTTAATATAGCTACATCTTCATTTGTCACTATGCGATAATCGGCAGAAATTATCGTTGGTGTAAATGTAAAACCATTTCCAATGGCATAATGATATGCTGTTGAAAATTGAGCAGCTTTAATAATCAAATTGACATTGTATTCAAATGCAGTTTCATCAATATCAATAAATCTGTTTTGCATTATAACTGATTGCAGTTTTGTGCAAAAAGAAAAAGCATTTGGTGCAATATGTAGTAGTGAATACGGAAAAGCTATACTATATAGTTCTGTGCAATGCTCAAAAGCACCGTTGTCAATCTCCATAACACCTGCAAGCTTTATATCAGTAAGACCAGTACAATCTTTAAAGCATTCACAACCGATGTAGGATATATTTTTAGGAATATCTATTTCCTCAATAGCTGTACAGCCACAAAATGTTGCATTACAAAGATATCCTATATTATCCCCAAAATGTATTTTAGATAATGATTTACAGCCTGCAAACGCTCTGACACCAATCATACTTACATTTTCAATGTTTATAAGTTTCAAAGATTCACAGCCTTCAAATGCTCTGTCACCGATTTTTTTAAGTGAGCTTGGTAATTGTATCTCGGATAATCTTTTGAAATTAAAAAAAGCGTTATCGCTTATTGCGGTAACGCCTTCAGGGATTTTAAGACTTAAAATATCAGTTTCAGAACAAGCTATAACCGTATTGTCTTTAATAATTAAACTATCCACAAAATCACCTCATCATATGCTTGCCTTGAACTTGAGTATTTACAGCTTCAAGCACTTGGTTTATCTTTTCTTTATTTTCTTTAGTAAAAGCTATCGTGTATTCCTTGTCTGGAATAGTTTCAGCTACCTTTATCGCTATGCCGGTATTTAAGATTGCTAATAACTGCTTTTGTGTTAAGCCGGTTTTCTTCAAAAAATTATTGCTATTTGCTTGAGTTTTTTTCTCTTGAGGTTTATCCTCAGTTTTTTGTTCTTGGTCAGCAAAATTAGTTTGTTGCTTATCTTCAGCTTTTTCTTCTTTTTCTGAAGTTTGCGTTTCAGCTTCTGCTTGTTTATTTTCTTCCTGTTTATAAGTTTGCTTATTCTGTTCTTCTGTCATATCATTTTCAGATTCCTTAATTTTGTTAGGTTCTAAAACTTCCTTAATAACCTCGCTTGAAGTTTCAGCTACATTATCAATAGTTTCGGATACGCTGCTGCCATTCATAGCTGCTTTTTCGGCTGTTTCTACTGCGGTATTTCTAAGCTCGTCTATCTTATCATCGACAAGCTCTATCTTAGTAAGTTTATTAAGCTCCTGTTCAAGCTCGTTAAGATTATTTATTCTTGCTATGAGCATATCCCTTTTGCTCTCGACTTTTTTAATTCGAGCATTAATTTTTAGCTTATCTACCTCACTAACAGTGCTACCGTTCAGTTTTTCATTTGGATATATAATAAAAAAGTGGACAAGTATGATAAAATAGAAGACAGAAAAAGGAGGAATAAAAATGTCTTCAAAAAATCCGAAATACACCCAGGAATA
>CACXBF010000016.1 GCA_902765855.1 uncultured Ruminococcus sp. | reverse complement strand
TGTTGATATAATTCTACGGCATTTCTTTTGTACTCATAACTATAACGCATAAAAATAACCCTCCTTACTGGTTTTGTCCAGCAAAGAGGGTACATATCAAACTAAAAATCAGTAAGAGTAGCTTTTATATTTATAAATTTTCAGTCTTTAATACCTGCAATTATTCCATACTGTTCAGGTCGTCTATCTCTGAAAATTCCCCAGCTTAATCTTTCCTCCTCAATCTCGTGGAGATCGAATTCTGCGGTTATAACGGTTTCGGATTCTCTATCCGCAGAGGCTCTTATTTCACCCAACTCATCAGTAATAAATGATGAACCATAAAACTTCAAGGAAGATTTTTGATGATTATTTTCATATGATGGTTCAACACTTTCAACACCGATTCTGTTTGCGGCAATTACAGGAACGATATTTGCCGCTGAATGTCCCTGCATGCAACGCCTCCAGTGTGGCATACTATCAACTTCAAGAATAGGTTCGGAACCAATCGCCGTAGGATAAAATAAAAGCTCCGCACCCTTTAATGCCATACATCTTGCTGCTTCAGGAAACCACTGGTCCCAGCAAATTCCCACACCGATTTTTCCAAAAGATGTTTTAAATACTCTAAAGCCTGTATCCCCTGGCGAAAAATAGAACTTTTCTTGATAAAAATGGTCATCAGGAATATGAGTCTTTCTATATATCCCAAGAAGATTTCCGCAATCAAGAACAGCAACACTATTATATCTGAGATACTTTGCCCTTTCAAAAAAACTTACAGGGATAACAAGATTAAGTTCTCGAGAAAGCTCTGTCATTTTCATAACAGCAGGATCTTTTTTTGTTTCAAAAGCGAGAGAATAATAATCGTAATTTCTCTCTTGGCAAAAATACGGCGTTTCAAAAAGTTCAGGTAGAAGCACAATATTAGCACCCTCTGCCGCAGCCTCTCTTACCAACCTTTCTGCCTTTGCAATATTTTCTTCACGAGAACTGCTCATAGACATCTGAACAGCAGCAACTTTAACTTTCCTCATAATTAAAATTCCTTTCAGCAATCTCCCTTATATTTTCTTCTTGTAGCCATACCTCCACGGATATGACGCTGTGCCTTATTTATTTCTAAAACACTCTTCACCTCACGATAAAGCTGTGGATTAACTTTTTTCAGCCTTTCGCTAACATCTTTATGAACAGTGCTTTTACTTATTCCAAACTTTTTGGCTGTCTTTCTTACAGTAGCTTTACTTTGGATAATATATTCTCCAAGTTCAACTGCCCTCTGTTCTACAAAGCCTTTCACATAATTACCCTCCTATGGTTTAGTGGTAATTTATATGAAATTTTCTGTAAATATATGCAAGCTAAGTTCTCATCTGATTCTTGCCCTTAGAGTAGCCACCGAAGATATTACATCGTTATATGCTTCATTATATACTTCAGAGTTTTCTCCGTTAACCTTTTGAAAATCGGAATCATCGCCATCATCATAGGCTGCCTGAACTAAAGCCTTTGTTATTGCAACTGTTTCAAGAACCTTATCGCAAGGTTTTTCAACATTTTCCTTATCAAATTCAATAAAATTTTGACTTGCATCAATATTCTTAGTTTTTGCGGTAATTTCTTCTATTTCAGTTAGTTTATTTATATACTTTTCTGTAGAAGCCTTATCCTTATAATTCCAAGAATTGCTTATTTCTGTAAGCTCTCTGTTTTTCATAAGAAGAGTATCAGTACATTTGCTTAGTTGCTCATAATATTCATCATTCTGCTTACTTGCCTCAGCAGATGAACAAGCCGACAAAACAAACATCATTCCTGCCAAAAGCAATAAACTAAACGACCTCTTAAAGAGTCCAACAGTCCGTGTCATTCAATGGCACTCCCTTTCGATAAAATCATTTATAAGCAAGCTCAAAGCTACCATCAATCTTATAAAGCTTTTCATAAAGATACATAGCATAATCTCTGCAATAATCCTTAACCTTTTCAGCCGCATTAACTATATAAATAGAGCCATTGTTCCACTTAGACTTTTCTTCTTTTACGATTTCTTTTTTCTTAGCCTCAAATTCACCTATCCAAGCATCATAATCGCTTTGAATAGCCTTTTTCTCTTCATCGGAAAGAGATGAAGCCTGAAGCTTATTATTTGCATTTTCAGCCTCAGCCAGCCAAAGTTTTTCATACTTTGCCAAGGTTTCAGTCATAGCCTCCGTTGTATCTGCTTTTTTCATATCGTCTGATAATGAAATATCAAGCTTATTATCCTTAAATGCATCATCAAAATCCTTATTACCTGTAGATTTTGAACTTTCAGAAGGCTTCTGAGCCTCACTCGCATTTTTAGAATTTTGCTCACTATTTATACTGCTTTCAGCTTCGGAACTTTCCTTAGAACTTTCAGTTGTTTCCGAACTTTCTTCTTCGCTTTGGGTTTCAGAACTTACACTTGATTCATCATTCTTAGATTCGTCAGCGCTTGAAGTTTTCTTTTCTGAAATTTCATCAGAAGAACTTTGTGCAGATGAATTGCTTATACTACTGTTATTGCTACTGCCACCTTCACCATTACCGCCACTGCAAGCACTAAAGGCTGCCGCACAGATAATAAGGGAACTAAGAACAGCGATAAATCTATAACTTTTTTTCATAATTATCCTTTCCTTTCAAAAACAAAGCCCATACAATCGTAACCCTATACTATCACAATTCCCCTTATTTTTCAAGTGCGGTCAACTCAACTAAAAATCCTCTAAAACAGCTGCCACACCATAACAAAGACAACATAATTGTTCAATATTATATAGTGACTTATTTTCGTATATTCAGCAATTACCAAATTAATATAGCAATCCTATAAAATCATCACATCACAATAGAAATCAAAAGCATTTGTTTTAATCTTTCATAAATGCCGTCAAGGTCAGAAATCGGGAGTGGATTTTCACCTTTTCCCATCTCTATCGTAAATGCAGGAGTATGAAAGGTTTCCACAAACCAATCCTTAAATCCTCCACCAACTGCAAGACCGTCAGGCTCACTCAAAACATACCCGCTTAATTCGGCAAGCAACTCTCCCTGAAGCCTTGCATTTTCGGGCATATATTCTCCAAAGCTCCAGTAAATTTCCTCCCCTTGACTATGAAATGCAAAAGCACGAATAAAATCATTATTTCTGCAAAGTCTTGCCATTGCTCTGCTTTCAGGCTCACTTTCAGGAAAAATTCCGCCAAATCTTGTAGGCGCCGGAGCATTAATTCCGTTTTTTATTTCAAGTGCTTTTAAAGCTTTCCAACCCGCATTAAAATTATGGTTTATATCAACTCCTGCGGCATTGGCCTGCCAACGCTTTTCAAGACCTATTGCCTCAACGCTGCTGCAATATTCACCGGCACTTTCTGCACCATTAATGGAAATTTCAACTCCATCAGGATTTACACAAGGGACGATGCAAAGTGTACGCTTATGAAAAGCACTTTCTGTTTTTACTCCACAAAAAAAATTTCTTTTGCTTATACTTTCCAATAGTTCGTCGAGAAATCTAAAAATAACAAGTGTCGTCAACCACTCCATACCATGAAAAGCACACGCAAATAAAACTTTTTTTCCTGTACCAAAGCTAATCATAGGAATTTCTCGTCCACAATGGCTTATACCGATACACTCTTTTTTAAGAAAGGGATACTTAGAAAAAAGCTCCCCTATAAGAAAATTTCTATTCTGTTCGTCATTAGGTGCATAGAGATATTTCTGATTAAGCACAATATCACCCCGCAATTATTTCCATATATCTTATGCAAAATTTCCTCAAAATATGAAAAATGTAATATTTGCTTTCTTTAGGGCAAGCTATTAACAATAAATTTGTTGTCAGGAGGAACTTTTATGCAGATGCGAACAGACCTTGCACTTGAAGCAAAAGAATTTGTCGACGAAAAAGAAGAAGGTGTTGTTGTCAAAGAAGAAGAACAGGACGGAATTAAAATTTCTGAAATTAAAATTCTCAACCAAAAAGCCGCCGAAAAGATGAATAAACCAATCGGAACATATATAACCGCCGAGCTTGCCCCACTCACAGACAATCTTCGTGATGGCGATTCCAAAGCCGAATATATCGGTAAACTTATTGAACCTCTGCTCCCAAAAGACGGCACAATTCTTATCGCAGGAATAGGCAATGAAACTATAACTCCCGACGCACTCGGCCCAAAAAGTGCGGATAATATTCTTGCAACACGACATATAACAGGCGAATTAAAGCGTTCATTAGGGCTTTCCGGACTTCGTTCAGTTGCTGTTCTTGCACCGGGAGTTCTCGGTCAGACAGGAATAGAAACAGGCGAACTCATCAAGAGCGTTGTCGAGAGTATAAAACCCTCGGCGGTAATAGCCATTGACGCTCTTGCCTCAAGAAGTCTTTCAAGGCTTGGCTGTACAATACAGATTTCAGACGCAGGAATTTCTCCGGGTTCAGGCGTTGGAAATCATCGTCTTAGCCTTAATAAAGAAACAATGGGAATACCCGTCATAGGCATAGGCGTTCCAACCGTAGTTGACGCACAAACTCTTGCATTAGAGCTTATACCTGAAGCAAAACTCTCATATCAGCAAAAAGGTCTGGTATCTCCTCGTGGAGAACAAATGATAGTAACCCCAAGAGAGATAGACCTTTTAATCGAAAGAGCTTCCCGTCTTGTTGGAATGTCTTTAAATTGTGCCTTGCATAAAGGATTAAGCGTAGAAGATTTTTGCTTACTTCTCGCTTAATAACTATAAATTTCGCAAAAATAAAGGGACGAATTGTATTCGCCCCTTTTATTTATATCACTGTTTTTCAACCGCTGAAGCATATCGAAAATCTGCTTCAGCACCAAACTGATGAAACATTACTCCCACTATCCCCTCTGTACTTGCATAATATCTTGTTTCAGTACAAATCGGATAAAATATCGCATTATCGCAAAGATATTTTTCAGCTTTAATAATTGTATCTAAACTCTCATAATCTGAAGAATTTTCTATTTTTTCGATATAAGAATCGTAGTCCTTTGAGCTTAAACCTGATACATTACCATTTTCATCTGTACGAAATTTTTTTAGTGTATCAAACGGAGAATCTCCGTCGCTCTGAATAGGCAAAAATGCCGCTGTATAATTGCCAACAGAAACAGCATATTCAAGTTCAGATTGGGAAACAGGATTTTTATTAAAATAATATCCTGTACTTTTGTTCCAATCCTCAAGTATTTCATTGATAAGCGGTTGAAGTTTTTCATCATCGGGACAAAGAATCTCAATATCAGTAAGCCTTGTTAATTCAAGCTCCTGCATACCATCATAAACAAACTGTCTTGCATTTTTATCGTGTTTAAGATACATCTCGCCAGCTTTTGTACGATAATTCTGCGAACCGACTTCCACAGATTTCGGCACAATTCCTCTTGTAATGTTATAATGTTCAGGCACAGCTTTTTCAATATTTTCCCTATTAAGAGCCTTTAGCAAACCCTTTCTTATATTACTATTCTGCATAGTTTTATTTTGCATATTAAAGCAAATACCCCATGTTGTATCATCATATTCCTTAATTGTCATTCCAGAATTTTTTGCACTTTCTAAATCACTGCCCGAAATGGCGTAACAATCTACTTTTCCATCAACAATAGCCTGATAACCATTGTCTATATTTCCTATTGAAATATCAACTCCCGTAGGAATAGCCTTTTTATCGCCAACATAATTTTTGTTATTTATAAGACTTATACTATTGTTATGAGACCAACCATAGCTTTTAATATAGAAAGCCCCATTTGATAAAATAAACTCGTCATCTCTGCCATACTGTCCTTTGGTTGACAGAAAGAATTTTTCATTGCAAGGCATAGTTGGCGGAAAGGTCAAAACCTTAGGAAAAGCCTCGTCCGAATATTCCAAATCAAAGATTATTTTATTTTCATCGACACTTATTCCAAGTTCTGATTCTTTAGCATTACCTTTATGAAATTTTTCCGCATTTTTCACGCAATAAAGGTCCTCAACTGTTTCAGAATCAGTTTCAGGCGATAATGCCCTCACAATTCCGTACCTAAAATCATTTGCCGTAAGAGCAGTACCATCATTCCATTTTAAACCATCACGCAAAGTAAATATAAAATGTGTATAGTCATTATTTGCCTCATAGCTTTCTGCCGCTCCAAGAATGGCTCTGTCATTTTCATCAAGCTTCATAAGCCCCTCAAAAATATTAAGAATTACAAGTCTTGATGAACTATCGTTTGCAACCTGTGGGTCAAGTGTAATAGGCTCACTTTCGATATTATATTTTATAGTCAGTTCTGATTTTACCCCATCATCAGAACAGCCATACATAAAAGATATAAGACTAAGCACCAAAAAGCCGGCTAAAAACATTTTCACAAAACGCATAGAAATTCTCCTTGCCAAAATCTATCTATATTAACACATAAGTTCGATAATAACTTTAAAATTCAACATTTTCATAAATGTTTATCTTTCAGGGAACCTCTGCGAGGTTTTTCTACACTCCCACATTTTGAGGAGCATAAAGTGTTTCGCCTTCTGCGGACGGCGACAAGGGCGTTGTCCTTGACCTACGAGTCTTTGAAAAGACTTGAGCGAAACTTTTAATTTTTATCAAATGCACATTATATTATCCATAATTAAGAATAATATGATTTATGCTCTAAATCAACTTACAAATCTGTTACACAAGATTATATATGAAAATTTCTGTTATTTATATCTCAAAAAGAAAAAGACGAGTGACAGCCTAAGCCATCACTCGTCTTTATTATTAGCTATTCAATTTTAGTTCAATCATTAACAAAATCATTCGTTAATAACAGTCTTATAAAGATTGATATAATCGCCGGCACTTCTGTTCCAGCTCAAATCCCATGTCATAGCACGCTTAACAAGAACATTCCAGCCATCACGCTGCCAATATCCTGCAATAGCTCTTCTTACAGCACCAAGCATATCCATTGCATCGTAATTCTTGAAAGTAAAGCCGTTACCTTCACCGTTTTCGCTATCCTGAATAGAGTCACGAAGACCGCCAACCTCACGAACAATCGGAATAGTACCATAGCGGAGAGCAATCATCTGAGAAAGTCCGCAAGGCTCTGCCTTAGAAGGCATCAGGAACATATCCGCACCTGCATAAATCTTTCTTGAAAGCTCAGGAATAAAGCCATGGCAAGCACAAAGTCTGCCTGGATATCTATCCTGCATAGACTGGAAAAAGCTTTCATATTCCCAATCGCCCGAACCAAGTATTACGAACTGGATATACTCCTCACGCATCATTTGGTCAAGAGCTGCCTTAACAAGGTCAAGCCCCTTATGAGATACAAGTCTTGTAACCATAGCAATAATCGGCACATCAGGATTTTGCTCAAGTGCGAGACGTTCCTGAAGTTTACGCTTATTTTCAGCCTTACCGCTGAGGTCATCAACACTAAAGTTATTATAAATCTGAATATCCGTTTCAGGATTATAAGAGTCAGTATCAATACCATTCAGAATACCGCAAAGCTTCCATGAACGGGCATTAAGAATCGGGTCAAGACCATGTGAGAACCATGGGTCACGAATTTCCCAAGCATAACTTGGACTAACTGTTGTTACTCTGTTAGCTGTTTCGATAGCACCCTTCATAAAGTTAATGCAACCGTCCCAATCGAGGACTGAACGCTGATGTGGTGGAATACCAACAACCTCTTCATAAAGCTCCGTACCATACTTACCTTGATACTGGATATTATGAATAGTAAAGATAGTCTTAATACCCTGGTACCACTGATTTTGCCCATAGAAAAGTGAATAGTATGTAGGTACGAGAGCCGTTTGCCAATCGTTACAATGAATAATATCAGGCTTAAAGTCGATAAATGGAAGCATTTCGAGAACCGCTCTTGAGAAGAAAGCGAACCGCTCTGCATCATCATAATGGCCATAAAGACCTGAACGCTTAAAGTAATACTGGTTATCGAGGAAATAATAAATTACTCCGCCCCAGCGAGCCTCAAAAACACCGCAATACTGTCTTCTCCACGCAACAGGCACAGAAAGACTTGTAATAAAACGCATTTCGTCTTTTAGATTTTGTGGTATTTCATCATAAAGTGGCATAACAATTCTTGTGCCTATCAACCTTCTGCGAAGAGCCTGCGGCAACGAACCGGAAACATCTGCCAGACCGCCTGATGCTGCAAACGGCTGAGCTTCACTTGTTACAAATAAAACCTTCAAGGTTTATACCTCCTTAAACTACAATCCAAAAAGCATTGTAAAGAATATTTTTATTATATATATGTCGATAGTATGAAAGCCCATACACAGCATCGGCATATAACCGCTCTCATTAAGAGAGTTATTTAAGCTTTAAAATCAGACTTTGCTTGCCTTGTTAATATAAACAGGATATGTAAGGAAACCCATCAGAGAGCGATTATCCTTTATAATAACATCTTTATCAGCTATAACATAGCTAAGGTTAGAGCCTGCACCAATGACTGTATCCTGCATTATAACGCAGTTGCTGACCTTTGCCCCCTTACCGATATGAACACCCTTAAAGAGTACACAGTTTTCAACTTCGCCTTCAATAACGCAGCCGTTTCCGATAAGCGTATTCTTAACATTAGAGCCAAGACCATATCTTGTTGGCATATCGTCACGAACCTTTGTATATATCGGTCTTGCAGAGTTGAAAAGATCGTTTCTTATATTCAAATCCATTAGCTGCATATTTGCATTGAAATAGCTGCTCATAGAATCCATAACTGCACAGAAGCCCTCAAATTCATAGCCATAAATTTTAAGTTTATCAAATTGTCCCTGAATAATATCCCTCTTAAAGTTATTCTTATTCTTGCTTACACATTCGCTTACAAGAGAAATCAAAAGCTCACGCTTCATAAGAATCTTATTAAGGTAAAAACTACAAGGACCTTCAATAATTGGGTTAATGAGGACATCTTTAACTCTGCCAGTAGAATCAAGAGAAAATACCGTTGGTTCGTCCTGATGCTCTGGTAACTGACCTCTTTTATATACAACAGTAATATCAGCGTCATTAGAAATATGCTTTTCAAGAACATTCTGATAATCTATGTTGCAAACAGTATCGCAATCGGAAATAAGTACATATTCCTCTTTAGAGTTAATAAGGAATTTCTTAATGGAATTAAGAATGCTTATTCTATTTCTGTATTCCTCCTCACTATTGTTAAAAGGAGGGAGAATAAAGAGTCCGTCACGCTTTCTTGATAAATCCCAAGCCTTACCTGTTCCGAGGTGATCCATAAGTGATTGATAGTTATTCTTTGTAATAACACCGACCTTGTTGATTCCTGAATTTACCATATTAGAAAGAGGGAAGTCTATAAGTCTGTACTTTCCGCCAAAAGGAACGGAACCCATAGTTCTCTTATCAGTAAGCTCGCTTATAAGCTCTCCGTGAAGGTTTGTGAAAATCAAGCCTATAACATTATTTCCACGCATATCAGTTTACCCCCTCTTTATCTTCATAGACCATTTCTTTCGGGGCAACGACAGCACCCTCACCTATTGTACGGTTATCGCCAACAACGGCAACTCCCCAATCTTCCTTGTTTTCTATATCCTCAGGTCTTGCACCAACAACTGCATTCTTCTTGATAACTGCATTTTCAGATACGATAGCATATTGAATTACAGCGCCTTCCTCAACCACAACACCAGGCATAAGTATTGAATCGTTTACAACTGCACCCGGAGCAACAGTAACATTAGAGAAAAGAACTGAGAAATCAACATTTCCCTCAATTATACAGCCATCAGAGATGAGTGAATTTTGCACAACGCCTGTCGGGCTGACATAATGTGGGGCAACAACAGGATTTCGTGAATAAATTTTCCAATTTTCATCTGCAAGGTCGAGAGTAACATTCGGGTCGAGCAAGTCCATATTAGACTCCCAAAGACTTTCGATAGTTCCGACATCTTTCCAATATCCTGAGAATTCATAAGCGAACATTCTCTGACCATCTGCAAGCATTTTGGGAAGAATATCCTTACCAAAATCGTTAGAAGAATCCGGATTAGCTTCATCCTCAATAAGATACTTTCTGAGCTTATCCCAACTGAATACATAAATACCCATAGAAGCATTTGTACTCTTTGGGTGAGCCGGCTTTTCATCAAATTCGTAGATAGAACCATCAGGATTGGTGTTCAGAATGCCAAAGCGTGAAGCCTCTGCGAGCGGAACATCAATAACTGCAATAGTACAGTCTGCATTATGTTCCTTATGATAAGCAACCATTTTAGAATAATCCATCTTATAAATATGGTCGCCTGAAAGAATTACAACATACTCAGGATTATATCTATCTATGTAGTTTATATTTTGGTATATAGCATTTGCTGTACCGGAATACCAGTCCGCACCACCCTTTTTCTCATATGGTGAAAGAACCTGAACGCCAACATTCATACCGTCCAAATCCCAAGGCTGACCGTTACCTATATATTCATTAAGAACTAAAGGCTGATATTGCGTTAAAACGCCGACAGCCTCAATGCCTGAGTTCACACAGTTAGAGAGTGGGAAATCAATTATACGATACTTACCGCCATACGGAACTGCTGGCTTTGCGATTTTCTGTGTCAGTACGCCCAATCTGCTTCCCTGACCACCTGCAAGCAGCATTGCTACGACCTCTTGCTTTGGATACATCTGTACTCCTCCTTAGAATAACCCTTTGTTATCCGATTTTATATATTCAATATCTTGTAAACATCTTATATATTATTTTTTCTTGCTATTTCTTGGTTTTTTAATTTCTTTCTTAACCTCGGTTTTGGGCTCTGACTTAACTTCAGCAGGCTCAACCTTGACTTCCGCCTTAGTTTCTTTCTTAGCCTTAGTCTTTGTCTCTGCCTTAACCTCGACAGTCTCAACCTTGACTTCCGCCTTAGTTTCTCTCTTAGCCTTAGTCTTTGGCTCTGTCTTAACTTCAGCAGGCTCAACCTTGACTTCCGCCTTAGTTTCTTTCTTAGCCTTAGTCTTTGGCTCTGTCTTAACTTCAGCAGGCTCAACCTTGACTTCCGTCTCAGTTTCTTTCTTAACCTCGGTCTTTGGCTCTGTCTTAACTTCAGCAGGCTCAACCTTGACTTCCGCCTTAGTTTCTTTCTTAGCCTTAGTCTTTGGCTCTGACTTAACTTCAGCAGGCTCAACCTTGACTTCCGCCTTAGTTTCTTTCTTAGCCTTAGTCTTTGGCTCTGTCTTAACTTCAGCAGGCTCAACCTTGACATCAACAGCTTCAACATCTATAAGTTTAGATTTTGATTTTGCCTTAGCCTTGGTGGTCTTAGTTTTCTTTTCACTCTTTGCGTCTGTAGAAACTGGTTTTGCCTTTGCTTTTGCTTTTGCCTTAGGCTTTTTCTCTGTAACCTCAGCGTCAATAACCTTTTTCTTTGCACGCTTTCTTACAAGCTTAAAGAACATTACAGAAAGTGGTGGCAAAGTCAATGTAATAGACTGTTCAAATCCGTGCATCGGAGCACCATCTGAACGAATCGCCTTGCCGTTTGATATTCCGCAACCGCCGAATTCAGTTGCCTCTGTATTGAATATTTCTGCATATGTGCCATCAAAAGGAACACCAATAGAATAATTTTCTCTAAGAACCGGCTGGAAGTTGCACACAACAATAATTTCCTTACCGCTCTTATCTATTCTTCTAAAGCTTATACAGCTTTGCGTATAGTCATCATTAGAAATCCAGTTAAAACCTTCCCAAGAGAAGTCAATCTCCCAGAGAGGACTATTTTCAAGGTAGAAGTGGTTAATAGCCTTAAAATATTCCTTGAGCTGATTATGTGCAGGATAGCTTGTCAACATCCAGTCAAGCTCTGTTGCATAATCCCATTCCTTAAACTGACCAAATTCAGTACCCATAAAAACAAGCTTTTTACCTGGGTGAGCCATCATATACGCCATAAAAGTACGAACTCCTGCAAACTTCTGCTCGTAACTGCCCGGCATCTTATTGATAAGAGAAGCCTTTCCATGAACAACCTCATCGTGAGAAATCGGAAGAACAAAGTTCTCAGAGAAAGCATAATAGAATGAGAATGTAAGATTATCGTGATTAAATGGTCTATAGAGCGGGTCAAGCGAAATATAGTGGAGCATATCGTTCATCCAGCCCATATTCCACTTATAGTTAAAGCCCAAACCGCCCGAATATGTAGGGCGAGAAACCATTGGCCAAGAGGTTGATTCTTCTGCAATCATCATAACCTCAGGGAAATATTGGAAAGCCGCCTCATTAAGTCTTCTAAGGAAGGCAACCGCCTCAAGATTTTCCTTACCGCCAAATTTATTTGGAACCCATTCGCCGTCACGCCTTGAATAATCAAGATAGAGCATAGAAGCAACAGCGTCAACTCTGATTCCGTCAATATGATAATAATCCATCCAGAATATAGCACTCGAAATAAGGAAACTTACAACCTCATTTTTGCCATAGTCGAATACAAGGGTTCCCCAATCCTTGTGTTCGCCCTTTCTTGGGTCAGCATATTCATAGCAAGGAGTGCCATCAAATTTTGCAAGACCATAAGAGTCTCTTGGGAAATGAGCAGGAACCCAGTCCATAATAACATAAAGTCCTGCCTCATGGCATTTATCTATAAACGTCATAAAATCGAAAGGTGTGCCATATCGTGCAGTCGGAGCAAAATATCCTGTAACCTGATATCCCCAAGAAGCATCGAAAGGATATTCTGTCAAAGGCATAAGTTCAATATGTGTATAGCCCATATCCTTAACATAAGGAATAAGCTCGTCCGCAAGCTTTGTATAAGAGAAAGTATTTCCGTCCGCATACTTTCTCCATGAACCAACATGGAGTTCATAAATATTTACAGGACTTGAATAATGAGAGGTATTTTTCTTATGCTGATACCATTTGTCATCAGTCCATTTAAAACCGTCAATATCAAAATAAACAGATGCGTTATTAGGGCGTGTTTCATAGTGATAAGCGTATGGGTCAGATTTGAGAATACAAACATCATCAAAAGTTTCTATACTATATTTATATATAGTAAAGTTTTCTATACCCTCATCAATATAGCATTCCCAGATTCCGCCATCACTAATTCGCTGCATCGGATTTTTCTCTCTATCCCAGTCATTGAAAGTACCGACAACTGAAACAGTCTTTGCATTAGGCGCCCAAGTACGAAACACAAAAGATGTTCCCTTACCAGTCTTTACCTTATGTACGCCAAGGAAATTATAGGCTGTATAATTCTCACCGTTGTGGAACGATTCAATAGGGGACATTTCGAGGTTTTCTTTATTTTCGAGAATCATATATATTCCTCCTGCTCTTTGAGTAATGCCAAAACGAACCGATTTTGACCTTATTTTATTTAAAAATATACAAGCGTAGAAAAGAGTTACTAAAATTTTCTGCGGTTGTTTCAAAAACGATATAGTTTGGTATTCCATTTGCTTATTATATGTATATCATACCAATTTTTTGGATAATTTTCAAGTCTTATTAGCTCATTTTAATAATTTTTTGTATAATTTATGAAAAATGACCATTAAATCTATATAAACCTTAGGTAAAGCCCGAAAATCATCTTTCAAAAATAAAGTATAATACCTCTCTCTCGTCGAAAAAAAGTAATTTTCGTCACCAAATTTCTATAATATTAAACTCATTTTATTTTATCCCAAAATGATTATTAAAATAAAATTCATAAAATTTAGTGAAATTTATTTAAATTTATGCTATAATTTATTTTGTATATAAAACAGTAGAATTACTATATTCAGCTGTCAATTTATAAATACAAAACATCAGCAGAATTAATACTCTGCCGTTCCAAATATGAGGGGGATTACAACCTATGACAAAAGGAAAAATATTAGTAGTAGATGATGATAAAAATATCTGTGAACTTCTCAGACTTTATATCGAAAAAGAGGGCTATGATATAGAAATTGCGAATGACGGTCAGGAGGCACTTACAAAATTTAAAGAAGTACAGCCGGATCTCATTATGCTCGATATAATGCTTCCTATCCACGACGGACTTTATGTCTGCCGAGAAATCAGAAAGACCTCGCAAGTGCCTATTATTATGCTCACCGCAAAAGGTGAAGTTTTCGATAAGGTTCTCGGTCTTGAGCTTGGTGCAGATGACTATGTAGTAAAACCGTTTGAAGCTAAGGAAATCATAGCAAGAATAAAGGCTGTTCTTAGAAGAACAGGTGGCGACAAAGTCGAAGAAGAAATCAAGCTTGTCAAATATGATAAACTTTCTATAAACCTCACCAACTATGAGCTTAAAGTCAATGGTGTTCAGATTGACACTCCTCCAAAGGAGCTTGAACTTATCTATCAACTTGCAAGCAATCCAAACAGAGTCTTCACCCGCGACCAACTCCTTGATGAAGTATGGGGATTTGATTACTATGGTGATTCACGAACAGTTGATGTCCATGTAAAACGTCTTAGAGAAAAGTTAGAAGGTGTTTCAGATAAATGGGCGTTAAAGACAGTATGGGGAGTTGGATATAAATTTGAAGTTAAAGATTAAATTTCGACTCAACGGACAAAGTACACTTTTTCATAAATATCTTGCAATAAGCTTTGTCATTATACTCCTTAGTTTCTTAATTTTAGGTTTTATACTTATGACTGTTTTAACACAGTATTGGACAAACACCAAAATGGAAACGATGAGCAAAAATACCTCGTCTCTCGCCTCACTCTGCACAAGATACATAAGATTAAAAGATTCCATAAAGCAGGATTATTTCTTTGATGAAAGCGTTGCGCTTCAAGATATTATGGAAACCGTTTCAAGCAATATAGGCGGCGAAGTATTCTTCGTTAATGCCAACGGAAAAATAATTGTTTCCAATAGTAACGCAGAGTACGCTACCGAAGGAAAATTCATAGATTATGAAGTGGTAAAGGATACTATTATTAACAGCAAATATTATAAAGAAACCGACCTCGGCGGAGTATTCAAGCAAAATCATTATATCTATGGTCTGCCTGTTTATATCGGCGACCAGCTTGTCTGCATAGCCTTCACAACCGCAGATACATCAGAATACTACCAATTCACCTCACTTATGCTTAATATATTCCTTGTTTCTGCACTTATCACTTTTGCAATCGCAATCATAGCTATAGGTATCTACACATATTATATGGTTAAGCCTCTGCGTCAGATTGCTTTTGCCGCACATAAATTTGGTCAGGGCGATTTCAGTACAAGGGTCAAGGTTAAATCGCGAGATGAAATCGGTCAGCTTGCTGATGAATTCAACAGTATGGCGGAATCTCTGAGCTCCTCTGAAAATATTCGCCGTAGCTTTATAGCCAATGTTTCACACGAACTTAAAACCCCTATGACAACCATAGCCGGATTTATAGACGGCATCCTTGACGGCACTATTCCACAAGAAAAGCAAACTTACTACCTCAAAATAGTAAGCGATGAAGTTCGCAGACTTTCACGCCTTGTCCGTTCTATGCTCGACCTTTCTAAAATTGACAGTGGCGAGCTAAAGCTGAACTATCAAAATTTCGACCTTGTTTCTACACTTATTTCTGCTCTCGTAACCTTTGAAGCAGAAATAGACCGTAAAAATATAGAAATTCGTGGACTTGAAGATATGCAAAGCGTTTATATCGACGGTGACGCAGATCTTATTCATCAGGTAGTCTATAACCTTATAGAGAACGCTGTGAAATTTGTCAATGAAAATGGATATATTCAGTTTGTCATAAATGATTTGCCCGATAAAACAGAATTTGCCATTATAAACAGCGGTCACGGAATTGATAAAAACGACCTTGCACTTGTCTTTGATAAATTCTATAAAACAGATAAGTCCAGGAGTATTGATAAAAAGGGTATGGGCTTAGGACTTTACCTTGTAAAAACAATTATCGGACTTCACGGCGGTAAAATCACTGTTTCAAGTGAAGTTAATAAATATTGTCGCTTTGATTTCTATATTCCACGCAAAACACCTAAGAAATCACGACATGAAAACAAAATTTCAAAGCTTGAAAATAAAAACTCTAAACTTCCCTTCAAAAAAGGAGAATCAGCAAAATGAGCGATGAACGCAGAGAGGACGATTTCAACCAAAACTCTTGGCAGTATAAACAGCCAGGCTCCGAATCGTCCGCACCGCAGGAAGAACAAAGACTTCCACAGGACAAAAATTATAATGATATGAAGGAAGGCTTTAATTCTCCACAAACTCAATATAACGCTGACAATGGATACAGCTATCAGCCATCATCAGCCTCAAATAGCACTAAACCATATCATCAACAATATAATAGCTATTCCAACCAATCATATAAAACTCCCGCAATAACCGAAAATTACCCTGAACAGTCAAATTCTTTTGAAAATCAACCGTATTATAACAACTACGGTCAGCAAAGCCAACCATATCAATCGCAATATTCTACACCATATACTCCACCTCTACCATTATCTAATAGAAAGCGTAGAACAAAAAAATTTATGAAGGCTCTTGCAATCTGCCTTGCCATTATAGTCCCAAGTGCAGCAATAGGTGTTACCGTTGCTACACTTAGAATAAATACTTTCAAAGAAGACGATAGCATAAAATATGATTCATCAGGCGAATATTCCTATTATGTTCCCGAAAATTCGTGGATTCAAACATCAAAAATTCCTGATGTCTCCGCGAATCCAAACGGACCGCAGATTGAAACTGCCTCGACTCCTGAAACAAGTGGTGATAACGAGGCAATTTCAGTCTATAATAAGGTTTCGCCAAGCATAGTTGGAATAGTAGCCTATCCGGCCGGAACCGATTATACAATAACAGAATCAAATGAAGGTTCGGGAATTATCATCAGTAGCGACGGCTACATAGCTACAAATAGCCATGTTATAAATGATTCGAAGGATACGGGAGTCCTCGTCAAACTAAGCACCAACGAAGAATATATTGGTGCAGTTGTAGGATTTGATAAGCGTACTGACCTTGCCGTCGTAAAAATTGACGCAAAGAATCTTCCCGCCGCAGAATTCGCAGATTCCAATAGTGTTACTATCGGACAAAACGCCTATGCTATCGGCAATCCCGGCGGATTACAATTTTCAAATTCTCTTACAAAAGGCACAATTTCTGCAATAAACAGAACTATAAGTTCAAATAGTGCCGTAAAATATATTCAGACTGATGCCGCCATCAACCCAGGAAATTCAGGTGGTGCTTTAATAAACCCATATGGTCAGATTATCGGAATAAATACATCTAAGCTTGTTTCTGAAGAATATGAAGGTATGGGCTTTGCCATTCCAAGTAATACAGTAATAAGTATAGTAAATAATATTATCCGAAACGGCTATGTCAAGGGCAGAGCCTATCTTGGCATTACTGCATCCGAATGGTCAACCTATGCCGCCAAAAAGAACGATACTCCTATTGGCGTAAAAATTGAATCCCTATCATCAGAAAATGTATTTTCAGGCACAGATGTTCAAGCAGGCGATATAATCACAGAAATCGGCGGCAAAACCGTCAAAAACCTTTCGTCTATGTTTGATGCAATAGATGAAAATAAACCTGGCGATAGAATAACTATCAAACTTTTCAGGCTTAAAAATTACAGTTCTGATAGCAAAGCTAAGAGCTTTAGCGTATCAGTTGTGCTTTTGGAGGATACTGGACAATAATGGCTGATATTCATAATATTTTAAGAGAATATTTCGGCTATCATTCGTTCCGCACAGGTCAGGAAGAAATCATAAATTCAATACTTGCTAATCGTGATGTTCTTGCGATTATGCCAACCGGGGCGGGTAAATCTGTATGCTATCAGGTTCCCGCCCTTGCACTTGACGGAATAACAATAGTCGTTTCACCGCTAATTTCACTTATGCAGGACCAAGTCCGTTCGCTAATAGAAATGGGTATAAGGGGAGCATATCTAAATAGCTCGCTTACACCAAGACAAATCGCCCTTGCCACAGAACGCGCAAAATCCGGCATGTATAAAATAATATATGTTGCTCCGGAAAGACTTCTCACCAAGAATTTTATTGATTTTGCCAAAAATGCAAATATATCACTTCTTGCGATAGACGAGGCTCATTGTATCTCTCAATGGGGACACGAATTTCGACCAAGCTATACGAAAATTTCAGATTTTATAGAGCTTCTTCCTTATCGCCCAATAGTTGCCGCCTTTACTGCAACAGCGACAAACCTTGTCAAGCAAGATATTACCGAAAAATTAAAGCTCAATTCGCCATTTGAGCTTACCACGGGCTTTGATAGACCAAATCTGCATTTCGCTGTTTATAAACCACTATCTAAAGAAAGCTGGATATTAAATTATCTTGAAAGAAATCCCGATGAATCGGGCATAATCTACTGTTCATCAAGAAAAATCGTCGAAAGATTATGTGAAACACTTTCTGAAAACGGCATAGATACTCTTCCCTATCACGCAGGAATGTCCGACGAACTCCGAACCAAAAATCAGGACGATTTCATATATGACCGAGTTAAAATTATTGTTGCAACCTCCGCATTTGGTATGGGAATAAACAAACCAAATGTACGCTTTGTAATACACTATCATATGCCAAGAAATATTGAGCAATATTATCAGGAAGCAGGTCGTGCAGGTCGTGACGGCGAAAAAGCTGAATGTATCTTACTCTATAGCGCTTCAGATGTTTCTCTTAATAAATTTATGATTAACAAGGGCAGTGAAGAAAACGAAAGTCTTACACCAGAAGAAAGACAAGCCTTTCTAAAAGAAGAGCTTGAAAAGCTAAAAATGATGACCTTTTATTCCACCTCAAAAACAGTTTGTCTTAGAAAGCGTATGCTTAATTATTTTGGCGAATATGCACCCCAACATTGCAATAATTGCAGTGTATGCGAGGGTTATACAAACGATGACTATTCCGAAATTATCAAACCAATTCGCAAAACTGAAAGCTATACTAAAGAAGAAGTCATTCCTGATAAGGAACTTTTCGAGCGTTTAAAGGTTTTGCGAAAAAATATCGCTATGCGACAGAGCGTTCCTGCTTATGTTGTATTTTCAGATGCAACGCTGCGAGAAATGTCAGGCACTAAACCAAGAACCGAAAAAGAATTTTTATCAGTAAATGGTGTTGGCGATAATAAGCTAAAACGCTACGGCTCAATGTTCCTTGCCGAAATTCAAAAATACATTGACGAAAAAGGTGTATAAATATGAAAAACTATATATTCATCGAAACTCCCCTCGGTAAAATGACTCTTGCTGAGGAAAACAACTATATAACTAATATTGCCTATGGCGAAAGCAAATTTGAAGATTCTTGCGAAAACGAAACCGAACTTTTAAGCCAAACCAAGCAACAGCTTTCAGAATATTTCAACGGTGAACGCAAAGAATTTAATCTCCCACTAAAGCCATCAGGAACAGTATTTCAGCTTTCAGTTTGGAAAGCGTTAATAGAAATCCCTTATGGTAAAACAGCAAGCTATAAAACCATTGCCAATAAAATACATCAACCTTGTGCGGCGAGAGCCGTAGGAATGGCTAATAACAAAAATCCTATTGTAATAGTTATTCCTTGCCATAGAGTGGTCGGGGCAAAAGGTATTATCAGAGGTTACGGCGGAGGAATAGATAAACTCAAATTCCTTTTAAAACTTGAAAATATCACAGATGTTGAAGATTTTCCAATAAAGTGGTAAAATAATTTATGGTGGTGAGTTTAGTGGACATACATAGAATGAAACTAAACAATAAGCCGTTCACAATGATTAAAAACGGCAGAAAAAATATTGAGCTTAGACTTTATGACGAAAAACGCAGAAAACTAAATATTGGTGATGAAATCATATTTGAAAATCTTGAAGATGGCGAAACAATAAGCGTCACAGTTTTGGCACTACATAAATACGAAAGCTTCGCAGCACTCTATAAGCATTTTGATAAATCTGCTATGGGTTATGAAGATAACGAAATTGCGAATCCTGACGATATGAACGAATATTACACTCCCGAAAAACAAAAACAATACGGCGTTGTCGGAATTGAAATATCACTTAATAAATAATCAAATTTTCTCAATAATGTAGGGTCGAACTGTGTTCGTCCGCCAAGAAACTACTCTTATACAAAAGCCAATTTTAATATATCAACAATAAACTATTAGGAGCTGAACCTATGGCACAAGGTAATAGAATACCACAAAAAATGCCTGATAGGGCAGTTCAAAATTTCACCACAAAAAAGAATACTCATAAACGACCACGGTTTTATATTAAAGAAATTGTCGAAAATATCTTCGGTGGAATTATAATTGGTTCAACAATATTTGTTGGCGGTATAAATTGCGGCGCAATGGCAAATGCCTTAAATCTTTATGATAAACTTATACGCTCAATAGGCAAGCTATTCAAAAACTTTAATTATAATTTTCTACTTCTTTTGCAAATTGCAACGGGTATTATCTCCGGAATATTTCTGTTTTCACAAATGATATTAGATTTAATGCAAAAATTTGAATATCCTATGATGTACCTTTTCATGGGTGTAATAATAGGCTCTCTGCCGTCAATTTATCGCCGAGGAAAAATCAAAAAATTCAATCCTCTCTATTTTTTATGGGTAATTCTCGGCGGAGGCCTTGCCTATGCTCTTAATTTTCTGCCTAAAAATCATTTTATAAGCAACCCAACAGATTTTCAAAACTATGTAATGTTGTTTATAAGCGGTATAATATCGGCAATAGCTATACTTATTCCGGGAATAAATCTTTCCCATAGCTTATATTTTATTGGAATGTATAATTCCATACTTTCATCAATTATTAACTTTGATTTGTTAAATTTATTTTTAATTTTTCTCGGATTTTTTATAGGCTGTCTGCTTACTGCAAAAATTCTTAGTTTCACAATCAAGCGTTTTCCCGCTCCAACGCACCTTATAATAATCGGTCTTATGCTTGTTTGTGTAATCGAAATTTTTCCGGGAATGCCCAATAATTATATTATAGTTGCCTGTATAGCAGGATTTATTTTCGGAGCAGGCGGGGTTTATCTTATAACAAAATAATATATATATTAGTAACTATGTATATTGACATTAAAGAAAATTTATCTCTGCACCTACAAAATTTACAAAAAATCTTTGACTTTTGCGTGAGATTGTGCTAAAATGTTAGGAGAGGTATTGCAAAATGGGAATGGTAACAGTTATAACCTCCGGTAAAGGAGGAACAGGAAAATCTACGGTTTCCGTAGGCTTAGCGGCGGCACTTGTTCGTCGCGGAAATAGAGTTCTGCTTATAGATTGTGACGCTGGTATGCGCGGCATCGACCTTATGCTTGGTGTAAGCAGCGACCTTGTCTTTGATATAGCAGATGTTATTAACGGAAGCTGTCCGCCTGCGAGTGCTATCTATCCTTGCAAAAATATGGCAGAGCTTTATGTGCTGCCTGCTCCGCAGAGCGTTCACGATGAGCTTAGCCCCTATCTTATGCGACAGCTTACAAATATCCTTCGTAAATATTACGACCATATAATTATCGACTGCCCCGCAGGTATCGGCTCAGGTTTTGAGGCTGCTATCGCTCCTGCGGATAGAGCGTTCCTCGTCTGTAATGCAGATCCGCTCTCGGCTCGTGGCTGTTCTATGGTCAGAGAAAACCTTCAATCGGCAGGAATAACAAACATAAGACTTGTAATCAACAAATTTTCCGAAAAAAAATTCAGAAAAGCCAATCTCTACGAAGATTTAGATGCAGTCATTGACGAAGCAGGCGCAAGACTTATTGCTGTAATTCCTGAAGATTTCACTGCATCAGCGCTTTCTCAACAAGGCAAACCTATTGAGGGAAATTCTGATGCCGTCTACGCTTTCAACCGATTTGCCGCAAGGGCGGACGGAGAGAATGTTCCTCTCGGAATAAAATAAGCCCTATATACGAAATTGTAACTTAAACTCTCAGGAGGTAATTTTTAATGAATATAGCTCTTATTGCACACGATTCAAAAAAGGAACTTATGGTTCAATTCTGTATCGCATATTGTGGTATCCTCAGCAGACATACCCTATGTGCAACAGGTGTAACAGGCAAACTCGTAGCTGAAGCAACCGGTCTTGAGATTCAGCGTTTTCTCGGCGGCGCTCAGGGTGGCGACCAACAAATCGCCGCAAGAATAGCATTCAACGAAGTTGATATGCTTATCTTCCTGCGTGACCCACAAAATCCTAAGCCGCACGAACCAAACGATATAAACCTTCTTCGTCTTTGCGATATGCACAATATCCCAGTTGCAACCAATATTGCTACCGGTGAAGTTCTTATTCATGGCCTTGAGCGTGGTGACCTTGATTGGCGTAATATCATAAAGTCCTAATTAAACCAATCAACAAATATTCTGTTAATATACGCATTATTAGGAAATTCTGCAATAATAAGTATAACGTATATCTACAAACCAAAATAACTGCGTTTCCTCAAGATAAGGATACGCAGTTATTTTTAATATAAAGGCATAATTGACAATTTTTATTACATTGTGTATACTTATCATTATGATGATATTTGCACATACAGTAGGCGTTTCTCCCTAAGTAAGGGTTGTAATAACATGGTTACATACAGCAAATTTATTCGGTTTGTCATTATGTTGACTGAAATTATCACTCTTTACTTTTTAACACGATTTTCGGAAAAACCGCTTACCACCAATATTCTACGTACTGACTATATTATATAAAAGTCAAATAAACAACTTTTAAAATGAAGGAAGATATAAAATGGATTTAATTACTAAAAGCGTAAAAGGAACTCAAGATGTACTGCCAAAAGAAAGCTATAAATGGCAGTTTATCGAAAAAATAATGAGAGAAGAAGCTCAGGCTCACTCTTTCAAAGAAATTCGTACACCTGTTTTTGAACATACAGAACTTTTCCAGCGTTCAGTTGGTGATACAACAGATGTTGTTCAAAAAGAAATGTATACATTTAATACAAAGGGCGAAGATTCAATTACACTCCGTCCAGAGGGTACAGCTGGTTCAGCAAGAGCTATCCTCGAACACGGTGTATATAATGACGGCTATCCTATCAAGGCTTACTATTTCACATCTTGCTACCGTTACGAAAAGCCGCAAAAGGGCAGACTTCGTGAATTTCACCAGTTTGGTATGGAAGTATACGGTGCAGCTTCATATTTTGCTGACGCTGAAGTTATCTGTGCAGCAGATTCCATATTTAAGCGTCTTGGAGTTAAGGGATTAAACCTTGAAATTAACTCTATCGGTTGTCCAAAGTGTCGTGCAAATTATCACAAGGCACTTAAAGAATATTTTGCAGGACACACATCAGAACTTTGCGAAACCTGCCTTTCCCGACTTGAGAAAAACCCAATGAGAATACTTGACTGCAAAAGTCCTATCTGCTCTAAAATTGCAGAAAAAGCTCCAACTGTCCTTGACTATATTTGTGATGATTGTAGAGAGCACTTTGAGGGTGTAAAAAAGTGTCTTGATGCCGTTGGTATAGAATATACTGTAAACCCAACTATAGTTCGTGGACTTGATTACTATACACGCACTGTTTTTGAGTTTGTTTCCTCATCTATTGGTGCACAGGGTACAGTTTGTGGCGGTGGTCGCTATGATGGCCTTATCGAAGAGCTTGGTGGTCAACACACACCATCTCTCGGATATGCAATCGGTATTGAGCGACTTCTCCTCTTGCTTGAAGCTCAGGGCATTGAAATTCCAGCCGCACCAACCTGTGATATTTATATTGCAGGCTTAGGCGAAAAAGCACAGCTTAAATCCTTTGAGCTTGTAAAAACAGTTCGTTCATCATCACTTTCTGCCGAATGTGATATTGTAGGCAGAAGCCTTAAAGCACAGATGAAGTATGCTGATAAAATCGGAGCAAAGTTCAGTGTAGTTCTCGGCGATAGTGAGATTGAAAGTGGCAAAGCACAGCTCAAAAATATGGAAACTGGTGAGAAAACAGAAATTTCTCTCGGAGAAAACTTCTTCTCAGATTTCTATAATGTCTATATTCAATCGCAGTTCGCTGTAAAATAATAAACTAAAAGTGGTTGCAGGCCTAATAAGCTTGTAACCACTTTTTTGTAAACTCAAAATTGTAGATTTAAGAGTTCCGATAAGTTTTCAACAATATGGTCTGGAAATGTTGAAAGCTTATCAGGATTTCCCAATCCTCCAAATCCTTGCTTTATCCATACTGTTCTCATTCCTATATGCTGTGCAGGGATAATATCATTATCAAGCCTATCCCCTATCATATAAGCATTTTGTGCAGAACAATTTGCCTGCTTCAATGCAAATGCAAAAATTCGTTCATCAGGCTTTGCAAAACCAACATCAGATGAAGAAATAATCACATTAAAATAATCATATATTTTAAACTGTCTTAATCTTTCTGCCAAATCTTTATTTTGATTTGCAATAATTCCAAGATTATATTTTACGCTTAAAGAATTTAAAATATAATCTGCCTTTGGATATATAATTTCAAGCTCACTTTTCCAATCTGCTTTCTTTAGCCCATATCTTTCTAAAGTACACTTATAGCAATTCATATTACAACAAGCATAATATTCCATCTTATGATAAAATTCATCATAGCTAACGGAACTTCCATTGATAGTATCAATAATTCTTTGCTTTTCACATTCTGTTTCATCTACAAGTGTAGAACCGACATCAAAAAACAACCATTTCTTCATAAGCTCCTCCAAAATATCAACACCCTGTTTATCATAAATTATATGATAAACAGGGTGTTATTTTATAAAGCCAACATTATTGTGATATATATTTTCTCATTTTTCTACGAACAATAAGAACAATCGCTACAATAATACCGATAATCAAAACAGAACCACCAATAGTTACACTATAGAACATTGGCTTATTAGCATAGAAAATAACGAAATTATTCGGTGAAACAGTTATATTTGAAATAATTTTCTTATTTTCATTAAACTGTCCATTTGAACCTACCGAACAATCATCGCAGTAAAATACGACTTGGTTTTCAAAACCTTCTGGAATATTAAATTCAACCTTGCCATTATTACTGCTCAGATACTTTAATAAATCTTCTCCGGATTTATTAAACAAAACCTTTATTTCTTTGCCATTAGAATCAAGAATAACTATTTTCAGACTTCCCAATTTTCCTCCATTATCTGAAGGAATAACTGTAACTTTCTGTTCCTGTACCTGATAACGACCATTATCTTCTATACCACTGACTATAAGTGTAGGCGGAGTCTTATCAACTACAAACTTAACTTCAAGTCCCTTCAAATCACTATAAGCCACAGAACCAGCCTTATCAGTTGATTCGATTTTAATATCGTAGTCACTCTCATTTTCAAATAATGATGAATTTATAACATACTTTCTCTCACACCACTTAGAAGTATCTGTAGTTTCAGATGTTGTATAGTCCTCATTTTCTTTAAGAGCTGTTCCATTAAGCTTAACTACATAATTTTCTATCGGGTCAACATTTATCTCTTGAATAACTATATCATTATCAACACTTGAAACATAATAGTTATCTAAAAGCTTTTGTGTATTCTCATCAATCTTAAATGTCGAACCATTTCGGTTTATAGAGAATTCTGCATTATCATATGTTTTGCCATCATCAAGAAGAATCTTTTCTGTCTTATTACCAGACATATCTGCAACAGAACAGCTAAGTGTATATACCGCATCATCGCTAAGATTATCAACAACATATGAATATGATGTACTGCTATTTTTTCTAAGATACTTGCTAAGGTCAATGTTTTCTTTTTTGAATTGTCCCGAGCTTGTCATCATAAGTGCTTCAAGAACTGGTTTAAAGCTCTTAAAATCAATATTAGTATCGCTTGCATCGATAGTAAAGCCGTAGGTCTTATCTTTGTTAGCAGTATTATTTTTAATATTAGTAACCTTTAAGCTTGGTTTTTTAGTATCAATAATCAAATAATCCGAAGCATAGTTGTTCATCTTATTATTTGAACGGTCTGTATATTCAACCTCTATACGATATTTTCCGTCCTTATTAATCGAGAAAGTACCTATATGTAGATCTGAATTATTATCAGTCCAGTTTACTGAAGGATTCAATGTACGCTCTCCATTTATATCATAAACCATAACTCTGACATCTTCAGAATAGAAATTAGCCTCATTTATTTTCAGTGTAGCGTCTATTTTACCATCATAATAAGCTGTTCCATCTGATGTTGATATTGGTTTATTAAGGGTTACATCTATTTCAGGTTTGATATTGTCAACTATTATCTTCTTAGTATCTGATTTATCACTATCATTTTGTGACATATCATATGCTGTAAATTTAACAGTACCATTATACTGATGCTGAGCGTCAAGAACTGATTTTGGAATTCTGAATGTTGCAGTATTAACATTACCGTTTCTCTTTATATCAGCCTTGCTGATTGCTTCATTAAGCAACTGTGCATTAACATTACTTGAATTATTATCTTTCAAATAGCTATATACAAATTTTCCAATAGCTGTGGTATCATCTTCTGCGGAAATAGTAACCGTAACAGGTGCATTGTAATAACCAAATGTTATAGAATTAAGCACACTTTGGAAAACATTCTGGCTATAGGATATTTTCAAGTTTTTAGGTGCAGTCTTATCAACTGTAAACTTATCCTCAACATTGTTCTGTACTTTTCTTCCTGCTAAGTCCTCATACTCTATCTTAAAAGTATAATTAGCATCAGCCGAATATTTAATATTCGCTGTGTATACATCGCCATTTTTTATCCAGTTGCTTCTCTTGCTAAGGTATTGAGCATAATTCTCAACACCAACAGCTTTTCCATTAACATCAACTGCAGTAATGCTTGCAACAATCTCATCTGCTCTGAAATTACGCTCAGCAACGCTAATAGTAGCTATCTGTGCAGAATTATAATATTTAATTCCATTAGCAGTATTTACAACCTTATTTGGAGAATATGCGACATTGATTACAGGATTAGTATGGTCAACAATAATCTCATTCGATGTATAAGTTTTCATTTTATTATTTGACCTATCAATATAATTAATCGTTATAACATACTCTCCCTCTTTTGAGAGTTTAAGATTGCCTGTCCAAGTATCGCCACTCTGTTTCCAGTTATTCACCTTTTGCTTTGAACCATTGACCGCTATATTAACATCTTCCGGATAGAAGTTTGCCTCAGTAATCTTAATAGTAGCAGTTGCACTATCCTTATAGTATAGCTTATATGAATTTCCTTCTGTACCATAGTTATAATTACTTACATCATTCATATCATATGCAGTAACAACCCTATCAGCCTTGCTAAATTCAACACTTCTTGTAGGCGATATAGTATCGACTATAACAATACTATTTTTATTATCATTCTTTACACTACTTGTATTTCCAGACCTATCAGTTGCAGTAAAGGAAATTTTTCCTCTATACTGTTTTGATTGGTCGGCTGTAAGAGTAAATTTTGCGGTTGCTGTTTTACCATCTGAAGAAATTATCACATTTTTAATATTTCCGCTATCACTTTTCAGATTTTTAGTGGTGCTTGCGCCATTCTCTCTTGTATATGTCCATTTCATACTGTCAACGCCTGAAATATCATCAACCGCTGTCAAAGTAACTGTAACATCTTTCTGATATGCGTAATAACCAAAAGTAATTCCATTTAATACACTTTCCCAGAAATTAAGTTCTTTGCTATATGAAATTTTCATCTTTGAGGTTGATGGAGCATACTCATCAACTGTAAATTTATCCTGCTTATAGTTATCAGCAGAGTGAGAAGCCAAATCGGAATAAGAAATATCAAAAGTATAATTTGCATTTATAGAATACTTTATTGTTGCTGTATATGTATCTCCATTCTTTTTCCAGCTATCTCTTGATGAAAGATATGCTGCATAGTCAGTCACTTTGATGTCATTTCCGCCTGCATCTTTAGCACTAACTGTTACTGCAACATCATCTGCACGGAAATTACGCTCAGTAATTTTAATCGTTGCTGTCTGCTGTTTATTGCAGTAAACATTTTTATTTGCATCAGAAATTTTATTTTCTGGAGAATATTGAACATCTATAACCGGCTTGGTTCTATCAATAATTATAGTATTAGACTCATACGACTTCATTTCATTAGTTGAACGGTCCGTATATGTCATTTTAATAATATGCTCTCCCTCATCACTTAGGGTAAGCGTATTTGTATACTCATCACCATTTTGTTGCCAATTTTCGCTAAAGTCTATAGACTTACCATTATCATATAGATTAATATCCTCGCCAAAGAAATTAGCTTCTTTAACTGTAAATTTGAGAGTAGCATTATTTTTATAATAAAGTCTGTAATTATTAGTGTCAGACTTCATATCATATGTAGCATTTTTAAAGCTATCTGCATATATTGCCTTTACAAAGTTGTTTGTTTGATATTCAACGCTTCTTGTCGGTGAAATATTATCAACAACAATTACTCTCTCATCTTTATTTTCTACCGGACAAGTTGCTGTTTTTCCTGCCATATCAGTAACCGTAAACGAAATCGTTCCACGATACTGTTTGCTTTCCTCTGCTGACAATTCGACTATTACTTTACCAGTTTTTACATCTTCAGAGAATGTAATATCTTCTTTGTTAAAATGCTTACTTACATCAGCAACAGATGAATCACTTGAGCCATTTTGTCTTTGATATACCCAATCAATCGAATCAATACCAGAAGTCATATCCTCTGCACTAAATGTAATTGTTACATTATCCTTATAATAATAGGTATTGAATATAATGTTATCAATAATTTCTTCAAAGAAGTTCTTTTCTTCAGAATATTTAGCACTAAGATTTGTAGGTGGTGTTTGGTCAATCGCAAAATCAGGTGAATTATATTTTTCCTCAGCATCGTTTCCTGCGAGATCTGTATAATTTAATGTAAAGCCATAGTTCGCATCTTTGTTAAACTCAATTTCAATATAATGATTACTTCCGTTAGAAATCCATTCTCCATTATGAAGTGTGTCATTCAGTTCTTTAAGAACTGTTTCATAATCGTTTATATTATTAAGTGTAACATCTTGTGCTTTAAGCTCAAATATAATATCATCAGCTCTAAAATTCGCTTCATTAACCGATACCTTTGCTCTGATTTTTGTTGTATAGAATTTTTCGTTCACAGCCGGAGAATCAGAAGAATATTCAACAGAGATTATCGGTTTTGTTTTATCAATAATAAAGCTTGTTGTTTTTTCATCAGAAGTCTGTCCAAGCTCATCACTTGCAATAACAGAAATGTTATAAACTCCATCTTCACTAAACTTAATTGAGTTTGTCCATGTTATTTTTTCTGTATTACCGCTCTTAGCCCATTCATCATTTTCAAGCTTATATCCGCTCTCAGAAAGCTTCTGACCATTGATAAGAATATCAACCTTGTCCGCATCAAAATTGCTTTCAGAAATGCTGATATTAGCTACAACAGATTTATTGTAATATTGTCCATTAGTTGCCACAGCCTCAGAGTCAAGCTTAATATCAACATCAGGTTTTCTATTATCAACTATAACCTTAGCATTTTTATCGTATTCTGTTTGAAGTCCTGCCTTACTTTTTGCAGTAAATTTAATATCGCCTCTGAACTCGGCTTCAATCTTAAATGAAGCTTTATAATAAGTCTTTCCATTTTCATCTATGGCTGTTTCTACATTATCAAGTATAACATTTTCATTAACCGCATTTTCGGAGTTCAGTTCTCTGCTATCTTCCGGTATCAGTGTATAAGAAAAACTCTCTATACCGGAAATATCCTCATAAGCACTCAAGGTTACTTCAATATTTGTATCTCCACTTCCTACAAGTCCGAATGTAATATAATTAAGAATGGTATTATATACATTTTTTTCACTGTTATATGAAATATCAAGATTATAAGGGTCGGTATTATCAATATTTATGTTTTCTTTTTCTATTTTATAAATTTTTCCATTCAGATTATCTCTGACATAAAATTCAATATGCTGATTTTTTCCATTTCCCACATATGAATATGTATCTTTCCAGTTATCATCATTAAAACTCATATCATCGCTAATTTTATATCCATCAGGAGGAGTAATGGTGATGCCATTTGTTGTGTTATACCAATCATTATACTCTGTTTGAGAATAAGTGCAATTCAAAGAATCAGACTTTGCAAGGTCAAGATTGATATATGCCTCTGCGTTGGATTCATTATAACACTTACCCTGTACGTTTTTAACAGTTACCTTATATTTTCCAGTATCTTTATCCGCAAATTTTATAAGCCCTGTATTGTCTATGGAAGTTTTTCCTTCGCCAGTCATTTCCTCATAAACACCATTATGAAGCTTATAAATATTAAAACTAACATTTACTTCTTCATCGGTTGGCAGAGAATATGAAAGCTGATATTGTTTTTGTTCACCATAATTAAGTTCAAGCGTCTTGCCGGTAATTTTCTCACTACCAGCAAAAATATCAATATTTCTATCGGCACGCTCAACATATATAATAGCATAATCAGTAGTAAAAGCCTTATAATGAGCTGTCTCAGCAAAATTAAACCTAATTCTAAATTTTGCATTATCATCAGCATTTTTGACTATTATTTTATTTCCATCTAATTTTGCATAATCATTTTCTTCAATATCGGCACTTAATAATTCAGCATTTTCTTGGATTCCAGCAAACCAATCAGAGCTACTCTCTATTTCGTCACCATAAGTAATGTTTTTAATCATTTTGTCCGAAAAGGAAACATCCTGGTCTGCTTTTTCTACGTTTACTGAATAAGAAATATTATTAACTTCTTTGCCATCTATATATCCAAATGTATATGATTCGCTATCAATTGTAGCCGTAATAACTGCATTTCCTATATCTTTTCCACTTACAAGACCTGTCTCTTCATCAACAGATGCAATTTTACTATCACTTGAGGAGTATGTTAAAACGCCATATTCTTCAACAAAATTTTTTAATTTATTTGTAGCGCTTTTTCCATATTTAAGACTTATATTTTCTTCTTCAAATTTTGGTCTTACTATATCTTTATCTACAAGAATTTCTTTTGTTTCGATTGTTTTAATCTTATAATTTAAATTTGAACTTTTTATATCTGCTTTTACTTTAAATCTACAAGCCTTATGAAAACTTAACTTACCTTCAGAGTCAATCTCAACATAATCACTATATTGCTTCGTATTAACATTGCTACCATCAAGACGAGTAACCTTTGATATATAATATGTTATCTCAACTTCTCCAGCGTCTTCAGAAATATTTGTTACTTTAAGTTGATTACTTTTGCTATTTACCTTAGGATTTTGAGGAACGCCTAAAAATTCTATTTCATCACCTAATTCCTTTGCTTCTACTGTAACTTTAAAACTCAATTCACTTTTCTTATATTTTCCATCAGAAGGCACAGTTACATTAATAGTAGCCTCTCCAGTTTTATTTGCTTTAAGCTTAATAGAGGAACCATCCTTAATAACAGAAACTATATTTTCATCAGAAGAATTTGCTGTTATCTGATCTAAATATTCATCAGCAATGTTATCTGATTTTACACTTATATTCAGGTTATCACCATAAATCATATTAAGCTCAGAAAATTCTTTATCTGAACCATCTACAAATTTCAGACTTTTATCTTCAAGCAATTTTTCAACAATTATCGGTTCCATATCATAAACATCATTGTTGTTAATTTTATCTATCTGTCCTGTTAAGAAAGTATTATTACCATCCTTCTCATTAGGATTCAAACCTTTAGCTCTTATTGTTTTGTTTTGGTATTCATTAGATGTATATATAAAATCATAAATTTCATTTTCATAAAGTGTAGTTACATATTTATTAAGTTTGCTATTATACCTCATAGTCTTATTAGCATCTTTAGTAACAGTAATTCCTTCTTCATTTACTATGCTGTACTAATTTTTATTTGATTCGCAGATGCCTTAGATGAATCTATGGCATCTATAGCAATTCCGCTTTTACTATCTATAGTCTTTAAAGAAATTGAATAATAATGCGAAGCCTCCTTGCTAAGCTCAACATTATAGACTTTAACTTTATCTGCCACTTCCACTGTTTTAGATTTCCTTAAAAAATATCCATAAGCATTAGCCGATATTATTTCAACATATACCGTATCTCCATCATCTAATTCAATTATCGTCTGACCATCATCGCCAGAACAAGCCGTTTTCTCATCAGAAATAGGATTCTTTTTTTCTTCGTCAGAATATATTCTATATTTGAAGACCGTATTCGGTACTTTAACCAGTACTTTATCTGGTGCTTTAGTATCATCATATGTTTCAAAAACTGTATTCACCGTCAGCATTCTTTTTTGTGTTTGATTTTCTTTTTTATTATTCTGAACAGAACTTATATTATTTTGAGTTTCATCATTATATGATGTAGCCTCTGCTATATTAAATGAATTTCCCATATTAAGTCCAAGTATTGGAATAAGTAATGCCAGGATAGCAGAAACGACTCTATCCCTAAATTTAATATTACTCTCTGCCATTTTAAACTTCACTCCTCTTTTTATTTATAATTAAACAGTTAAATATATTTCCATTCAATATGCAGTGCATAATAAATGAAAAAGTAACTGCACTAAAAAATATGTAACATATATATAATGTACCATCGGTTATAATCGTCAAAATTATAAGCCCTATAATACTGATTATCAACAAAATATCAAAAATAGCAGCAATTTTATTTTGAAAAAATTTTATAAGCCCTATTCCTTTTTTTATATTTTCTATTCCTTGAATATTTTTTCGAGCTAAAAATAAGCTTATAATACCAAAGACTAAAGTAAGCCAAAAAGTAATACCAATAATAATACTATAAGCATTATTCCCGCTATCAATATCTGTCTGTATAAGCGGCATTACTAAAAATGTAGCCGACATTATAAAAAATGAAATCATTGATAATAAAAGAAAAAAACTTCCCTTACTATTCTCATTCTTCATTTAGGTAACCTCCTACTTTATAGTTTCATTTGTCCATATATATGTAATATCATATATAACCGCAAATTCTTTTGGTACTAAACCATCATCAATATTAGCTTCATTGGAATTATTGAGAACACTTGTTTCCTCTAATGAACTTGTCTGCGATAAAACTTTAGTTTCATTATTCCTCTGATTAAGTACCGTAGTATTATTACCGGGTATCAATGATTCTGTTTTAAACTTTTCAGTTATCGGTGAATCTGAATCCATTGATACATTTGTTTTTTTCATAAGCTTACCAGAAGACGAAAAATCAATATTGTGTGCATTGCCATTTTTCTGTTTAAGTCTTTGACTCATAGATTGCTCTGTATGTTCATTTATAGTTTTGATTGCCTTTCTTGCCGTAGCACCACTTAAAAATTCAATTACTTTAGGAATTTTAAAGGCAAAAAAAAGTATAACCGATAAAATCAACATAACTATGCACATTATAAGCGAACCATAGAAGATATATTGATATATTTCATATGTCATTCATTGCCACTTCCTTTTTCTGCACTTGTTATTTTATATTTCTCTATAGTATCAGAAATCATAGCACTAACCTGCTGTTTTTGTTCCTTATATATAGAGTCATCAATATCCGCAAGCTTTGAATTCATATCGCTCAGAAGTGCATCAATTTTCTTATAGCTCAATCCATTATTTTTTATAGCATCTACAAAACCATTGGCATTATTATAGATTATATTTGTTATGCTATTTATAACATTTATCTTAGTATCGCTTTCTTCCGGACTTTTTCCCAGTCCATCAACCTTAGATTCAAGTTTAGTAAGCTTATCCCATAAGTTTTTATATTCCTGAAGTTCCTTACCCTTCTGTACTATTGTAGACTGATGATTTTGGTCAATAAGCTGAAGACAAGAGGCAATATCACAGAATATAGAAGCCATCTCATACTTATCTTTTGCCTCAGAAAACCATTTTGCAGCGTTCACATATCTTTCCCTGTCATTTGTTGTATCCGATGAAAAAAGGAAGGCATTTCCGAATTCATAACATACATCAAGGTAGCCATCATAATTATTTTCCTTAAGTTTTTCAAGGACATTTACTGTTTCTGAATATCCATTAGAATTTTTTCTATCAAGCCCAGCCTGAAGCTGATTAAGCCCATCTGCTTCTTCTTTTGTCAGTGTATCTGTTCTTAGATAATTAACAAGCTCAAAATAAGCATCTGTTTTTGATGGGTCAGTTAAAATTGCCTCATAATAATTAAAGACTTAGCATTAGAAAGTATATAAGAGTAGTTCTTACTTTTAATATTTTCGGCTGATGAGTTACCCCATATAGCCACACAACCAAAACCTATAGTAAGTATAACACTTGTAATGAATATTCCCAAATGAAATTTCATCTTTCGTCTATAAGTATTATCCATCTCATCGAAATGCTCAAGGTCATACATAAGCTCCGCACAAGACTGATATCTTGCATTAGGGTCGCGCTGTGTGCATTTTATAATAATTTTTTCAAGACCGCTCGAAAGTGCGGGGTTTATTTGGCGGATAGGTCTTATTTCATAAGGCGGTTCGCATGGGTTCATTCCCGTAACCAAATGATAGAGGGTTGCACCTAAGCAATAAATATCCGTTCTTGCATCTGTTTGTCCCATTCCACCAAATTGCTCTGGTGCAGCATAGCCTATTGTTCCAAGACAGGTCGTATCAGCTATATTTTTAGACTTATATTCTCTTGCTGTACCAAAATCTATTAATGTGATACTTCCATCTGGTTTAAGCATAACATTTGCAGGTTTCATATCCCTATATATTATCGGGGGTTTTCTCGAATGAAGATATCCCAAAACATCGCATAATTGCTTTGCCCATTCAACAACATTCTCCTGAGATTGTGCCCCATATTCTTCCAGAGTTTTGCTCAATGGATTACCTTGTATGTAATCCATAACTATAAGAAATGTATCGTCATCTTCTATAACATCAACAATACTTGGTAAGCTTGGATGACTTAATTTTTTAAGCATATCTGTTTCAACAATGAGCCCCTGTTTTATAAGTTCAAAGTCTTTTACGCCATCTTTTCTGACTTCCTTAATAGCCCACTGCTTATTTGCCTTTTCATTCATAGCAAGGTATACAATGCTCATACCGCCTTGTCCTACCTTGTTCAGAATTTTATATTTTCCATCTATAATTGACCCTATTTCTAACATAAATCATCCCTCAAAAATAAACTAACTAAGGCACCACTGCAAAAATATATATAAATCTCTGTAATATTTATGCGGTGCTGCCCTAATTTTAAATCAAAATGTTCTGATTAGTACAACAGAAATATTATCATTCTCCATTCTATCCTTATTAAGTTTAATAAGGTCTTTAGAACTTTGCATCATAATATCACTACTAATCAATAATTCTGGCTTTAATTTTTCATATATTTCTTCTTGAGTTATTTCATGTCGAAAACCATCTGAACATAACATATATACTGTGTTTTTATCTGATTTTAAATAAAAAACATCAGGATAAACCTTATCTGATGCACCAACACACTGCAAAAGAACATTTCGTCTTCTGTCTGTTTTAGCTTGTTCAGGTGTCATATTTCCAAGTGCTATTTCGCGAGCAATAAATGTCTGGTCCTGTGTTATCTGATTTATATTATCATTTATCACATATGCCCTTGAGTCACCTACATTTATAATAAAACATTCGTTTTGAGTTATCAGCAACGCAACAACTGTTGTGCCAAGCTTTATCCCTTGCGAATCTCCATAACGACCTATAATTTCATTTTGTTCTGAAATAATATCTTTCCATTGTGAAAATATAATTGATTGGTCAAGGGCTTGCATAGTTAAAACAGGTAATTGCTCATTTATCCATTTATCAAAAGCCCTTACTACTGTTGCACTTGCAAGCTCACCTTTTTCTAATCCACCCATACCATCGCATACTATAGCAAAAGCCATTCTACCCTGATATGTGTCAATGATTTTAACGCTGAGGCTATCCTGATTTGTGCTTTTTACTATTCCAATATCTGTTTCTGCTGAAACCATAAAATTCATTACTTTACATCCTTTCAAACCGAAAGTTGAAATTATACTATTTTAAAATAAGATTTTGATTTTAGAAGAATTTATAACCCAGTTCAAGCTTAAACTCAACATTATCTGCAAGCATTTGCCAAAATACTACTTATTTTTTATAATTGCGTATACTGAATAGGCATTTTAAATAATGAATTCACAATTTCTATAATACTGCAAAAAATCTATCTATAATTTCACTATCTTCTAAAAAATTTCAATAAGATTTTATTCAATGCATCAATAATTTTTGCTTAATCACCTATAAAACCAACCAATCCAAATCTATCGTATAAATTATATAATTTTCCTACACAAATTGCAATAGTAAGTCGTGAAAATTGGGTTGTTTTTATACTATATAAATCAAAATAACGACATCATAAGATAACCTTTTTAAAACAATTATATCAAATTTAAGTCTTAATTGTTATACAATCTTAAAATAATCCTCCCCGATATATTCCTATCAAATATAAACACCCCGCTTATCAGAAATTATCCGATAAGCGGGGTGTTAAATTTATGAAGTCAGATTATTTAAGAACTACAACACTATTTGCAGGAATAGTAAGCTGTTCACCGTTAAGCTCAACTTTTTCTGTATTAGTTGTATCACTAATAATATAACCTCTTACACCTGAATAAGACATTGTCGACTTAGGAACTGTAACAGTTGCCTTATTATCAAGGTTAAGAATAACCATAACCTTAGAGCCATTATACTCGCTGATGAATGCACCAACTGCCTTATTATTCTCATCAAGAGTAACAGGAGTAAATGTACCTCTTGCAATTTCAGGATTTTGAAGTTTAAGTCTTATAACCTTCTTATAGAGATTAAGGAGAGAATTTTCATTCTTCTGCGCCTCAGCTACACCTTCTTCAGGCTTTTCCTTATTTGTAGCACCAGGAATAGTCGAAACATAGCCCGTATTGTCAGAAAGCGACCATACCATACCAGTTCTCTTATCAGGATCTTCTCCTGAACCAGTCATAGCAATTTCCTCACCATAATATATGAATGGATTACCCGGAGTAAGAAGATAAGCCATAGCTGCGTTCTTTTCCTTTTGAGTATTTCTTGTAAGGAATCCCGCACTTCTTGCTGTATCATGGTTAGAAATAAATGGAGCGCTTATAGCCTTACTGTTGTTTGCAGTAATAGTATCAACCCAAGATTTTACATAGTCATAATAGCTCTGTACATCCTTGAGGTTTACAGCCTTAGTTGCAACTTGTCCGGAAGTACCTTGCATATCGAAGTTAAAGAAGCTGTCTGCTCCACTCTTATAGAAATCGGAGATAACATTTCCTCCCATCCAGACTTCGCCGACCATATAGACATCATCTTTAATGCTCTTGCAGTAGTCATAGAGCCATTTAATGTCGTTGATAGATTCATTTGAATTTTGGTCATAATGATATGCAGCGTCAAGACGGAAACCATCTATGCCAATATCCTTTAGCCAAAAATCGCATATGCCTTCGATTTCCTTACGAACCTTTTCGTTTTTGAGGTTAAGGTCAGGCATATTCTGAGTAAATGCTGATTCATAATACCAGCCCTTTGTTCCGGCAAAGTAATACTTTGAAGCACCTACATCTGCTGGCTTTGAATCAGACTGAACAAAGTTGTAATACTGAGCATAGCCATCTGTTTTACCTTCTTTGAGTTCCTCTTTAGCCTTTTTAAACCATTCGTTAGTGTTAGAAGTATGGTTAATGACAAGGTCGATAATAACATTTATACCACGCTTATGAGCTTCAGAAAGGAAATTCTTGAAGTCATCAAGAGTACCATAGCTCTTATCAATATCCTTATAATTATCAACATCGTATTTATGATATGAGCCAGAAGGCATAATCGGCATAAGCCAAATACCATCAATGCCAAGGTCGTCTGTTGTATTAGGGTCGCCGTCATTAAGATAATCAAGCTTAGAAGTAAGACCCTTAAAATCGCCTATACCATCGCCATCAGAATCACAGAAAGAGTATACAAAGATTTCGTAATAGTTTCTATATTTATCCTTAGATGCCTCATAGCTTATTGTTTTAAATCCGCCGTTTTCAGGAATACCCTCTGTTGAGCTTGAACTTGTTGATGAAGCAGTTGAAACAGTAGTAGTAGAATTGCTGCTTTCTGTTGTGCCGCCACCCTGACAACCGGTAAATGCTGCGGAAACAATCATCGCTGCACAAAGAGCAAGGGCTAAAAGTCTTTTTTTCAAGTAAATCTCTCCTTTACAAACAAGAAGCAGGGAGCGACTGCATGAGCCACTCCTTGCTTCGTTTTTTGAATAAAATCAGCCTTTAACAGCGCCGCCTGTAACACCTTCAACATAATACTTTTGCATCTTAACGAAAAGAATTGTAATAGGAATTGCAACTACTACAGAACCTGCAAAGAATGTTGTATAGTATTTCGCATTGTTTTCTCTTTCAAGCATTTGCTGTAAGCCATAAGCAACAGTATAGTTATCTCTGTTGTCCTTCATGATATAGCTGACGAATATAAAGTCAACCCAAGGGGCAATAAATGTTGTCAAAGCCGTATATACAAGAATTGGCTTTGAAAGTGGAAGAATAATTTTCCAGAAGATAGTGTTCTTATTAGCACCATCAATAGTAGCGGCCTCATCAAGTGAATGTGAAATTGTATCGAAGAAGCCCTTACTAATCTGATAACCCATAGCTGCACCTGCACAATATACGAGGATAAGTGCGAAGAGCGACTGGCTAAGACCAATCCATTCGATGATAGCATAAACAGCAGCCATCGACATAAAGCCTGGGAACATACCAAGGATAAGACCTATGTTAAGAAATCTCTTACGCCATTTGAAACGGAGACGGCTCAATGTGTAACTTGTCATAAATATAAAGAGTGTAGAAATTGCACAAGAGATAACCGCAACAAAGAGTGTATTTAAGAACCAACGCCAATATGGGAAGCTCTCATCTGTAACAAGATTTACATAGTTTTGGAAAGTCCACTTCTTCGGAATAAAGCTTGCGGACGGTCCCAATTGGTCACTAAATGATGTGATAACCAACCAAACTATTGGAAGCAGCCAAATAATTGCCATAACTATCAGCACAACATAAACGATAATGTTGACCGTTTTCTGTTTTTTGGAATATGATTTTTCTCCAGCAGCCTGTGTCATCCGAATGCCTCCTCATCTTTAGCAGATTTTGACATATTATAGGTAATCAACGATGCAATAGCACATATAACAAAGATAATAATACCTATAACAGCCGCAAGGTTATAGTCCTTATTAGTAGCAGTCAACTTATAGAGCCATGTAACGAGCAAGTCTGTTTTACCTGCACCGCTATAGTAATCTGTACTCTTTGGTTCGCCACCTGTTAAGAGGAAGATAACATTAAAGTTGTTGATATTTCCTACGAAAGAAGAAATTAGGTACGGAGTTGTAACAAAGAGCATATATGGAAGAGTAATCTTCATAAATGTCTGGAAAGCATTCGCACCATCAATTTTAGCACTTTCATAGAGGTCTTCAGGGATATTCATAAGAATACCACTTGTGCTGAGCATTGTATAAGGAACACCAATCCACATATTAACCAAGATAACAACTACACGAGCATAGTTCGCATCTGATAAGAATGGAATACTGTCGCTTATAAGTCCCCAGTCCTTAAGTGTCAGGTTAAGAGTACCTTGGTCTGCAAGAAGCTGGTTCATAACAAGAAGTGTAACAAAGTTAGGAACAGCGATTGTGATAACAAAGAGTGTTCTCCAGAGTCCCTTAAACTTAATACCCTTCTTATTGATAAGAAGTGCAAGAATCATACCGCCTATATAGTTGGTAAATGTTGCAAAAAACGCCCAAATGATTGTCCAGCCAAGAATCTTACCAAAGGTATAAGACTTTTCAGGGTTATCATAGAAAACATCTGCAAAGTTCTTAAAACCAACCCAAGTAAATAGTTTCTGAGGAGCTTGGTGGAACTGGTCATAGTTTGTAAACGCCATAAAGATTGTAAATACAATAGGAAGAATTGTAAAGCAAAGAATAAGAGCAATCGGAAGACTGAGAAGAGTAATGTGAAAACGCTCATCAAGGAAAATGAGAAGCTCCTTCTTAATACCAATCGGCTTTTTTCCAGCTTTAATTGTCTCCTGTGCAGCAATAGCAGACTTGATATTCATAAGATAGAATACAAAGAATGCAATCGTTACAATCATAGCCATAACGCTTATAAGAAGAATATGCATAGAGTTGTCACCCTGAATCTCAGTCTGAACACCCCATGTATCCTTTTCAATATGAGTTTCTACTGTACCAAGTGTAAAGAACTGTGAAAGTCCGTTAGGAACTGCAAAACCAATCATAAATGCGAAGTATAAAACTTCAAGCACAAAATAAAGAATACCCTTTACTATCTGCTTATGACCGACGCTTCCAGCACCCATGATAACATAAGAAAGTTTTGTGAAAATATCGCCTTTTACAAAATTTCTGCCATAGTTAGCAAAACCGTTGACGATAGTGTTTAAAAGTTTAATGACTTTCTGACCGAGCAATGTAAATGCCTTGCCAATGTTTGAAGGCAGATTCTTAAAGAATGTCTTAAATTTATAAAGAAACTTCTGACCTGCACTCATCTGCATATAATCAAGAAAATCCATGCGGTTTTGCACCCTCTTTCTGAAAATATAAATTTATGTTCTAAACTTTATTTGAGCAGCCTAACAATAAATATCAGGCTGCTCGCATAAAGTTTTCACCGCTCTTATATACGGTATCTATTCAGTCTGTGGTGCTATTAGCCATTCTCAACGCTCTTTACAACCTTCTCGAGAGCTGTCTTAATGCCTGCCTCGTCGCTGCTCTTGAGGTTGCCGTTGATGATATCCTTACCTACAGATGCCACTGGATCCCAGAACTTCTGTGTGCAAACGCTCTGTGAATGTGAGTATGGACGCTGTTCTTCAATAGCCTTTTGAATCTTATCATTCTTAAGTGCATCTGTTGCAAGAATTTCGTTGTTTGTAGGAATAACCTGAAGCTGCTCATATCTTGCCTTCTGAACCTCAGAACCTGTGAGATATGTTGCGAGTGTAGCAGCAGCAAGTGGGAACTTAGATGCAGAGTTTACACCTACAAGCTTATATCCACCGAAAGAATGAAGCTGTGTATCTGTGCCGTTCATCTTAACTGTTGGAAGCTTTGCAGCTGCAACATTTTCCTTGCCCCATGCGTTCTCAATAACAGGAGTATTCCAAGTACCTGTTACAACAGCCTGAAGCTTGCCAGATGAAAGAAGTGTAGAAATAGCAGCGTCATCACCGGAAGCTACGAAAGATTCCTTGTTGTTGTTTACGATGTCTGCCATAGCCTTAGTAGCTGTAATACCCTCAGTACTTGCAAACTTATCAAGTGTCATCTTCTGTGTTGATGTATCAAGCTTAATATCGCAGCCTGCTGCATAGAAGAAGCTTGAGTTATACCAAGCGTTATCTACCGGCATAAGAACCTGAACACTCTGGTCTTTTGCTTTGGCAAGAAGAGTCTCGAAAGACTTAACATCGTCAGCTGTAAACTTAGAGCTGTTATAATAGAGGAAATAACCGTTATCAGATGTCATCGGATAAGCGTATACCTTATTGTTATATGTGCAGTTCTTAACAGCGTCTTCCATATTTTCAGAAGAAATCTGTCCTTGGAAAACTGTAGGAACTTCTGCAAGAACACCTGCAGTAACACCTGTAAGAAGCTGGTCAGTTGGGAACTGGAATACATCAGCACCCTTAGAAGCATCTTCTGTAAGTGAGTTAATGCACTTATCCTCGCCTTTTTCAACAACCTTAATATCATATGTTACGCCGTCAACAGCATAAGTTGTCTTAAACTTCTCAACCATATCTTTGATGAAGTTCTTGCTGTTGTTAGGAGCCCAGACCTTAAGAGAAATCTTACCGTCTTTAGCTTCTGTCTTAAGTCTTTCTGTGATTTCTGCAACTGTAGGAACAGAAACATCTCCTACTGCAGATGTTGTGGAAGAATCTCCGCTTGCAGTTGTGCCGCCTGTTGAAGATGAACCACCTGCTGTGCTGCTTGTTGTACCGCCGTTACCGCCACAACCTGCAAATGCACCTGCGCACATAAGAGATGCGAGAAGCAGAGCTGTGGTCTTTTTTGCCTTACTTGCCATTTTAAAATCCTTCTCTCTAAAAAATTTATTTTGTTCGGGCCTGCGTACAAGGCACTTACCTTGTACCTCTCAGCGAGGTATTCGGAGCATAAAGACGAAATTAACAATTTTGTTTAAATCGTATATGCACCAAACGAACCCATTCGCCTCTGTAGTAATAATAACATATGATTTTGAACTTTGCAACTATAAATTGTAATTTTTATTCATATAACTATAAATGATATCTTAAATTTGTTTAATATTACCCGTTTTTTTATGATTTTTTCCGTTTTGCATAAATTCATTTTCTTATTTCTGTACATTTTCAATATAATTTTTCAGTGATATTTTGACAAAATTTTGAATAGCTTTTTTATTTTTTGTTAAAAATAGTTCCAATTAAGAACTATTTTCCCTTGTTTTTAGCATTTTTAGGGTTTTTTACCGCTTTTTGACGGCATTTTGCACAAAACAACGCCCTCATTCAAAAAACTTCCAAAAATTTATAAGCAAATTTGACATTCTTACCATACTAAATATACCTAAACACAAAAAATTTCACGATATATAAATTTTGAAATCTTCTTAATCTCTACTATATTTTATAAAGAATTCGTCTATATAAATAGCTTTATTATTGCAACTAATATTATAACAAGTCCAGAAATCCTTGTAAAAAATTTTTGCGGTATCTTTTCTATTCTCCTCAATCTTTTTCCAAGAAATAATCCCATACATAGAAATATAAGCTGAAATATTCCACATAAACCTGCCGCCGAAATTGCACCTATCCCGCTTACTCCCATAGAAACTCCTGCGCCAACAGAATCTATCGAAAGTGCCGTACCAATATAGCAAGCCTCTTTTGAATCTATCGTATTTGATTTATCAATATCGCAAAGAGAAGGTTCTCTTATTATGCTTATAGTTATACCCAAAGGTTTTAGTGCAAATGTTATGCTTTTTTTCTTTTTAGGCTTTTTATTCCCATTAAAGCTTCCAAATATTATATAAATACCAAGTATACATAACATTCCACAGCCAATATATTTTGCTACCTCCTGACTGATAAGCCTTGCTAAAGCTTCACCACAGAATATCGAAACGCCCATAATAAGTACAGAAATTGCACAAATTATTAGCCTTGATTTCCAAGATGCCTTAATTCCGCCTAATGCACAACTTGTTCCAATCGTAAATGCGTCTATTGAAAGTGACATTGATAGCAAGAGCAGTCCAAAGATTTCCATATTCCAACCCCCTAAAAAGCTACTCTTACTATAATATGAATTTCACCAATTTTCCGCCATTCAACAATTTCGATAGACTTCCCTAAGACACTTAAAAGTTTCGCTCATAGGTTTTAAGGGCAACGCCCTTAATATCCTATTTCTTTCTGATGGTGAACTTCGTCCGCCATTTCGGTAGTTCATTGGTAAATTCTTAATTTGTGCCAACAACCTCAATATTTTTTCAGTAACACTAGTCGATAAAAGGGCGAACAAAGTCCGCCCTTAACATCCACCAAAGGCTCTGTCTTTGAAAATTGCGAGCCTTTAAAAAGGCTCAATTGAAACTTTTAATTGTCTTGGAGAAATCTGCCAGCTTATGGGTAATTTCTTATTCTGTAAGAATAAAATTCCAACAACAATAATATAATGGCTAATAAAGAATTTTCGGAAGGGAGCTTGAAAATAATGGACTGGCACGCTCAATCCTCTGCTGAAGTCATCAAAAAACTAAAAACAAATGAAAAAAACGGACTTTCGTCCGCCGAAGCCAAGAAAAGGCTTGAAAAATATGGGAAAAACCGCCTGCACGAACCAAAAAAACCGTCTTTACTCGCTAAATTCATAGCACAATTTTCTGACTTTATGGTTCTTATACTCTTAATTGCGGCCGGAATTTCATTTGTAACTGCCATAATCGAAAAAACTGGAGATTTCATAGACCCTATAATGATTTTGCTGATTGTTGTAATAAATGCTGTCACAGGTGTTATTCAGGAAAATCGTGCAGAAAAGGCTATCGAGGCTCTTAAAAAACTCTACGCACCGCACGCAAAAGTTATTCGTGATGGTAAAGAAACAAGTATTTTGTCAGAGGAAGTCGTTCCGGGAGATATTCTTGTGCTTGAAACTGGCGATATTCTTTGCTGTGACGCAAGAATAATATCCGAATCATCTCTTAAATCTGAGGAATCATCTCTCACAGGAGAAGCTGTTCCGTCTGAAAAAAGTGCTAATATAATCTGCGAAAAATCTGCACCTATAGGCGACAGACATAATATGCTTTTCTCTACCGGAATTATATCTTCTGGAAACGCCCTTGCTGTCGCTGTTGAAACAGGTATGCGAACACAAGTAGGAAAAATAGCTGAAATGATAAATGATGAGGAAAGTCCTAAAACTCCACTTCAAAAAAGTCTTGCGAAAACTGGAAAAATGCTTGGCATAGGTGCCATTGCGATTTGTATAATAATTTTTATACTCGGCTTATTACAGCAAATTCCGCCACTTAATATGTTTATGATTTCAATAAGCCTTGCAGTTGCAGCTATTCCTGAGGGCTTGCCTGCGGTAGTTACAATAGTTCTTGCACTTGGCATAAAGAAAATGGCGGCAAGACGAGCAATCGTTCGAAGAATGCCGGCTGTTGAAACGCTTGGCCGAGCAAATGTCATATGTTCAGATAAAACAGGCACTCTTACACAAAACAGAATGACTGTTACACGCTTAGAACTCCCGAAAGGTTCGGCAAGCTTTAATTCTCCTGAAGGCGTATTCGCTCTTTCTCTATGCACACTTTGTAATAACAGTCATATCAACTCTGACGGTACAGCCTCAGGCGACCCTACCGAGGGAGCTTTGGTTCTTGCGGCTCTCAAGGCTGGTCGTAAAAAAGAAAAGCTTGAACAGGAACTTCCTCGTGTAAAGGAATTTCCTTTCGATTCAACAAGAAAGCGTATGACTACTGTCCATAAACTAAAAAATGGAGGATATCGAATTATTACAAAGGGCGCTCCTGATATGTTACTTCCGTTATGCTCGTCAAGCTCAGACGGCAGAGGTATGACTGAAATTTCTCGAAAAGCTGTCATTTCAAAAAATGAATCTATGGCATCAGACGCTTTGAGAGTTCTTGCGGTTGCGTATCGTGATACAGCCACTATTCCTAAAACTGTTGATGAGGCTGAAAAAGGCTTGATTTTCACAGCACTTATTGGAATGATAGACCCTCCTCGTCCAGAAGCAAAACACGCTGTTGCAAGATGTAAAACTGCTGGAATCAAGCCTGTTATGATAACAGGTGACCATATCGCAACTGCAAAGGCTATTGCAAAGGATTTAGGCATTTTCTCCGGCAATGACAAAGCTATGACAGGCACGGAGCTTGATAAAATTTCTGATGAAGATTTGACAAGAAATATTTTTTCATATTCGGTTTTTGCAAGAGTTTCGCCCGAACACAAGGTACGAATTGTAAAAGCTTTTCGTGCGGCGTCTGCCGTTGTAGCTATGACCGGTGACGGCGTTAATGACGCTCCTGCACTCAAAGCCGCCGATATAGGCTGTGCTATGGGAATTACCGGAACAGATGTCGCAAAGGGTGCAGCCGATATGATTCTTACTGATGATAATTTTTCAACAATAGTAGAAGCCGTTTCAGAGGGCAGAGGTATATATGAAAACATCAAAAAAACTGTTCATTTTCTCCTCTCAAGCAACATCGGAGAAATTATAACTGTATTTACGGCATTTCTTTTCAGACTTCCGTCACCACTTTTTGCTATTCAATTACTATGGGTAAACTTGGTAACAGACAGTTTGCCCGCACTTGCTCTTGGTGTAGAACCTACTCCCCAAGACATTATGGAACGCAAACCAAATGATGCAAAAAAGAGTCTTTTCGCTGACGGAATGATTTTCAACATTGCCATAGAGGGCTGTTTTATCGGTGCATTATCCTTTCTTGCCTTTACTATCGGCAGGGTTTTCTTTGATAACGGCGGCGAACCTGTTGTCGGCAGAACTATGACATTTGCTTCACTTAGTCTTTGTCAACTTATACACGCTTTTAACATAAAAAGCGAACAATCAATTTTTAAGGGTGGATTATTCACCAACCCAAAGTTGATTTTATCTTTTATAATCGGAGTTATAATGCAAGTTTCGGTTATATCAATACCAGCTTTAGCAACAATTTTCAAAGCTGTACCTCTTTCGCCTATTCAGTGGCTTATCGTTGCAGGCTTATCGTTCATACCGCTTGTTGTTGTAGAGATTGAAAAGTTTTTTCAACATAAAACAACAAAACACAAAGCTCCGACCTTAATTCATGTTTTGCTCAAGCTTTTTCAAAAGCTTGCAGGGTTGAGGGACGGAGTCCCTCATGGGTTTTAAGGGCAACGCCCTTAACATTCTTTGCTCTTTGAGCGGTGGACTTTGTCCACCGCTTAATTTCTTCTTTTATAAACAACATCAGTAAAAAAGGGGCGGACAATGTCCGCCCCTTTAGGGAGTAAGAGATGTTAAGGGCTTCGCCCTTAAAACCCACCAAAGGCTCTGCCTTTGGAAACCGCAAGCCTTTAAAAAGGCTTGACCTAAACTTTGAGTGTCTAAGATAAGTTTAATTAGCTAATAGGTTCTTTTTGATTAAAACTTAATCAAGGAAATCCTTTAATTTCTTGCTTCTGCTTGGGTGACGAAGTTTTCTCAACGCCTTAGCCTCTATCTGTCTGATACGCTCGCGAGTAACATTAAACTCCTTGCCGACTTCTTCAAGTGTTCTTGAACGACCGTCCTCAAGTCCAAAACGCAAGCGCAAAACCTTTTCTTCTCTTGATGTCAAAGTAGAAAGAACATCTGATAACTGTTCTTTCAATAATGTATGTGATGCTGCGTCCTGTGGTGCCGGGGCATCATCATCAGGAATGAAATCTCCGAGATGGCTGTCTTCCTCTTCACCTATAGGTGTTTCGAGAGATACTGGCTCTTGCGCCACACGCATAATCTCTCTTACCTTATCAACAGGCATATCAAGCTCTGCTGCAATGTCGTCTGCTGACGGCTCGTGTCCATTCTGGTGCAAAAGCTGGCTTGAAACTTTCTTAACCTTATTGATAGTTTCAACCATATGAACAGGTATACGGATTGTTCTTGCCTGGTCTGCAATAGCTCTTGTTATTGCCTGACGAATCCACCATGTTGCATAGGTTGAAAACTTAAAGCCCTTTGTATGGTCGAATTTTTCAACAGCCTTGATAAGTCCGAGATTACCCTCTTGTATGAGGTCGAGGAACTGCATACCTCTGCCAAGATAACGCTTTGCTATACTTACAACAAGTCTGAGGTTAGCTTCTGAAAGGCGCTTCTTTGCAGCTACATCGCCCTGTGAAATTCTTATCGCAAGGTCAACTTCCTCATCTGGTGAGAGCAAGGGAACTCGTCCGATTTCTTTCAGATAAATCTTAACCGGGTCGTCAATAGAAACGCCGTCCGGTGCCGTCTCGGCATCATCATCGCTATTTTCGTTTATGTTTAAATCATCAAGAGATAAATCCTCTGTATCCTCTATAATCTCAATTCCATTAGACTCAAGTGAATCATAGATTTTTTCTATCTGCTCTGGGTCTAATTCATCGCCAAGAACATCAAGTATTTCTTTACTTGAAAGCTGTCCCTTTGCCTTTCCTAAATCAAGAAGCGTTTTTAATGGATTTGCCGGCTTCTTATCCTGCTGTTGTAATGTATTCATATTTTTGTCCTCCTACTTTTTTCTTTCCCTCAATTTTTTGAAATATTCTAACATCTCTTCATCACTGGCTGACGCTGCTTTCTCCGGGGAAATTTTTTCTTTCTCCTCAAGCAGAACATCAATATATTCTTGAATCGCCCGTTTTGGATTATTTTCTCGTGGGCGAGATGATAAAATCGAAGTAATGCTACTCATCTCGTCAGCGGTAAAATCTTCCGATATATCCATAGGCGAAACTGAACGCATTTCCTTAACCCTCTCAAGCAAAATGCTGAAAACTCGCTTATTAAACGAAGTGACGAACGAATCCGCAGAAATCCTTGACATTATAGTATCCGCAAGGTCTGGGTTATTTATAAGTATGGCAATTATTGCTTCCTCTGCATTTGCGGCACGAAGATTTCTATGCTTTTCGGGGTTTATTCTATCATTAGCGGCAGAGGTTTTTAGCTGTATGTTTCGTATCTGCTCTTTGCTTTCTTTTTTGAACGAACGTTTTCGATATTTCTCAATTTCATTCTTAATAGATGATTTTGAAACAGAAAGTTCCTCGGCAAGTTCTCCTGCATAAACATCTGCATCAATATCGCTGTTAAGCTCGGCAAGAAGTCTTGCACATTCATTAAGAAAGCTTATTCTTTGTTCAGGAATTTGTGTATCATACTTTTTGCGAACTTTCTGTATCTGATAACGAACATCATTTCCGCTTGATTCGAGAAGTTTTCTGAATCTTGCCGTTCCTTGTTCGCCATATGAACGAATAAATTCATCAGGGTCTTTTCCACTTGGAACGATGATTATTCTTATGTCGATACCCGTTGGGCGAAGTATGCCGATTGCACGAGAAGTCGCTTTTTGGCCTGCCTCATCGGCATCATAGCATATTGCAACCGTATCGCAATAGCGTTTTATAATCATTGCTTGCTCGGTAGTAAGAGATGTTCCGAGCGTAGCAACAGCATTCTGAAAACCTGCTTGATGAAGTGCGATAACATCCATATAGCCCTCGCACAGGATAAGCATATTTTCTCCGACATTTTTTGCAAAGTTAAGTGCAAAAAGATTTGAGCTTTTCTTAAACACAGGCGTATCTGATGTATTAAGGTACTTAGGCTTTTCATCGGACATTATTCTTCCGCCAAATGCGATTACATTGCCCCTTACATCAATTATCGGAAACATCACTCGGTCGAAAAATCTATCCATTGTATGACCGCTTTTCGTTGTAAAAGCTAAGTTCGCACTGACAAGTTCGGAATCCTTAAAGCCCTTTGCTCTTAGATAATTGACGAGTGCAAAGCGTGACGGAGGCGAATAGCCTAAGCCAAAATGCTTTATTGTTGCCTCGGATAAGGCTCTGCCACGCAAATACGAAAGTGCGTGTACTCCATCTTGTGAATACAAAGCCTTATGGAAAAATCTTGCCGCCTCACGATTTGCCTCGAAAATGCGTTTTCTAAGCTCACTCAAACCCTTCGACTGCGTGTCTGTCGGCATTTCAAGTCCGGCACGAGAGGCAAGAAGCTTTACTGCGTCAATATAATCAAGGTTTTCTATACGCTTAATAAAGGTTATTACATCTCCACCTACACCACAACCAAAACAATGAAAAAAGCCATTTTCAGGTGAAACACTGAATGAAGGTGTTTTCTCGCTATGAAAAGGGCAAAGTCCGACAAGATTTCGACCTACTCTTTTTAAATTCACATATGATGATATGACATCTGCAATATCTGTTCTTAATTTTAGTTCCTGCAAAAATTCATCAGGTAACGGCATAATAATCACCCCCTTAAAAAATATAACAAAAATTCTCACGCAAGGTTTTTTCCTGTTTTACTCCACGACTTTGGAATGAAAATTTCTTTGAAAAGTTCTACTGCGTATTTATCGGTCATTCCGGCGATATAGTCGCAAACCGCCCTATCGGTATCACCATTGGAATGTATAAGTATATGAGATGGTATCTCGTCTATATGTTTATAAAAATATTCATAAAGAGCCTCTATAAGCTTGGGTATTTTCTTTTCTTCTTTTTTAGCGGTATTATTTAAGTATACTCTATCGAACATAAACGAATGAAGTTCATCAAAACAACTTTGCATTTCCGAATCCATTGATAATATTCCGTTCTGCGAATTTGCGATTACTGATATTACAAGTCTATCTATTCTTTCGCTTGTATTATCGCCAAGAACTTTGGAAATTTTCTTTGGTATATCATTTTCAGAAATTATATCTGCTCGAATTGCATCATCTATATCGTGGTTGATATAGGCTATTCTATCCGCAAGTCGGACAATTCTGCCCTCGAGAGTTGTCGCTTCTTTACCTTTAGTATGGTTTAAAATGCCATCTCTCGTTTCGTAGGTAAGATTAAGACCTTTACCATCCTTTTCAAGAAAATCAACTACTCTAAGACTTTGCTCGTAATGTCTGAAGCCACTCGGTGAAATCCCATCTAAAGCTTTTTCTCCTGCGTGTCCAAAAGGCGTATGACCCAAGTCGTGTCCAAGTGAAATAGCTTCGGTTAAATCCTCATTAAGTCTCAGTGCTTTTGCTATTGTTCTTGCTATTTGAGAAACCTCAAGTGTATGAGTAAGGCGTGTCCTATAATGGTCACCCTCCGGAGAGAGAAATACCTGTGTTTTATGCTTTAATCGACGAAATGATTTACAATGAATAATCCTGTCTCTATCACGCTGAAAACAAGTTCTCACCAAACATGGTTGTTCAAGCTTTAATCTGCCTTCACTCTCTGATGCAAGTTTAGCAAACGGCGACAATATTGTTTTTTCGATATTCTCGGTTTGTTCTCGTATATTCAAGCAAAAACACCTCCTAAAACAGCATATACTATAAATTATTGCTTTAAATTCTTTTTATTCCATTCTTTACTATAAAAGTTCAAGAACACACCCTTGTATAATATAATACGCAATAAAGTTTAAAATCCCTACACGCTTTTTTAAAAAACTTAATAAAATTTAAAAAACAGAAGGTTTTCAACAAAACAAAAAACCTGCGGTGTGCTGTCCGCAGGTTTTTCTACTAAAAGCGAGGTTTGAAAAAAGGTTTGTTATCAAAACAAAAAATTAGAAAGGAAAGAAAAAATCTTAGCAAGTTGTTTTCCTCTTGCTGATATAAATATTATTCCCACTACCTTAAATTTACTTAAAGTTATGGTTAACAATTTATGAATTATCAAAATTAAGAATCTTAAATTAAGATTCTTAAAATCTCTTACTTTCTAAGTGGGCGAACTGTGTTCACCTACATAATTTCTTTTGTCAACAACATTAGCAAAAAAGGGCGGACAAAGTCCGCCCTTAGGAGCAAAGAATGTTAAGGGCGTTGCCCTTAAAACCCATGAGGGACTCCGTCCCTCAACCCTGCGAGCCTTTGAAAAGGCTCGACCGAAACTTTTAATTGTCTTAGAAAAGTGCATTAGTTAATCGGTAGTTCCCCCGACCGCGTCAACTATCTTCCCTAATCCACTACGAGCGAAACTTGTTGAGCGATTTCGCGTCTTGATTGCGGAGGCACTCCGCCTTGAGCAAAACTTTTAATTGTCGTAGGGAAATTTGTTAGCATTATTCCAGTTCAAACGCACCTGTATACAATCTATAATACTGTCCATGCTGTTTTATCAGGTCTTCATGGCTTCCTCGCTCAATAATTCTTCCTAATTCAAGAACCATTATTACATCGGAATTTCTTACAGTTGAAAGTCTATGTGCTATGACAAATACTGTTCTGCCATACATAAGTCCGTCCATTCCTCGCTGGACGATTTCTTCTGTTCTTGTATCAATCGAGCTTGTAGCCTCGTCAAGAATCATAACAGGTGGGTCTGCAACTGCCGCTCTCGCAATCGACAAAAGTTGTCGCTGTCCTTGTGAAAGGTCTGAGCCACTACCCGAAATAACTGTATTATATCCGTCTGGCAAATGTCTGATAAAACCGTCTGCATTAGCAAGCTTTGCGGCGGCTATACATTCCTCATCACTTGCATTAAGGTTGCCATAGCGGATATTATCCATAACTGTGCCTGTAAACAAATTAACATCTTGCAAAACTATACCAATAGAACGGCGGAGATCGCTTTTCTTGATTTTATTTATGTTAATGCCATCATAGCGAACTTTACCATCTGCAATGTCATAAAATCTGTTGATAAGATTTGTTATAGTTGTTTTGCCTGCGCCTGTTGCACCAACAAAAGCAACCTTTTGTCCAGGTTCGGCATAAAGTGTTATATCGTGCAAAACTATCTTATCTTCAACATAGCCGAAATCTACATTGTGAAGTTCTACTTTTCCCTCAAGCTTTGTATAGGATACTGTTCCGTCTGAATGTGGGTGTTTCCAAGCCCATATTCCCGTACGCTCCTCCACCTCAACGAGTTCATCATTTTTGCCGTACTTCACATTGACAAGTGTTACATAGCCATCGTCAACTTCCGATTCTTCGTCCATAAGCTCGAAAATTCTCTCTGCACCTGCAAGTGCCATAATTACTGCATTAAGCTGTTGGGAAATCTGTCCCATAGGCTGTGTAAATGACTTAGAAAGCTGTAAGAATGATGCAATAACACCAAGGGTAATTCCACCAATTCCATTGACGGCGAAAACACCGCCAATTATAGCAATAAGAATATACTGAACATTGCCAAGGTTATTCATAACCGGCATAAGAACATTCGCAAACATATTTGCTGCTGCGGAATTTTTACAAAGTTCCTCGTTTTTCTCATCAAAGCCCTCTTTTGCCTTTTCTTCGTGGCAGAAAACCTTAACAACCTTTTGACCGTTAATCATTTCCTCGATATAGCCGTTGACATCACCTATTGACTGCTGTTGCTTAACAAAGTATTTTGCACTCTTGCCGGCAATTTTACTTGTAACAAAAAGCATAAATGATACAAAAACTACTACAAGGAGTGTAAGCCATATATTTGTTGCAAGCATTGCAAAGAATACGGAAACTATTGTAATAAGTGATGAGAACATCTGTGGCAAGCTCTGGGAAATCATCTGTCTGAGCGTATCGGTATCGTTTGTATAACGGCTCATAATATCGCCGTGTGAATGTGTATCAAAATATTTTATCGGTAAGCTTTGCATATGCTCAAACATTTCATCACGAATATCTTTAAGAACTCCCTGTGCAACTGTAACCATAAGGCGATTATACAGAAGTGTAGCTACAACGCCTATAATATATATTCCAGCCATAAAGATTATTGCTTTGAAAAGTCCTGCGAAATTTGGAACAGCCTCAATCAAAAGAGGCTCTATATAATCATCTATAAGTGTTTGCAAGAAAAGCGATGACGCAACACCCGTTAATGCACTTGCAAGGATTGATATAAGAACTACAACCAATCTGCCTTTATATTTAAAAACATACGAAAGAAGTCTTTTTGCGGTTTTGCCTGTGTTTTTACTTCTTACAGGCTTTTTTGTTTGTTTTTGATTACTCATTAAATCTCATTCCTTTCTGTATGAATTTTACTGCTGTGAGTTTTTTGTTTGTGAAGTATAAACCTCACGATAAATTTCATTTGTCTTGAGAAGTTCTTCATGTGTGCCGACAGCATTTATACAGCCATCGTCCATAACGATTATCTTATCAGCATTTTCGATTGAGGAAATTCTCTGTGCTATGATAATCTTCGTTGTATCAGGAATTTCTTCAGCAAAAGCTTTTCTTATAAGTGCATCTGTCTTGGTATCAACTGCACTTGTAGAATCATCGAGAATAAGAATCTTCGGCTTTTTAAGCAAGGCTCTTGCTATGCAAAGTCTTTGCTTCTGACCGCCTGAAACATTTGTACCGCCTTGCTCAATATATGTATCGTAGCCCTTTGGGAAGGTGGAAACAAAGCTATCTGCCTGTGCCAGCTTACATACATTGACAATCTCTTCATCTGTTGCATTTTCATTACCCCAGCGAAGATTTTCTTTAATTGTTCCTGAGAAAAGAACATTTTTCTGCAAAACAACCGCAACAGAATCACGCAAAGCCTCTATATCGTAATCCTTGACATCAAGTCCGCCGACTGTAAGCTTACCCTTTGTAACATCGTAAAGTCTTGGGATAAGATTTACAAGGCTTGTCTTACCTGAACCCGTTCCACCGATTATACCGACCGTTTCACCGGATTTAATCGAAACTGAAATATCACTCAAGCACATTTCATCAGCATCTTTTTTATATGCAAAGCTGACATTATCAAAAACAATAGAACCATCTTTGACTTCCTTTACCGGATTTTCGCCATTTGTGATGTCGCTTTCTTCATCGAGAATTTCTGTTATTCTCTCCATAGATGCACGAGAAATAATAATCATAACGAAAATCATTGAAAGCATCATAAGGCTCATAAGAATCTGCATTGCGTAGGTTATAAGGCTCATAAGCTGACCTGTTGTCATACCGACAGCCGGGTCATTGCCGGAGAGAACTATAAGTCTTGCTCCGAACCAAGAAATCAAAAGCATACAAGTATAAACACAGAACTGCATAAGTGGCATATTCCAAGCAAGAAGTCTTTCTGCCTTACTGAAATCCTTAAAAATGGATTTCGAGATTTTGCCGAATTTCTCATTCTCGTGGTCTTCTCTTACGAAAGACTTTACAACTCTTATGCCATAAAGATTTTCTTGTACAACATTATTCAATTTATCATAAGTCTTAAAAACACGCTCAAATATCGGATGTGCCTTAGACATTATAAAAAACAAGCCTACTGCAAGAATAGGCACAATACATAGGAATATAAGTGCCATAGACGCGTTTACATTAAAAGCAAGAACTAATGCACATATGAGCATTATCGGAGCACGAACCGCAACTCTTATAATCATCATATAAGCATTCTGAACATTAGTTACATCTGTTGTAAGTCTTGTTACGATACTTGCGGTAGAGAATTTATCTATATTCGAAAAAGAGAAATTCTGAACCTTATAATACATATCCTTACGGAGATTTTTCGCAAAACCGGCTGATGCTATGGCTGCACTTCGTCCCGAAAGTATGCCGAAAATCAAAGATATAACCGCAAATACTACAAGCACAACGCCCATTTTTACGATATATTCAAGATTGCCATCATCTATGCCGAAATCTATCAGATTCGCCATAAGAAGTGGTATTACAACCTCCATTATAACCTCAAAAATAACAAAGATAGGTGCAAGTATAGAGTGCTTTTTATACTCCCTTACACTTTTTAAGAGCTTTCTAACCATATTTTTACCTCCTGCTCTACTCTAAATTTTTTTTGATTTTTTGAATTGTTGCAATAAATGCACTTATTTCTTCATCGCTAAGACCTGCTGTCATCTTTTTGTCGATTTCTATAATATCAATTTCGATAATTTTATTAAGCTCAATCGCCCTATTAGTTAAAACCAGCTTTTTAAGTCTTGCATCATATGGTACGGATTCACGCTTGATAAGTCCTTTTTCTTCCATAATAGATAAAGCCTTTGAGGCGGTCGAACGGCGGATAGAAAATTCCTTCTCTATATCCTTTTGAAAAATATCCCTATCACGGTTATGTACAAGATAACCTATAAGCCAGCCCGTAGCACCTGTCAGCTCATCAACACGCTTTATGTTTTCAGAAGCAATAATCTGTCTATGTAACATATTATTTACAGTTCTAAGCTCAAATCCGATTGTATGCTTATATGCCAAAAGAATCACCTCCTTAAAATTGTTAGTTTACGAATTGTTTTATAACTAACTGTTCTATAGCTAACATTATACTCATATATTTTTTAATTGTCAACCTTGTCTTATGTAAATCTTGAGATGTGTTTTTCTGAAAATTATGTTATTATTTAATAACGAAAGGAAGATTTCAATGTATGAATATAATCTTATACGCTCTAAGCGTAAATCTATTTCTCTTGAGATTTCCAAGAATTTAGATATAATAGTTCGCTCACCATATGGTTTTCCGAAAGCAGAAATAGACCGTTTTGTTACATCAAAAAATGACTGGATAACTAAAAATCTTGAAAAGATGAAAACAAGAACTGAAAAATATCCAAGTCAAATTTCTGAAGATGAGGCTAAATCCTTAATAGAAAAAGCTAAGAAAATTCTGCCTAATAAAGTTGCATATTATTCTAAGCTTATGAAATTATATCCAACGGCATTAAAAATTACCGCTGCAAAAACTCGTTTCGGGAGTTGCAGCGGTAAGAATAGTATTTGTTTTTCTTATTTGCTAATGCGTTATCCTGATGAAGCTATTGATTATGTTGTTGTTCACGAACTTGCACACATCAAACATAAAAATCATAGTAAAGCTTTCTATGCCTTAATAGAAAAATATCTGCCCGATTATAAAGAGCGTGAAAAACTACTCTACTAAACACTTTGTTTTCTAAGTAAAGCAATTATATTATTTAAATCTGATTATTCGCCCCCGCAACCGAAAGTTTACATATAGAAACCGAAAATCTATTGATGATTTGTAAAATATATTATACAATTTAGCATATCTTCAAAACATTTAGGAGTGGTATCATGACAACCGGAGAAAAAATTTCAAGACTGCGAAAAGAAAATAATTACACACAAGAACAACTTGCAGAGCGTATGGGGGTATCAAGACAATCCGTAAGCAAATGGGAATCCAATATAGCATATCCAGAAACAGAAAAGCTGATACAGCTTAGCGAGATTTTTGGCTGTACTTTGGATTATTTGCTCAAAGAAGATAGTCTTGAACAACAAACAAAAAATCAAGAAAATGATTTTTGGCAGGAAGCAGTTGACAAATTTATGAATTTTGATAAGAAAAGTAAGCGTACTGTTTGTGGCTTACCACTTTGGCATATCAGCAAAAATGCAAAAGGTATAATTGCAGTTGGATTTAAAGCTAAGGGTATAATTTCATTAGGATTTCTTTCAATCGGTATTATTTCTTTCGGATTCTTACCAATAGGCTTATTAGCCTTAGGTATGTTTGCAATAGGTCTTATTTCGGCAGGCTCTTTTGCAATAGGCGGTTTGGCTATTGGTGCAATAAGCATAGGTATTATTTCTTTTGGTGCAATAGCCATAGGAGAATTTTCTGTCGGAGCATTATCAATAGGGCATTATTTTGCGTATGGAGATCACTCAAGCGGAATGATAGCATACGGAAAAACCTACGCCAATGGAAGCATACTTCAAAAAGTAGGAGAGCTAACATCAGATGATAAAAAACAAATAGTTGCTGTTATGCAAGATATAGTACCAAGCATTTATCAATGGATATCCTCGATAATACAAACTATCTTATAATATGTTATTACTAATAGTATAAATTTGAAATTAAATACGGAAAAGAATATTATATGGAAAAATATGTATGGTTATTTCCTATAATCTTTATAGTACACGATATGGAGGAATTATAGGTCTCGGAATATGGTTAAAGAAAAATAAAGCACTGCTCGATGAAAAATATCCAAGCATTAGCAAGACATATAAAGATTTCAGCACCGAGGGCTTTTCACTTGTATTACTTGAAAAACTGATTTTATTTATTATTTTTTGTTTATTGGCATTATTTACTGGCAATTAGGTGAATTCATAGCCTGTGCTCTACATTTAGTAATACATATTGGTCAGGCTATATTTATGAGGCAGTATATTCCTGCAACAATTACAAGCATTTTATTTTTGCCTATCAGTATATGGGTTATAATTAAATCCATAGCAGAACTGTCCTTACAAACAACAGAGCTTATAGTATTTAGTATTATGGGAATTGCAATAGTAGCACTGAATCTAAAATTTGCACAATCACTAATAGGAAAATTCACGCGAAAAATGAAGTTATGACTTTATAAATATTGATTTTGTTGCGAAAAATCGTCTATGCTTGATTATTTAACTATAATAGGGTATAATGTAGAAAAAATAAAAAATGGGGGTTATTAAAATGTACAAAGATTTGTGCGATTCAATCGGTCTTGTCGCTCAATACGACCCAGATGTCGCTGCTGCAATGAACGATGAACTTAAAAGACAACGCAGAAACCTTGAACTTATCGCTTCTGAAAATATCGTTTCTCCTGCTGTTATGGCGGCTATGGGTTCAGTTCTTACCAACAAATATGCTGAGGGCTATCCTGGAAAGAGATATTACGGCGGTTGCCAATGCGTTGATGTTGTAGAGCAAATCGCTATCGACAGAGCTTGCAAGCTTTTCGGTTCAGAATACGCTAATGTTCAGCCACATTCAGGTGCTCAAGCTAATACAGCAGTTTATTTTGCAATGCTCGAGCCAGGTGATACTGTTATGGGTATGTCACTCAGCGAAGGTGGACATCTTACTCACGGTTCACCGGTAAATATTTCCGGTAAATACTTCAACTTCGTTCCTTACGGCGTTGACCCTGAAACACACAGAATCAACTACGACAAGGTTCTTGAAATCGCTAAAGAAGTTAAGCCAAAGATGATTGTCTGCGGTGCAAGTGCTTACCCAAGAATTATCGACTTCAAGCGTTTCAGAGAGATTGCTGACGAGGTCGGTGCATATCTTATGGTAGATATGGCTCATATTGCCGGTCTTGTTGCAGCAGGCGTTCACCCAAGCCCAGTTCCATACGCACACTTCACAACAACTACTACTCACAAAACCCTCAGAGGTCCAAGAGGTGGTCTTATTCTTTGCAACGAGGAATACTCAAAGCAGATTAACAAAGCTATCTTCCCTGGTACTCAAGGTGGTCCGCTTATGCACATAATCGCTGCTAAGGCTGTTTGCTTTGGTGAGGCTCTCAAGCCTGAATTCAAGACATACGGCGAAAACATCGTTAAGAACGCTAAGACTCTTGCTAACGGTCTTGTTTCAAGAGGTCTTAACCTTGTTTCCGGCGGTACAGACAACCATGTTATGCTCCTTGACCTCCGCGACAGAGAAATCACCGGTAAGGAACTTGAGCATAGACTCGACGAGGTTTATATCACTGTCAACAAGAACACTGTTCCAAACGAACCTCGCAGTCCATTCGTAACAAGCGGTATCAGAATCGGTACTCCTGCGGTTACTACAAGAGGTCTTGGCGTTGAGGAAATGGATAAGATTGCTGAATTCATTTCACTTTGCGTAAATGATTTCGAGGGTAGTGCAGATGATATTCGTGCAGGTGTAAACGAAATCTGTGCTAAATTCCCACTTTACGAATAATTTAAAACAGCGATATATCTGACTATTACAGGCATAGCTTAATTATGAGCTATGCCTTTTTGTATATACTCAATAATATTAAAATTTGAAAAAGTAGACATTTTAAAGTAGACATTTGAATAATTTTGAGGTATAATAGATTATATTTGTATAATATTCCGAAAGGAAGGAAAGTTTGTAATGAAAAATGCTATAAAAAAGATTGCTGCTTCTACAATCTGCGGTGCTTTGCTTTTGAGTATGGCTGGCTGTGCAGATACTTCATGGAGCGTTAAGAGAAATGATGATGAAAAGCTTTCTGTTGGCACATATATCTATTATATGAATCAGGCATACAGTGAAGCTAAAGAAAAAACAGGCAAATCTGGTAACGATGTTCTCAGTGAAACTATTGATAAGAAAACCGGCGACCAATGGATTCGTGACAGAGCTAAAGAGCTTTGCGTAGAACAAATGACTCTTGATAAACTTTGCAAAGACAATAAAATTGATATAACAGATGATGATGTAGATGCTACTTATACCGATAAAAGCACTTTCTATGGTATGTACTCTTATTCTGATATGTGGGTTATGTCTAAGCAAAGCTATGAAACTATGGGTATTTCTGAAAACTCATATAAGAATGCAATAATCAAGACTGCTCTCGAAAAAGACAAGCTTTTCAACAAGATTTATGGTGAGGGCGGCAGCAAGGAAGTTAAGGATAGCGAACTTGAAAAATATTTTAAGGAAAATTATGTAAGCTACAAGTATCTCACAACTTCTCTTAATAAAACAGACAGCAGCGGAAACTCTACAACTATGACAGATGAGGAAAAAGAAGTTGTTAAAGAACAGTACGAAAGATATGTAAAAATCATAAATGAACAAGGCAAAACAATAGATGATGTTGCTGAACAATATGACAAGGACTATCCTTCTGAATCCTCTTCTGAAAGTTCGAGTGAATCTAGCCAAGAAACAACCTCTTCAACAGCTTCTAATGAGGAATCAAGCAAGCCTGAAACAACTTCATCTGAACCTTCCTCTGATGAATCAAGCAAGGAAACTACCTCCTCTGAATCTTCTTCTGAAAGCTCAACAGAAAACTCTAATTCTTCTACAAAGAAAAGTTCAGTACAGTCTTCAATAGATGATTTAAGCAGTGATAACTTTATGTTCGGTGATGATGTTAAGAAAAAGCTCAAGGAAATGAAAGACAACGAGGCTGCTTATGTTGCAACTTCTTCTGCATACTATTTCTTATATAAAACACCTATAGCTGACGAAGTAAGTTCCGCACTTGATAAGAATAATACAATGAACTATCGTTCTACAATACTTCACTCTATCAAAGACGATGAATTCGACAAGTATATTGAAGAAGAAGGAAAGAAACTTGATTATGAATTCAATGACGCTGCATACAACAAGTATACACCATCAAGGGTTATTCCTGATTCCGATAACTCAAAAGACGAATCCTCAAAAGCTTCAAGCTCTGAATCATCAAATGAATCAAGCACAGAATCTTCAACAGAATCTAAATCTACAAGTGAAACAAGCAAGGAATCTTCAACAGAATCCAAAACTGCAAGCGATGCAAGCAAATCAGAAAGTTCTGCACAAGGTTAATCATTAAAAATATAGAAATGGCGTTCAGATTTAATAAGTCTGAACGCCATTTTTGTGTAATTATTCTGTTCTTAAAAAGCTCTATCTTGAGCGAAGTTTTTACTTTTATAAAAAGCTATGATTTAATATCGCTTATTTTCAAATTAAGCTTAATGCCGAGATTATCTGCGGAAATTTCTTTTAAAAATCCTTCATTAGATATTGTTATATCAAAATTTATTACAAGGCTATCTAAGGTTGATTTGTTATCATCAACCAGCTTTTTATAATAGTTGTAATCTTCATCTCTCTTAAAAACTGTCCGACTATTTGTAAGTATACAATCAGCCGTTAAATATGGATTTATGGCAAAATTTATAATATCGCCATTTTCTGTGTTTTCTGTGCTTAAACCAAGAATTTTCGCTTTTCCATCATCACTACTTAAAATGTTATAAATATTAATCAGAGAATTTTCGATTTCATTAGCGTTGACATAATCCTGCCAACCTATCTTATTTATCAAACCTTGCCAATCATTATTAAAATTAGTTATACTAAAATCTTTTGTCTCTGAAAACAAAGCGAAAAAATATTCTGCGTTTTCTTTACTTATATCTATACTTTCCGTCTTATTATTTTGCTTATAGAGAATTTTCCCGCCATTATCTGTACAATTTATTTGTATATCTATTTTATCTTCTTTTTTAGAAGTATTTTTAATTGGTTTAGAAATAATATCAAATTCAGCAGTAAGTTTCTTTTTATCCGGGTTAACTTCATATTTTCCCGTAAGTGTACTCAATCTATCCTCAAAGGCATTTTCTAAGGTAGCGTCTATCCTTGCGCTATAGGCAGTAAAAGTATTCTTGGAGGCAGAAATCACCTTGAAAAAAGGCTCTGAATTTAATGAATTGATTTTTAGAAATAATATTGAAGTCGCTATAATAGCAGATAAAATAACAATGGCAATAAGTATAAATATAGTTCTACGAAATTGGTTCATTGATTTTCTTAAGGCCGGGTCGCTTTTCTCGGTTTCCAAAAATATATCATTGTTATCTTGAATATTTTTTATTATAAATCACCTCCTAAAAGGATTTTATCTTTCAAATGAAATGGATATAGCTTAAATATATCACAAATAGTATTAAATATCAACTTTTAGAAATAAATGTAAAAAAATTATATATAATGTTGACAATAAGCATTGTGTATTGTATTATATAAATAACACAACAAAAAGGAAGAAGGAGAAATTTTGCAACTTACTGTAAATAATATTACTAAGTCATTCGGCGAAAAAGAAGTTCTTCGTGGAATAAGCCTTAATGCTTATAGTGGAAAGGCTTTAGGTTTGCTTGGCAGAAACGGTGCAGGCAAGACTACTACTATAAGAATTATTATGGGAGTTTTTCCGGCAGACAGCGGAGAAATTCTTGTAGATGGTAAGCCGATAGACAGAAATGAACTAACTATTGGATACTTGCCAGAAGAAAGAGGTATGTATCCTAAGAAAAAAATTATAGACCAGCTTGTTTACTTCGGCAGACTTCACGGTTTGAGCAAGAATGACGCTATTTCATCTTCAAAGCAATGGCTTGAACGCCTTTCTATGGAGGAATACGCTAATAAAAAACTTGAAACATTATCCAAAGGTAATCAGCAAAAAATTCAGCTTGCGGCGGCGGTTATGTGCAAACCATCAGTGGTAATTCTTGATGAACCTTTCTCCGGTCTTGACCCTGTTAATGCTATGCTTTTGAAAGATATAATAAATGAACTTATTGATGAAGGTGCGGTAGTGTTTTTATCAAGCCATCAGATGAACTATATTGAGGAATTTTGCGAGGACATTGCAATTCTTAACGGCGGTTCAATCGTTCTTAGTGGTACAATAAACGATATAAAACGCAGCTATCGCAGAGATATAATAGTTATTGATACCCTTGATTATAAGAATGTTCTCAAGCTTATTTTTGAGAAATTTTCTAATGAGATAGTTTCGGCTGAAGTTGATAAGGAAGTTGATAACAGAGTTAAGGTTAAGTTGAAAGAACCTTCCTCAAAACAGGCACTTTATAATCTTATTTCTTCAAGCGGAATAGATATTGATGGAATGGCTGTTATGCAACCGACCTTGAACGATATTTTTGTTGAGTATACGGAGGACAAAATATGAAAACAAAGAAAAAGAGTGCTTTTAATGCCGTTCTCGGCTTTGAATATACCTCTGTAATTAAAAACAAGGCCTTTATAATAAGTACCATACTTATAGTTGCCGTTCTGTTTATCGCCTCGTTTCTGCCTGTGCTCATTATGGGATTAGCTTCATCATCAAGTGACGGAGATGAAACAGAAAAGCCTAAAATTGCAATCGTAAATGAGGCTTATGAAAAAGATGATATAATAGTTAAAGCTATGAAAGATGAGTTTAAAGACTATAATATAGAAACTGTTAAAAACGAAGATGACGCTCAAAAAGGTGTTAAAGATGGAAAATACAGCTTTTCTATAATTTTTAATAAACCACTTGAGTATAAATATATCACACTTACACAATCAATTAATGACACTACAACTGATATTATAGATGCTGTTGTTACATCTGTATATCGTACAACAGAACTTGAGAAAAAGGGTATTTCCGCTGAGGAATCTAAAAATATTCTTTCAGCCTCGGCAAAGAAAAGCATCGTTACACTTGGAACAGACCAAACAGCCGCATATATTTCTACTTATATTCTTGTTATGGCATTATATATGGCTATTCTTGCATATGGTCAGCTTGTTGCTAATAGTGTTGTTACAGAAAAAAGCAGTCGTGCTATGGAAATGCTTATAACCTGTGCATCACCATCAGACCTTATGTTCGGAAAGGTTATCGGTGCAGGACTTGCAGGCTTCACACAGATAGCAGTAATCTTCGGTGTAGGAGCAGTATCGCTTCCTGTTATGTTAAATTCAATTCCTAATGACCTTAAATCTGTATTCTCATTCCCTATTGAATCTGTAATTTTTGCTATACTATTCTTCATACTCGCTTTCTTTATATATGCATTTGTTTTTGCTGCAATAGCATCGCTTGTTTCAAGAATAGAGGATTTAAGCAATCTTATGTCACCGATTATGTTTATAATTATTTTCGCATTTATCGTAGTTATTATAGGAATGAATAGTGGCGACCTCAGCAGTCCTCTTATGATAGCAACATCTTATATTCCATTTACAGCACCAATTTCTATGTTTGCAAGAATTGCAATGAGCAATGTAGCTGCTTGGGAAATTATTCTCTCGATAGCAATTCAGGTTGTATCTATATTCATACTTGGAAAGTTTGCAGCTGCTATTTACAGAGTAGGTGTACTTCTTTATGGCAAACCGCCAAAACTTGGTGAAGCATTAAAGATGGTATTCAGCAAAAAGGCTCGCAGCTAACTTATATATTATTGCCAACTACAAAAGGCTTGCAATTCGAGAAAAAATTTTGTACAATATATTGAGAGTTTATTATGCGTGAAAGGCTGATTTATATATGAAAAAATTATATGCTGTTATTATCTCGATACTTGTACTTTGTGGCTCGGTTTTTATGTCAGGTTGTAGTGATTTTGAATTTAATCCTATCGGGAAATGGGAAAATGTACAAACAATTATAGATGGCAAAAAGTTCGAGGGTATATTGGATAATGATGCTAAGATTTGCTTTGTATTTCAACATAATGGTATAGCCTATATGACAGTAGGCGGTGAACGCATTAAAAATGATTATTCATATACATACACTGATGAGCAGGTAACTCTTACAAGTAAAGATGATAGTTCAGCCCAACTTATCTATTCTGTTAAGGATAACGGCTCAACACTTGAACTTAATAATGGTACGACAGTTACAGTCTTTAAAAGAGTTTAATCTGATAAAAAATAAAAAGGAAATCCTGCAAATATGGGATTTCCTTTTTTATTGGTATTTTAAATCTTATTTGGATTATGCATTGCCAAGACGAATCATTTCATCTATGCATTTTCTTGACTGTGCAATCTCTTCATCTGTCATCTTAATCTCAAAAGCTTTGCCATTATCGATGTTCTCAATTGAGCGGAGAACATCATTAAGAGTAGTAAGTTTCATATTCGGGCAAAGAATTTTCTTTGAAAGAATATAGAAATCCTTATCAGGACATTCATACTGGAGGGCCTCTGCAATACTCATTTCTGTACCGATAATAAATTCTTTGTGGTCAGATTTCTTAGCGAAGTTTGCGATACCTGAGGTAGAGCCCACATAGTCAGCACGCTCTACTACTGCCGGAATACATTCAGGGTGAACGAGAACAAGTGCGTCAGGATGAAGTGCCTTAGCCTCTTCTAAATCCTTGAGAGTAACAGAAGCGTGAACAGGGCAACCACCTTGCAAAAGCTTAATATCCTTTTCAGGAACATTTTTCTTTACAAAATCCCCAAGGTTACAATCAGGGATAAACAAAATCTTATCGCTATCCATATTTTTAACGATTTTTACAGCGGTTGATGAGGTTACGCATACATCACATACCGCCTTGAGTGCGGCTGTGGTGTTGATATATGCTACAACAGTTCTATCCGGCTCCATTTCCTTGAGCTGTGAAATCATATCAGGCTCCATCTGCTCTGCCATGGGACAGGTTGCAAGTGGATTTGCAAGAAATACACGCTTATCAGGGGAAAGCATTTTCGCTGTTTCAGCCATAAAGTGAACGCCGCAAAGAAGAATATTCCTTGCGTTTGTTTTTTGTGCCTCAAGGCTAAGCGTAAATGAGTCGCCGACAAAATCAGCAATTTCTGTAATCTCTCTCGCAACATAGCTATGAGCAAGAATAAATACATCTTTTTCCTTTTTAAGCTTCAAAATCTTATCCTGCACATCTCTAATCATAATTAACTTCCTCTCATAAATATTAATGCTATTGATTGGACGAACTAAGTTTGCCCTTAAATATAATATAAGTTCAATGATAAATATTAGTTTATAATTAACTTTGAAAAACTATCAATTGCAAGGCTTAACTAACATTTATCTTTCAGGGAACCCCCTGCGAGGGTTCCCTACGAAAAACATTCCACTGGAATATTTTTCTACCCTCTGCGCTTTAAGAAGGATAAAGTGTTTCGCTCTCTGCGGAGAGCGACCAAAAGATCTGCCGTAGGTGACTACCTTTGGAAACTGCAAGCTTTTGAAAAAGCTTGAGCAAAACTTTTAATTTTCCCATATTAATATAAGATTAAACCAAAATGGATTTTATTCTACATTTGTTTTAGAAATAGTTCCGCCACCTACAACAATATCACCTGAATAGAATACTACCGCTTGTCCCGTTGTAACGGCCCTCTGTGGCTCATCAAAGATAACCTTTATATCTCCGTTTTCGAGCGGATATATTGTTGCTGGCTTTTCAACCTGACTATATCTTGTCTTTGCAGTAACCCTCATAGGTTCTATTAACTTTTCTATTGAAATGAGGTTGATGTCATTCGCAATAAGTCCTGTTGTGAATAAATCCTCATTTTTTCCGAGTGTAACGGTATTATGTTCCATATCCTTAGAAACAACATAAGCCGGAGCACCGAGCGAAATATTCAGGCCTTTTCGCTGACCTATTGTATAGCGAATTATACCATTATGTTTACCAAGAACATTTCCCTGAGTATCTACAAAATTTCCTGTCGGGAAATGTTTGCCCGTATCTCTCTCTATGAACGAAGCATAATCGCCATCAGGTACAAAACAAATATCCTGACTATCAGGCTTGTTGGCATTGATTAAACCATATTTTCTTGCTATCTCTCGAGTTTCCTCTTTGGTATACTCACCGATAGGAAAGAGCGTCTTTGAAAGCTGTTCTTGTGTTAAGGCATAAAGCACATAGCTTTGGTCTTTCTTATGGTCTTTGCCCTTTTTGAGAAGATAACGACCTGTTTTTTCATCATATGCTCTGCGGACATAGTGTCCCGTTGCGATATAATCACATTCCATTATTTCGGCACGCTTTAAAAGTGCATCAAACTTGATAAATCTATTACAGTCTATACAAGGATTTGGTGTATCGCCGTGAATATACGCATTGTTAAAGCGATTTATAACACATTCACGAAAACGGTCGCCGAAATTGAAAACATAATGCTCCATACCAAGCTTAAATGCAGCACTTCTTGCGTCCTGCACATCATCAAGCGAACAACAGGTTTTTGTACGGTCGAGCGCAATATCTTCGTTTGTAAAAAGCTTTAGCGTTACTCCGACAGCCTCGTAATCCTGTTTTAAGAGAACGGCGGCAACCGAGCTATCTACTCCGCCGCTCATAGCGACAAGAACCTTGCCCTTTGGCATAGGCTTCACCTCTCATAAATTTACGATTTAGGATAGATTTATTATACTACAAGCCATAGATAAAATCAACTTATAATTACCCAGTAATCTAATAGGCATTTAATTCCATAATAGTTTTTTAAAAATGGGATTGATAAATTTTCCAATAAAAGATATAATTAAATTTGTAATGCAAAATAATCTAAGGAGGTTCAGTAATGACATCTATTGATACTAAAGACATTATAAGCCAAAGCTTCAAAAAGCTTATGGAGAAAAAGTCTTTTGATAAAATCACAATTTCTGATATATCAAACGAGGCTAAGATAAATCGTCAGACATTTTATTATCACTTTCACGATAAGTACGAGCTTTTAAACACTATATTTTATAACGATGTAATAGTTGAGCTTATTGACGGATTTTCGATTGATAACTGGGCAGAAAAATTTTTAACCATGCTCAACACTTTGAAAAAAAATTCTAAATTCTATAAAAACGCCCTACACACATCTTATGGCGGAGAATTCAGAACTTATCTACTTAACCTTACACAAAAATTACTTTATAACCTCATTGGTACATTAACTGATGAAAATTCAGTAGACGACTTAGACAGAGTCTATGTAGCTAAATTCTTTGCTTATGGAATAACAGGTACTATTATCGACTGGATAACTACCGGAATGAAAGATAGTCCTGAGTTTATCACTAACCATCTGAAAGACATTATTGATGATTGCAGAATTTTAATCGTTGCAAAATATCTGAAATAAAAGAATGGCTACCGCAATTATGATATGTACCCAGAATTCTGGACACATATTTATAAATTAAGCTGAACACATGGATGTCTTCCTGTATTGTACAGGAGGCATCCATTTTGTTT
>CACXBF010000015.1 GCA_902765855.1 uncultured Ruminococcus sp. | reverse complement strand
ACCTCATTCTCACAATAACGGCCTCTCTCCTGATCAGGCAGAAATAAATTTTTTGTAAAATTTGCTCTTTTACTTGTCTACTTTATTGACTATGGTCCATTTCCCAGAGTTATGGTTATTATGGACGATGCACAGGCCAGAGGTTTTTTGTTTAGTTACGAGAAGTTATTTGGTGCAAAAGCTCAAAGCGATACTGACGTAAAAAATAAGCGTGAGGGTAAGGATACCAGCATCACGAGAACGGCGCGTCTCTTTTACGTTGCCTGTACAAGAGCACAAAAGAGCTTGGCCGTTGTTGCCTATACGGAAAATCTGGAATCGGTTAAAGATACGGCCTTATCAAACTGTTGGTTTTCAGAAGATGAGATTTACATGCTATAGAATTATTGCCTGCAGGATATAATCACCCTGCAGGCATCCATTACCCGTTTGGCTAAGTTAGATTAGTATCGACATTGTTAGTGAATAGATAGTAAATCATCCAATGCCTTGACATTATTGCCGAGCTTAATGAGTTCAGATTTCAGTTCATTAATATCGATATCGAATTGTTTTAAACTGGGGTCTTTTTCTTGAGCGTTGAAGAAAAGCATTTTTCTTTCTACGAGGTCTAAATTATATGGATATAAATTCCTATTACTTTTGATGGATGCTACCATATCTGGATCACTGTCAGGGTGGATAACATTAAAACCACCGACACCTCGTTTCCCGGTTAATGTTGTTAGATTCCTCTCATCGAGATGTTCTATGAGATTTCTAGGAATTTTATTGCTTATTATTGGGAATTCCTGCTCAGAAAAACGATAGTTATTTCTATTAAGATTGACGTGTTCTTTCTTTATTATATTTAAAGCAGCATCACGCCCAGGCTTATAGATTAAGCGGTCATTTATAATTACCGAAAGAAATATACCAACTAAGTGAATCAGACTTAAATCCACCCCGCTTTTTAATAAAACTTTCTGCCATTTTTTAATCTTAAAGCCATGAGAAAAATTATGAGAAATGGTGCAAAATGAGCTTTTACCTGTCATAGAACTAATCATGGCAATCAAAACTGGTGCAACATATAGCTAAGCCTCAGTATTTATGTGGATTTCCGCATTTTTACTGAGGTTATTTTTTTATAGCTTGTATTATGTAAAATTGTTTAAAATATTGCAAAATATTATATCGATATGACACTAAAAATAATATTTTTAATCCAGTAAAAAAGTGTAGTAGATTTTCCTACTACACTTTTAGTTCAACTTCTTTTAATTACAAAAAAAGCCTAACTTGTTATATTATTTTATGAATTAAAGCATTGTTTCAAAATTATAACCAGTTTCATCTATCATAACTACTGATACGCCCATAGATATTGCCGACTTTGCAAAAAATGTTACTGTCATTACTAATGTGAATGTTTTTCTGATTGCTTTCTTTATATAATAATTCTCTTTTTCAAACTCTAACTTTATCTTTTCAGAGTATATCCGGGACCTTCTGTGGTGCTGTTATTAGATATATTAGTAGCCATATAATGCTCGTCGCCATTATCATAGTATACTTTTATTCCATAATAATATGCTGAATACTTTGGAGCATAAAATTTACTATAATTAGGTGAGTACATATAATAATCAGAGGTAGAATCACTGTATTGATAGTATACACTATAGCAACTATAAGACTCGTTTTTTATATCAGACAATTTTATTTCATTAGGCGAATAAACATTTGATATAGTAACTGTGCTTAAAGCTGCATTTTTAGGTACTTTAATCAAAAAACGATAAGAAGAGCCATCAATGTAATAATTTGCACAGTCAATTTTAGAGTGGTTTTCAATGTAAGTAACATTAGAATCACTTGCTACTTGTACTGTGTCAGTGTCTCCTACCGCAAATACACCCATAGATGCTGCCGGTACTGCAAGGAGCGTCGCAGCGGTCATAGCAACCGCTAATGTGTTTTTAACTGTTTTTTTCATAGAACATCCTTCTTTCTTTTAAATTTATGTATTAATTATAAGCCTTTTTAAACAAAAGAATTGTTATTTGTTGAATTTTACATAAAAAAGAGTGATCTTGAATATACATTTGATTTTATATTATTTAAAACAGTTAAAAATAAATTGAATAATCACATTAACTTATTAAAATTAATACTTATAAAACAAAATGTACGAACTTAATATTAAAGCTCGTACATTTTTATAATAATATTAAATTACACAAATTGTGTTTTTATTCTTGACATAATCAGAAAATCAGTCTATAATTAAATTATAAATATACACAATAAGTGTTATCGCGTATATAACAAAGCTTTTAACTATACTTGCAGTGAATCAATCGCTAAAAGTGTGTAAGGCATAAGGTCGTTGACAGTTAAAAGCTTGCTAAAACAATTTAATAAAAATCATCGATATATTATAAATTCAACTGACCATAAAATTCTCTGAGTGTTTCACAAGAATTTTTAAATTTACTGATTTCGTCATCGTTGAGATTAAGTTCAAGAATATCCTTGATACCATCTCTGTTAACAATAGCAGGAACACCGATAGTTACATCTTGCTCTCCAAATTCACCAATAAGCATAGAAGAAACCGTAAGAATACTATTTTCATCTTGAAAAATTGCCTTAGTAATTCTTGTCAAAGCCATACCGATTCCGTAATAAGTTGCTTTCTTTGCCTCGATGATAACCTGAGCAGATGTACGAACTTCCTCCTGAATCTTCAAAAGTTCATTCATAGAGAAGTCACGATTTTGCTTTACTACATCTACAACAGGCTTTGTAGAAATCAATGCCTGCGACCAAGGAACAAACTCACTATCGCCATGCTCACCAATTACATATGCATGAACATTTCTTGGGTTGACATCGAAGTAATCGCCAATTAGAAAACGAAGTCTTGCAGTATCAAGAGTAGTACCACTTCCGATAACTCTCTTTGCAGGGAATCCTGAAAGCTTACGGGTTACATAAGTCATAATATCAACAGGGTTAGTTGCAACAAGAAAAATTCCGTGAAAACCTACTGCAACGATTGGTTCAACGATTGTCTTAAAGACTGCAACATTTCTGTTAAGCAGGTCAAGTCTTGACTCGCCTGGTTTTTGTGCAACACCCGCACAGATAACAACGATGTCAGCATCGCTGCAATCGCTGTATTCTCCGGCATAAATCTTCATAGCTGATGGTGCAAAAGCAAGACCGTGGTTAAGGTCCATAGCTTCACCGATAGTTCTCTCTTTGTTGATATCGATAAGAACCATTTCGTCACAGCCATTCTGGTTAAGCATTGCATAAGCATAGCTCATACCAACCATACCTGTTCCTACAATAGCAACTTTTTTTGCCTCTTTTTTCATAAAAATTCCTCCTCAATATTTATTTTAATGAGTAAAAGAAGGTTTCGTAGGCATCGTCCCAGCCATCAATGCCATCGACTCCGCCTCCGTTCACACTTCTTAACTTGCTGTCATTCATATCCTGACCAAGTGCGAATAAACCGCCAATAGTTATATTATAACCTAAATCTTGCGAAACCTTGCAAAATTCGTCCATAGGATCTTTGGTGTTTCTTGTCGCCAAAAGCTTATCTCTAAGCTCAGTATCATGTCTTGCATCATATAAAAGCCTGTTAAGCTCACTCTGTGTTTTATCCATAGGCTTCTCACCAAATCAAGCTTTAACTACATTTGTAGGCTTTCCGTCTATAAAGTTTTTAAGATTGTTATAGACAATACCGACAAGGCGTTCTCTTGTTTCCTTAGGAGCCCAGGCAACATGAGGCGTTATCAACAGATTAGGAGCATCTTTCAGCGGACAATCGTTTCTCATTGGTTCAACAGCTATAGTATCAACAGCTGCTCCGCCGAGATGACCGCTTTTCAGCGAATCTGCAAGAGCCACTTCATCAACTATTCCGCCACGAGCTGTATTTATAAAATATGTTCCCTGCTTCATTTTCGCAAAGGCTTCTGCGTTAAAAAGCTTTTCGGATTGCTTATTCAACGGACAATGCAGAGAAATTATATCGCTTTTTTCAAGAAGTTCCTCGAATGAAACAAATCTTGTAATACCGTCCTCTCGGACAGTTCTTGTGTTTACGATAACATTCATTCCAAACGCACGAGCCGCATTTGTGACCGCTTTGCCGATACTGCCATAGCCGACTATACCCATAGTCTTTCCGGAAAGCTCCATTATATCATAAATAAACGGTGAAAAGGTTTCGCTTTCGCACCAACCGTTTCTATGAGTAAATTCGTTATATTTAGCAACACGATTAGTCATTTCGAGCAAAAGTGCGAAAGTATGTTGTACAACCGCACTTGTCGAGTAACTTCCTGCATTGCAGACGGTTATTCCGTGAGCATTGGTATAGTCAAGGTCTATATTATTATAGCCCGTCGCAAAAAGTCCTATGAATTTAAGATTTTTTGCACCTGACATATTTTCTGCTGTCATTGGCGTTTTATTACAAAGCACAACATCAGCATCTTTTATTGCCTGTGCTACATTCTTAGGTGATGTCAACGGAAGATAGGTTACTTTTCCAAAATCCTCAAAAACCTTGAGCGAAACATCTCCACTTGTAACAGTTTTATAATCCATAACTACTATATTCAAGGCATCATCTCCCCTATAAATATGCAAAAAACGGCACCATTTGGCACCGTTTCTTAAATATTACTAATTAGACAGCGTGGATTTTATTTTCCAAGTCTGCATTTTTAGAGTCAATGCCAATTTTCTTATCTCTACGCTTTTTGAAGAAATCGAGAGCAACCTTCGGGAACTGTGCATAAGAAAGAACATCTTCCTCTTGCTCAATCCACTCAGGAATCTCTGCACGAAGCTTATCAAGCTCAGGCTCAAGTAAATCAGCAGGACGGCAGTCGATTGCAGGCTCATCGCCTATAATCTTCTTTCTGAACTCAGGGTCAATCGGCACTGGAGTTGTACCGTATTTACCGGCAACAAGTCCCTTGAACTGGTCGTTGCACATCTTGTATCTCTCGCCCATAATGACATTGAACACTGCCTGTGTACCGACAATCTGTGATGTAGGTGTAACAAGCGGTGGATAACCTGCGTCCTTACGAACACGAGGTACTTCCTCGAGAACTGCTGTAAGCTGGTCAGCCTTGCCTGCCTGCTTGAGCTGTGAAAGGAGGTTTGAAAGCATACCGCCCGGAACCTGATAGATAAGTGCCTTAACATCTGTTGCGAGCATAGATGGGTCAAGAAGTCCGCTGTCGATATACTTCTTTCTGAGTGTCATAAAGTATTCACGAACCTCAGAAAGTGCAACAAGGTCAAGACCTGTGTCATAATCTGTATTTGCAAGAGCAGCTACCATAGATTCTGTTGGAGCGTGTGATGTTCCGAGAGCCAATGGAGAAATCGCTGTGTCGATTATATCTACGCCTGCTTCGATACCCTTGAGTAAGCACATTGAAGCAAGTCCTGATGTATAGTGTGTATGAAGCTGAATTGGGAGGTCAACAGCTTTCTTGATTTCCTTGATAAGTGAATAAGTCTCATATGGTGTAAGGAGAGCTGCCATATCCTTGATACAGATAGAATCTGCACCTGCATCAGCAATTCTCTTAGCGTATTCTACATAATATTCATGTGTGAATACTGGACCTGTTGTGTAAGAAATAGCAACCTGTGCGTGTGCTCCCTCTTTCTTTGCAGCCTTAATAGCAACCTGAAGATTCTTAATATCGTTAAGTGCATCGAAAATTCTGATGATATCAATACCGTTAGCGACTGTACGCTGTACAAAATATTCAAGAACATCATCAGCATAGTGACGATAACCAAGCATATTCTGTCCACGGAAAAGCATCTGAAGCTTTGTATTAGGAAGATTCTTGCGGAGGATTCTCAATCTCTCCCATGGGTCTTCATTCAAGAATCGCAAGCAGGCATCAAATGTAGCACCACCCCAACATTCGATTGAATGATAACCGATTTTATCCATTTTATCAAGTATCGGAAGCATATCCTCGATTGGCATACGAGTTGCTATGAGCGACTGGTGTGCGTCACGAAGAGCTGTTTCTGTTACAAGTATTTTTTTCTTAGCCATTCTTTATGACCTCCAATTAGCCGATTGTTACGAGAAGAGTACCTGACTCAACTGCATCGCCCTTATTTACATTAACAGAAGTAATTGTGCCGTCCTTTGGCGCTTTGATTTCGTTTTCCATCTTCATAGCTTCGAGAACAACTACAACATCGCCAAGCTTAACCTGCTGTCCAGCAGAAACATTAACAGAAATAATTGTTCCCGGCATTGGGCAATTAAGTGGTTCACCGCTTGTAGGAGCAGCTGCCGGTGCTGCCTTTGGTGCAGAAGCTACCGGAGCAGCCGGTGCAGCAGCTACAGGAGCTGATGCAGAACCGCCGACTTCTTCAACCTGAACATCATATGCTACGCCATTTACGGTAATTTTAAGATTCTTCATATTATAAATCGTCCTTTCGAAAATCGAAGTATATTCAAAAATTTATCAGATAAACAAATTATTGTGCTTCTTTGGAAGTCTTTGTACTCTCTTGCCAATAAGCATATCAAGTGCAGACGCAAGCTTTGTTCTTGTTGCTGATGGTGTGATGACATCTTCAACATAGCCATTTGCAGCAGCCTCGAATACAGAACAGTTTTCTGCTTTGAACTTAGCAACAAGTGCTTCCTTATCAGCCTGTGGATTAGCAGAACCTTTAAGTTCCTTGCCAATCTCATCGCCAAGCATAATAACAGCAGATGCATATGGATTGAGCGGAGAAACAGACGCATTTGGATATGCAAATGTAATATCTGCATTAGAGCCTGTTCCTGCGAGTGCTACATAAAGAGCACCATAAGCTTCACCTGTGATAACCGAAATCTTTGCAGTTGTAGCCTCAGCATATGCACTTGAAACTCTTGCAGCTGATTTGAGGCAGCAGAATTTCTCTGAATCTACGAATGTAATAACCGGAATTGAGAACGCATCACAAAAACGAACGAAACGAGCAATCTTCTTGCAGGCATCTCCACTGAGAACCTTTGCACCAGCAGAAACGAAACCTACTGTAATTCCTGTAAGTGTTGCAAGTGCTGTGACTGCATCATCTCCATATGCTGCTGAAAGTTCAAGATAGCTTCCGTCATCAGCAACAAGCTCAGGAATATCATTAGCAGGAGTATTCTCTGCAACATTTTCAGAAGCATCTGCAAACTCAAAGCCAGCAGCTGTTTCTATATTATTTGCAGGAAGCATTGATGCAACATCACGAGCAATCGCAATAGCATCTTCTTCATCTTCGGCAAGAACGTGTGCTGTGCCATTTTCAAAAGCCTTTTCAGCTGTTGAACCTGTATTTACATCGAGTGAAAGCTCTGCACCCTTAGCTGCAATGACAACATCACCACAAGCTGCGATGAGTGCCTGTGTTCCAAGACAAGGGCCAAGCACAACAGAAATCTGAGGAATAACTCCAGAAAGTGCACTTGACATCTTGAGGATTTCGCCATAAGCTGTCAAAAGCTGTGAACCTTCGGTAAGTCTTCCGCCGATTGAATCATAAATTGTAATAACAGGTACACCTGTTTTTTGTGCAAGGTCATAAACCTTTTTTATTTTAGCTGCCTGAGCCTGTGACATTGCACCGCCACTTAAATCGCTATTTTGTGCGATAGCATAAACTCCTGTGCCATTAATATAGCCATAGCCTGCAACGGCCTCAGCGTAACCGCCCTCTGATTTTGCAAAAGCATCAACTTGTGTGAAAGTTGCATCATCAAAAAGCTTCTGCAAACGCATATAGCCCTTAGATGCTTCTACTTCACTTACTGCTTTAGAAAGGACATCATTTTTATTTTCGATACCCATCCCTTTTCCTCCATTCATTTGTGGTTAAACAAATTTTACATACTTTATATTATAAAGTAATTTTCTTAAAATATCAAGTAAGAATCCAAAAAAAGCCACTGGATATTATTGAATATTTGTTTATTTTTTAACTTTAATTCAATAATATCCTATATATAAACAATTATAGCATCTCAGGGTTTTTTAGTTTCTAAATGGCAACTGTTGGCATTAGTTTTATTTGAATCTTAATAACAACATCAAAATATCTTATATAGCTATATTTATTATAGAAATAATATAATTACTAAAATGTAATTAGTTAGAATTAACTTGTGCATATTTGGAGGACTTGCATATGAAAATTATTCATGCGGACATAAACGAAGCCAAAATCTTTGGAGATTTATATATACCTGATGAATCTATTTTGAAAGATAGAGTGTTGATTATTATAGGCGGAAGTGACGGCTATATAGTTTGACACAAAAACTCGCAAAAGTATTTTGTGAAAATAATATCTCGTCTTTTGCACTTGCATACTGGAATATAGCAGGAATGCCCTCGGCTCTTAGTGAAGTTTCTATCAAGGAAATTGCTAATACTGGTAATTGACTTAAAACTCAAGAATATAATAAATATGCTCTCTATGGTGTATCAAAGGGAGCTGAATATGCACTTACTGCTGCAAGCTATCTTCCAAAAATAACCTGTGTAATAGCAGTTTCTCCAATAGATTATATTATGGAAGGATTAACTATAAAAATCAAGCTTACAGGTACTTCAAGTTGGAGTTCTAAAGGAAATAGTTTTCCCTATGCTCCAATAAAAATGAAAATGCTTCGTTTAATTAGAAATTGCATAAAAGAACGGCAGGTGGATATGTATTTTATAAAGAAGCTTTACAAAATGCTAAATAAAGATGCAATTATACCTATCTGGACTATAAATGGTTCTATTCTTTTTATTTCTGCCGATGATGATAGAATATGGCCAAGCAATTAAGCATCAGAGCGTATGGTTAAACGATTAAAAGATAGAAATTTTCCATACTCTTATAAACATATCAATTATGAATATGCAAGCCACTTGATTATACCTATTCAAACAGGTATGGAAAAATATTTTAAAATAGAAAAAAACTATCCTGCCGAATGCGAAAAAAGCAAGCAGGATAGTTTAAAAGAAGTTATTCAATGCTTAGTTGAGGTATGGTGATTCGCTTTAATTATTTCTATACTATGCTTTAATTTGTGTGTTTATTCATTATGTAGAACTGGATTATTGATGCAAAATAACTGTCTACCTGAATTTGTAATTTTTTATTTCAAATATTCATCCTTAATTACAAAAGTTGACATGAAATACAGCACACTTGTTGCCGAAATATGATAATAATTTTTATATCCAAAGGCACCATGTGCAATATCGTTTCTTAAATTGAGCTTTTTTCTTTGAAATAGCAATTTCATAATTTTCAAAAATGTAGGTTCTACTTTATTTGAAAAAATAGAATAATCTAATAACTGATTTAATGTTGTTTTATTAAGAAGTAAATTTTCTTGATCTTTATTGGATGTATCCAATACTTTGACATCATTAAAAAGCTTATATGCTGCTTTATAAAATCATCTTAAATACTTCTTCACTTACCACAAAGAGCCACGGAATAACCGTAGCTCAAGTAACAATAGTTCCAATTAACACATAATTCTTTTATAAAATATTTATTATACTTTTTTGAATTATCCTTCTTAGATATGGCATATTCTTTATAGATTATGATATACATCAATCTTCTTTCATCGCTTTTATCGGACAAACATTTATACATTGATAACAGTGAACACACTTAATTTCATCTATAAGTGGGTATTCAAATCCTTCTTCATCTTCTACCATACTGATTGCCTCTTTCGGACAAATCGCATAGCAAGCTGTACATCCACAGCATTCTTCTTTTCTTTGTATATAATACTGGAAATTCTTTCATTTATTTTTCCTCTTAATTCAGTTTTAAAAAACATATCATCTTGCATTATGTACTTTTTATAATATGCAATTTTTTAAGCATTTTTCTCATTACTTCATAATACTGTCCTTTTGTAAGGCACAAATAAATAATAATCATCATTCCATATGAAAGAACTCCGGACATTATAACTATTATAAGCCAAATTACACTATACTTTGCAAATAAACTAACTATTGTAACTATTCCATACATAATTGCTCCAATTATTACATATGGAATAGCTAATTTTAAAAATTTAAAAAGTGGAAGCTCTTTTCTTACGAAAAACGAATGTGCAATCGCTACAAATGCTTCTGCAATTACAGTTCCTATTGCGGCTCCTATCGCACCAACTACCGGGATTAATAGTATATTAACTACCATATTTGCACCAGCACCACAAAACATTGAAATTATGTATTCTTTATCTCTGTTATTTGGTATCAAATATTGAGTTCTAATTACATTAGCCCAAGCTGAAAATATTAATGAAATTGATAAAATTGGAATTATTTTTCCGCAATCAGAAAATTCTGCACCATAAAAAACAACTGATAAAATAGTAGCAACTGATGCTAATCCAAAAGCTAATGGACTTGCAATTATATAAATTCCTTCTATAGATTTATTTAAATACTCTCTGGCGGTTTTAAAGTTACCTTTAGATAATAGATTTGACATTTTAGGAATCATTACTGTTCCTAAAGCGTTTATTACTCCCATTGCAATAGAAATAAATTTTTCTGAATTTTCATAATAACCTAATTGACTTATTGTTGTCATTGAGCCGAGCATAATCTTATCCATATATCTATATAGACTTGTAGCAATTGTTGGTAAAAATAAAATCAAAATTGGCAGAAAAGCTTTCGCACAATCACTCCATTTTGTTTTTACAAAATGAACATATTTTCTCAACTGAGTCCACATAGCCAATTGACCCAATAAAACTCCACCAGCCATTATAATTATGTAAAGACCCAAATCTTGTTTACTTTTTACAAACACAAGAATCAAAACAACAGTTAATAATTTAATTATTGTATTTCTTGTAACTGTTAATTTAAATTTCTCTATTCCAAAATAAAACCAATTAATATCAAAAATACCAGAAATAACATACAAAAATTGAAAGTAAAAATAAATTTTATATTCCTGTTTTGCTCCAAAGCAAACATATAACATATATATTAAACTAGATATTATTGCAATTATTAATTGTAATTTATATATACTTGAAAAAGAATAATTTAGCTTATCTTGGTCGTCTCTTACTCGAGCAATAGTACGATTTCCGTAAACACTCAATCCTAATTGTGCGAAAAGTACAAAATAATATGCTATAGAATGTGTAAACGAATAAACTCCAATCAATTCTGCACCCATAACTCGTGCAATATAAGGTGCTGTAATTAACGGAAGTATCATTATAAGTATTTGATACGCAACATTATATAAGAAATTTTTAAATACTTTCATTTACTTGATTGATTCCTCCGTTAATATTTTTCCTTTCATAATTATATAGTTGTTCAAACATAACAAAAAATCCCCAATAAGCAATTGTATTAATATGTGATTCTGTAATCATCATAATAACAAATCCTATAATTCCACAAAGTACAGGAATACAGGCGGAATTCTTTTTAATGTTCTTATGCTTTCGTAAAACATAAAATAACAGCATCAAACAAAATAAAAAGCCAATAATTCCGCCATATAAGAAGAACTCTAAATATCCATTATGTGAATACATATATTTTCCATTTACATTGATATGCCCTCCATTATAAGGCATTCCATATCCCAATAAAAATGACTTTTTAATCATATCTATAGCTTTTGACCATATTATAGTTCTATCTAAATAGTTTGATGCTTTTTGAGTATCTACAAAATATGAAACGATTGAATTGAGTCCATCATTAAAGGCTAATATCGACATAGCAATAGCAAATATAAGTATTCCCATACTCACTTTATTTACATTAAAATATTGACCAAATTTTTTAGATTTACTAAACCAATAAAAGCCAACACAAATTATCATACCAATTATTGTTGTAATAGATTTTACAATAATTGATAATACAAAACATAATAACACTATTGCTATAACTTTTTTTTGAATTTTTCCTCCTTCTAACTCACATAATACAAATCCAGAAATAATTGCCGGAAAAAAGAATTTAGTTAAACCATTTTTACTTGCTAAAAAATAAATACTATTATAATAGACTGTGTCATATCCAAGTCCATTAGGCTTAATAATCATAAATATTGTATGTAAAATTATTAAAATCGACAATCCATAAAATAGTGCCAAAAAAAAACGATGGATATCCTTTCTTGATTCCAAATATATCAGCATACAAAAACCAATTACAGATGCCATTTGTATTATTAAGCTTCTGACATTACCTCGATTAATAAGTGTTGATAGTAAAAATATTCCATAACAAATAATAATTATTATAAGTGTTTTGGGTAAGTATCTTTCAAATAACATCTTAAATACAATAATAATACATACACAAACTCTAGCCATATCCCATAATGTATTAAGTGTTGAATATTCTGGTAAAGAATTGATAGCCAATGGTTTAAAAAATAAAATGCATATAAGAATAAGAATAGGAAATCGGATTTTTTGCTTCGATATAACCATTCATCCGTACCTCCTTACAAATCAGTTATTATATAATTTTATATATGTATCTTGTAAAAACTTTGAAACATCTTTTATATCATATCCTGCAGCATATATTTTTTGAGCATTTTTTAAATTACGAGTTTCATTCATTCTTTCAGAAATTCGATTAGCCCACTTTTCACTTCCTAAACTCAATGGAAGAAATTCAAAATTATCTGTAAGATTAACTGTAGCAGTTGCCTTTAAAGCCCAACCAGACTCATTAACTGCTGTTGTCTTTGCATCATCCTGAGTTATCTGTACAGAATCAGCTGTTACCTTAAGGCTGTAATCCATATTGATATATGCCTTTAAATTTTGTTTTATGGAAATTTATATAATATTCCAAAAAAGAAAATGCACTAAGCTTATAAAAGCTCAGTGCATTTCAATATGGCTTTTTAATAGATTACATCTTGCCAAAATACTTTTTGAGATTCTCAGGTTCTTTTGTCTGGCAGAAACTATTTGTTGATGCTGTACCACAAGCCATCTTTGCTGACTTTATAGCAAGAAATTCAACTGCCTTCTTGATATTCTTCTTTGCTGACATGAGATTTTCTCCTTTCTTTTAGTATTATTTCAACCAGTATAGCTACATCGACAACTATTACAGTAGGTAATACAACTAATACTGAATCAAAACCTGTTTTATAATATATAAACATAGATAGTAAAATTTCTACAAAGGTTATTGAAATAGAAATTATCTTAAATTTTAATCTATCAAATTTATCAATCTTTTTATTTTCATTTTCAACAGGCGAGAATATTGCCATAATGATAAATGAAACTATAAATACACCTATATGAATTATGATGTTATATTCCATAAAATACTTTATATATAATTTATTTGTTATAAATACAAGCAAAGCTGATAAAGCAAAAACTGTATTGCACCTAATATAGGTTTGTGCATGGTATCCACCTGAAAAAAATCTTATTAAAGAAAGTGATACTATAAAAATTATGCTTTCAATAACACTTTGAAATAATATTCCCATTGTAAGCACTACTATGGTTCCAATTAAAGATGAAATCATAAGCTCAATTCCATACACATAAATGCTCATAGGATATTTACTTTTTTCATCAAATAATGAATTAGCTATATTTTTTGAAATTGTATGTAACATATTTACATCACCTGATTTATACTATACAGTATAAATCACGATTTTACATTAAAATGATGAAAAAGGTAACTTTTTAATTGAATTTGTCAAATAATAATTTAAAAATAAAAAATGCTCGAATTTCTTCGAGCATTTTTTATTTTTAAATTATTTATTACAATGAATTATGGCAGATACATATAAGTAATTATCTTTTTCATAACATTTTAATTCGCCATTATATTTTTTTATACAATCTGAAATAATACCTATTCCCTTACCATGATTAGATTTATCTTTCTTTGTAGTGGTTAGGTTCGGATTTAAAGCAAGTATAGATTCAGTTATTCTATTTTTGCAAGTAATAACAATATAACTTTTCTTATATGATATTTCAAGAGTCATTTTTCGTTTATCATAAGGTTGTTTTTTAAGATATTCTATAGCATTATCACACATATTACCTACTATAGAAACTATATCTGTATTTTTTATATTACTAATAGCTTGTTCATTTATATTTACTTGAAAATCAATTTTACTATTTACAGCTTTTTCACGCTCAACATTTATAATCGCATTAAGCAAAGGGTTATTTGTAGATACCGGAGTATAAATTGTTTCAAGATTTTCTGATAAAGAATCACAATATTGCTTAGCTTCTTCATATTTACTTTCAGAAATTAACTTACTCAAACAAAGCATATTGTTTTTTATATCATGCTTTGTTTTTGACATATTTTCTATCTGTTCATTAGTATGTAAAATATCTTCTTTATAAAGTTGCTCTCTTTGCTCAGTAAGCAAGAGTTTTGTTTTAATCTCATTACTTTTGCTTATTTTTGTCATCATGAACCATGTTATAATTGCAATAGCTGTCATACTCAAACAAATAAATGTCAGCAGTCCAACTACTTCCGGTTGTAATTTGGTTAAAATAGATATATATACACATGAATATATAATCAGCACTGACATAATTGGAATAATCAAAAATGCCACTATATCTGTCCATTTTTTCAATTTAAGTTCTGTTTTATTAAACCTTACAATAATCAAAAGCACTAAAGCATTTGTTAAATTTATAAGTACCATACACAAGTATCTATATATAGATGCCTCAACCATAAGATTTTCAACCTTTTCATGCGTAAAATAACTCACAGTAAACGCAAAGCCAAAACTTATGACAGTATTTATCATTTGGGATATAACCGGCATGATTATCTTCACAAATATGTTTCCTTTTAGCATAATAAGCGTATATGCAATTTGTATTGATACATATAAAATTTCAGGTAAACGATTTACACTAGACGGATAAAAAGAAAAATATGTAAGTACAACAAATAGTAAAGCTACAAAAGAGAAAAATCCTATATAATCTTTTTTAGTTTTCTTCCCTTTATTAAATAATAAAAATAAAAATCCTATAAACATAAAAGACTGAAATATATTTATACAAATTTCGACTATTGCATCAATCATCATCGACCACCAAACTTTCGTAATATTTGTTATTTACATCGCTATAATATTTTCTTGATAAAGGTACTCTATCTCCATTATCGAGCAACACAGATTTTTGTTCTATTTCAAAAACATATCTAAGATTTACTAAACATCCAATATGTGTTCTTACAAAATTTTGTGAGACCAAATCAGCAAACTTTTCTTCTATTGTAGTTCTCTCTTTATAAACTCCATTTACAGTATGAAACCAAACATAATTTTGAATTTTCTCAATATATATAATATCTTTTGTATATACAGTAATCAAATTTCTTCCGTTTTTTATAGTATATTTTTGTCTTTTCTGATTTATTTTTTCATAAATCTTACAAATGCAATCTTCAAGAACTCTGTTAATATCTTTTTTTCTGATAAATGTATAAGGAAACTCTTTCAAAGCTTCATAAACCAGATTTTCCTTACTTGTAACAAAAGCTATATAAGGAAATTCTTTCGGATTATAAGATTTATTTATTTCTTTCAGAGCAGTTATTCCATCTGTTATCGGCATATCTATATCCAACAATATAAGATGATAATTCCTATATATACTCATAATATTTATTGCATTATTAAAAGTATCAATATCATATTCAAATTCCATTTTATTACATATATTGATTACATCCGATTTAAGATTTTCTACAAAAGTTTGCTCGTCATCAATTATAGCAATATTCATACCTACTCCACCAATTATCCCTAAAATAAAAACATAATCACTTATAATAAAGTATATATTTAATATCACAAAAAATCAACCTAAAAATTATATTTATCAAAATAAAAATCTCGATTAAGCTAAATGCCTAATCGAGATTTTATTAAAATCATTTAATTTTTGCTGTTGCTTTCAGCTTATTAATAAACATAAACCCTGCAACTACAAGAAGTACGCCCATACCAAAAGATATGAAATACGCTATTCCTTTATTACCTGTTTCAGGAAGAACAGGTAATTTTCTGTTGACAATTTCAATCTTTTGAATAAGCGAATTATTTGTAACTATTTTGGGTTCTGCTGTCAAAATGTATCCCTCAGGCGAGCATATTTCTTTGATACAATATTCATCACGCAAAAGCTTATCAAATGTAGCTTTGCCCTCAGAATTTGTAGTTTGAACGCCCGAAATATACCATGTTTTATCATTATATACTATAACCTTGTCTGGACTAAAATCCAAAGCCTCATATTCGCTATCAGAAAGTTGGTCGCTCTGAACCGGACTATAAATCGCAAATATAGCGCCTTCAAGCTTAATTTCAGAATCTTCGTCATCTACTTTAGTTATTTCTGCTGACCATTCATTATATCTGTTATTGCAAAGCAATACCTGATTTTTATTATAAGAATATGTAAATGTCATAGAATTTTGAGATATATAATTCCAAGAATTAAGCTCATAAATATCATCAGTAGGCAGTTCAACTATAGTATATTTCTGACCATTAATCCATTTAAGCTTATCATATTCTAAATCAAGTTTCTTTGAAGCGAAACTTTTACCACTCAAAACAGTTAAATCTATTTTCTGATATGGAGTATTATTATTTTCTAAAGCCTGAATTAACTCATCAGCAGTTGAATATTTTCCGCTATACTTTTCTCCCTTATAAACTAAGAAGGAGAAAGTAGTATCTTGCTTTACAGTATAAGTATTACCCTCTATATCAACAAGTGTTTTTTGAATCATTGGTGTTTCTGTAATTTGTACGCCTACTGACAAAGGCATAGCTTCAAGCTCAGTTTTCTGACTATCATTCAAAATATAATGGTAACCAAAACTATTCCAAGCTTTTTGACCAGCAATCGCACCATCATCTGCTTTAGCATTGAAACTAATTTCTACAACAGCCTTATTTTCAACCAAGTTTTCATCGTTAATTATAAGGCGAACAGCTTCAGCATTTTCTGAACTTTCTGACCATGTAGAAACTCCTTTCCAATCAGAACTTGTAAGAGAGCTATCTTTTTTAAAGCCAATTGTATATTCACTAGATTCAAGTGTTTTAGTATTTCCATTAGAGTATGTAATCTTAACCACAAAGTTTGGATTTTCAGAAAGATGTACAGCAAATTCGCTTCCTCGCAAAGCGGTAGAATCAAACGGACTCGTATCATTAAGCTTAGGAAGAGTATCTATCAACACAAGTCTTTTCATAGTAGAATTTGTTTCGTTTTTAACAGAAAGAGTATACCTAAATTCATTTTTCTTATTATTTAAGGTAATATAATTTTTCTCTTGGTTTGAATCAGTTTTATTATCTGTATTATTTATTTCAAATACTTCTTTAATAGAAGAAGTCAATGCACCAAAGCTTATATTTAGCGGTGAGTTATTGGTAACTCCTATTAAAGTCTTTCCGTCACTATCATAAACAAGTGAACCCTGTGTTGTAGAACTAAAACTCTGTTTATTAGGAATAAGAACAGCAGTATTAGTATAAACCGTATTAACAATCTGACCCGTTACATTAACACTAGAAAGAGATAAATCAACATAACCTCCTTCTTCCGGAATAGAGAATCCTTTATCTGCAAAACGTATAGACAAAACCTCTTGTCCTTTATCATTTTTGCTTATTGAAATAGAAATATTTACATAAGAACCATTGTTATCACTAATAGGTACAATAACTTCTGTTCCGTCAAATGGGATTGTACATTCGTTATTATTATAATTAGACCTTATTCTTATAGAATCATCTGTTTTTGTTCTTTCTGAAAGTATTGTAATAAAGTTTTCAAATTTTTTAACTTCAGAAGTTTGAGTATTATCATACATCTTAAGACTCAAGCTTCCCGTCAAAGAATATCTTATAGGTAGTGTATCAGTTATTGTATAGTCAGTTATTGACCTAAAGCCTGAATTATGCATTCTTACACGCCAATTTACTACAGCTTGTGGAGGAGCATCGGTAACATATCTTATTATGTTTCCATTAGTATCAACATACGAATCTGTATAATTCGTAATTCCAGGACTAATACCTCCGCGAGAAACGGTTACATTAGAAATCAACCATTTTCCTGAACCATTAAAGCCATATTTAGAGTGTACATTTTTAGCATCGTCAATAGCTCTTGTGCCATCATTTTGATCCATATGTTCATCATTAAGTTTTCCATTAACTGAAACATCGTCTGAACTTACTGAATTTACATCTGCATTAAGGTAATCGTAATAATTCATTCCGATAGTATTAACCGCTTTATCATATGAATCTTCTATAAGTCCAATATCGCAGACATATGAAAATGCAATAGCCTCTCCTTTTTCAAGGTAAAGTTTATTTCTGATTTCATCATATTTCACTGCGGAATCTTTCTGTTCAATCTTAGAGAATTTAAAGCTAAGTGTTCCGTCATTATTTTTCTCGCAATTTACATTAACAGACAAGAATTTTATATCATCAGTCGATGAATTTTTTATATTCACAAGAAAATTTGATGAATTATCGCTTGTTATCATAGTATCTGATAAGGTTTGATTTACTATCGGAGAATTTCCTGAATTCATTGTTAGATATGTAAAACCTTCAGGAAGCTTATCTTGCATATCGTTAAGATAAAGCCTATTATCCCCATTATTATACAGCACAACATAATACATTATTGCACGGTTTGTGTAATCACGATTATTATAATAGACTCTGCTGGAAGTTTCTACACATTTTATATTATTACTACCATTAATAGAATATTTCAATGTGCTATAAACGCCCTTCTGTAATAAAGCTTCGCCCTTGCCTATCAAACCATGACTTACATAAGATGGATAATCATAAACAATAAAAGTGTTATAAAGCTTATTACCTTTCATGTAACTACAATAATTTTTCCATATTGTAGCATCACTTGGGAAATCCAACTTAACATAAATATAGAAGTTTTTATTTGCCTGTAGAGTTATGCTTGTATCAGATGACCATTTTATAGTTTGAGCCGTACTGTCATTTGAATCTTTTTCTATGCTCCAGCTATCTAAATTTTCAGCAATTACACCCTCTGTTTCCTGCCAGCTAAGAGATACATTTTTATCCTTTTCCCAACTGAAAAAACCTCCATTTGTAGGAAGATTATCTAAAATATTATCACCTGTTACTGTAATATCAAAATTATTTTTATTAAAAAATGCAAGTCGATAATATACACTTTCTCCTACTTTAATGTCAGAATAATCATCATCATCTACTGTATATGTACCATCGTTATTTTTATAAACAATTTTCTTATTGAAATCAAGTAATGAGCCTCCTCCAAAAACTGATGCATAGAGTCTGTCATTTTTCTTATCATTCATCCAAATTGTATTTGAGACATTATATCGAGTAGAAGTAAAAACATCTAAATCAACTATCGTCTCATAATTTAGATTTATATAGTATCTTTCACCTTCAAGGTGTGAAAAATACCATTTAATCTTAGTATCAAGTCCAGAAGTAGATTTAGATACCTTTATAGTATCAGCTATAAATTTAGTACCTTCATCATCTACACCAACAACTACATTTCTATATGTTCCAGGTTTATTAAGCTTATAATATTCTTTACTGTCAACCGTAACCTTAGATAAGCCCATACTTGAAAGTGCCATATTATCTTCAACAGAAACAAGTAAAGATTGTGTACCTGAAATATCATCAACCATCGGTAAATTATCGTAAGTTCCATCGCCATAATGATTAAATGTAACGAGATTATCCAAAACCTGATTTACAGGTACATTGAAATTATCTTCCAATGGTTCAGATTGTCCATGTGCATAGACTAATTTATTCAGAATAGCCTCGCTCCTTATCTCAGTTATCTGACTCATATTTGTTTCTCTCACTTTGACATTTTCTTTTTTATATAAAAATGCCATATTTTGAATATTCATAAATTTGTTACTATACTCAACCGGTTTATCATTTGTGTCGATAAGCTGAAAAGTATCTTTAGTATTCGAATAGATTATATAATTTTGGATACTACCTCCGTTAAGCTTATAACACTCGTTACTGTCATTAAGCGTCCATTCTACTATATATTTAGTTTTATTGACATTATAGAAACCTAATTCATCAAAAATATCTTTAAGGCTAAGATTATCTGTAACTTTATAAATTTTTGATTCAGTAGCTAACTGTATGTTATCGCCATTCCATGATATTATCAACTTATCCGTGGTATAATCCATATCATCCGAGTTAGCCGCATTCTTATAGGCTGTCTTACCATCATAAGCTTTAACTGCTGTTTTCGATTTTGACAACATAGCATCGCAAATAGTTACTTTCAGCTTTTTGCCAAATTCGTCATTCAACATTTTCTCTATATTTTCCGGTTTAATATATAACAAGTTTGGCAATTCATCATATATTCTATAAGAAGTTTTTTCAGAATCAACATATGCCGCAGCACCGGTATTTTTCAAACAAATTGTATATGTAGTCGTTTCACCTAAATATTTTGGTCTTTTCAAAACGCCTTTACTAAATTGAAGCTCCGCTTCTTTTAGAATAAATTTAGCCTCAGCCTGTTGAATATCTGTTTGTTTATCGGCAGTGTAGGTATAGTGTACAACAGAATATATATTATTCATTATAGAAAGTTCATTAACCGTTGCCTGATTTAATATACCTGAATCTATGTATATAGTTTCCTTACTTATTGTAAAATCACAATCTGATAAAGCTATTTCACTTTTTTCATTTGTATTATATCTTCTCCAATGGAAAAGCAGAGTATTATGTTCATCGCTCCATTCCACATTAAAGTTATATCCTTGACCAATTGTGGCTATCACCATATCGCCTACATAAATTTTATTACTAATTGTGCGTATGTCACCACTTTTAATTGCAGAAATAACCTCAGGATTCCACGAAAAGTATTCAGGCAAAACTACATAATCATAAAAATCAACTGATTTTACAAAATCCTTGCCATCACTAAGTGTTTCGTCTGTTTTTCTTTTAAATTTTACTTTCCATGTAATATTGTTATCAGGAAGCACATTGCCTTTACCATCGCCAATAAGATATAATTTAGCGTTTCCTGCTTTTTCTTTACTTGTGATAAAATCATCAGCTTTAGTTGTCCAGTATGATTGAATAGAATCAGAAAAATCCTTAGATTCAACACAATCTACAATAGTTCCTTTCTGTGATTCAGCCTGTTCTTTTGTAAGCTTAAAGCCCCAAATTTTCAATTCGCCGCCCGGAGAAGTTGGCGAAATATAATTGGCTGTAAGCAAAGCTATGGCTGTAGAACCTGCATAATTGGTAAAATCAACATAGCAAATATTTTCAACATCAGTAGCAAAACATTCTGCCTTTATAGCATTATCAAATTCCAGAGACTGTCCCTTTCCAATAGAAAAAACGCCTTCAGGGTCAGAAAACTCAAAATAAATACGATATACAACATCTTCGTAGGTTCCCTGTTGCATCTGTATATTTATATTAGCATTTTGACCTGTTAAGAATTTATATCCTCCATAATTACCATTTGCAATCCATTCGCCAGTATTTTTGGTATTAACATAAAGAGAAAAATTGTCATCGTTTTCAAATCGTATTATGTTTTTACCATTCATTGATTGACTATATTTTACATTGCCGGATTCACTTTTAAGTGCTGTATTTATAAAAGCACGAATACCAATTTTTATATTAGGATTTGTAAAGCTTTCAGCCGCTTTTTCTTCGCTATCTGCACCATTTATGTTTCCAAGCTTAGAACAATTTGCAAAACCATAAGGATTTATTATTTCTACTACACTTGGGTCTGCAAAATTTACACTTGTAAGGTCAGCTGCCAACTTAAAAGCATCTTTTCCAACCTCATTAACGATGCAATTTACATCCGTTTCAGGAGTTATTGTTTTCGGTATAGTAACATTTTTAAGCCCATAAGGCACATAAGCAACACTCGCAGTAAGAGTTGTTTTATCATATTTATATACCACACCCTGCTCGTCTACCCATATTGTACCGTACAAAGTGTTAAGCGGTGTTGGCATATCTTCAAATTCAGGATTTATTATATCGATTTGGTTAGGGCCAACAAAAAGTATTTTATCTGTCAAAGCATTTTTTAGTATAGTCTTAAATCCTGTTATTAAACTACCATGTTTGCTGGTAACTATTTTATCGACATTCTTTCCGATAGTCAACTCATATTTATTTACCCTATTCTGCTGTGATTGATAACCTGAAACATATTTAGCGTCAAAATATACTTTCTGAAGATTTGGTGTACACATTCCCAGTGAATAATCCATTATACCTGTTACTGTACTTGGAATATAAATCTCCTCAAGCAGATTGCCATCATGATAATAAAAGTAATTTCCTACTACACCTCCATCTGGAATTTTTAGCTTTTTAAGATTTGTAGCATAATCAAAAAACCATGCATTTGATATAGCAACTCCATCTTCTACCACAATTTCTTCTACTGATGAATTATTAAAAACCCATTGTGAATTTATTTTACTTGTTACAGTAGCAGGAATTGTTACTTTTTCTAAGTTTGTTGTCTTAATAAATGCACTGCTACAATTAAGGTTAGTAACGAAGCTCGGTATAGTATATTCCTTGTCTGCTTTTTTAGCAGGATACCAGACTAACTGCACTTCACCATTGTCTAAACGCTTAAACAAAACATTATCCTTTACAAAATATGTTCCGTTATCATTATTATCTCCTATACTTATTTCCTCTAAAACACTTATATCATTTGGAAAAATTGATTTTATGCTTGAAGGTAATTTTAATTTCGTAATATAACATGAACCAAAAGAGGTTGCACCTATATTTTCTACGCCTTCTTCTAATATCAGCGAATCAATTTTGACACGGTTCCCCAAAAATGCTGCGTACCCTAAGTTTTTAACACTTCCGGGGATTACAATATTACTAAAATTGTTCATAGCTAATGCCTGCGATCTTATTTCTGTAACAGTATTGCCTATATATAGTTCAGTGCTTCTGTCGCTTAAAATACTGACATTTGAAAATGCATTATCACCTATGACTGTTATGCCATCCTCAATCACTAACTTAGTAACATTCAAATAACCCTTTTGCACCCATGGTGTATCGTTCCTACTTGAATAATTTGGTATAGGTCCTGTACCTGAAATAGTAAGCGTAGATGTTCCAGTTATGTCATTTTTGGTATATGTCCAGCTCGCAGTATCTGTAACTGCTCCGCCGTCAACATATTTTTCAACACCTGTGAAACTTGAACGCATAGCAAGCATTTTCCCCTTGGCAACGTTCCACTCTAATAAGAAGTCCTCTCGTTCAGAAGAATCTTTCATAGCTCTATCAAAATTCTCGCCACTACCGAAAAAAACTCTCATTTCAATTTTTTCCGAATTTGCATTTTGGGCTTGTTTTTCAGATTTTACTCTCTCTATAATTTCACTTTCAGAAAGAGCAATTTCCTTACCATTCTCATCAATGGTGGTTTTCGGTTCATAGTCATTTATGTCACTCTTTGTCGCAACATATATTCCTGAAGTACATTTCAAAGAAAACTCGCTCGATTCTTCGCCTTCAAGCTCAAACCAGTAATTAACCGCACCATCATCAGCGATATACCTATTAAGAGTAATTTTCTTTCCGTTATCATCTGTAATCTCAGTTTTATCATTTTCATCAAAAGAATATTCATCAGATAAACCTGCACCAACGCTACTAAGAGTTAAGACAAAACATTTATCAGAACCAATCGCATTTGCCTTAACTTTTATAGGAATAATATTTCCCATTTTTGTTTGTGAATTTTCTACAATAATTTCTGAACTTTCTTTTGCAATGCTTGTTGCCGGTTTAAGCGAAACAAATATCGCAAAAACAGTTATGAAAATAAATATTGCTCCTGCATCTGTAATAGATTTTTTAAGTCGAAAACTATTTGTAAGAATTCTCTCTTTCATAAAAAACACCTCTTTAAAGCTCTTTGTACAATACCACTATAAATAATTACAACTGTGCAGATTTATTTATTTAATTATATTATTTTTAGTTCTATTAGTCAATATAACAAATAACAGTTTTAATTTTCTTTAGTTTTAAATTTTGTTGGTATAATAGTAGCAAAAAACTGACAGTATTATTATATTCTGTCAGTTTTAAATAAAAATCAATATATAAAATTATTTTCCAAACTCTGCAAGAATCAATTCTTTGTTATGCTCAGTTGCCCAGCTTATACTCCAATCACTTGTAAAAAGCAAGAGGTGATTGCCCTTTAAGTCTTCAATACGCTTTGTATCAGACGCAAGGTCGAGAGTTTTCGGGTCTAAGTCTTCATTTTCTATCCAACGAATACGGTCATATGGAAGTCCCTCCATAATAATATCAACACCATACTCGTTTTTAAGTCTATATTCAAGAACATCAAATTGAAGTACGCCGACAACTCCGACTATAACTTCTTCCATACCGCTGTCAAGTTCTCTGAAAATCTGAATAGCACCCTCTTGTGCAATCTGCGTAATACCCTTAACAAACTGTTTACGCTTCATAGTATCTTTCAGACGAACCTTGTTGAAATGCTCCGGTGCAAAGGTAGGTATACCCTCAAACTTAAATTTAGCATTCGGTGAACATACTGTATCGCCTATTGAGAAAATACCTGGGTCGAATACGCCGATAATATCTCCTGCATAAGCCTCGTCAATAACTTCCCTATCCTGAGCCATAAGCTGTTGAGGCTGTGAAAGACGCATTTTCTTGTTGCCCTGAACATGATAAACTTCCATAGCTTTCTCATATTTTCCCGAACAGATACGCATAAACGCAATTCTGTCACGATGAGCCTTATTCATATTTGCCTGAATCTTGAAAACAAAAGCGGAAAAACGGTCATCAAACGGGTCAACCTCACCGTCAACGGTTTTTCTTGGGAGCGGTGGAGTTGTCATATTGATAAACTCGTTAAGGAATGGCTCAACACCGAAATTCGTCAACGCAGAACCAAAAAATACAGGTGTAAGTCTGCCATGTCGAACATCGTCAAGATTAAGTTCATCGCCCGCTCCGTCAAGAAGCTCAATATCATCTCTGAGAGTCTGAGCGAGGTCATCACCTATCTTCTTATCCAAGTCTGGGTCATCAATTTTAAGTTCGTCCGTATCTACTTCACGCTGACCGTTATTTGCGGTGAAAGCAAGGATTTCATTCTTTTTGCGGTCATAAACACCCTTGAATTCCTTACCACAGCCAATAGGCCAGTTAATCGGACAAGTTTTAATGCCAAGAACATCTTCAATATCCTCAAGCAAATCATATGGGCTTTTTGCTTCTCTATCCATTTTATTTATGAATGTAAAAATCGGAATATCACGAAGCAAACAAACCTTAAAGAGCTTTTTAGTTTGATTCTCAACACCCTTTGAAGCGTCAATAACCATAACTGCGGAGTCTGCAGCCATAAGGGTTCTGTAAGTATCCTCCGAGAAGTCTTGGTGTCCAGGAGTGTCTATAATATTGATACAACAGCCATTATATTCAAACTGCATAACGGAGGAAGTAACAGAAATACCTCTCTGCTTTTCAATTTCCATCCAGTCAGAAACAGCGTGTTTATCGGTTTTCTTTCCCTTAACCGAGCCGGCAAGCTGAATCGCTCCGCTATAAAGCAAAAGTTTTTCGGTAAGCGTTGTTTTACCCGCATCAGGGTGCGAGATTATCGCAAATGTTCTTCTCTTTTCTATCATTTCTCTATTACTTGGCAAACTGATTCCTCCATAGGATAAATTTTATTAAGCCTTAATACACTCACTTAGTGTTGAAATTACATATTCCATCTGTTCATCTGTCAGAATGGAATACAGTGGCAAAGTCACTTCATTCTGATATAGTTCAAAAGCATTCGGATAGTTTTTTATATCAAAACCAAGATTTTTATAAGCTGTCAACATAGGCAATGGCTTATAATGAACATTAGTGGCCACTCCCATTTCCGCCATTTTTGAAATAACATTATTTCTGAATTCTGAATCGTGTCCTGTAAGCCACGAAATATAAAGATGTCCGCTTGAATTACCGTTTTCGGTATAGTGCTTCATATAGTCCATATCAAGCTTATCAAGCTGTAAATTGTAATATTCGATTATCTCTCTTCGTCTTTTCAACATTGAGGGATAGCGTTTAAGTTGTACAAGTCCGATTGACGCCATAATATCTGTCATATTGCACTTAAAATATGGTGCAACTATGTCATATTCCCAAGCACCGGCTCTTGTTTTTGCAAGGGCGTCTTTATTTTGACCGTGCAGGGATAAAAGCATATATTGCTTATAAAGCTCGTCATTATCAATAAAATCTCTGTCACACCATGTAACAGCACCACCCTCTGCGGTAGTAAGATTTTTTACAGCGTGGAAAGAAAAAGCAGTAAAATCCGCTACACTTCCACTTTTTTGAGCTTTATATTCTGCGCCAAAAGAATGAGCGCCATCTGCAAGAACTATAATTCTGCCAAAACCCTCTTGGATTTTATTTTTAGGTTTAAACAGCGATTTCTTAGCCTCAAGTACCTTAAAAATACTATCATAATCGCACATAACTCCACCGATATCAACAGGTATAACTACCTTTGTTTTCTCGGTAATAGCATTTGCCAAAACTTCAGAATCAAGATGTAGCTTTCCTTTTGCACAATCAACTATAACAGGCTTTGCACCTACATGGCATATAACGCTTGCAGACGCTGTATAAGTATATGCAGGAACGATAACCTCATCGCCCTCACCTATTCCGAGAATACGAAGAGTCATTTCAAGAGAGGCTGTCGCAGAATTAAGACAAACCGCCTTTGTTGTACCGCAGAATTCAGCTATTTCTTTTTCAAATTTTTTTGTTTTAGGACCTGTTGTTATCCAACCACTGCGAAGTGTATCTGCAACCTCGCTGATTTCCTCCTCGCCAATATCAGGAGGTGAAAATGGTATTTTCATTGCTGTCCCCCATTTAATTATCCATATTTTCAGCTATCGCCTTGGCTATATTATAGTCACCGACAGTCGTTATCTTCATATTTGAAGCGTCACCCTTGAGTAGCTTTACTTCTGCTCCACCCATAAAGCATATTTTACAGGCATCTGTAAGAGTAAGCTTTTCCTCGGCAGAAAGAGCATTATAAAGTCTTTTCAATAGATTTATGTTAAAGCTTTGCGGTGTCTGACTATGATAGATTTTACTTCTATCAGGCATATCTGAAATAATATTGCTGTCTTCAGATACAATTATAGTATCCACCTCAGGAATAACCGTATTACAAGCACCGTATTTAAGAGCCGCCTTGATATTTTCATCAATCATTTTCAGAGTGACAAACGGGCGAACGGAATCGTGCGTTACGATTATATGTTCATCACTTTCGCCGAATTCTTTTTCTATATCTGCAATAATATTGAAAATCGTAGAATTTCTGTCCGAACCGCCTCTAGAAATTCTTATCCTTGATTTATCTATATTAAATTCATCTAAAAGCTCTTTCATATGAGAAATCCAGCTTGAATGTACGCCGATATAGATATAATCAAGCTTCTTAGAAAGTAAGAATTTTTCGAGCGTATAAATTATAATCGGTTTGTCGCCAAGTGGCAGAAATTGCTTAGGCATAGTCGAGATATTCATTCTTGAACCGACTCCGCCCGCAACTATTGCGGCAAAAATCATTCTATCAACTCCTATAAAAGTTCCGAAGGTTTCTTCCCCTTCAAAACCTCTTTATAGCTTCTTTCTGTATCAACTAAAATCATATCGTGATGAGGTATTTGCTTATCTTTTGGCGGAAGTGTCATATAGTCCCCAAAAGCTTTTTTAAGATATAGGTCATAGCCGACAGGAATAGGCATCTGCAAGCCTTCAAATTCACGATAAACCGCACTTGCAAACCATTCCTTAGGATATTCCGGTTGCATAGAATGTACGCCCTCGCAAAGCTCTGTGATATATTCGCAATCAGCAATTTTATATTTGCTCATACGCCTTTCGGCATTACGCCATTTTTTCTCACGAGCTTTTGGTGATCTGACTATCGAAAGCAAAAATTTACTTCCGAGAGCCATAATTCCACCATGATTTTCCGGAACGATTTGTGCAAGAAACAGCGAATAAATCATAGCGTTCAGTTTTTGCATAGTGCGTTTGAATTTTCCTTTCGGACAGCCGTCTATCGGGAAAATATCCATCATTATCCCGAAAGGTATATCAAGATGAGCCTGATTTGCCTTAACGCAAGTAGTTTCAGTATCAACTATCGTTGTAAAAATATTTCCTGTAAAGATTTTCTCATCTGTCCGCAGTAGTTTAAAGCGTTCCTGCTTACCGTTATCCCAAAGTTTATATAACTTTTCATAGTCATCTCTCGGCATAAGTATGTCTATATCGTCGTCCCAAGGGATAAAGCCACCTGTTCTGAGCGACCCTATACAGCAACCTCCACAAAGATAGAAAAGCAAATTATTTTTATCGCAAAACTCCTTAAAATACACAAGCGTATCAAGTTCTTTAAGCTGTAGCTTACGCAATGTTTCAGGGGTAAATTCATATAACTTTTGGTTTTCCATATAAAACCTCATTTAATATGTAAATATAATAACTAATAAACAGACAAAAATAGTCCGCCTTTATTATTCAATACCTGCATGAATTTTTGCAGCCATAAGAGTATTTTTCATAAGCATAGCAATAGTCATAGGACCTACTCCGCCAGGAACAGGTGTTATATAAGAAGCCTTTGGCTCTACGCTGTCGAAATCTACATCTCCGCAAAGCTTACCGTTTTCATCTCTGTCCATACCAACATCAATTACAACTGCACCTTCTTTGACCATGTCGCCTGTAACAAACTTAGGCTTACCGACAGCCGCAACAAGAATATCAGCATTTTTTGTAATTTCAGCAAGATTCTTTGTACGGCTGTGCGTAATGGTTACTGTGCCGTTTTCGTGAAGTAAAAGCATAGCCATAGGCTTACCAACAATATTACTTCTACCGATTACAACACAATTCTTGCCGGAAATTTCTATATTTTCAGAATGAATAAGCTCCATAACGCCAGCAGGTGTGCAAGGCAAGAACTTATAATCACCTATCATAATCTTACCAACATTAGATGCGTGGAAAGCGTCAACATCTTTTTCAGGGCTGATTGCCTCAATAACAGCCTTTTCATCAAGATGCTTAGGCAATGGAAGCTGAACAAGAATACCATTGATTTCAGGCTTTTTATTAAGCTTATCAACAAGGGCAAGAAGCTCTTCCTGAGTTGTTTCAGCTGGAAGTGCGTATTCTTCAGACATAAAACCAACTTCTGCACAAGCCTTTTTCTTGTTATTGACATAAACTCTTGATGCAGGGTCATCACCAACAATAACAACTGCAAGTCCTGGAACTATGCCCTGTGCCTTTAGTTTTTCTGTTTCTGCCTTAACGCTCTCACGAACCTTTTTAGAAACCTCTTTACCGTTAATTATCTTAGCCATAAAATTTCCACCTTTTATATTAAATTACTCTTTAACTTTATCCTTTAATGCTTTTGTTGTATGAACGAAATTATTTTTCTTGCGGAATACAATAAGCATCACAATTCCTGCTATCATAACCACCGCTGAAAGAATCTGCGATACACGAAGATTTAAGAATGGTGTATAAAGGCTATCTGTTCTCAAGCCTTCAACTATCATTCGCTCAAAGCCATACCATACAAGGTAAAGCAAGAAAATCTGTCCATAATACTTCTGAAATTTCTTGCTAAAGAAGTGCAAAAGCACAAAGCCAAGCAAACACCACAATGATTCATACAAAAAACAAGGGTGAACTGTTACTCCGCCGGTATTTTCGCTCATCATTCCCCAAGGAAGATTAGTTTCTGTACCGAAAGCCTCTTGATTTATGAAATTGCCCCATCTGCCTATACCTTGTCCAATCAAAAAACCAAGTGAGGCAACATCAAGTATCGCAGGAATATTAAGCTTGAGAATTTTCGCAACGATACAGCCACCAAGCAATGCTCCGATAAGACCGCCATAAATCGCAAGTCCGCCATCGTGTATCGCAAAGATTTTATCGGGGTGACTACTGTAAAAATCCCACGAGAAAAATACATAGTAAAGTCTTGCACCAATTATTGCGGTTATAAGGCCGACAATAACACAATCAAGAAATTTCTCACTCGGAATTTTAAAGCGCTTCAAACTCATCATCGCATAAATAAATGCGAGAATAAAGCCAATTCCGATTATAATTCCATACCAATAGATATGATAATCGCCTATTGAAAAGGCGACATTATTTATATTCAAACTTATGCCCAGATGTGGAAAAGATACATTCATATCTGACATTTTAATTATCCTTTCATCGTTAGATGTAGGGGTGAACTGCGTTCATTGGTAATTACTTTGACCGCTTAGCATATGCACTTGCCCAAGACACTCAAAGTTTAGGTCAAGCCTTTTTAAAGGCTTGCGGATTCCAAAGGTAGTCACCTACGGCAGAGCCTTTGGTGGGTTTTAAGGGCGAAGCCCTTAACATCTCTTTCTTCTCAAGCGGTGGACCTCGTCCACCGCTTAATTTTCTCTGTCGATAACATTAGTTAAAAGGGGCGAACTTCGTTCGCCCCTTAGGAGGCAAGAAATGTTAAGGGCGTTGCCCTTAAAACCCACGAGGGACCCCGTCCCTCGACCCTGTGAGCCTTTGAAAAGGCTCAAGCGAAACTTTTAATTGTCTTAGGGAAGTCTATTCGCTAATAGGCAATCGTTATATAATTATTTAACTACTGAAAGTGTTGTATTATTTGAGTCAAGCTGTGATTTAAGTCTTTCGTTAATATCATCAAGATTTGCATTTGCAATAGCGTCCATATATTCATAAAGTTCTCTGCCCGCAAAATCGAATGATGCCATAATGGTCGCAGTATTTTCAGGACTATTAAGAGCGGCAATATTTTTACCATAAATAGCTCTCTTAGCTCTCTCAAATTCCTCTTTCGGAACACCATTTTTATGAAGTTCCTCGGCAGCTTGCTTGATAATCTCAGCAACTCTCTCAGGGAAACGAGTTTCAGCTGCAAAAATCACTGCACGATAACCCATTTCCTCGAAATACTCATACCCAAAGCTTTGATTGATAAGCTCATCATCAAGAAGTCGCTTATAGAGTGGTGAAGCCTCTCCTGCAAAAGCAGACAGAAGAATATCTGTTTCAGCAATTTCCTTAGAAGTTAAGCGTTTATCGCCTGCATCTTCCTTAAAACCAAGCTGAAAAAGCGGTACAGCAACAGATAATTTCTGTTCAACATAATCCTGACCAACCTCATAAGGTTCATCAGGGAAAATCGACTTTGTATCCAAAGGCTCATCTTGCTTTGTAAGGATTTCATCTGCAATAGCAATAACTTGTTCAGGTGTAACATTACCAGCAACAGAAAGAACCATATTATTAAGGTTATAGTAGCTGTTGTAGCAAGTATAGAGCAATTCAGGGGTAATCTCTGCAATAGTTTCGACTGTTCCTGCAATATCCTTTCTAACAGGGTGCTTCTGGAACATTGAAGAGATAAGATTCATCATAACTCTCCAGTCCGGACTATCGTCATACATCTTGATTTCCTGACCGATAATACCTTGTTCCTTAGCAACAGTTTCCTTAGTGAAATAAGGGTCGCGAACGAAATTAAGCAAAATTCTAAGACTTTCATCAAACTTATCTGTGCAAGAGAACAGATAGCAAGTCGTATTAAAAGAGGTATAAGCATTAGCATTAGCGCCTGTCTTTGCATACTTTGTAAAAGCGTCGCCGTCCTCGCTTTCGAAAAGTTTATGCTCAAGATAGTGTGCAATTCCGTCCGGCACAATAACTTCTTTGCCATTTGCTATGAAATGAGAGTTTACCGAACCAAAATGTGTTCCGAATATCGCATAAGCAGACTTATAACCCTCCTTTGGACTGACATATATAGTAAGTCCTGATGTATGCTTTATTTTATAATATTTATCATTAAGCTTTTCGCTTTTTACTTCTGAAATTTCCATTTTATTCAAATTCTTTCTCCCCTTTTATAAAAATTATTTCTCGTTGCTTGTAAGAACGTAAATTGTATCAAGTGAAACAGTCTTTGCAGCCTCTATAATTTGTTCCTTAGTCACCGCCATAATTTTCTCGGCAGATTCTTCGGGTGTGAGTGTTTCACGATTGAAGGTTTGTGAAAGATAAAAATTCTCGATTGATGCAAGGCTATCAAGAGAGGTTATATAGGCATTTTTGAGTGCAAGCTTTGCTGCATCAATTTCTTCATCTGTAATATCTCCTGCCTGCATAGATTTAAGCTGGTCGAGAATGGCAGCTTCTGTCTTTTCGATATTAGCGTTTTCAACGCCACTATCTATAATAATAATTCCCTTATTAGGATTATATCTTGCAGCACAATAATAGCAAAGGCTCATCTTTTCACGAACATTCATAAAGAGCTTTGAGCTTGGTGTTCCACCGAGTACAGCACACATAAGCTTTGCTGCTGCAATATCTGTATAAGGTTCTGCGTATGGAGTTCTCAAACCCATTACAAGCTTAGATTGTGTAACCTCCTGACGCTCTGTAACTCTCTTAACCTTGTCAGCTTTTGTAACAAGAGTTGTTGAAAGTCCGATCGAACGATTCTTTCCTTCGAATACCTTTCTAAAGGCACTGAGTGCATTCTGAGGTTCTGTATTACCAAGCATATAAAGCTCAATCTTAGCCGATTCTATCGCATTAGTCCAAGCCTTGTAAGCCTGTTCACTTGTAGTATCCATAAGACTTTCTTTTGTGCCGATTCTGTTTACAGAGAATGGCTCATTTTCGCACATAATCTCTGTGCAGCGTTTTACTGCATAAAGACGCTTTTCATTAAATTCAGAATCAAGCTCCTCTATAAGTTGACGGCGTTCACCGGCAAATTCGCTATCAAGGAAAGCATCCTCCTGAATATTTGGCTCAAACAATGCAGAGCAAAGGAGTTCTGTAAGCTCCTTAGAAATCTTAACGCTATCGAGTGCGTATTTGTCATCAATACCTGAAACAGTAAATCTAAGCTCTTGAATTTCGCCAAGCTTTCTTACTGTTGAATAAAGCGCTGCACCATAAAGCTCATCGAGTTTTCTTGCAAGTGATGTAAAATCAGGATAAGCCTTGCATGAGCGTGTTATAAGGCTTGCTGCAAGAGCATTTGCGGAAGCTGTTTCATTTGTTATTGGCAAAAACAGCGATGCGGTTATACGTATTGTTTTGAAACGGTTATCAGGAATGAAATTAAAATATACGCCATCGGCGATTTTCTCTCTAATTATTTCAGACATTATTTTCATTACGCCCTTTCTTTTTATATTTATATGAATTAAAATAAGTGTATTTATACAGCAAAAGATACTACTGTGTTTCACACTTAAAAGTAAATCCCTATTAAAGCCTTACATAAAGCGCTCTAAATTATGATATACCTTAGGTATTATACCACATTTTTCATTACTTTCCAATAGCTATATAAAAATATTTAATCAGCCCTACTCCATAATAAGAATATTGCATAGATAATCACCTCAACTTCAACAATATAAATTGATTGACAAGCTCAATATTTTGCTTGCAAAACCAATTCTAAGTCTTATAAGCAGTGCCACTCTATTAGGGAACCCCCTGCGAGGGTTCCCTACGAAAAACATTCCACTGGAATGTTTTTCTACCCTCCTGCGCTCAGAGAGAAGTATAAAGTGTTTCGCTCTCTGCGGAGAGCGACCAAAGGCTCTGCCTTTGAAAACTGCGAGCAGCTTTCACCAGCAAAGCTGGTGTAGAAAAGGCTCGAGCGAAACTTTTAATAGTCTTAAAGAAGGTAAAATAAAAATGCAGTGGTCAGAAATATAAAATTCTGAACCACTGCATTATTTTGCAGTAAATTACAATGTTTTATACATCAGATTAAATTGCTTTTACTCCTCGTTCATTAGTACGAATTCTTACTACATTATCTAAATCATAGACAAAGATTTTACCGTCACCGATATGTCCTGTACAAGCTGTCTTTTGGATAACATCTATGGTTTTTTCTGCCCATTCTTCTGTAGAAACTACAATTTCAAATTTAATCTTCGGTATCATCGTTATACTGACATCAACGCCACGAATATTTTCAGTTGAACCTTTCTGATGTCCGCAGCCCATAACCTGAGATACTGTGATTCCTCGAACTTCTATGGACTCTAATGCGTCCTTTACTTCTTCATATTTTTCAGGACGAACGATAGCCTCTATCTTCTTCACAAAAACTCACCCTTTCATATATCAATCAAGACCGTTAAATGACGGATATGCACTTTCGCCGTGTTGTGTAATATCCATACCAACTCTTTCGTCCATCTCTGAAACACGGAGCTTTGTGAACAATCTTACGATACCTACACAAATAAGTGTACCTACAACAGCTACAAGAACAGTTACTAAAATGCTTTCTACCTGTGCAAAGAATAAGCCTGTTTCGCCATAGATAAGACCATTCCACTTTGCACCGGATTCAACGCCAGGAGCAAGCTCCTTAACACCGAAAAGCCCTGTTGCTATACCGCCCCAGATACCGCCGATGCCGTGGCAGCCGAATGCGTCAAGTGCATCATCAATCTTAAATACTCTCTTTATGAGATGTACGCCGAAGTAGCAAATAGGGCTTACAAGCAAACCGATAAGAATTGCTGACCACATCGGAACAAATCCTGCGCCCGGTGTAATTGCGACAAGACCTACAACAAGACCTGTTGAGCAACCAACGAGTGTTGGTTTGCCTGTCTTAACAACATCAATAAACATCCAAGAAACCAAAGCTGCTGCTGAAGAAACTGCCGATGTCATAAATGCGTGAACCGCTGTGCCATTTGCTGCAAGTGCGCTACCTGCATTAAAGCCAAACCAACCGAACCAAAGCAATGCTGCACCAAGAAGTACGAATGGAATATTGTGTGGCTTATAAGCACTTCTCTCATAATCTCTTCTCTTGCCAAGAATAATTGCAAGAACAAGACCAGTAATGCCTGAACTAATATGTACGACATTACCACCGGCAAAGTCTACGGAATTGAGGTAAAGACCTGTGCCGAAAAGTCCGCCGTCAGTTCCTGCTCCGAGGAAACCGCCGCCCCATACCATATGTGCGAGCGGATAGTAAACAACGATTGACCAAAGGCAGATAAAAGGAACAAGTGCCTTAAATTTCATTCTACCTGCAATAGCACCAGTTATAAGAGCAGGTGTGATTACCGCAAACATCATCTGGAAACCTGCGAAAAGTGCGTCAGGAATTTCAAGTCCTCTTGTGCTTTCTGAAATACTTACATTATTAAAGCCGAGAAAATCGAAACCTCCGATAACTCCGCCAACATCACTTCCGAAAGAAAGTGAATAGCCAAACAAAATCCACATAACTATCGCAGTACCTGCAATAAACATTGTTGCGAACATTGTGTTAAGGACATTTTTTCTTCTTACAAGACCTCCATAAAAAAATGCGAGTGCTGGGGTCATCAGGAAAACCAGTGCGGAACATATGATTATAAAGCTGATACTTCCGCTGTTCATAGAACATCTCTCCTCAAAATAAATTTAAAAAACAAAAAGGCGCCGGAAATAAATCCGACGCCTTCGTCTGTATTTGTATTATAGCACTACTGGATTTTTTTGTCAACACTTTTTTAAAATTTTTTTAAGTTATAATAGTTTTTTGAAAATTGTGTTTTATAAGAAATTTTATGGTATAATATAAAGTAGAATTTTTATTATTGGAGGAACAACAATGGAAGAACTTATTAAAAATGTAGAAAAATCCGAAATTATCAGACTTGCAGACAAAGTCGCATACGAAAGTGGCAGAGTAGCAAGTCTTACTCTTGCACAAAGACCCGGTGTCGGAATGACAGTTATGGCTTTTGACGAAAATGAGGGTGTAAGTACACACGCAGCCCCTGGTGATGCTCTTGTCTATATTCTTGAAGGCAAGGCAAGTATTACTATAAACGATAAGGAATATATCCTCGAGGCCGATGAATCTGTTGTTATGCCTTGTGGTGCACCACATTCTGTAAAAGCTGTAACAAAATTCAAAATGCTCCTCACTGTTGTAAAATAATTGAAATAAATATACACCTAAAACAAGGTTCTTTAAACAAGGGCCTTGTTTTATTATATAAAAAATTGGTGATAACAAAAGTCATCACCAATCAAAAGAATTTATTATGCACTAAGCCAGTATCCCCTACCCTGTGTTGTAGAGCCATTAGCATTATCAGTAGACATATAGTTTACATCGTTATATCTCATATAGAGCTTAATTCCTATACCTGCATTTACAAACTTATGAGTTACGAACTCATAATAATCTGAACCATCATAAGATTCCTTAAATGTTACATTCGTCCCAAAAACTCCTGGAACACTGAAATAGAAAAGATTATCAGAGAAAAGGTTAGTACCCTTATCATCTCTTGTGATTTCAAGCGTAACATCATTCAAATCTGTGCCGGCCGGAAGCTTAATTGTAAAGTTGTAATTTCCATCATTCATCTTATAACGGTTTGTGCAATCAATAATAGAATGATTTTCTACATAATCATAGCTTTCTGAATCCGCTGTTTGCAAGCTGCTTGAATTTTCTGTCGCAGAAACGCTCATAGACGCTACCGGAACGGCAAGAAGCGTTGCTGCTGTCATCGCAATGGCTAAAGTTTGCTTGATTGTTTTTTCATAGAACATCCTTCTTTCTTAAATTTTATGATTGAATTATAACTCAACAATACATAAAATATCATAATGTGTTGAATTTTACACAATTATAATTGAATTTAGAGATTTCTATATAAACATTTATTACTTTACTTATCATCTAACCTTTGTCTTGCAACAAGTTCTGCAAAAAAGCCATTTTTCTCTATAAGTTCGTCATACTTTCCGTCTTCGATAATCTTTCCTTCATCAAGAACAATAATTCTATCGCACTGCTTGATAGTAGAAAGTCTGTGTGCAATTACTATTCTTGTGCATTTAAGGGAATTAAGCGAATCAGAAACGATTTTTTGAGTAATGTTATCAAGTGCCGAAGTTGCCTCATCAAACATAAGAACTTTGGGTTTAGGCGCAATTGCACGAGCAATTATAAGTCTTTGCTTTTGACCTCCTGAAATGCCACCGCTCCCCTCAGAAATAACGGTGTGCATTTCCATAGGCATATTGCGTATATCTTCTGCAATGCCCGACATTTCAGCCGCCTGCCAGGCATCATCAAGAGTCAGCCAAGGGGCGGAAATCGTAATATTTGAATAAATATCACCCTGAAAGAGTTTGCTATTTTGCATAACTGTTCCGATATGGTGACGCAAAGATTTAAGGTCGAGCGTAGAAATATCCTTGTTATCAAAATAAATCGCACCTTTTTGCGGAGTTTCAAAACCAAGCATCAACCTCATAAGAGTTGATTTTCCGCAGCCTGTTTTACCAACTATTGCAACATACTGTCCCGGACGGATTTTAAGTGAAAGATTATCTATAACCATGGGCATACGCTCATTATATCTGAACGAAATATTATTAAGTTCAATGCCTCCCGAAAGTTTGGTAACAACCTGCTTATTTTCTGAAATTTCAGGTACGGTCTGTAAAATAGGCTTAATCATTTCCATCATAGGCTTAATCTGTGCAAAGCTTGCAGCCATTGATACTAAGGTTGAAAACGCACCCATAACCATTCCATAAGCGGAATTAAAAGCATAATAATCAGATAAGCTGACATTTGTAGTAATCGTAAAATAATATATAACTATCGTTCCTATGAGTGAAATAGCTGTTGAAACAACTGACGAAAATTTCAACAACATAGGTGGGTCATATGTAAGCTTCGCAACTTCTTTATAAGTATTTGCCCATTTTGCAAAAGCTCTCTTTTCTGCACCGGCAAGCTTAATTTTCTGTACCCCTGTAACTAATGAATAATTAAGACCTGATTCTTTAGCCGAAGCCTCCATTCGTCTGCGTAGAATTTTCATCTGCATAAATGTAGTAATTATCGAGAAAGCAACTGTAATCAATATTACCAATAAACCGGGAATTACAAGTTCAGGGCCATACTCAGCCATCTGAGTTATATAAACAAGAGAGAATATTGATGTAAGTCCCGCCGTCATAACAGAATCCGTAAGCATAGTGCAAAGCGAACCAATATAAGACACCCTCTCCGATAAATCACCCGCCGAATATTTTTTAAAGAAATTCGGTGGCAAAGAAAGTAATCTCATCATACCTGCCGCCTGAACCTGCGTATTCATCTTATTTGAAATTCTACTTATTATAAGCGACTGTAAAACATTAAATAATGTCTGTGAAATCATAACGCAAAGCAAAAAACTAAAAATAGCAATAAGTATAACTTCACTATTGGTTTCTATAATATAGCTATAAATCAGCTTATTTATTTTAGTAATAAGTAAACCCATAAATGTTGCAGCTAACGCCGCAAATATAACATAAACTATATCAGATACAGAAAGTGTATGTAATATATAAGCCAATAAATCCTTTATTCCGATTTCTTTAAGCGGAAAAGGTTTATAAAAACATATGGCTTCAGTTTTGATAAGCTTTGCATTTTTTCTATTGACCTTTATACGCTTACCAAGCTTTGAATCAAAAAAACTATAACCCGATGTCTTATTCGGGATAAGCGCAACTGCTGTTCCATCGTCTTTTCTGAAACCAATCATTGCACCGATAGAATCTTTATACCAAGTTCCCTCTAAATTTACCATTCTACGCATAATTCCAGAAGGACGCATAAGATATTCAAGCTGGTCATTCAGATTCTTTATGCTATCGGGCAATTCCTTCGATTTTATATTATAAAATTTCAGAATTTCATCTATGGCATTTTTAGCGAGTATTCTTTCGTTATTAAGAGTCTTATAAACCTTTTCGCCCATAACAACGCCAGCCATATCCGCCATAGATTTGCTGAATATTTCGTTATCATGTTCTATTCTTTCTCTTATCTGTTCATCAAACCAACCCAATCAGAAGCACCTCCTTTACTCATTAGATACAAGCCTTGCATAAGCACCATTATTAGAATAAAGCTCATCATGAGTTCCTCTCTCGATAACCTTTCCCCTATCAAGTACGATAATTTCATCGCAATCTCGAATTGTAGAAAGTCTGTGTGCAACGATTATGCAAGTAATTCCTCTGTCCTCAATAGACTTTACGACATTATATTCTGTCTTAGCATCGAGAGCAGAGGTCGCTTCGTCCATAATTATAATCGTAGGGTCTTCTGCAAGAACTCTTGCAATTTCAAGCCTTTGTCTCTGCCCGCCTGATAAATCCATACCGCCTTCTATAAGTCGATACTGGTAGCCACCATCACGCTGCATAATATCATCGTGAATTTGTGCGTCACGAGCCGCAAGAATCATTTCAAAATCCTCAATCGAGCTATCCCACATTTTTATATTATTAGCTATTGTATCCTCAAACAGAATTATATCTTGGTCAACAACAGAAAGAGAACCTGTAAATACACTGCGGTTAATCTGAGAAATCGGTTTTCCGTCAAACAATATCTCTCCCGACCACGGTTTATATAAACCTGAAATCAATTTTGAAAGCGTTGATTTTCCACAACCTGACGGACCCACAAAGGCTACATGCTCTCCGGGTTCTATTGTCATAGAAAAATCTTTTATAAGCGGTTCTTCAAGTCTTGAGTATCCGAAAGTTACATTTTTCAGCTCAATTTTTCCCGTTAACTTAGAAAATTCCATATCCTCCGATAAATCCTTATCAGAATATTCAATATCAGTTGGATATTTCATAACGTCGTCTATTCGCTCCATAGATGTTCTCATCTCTTGAAGTGTTTGTGACGCTGAAACAAACTGCATAGCCGGCGATAAAAATGAGCTTAAAAAGCCCGAAAATGCAGTAATCATACCAACAGTCCATAAGCCTTTTGTAAAGAGATAAACACTTCCCATAAACACTACTGCGTTTGTCAATACAGATACAACAGAAGGTATTATTCCAAGATAGGCATTAAGCTTTGTAAATTTAGCCGTTCCCGAATTAACGCTCGCCTGATACCCCGACCACTTTTCAAAAAAACCATTTTCTGCACCGGAAGCTTTTATAGATTCTATCATTTCTATTCCTGCAACGGTAGCACCCGAAAGTTTTCCGCTATCACGGCTTGTAACACGAGTAAGATTTATACGCTTTTTAGAGATATATCTCGAAACAAATACATTTATAACTATAGAAAGAATACCTATACACGATAAAATCCAGCTATATTTCAGCATAACAAATAGATAGAAAATCATCATAAAAAACTGAATAACAAGCGGAGCAAATGTAGAAATCAATGTTCCTGCGATGGTGGCATTCTGAGATTTTCTTTCTGAAATATCTCCTGCCATTCTTTGCGAGAAAAATTCCATCGGCAAACGCAATACATGCCAGATATATTCGCTATTTGCAACAATAGCTATCTTTCCATTTGCTTTTAACGAATATACAGCTTTTATTATTTCAACTATTATTTGTATAATAGCAAGTCCTGAAACTCCCCATATAAAAGGCATAAGCCACTCCGGATTATAGCCTAAAAGAAGATAATCTGCAAAAAAATTAGAAAAAGCCGGCGTTATTATTCCAATCAATGAAGTTATAATCGTAGTGATTACAACAAGAGAAAATTCCGAACCTGTTCCTATAAGTTTTTTTCTGGCAAATGAAAATATACTTTTAGGTTTGCCCTCAGGCTTAAAGCTTTCATCAGGGCTAAATATAAGACATATGCCCGTAAAAGTCTTATCGAAATGCTCCATAGAAACAGTATAATTTCCCTTTGCGGGGTCATTTATAACAGCCTTATTTCCTCTAAAACCACACAGAACAACAAAATGGTTAAAATTCCAGTGAATGATACAAGGGAACTTTCCATTTTTTCTAAGTGCGTCAGGTTCAAAACGATATGCTTTAACATCCATACCATAACTTTGAGCAGCCTTGAATATATTTTTTGCATTTGAACCGTCACGAGATACACCACAATCCGCACGCACTCTTTCAAGCGGTACCCACTTTCCATAGTAAGCAAGAATCATAGTCAACGATGCCGCTCCACACTCTAAGGCCTCAAGCTGTATAACCACCGGCACTTTTGCAACACCTTTAGTAACAGGTGCTTTTGGTAATTTCTTTAATTTACTCATCTAAGCACCTCTATTTAATAATAAAGCTGATAGGGCTAATATTATTAACCCTTATATCCGCATCATATGTTCCGTCCTCTGTAATATCATCAGCCTCAATCTCTGCTGTATAACAAAAATCGCCCTTAGAAAAACCGCCAATAAACAGAGCATAGTCATCTATGCTTTCATCTACTTTTATAGGAAACTCAGAAACAGATTTTATCTTTCCCTTACGACCTTCAATATTTATATCCATACCGGCCTCAACCTGTTCTGCATCTTTAACAGACAAATAGCAAATCAGTTTGCCCTTTTCTGCGACAACACAAGTATCCACATTAGTTTCAATCTTTCCGAAAATGCCCCATATAAGCACACCGATAAGTAAAATTATAATCGCTATCAAAGTAAGCCAAACGCTCGGCCTGACAACTCTGACATATTCATTGAGCTGTTCAGGCGAATTTACTCTTTCGATACTTGTCTTTCTGAATATATTTTGTTTCATTGTCTGCCTCCATCAAGCCAAATAATCCTTTTGCAGAACTAAAATATTTCGCTCATCTTCAAAACTATACTTTATATCGTCCATAGTTTTTTTAACCATAAAAATACCAAGTCCGCCGATTTCCCTTTCCTCTGCCGAAAGGCTTGTATCAGGGTCTTTATTTTCAAGAGGATTGTAAGGACTGCCGTTATCAATAAAGGTCAATGTAATTTTTCCGTTTGCGAGAGAACACTCAACAGACGCATCGTCCGCTCCACTATAACGGATAATATTTGAATATACTTCATCTATGGCTATATTCATCTTATAAATAACTTTTTTAGGCACATCGGCAGATTCAAGTATATTCTCAACAAAATCAATAACATCTTGCATTGTATCAAGTGAAGGCTTTACTCTTATAATATTCTTAGGCATAATTTTCAGGCAAAGCATAGTAATATCATCAAACTGAGGTGCATCACCCACAAAGCTATCTATATCCGCTTTGACATTTTTGCAGATTTTTTCCGCTTCAATATCACCTAAAGTATTAAGATATTTTTCAAGCCTTGCATCTCCATAAAATTCTTTATCAGAGTTTATTGCTTCAGTTACACCATCGGTATATAGGAAGATTTCATCACCTGGCAAAAGTTCAAATTCACCCTTATGGTATTTTATATCTTCCATAGCAGCAAGGACAAAGCCCGAGCGTACTTTCAGATATTCAAAACTGCCGTCTTTGTGTCTTATAAGGGGAGCGTTGTGTCCTGCATTAGCAAAGCTTACAATATTAGTTCTGAAATCAATAATACCCATCCAGCAAGTAACGAACATATCAGCGTCATTGCCCTCACAAAGCTCATTATTTGCACGAGTAAGAATTTGAGCAACATCTTTTTCTCTGTCAGCGTAGCTTTTTATAAGAGTTTTTGCTTTCATCATAAACATAGCCGCAGAAATTCCCTTGCCCGATACATCGGCAATAAGGAAAGCAAGATGGTTTTCGTCAATCAAATAAAAATCGTAGAAATCTCCGCCAACTTCTTTGGCAGGTACCATAGAAGCATATATATCGAAATCTGTTCTTTCAGGATATGGCGGAAATACGCAAGGCAAAGCAGATGATTGAATAGTTTTTGCAAATTCGAGTTCTTTATCTATTCGTGCTGCAGCCTCAGCTATATAGCCTTTAAGGGTTAAGACCGTAGAATTTATATCGTCAGAAAGCGAAACAAATTCTTCATTTGTACGCACATCTACATAAACATTGAGATTACCGCCAGTAATTTTTCCGAGAGCATCATTTATCTTTTGAATGTTTTCAACAACAAGTTTTTTAATCAGAAAATAAATCAATGCAAATAATACTGCAAAAATTACTATCTCCATAAATATCGTCACATAGACTGACACATTACGGCTAAAAACAACCTCACTTTCAGGAATAATGCCTATTATGTAGTAACCTTCCGCCATTCTATACATACAATAACAGCTCTGACCATAAACTTCCTCGTAAATGAGTTGTCCCTCATCTTCAATTTCACCATTCTCAGGTTTATAGTCCTCATTATCCATTTGTAGCCACATTCCTGTAACGCTTAGCTTTTCACCTTCGTTGCCGTTAGGGTCACTAACTATCTTAAAATCTTCGTCGGCTATGATAATATATCCCTTTTCTCCAATGTGGCGATTTCTTGTAAGTCCGATAACAATATCATCTATATCCGCTTGAAACTTTTCAAAGTCATATCCAACCTGTAAAAAGCCACCTTTGGAAAGTTTAATTCCTGCATATTTCATCGAAGTAGACGACTTATAGCTTGTCGGCTGATATTTTTGGACCATCTCATCTTTATCATCTAACAAAGCTAAGAATTCGCTCGATTGTGAACCCTTTGACATATCGAAGCCGTCGAAATCAGGATTTGTGGTACATATAATGATTCCATTTTCATCTACAATATTTATCTCGGAAACATTATACAGTTTAAGAAGTTCTTCAAGAAATTTTTCATTATAGCTATCAACATTATCAAGCTTAACTTTTATACTTCTTGTAATCTTAATAAGATTTTCGTCAGAAGCGTCTTTTATATCGGAGCGAACATCTTCTGTATATAACCTAAGTGTTGATGACGCAGTATTTATAGCAAGTCCCGTCTGCAAAATAAAGCTAAAAAACACAGTAACAATAAAGGCTACTACTACGCAAACCAAAAGCCAGCGTTGAAACATCTGTGCGAGATTTATATATTTCCGTTCGGAATTTTTCTTTTCACTGCCGATTTTCCCGATTATTGAAACAGCCATAACTGCTAACATTACAGAAGCACCATTGAAGATAATCATCTTTGCAGAACAATTTTCTACATATGTAAAAGCAGTATTTACGTCATTCATATTGGTTATGAATATCATCAGCATATGAAGAACTTCAATAACCATACCAACTGCAAGACCATAATACCAAGCCGGTTTCTTGTTATCAAACATATACTTACGAAGTAAAGCCGCTATAAGTCCTGCAAAAATAGTCGATAATGAACAGGCAATCTGTGTATACTCGCCGGCTCCCCAATATGTAGCTAAATATCTTTCCACGCCGCCTATAAGAGCAGAAATAATTCCGGCAGGAGCTCCAAAAATAATTCCGGCACAAATTGGCGACGCATCTCTTACATTCATAGTAGCACCATCTACAGGAACACCACATTCTGTTCCTAAAATAGCAAGTCCACCAAATGCAAGACCATATATAAGCTGTTTTTTCCATTCCTTTAATTTTTCAAAAGCAGTTCTTTTGTTTATTATATAAAGTATAACAGATAATATAACCGGACAAAGACCTGTCAGAAATAATCTTAACTGTACCATAGATATTTCCTCATTCAATATTCAATATATCTACAAATCCTGTGATTTGAAAAATTTCCATAACATCATCGCATACATTTTTAAGAAGCATACTTCCCTGTTTATTCATAAGTTTTTGAGCAGAAAGAAGCACACGAAGACCTGCGGAAGAAATATATTCCAATTCTGAAAAATCAAAAATCAATTCTTTTACAGACGAAATAGAATTTTTCAGTTCACTTTCAAGCTTAGGTGCAGTTATAGTATCCAATCTCCCTTTAACAGTAAGTGTAAGAGTATCCTCATTTTTACAAGCCGTTATTTCCATACATTAATCTCCTTTATGGCAATTTTTATATAAAATTTAAATTAATTATATCATTCCAAAAAGGTATAAGCAAGAAAAAAGCAGGCAGTTTCTCATTTACTAAATATTTTATATATGATATAATTATTATTTCTATTACAACATTTTAAAATTATAAATCTTAAATAAATATTATATATTTAAAAAGCAATCAACAAAAACTGTTAATTGCTTTATTGTTAATAAATATTTTTTGTTTTATGCTTTTTCTAACAAGCATTATGATTATAAATGCTATCCGTTCATAATTTTCTCATAATCTTCCTGTGGTTTATCAATAGGAGTCAGATTAAATTTTTCTATCAAAATATCCAAAACTCCTTTGGAAACAAATGCAGGGAGCGTAGGTCCGAGATAAATATTTTTTATACCAAGATATAAAAGTGTAAGCAAAATGCAAACCGCCTTCTGTTCGTACCATGAAAGTACAAGGGTTAGCGGCAAATCGTTGACCCCGCAGTTAAAAGCATCAGAAAGAGCTAATGCAATTTTTATCGCACTGTATGCGTCATTGCATTGTCCGCAGTCGAGTATTCTCGGTATCCCATCAATGTCACCCAAATCCAAATCGTTAATACGATATTTTCCGCAGGCAAGAGTTAAAATAATCGTATCAGGCGATGTGAGCTTTGCAAAGTCGGTGTAGTAGCTTCTGCTGTAAGATGCTCCATCACAACCACCTATAAGGAAGAAATGTTTGATTTTTCCCTGCTTAACAAGGTCAACTATTTTTTCGGCATTGGATAGTACAGCATTGTGTGCAAAGCCCGTTATTACCGTTTTGCCACCATTCATTCCTCTCATTTCTTTATCTTCGTCATAACCGCCGCACTCAATAGCTTTTTGTATAACGGGTGTAAAATCCTTATCCTCTCCGATATGAACCAACTCAGGATAAGATACAACGGAAGTGGTGAAAACTCTGTCCTTATAACTTTCTCTCACCGGCATCAAACAGTTTGTAGTGAACAAAATCGGTGCAGGAATATTATGAAATTCCGATTGTTGATTTTGCCATCCTGTACCGAAATTACCCTTGAGATGCGGATATTTTTTCAGTTCGGGATAGCCGTGAGCAGGCAGCATTTCGCTATGGGTGTAAATATTTATTCCCTTGCCCTCGGTCTGCTCAAGCAACAGTTTTAAATCGTGCAAATCGTGACCGCTTACAACGATAAACGGGCCTTTTTCTATAGTAAGAGGAACTTCTGTCGGCACAGGATTCCCATATGCTCCTGTATTTGCTTCATCAAGCAACGCCATACATTTTAGATTAACTTCTCCCGTTTTTAAAACAATTTCAAGCAATTCGTCTGGATTTTTCTTTTCTCCCAGAGTATATAGAGCTTCATAGAAGAAACTGTTGATTTCACTTTCGCTTTTGCCCAGAGCTAATGCATGGTAAGCGTAAGCCGCCATTCCTTTTATGCCGAACAGTATCAGCGATTTAAGCGAACGAATATCTTCATGGTCATCCCAGATATTCTTCATATCGTAATCTTCAAATTTTTCACTGTTAATTCTGCCCTTTTCCTTTTCGATTTCGGTCTTTATTTGCTTGATTGTCACATTGTTGAAATTAACATTTGTGATTGTGGTAAAAAGTCCTTTTAATATCAATTCGTCTGTATGAGCTGTCGGATTACCGCTTTTTGCAGCTCTTGCAAGTCCGATAAGCGCACCTACAAGCTCATCCTGATAATTTGCAGTATCAGATTTTTTACCACAAACTCCAGCTTTACCCTCACAGGCTATATTGTGTGCAGTCTGCTGACATTGAAAACAAAACATATCTTTCATTTGTTACCTCCAATTAACACTCTACTTCAATTGCATCTACAGGACAGTTATCAGCCGCTTCTTGTACTAATTCATCTTGCTTCTCAGGAATATCAGAGCGAGCCGTTGCAACGCCTTCATCAGTCATACTAAAAACTTCGGGACAAATGCTGTTGCACAATCCACAACCAATACAATCTTCGTTTACTTTTGCATTCATAAATACACCTCAAATCAATTAAACACATTTTATTAGATTTTTTACCACCAATTCTATTATTTACCTAATTATTATTTTTAATACTTCCAATATTTTTAAATTATTCTTTAAACAATTCACAAAGTAAAAATATCTGATTACTCATTTGCCAATAGGTTTTCACATAAAAAATAAGAACCAATCTTTTTCAGATTAGTTCTTATAAATAAGGAAGATGCAATAGCCTTAGCTTTAAAAACAAGGCTGATTCTGCATTTTAATACACATCTTCCGTGAGGAGAACGACTTTCGTGCTATAATATGAACATAGAGAGGAGGTGAAGAAAATGTAAGGCAAAAAAAATTGACGAGTTAATCAAGTTAGTTGAGAAACTTGAAAAACTCGTCATCAAGATTGTATCCTTAGTTGGTTGGATTTTAATCTTGATAAAGATTATCAACGGATAACCAAAAAGGTGGAGAGAGAAGTTAAGAGCTTCCCTCAAAGCCACCTATATTATAATATAAACCTTTCAATAAGTCAATATTTCAATCCACGCTCTCCGTGAGGAGAACGACAAAATATTTTTAATTTTAGCTTACGATCAAAGAGAAACAAACTCTCAAATCTGAGTGCCGTCCTCCATTTCAAAGTAGTTATAATATGTGCAACCAATTTTACTTGCAATATTTCTGATTTCGTCATCGGTAAATCGTCCTTTATTTAATTTATCGTTAAAGCTCTGTCTGGACTTTCCAAGACGCTTTCCAAGTTCCATCTGAGTTATGTTGACATGGGCACAAGCATCCATTACAAGTTGTTTAACCGTATGTCCTTCAAATACTGAACCATCATCGAATATAAACTTTATAACCGAAGTACAGCCCAAAATCTCTGCAACTTTACGCTGTTCAATAAAATTCATTTTACCAGTTTTACACCTGGTAGAAAAAGTTGCTTGTGTAACACCAAATTGTTTTGCAACATCTCCAAGAGTCATATTTGAAAGAATAGTTGCAACCTTAACACGTTGCTCAAAGTCATTATTATTGACCACAATTTCATTAATAATAAAAACATGTGTTACCCCATCAATAACTTTAATATCATGTTTTGTATTAGTATCTATATCCATATTCTGATTGATTAACATAATTCTTTCCTTTTAAATTGAAATATATTATTGCTTATTCTTTAAGTTACTTATATTGTAACATATTTTGTTCTAATTATCAAGTATTTTTAAAAGTAGTTAGATATTTGCTTTACAATTACTTCCTATAATACTTAACAATATGTCTTGTCTCTCGTTTTGATTTGCCAACCATCTTACTGAGCATTTGTTCTACTTCATCACGAGAATGTGAATGTACATTTTTTTTACAAGTTTTATGCAAATCTATTATACCACAAATTAAAAAGATACCAAGTAAAATTAAAACTGGCATTAGTATACCTCCATTATTAAATTCTTTATAATTATTTTTTACTATAATAAATCCAAATAATTTTTCTATTAATTCAAGACTTTTTCAATATAAATTTAAACAGTTTTAGAAAATAAATAGTTTACTTATATTTCTATATCAAAACATAACTCTAATTCTTCATTTCTATATATTTTTATTATTCTTCCTTTTTTAGTAAATCTGTATTCTGTTCAATTTGTTTGCCATACTTTTCTTTTAAATATTCCTCGATTTCTTCATTTTCACTCCAAAAATTGAAATCGACATAAATTTCAACTGGGTTTTTCCAATCAACCACGAGGTCAAGGTCGTTATTTTCATTTGCATATGTCCATTCGTCTTCATCACCATTTACATTATTGTAAACATTATATCTATTTCTGTACTTGTCAAAATAACGAGATATAATTTGGAGAGTTTTTTTCTCTGTTATTTCAACCCACGCTCTCCGTGAGGAGAGCGACTTTATCTGCAATGGCCAGCACGATTACAAATGCAATTTCAATCCACGCTCTCCGTGAGGAGAGCGACATTGGCGATTCTTCCGACCTTTGCTGCGGTAATGCCATTTCAATCCACGCTCTCCGTGAGGAGAGCGACTGTCGGCAAATCTCCAACGGATTCATAATCTAACTTATTTCAATCCACGCTCTCCGTGAGGAGAGCGACAGTTCCAGAGGTGCTATAACTCCATTGACAGATTAATTTCAATCCACGCTCTCCGTGAGGAGAGCGACATCTTACTGCTTATCTTGGTGATATGAGTCTGGATATTTCAATCCACGCTCTCCGTGAGGAGAGCGACACTTGTTGATTATACGGAAATGGGAAATGTTACACATTTCAATCCACGCTCTCCGTGAGGAGAGCGACTTACATTCTCGACGGTAATATAATCTTCAAGAGAATTTCAATCCACGCTCTCCGTGAGGAGAGCGACATCGCCGTCGACCTCATCATTGTAATCGGTTGACGATTTCAATCCACGCTCTCCGTGAGGAGAGCGACTGGGGGCCCCACTGCACCGTGGTGTTTTTTTCTTATTTCAATCCACGCTCTCCGTGAGGAGAGCGACACAAACTTATGCGTTAGTTTACTTGCTGGTAAGTATTTCAATCCACGCTCTCCGTGAGGAGAGCGACGGAGAAGGGGGTTTTAAAATGGATTTTGATTTTTTTATTTCAATCCACGCTCTCCGTGAGGAGAGCGACAGTCTTTTAAATACAAATCTATTTCAGCCGGTAAAATTTCAATCCACGCTCTCCGTGAGGAGAGCGACATGTATCAGCAGATTATATACTAGGTTTATCAGATATTTCAATCCACGCTCTCCGTGAGGAGAGCGACCTCACAATATAAACTAAGTTTTCCATAATATTCAAATTTCAATCCACGCTCTCCGTGAGGAGAGCGACTCTGTATGTATCTCCACAATTTGGTATATCTCTCATTTCAATCCACGCTCTCCGTGAGGAGAGCGACTTTATATAATCGCTCGACACAAGATATAAATCATATTTCAATCCACGCTCTCCGTGAGGAGAGCGACCGTCATCAGCTTTACTCTTTTCAACCTTGAAATACATTTCAATCCACGCTCTCCGTGAGGAGAGCGACAGGTTGTTTACTTGCACACGCATTCAATTTCTGATTTCAATCCACGCTCTCCGTGAGGAGAGCGACCATTGTTTTTCAACATAATAGGCAAGCTTTAAAATTTCAATCCACGCTCTCCGTGAGGAGAGCGACAATGACTTGATAGCCATAATAAATGCCGATACAAATTTCAATCCACGCTCTCCGTGAGGAGAGCGACTGTTATTATTCCGTATATTATACTTGTTAGTATTATTTCAATCCACGCTCTCCGTGAGGAGAGCGACAAGTAAAAATTACAGTGGTTGGATATTTGGAAACATTTCAATCCACGCTCTCCGTGAGGAGAGCGACGACTTGAATTGGACTCAATGCTTAGGAAATAAAAGTATTTCAATCCACGCTCTCCGTGAGGAGAGCGACGTTGGCGTGGTGATGTCAAGGAATGTAATGTTCGTATTTCAATCCACGCTCTCCGTGAGGAGAGCGACAAAGATTGCCTTGTGCTAACATTGCTCTTTGTGCTATTTCAATCCACGCTCTCCGTGAGGAGAGCGACGTTACAAGTGCGACCTTTGGTCGCTTAACACCCCTAATTTCAATCCACGCTCTCCGTGAGGAGAGCGACAACTTGGGAGGATAACAACAGCATATCACATCATATTTCAATCCACGCTCTCCGTGAGGAGAGCGACGATAAAGACCATTTGCTTGTTATTAGCACTGGCATTTCAATCCACGCTCTCCGTGAGGAGAGCGACATAGGTTATTTTCAATCCACGCTCTCCGTGAGGAGAGCGACATAGGTTATGATAATTTTATGCACTCTGCTATCAATTTCAATCCACGCTCTCCGTGAGGAGAGCGACAATGATAAATTATGTCAAAGATAATTCTATTTGTATTTCAATCCACGCTCTCCGTGAGGAGAGCGACTCTCCGTCTTTTGTAAGGTCATTAAGCCCTAATATTTCAATCCACGCTCTCCGTGAGGAGAGCGACAGGGTAAAAGGTATGCAGGGTGTACAATTACCCCAAACATTTCAATCCACGCTCTCCGTGAGGAGAGCGACATGTTTTGTTTTAAAACTTTTACCTAATTGTTTTAACATTTCAATCCACGCTCTCCGTGAGGAGAGCGACATCCCCGTTCTGCTTTGGTTCTTATTGCTCGTTCTATTTCAATCCACGCTCTCCGTGAGGAGAGCGACAGCTAAAAAAGGTCAATCAATGCAGACCTCAATCATTTCAATCCACGCTCTCCGTGAGGAGAGCGACTTTTGTTGATAATATACTTCGGTATTGCAATGTGCAATTTCAATCCACGCTCTCCGTGAGGAGAGCGACATTCTGCAACTACAAACGGTACTGATACTGTTACTGATTTCAATCCACGCTCTCCGTGAGGAGAGCGACAGTGTCAAAAAATACAGATATTGATGAGAGGGTGAATTTCAATCCACGCTCTCCGTGAGGAGAGCGACGTAAAAACAAACAAAGGGTTTAGAACAGTAAAAAAATTTCAATCCACGCTCTCCGTGAGGAGAGCGACGCGATGATTTATATTATATACAACATATATTTTTATTTCAATCCACGCTCTCCGTGAGGAGAGCGACTAAAGAATATGTACCTATTGCTACACCTAATGCCATTTCAATCCACGCTCTCCGTGAGGAGAGCGACAGAGAATACATATACAAAGGAGTTCGTTGTAAATATTTCAATCCACGCTCTCCGTGAGGAGAGCGACTGATATTTACAATCTTTTTGTTGGCTTTAATGCTATTTCAATCCACGCTCTCCGTGAGGAGAGCGACGTTCTGCTGGTTTATCTCTTTACTTTGGTTCTTCTATTTCAATCCACGCTCTCCGTGAGGAGAGCGACATGGTTTATTGCCATTTTTAAAGCTTGTATTTAATATTTCAATCCACGCTCTCCGTGAGGAGAGCGACGCCTATAGCTAATATCCAAGCAGCTAAAACAGAAAATTTCAATCCACGCTCTCCGTGAGGAGAGCGACCAATAATTATTCTATTATCTAATATCTGGGGTAATATTTCAATCCACGCTCTCCGTGAGGAGAGCGACTTTCATCAAAATTATATTACTAAGTCTAGGAATTATTTCAATCCACGCTCTCCGTGAGGAGAGCGACTTATGACAGCATTGGCGATTTGCCAACAGACTTTATTTCAATCCACGCTCTCCGTGAGGAGAGCGACATAATAGGGGACTTATCAGAACCAAAATAAATAATTTCAATCCACGCTCTCCGTGAGGAGAGCGACATAATACAAAAATAACACTTAAATTTGATATTATATTTCAATCCACGCTCTCCGTGAGGAGAGCGACGGGGGTCAAATGTCAGTATATGATATACCTACGATTTCAATCCACGCTCTCCGTGAGGAGAGCGACGGAGAGGCAAAAACAAAGTTGCTTAATAAAATACAATTTCAATCCACGCTCTCCGTGAGGAGAGCGACTCCGAACTTTAATGCTAATTTCACCCTCACAAATATTTCAATCCACGCTCTCCGTGAGGAGAGCGACACAACGGACAGTTGCATTGCGCATTACATCATGAATTTCAATCCACGCTCTCCGTGAGGAGAGCGACACCGTCAACCTCGTCATTGTAATCAGTCGAAGGATTTCAATCCACGCTCTCCGTGAGGAGAGCGACTAGCTACCGTCAGCATTTTGCCAAATTTTGAAAGATTTCAATCCACGCTCTCCGTGAGGAGAGCGACAAGCGACAACCCCTCGTTCTAACAGAGGGGTAGAATTTCAATCCACGCTCTCCGTGAGGAGAGCGACTGTAAATCTACTGATTACACATTGTATGTTAACGATTTCAATCCACGCTCTCCGTGAGGAGAGCGACTAGACAATATACAGGATAGATTATTAACAATTTTAATTTCAATCCACGCTCTCCGTGAGGAGAGCGACATATTTAACAATGACAGATTATACACTTATTAAAATTTCAATCCACGCTCTCCGTGAGGAGAGCGACGTGCAGGCTCAAGGTATACAACATACGATTTAAAGATTTCAATCCACGCTCTCCGTGAGGAGAGCGACCTTTTGCAATCCATAAGCCTATTATCACAGCAAGCTCATTTCAATCCACGCTCTCCGTGAGGAGAGCGACTTTGCAATCCATAAGCCTATTATCACAGCAAGCTCATTTCAATCCACGCTCTCCGTGAGGAGAGCGACTTTAATTTCTTTTAGAACACTATTGTTCTATTATTTCAATCCACGCTCTCCGTGAGGAGAGCGACTGAAAATCAATGCGTGACTGAATAAGTTGCAAATCATTTCAATCCACGCTCTCCGTGAGGAGAGCGACATATCTAAGCGACTTCTTATATCCATAAAAGCCAATTTCAATCCACGCTCTCCGTGAGGAGAGCGACATAGGTACATATTCTTTATAATTTGTGGTTGACATTTCAATCCACGCTCTCCGTGAGGAGAGCGACTTAATCAACCACTTTGCAATATCTTTATTATCATATTTCAATCCACGCTCTCCGTGAGGAGAGCGACGCTGAAAATGTTTAAAAAGGGTATTCTTGAATTTGGTATTTCAATCCACGCTCTCCGTGAGGAGAGCGACAGCAAAATCCAACATAATATTTACCATTAAATTAGCTATATATCTACACTTTTTCACAAAATTATAGTCAAATATATAAAAGTAAATTTAACATTAGACTTGCAAAATTGTATTTTTTATAGTGCGAATATCCCTGTAAATTTATGTAAGCTTACCATTCGCACTAAAATAACAACACCCCCTCAACATCAAATGTATTATCTACACCATAATGTTCCACTTTAGTTTTATAGTTATTTCCAAGGTAATAGAATCTTATGCTATCAGATTTTTCATCTATTATATTTATTAATTTTTCTTTGACTTGCCTACATTTTGCTGCATCCATGACACACTCGAAAACCGAATTTTGAACTCTTTTTCCGTAGTTTACACATTCTTTTGCAACCTTACGCAAGCGTTTTTTGCCATCAGCAGTTTCCGTGTTTACATCATAGGTAATAAGCACAAGCATATAAATGACACCTACTTCCACATAAAGGGCGGATAACCATCAAGATCACCTCTAAGACATCTTGCAAGAAGCAATGCCTGAACATAAGGAACCATACCCCATTCTACTTTTTCTTCTAAATATGGATGTTTTATTTCAAGTGATTTTTTATTCTGCCATGACTTAATAATTTTCTTTTTACCCTCATCATTAAGTAAGACTGCTCCATTTTCTTTGATAAAGAAATCATTCTTATTTACGATTTTTTTATTTATCACAGTAAGTACAAAACGGTCTGCAAAAACTGCTCTGAGTTCTTCTATCATATCAAGTGCAAGTGATACTCTTCCGGGACGATCTTTGTGCATAAATCCGACATATGGGTCAAATCCAACGCAATAAAGAGCCGAAGCTGTCATATTTGTAAGTAATGTATATGAAAATGATAACAAAGCATTAACTCTGTCTGTTGGAGGTCTTCTATTTCTTCCATTAAAAACAAAGTCATCTTTTTGTTGTAAAATCAAATCATTAAATACAGAAAAATATCTTGTTGCCGCTTCGCCTTCAATACCTCTAAGCTGTTCAGTATTTTTGCAGTCATTAAGATTTGCCATTGAATCTTTAAGTTTTGCAGAAACACTCTTTAGTTTATCGATATCAAGCGAATTAGGATAATCACGAGTTGCCCTTTCAATAACCCAACGAGAATTATACAATTTCCCAGCTATCATATTTCTGGCTATTTCAGTACAAGCATTTTCATCATCAGAAAGTTTATATTGAGTTTTCCTAAGAATCACATTACCGCAATATGGCCCCACCACATTTGCAAGGAATCTCCCACTTCTGCTCAGAAATGAAACACCTATACTATTATCAGCACATTTTCCAAGCAAAGCAGGACTTATTCCGCTATATCCCAAAGTAACAATTGATTCTATATTGTGCAATGGAACTCTCGTTATTTCCTGTCTTTCTTTTGATAGAACAACATTTTCTCCATCAAGTGATAAATATGTATCCGGAGAACTGATATAGAGTGTATTAAGAAGCTTTTTCATAATTCAATCCTCGTTTGTCATATCAGAAATATATTTTTTTACAGTTTTTATTTTTGTTATCTTTGGCAAGCATAAATCTTTTAGTGAACATGCCTTGCAATTTTTATTTTGCTTAACTTTAGGTGTATATTTTCGTCTATAAAGCTCATGCATCTCTTCTATTACACCTTTTAAGCGATTTCTTATATCATCAGTAAGTTCTATTCTTTGTCTGCGTTTTATTTTACCATAGAATATATGTACTTCATCTATACTTGTACAAAACATATCTTCAAGGCACAAAGCTTGTGCAGCAACCTGTAATATATCTGCATCTGATACCTTTGGTTCACCATGCTTATATTCAACTGGAATGATAGTATATCTTCCAGGCTTATCATAAAGCAATGCACCGCTCTCAGACGGAATAAATTCAACAACATCACATTCGCCGAATATTCCAAGTTCATATGAAGCAACCTGCATTCCTCTTGATACTATTACACCGTTTCTTGTTTCCGAAAAAGTGTTGTCATGAGCCTTATTGTGCATAATTTTGCCACTGACAGTAAGCAAATTTTCTGCCCATTGCTGTTCAATATGAATTAAAGCCCATTGTCTGCGACAAAACACAAAATGCTGTATTCCAGATATACTCAGTATGTTGTCATCATCATAAGTCATTCAATCACTTCCGGAGTTAAGCCTTCAAGACTTCCATCATATATAAATTCATAATCCTTGGCTGATGTAGGCTCTTCACACAAAGCCTTTGCGATAACGCTATTATGTACCTTTGCTGATGAATATTGTCCCGACTTACAATTATGCTTAAACCAGAAAAGCTTTTCAATATTCATAGTTCCATCAGGACGAGCCGAGGAACAGTCATTCTCGAAAAGTGTTGCGACTGCATTTTTAATCTTCTCAGCGTCTTCTTCTGTGAAGCCTGTCTTTTCTGCAAGCTGGCAGTTGATGCTCCCTTTTAATACATATATGCCAAACTTGACTCTATGTTTCATACCCATTGTATCAGATGCCTTACCCGACTTGCTTTCACTATTAACACTCTTAGTAATCTGTATATCTTCGATTTCGACTGGTTCAAGACTAAATGCAGGTTGAATAGTAACAGGGCCTCTTACACCTACTGAAACAGTATCACCTTTAAAAGCAAAAACCTGTCCGAAGCTTCTTACATCAATCCATTTTTCGCAAGCCAATTTAGCAAAAGCATCTTTGCCTGTTTCCTTACCCTTTGAAAGCTTTTTCAATTCCTCATAACTATCTGCTCGTTCTTTAAGGCTCTTACAACCATCGTCGCTACGCTCGTCTGATTGCACAAACACACACTCACCCATATCCTGAAGTCTGTTTCTTATTTTACGCTTAATGCAGACATCAGAAATCTCCCCAAAACCTTCCATTGTATCTCTCGGACGATTACCATTGATTGGGTCACCATTAGGGTTTGCATGACTAACGGAAATAAAAGCTACAAAATCCACCTTGTTATTAAATACTGACATAATTATAAATCCTCCTTGTTATCATCATTTTTGTTTTTTCTTGATGTATAAAGATATTGTTGTTCGCCGTAATAGCCCATAAAGAATAAAGGCTCCAGAGGCTTTTTCATTTCATATTCTCCAGCTTTAAACATATTATGTATTTCTCCAAGCTCTTTCTGATAATAAACATAAAGACCATAATTTTTGTTTATTATTCTTTTCATATATGGGTCAAGTCTTTTACGAACATTTCCCCAAGACTTACACGGAGATGCAATAACCGAGCTCATAAATCTTGCCGCATTAGTCATTCTTGCCTCGTTATCATCATATGTATCAGTTTCAAGCTTCTCAGCAACAGCCATAAGTCTACCATAAAGATAGCTCCTATCATTGTAACTTCTATCAAGTTCCATAGTAAGTTCAACTCCTTCACCTTCATAATATTTTCTATCATAATATTTTCTATATAATGCACAGCAGACATCAAGAACCCTTTTCCAGTTGTTTTGTTCACTATAAAGCTGAGGGTTTGAGGCTCTTGTAAAAATTCTTTTCAGTATGTTCTCCGGAAATCTTGCCCCAAGAGTAATGCAAGGATAGATTTGCTTAATTACAGTCTTAAAAATACCAGATTTATAATCAATAATAAGCTCTCCATCTCTTTCGTTGCCATAAGCACATCTTGCAATCTCGACAAGGGTAGGTGTCTGTACACAATGTATAACTTCACCATCGCTTGTCTTATAGCAACTATGCCAGTATACTTTACTATACCATTCTTGAATATTTTTATAAAAATCGGTAGATGTAAGTTCCTGATACATAATAATCGAAAGCCTGCCAGGTGTAGCAGAATCTAATGCCATAAGAATAACCTTAGAATCGAAATTCAAATTTCTTTTATATCCCTTAATTGCCATTTCAATTATATTCTTATACTGCTCTGCCGTCTTTGCATAAACCTTATCGTCTTTATCCTTTATAAAAGAGCTAAAATTTTTGCTTTCATCAAGCACTATTCTACCAAACACATTTGGTATTTCATTCAGACGGCTTTCCCATGCAACATATTTTTCATCACCAACACTTATACCACCAGTTTTAATAAGCCATCTTAAAGCAAGATGAGCTTTCTGACTTACAATTTCACCTACCGCAAAAGCCTCTTCTTTATTTGCAAATCTACCTTTATAAGTAAAATTTGATTCATCGTTTGAAGAAATAAGTTTAGCCTTATCACCTGCATTTCGGACTTTAGCCATATGTTTATATGTTACAGGAACGATTTTTCCGCTTGCATAACAAAGCTGGCAATCTCTTTCTTTACCCAAAAATTCATAATAAGCTATGTATTTATCAAAAAGTGCCTTGCTTTTCCAAACCTTTATATTTTCACCTGAATCTAAATCATTGACAACAAAGCGTACAAACGCCTCTATTTGCTTTGCTGATTTTGTTATTTTATATTCTTCATCAAGAACAGCACCTTTTAGTTTCAGTATTCCATCGCCTATAAGGTCGTTTATAAGCATTCTTTTACTTAGATAATCGTATATAGCTGTAATATAAATATCTGAATACTCCGACTCTGCCCAAGCCTTTAAAGCCTTGATATATGCCACAAAATATTCGTCAGCATTACTTTTAGCTTTTGCAACATATGTGCTGTAATCACCCGCAATATAAATCAGCTTATCACAAAGTGGATGTGGTGCGATACCAGAACTTCTCGAACTTGAATCTTCCGTAACAGGTATTACAGTTTCTGCGTCATCAGTATCGACTATTTCTGCGTGTGAAAATGTACCATCACTAAAAATAGTAACCTGTATCTGTGCATTACTTGTAGAATGATAAAGCGGAAGAAGGGGTTCCCCTTCATCGCTATCATCAACCTTTTCCTTGATTTCATCGTATAAGGCGGCAGTTTCAGTTATCCAACTCATTTTTGTCTACCTCCCCAAATAGTTCCGTATGAAGTGTATAAACACTCTCACATTTTTTCGTATCAAAAACTTTCTGTTTAGCGTCTCTTATATGACGCTTAATTGTGCATTGCTCAGGTCTTATAAAATCAATCTGTCCATTTTTCATAACAGGTGCATGAAAACAAACAGTCATCTTACCCTTGTCTTCCTCATTAATAGCCTCATCACAATAGATTATGCTGTGATACATCAAGCCAAATGAGATTTCCGAGTTACTATCATCATAGCAACTTTTCTCCTCATCAAAATTACAAGGCTCAACATACGCCGGACACTCGCTAACACCAAGCTGAGGAGAACGTCTGCCACCAAGCTTTATCATTCGTTTAAGTATTTGATAATGCTTGTCCTCGTTTCTGTCGTTTGTAAATTCGGGACGATTTTCGTTCCAAATAAAATGCCCTTTTACTGCATAAGCAACATCAGTAAGATAGGTATAAATTGAGAGGTCATTTCCGCCGTTGTTGTATTTAATTGGTCTGACTCCCTTAGATACTGTTCTAATTTGGTTAAGCACTTTTACAGAATCAATCACATAAAGCAAAGTCGGTTTAAAATAGATAGCTTTCGTAATACCTATAAGAGCTGCATATGTAGGTATTGGGTAGCTCATCTTTTCTCCGCCAACTCTTGTTATAGGGTCGGAAAAAAGTGCATAATCTCCATAGACCTTATAACAAAATTCATTTTTGTATTTCATTTTTTCACTCCTTTAAAATTCATTTGACTACTTTTTCGTATTTCTAATAAAACATTTTTAGCACCTCATTTATTCTTCTATTTATTTAAACTTATTATAAAATATTCTAATCTGTTTTTTGGGAATTGCCAATACAATTTGTAAAACAAATTAGTTTATGTTATACTCTTTTTGTCATAGTTAATATATTAACTATGTGGATTGAAATTATTACTTTGGCTTTTTATTTAGAAATAACAAAATTCCAGATTAGGATTTTCCGAGAAACCATATATTTCATCATAATATCCGTCTGCAAGAAAACGAATACCAGTTTTTTTATCCACACTTATATAAGAGTCTTTAAGCTTATTTTTCGGCAATCCTATCAAATATCGCTGAGCCTTTTTTATAATTGCGTCATAATCCTTATATCCATCTGATAAAAGCTCAGAAATAATCTCCTTGCCGTCTTTATAAGGCACAAGCACAGTTTCATTTATATCAGTTATAACTTCAAAGCACTCTCCAGCGGTTTTCATAGCTGCTTTAAGCAAGGTTTTATCATAATTTCCATATGGGTCTGAGCTCTTTTCATTAGTGGAAAGCATTTCAAATATTGAGCATTTAAAATCTTTAATATATAAATCTTTCTTTTCAAAATTTCTATAATAATTAATGTAAAATTTTTTTATTGCATTCAGATCAAGTAAATCCTCATATTCATCTGGTTTTTTCTCTATGCGTTTAAGCAAACCAATAGTAGCACTTTTACCCTTTTGTATGCTTTTTAAGCTTGAAACATTTTCATATTCATTGCTTATATTCACTATATAAACATAGCCAATATCTCTTTCAGCATTTCTGTTACATCTGCCTGCCGCCTGTACAATACTATCTGTACCAGCAAGAGAGCGGACAACTGTTTCAAAAGAAATATCAACGCCTGCTTCGATAAGCTGAGTACTTATACAAAGAACACGCTTACCTTTTTTCATATCATCTTTCATTTTCTTGATAACATTAGCTCTGTGTTCAGGACACATATTAGTTGAAAGATGCACCAGAATTATTTCTTCATCTTCAAACAAATTCTTTGCACTTTTAAACACCTCAAAAGCCGCTTTTTTTGTATTAACTATGCAAAGAATAGTTCGGCAATCTTCTGAAAGCAAATGTAAAAAATCAGCAACATTATCAGCAGTATAGCCTCCTGAAATTGTTTTATCTATAATTCTTGTACGCCTCATTTTTTCGCTGTAATCTTCAAAACCGTTTATCATTTCACAACTTTCATCAAGCCTTAAACAATAATTCATAACCTCAAAAGGCGGTTGTGTTGCTGTACATAAAACAATCGTACAATTACATACATAAGCAAGAAATTCCATTGCCATATTAAATAACCTAATAAATTCATATGGAATAGACTGCACCTCGTCTATAATAATTACCGAATTTATAAGACCTCTCATTCTTCTTATTGAACTTATTTTTCCATCAAAAAGAGAATTTAAAAACTGCACCATTGATGTAGCCACAACATAAGAATTCCAATTTTCACTCATATATTTAATATTTTGTTCAGTAGCTAAACTTTCGCTATAATTACAATCAAGCATATCTCCGAAATGTGGTAAAACAGAAACATCATCAGGCAAAAAAGATTTTATTTCATTATAATTCTGTTCAAGTATGGAATTAAACGGAGCGACATAAAAAATTCTGTTCTTATTAAATTTTTTAGCATGATGAATGGCATATCTTAGTGAGCTTATAGTCTTTCCACCACCTGTTGGAACAGTCATTCTTACGATATTTTCAGAATTTTCCGAATAAGCTAATGCCTTATCAGATATTTCTGCTCTTATTTTATTGAGTTCAGTATCTTTATTAAATAACTTAATCTTTTCTTCAAAGTAATCGCAGCACTTCTCCCACAGTTCTGCATCTCCGTACAGTTTAGGTCGCTCTATCCGGTTAACAAACTCCGCAGTATCAGAATGGTCAGAATCAACTAATATCGAAAGTAACATTCTTATCAACAAAGAGAAATTAAATAGCTTAATCCTTTCTGGAGATTCGTCATCTTTTCTTTTGTCTTCATTTTTACTGCAAAACTTTAGAAATTCATCAACTTCCTTTTTAGCATTGAGATAAAGCTTTTCAATTTCCTTTTCGCTTATAACCTCATCAAGTGTAAGTTTTTTACATTCATCGTAATCGTAGTTTGTATTATTTATTTTTGTAACAAAGCCATTTTCTTTGCCTGATTTAGGATAATCAAAATCAAACAAACCATGATGTGACATAATAACCGAAGAAATAATCTCAGCAGTATACTCATCTGTTTTGTCAGAATCATTGTTCTTTATAAATTTTTCATAGATATATCTTCCACCGCAATTTGAATGTACAACCTTACCTTTACTCCATTCACCACCTGAACCAACCGTCCTTTGATATTCATCACTGCGAGCAGTGTTTTTACCCATATCGTGCAAAATTGCTGAAAGATAATAAAGGTTTGGCATATTTATAAGTTCAGAATCCTTTTTACCTCTTTCGGCTACACCAATAAGATGTTCTTTAACAGTTTGTAATCTTCCGTCCTCTGTAAAATGTGCTGCATATTCCATATAGCTTTCTCCAATCTTTCTTAATTATTTATTTTGAAAGGTATATATCAGATTCTATTTAATTCACAAATTTCAGCAAAACATATGTAAATTCGATATAGTTATTATAACAGATATAAATATAATTGTAAACCATTTAATTATTTTTTGTTAAAGTTGTATAGTATTATACAAAACTTTTTCTTTTTAAAAATTAGTACTTTTGAAAATACCTCTTATTTATTAATATCTGTGATTCAAGTTAACAAATCTTCATTATTAAGCAATAATCATTTTTCCGCATAACAAAAAAGTGTAGCAAATTTCTTTGCTACACTTTTTGAAATCATCTTAAAATCAAATATTAAGTTGATTAAGCCTCAGCTATAACTTCTACTTCTACAAGAACATTCTTTGGAAGCGTCTTAACTGCAACACATGAACGAGCCGGCTTGCTTGTGAAATACTTGCCATAAATCTCGTTAAATGCTGCAAAATCTCCCATATCAGCTAAGAAGCATACTGTCTTAACCGCTTTATCAAAGGAACTTCCTGCCTCTGCAAGAATTGCTCCGAGGTTTTTCATAACCTGTTCGGTCTGTCCTTCGATTGTTGTTGCCTCAACATTGCCTGTCTGTGGATTGATTGCGATTTGTCCTGATGTAAATACGAAACCGTTTGTCTTGATAGCCTGTGTGTAAGGACCGATTGCATCAGGTGCATTCTTTGTGTAAACTTTTTCTGCCATAATAAAAACTTCCTTTCAAATAAATAATTTATCCGTTAATGATATTATATCCATGCTCTTTAAGAGCTTTCTTAATAGCTAAAATATGTCCATGGTCACGAGTTTCCATAGAAAGTCTGAGATAGCAGGAATTAATGTCGCTGTTGATTTCTGCTCTGTCGTGGTTTACCGAAACTACATTTGCACCAAGATCTGCAATAATCTTAGAAACATTCTGAAGTTCTCCTGGCTTATCAGTAAGCTCAAGTGTAATATCAACTACTCTGCCTGTCATTTTAAGGCCGCGATTGATAACACGGGAAAGAATTGTAACATCTATATTACCGCCTGAAACAAGGCATACAACATTCTTGCCCTTAATCGGGAACTTATTAAATAAAGCTGCTGCAACTGATACTGCGCCTGCACCTTCAGCTACAAGCTTTTGTTTCTCCATAAGTGTAAGTATAGCTGTTGCAACCTCATCATCGGTTACAGTCATAATTTCATCAACATACTGCTTACAGATTTCAAATGTATTATCACCAGGCGTCTTAACAGCGATACCATCAGAAATTGTATTTACACCAGGCAAAGTTTCTATTTTATCGTGAGCAACTGAAAGATACATTGATGGAGCACCTGCGGATTGTACGCCGTAAACCTTTACATCAGGACGAAGTTGCTTAATAGCAAATGCAACGCCGCTGATAAGTCCGCCGCCACCGATAGGAACGATAACTGCATCAAGGTCAGGAAGCTGGTCTAAGATTTCAAGGCCAATTGTTCCCTGTCCCGCAATAACCTGTTCGTCATCAAAAGGGTGAATAAATGTAGCTCCGCTTTCCTTCTGAAGCTCGACTGCCTTATCGTGAGCATCATCATAAGTACCATTTACAAGACATACCTCAGCTCCATAGCCCTTTGTTGCCTCAACCTTAGAAATAGGCGCACCGCTTGGAATACAGATAAGTGACTTAATATGATTTTTTGCAGCTGCAAGTGCAACACCCTGTGCATGGTTTCCTGCTGAACAAGCAATAACGCCTTTTGCCTTTTCTTCTTCAGAAAGCTGTGAAATCTTATAATAAGCACCACGAACCTTAAATGAGCCTGTTACCTGTAAGTTTTCTGTTTTGAGATAGATATTGCAATCATCTGAAAGATTAGTGGCTTTAATCATATCTGTTGGACGGATAACCTCTTTAAGAACATATGAAGCGTGATAGATTTTGTCAAGTGTCAGCATTATAATTTCTCCTTAAGCATAAAATAAAAAAAATCGTCCTTTAAAAGGACGAAATAATTCGCTATACCACCTTTTAATACATCAAAAAATGTACTCTCAAATAACGGTGAGAAACCGTATCCTCCTACTTATCTGTTAAGATGTTCAGCGACAAGCTCAAGGGTGATTTGTAAAATGGCTCTGTACTGTCTTACACCAAACGACAGCTCTCTGAAACAGGATAACCACAATACCGTTCCCTATCAAAGCTTATATATAATATATACCGCTTTTCTTCTGAAAAGTCAAGAGAATTATGCGAATATTTTTCGCCGAACATTTTTTGACTTTTCATATAGAATATGTCACTCTTAACAACGTGGCGGAGTGTTTCCTCACCCAAGACGCGGAATCGCTCGACAAGTCTCGCTCATATGGATAAGAAAAATTGTCAATAAACTATCGTTCAAATAAGTTATCCTCCCCAAAAACACTTAAAAGTTTTGCTCAAGCTTTTTCAAAAGCTTGCAGGGTCGAGGGACGGAGTCCCCCATGGGTTTTAAGGGCAACGCCCTTAACATTCTTTGCCCTTTGAGCGGCGAATTTTATCCGCCGCTTAATACTTTCGTTAGTAACAAACTACCGAACAGACAAACAAGTTCGCCCCTGCATCTGACCCTTTCAATAACTATTTTCCTAAAAGAAAAATGTTCATAATAATTTTGAACTTAATAACTTTCAAAGCTATTACGAACTTATCGCTGTCATTTAACTTAAATTTTAAGGACGAAGACCAGTACCACCTTGAAGGGTAAGAGTTTCACCTGTCATATACTTAAAATCAGGCGAGGCAAGCTGAACACAAACCCTGCCAATCTCTGTTTCAGGATTTGCAAAATGTCCCATCGGAGGTGTTTTCACATTCTTTTCATACGCCTCTGGAAATTCACTCTTAAATTTTTCAAGCTGTGCAGTCCATGCAAGCGGACAAATAATATTTACATTTATACCGTCCTTACTCCATTCAGTAGCCGCTACTCGACTAAGCCCACGAATACCTTCCTTTGCAGCAGCATATGAGCATTGTCCGAAGTTACCTGAAATACCAGCACCAGATGCAAAATTTATAACAGAGCCTTTAGTTTCACAAAGATATGGATAACACGCTTTCATATAGTAAAATGTTGCATAAAGTCCAGAATATAAAGCAAGATTGAATTGTTCTGTTGTATGTTCAGCAAGAGTAATTCCAGAAGCAGAAGCCTGTGCATTATTTATAAGAACATCAATTCTTCCGAATTCATCAATAGCTTTTTTTACAGTATTTTTTGCAATAGTTTCATTATCTGCACCTGCACAAATATCTGCCTGAACCGCAAGTACCTTAATAGAATATTTACTCTCAAGTTCTTCTTTTGCAGCATTTAGTTTTTCTATATTTCTGCCTGTGATAACAAGATTAGCACCTTCCTTTGCATAAGCTGTTGCAATACCATACCCGATAGAACCACAACTGCCATCAGAAAGAACAGCTCTGCCCGCTCCAGTAATAATTGCTGTTTTACCTGCTAAGAAACCCATATAAGCATCTCCTTTAAAAATTATTTATAACATTCTATGCCTTTATCCATTTTATAATTTCTTACCTTTATCTTTTCTATCGAAATAGAGGCATTTTCTTCAAGTTTTTTGTCCTTATAAGCATCATTAAAAGCTTGCCTCATAGCGTTGTTTTCAAAATCTTGCTTTACAACCGAAAATTCTTTTTCGTTGTAGGTCATCATATTATGACCTGTCATATGTTTTTTACTGTCGCTTCCCTCAAATATTGTGTGTGACGGTGAAACCATAATAACAGAATCAACTTCACCAATATTTATGGCAGTCATTGCCGCAAAAAGACTTCCCATAGACATTCCATAAATTGAAACTTTCTTTATTTTCAATTCATTTTTAAGATAAGAAATTGCACATTTAAACATATCAAGTGGAATCCTATCAACACTCTTGGGCAAACCCTCAGCATCATAAAGTGAAACAGCTAAACCAACAATTCCATATTCAGCGAAACGCTCGGCAACTTTAATTGCTGGTAAAACGCTTTTTTCTCCGCCCATTATAACTATGACTGCGGTATCTGAATTTTCATCAGTTTCCGCTAAATGCCCTACAAAGCCGTCTTTTTCCATACTAAAACTTTTATGCTTCAATTTTATCTCCCTTTCTAAGTTAGCAATAGCTAACTTAGCTTTAAAGCCACATTTTTGTAGCAATCTTTAAATAAAACGGTTTAATTCTGCATTATATTCATATCCTATTATTGAAAGCTTTTCTTTGATAGTATCAGTATCTATACTATTAGTCTTTGCGAATTCCTCAAGAGATGGGTAAAAATCTCTTAATTGAGTATTTACATACGATAATAAAATCATCGGGTCATTAGGCAGTGACATTTTATCATTCTCCCATTTTCTTTTTATGCAGTTTATTATACAACAAACACGCCCACAAATCAAGAAATAAATCTTACAAATCAGAAAACGCATATCCAAGCGGATATGCGTTCGATTTCTATAAAATAAATTTATTTTATTTTGAATCTACTGTCTTAGGCTGAGGTAACGCAGGTGTAACTGACATCTTAAAGTAGGTGCCGAGATAGTCCTTTGCAACCTTAGTTAATGCAATCATTGCTGCACGGCGAATCTGTGGATTCGGCGAAAGTGTGTGAGCCATAAGTTTAAAAAACAATAATGGACTATAATACATCGGCTTTTCGATTTCCATTTTATCAACTCCTTTCTTAAATACTATATATAAAAAATTTCTTGTAATCTATTTGATGATATAATCTTAACACACAAATTTAAACAATCTATAAACAGGTTGTAAATTCATATGGTTATTTTTGTAAATTATATCATTTAAATAATTCAAAAAAGTCGCTTTTTGAAATTGTCTTAAAATTCGCTGATTATGTCAAGTCCAAAATCTTTTGCACGCTTTACCGCAAGCTCCATAGATTCATCATAAACCTGCTCAGGACTATGTGCGTCTGAACCAATTAAGGTTTTTAAGCCGGCATCTTTTGCCATCGCCCAAAATTTAGGGTGAGGATATGGGTCTCTCCTGCCATCAGGATAGTCTTGCTGTCCTCGTCGAATACCATTTGCATTATATTCAACAGGCGTATTAGTAAGCATTGCCGCATCTACGATTATCTCACAAGCTTTATCGCAGTTTTTATCCCATGCAAAGCAATTCATAAACATAATATCAGGGTGAACAAGCACTGAAAAATATCCAGTTTTCAAAGCCTCTGAAATAGCCTTTGCATAAGGGATATATTCATTTGTGCTTTCAGAGCCAAAGATACTGCAAAATCTTCCATTTGTATTAAAGAAATGTTCACCTAAGGCAAGATAATCGAGCTTCATATCATTCAAAAGCCACTCGTAATATTCGCAGTATTTCGGAAGATATTCAATCTCCAAGCCTGTCAGAATACGCATTTTTCCTGCATAGCGTTCTCTTTCGGTCTGAACGGCAGAAATATATTTCGGAAGTTCCGAAAACTGCATACGGTAACCGTAATCAACATCTTTAAAAGGTGCGTGGTCGGAAAATCCAAGCACTGAAAGCCCCTTATCATAAGCCTCTTTTGCATAATCTACTTCTACGCCAAATGCGTGACAGCAGCGTTTAGTATGTGTATGAAAATTACTTTTCAAAATCATTCCCTGCTTTCCAACAATCCTTGAGAAACAGCACAATTAATCACACGAATAAGTTCATCATAGGTCATACAAAATCCCTTTTCTTTGTTTTTAAGTCTATTTTTCAAGTCCTCAATCTCAAAGAAACGAAGTTCTGTAATTTCTTTTTCGTCATATTTAAGCGTATCAAGCGAAACACTTTCATCGACAAAATAAACACGATTAAATTCATTGCTTATAAAATCGCCCTGATGAACAGTAAGCATCTGGTCGTGCAAAAAATGCAAATCTTCAGGCTTCAGCTTGAGTGAAATTTCTTCTTCGGTTTCACGAATAGCCGCCTCTATCGGTGTTTCACCTGCGGAAATATGTCCTGTGCAAGCGGCATCATAGCAAGACGGAAAGGACTCCTTGTCATCTCTGCGTTTTTGCAAGAGAATCTTGCCATCACGAAAAAGCCATATATGAACACTTCCATGTAAATCACCATCGTGGTGTACGGCATTACGCTCTTTGATTTTACCCGTTGGTGTTCCGTCAGGATTTAATATGTCAAAATATTCCGACACAGAAAATCAGTCCTTCTTATAGCCATTTGGATTATTCTTCTGGAATCTCCATGTATCTTCGCACATATCATGCAAATTACGCTCTGCGTGCCAACCAAGAACCTCATTTGCCTTCTTAGGATTTGCATAGAATGCCGGAAGGTCACCTGCTCGTCTTTCACCAATTTTGTAATTAACCTTTTGACCGGTTGCGTCCTCAAAAGCATTGATAATATCAAGAACGCTATATCCGATACCTGTTCCGATATTATAAGCATCTATGCTGTGTGGGTCGGATTTAAGCTTATTCAATGCACAAAGATGAGCCTTTGCAAGGTCTACTACATGAATGTAGTCACGAATGCAAGTGCCGTCCTTAGTGTCATAATCTCCGCCGAATACAGTAAGCTGTGGAAGCTTACCAATAGCAACTCTTGAAATATATGGCATAAGGTTATTTGGAATACCGTTCGGGTCTTCACCGATAAGTCCGCTCTCGTGAGCACCGATTGGGTTGAAATAACGGAGAAGTGAAATGCTCCACTCGTTATCAGAAACATATACATCACCAAGGATTTGCTCGATGAAGTGCTTTGTTCTGCCGTAAGGATTACTTACATCACCCGTTACCATAGTTTCTTCATAAGGAATAGGATTGTTGCCATAAACAGTTGCTGATGAACTGAAAACTATGCTCTTGCAGTTATATTCTTTCATAACATCAAGAAGTGTAACTGTACCAGAAATATTATTATCATAGTACATTATTGGCTCTCTTGTAGATTCACCGACAGCCTTTAAGCCTGCGAAATGAATAACAGCCTCGATTGAGTTTTCAGAGAAGATTTTCTCTAAGCCCGCTCTATTTCTTATGTCACAATCATAGCCCGTTATATTCTTATTAGTGATTTGCTTAATTCTCTCTAAAACCTCTGGAACGGAATTGCAATAGTTATCGCAAACAACTACTTCATATCCTGCATTGAGAAGTTCTACACAAGTATGACTTCCGATATATCCTGCACCACCTGTAACTAAAATTGCCATATCATATACTTCCTTTTCTTTAGTGATTTTATCCGAATAAATAATTTTATATTGTAATTAAGTATACAATATTGGCAATCATTTGTCAAATCAAAGGCTTTATAGCTTTTTTAGAAAGATAAATATATCTAATTATCACCTCGCTTTTATATCTTGGAATCTTTAAAACAATTTTTATAATTGGCAATGCTTTCTTATGCCTCGACACTTTTAGCGACCTCTTCGCTGCAAATGTAATTTAAAAATCGTTTTAAACACCTATTGTGTATCTCTATATTTAATTATAGGAAATTATTAAGCATTTGTCAAGCGTTATAACACTTATTGTGTAATTTTTATATCAACCTCTCTCTTAAATATATTAAAAGTTTTTTCTCTCTGCGTGATACTTGTACCTGTGTCATTCCCAACTCCTTTGCTGTCTCTGATTGAGTTTTATTTTTGAAAAACCGTAATAATATGAGGTTTCTATCCTTTGGTTCGAGGTTTTTTATTTCATCGTGAAGTGATATAACCTCCGTTAGTTTTTCATCCGGTGCATCAGTAGGAATATCAAGCTGTCCTGAACCGTTTTCTTCATCGGCTGTAAGTGAAACAGGCAATCTTGATGCATTGAGTGCCTCTGTTGCCTGTTCAGGTTCTACGCCAAGAATCTGTGCAAGCTCTGAAATCTGTGGTTCTCTGCCGTTTTCTTTTAAGAATCGTGCAACCTCTCTCGTAGCCTTTAGGGAGAGTTCTTTTAATCCCCTTGAAATTTTCACTGCACCTCCATCACGAAAAAGTCCTTTTATCTCCCCCAATATTACCGGCACAGCATAGGTTGAAAGCTTTAATCCCCTACTTTCATCGAAATTATCAATCGCTTTTATAAGGCCTACACAGCCAGCCTGAAACAAGTCATCATACTCTATTCCTCTGCCACGAAAACGCTTTGCGCAGGAATGTACAAGTCCAAGATTCTCACTGACTGCCTTATCTCTGTCATACATCTTTTATACGGCTCATAAGCCGTTTTTCAAGAACAACTGTTGTGCCTTTGCCCTCTCTTGATGTAACTTTGACCTTATCCGTAAAGCTTTGCATAACAGCAAAGCCTAAACCTGCTCTCTCCTCTCCGCCTGTTGTGAAAAGCGGTTCCATTGCCTGTTCTATATCTGCAATTCCACAACCTTTATCTCTTATTTTAATTACAACAACTGCACCCTCAAAGATTTTTACTCTTATGTATATAAGTCCAACGCTTTCTTTATATGCGTGAACTATACAATTTGTTACAGCTTCAGAAACTGCCGTTTTTATATCGGTTATTTCGCCTATTGTCGGGTCAAGCTGTGAGATAAACGCCGAAACCGCCGTTCTTGCAAAACCTTCATTTGATGAACGGCTCTCAAAGGTCAGGCTCATCTCATTTTTTAACTTCATTTTTTTCACACCCTTTCTCAAACAGCTTTAATGCCGACAATCCAGACAGCTCAACCATTCTCTCCATACTCGGCGGAATATTCAACACACGAACCTCTCCGCCGAGCAGCTTCATAGTTCGGTATCTGCCCATAATAAGACCAATTCCTGAGCTATCCATAAATGTCACACCGCCAAAATCAAGATAAAGCACTGTCGGCTTATTTCTCTCGGCGGCTGAATCTATGGTTTCACGCATAGAACGAGCTTTATGATGGTCGATTTCACCGAATAGCTTCGCTGTCATTTCGCCATGGTCGGTGATGATTTTCACATCCATTTTTCTTTTTCAGTCCTTTCAAAATTTTTAGCCATCCACATATATAGATATGCTTCTTGCTTCAATAAAATAATAGCTTTTTATACACAAAAATTACGGCGAAAAAAGTTTCAGGAATGATATTTTTACTCGACACACAAGGCTATATTAAGTCAGATATAAGCACATTACGCCGATTTAAACCAATAAAAAAGCAATTCTTTTGTAATAAATATGTTGAAAACACAAAATTGCTATGCTATAATGTAAAACAAAACCGAGTATCACTTTAGTATTTTAATAGGGGTGGTTTTCTTGCATAACAATGATAAAAAAATCATTGCAAAGGCTGTTATAGGTGGATTGTTATATTCACTTTTGATGGACGCAACATTTGCAGTATATTGGTTTTTAGGAGAAAATTATGACCGACTAATAATATCTGTAATTATGATTCTTTTTGGTTTACTCTATTCTTCAAGAAAAAAATCGGACACTTTTAATACAATTTCTTTAGCATTTAGAGTATCAACTATTTCAGTATTTATTATTATTGCATTATCATCAGTTTTTCCATTACCTTCTAAATTTATATATAATAACTTTAAACCTGAAAATTTTGAGGTTTCACCTGCTGATATGCTTATGATGTTAGGACATGATTTCACATATATTATTCATTCATTACTAATCTTAATATCTGCTATGGGATTCTATAAAATAAAAAATTTTATTTACAGCAAAAAATCTGGCAATTAAAATGCTTTATAATTTTTTACATATATGATATAATGAAAGAAAAATGCAAGGGTGGTATAAATGAAATTTTATTGTGAACTCAAGAAGGTTGTAGACGACTCTTACGACATTGAAATCGGTCACAAACTTTCTGACACGCTCATAAATGACATACAGAATGGTTTAGTCGGTAAAATCAAGAAATTTGCTGTTGTTACTGACTCTATCGTTGAGAATCTTTATGCAAAGGAAATCTTTGATAAGCTTATTGAAAAAGGTTTTAAAGCAGATTTATTCGTTATTCCCGAGGGTGAAAAATCAAAAACTCGCCCAATGAAAGAATTTGTTGAAGATTCCATGTTAAATAAAGGTTATCGCAGAGATTGCTGTGTGCTTGCAATCGGCGGTGGAGTTGTTACTGATTTGGCTGGTTTTGTTGCCGGTACTTTTGGCAGAGGCGTACCTTTCATCAACTATGCAACCACACTTCTTTCAGCGGCCGACGCTTCTGTCGGTGGAAAAACTGCTGTTGATACGCCGCTTGCCACAAATCTCATAGGAATGTTCAATCAGCCTAAAAAGGTCTACATAGATATAGATACTTGGAAAACTCTTCCTGAAAGACAGCTTTCAAGCGGTCTTGCGGAAACCATAAAGCACGCTTGCCTCGGCGATTTGGAAATGTTTGAATATCTGGAGAAAAACATCGAAAAGATTCTTCAAAATAATGTTGAGGCTTGTGAATTCATTGCTGAGAGAAATTGCAGAGTTAAATATAATGTCGTTATGAAAGATGAGCGTGAAAGCGGTTTGAGAGAAATTCTCAATCTTGGACACACTGTCGGCAGAGCGATTGAAACTGTTTCTAATTATAAGCTTTTACACGGTGAGGCTCTTTCCATTGGTATGGTTGCTCAAGTTAAGCTTGGCAATGAACTCGGATTTATTTCTGAAGAAAATATGAATAGGGTTATTGACCTCTATAAGAGAGCTAATTTGCCTATAACAATTCCTGATTATATTGATAAAAATGTTCTCGTTAAAAAGCTCTATACTGATAAAAAAGTTCGTGACGGAAAGCTGAGATTTGTTTTCCAAAAGGAAATCGGTGATGTTATGTGCTTTGGTGATAATGCTTACGGCTTAGAAATTGCTGAAAATCAGATTGCAAAAATTATAGAGAATATGTAAATTTACTCAGCAAAAAAGCGATAGAACCTCTAAATTTGGTTCTATCGCTTTTTCATTGTCAAAAAATAAATTTTCTATAAAATGATTATTAAAGCATATTTAGCTTTTTCTACTTTTATCTTATTAACAATTTCAGTTTAATAAATTTTTATAGGTATTTTTAAATTGCAGCACCCAGAAAATATTTGAACAATATATGGAAATCTTGCTAAAAATCTCATTTAAGGCAATCCCATTTAAACAAGTCAGCAGGTTGCGTATATGTAGGGTCGCACCAAACTGCATGATAAATTTTTTCTTCCATTGCTCGCCTATAATGCGTTCCTCAGACAGCGGGAACTTGGTCATCAGTTTCTCAATCTTATTCCTCGATAGCCCGAATAAAATTTTCCGTTGCTGTATTTAAATTCAAGAACTTATAAACGCAATAAATTTAATATAGCTAATAGTAATTTCGCCCATACAGCTTTGGAAAATGTATGGGCGTTTTTTGTTAGCTGCTCGTTTGTTATTTGTTAGTTATACATATCTTACAAGCCTGTTTTTAACGAATTTAAAGCAAAAAAATCCCATAAACACTGTATTTTCAGCATTTATGGGATTTTAAAAGTTATGGTGCGAGTGTTCATAACGGACTTATGAAAAAATAAGGTTTTATCGGCAGTTACACACATTTCTCGCTCGCACATTTGTGATTTATTCAATTTCTTCCTATAATGTGAATGAAAAATTCAAGTCAAGGAGGAATCCGCAATGAAAAATCCCAAATATCACATTTACTTAACGCCGGATGAGCGGCGCACGGTTATCAACAGCCTGATTGATTTGAGGAACGACCTCATCTCACGGGGCAAATACACCGATATCATAGATGAACTTATAATCAAGCTCACAAAAGCCAAAGTCAAGAATATCAAGATCAAGGAGGTTTGACAATGGAGATTACATATACACGTCAAGGAGATTATTTGCTGCCGAATTTAACGTTGCCCGAACAGGATAAGCGACCAATCGGTTTGTGGGGACAACAACACCTTCGCTATATTAAACACAGTCGCCCGATTCTCTACACCAACTTGCTCACCAAATGCAAGCTGAACGAATACCTTGCCGATGTTGATGAACAGGCGCAGAAGATGTACGGCGAGCTTGTACAAGCTTTCGCAAAGGAGGAAGGCTGCACCGAGCAGCTGAAAGCTACCAATCAAATGCTGTGGGTGAGTAAGATGAACAACGCCGCTCAACGAGCGAGAGAAATTGTAAACGCTGAAATAATCTGTAACTAACACGAAGGCTGATGTGGTTCTGAATTGAATTACATCAGCCTTTTCTTGATAACAATGGCGGTCTACTTTTTTTTACTATCGGGCAACTGCGGCAAATCATCCAAATTCACCGAGTCTAAGACAGTCAACTGACGTGCAGCTTTTCCATTCTTTCAGGCTGGGATATTCCTTTACCGATAAGGATGGCGTTATAACTCTCCATATTCGCTAACACCAACAATTGATGTATGGAAGCAAAGTCACGCATATTTCCTTTTTTGTTCGGATTCTCGCTTTTCCATTCTCGTGCAGTTTTGCCAAACAACACGACACTTAACATATCAGCTTCGTTTGCATAGATGAAGGACTTTTGACTTTGAGTCAACTCAGGAACTGTTAAGTGCTCTTGAATAGCGTCTGTATGGATACGATAATTCAGCTTGGCTACTTCTCTGTTAAGATTCCAACTTAATGATAATCGATTGTTCTCGTCATACTTCAATCTCTGGTAATCTTTGATGATATACAGCTTGAACTCCGGTGAAATCCAAGACGCAAACTCAAAGGCAATATCTATATGAGCATATATGCCGCCGTAACGACCGGATTTCGATTTTAAACCGATTGCCCCAAGATCGTCCGTCCAATCCTTGATAGAGAACACATAGGCATTGGTGCCGGCGTCTTTTTTAAACTTATCGAATTCGATAAGTTTAAACTCGGGATTATGCAACGATTCCCATAAACCCAAGAATTCAACTACATCCCTGCCACGAAGCCAGTTATGTATGGTAATCGAAGGTTGAATGCTTCTGTATTTCGCTATATCTGTGAGTGAGATATACTCATTTTTAAAATCGGTTGTGTAGATACCAATATCAATTCCACCGGCGTGAATGGTGTCTTTCTTGATTGCTTTAGCCATAACCAATTATCCTTCCGCATCTAATAAATCACTCCATAAGTTTTGAACTTTTTTAAAACTTACAGACTTTTTGATGTGGTGAGGGATTTCGGAAATATCATTCTCATCATAATAGTAATAAACTATATGCGTAATACTAGGATTATTGTTAATAGCTATAAACAGATGTTCGTCATTAGCTGGAGCTAAGCCAATTATTTCCAGAACACCATTAATGCTACAGAATTCGTTATAAACTTGAGCAAACGGAGTTTCAGTTAATCCACCATATTTATCTAGCCAAGACCAACTCATTATAGAATTACTGTAAACGTGCCGCAATTCATCAATTAAGCCATCATCGTTTTCGTACTCTGGAGCAAGTTTATCAAACTCTCCGTGAAGATGATAAATTGTTTTTTGATCACCAAGGAATCTGTCTAGATTATAATCATAATTAACAGTAAAGATATTATCATATTTTTTTAGAAAAATCTCCATTTTGCTGGAATAGTTTTTATGCATCTCATTTATTAATCCGTCATTATAAATTCCGTCAACAATAATATAATGCAAAAAATCAAAGATACTTTTTCTATAAAACTCGCTTTTTTCTTCTCCGTCCGTTTCTTTGTACATATTAGTGAATATTTCAGCGGCTAAGAAATAATCTTCAAGAAAAACAGATGTTATAGTACTATTATCTGGATAAGTTCGTTTTATTCTATCCATTTCCAAAATAAAAAACAAACCATCTGCATATTGGGTTAATTGACCACGTTTAACTTTATTAATTATATTAACTAATCCTTCCAGAATTCCCAACATTTCATCTTGGCTAATTTCATAATTGACTAACGGGTTGTACTTTCCATTAGCGATATTGTTAATAACTCTTTGCATTATTGCTTGTCCAGAATAGTTCGTATAGCCACCAAATTGAATATTTATTCCGTTACCTACAAGGACACTTTTTTTCAATCTATTTCCTCCTTATCACTTATCTGTTGATAGTCGTGATCTATTCACACATTTTCAATAAAACTTTTTCTAAGCAATCTTTACTGCTTTTAATATCGACATAATCATTGCTGCCCGGAGCATTAATTGTTGTTGAATATCGCAGGTTATTAAAGTAATAATCATAAAGTGTCTTCTCGTACTCGCCTGCCGCAGCAGCGGATGAAGATTCTTCTGGTGGTGTCCATCTCCAGTCCTTGATTGCAGAATAAACAAAGCTATCAATAACTATTCCGGAAAGATGGTAACTTTTAAAGTAGTTATCCCGAATAAATCTCATATGTTTACAGGTGTCAAATAATAACCCATTACTTGATTTGTTTTTATCACGCATAGCATCCTGCTCTGCTTTTGGATTAGTTGAACGCCAATTTCCACCCATATTTGTGTCTGGATATTTATAAATTATACCATTCCATCCATATGTAACAAACGCAGGTAGTATTTCAAATTTCATACCATCGGAAAAAGCTATTTTAACAACTTGTCCATCAGCTCGCACATCTGAACGAGGATATGTATTAAGTATTGCCTGGACTGCCCATTTCCCTTATAAACGTTATGGCGATTGTATTCATCTTCAGGTAATTCAACAAGAATATCAACATCACTGGTATTAATTGCTGTTCCTCGTCCATAGGAACCAACGTAAAGACTATGTTCTTTGTCACTTTGTGAATCCCAAAATTCACGGTTAATTGCTTTAGTGACCGCTTTATACCGAGTTGAGATGCTTGTTCTAATGTCTGTCGAAATAACTTCTCCGTGTTTTTTGACGTTATAGCTCACTTTATATTCCTCCTCTTTAGTGCATCAGGTAAAAGTCTATCAATTTCTTCGTCAGAGTATGTGCCATCTTTACTTTCAGTGATAGCTTTTCCTGCCTTTGCAACTGCACGATTAGTTGTATTTGGAGCGTCCTGATATGCTTCGTGTATACTGCTTTGCAGATTTTCAAATTCATCAAACAATTCTTTTGCGGTTTTTTCTTTAATTCTTATTCTTCCAAGCAGTGATAATAATTCATTCCTATAACATACGAGTTTCGTAGCTGCGGTTTTATTCGATTTTGCCAAGTTCTTATAATCAAAGGTTGCTAATAAAGCACTCATTGTTGTGGTAACAAAAGACACAATAGCAGAAACTAACTTTATCCAAAACTGATCAACAAAAACAATTGAAATAATACCAGCAGAAGTAAGCGACGCAGAGATTATATTAATCCAAGAA
>CACXBF010000014.1 GCA_902765855.1 uncultured Ruminococcus sp. | reverse complement strand
CGATATAATTCTACGGCATTTCTTTTGTACTCATAACTATAACGCATAAAAATAACCCTCCTTACTGGTTTTGTCCAGCAAAGAGGGTACATATCATTTTGGTATAGCCTTTTTATATTAGAATTTATTGAACGGACATTAATGTTGCTATAGTTTTACAGTTTTTATTGAGGTTTCAGTTTTATTATTAATTATAGAATCTTAAACACGATAGTGGCGTCTCTTTCTTTGTATAGTTTTGCTTACCGTCAACGCTTGCTTGTTCTTAGAAAAAGTTATCAGAAAGGTATTCATTTTTGTTTTTTAATAATGCCTTGCTTATCAACAGATATGTCCAATTATATTCTGTTACTTGGTTAGAATCAAACTGTATAATATATGTTTTAGGTGAATCAAAAGATTCAGAATTTTTTGAAGATTTTAGGATTTAGAGTTTTTGCGTTTTTTGAACTTTCAGAAAGTTTAGAACTTGATGTGTTTTTAGCTTGAAGAAACTATCAAACTTGAGGAAGAACAACTATGATTTTTAGATGATTTGCAAGCAGTGAGAATCGTAGTAGATATTGCGAAGATCAAGGTATATTGTTGAAATGAACTTTTTTGAGAAATTTAGACTTCATTATATTAAAAAATTCTTATGGAATGTTTTAGATATAATGCCTTGACTGTGACAAATAGCTTTAATATAATATTAATTGATAAGTAAAGTGTAAGCGTAGGAAGTGGTATATATGTTTAAAAAAAGAAGTAAGCCGTCATTTGAGCAAGTGTATGAAGAACAATTTTCTTACATATATAATCTTGTTTATATGATGCTTCCACATAAAGAGAGTGCTGAAGATATTGTCAGCGAGGTTTTTATAAAGGCTATGGAGAATTATGACCGCTTTGATGAGGAAAAAGCCTCTGTAAAAACTTGGCTTGCAACTATTGCAAAAAATATGGTTACAGATAGATATCGCAGTAATGCAAGAAAGCAGGGCGTTTCTATTGACGAAGCTGTGGAAATACCAACAGAAGACAGCTATGAAATGTTTGATGATGATATAAACCAAGAGGTAAGTATGATTCTGAAGCAACTTTCACCTCAAGAGCGTGAACTTCTTACGATGAGATATTTTATGGAAATGAAAAATGGAGATATTGCTGAAAAACTTGGTATAGCACCAAAAGCTGTTAGTGAAAGACTTCGTAGACTTTTACAGAAATGCCGTAAACTTGAAGAGGGAAAATCGCTGAGTGACTTCTTGTAAAAATATTTTTTGAATAGTGCGTGGATTTTTAAAGGCTTTTTCGTATATATTAATGAAAAGTATAAAAATCAAATGCGAATAATATAGAAATGGAGTTTTAATTATGAAAAGCTTTGAAGAAAAAATTAAAATGGCTGATTTTTCTAAGGAAACAGATTTAAAAGAAAAGCTCAGAGCAAGACTTTTTGGCAAAAAGAACAATGTTATTCAGTTCCCGAATTCATCGGATGCAGTGGAGCTTGATATGGATAGTCTTGAATATGTTGCGGCAGCAGGGGACACTTTTACTGACGATAAATCTAATGATGAAAATAAATTATAATTAAAACGATAGTCTGTCTGAAAAGGCAGGTTATTTTTGTTTCGGTGAAAGTTTATTATGAGATAATTTTGAAATGGATTTTATGTATAAACTTGCATAACTATATAATGCTAAAAAATCCCTTAAAAGCTCATTATATGGCTTTTTTCGCTGGGCGGTATTGCTGTATAATATGAATATTTCTGCAAAAAGAGATAAATTTCTGACCGAAATTAGTTTGGATTGCTTATTGGAAAAATTTGTATTTAATTTAGAGTAATATATGGATTTAAAGCCTTATTATGGGCTTTTTATCTAAGAAATCAACTTAAATATAAATTTTACAAGGCTTTTTATAAGTGGTATTTTTGTGTAAAATATTGCTTTTAAATTAAAACAGGGAAAAAATTTTAAAAATCCCGAATAAATATGCAATAAAAGGCTTGCTTTTTTGCATAAAGAGTGTATAATATACTTATCAAAGTTCTAAAGCCACAAGGCTTTCGCACTAAATAGTGCAAATATAATTTTGGAGGTTACATAAAATGGGAGATATAAAGAAGGTAGTTTTGGCATATTCAGGAGGTCTTGATACTTCTATCATTATTCCTTGGCTTAAGGAAAACTATGATAACTGCGAAGTTATCGCTGTTTCCGGTGATGTCGGACAAGCAACAGAGCTTGAGGGTCTTGAGGAAAAAGCTAAGAAGACAGGTGCTTCTAAGCTTTATATTGAGGACCTTAATAAGGAATTTATTGAGGACTATGTTTTCCCAACAGTTAAGGCCGGTGCAGTTTATGAAAATAAGTACCTCCTCGGTACATCATTCGCTCGTCCTATCATTGCAAAGAGAATTGTAGAAATCGCTCTTGCAGAGGGTGCAGACGCTATTTGCCATGGCTGCACAGGTAAGGGTAATGACCAGGTTCGTTTTGAACTCGCTATTAAGGCTTTCGCTCCTGATATGAAGATTATCGCTCCTTGGAGAGAGTGGGACCTTAAATCTCGTGATGAGGAAATCGACTATGCTGAGGCACACAACATTCCTCTTAAAATCACAAGAGAAACAAACTATTCTAAGGATAGAAACATTTGGCACATTTCTCACGAAGGTCTTGACCTCGAGAATCCTGCAAATGAGCCAATGTATAATAAGGAAGGCTTCCTTGAACTTGGAGTTTCTCCGGAGCAGGCTCCTGATAAGCCAACCTATGTAACAATTCACTTTGAAAAGGGTATTCCTACAGCTATCGACGGCGTAGAGATGGGTTCTGTTGAGCTTGTTAAGAAGCTTAACGAGCTCGGCGGCGCAAACGGTATCGGTATCGTTGACCTCGTTGAGAACAGACTTGTTGGTATGAAGTCCCGTGGTGTTTATGAGACTCCGGGTGGAACAATCCTTTACCACGCACACAACAAGCTTGAGGAGCTTACTCTTGACAGAGATACATATCACTACAAGCAGAATGTTGCACTTCGTTTTGCAGAGCTTGTTTACTTTGGTCAGTGGTATACACCGCTCAGAAAGGCTCTTTCAGCTTTTGTTGATTCAACACAAGAGCAGGTAACAGGCGATGTTAAGCTTAAGCTTTATAAGGGCAACATCATTGATGCAGGTGTTACATCTCCATATTCACTCTATGATGAGGATATTGCAACATTTGATGAAGATGAAGTTTATGACCAGAAGGATAGCGCAGGCTTCATCAACCTCTTCGGACTTCCAATCAAGGTTCAGGGCAAGAAAGGCTTCCGTTACGATAAATAATGCGGGTGGCTGATTTATTACGAATATTTTAAGCAATAATTTATTCGATAAGAGCATAGATTTTATGCGGAAATCCGTCGCAAAATAAATTTTCTGTTTGGGCGTGTACCGTATTTTGGGATAAAATGCGGTATTCGCCCGAATGTTATTTTATATAAATCAAGGAGAATATGATATGAAGCTATGGGCAGGACGCTTTTCTAAAGAAATAGATAAAAAAACAAATGACTTTAATTCATCAATTTCATTCGATAGCAGAATGTATAAAGAGGATATAGAGGGTAGTATTGCCCACGCTGAGATGATTGGTGAGGTCGGAATAATTGATAAAAAAGAATCCGAACTCATTATTGAGGGCTTAAAGGGAATCCTTGCTGACATAGAAAGCGGCAAGCTTGAGATTGACCCTAATGCGGAAGATATTCATACCTTTATTGAGGGTGAACTTACTGAAAGATTGGGCAGTACAGGTAAAAGACTTCATACAGCAAGAAGCAGAAATGACCAGGTTGCTGTTGATATAAGACTTTATCTCAAAAAGGAAACTAAAAACTTGGTTTCTATGGTAAAAGAGCTTGTAAAGGTTATTTGCGATAAGGCAGAAGAAAATGCGTCCGTTGTTATGCCTGGATATACTCATCTTCAGAGAGCACAGCCGATTACTTTCGGACATCATCTTATGGCTTATGCAGAAATGCTTCTCCGAGATATTAGCAGGCTTGAGTCGGCTTATGGTCGTATGGACGAAATGCCACTCGGAAGCGGTGCTTTAGCTACTACTACATATCCGATAGACAGAACTATAACAGCTCGTTTACTTGGCTTTGACAGAATTTCTCAAAACAGCCTTGACGGTGTATCTGACAGAGATTTTTGCATGGAGCTTGCATCTGCGCTTTCTATTATAATGGTTCATCTCTCTCGTTTCTCTGAGGAGATTATTATGTGGTGCAGTTGGGAATTTAAATTTGTTGAGCTTGATGACGCATTTTCAACAGGTTCAAGCATTATGCCACAGAAGAAAAACCCTGATATAGCAGAGCTTGTTCGTGGAAAATCAGGAAGAGTTTTCGGCGACCTTATGACCTTGCTTACAGTTATGAAGGGTATTGCACTTGCTTATAACAAGGATATGCAGGAAGATAAAGAGTCTATATTTGATGCTGTTGATACAGTTAAGATGTGCCTTACAGCTTTTACTCCGATGATAGAAACAATGAAAACTATTCCGGAAAATATGCGTAAGGCTGCTGCACACGGTTTTATAAATGCAACAGATTGTGCCGATTATCTTGTTAAAAAAGGACTTCCATTCCGCGATGCGTATAAGGCAACCGGTACACTCGTTGCTCTTTGCATAGAAAAGGGCTTAACACTTGAAACTCTTCCTATCGAGGAATACAAGAAAATTTGTGATACCTTTGATGATGGCGTTTATGATGCAATTTCTCTTGAAAACTGCGTAAACGGCAGAAAGGTTCTTGGCGGTCCTGCTCCTGAAAATGTAAAGGCTCAGGTTAAGCGTGTAAGAGAAATAATTGCTTGATTGTTTTTGCGGAGGAAATTTTATGATTAAAGAGAAAAGCCGTTCATTTAAGGATATTATTGAAGAGATGAAAGATATATACCTTGAATTTGGCAATGAAAAGCTTATTGAAGATGATGACTGGTGCATATACACTGTTGAGGAAAAGCTTGAGCCAAATACTGAATGCTATATTTTTGACTATCCTGATTATGACGACGAAACAGGAGAAGAAATTCTTCCTGAATATGCTGTTAAGCATCAGATGAAGTGCGTCACAACCTGCGAGGCGCTTCAAGATGTAATCGTAAATTCACTTGGTCAAAGAAGCGATTTGACAGTTGAACAGCTTATAGATGCAGTTAATTACTATTTTGATAATATCGCATTTATGGAATTTTAAGTTTAATAGGGGATATTGATAATGAAAATAAAGGCAGGAATTATCGGTGCGACAGGCTATGCTGGTGCAGAACTTGTACGCCTTTTGACAACACACCCGAATGTGGAAATTTCCGCAATAAGCTCTGTTAGCTTTGAGGGAAAGAAGCTTTCTGAGGTTTATCCATCATACAGATGCTTATGCGATATGGAATGCAAAAATGCAGATGAAGTTGTAGAAAAATCTGATGTTATTTTTGCAGCACTTCCACACGGACTTTCACAAGAGCTTGCAGCAACTTGCGATAAAGCTGGAAAGGCTTTTATTGACCTCGGAGCGGATTTCCGTCTTGAGAGCGAGGACGAATACAAGGAATGGTACAACGGTGAATTCCTTGATAAGGAACTTCATAAAAAAGCCGTTTACTGTATACCTGAACTTTTCAGAGATAATGTTAAGGACAGCAAAATTATTGCTAACCCTGGTTGCTATACAACAGGTGCTCCGCTTGCACTTGCTCCTGCGATTGTAAATAAGCTGGTTTCAACAGCAGGAATTATAATAGATTCAAAATCCGGTGTAACCGGTGCTGGCAGAGGTCTTTCACAGGCTAATCACTATCCTGAACTCAACGAGGGTTTCCACGCATATAAGGCTGGTGCTCACAGACATACTCCTGAGATTGAGCAAACTTTATCTAAGCTTTCAGGTGAAAAGGTTACAATTACTTTTGTACCTCATCTTCTTCCTGTAAACAGAGGAATACTTTCCACTTGCTATTCTCGTATTAATGAGGGTGTAACAAAGGAGCAAATCCGCAAGGCATATGAAGACTTCTATAAGGACGAATACTTTGTAAGAGTTCTTCCTGACGGCGCTTATGCTGATATTCATAACATAAAGTATTCTAATTTCTGCGATATTTCAATTCATATTGATTCACGCACAAATACTCTCATAGTTACCTCAGCCATAGATAATATGGTTAAGGGTGCGGCTGGTCAGGCAATTCAGAATATGAACATAATTTTTGGCTTGGACGAAAAGACAGGACTTGTAATAGTTCCTCCTGCATTCTAAGCTATAAATACATTGATTTTTTAAGGGATGATGAAAAATGTCAATTAAGTTTGTCGACGGTTCTGTAACAGCTCCTAAGGGCTTTGTGGCTTCTGGTGTACATTGTGGTATAAGAAAGAATAAGAATAAGCGTGACCTTGCTCTTATCTATTGTGAAAAGCCTTGTGCAGCTGCCGCAATTTATACAACTAACCTTGTAAAGAGTGCCCCTATCCTTGTAACAAGAGCTAACCTTGAAAACGGTACTGCTCAGGCAGTTATCTGTAATAGCGGAAACGCAAATACTTGTAATTCTGACGGTGTAGAGGTTGCTGAGAAAACTTGTGCTTTGGTTGCAAAGGCTCTTAATATTAATGCAAAAGATGTCATCGTAGGTTCAACAGGTGTTATCGGACAAAAGCTTCCGATTGAGCCTATTGCTAATTCTATTTCTGAGCTTGTTTCTGCACTTTCTAAAGAAGGTGCGACAAATGCTGCTGAAGCTATTATGACAACTGACCTCGTTAAGAAGGAATACGCTGTCGAGACTGAAATTGGCGGAAAGACAGTTTATATCGGCGGTATAGCAAAGGGCAGCGGTATGATTCACCCTAATATGGCAACAATGCTTTGCTTTATAACTACAGATGCTGCAATTTCTTCTGATATGCTTAAAATTGCCGTAAAGACTGTTGCTGATAAGTCCTTTAATATGGTAAGTGTTGATGGCGATACATCAACAAACGACACACTTGCTGTTATGGCTTCGGGTCTTGCAGGAAATGCTGAAATTACAGAGCAGAATGAGGATTACAACATTTTTGTTGAGGCTCTTACAATGCTTTGCAGAAAGCTTTCTAAAGAAATGGCTAAGGACGGCGAGGGTGCTTCTAAGCTTCTTGTTTGCAAGGTAAGCGGTGCAAAGACTGAAAAAGATGCAAAAGGCGTTGCAAAGAGCGTTGTTTGTTCAAGTCTTTTAAAAGCGGCTATGTTTGGTTCAGATGCAAACTGGGGCAGAGTTCTTTGTGCTATCGGCTATTCAGGCTGTGATGTTGATATTAACAAGGTTGATGTCAGCTTTGCATCAAAGGCTGGTAAGGTTGATGTTTGCAAGAATGGTGCAGGCATAGACTTCTCTGAGGAACTTGCAAAGACAGTTCTCACAGAGGACGAGATTGACATTGTTGTTGAACTTAATGACGGCAACGGTGTTGCTGAAGCATACGGCTGTGATTTGACATATGAATATGTTAAAATTAACGGCGATTACAGAAGCTAAAGAGGTTGCGGAAATATGTATAAAATTTCAAATGCAGACAGAGCCCAAGTTTTAATACAGGCTTTGCCATATATTCAGAAATATTCGGGACAGACCATTGTTGTAAAATACGGCGGAAACGCTATGGTAACACCTGAACTCAAAGACGCTGTTATGAGTGATATAGTTCTTATGCAGCTTGTTGGAGTTAATGTTGTTTTGGTTCACGGCGGTGGTCCTGAAATCAGCGAAATGCTCAAGAAAACCGGCAAGGAAAGCAGATTTGCAAATGGTTTGCGTGTAACAGATAAAGAAACCATAGATATTGTGCAAATGGTTCTTGCAGGTAAGGTTAATAAGAGCCTTGTACAGCTTCTTGAACAGCATGGCGGTAAGGCTATGGGACTTTGTGGTCTTGACGGCAGAATGTTGATGGCTGAAAAGCTTATAGCTTCTGAAGATTTAGGCTATGTCGGCGAAATCACAGAGGTTAATACAGAGGTTATCGAGGATACCATACATAATGGCTATATACCTATCCTTGCAACAGTTGCGGGCGGTTATAACGGAGATGTATTTAATATCAATGCTGACCTCGCAGCTGCTCAGATTGCGGCAAAGCTTGGTGCAGCAAAACTCATTCTTATGACAGATATTCGTGGACTTTTGCGTGATAAGGACGACGAAGAAACTCTTATTCCTGTTGTAAATGTCAGCGATGTTCCGTCATTAAAGCGTGAGGGCATTATTTCGGGTGGCATGATTCCGAAGATAGATTGCTGTGTAGAGGCTGTGAGAAGAGGAGTTAAACGAGCTCATATTATTGACGGAAGAATTGCTCATTCAATTCTTATAGAGCTTTTCTCTGATGAGGGTATAGGAACAATGTTTTATTGATTTCATCTTTTGGGTGAAAGAGGAGGTAATGTAAATGACCTTTGAAGAAATTAAAAAAGAAGAAGCAGAATATCTTATGCCAACCTACGGAAGATTTCCGGTAGCTTTGGCAGAAGGTAAGGGTGCTGTCGCAAAAGATGTTGAGGGCAAGGAATATATAGATTTCACAAGCGGAATAGGTGTAAACTGCCTCGGATATAGTGATGAAGGACTTGTTAAGGCTATTTCTGAACAGGCAGGAAAGATCCAGCATATGTCTAATCTTTACTACAATCCGCTTCAGGTTGAAGTAGCTAAAAAGCTTGTTGAGCTTACAGGCTTATCTAAAGTATTTTTCTGTAATTCGGGTGCAGAGGCTAACGAATGTGCAATTAAGGTTGCGAGAAAATATGCCTTTGAAAAATACAGCGGTAAACGCAACAAGATTATTACTCTTGTAAATTCTTTCCACGGAAGAACTGTTACAACTCTTGCCGCAACCGGACAAGATGTTTTCCATAATTATTTTTTCCCATTTACTGAGGGCTTTGAATACGCCGAGGCAAATAATATAGAAAGCTTGCGTAATCTTATTGACGATACTGTCTGTGCAGTTTTTATAGAGCTTATTCAAGGCGAGGGCGGAGTTAATCCATTGCAAAAGCCTTTCGTTTGGGAGACAGCAAAAATCTGTCGTGATAATGATATTTTGCTTATGATTGATGAAGTTCAGACAGGCGTTGCAAGAACAGGAACATTCTATTGCTATGAGCAATATGGTGTAACTCCTGACATAATAACAACTGCTAAGGGACTTGGAGGAGGACTTCCATTTGGTGCTTGCATATGCAGTGAAAAGCTTTCCGGCGTTCTCAGTGCCGGTACTCATGGCACAACCTTTGGCGGAAATCCTGTTGCTTGTGCGGCTTCTCTGGAGGTTCTCAGCAGAGTTACTACAAAAGAATTTTTGAAGGAAGTATCCCAAAAGGGCGCTTATATCAAAGAGAAGCTTAGTTCAATGCCGAATGTCAAAGAGGTTCGTGGACTTGGTATGATGATAGGCATAGTTCTCGAAAAGGGTGAAGCTAAGGTCCTTGCAAACCGCTGTGTTGAAAAGGGCTTGCTCATTCTTACCGCAAAGACACTTCTCAGACTTCTTCCACCGCTTAATATCAGCTACGAGGAAATCGACAAAGGTTTGGCAATTCTGAATGAGGTTCTTTCAGAAGTATAATTGAAATAATTTTAAACGCTATATAAGGAGGCAAATCCAATGAAACATCTTTTAAAAATGCTCGACCTCTCTCATGAGGAAATCTGTGAAATTCTTAATCTTGCAGACCAGCTTAAATATGAGCAAAAGCATGGTATCGAACATAAGTATCTTGAGGGTAAGACTCTCGGTCTTATTTTTGAAAAGGCTTCTACAAGAACAAGAGTATCTTTTGAAGTTGGTATGTATCAGCTCGGCGGACTTCCAATCTTCCTTTCTGCACATGATATGCAGATTGGCAGAGGTGAACCTGTTCAGGATACAGCAAGGGTACTTTCACGCTATCTTGACGGTATTATGATTCGTACATTCAAGCAGTCTGAGGTTGAGGACCTTGCAAAGTACGGCTCTATTCCTATAATCAACGGCTTGACAGACTTCTGCCACCCTTGTCAAATTCTTGCTGACCTTATGACTATTCGTGAGTATAAGGGCAAACTTGCAGGACAGAAAATGGCATTTATCGGTGACGGCAATAATATGATGAATTCACTTATTGTCGGTGCTTTGAAGATGGAAATGTCTATTTCAGTAGCTTGCCCTGAGGGCTATGAGCCTGACCCACTTGTACTTGAGTTTGCAAAGGGCTTTGGTGATAAATTCGAGATGGTAAGAGAGCCTAATAAGGCTGTTGTCGGTGCAGATGTTGTTATCACAGATGTATGGGCATCTATGGGACAAGAGGGCGAAGCTGAGAAACGCAAGAAGGCATTCGCAGGCTACTGCATTGATGAGGAACTTATGAGCTATGCAAAGCCTGACGCTATTGTACAACACTGCTTGCCAGCACACAGAGGCGAGGAAATTTCTGCTGATGTATTTGAAGCTCATGCCGCTGAAATCTTTGACGAGGCAGAGAACAGACTTCACGCACAGAAGGCAGTTATCGTAAAGTGCCTTACAGATAAATAAAAATTTATTTGAAAATATTTTGATAGACAGTACTGTTTTTATGGTACTGTCTATTTTTTTGTTTAATATTGTGAAAATATGCCTAAAAATCATATGATTCAATTTTATAATTGGTTAATCTTTAGCAAATTTCTGAATTTCAAAAAAATAGCAAAAATTGCATTGACAAATTTAGCTTAGAGTGTTATTATTAACGCATACAAAACCTATTGAAATTATATGCTTTATATTTTAAGAACTTTCTTACAATAAAATTCACTATCGAAAGGGGAATATAAAATGAAAATTATAAATTGTATGTGCCATAAGGTTATGCTTAGTGATATGTTCCCTATGAGGCAGTGTTGATTGTTTTATAACAATCAGCCGAGGGAGCATGGTGCTTTCTCGGTTATTTTATGTGTTGACAGAGTAATTCCTCTGTTGGTATAAACTTTAAATTTCAGGAGGTTATGAGATGAAGAAGATATTTATAAGACCTATAAGAAATTTTGAATTAAGAGATAGTCGATGTTGTCAATTTATACTCAATATAAGCACTTTGAATAAATGAAATTTTAGAAAGAAGAGATTTAAAATGAAAAAAAGAGTTTTAAGTATAATATTGGCAGCAACATTGACTATAACAGCTTTTTCAGGCTGCGGTTCAAGTTCTTCATCAGAATCAGAAAATTCGGGAAAGGTAACAATTACAAATGTTTCATATGACCCGACAAGAGAGCTTTATCAAGCTTATAACGAAATTTTTGCAAAGCATTGGAAAGAAAAAAAGGGACAAAATGTTGAGGTTACTCAATCACATGGTGGTTCGGGCAAGCAAGCGTTACAGGTTGCAAACGGACTTGAGGCAGATGTTGTAACACTTGCACTTGAATATGATGTCAAGGCTATTCAAAACGCCGGCTTGATTAAAGATGGTTGGGTAGATAATTTTGATAACGATAGTTCACCATATACTTCAACAATAGTTTTCCTTGTCAGAAAGGGTAATCCAAAGAACATCAAAGACTGGAGCGACCTGGTAAAAGACGGCGTTGGAGTTATTACACCAAATCCGAAGACATCAGGTGGTGCAAGATGGAATTATCTTGCAGCCTGGGCTTATGCTGATAAGGCTTATAACGGTGATGAAACAAAGATTAAGGACTTCATCAAAAAGCTATATAAAAATGTTCTTGTGCTTGATTCAGGTGCAAGAGGTGCTACAACAACCTTTGTAGAAAATGGTCAGGGAGATGTTCTTATCGCTTGGGAGAATGAAGCGTTCCTTTCAAAAAGAGATTATCCTGATGATTATGAAATAGTTACACCAAGCGTAAGTATTCTTGCACAGCCGTCAGTTGCAGTTGTTGATGAAGTTGTTGATAAGCGAGGAACAAGAGAGGTCGCTACTGAATATCTCAGTTATCTCTATTCGGACGAAGCACAGAAGATTGCCGCAGAAAATTATTACCGTCCATCGAATGAAAAAATCTTAAAGCAATATTCAGATGTTTTCGACCTCAATCTTAATCTTGTTACTATTAAAGATTTCGGTGGTTGGGATAAGGTTCAGGAAAAACACTTTGCAGACGGCGGAGTTTTCGACCAAATTTATGAAAAATAAGGTGTAATAATGAAAAAAGCGAAAAAAAGAGTAATCCCATTGTTTGGATTGTCTATGGGCGTAACGCTTTCTATACTAAGTCTTGTGGTTTTGATACCGCTTGCGTCACTCGTAATATATACAGCTCAAATGGATTTTAGCGATTTTATTCAGACTATAACTCGTGAGCGTGTTCTTGCAAGCTTTAAAGTAAGCTTTATAACAGCTTTTATAGCCTCTCTTATAAACGCTGTTATGGGAGTTATTATAGCGTGGGTACTTGTAAGGTATCAGTTTCCGGGAAAGAAAATTATAGACGGTATGATAGAACTTCCTTTTGCACTTCCGACAGCGGTTGCCGGTATGGCTCTTACATCGCTTACAACAGATAATGGCTTGATAGGAAGCTTTTTCGATAAGTTCGGAATTAAAATTGCTTATACACAGGTTGGCATTACGATTGCTCTTATTTTCATAGGTATACCTTTTGTAGTTCGTTCAGTTCAGCCGATACTTGAAAAGCTTGATTCATCATACGAAGAAGCCGCAGGAGTGCTTGGTGCGAGCAGAACAAGAATATTTTGGAAAATAATCTTTCCTGAAATAAGACCAGCAGTTTTTACAGGTTTTGGACTTGCTTTCGGCAGATGCCTTGGCGAATATGGCAGTGTAGTTTTTATAGCAGGAAACAAGCCTTATGAAACAGAAATTACACCGCTTATAATAATGTCAGAACTTCAGGAGTTCGACTATAAAAGTGCAACAGCAATAGCACTTGTAATGCTTGCAGTATCATTCTTGCTGTTATTTGTAATAAATCTTATTCAGGCAAGAAATACAAAGATTCTGAAAGGGGGTTAATATAATGCACGAAAATAAATTGGGCTCGAAAATAGTCAAGGGTGTACTTATCGGAATAAGTATATTATTTCTTTTTGTAATGCTTATATTGCCCCTTATAACAGTTTTTTCAGAGGCTTTTAAACAAGGTTGGGAGGTTTATGTTAAAGCCATTACAGATGAATATACCGTAAAAGCAACTATCCTTACTCTTGAAGCAACTCTTATCGCAGTAGCTGTAAATACAATATTCGGAGTATTTGCGGCTTGGGCTATAACAAAATTTAGATTTAAGGGCAAAAAAGTTCTTACCACTCTTATAGATTTGCCGGTTACAGTATCTCCTGTTATCGCTGGTTTGATTTTTATACTTACATTTGGCAGACAGAGCATACTTTATCCACTTTTACAACAAGCTGATGTAAGCATAGTTTATGCTGTTCCCGGTGTAGTTCTTGCAACAGTTTTTGTTACATTTCCGTTTATATCAAGAGAACTTATACCTGTTCTTGAGGCTCAAGGAACAGACGAAGAAGAAGCTGCGGCACTTATGGGTGCAAATGGTTTTACAATTTTCCGCAGAATAACTTTTCCACATATAAAATGGGCTTTCCTTTATGGTATTATTTTGTGTGCCGCAAGAGCTATGGGAGAATTCGGAGCGGTTTCTGTATTATCTGGTCATCTAAGAGGAAAAACAAATACACTTCCACTTCATGTGGAAATTCTCTTTAATGAATTTCAGTATGTTCCTGCTTTTGCAGTATCCTCAATCCTTGTCATTATGGCGATTGCTATATTGATAATAAGAAGTGTGGTTGAATATAAAGGAAAGAAGGATATATAAATGTATGTTGAACTGAAAAATATAAATAAAACCTTCGGCGATTTTAAGGCGTCTGATAATGTTAATTTCGGAATTGAAAAAGGAAAGTTAATAGGTCTTTTAGGTCCGAGCGGCAGCGGAAAGACAACTATATTAAGAATGATTGCAGGTCTTGAAAATCCTGATAGTGGAGAAATAATCATTGACGGTAAGGTTGTCAATAATATTCCTGCAAGTAAGCGTGGGATAGGTTTTGTCTTTCAAAATTACGCGCTTTTTCGCTATATGACAGTTTATGATAATATCGCTTTCGGACTTAAAGTTCAAAAAGCTGATAAAAAATACATAAAAGAAAGAGTAAACGAACTTATAAAGCTTATCGGTCTTGAGGGCTTAGGCAAGAGGTATCCGAGCCAGCTTTCCGGTGGTCAAAGACAGAGAGTAGCTTTTGCAAGAGCTTTAGCACCGAATCCACAACTTTTACTTCTTGATGAACCTTTTGCGGCTATTGATGCAAAGGTCAGACAAGAACTAAGAAGTTGGTTGAAAGAAATGATAGAAAAGCTTGGCGTTACAAGCATATTCGTAACTCACGACCAAGACGAGGCAATAGAGGTTGCTGATGAGATTATCATAACTAATCATGGTAAAATCGAGCAAAAAGGTTCTCCGATAGAAATATATCAAAAGCCACAGACAGCTTTTACAGCATCATTTTTTGGACAAGCTTCGTTTGTTGATGATTACAGCAAATTCAGTACATTTAAGGAAATTGACGGTGCAGATAAGGCTATAATCAGACCTGAATTTTTAGATGTTACTAAAAAGAACGAAAACCAAAAATATAAGAGTTCTGCGGCTGAGGGAGTAGTTGAGAGAGTAGCTTTCAGAGGCGATAATACAGAGCTTACAATAGCTGTAAACGGTACAAAGCTTACTGCCAAAAGAACGCTTAACGAAGCAGAGGTAACAGTAGGCGAAAAAGTCGATGTGTTTGTATATAAGATATTCGTTACAAAGGGCAATTCGGTATACATACTCGATAATGAGGCTATTAATGAGGATTCATTCATTATTTAGTTTAAAGACTTCCTTAGGACAGATAACAGTTTTGCTCAAGGCGGCGAGCCGCCGCAACCAAGACGCGTGATCGCTCGGCAAGCCTCACTTGTAGTGAGTATGGGAAGTTTTTTACCGCGGGTAATAAAATTCCCAATGGACTACCGATGAGTTAGTCAACTTTTCTAAGACAATTAAAAGTTTCGTTCTATTAAATAAGTATGTTAACTAATCGGTAGAGCCGAATGGCGAAGCCAATTCGGCTACGGTAGTTACTTCATCCGCGGTAATCATCTTCTTTTATAAATGTCGAGGTTTTGCTTGCAAAACCGATTCCGCGTCTTGGCACCGGCGGCTCGCCGGCGTTGACATTGAGTCCCTGTGGTATTAAAATAATGCTTGTGCGTTGTTTTATGCCGCAGGGACGTTTTTTAAGGTGTTGATAGATAAAATTATGTATTGTATAAGTATTAACCATAAAAATTCAGATTTGGAAATAAGAAAACAATTTGCTTTTTCAGAAGATACTCAAAAATCTTTGCTGAATTGCCTTATAAATTCTGACTTTATAAATGAGTGTCTTATAGTTTGCACTTGTAATCGTATGGAATTATATTTTGTAGGAAATGAAAATGCAATAAACTTTGCTAAAAATACCTTGGCAGAATATTCAGGCTTTGAAGTTTCAAGATTGTCAAAGCAGATATTTCTTTTCTATGAAGATAGGGCCATTTCTCATCTATATAATGTTGCAAGCGGTATTGATTCTATGGTTATAGGCGAGGACGAAATTCTTGGTCAGGTTAAAAGAGCATATGCTTTTGCTCAGAAATATAAAACTACTGGCTATGAATTGAATACAGTTTTTCAGGCGGCTATTGCTTGTGCTAAACGCATTAAAACAGAAACAGTTCTTTCTAAAACATCTGTATCTATGGCAACGCTTGCCGCAAATGAGGTCGCAAGACTTGGCGAAAATGTAAGCGTTATGGTGATAGGTGCAACAGGTAAGATTGGCACAAGCCTTGTTAAAAATCTTGTTTCGCATAAAAATATAAGCATTATAACCACGCTAAGAAATCATAATAATGATTTTACATATATAAATGATGTTTCTACGGTGGAATATAACAATAGATATGAATATATCAATAAGGTAGATTGCCTTATAAGTGCGACTTCAAGTCCGCATTATACAATAACATATTATGATTTGCAGAAATGCCTTAAAGAAAATAAGAACAGACTTTTTATAGATTTGGCTGTTCCGCCTGATATAGACAGAGAAATTGAGAAAATATCGGGTATCAGGCTTGTTGATGTGGACTACTTCAAAACCCTTGCTAAGGAAAATAATTCTCTCAAGCTAAGCAGCGTTGATGAAGCTAAGAAAATTATTGAAGAAGAAATTGAGGTTCTCAAAAAGGATATATTGTTTCATAGCTTTCTGCCATATATAGATGCAGTAAAGCTGAAACTGAAAGAAAAATCCTTTGAGGAGCTTTTATATAAACTGAGAGAGGAGTTATCCGCAGAAGAATTTGAAAAGATTCTGAATGTATATAAAACTTTTGGAGGTGTGGAATAATGGCTTATTTCCCGTTCTATATAGACATAAAAGACAGGAAAATTCTTGTTGTAGGCGGTGGAAAGGTTGCCTTGCGTAAGGTCGAAAAGCTTTTGTCATTTGAACCTAAGATAACCGTTATCGCACCTTTTATATGTGAAGAAATCAGAAAGCTTGATGTTGCCGTTATAGAAAGAAAATTTATAGACAGCGACCTTGACAATATATTTTGTGCGATAAGTGCTACTGACGATGAGGGTGTAAACGGACATATTTTCAAGCTTTGCAGTGAAAAGAATATCCTTGTCAATACCGTTGATGATAAGGATAAATGCGGATTTATTTTTCCGGCGTTGGTTAATAAAAACGGAATTACGGCAGGAATAACAAGTTCGGGAAAAAGTCCTGTTTATGCAAAATATATTCGTGAAAGACTTGAGGAATTGCTTGATGGTGATAATGCCGATATTACCGAAACACTTTTTAAATATAGAAAGCATATAAAATCTGAAGTCAGAAATGAAGCTGACAGAAAAATAGTTTTTGAGAGATTGCTTGCATTGTGCCTTTCAAGAGATGAAATAAATGACAACCTTGTGTCAAAATTGATAGAGGAAGCTAATAATGAAAATTAAAATCGGAACGAGAAAAAGTAAGCTTGCACTTGCACAGACAGAAATGTTTATAGCAAAGCTGAAATCTGTCTGTAATGATATAGAAATAGCAACAGTTCATATATCCACAAAGGGTGATAAAGTGCTTGATAAATCACTTGCGTCCTTTGGAGGAAAGGGTGTATTTATTTCAGAGCTTGAATCGGCATTGCTTTCTGGTGAAATAGACCTTGCTGTCCATAGTGCAAAGGATTTGCCCTTAGAGCTTGCGGAGGGTTTGGAAATATCTGCCGTACTTGAAAGAGGAAATTATAAAGATGTTTTAGTTACAAGAAATGATTTACCAATAAAAAATAGCAGCGACTTTATTGTTGGCACGGGAAGTATACGCAGAAAAAGTTTTTTGCATAGGCTATATCCTTTAGTTACAGTTAAGGATATACGAGGTAATGTTGATACCAGATTGCGTAAACTTATAAATGGTGAATATGACGCTTTAATTCTTGCGGCGGCAGGTCTTGAAAGACTTGGAATTTATAATAGTAAAGAATATACAGTTATACCATTTGATTATAACGAGTTTTTGCCGTCGCCTTGTCAAGGCATAATTGCCGTAGAAAGCCGTAAAAATGATGAAAGACTTAAAAGCTATATTAGTCTTGTAAATCATCAGGAAACTTTTTATTCATTTCAGCTTGAAAGAGCCGTTCCACAGATTTTAAATGCAGATTGCGGTATGCCTTTGGGTGCATATTCCGAGATAAACGGTGATAAAATTACACTCTATGTTTCGGGTGAGGATTGCAACATTTTATCCAAAAGTGCAGATATATCAGAAAGATTTGAGCTTGCAAAGGAGTTGACGAAAAAGCTATGAATAAGGGCAGAGTATATCTTGTTGGTGCAGGCTGTGGAGACTATGATTTGATTACGCTTCGTGGTTTGGATCTTATCCAAAAATGCGATGTGCTTATATATGACAGTCTTGTTGATAAGGAACTTCTTGAATATGCTGAAAATGCAGAAAAAATTTGTGTTGGAAAGCGTTCTGGGGCACATAGTGAAACTCAGGAAACTATAAACAGTCTTTTGATTGAAAAGGCTCGTGAAAATAAAACAGTTGTCAGGCTTAAAGGCGGCGACCCTTTCGTTTTCGGCAGAGGTGGAGAGGAGATAATCGCACTCAAAGAAGGTGACATTCCCTTTGATATAGTTCCGGGAATTTCATCAGCTATTGCAGTGCCGGCGCTTGCCGGAATACCTGTTACGCACAGACTTACAAGCAGAAGCTTTCATGTTATTACCGGACATACAGCGGAGGATATTCTACCTGAAAATATGAAAGCCTATGCCGAATGTGGAGGGACACTTGTATTTCTTATGGGACTTAGAAATCTTCCACAAATAGTGCATAGTCTTATAGAAAATGGTATGTCGGAAAATACTCCTATTGCAATTATTTCTAACGGAGCATATGCGAAAAATCAGACTGTCAGGGCTACACTCAGAACTATTTGTAAGGTAGCGGAGGAAAACGAAATTAAACCTCCTGTTGTTATAGCTGTCGGAAAAACTGTGGAATATGATTTTTCACCGACTATTAAAAAGCCTTTAAAAGATATTTCTGTTACAGTAACAGGAACTCAAAGACTTTCTTCAAAGCTTTCAAAACAGCTTTCTGCCTATGGTGCAGATATTAACCATATGAATCATCTCAATATTATCGAATATAGAAACAATCCGAAATTTGATAAGGCTCTTAATGATATAGACAAATATAGCTATATCGTTCTTACAAGTATGAATGGAGCAGAAATCTTCCTTAATAAACTCAAAGCATTAAAGATAGATATAAGAAAGCTTATAAATATTAAATTTGCGGTTATTGGTATGGGAACAGCTTCTGTACTTGAAAAATACGGCATTTTTGCAGAGCTTATCCCAAATGATTTTACATCAGAGGCTCTTGGAGAACTTCTCGCAAAAAAGGTTCATAGTGATGAAAGACTTCTTATTTTAAGAGCGGAAAAGGGTTCTTTACTTCTTACAGAAATTCTTGATAAAAATAATATTCAGTATGATGATATAAAAACCTATGGCGTTCAGCTTGATTATAAAACAGAGGCTGATAAGACGATTGATACTGATTTTATTGCTTTTGCGAGTTCATCGGGAGTTGACGCTTTCTATGAGGGCGGTTTTACAATTTCACCAAAGACCAAAATAGTCTGTATTGGTGAAATAACCGCTGAAACCTTAATTAAACACGGCGTGAGCGGATTTAATATTTCAAAGACAAAGACTGTTGAAGGTATAACGGATACAATTCTTAAAATAGTTGAGGAGAACAGCAATGAAAAGATTTAGAAGATTAAGAGCAAGCGAAAATCTACGCAGCATGGTAAGAGAAACAAGAATAAGCAAAAGTGATTTGATATATCCGATGTTTGTTGTTGAGGGAGAAAATATAAAAAATCCCGTAGAATCTATGCCGAATATCTATCAATATTCACTAGATAGAATAGACGAAATTCTTAATGAAGTTGAAAAGAGTGGCATTTCGGGAATTTTAATTTTCGGTGTTCCAAAGCATAAGGACGAATATGCGACAGAAGCATATAACGATAATGGTATCACACAACAAGCAGTAAGATATATAAAGAAAAATTATCCATCACTTATTATAATTGCCGATGTATGCCTTTGCGAATATACTTCTCATGGACATTGCGGAGTTGTTTGCGGAGAAAAAATTCTCAATGATGAAACACTTCCCTTGCTTTCAAAGATGGCTGTAAGTCTTGCGAAAGCCGGTGCTGATATTATAGCTCCTTCAGATATGATGGACGGCAGAGTTTCAGCAATAAGAAATGTTCTTGATGAGAATGGTTTTATTGATACTCCGATACTTTCATATAGCGCTAAATTTGCGTCAGCTTATTACTCACCATTCAGAGATGCCGCAGAATCTGCTCCCGAATTTGGTGACAGAAAAACTTATCAAATGGATTATGCAAATGGCAGAGAAGCTCTTCGTGAAATTGCAGACGATATATCTGAGGGTGCTGATATGGTTATGGTCAAGCCTGCACTTGCATACTTAGATATAATTAAATCAGCAAGAGAAAAATTTGATTTGCCACTTGTTGCTTATAATGTCAGTGGTGAATATGCTATGGTTAAAGCTGCCGCTCAGAATGGCTGGATAGACGAAAAGAAAATTGTAAGCGAAAATATGATTGCTATTAAGAGAGCGGGAGCGGATATTATTATCACATATCACGCACTTGATGTTGCAAAGTGGATTGATGAATTTTACAGATAAGGAGTATAAATTATGAATACAACGAAATCTGAAAAACTTTATGAACAGGCACTTGATTTTATGCCGGGCGGAGTAAACAGTCCTGTTCGTGCATGGAAATCTGTCGGCAAAAATCCTGTTTTTATAGACCACGCAAAGGGTGACAAAATTTATGATGTTGACGGAAACGAATACATCGACTACGTATGCTCATGGGGACCAAATATTCTTGGACATACTCACCCCGAAGTTATAAACGCTGTAATAGATACTTGCAAAAAGGGCTTGACATTTGGTGCTTGCCATAGTGGAGAAATCGAGCTTGCAAGGGTTATAAAGAGAAATTTTCCGTCTATGGAAATGCTCAGACTTGTAAATTCCGGAACAGAAGCAGTTATGAGTGCTGTGAGAGCGGCAAGAGGTTATACTAAAAGAGATTTTATTGTAAAATTTGAAGGCTGTTATCATGGACATTCTGATGGTTTGTTGGTTCGTGCGGGTTCTGGTTTGTTGACAAATTCTATTCCTGATAGTTCAGGCGTTCCAAAAGGCTATACAGAAACTACACTTCTTGCTAAATATAACAGCGTTGAATCAGTAGAAAAGCTTTTTGATAAATATGGTAAGGATATAGCCTGTGTTATAGTTGAACCTTGTGCTGCGAATATGGGTGTAGTTCCGCCTAAAAATGGTTTCTTGCAATTCCTCAGAGATATTACTGAAAAATATGGTGCATTGTTGATTTTTGATGAGGTAATAACAGGTTTCCGTTTAAGTATTGGTGGTGCTCAAAAATATTATGGTGTTTGTCCTGATATGACAACCTTAGGAAAAATAGTTGGCGGAGGTATGCCTTTAGCTGCATATGGCGGAAAGCGTGAAATTATGGAATGTATTTCGCCACTTGGTTCGGTATATCAGGCCGGAACTCTTTCAGGAAATCCCGTTGCCGTAAGCGCAGGTCTTGCCACACTTAAAATTCTTGAGGAAAATCAGAATACTATTTATCCAGAGCTTGAGAAGAAATCTGCAAAGATAGAATCGGCTATGCGTAAAGCAGGCCTTAATGTGAATCGTGCAGGTTCAATAATGACCGCATTCTTTACAAATAAGCCTGTGACGGATTATGAAACTGCAAAATCGGCAGATACGAAAAAATATGCTGATTATTTCAATTACTTGCAAAGTAATGGTATATACACTGCACCATCACAGTTTGAAGCAATGTTTGTTTCAATAGCTCATACTGATAAAGATATAGAAAAAACCTGTCAAATTATAGAGGGATATGCTAAATAACTGATTGTTATATATCCACCGCTAAACTGCATATAATGGATAATGGAGGTTCATAGCTTTTTGCATAGGAGGAGCAATATGACTTGCAGAATAACCGACCTTAGATGTAAAGAAGTTATAAACGGCAAGGACGGGTGCAGACTTGGCTGTGTTGATGATGTTGAAATAGACACAAAAAATGCTAAGCTTGTAGCAATCATAATCTTTGGCAGACCAAAATGTTTCGGACTTTTCGGCAGAGAAGAGGATATTGTTATACAGTGGAATAGCATAGAACTTATAGGTGAAGATACTATAATCGTCACTAATGTTCAGCGTCCATATAAGAAAAAAAGAATGAAATTGCCATTTTTTAAATAGCAATTTTAAGTATATAATTTTTGAAATTATATAAACTTTGTGCTCATTGTAAGGCTATTATGATAAATTTTCAAAAAAGACTTGCATTATCTGAAAATATGTGTTAAAATATTTGAGCAAAACACACGCAGGCTCTTTTATATGGCTTCGGTGCATTTCATTCCGAAATGTTTGTCATATATGATTCTGCGGAGGTTTAAAACCAAAAGGAGGACAAAACAATGTCAGTAGTATCTATGAAACAGCTTCTTGAAGCAGGTGTACATTTCGGTCACCAGACAAGAAGATGGAACCCGAAGATGGCTAAGTATATCTTCACAGAGAGAAACGGTATCTATATTATCGATCTCCAGAAAACAGTTAAGAAGCTTGAGGAAGCTTATAACTTCGTTCGTGACCTTTCCGTAGAGGGCAAGTCAGTTCTCTTCGTAGGCACAAAGAAGCAGGCTCAGGATTCCGTTAAGGAAGAGGCAGAGCGTGCAGGTGCTTACTATGTTAACGCAAGATGGCTCGGAGGTATGCTCACAAACTTCACAACAATCCGTACAAGAATTGAAAGACTTAAGCAGCTCCGTGCAATGGAAGAAGACGGAACATTCGACCTTCTCCCAAAGAAGGAAGTTGTTAAGCTCAACCTTGAGATTGAAAAGCTCGAGAAGTTCCTCGGCGGTATCAAGGATATGAAGGAAATCCCTGGCGCTCTCTTCATCATCGACCCACGCAAGGAAAGAATCGCTGTTGCAGAAGCTAAGAAGCTTGGTATTCCGATAGTTGCTATCGTTGATACAAACTGCGACCCTGATGAAGTTGATTATGTTATCCCTGGTAACGACGATGCTATTCGTGCAGTTAAGCTCATTTCTTCTGCTATTGCTAACGCTATTATCGAAGGCAACGAGGGCAGAATGGGTGCAGCAGCTGCTGAAGCAGACGAAGCTGAAGAAGCAGCAGAGTAATTCAATAATATAAAATTAAAATACCCACGCTATGCTCGTGGGTATTTTTCAAGATAATGAAAATTTACAAAATGGAGGAAAATTATTATGGCATTTACAGCACAAGATGTAAAAACTCTTAGAGAAAAAACAGGCTGTGGTATGATGGACTGCAAGAAGGCTCTTACACAGGCTGATGGCAATATGGACGCTGCTATTGATATTCTTAGAGAGCAGGGCCTTGCAAAGCAGGCTAAGAAAGCTTCAAGAATCGCAGCTGAAGGCGTAGCTTATGCAGCTACAAATGCAGACGCTACTGTTGGTGTTGTTGTTGAAATCAACTCCGAGACAGACTTCGTTGCTAAGAACGATGACTTCATGAGCTTTGTTAAGACAGTTGCTGATACAATCATCGAGAAGAACCCTGCTGATGTTGACGCTCTTCTCGCAGAAAAGGCTGCTGGTTCTGATATGACAGTTGCTGAACTTCTCCAAGAGAAGGTTCTTACAATCGGCGAGAATATCAAGATTCGTCGTTTTGCTCGTTATGAGGGTGCTGTTGCAACTTATATCCACGCAGGCGGTAAGATTGGTGTTATGGTTAACTTTGAGACAGATGTTGCTGGTAAGGACGGCTTTGCTGAATATGGCAAGGACATTGCTATGCAGATTGCTGCTGTTAACCCATCATACCTCCAGAAGTCCGATGTACCTGACGAGGTTATTGAGCATGAGAAGGCTATCATGACAGAGCAGGTTATCAATGAGGGTAAGCCAGAGGCTATCGCTCAGAAGATTGTTCTTGGTAAGATTGGTAAGTACTATGAGGAAAACTGCCTCGTAAATCAGGCTTTTGTTAAGGATAACAAGATGACTGTTGAGCAGTACACAGCTAAGGTTGCTAAGGACCTCGGCGGCAGCATTAAGATTCTTGGTTTCGTTCGCTTTGAGAAGGGCGAAGGCCTTGAGAAGAGAAGCGATAACCTTGCTGATGAGGTTGCTAAGCAGCTCGCAGAATCTTCTAAATAATTGAATTTTAGCCGAAAGGCTCTATATAAAGAGGAGAATTCATACCATGGATTCTCCTCTTTTTGTATTATTTTGCCATATTTTATGCAAGGTATAAACTAAATAAGTAAAACGCTTGTTAGAATTCACGAAATATGCTATAATCAATTTATTGAAAAATTTTCTTTAAGAGAGGGAAAATAATAATGCTAACTGATATTGAAATTGCACAGCAGACCAAACTCAGACCTATCAAAGATGTTGCTGCGGATGTAGGAATTACCGAAGATGAACTTGAATTTTACGGTAAGTATAAGGCAAAACTTTCTGAGGAACTTTTTAAAAAGCTTGAGTCTAAACCAGATGGTAAGCTTGTTCTTGTTACAGCAATTAACCCAACTCCGGCAGGAGAGGGTAAAACAACTGTTACAACAGGTCTTGGACAAGCTATGAATAAGCTTGGAAAGAAGACGGTTATTGCTTTGCGTGAGCCGTCGCTCGGCCCTGTTTTCGGCATTAAGGGCGGTGCAGCAGGCGGTGGATATTCACAGGTCCTTCCAATGGAGGACATCAACCTGCACTTTACAGGCGATATGCACGCAATCACAGCTGCTAATAATCTTCTCTGTGCTATGCTCGATAACCACATTCAGCAAGGTAATGAACTTGGTATTGATGTTAAGAGAATTCTCGTTAAGCGTTGCCTCGATATGAACGACAGAGAGCTTAGAAACATTGTTGCCGGTCTTGGCGGAAAGGTAAACGGCGTACCTCGTGAGGACGGTTTTATTATTACTGTTGCAAGTGAAGTTATGGCTATTCTCTGTCTTGCAAGTTCTATAAGCGACCTCAAAGAGCGTCTTGGAAATATACTTATTGCATATTCATATGACGGAAAGCCGGTTTTCGCAAAGGATATTCACGCTAACGGTGCTATGACGGCACTTCTCAAGGATGCAATTAAACCAAATCTTGTACAGACTATTGATGGTACGCCTGCAATTATGCACGGCGGTCCATTCGCTAATATTGCTCATGGCTGTAACTCTGTTCGTGCAACAAAGCTCGCATTAAAGCTCGGTGATTACTGCATTACTGAGGCTGGATTCGGCTCTGATTTGGGTGCTGAAAAATTTTTCGATATTAAGTGCCGCCTTGCTGGTTTGAAGCCGAATGCGGTTGTTCTTGTAGCTACTGTTCGTGCTTTAAAATATAACGGTGGTGTTCCAAAGACAGAACTTAAAACAGAAAATCTTGATGCTCTTAAAAAGGGTATCGCAAACCTCGGAAAGCACATTGAAAATATGAAGAAATTCGGTGTACCTGTTGTTGTAGCAATTAACCGTTTTGAATCCGACACAGAAGCAGAGCTTAACTTTGTTGAAAATTACTGCAAGGATAACGGTGCAGATTTCTCACTCGCAGAAGTATTTGCAAAGGGTGCAGATGGCGGACTTGAGCTTGCAAAGAAAGTTTGCGAAGCAACGGAAAAGCCATCTGATTTCAAGCATATCTATGAGAACGGTCTTACAATCACAGAAAAGCTTGAAGCCATAGCAAAGAATATCTACGGTGCATCAGGCGTAGTATTCACACCCAAGGCTAAAAAAGCACTTGCAGAGGTTGAAAAGCTATATAAGGACGATATGCCAATATGCGTTGCAAAGACACAGTATTCACTTTCTGATAACCCAGCACTTCTCGGCAGACCTGAGGGTTTTGTAATTACTGTTTCTGATGTAAGAATTTCTAATGGTGCCGGTTTTGTTGTTATTTATACAGGCGATATTATGACTATGCCTGGACTTCCAAAAGTTCCTGCTGCAAACAGGATTGATGTTGACGACAACGGTAAGATTTCGGGCTTGTTCTGATTAGGAGTTGTTTGGATTTGGTTAAATTTATATCATCTTCGGCAAATGAAACCGAAAACATAGGAAAAAAGCTTGCAAAAAAACTGAAAGGCACTGAGGTTATAGCACTTTTTGGCGGACTCGGTGCAGGAAAAACAGCTTTTACAAGAGGCTTATCTGAGGGACTTGGTTTTGAGGATGGAGTTTCAAGCCCGACTTTTGCCTTGGTTCACGAGTATGAGGGGAAATTTCCAATTTTTCACTTCGATATGTATCGTGTTACAACATATGACGATTTATATTCAACGGGCTTTTTTGATTATATTGGTAACGGTATTTTGGTTATTGAATGGAGCGAAAATATCGAGGGCGTACTTCCGAATGATGCAATCAGAATTACTATTAAGCCGCTTTCAGAAAATGAAAGAGAGATTACAATAAGCGGGGTGGACATAGAATGATTATTTTAGCATTTGATTCTTCAGCGTCACCTGCATCTGTGGCACTATATGAGGACGGCTTTTTAAAAGGCGAGTTTTATATGAATACAAGCCTTACACATAGTCAGACGCTTATGCTTCTTGCAGAAAAGCTTCTTGAATTTACTAAAACTGATATTAAAGACGTTGATATTTTTGCGGTTGATGCAGGTCCTGGTTCATTTACCGGAGTAAGAATCGGAGTTTCGTGCGTAAAGGGAATGGCTATGGCTTTAGGAAAGCCTTGTGTATCAGTTTCAACGCTTGAAGCTATGGCGCAGAATTTCGAAATTTTCAACGGCTTGATTTGTGCAGTTATGGACGCAAGATGTTCACAGGTTTATAACGCACTTTTTATGGCGGATAACGGAAAGATAAGCCGTATATGTGAGGATAGGGCATTATCAATAGCAGAGCTTGAATCTGAACTTATGAATTTCAGCGATGGTGAAATAATGCTTGTCGGTGATGGTGCAAACATTTGCTTTGAAAATATGAAGCAAATTGAATATATAAAAATTGCGCCACAAAATCTCAGATATCAAAGAGCCTACGGAACGGCAGCTGTCGCTTATCAAAAGGCTCAAAACGGGGAAACAATTTCATCTGATGAGCTTGTACCTCTTTATTTGAGATTACCACAGGCAGAAAGAGAATTAAACGCAAGATTGAAAAACAGTTCAAAATAAAATCATATATTTAATAATGGAGGTTAATAAAATGATAGCACTTGGAGCAGACCACGGCGGTTACGAAATTAAAGAGGCAGTAAAAAAATATCTTGAGGAAAATGGTATTGAATATAAAGATTTCGGCACATACAGCACAGATTCTGTCGATTATCCAAGATATGCTTATCCGGTTGCTAAGGCTGTTGCCGCAAAGGAATGTGAACTTGGTATACTTTGCTGCGGAACAGGAATAGGAATTTCTATTGCGGCAAATAAAGTTAAGGGAATAAGAGCTGCTGTTTGCACAAACGAATTTTGTGCAGAGATGACAAGAAGACACAACGATGCAAATATCCTTTGTATGGGTGGTCGTGTTATCGACAGCGAAATGGCCGTTAAGCTTGCTGATATATTCCTTCATACTGAATTTGAGGGTGACAGACATATCAACAGACTTGCTCTTATTGAAAAGATAGAAAACGGTGAAGAAATTTAAAATTTTGCACATATTAAAAAATTATATATTTTTAACAATATTATTTAGTTCTTGCATTTTTTGAATAATTTTGTTATAATAATATGGATTTATGTTAACTCTTGATATTTATTAACTCGTGATATTTAAAGGAGTAGAAATATGGAAAAAGAAAAAAAATATGATGTTGGTATATTAGGCGTATGGACAGGTTGTAACTATGGTAGTATAATGACTTATTACGCTTTGAACAATGTTATTAAATCTCTTGGATATTCAGTATTGATGATAGATAAAATGCTGACAGGTTCACAACAGTCTGATGTTGAACATAAGATGACTCATTCCAGAAGATTTGCTGAGGAGCATTATGATATAAGTCCATCTTTGAAGAAGGATGAGTTTTATAAGCTGAACGATATGTGCGATACATTTGTTCTTGGTTCTGACCAGCTTTGGAATTATGGTATAAGCAAAAATTTCGATAAATTATTCTATCTTAGTTTTGCAGACGCAAGCAAGAAAAAGATTGCTTATGCAACATCTTTCGGACATTCTATAGACTTTGCACCGGATGATGAAAGAAGAATAATTTCTTCATATATGAAGCGTTTTGATGCAATTTCCTTGCGTGAAGATGATGGTGTAAAAATTTGTAAGGATATTTATGGTGTTGATTCAACTCAGGTTTTAGACCCTGTTTTCCTTGTCGACCCTGATACTGTTTATAAGCCGCTTGCAGAGAAATCTACACATCGTGAAACTGAACCTTTTATTGCTGCATATATTCTTGACCCTACTCCTGAAAAGAAACAGGCTTTGCTTCATATTTCAGAAAAGCTTGGCGGTATCAAGGTTATCAATCTTCTTGACGGTTTATTCTGGCTTTTTGATAAAAACAAAGAAAAAATGGATATGGATAACTGCATTGAAAATCTTCAGGTTGAAGATTGGCTCTATTATCTGAGCAATGCACAGTTTGTTGTAACAGATTCTTGCCACGGTGCAAGCTTTGCTATGATTTTCAAGAAGAATTTCATACCGATTACAAATAAGAGAAGAGGTTTCTCACGCTTTAATTCTCTTGCAAAGCTCTTTAATTTTAGAGAAAGACTTGTTACAGATGTAAGCAGAATTATGACAGACGATTCTCTTTTAGAGCCTATTGATTATAATGCTATTGATGAAATTATGGCAAAAGAGAAAGAAAGAAGTCTTAAATGGCTTAAAGATGCACTTGAAGCTAAAAAGGTTGTGAAAGAAGACGAGGATATTTCTAAATTATTGAAGCCTCTTCCAGAAGTTTCACAAGATTTTGCAAGATGTAAAATGCTTGTAACTTTGATTAAGCAATATCACATTAAACATATTGTTTTGTCATCAGGTTCTCGAAATCTCAATCTTGTAAGACTTTTTGAGGCTGACCCATATTTTAAGACATACAGTGTTATTGATGAGAGAAGTGCCGGATTCTTTGCTATGGGCTTGGCGTTAAAACTTAATCAGACGGTTGCAATGTGCTGCACATCCGGTACGGCTGCGTCTAACTATCTTACATCAGTTACAGAAGCATATTATCAGAATGTTCCGCTTGTTGTTATTACAGCCGACAGATATCCTTGCGTATTAGGTCAGAATGAAGACCAGACAATTCCTCAGACAGATATATATGCAGGAGTTGTTAAAAAGAGTGTTTCACTTCCTGTAACTGCTGGTCATATTGGCGATTGGGAATCCAGAAGAAAAATTTGTGAGGCTTTGCTTGAAGTTAATCACCATGGTAAAGGCCCTGTTCATATCAATGTTCCGATTGCAAGCATCGAGCGTTATAAGCCGGACCCAAGAGTTTTGAAGCTTGATAAAAGATTCAGAACTATTGAAAGAATTACTACTGCTGATGATGATAGTGTATGGCAGGCAAGAGTTGATAGACTTAAAGCTATGAGAAGAGTTCTCATTGTCTATTCTCAGAATCATCCACTTTCAGAGGAAGAAAAGCGTTCTGTTGAAGCATTTGCAGAAAAGTTTAACTGCGTTATTATTACAGACGCTATTTCTAACTATCATGGAAAGCACACTATTTTGTCTACACCTATACTTCGCCACTACGATAATGCAAAGTTTAATGATGAACTTTGGGCAGATATTGTTATTACTGTTGGCGGAAGACGCTCTCTTAACGACCCAATTCTTCCGAGATTAAGAGCACAAAGAAGAGCTCTTGGTCATTGGAGAGTTGCTGAAGATGGTTTAGTTGCTGATACTTATCGTAGACTTACAAGAATTTTTGAATGCTCACAGAAGTATTTCTTTGATAAATTTGTTGAGCTTGCAGGCGATAGCCATAATAATGGTGAGTATGAAGAAGCATGGAGAAATGCTCAGAAAGCACTTCCTTCTGAACATACAGAAAAATATTCACAGCTTTATGCTGTTGATAAACTTATCTCTAAGATTCCTGATAATTCGGTTCTTCACCTTGCTATCGGTTGTACAATAATGTTTGCTAATAGATTTGAAATAAATCCAACAGTAAATGTATTCTGCAATATGGGTACAAATGGTATCGATGGTTCGGCTTCAACATTTATGGGTCATGCGGAAGTAAGTAAAGAGCTTTGCTTCCTTATTATCAGTGACCTTAGCTTCTTCTATGATATGAATGCTATTTGGGATAAAAATCTTCGTGGCAATATAAGAATCATGCTTTGCAATAACTTTGGTACAAACTTGCTTAAGCATCACCAGAGTAATGCTATTACTCATGCACATGAAACATCTGCAAAGGGTTGGGTAAACTCTGTTGGCTTTAATTATATTTCTGCAAGAAACAAGGAAGAATTTGAAGAAGGTTTGAGTATTTTTACATCAGATGTAAATCAACCTATTTTCTTTGAAGTATTCTGCTGATAGTGTTTATTTAGAATAATATACTTATAATAAAATTTCAGACGGATAAAGGCTATTTAAGCTTTTATCCGTCTGATTTAATATAGAAAAATATCAGTTTTCTTCTTTTGACGGTTCATTACCATTTCCTTGGGTGATTGAACCGTCTATTTTTATTTCTTGCTGTATAGCAATATCTTCGATGCAGGTATATGTTCCTGTGAGAATAAGGTTTCCTTTAGAAATTTTTTGTGTATACTTTTTTGTATAGGATTTTGCATTATTCAAGTCGAAAGTTTCAAGAACAGAAAGTTGTTTTTCGGCAAGAGTGCGAGCCTGCTTTTCTGTGCGTTTAACTTCCATATTCTCATATATATTATAATTTTCTGTTGTAACTTTAATAGGCAACTGGGTGCCGAAAAGTTCAATATTTTCATTTTTTACCTGAGTAGAAATATAGCCGTCTGGTGTTCCATAAATGCTTATCGGAAAACTACACCAGAGTAGAGAAAGACTTTTTTTATATGTATTGAAATCACTCTTTTTAAGAATAGTTTCTTTAAGCGGAACACTTACTGAAAGGGTTTTCTTGGTTTGTGCATAGATTTTTGCGTCGGAATGTTTGAGCTTAAATCCTCCTACATCATATTCCAAAATTCCGCTTACCAGCATTTGCCCCTTGACAACAGCTTCTCCGATTTTAACAGAGGGCTTGCCTTCACCGGCTTCAATACCGGTTATAACTCCATCTGAGCTTGCTATAATATTTGATGGTGTTTTGTCTGTTGGAGCTTTTTTGTCAACTCTCGGACTAAGTTCTATATTTACAAGAGTTCCGGTTATATTTATAGAAATCCAAGCAATATTATCCATATCCATAGTCGTTTGTTGTTCTATATCTTGAATGTTTATATCCGAAATTTTAGCACCTTCATAAAGTCCAAGAGAACGCAATTCTTCTCTTAGTTCATATTCGTTGATACTTCCACTTGTATTGATATTTATATTCCAGATAAAGCTCGAAAGTATGATTGAAATTGCAATATAAAGTATCGCACCGATAAGCAGACCAATTCTGATTTTATATTGAGATATTATAAATGGCAAACCGCCTTTTTTTGTACATTTCAAGGTAAGCTCGCAGCGTTTTGCAAAGGGTCGCAGAAGTTTATATTCTCTTGCGAAAACATAAGCTGTAAGAGAATTACTATCGGAACGCATCCCCCAAAGCCGTATACCATTTTTCATAGTCATATTTAGTAGGCGTTCCGGAAATTTACCTTTGGCATTAAATTTTGCATAGCCGGAAAACCATCTTAAAAATCTAAGTATCAAGAAAATTTCCCCTTTTATCTGACATACTCGACAGAGCTTATATAGCCTTCAATGACCATAGAAGAATCCGACATACAGCGAATAAAAAGCCCCCGCCCCTTAAAGGCAACAATCATTTTGCCTGTGCTGACTTTTATGCAACATTCGTTATATTCAAGTATGCCGCTGCTGCCGTCAATAATAGCCTCACGATTGCTGTTTATTTCTATATGTACAGAGCTTTTGACAATTCCATATGGAAGCCCAAACCCACCGAATAAGCGAGGCTTTAATTCATCATTTTTCTTTTTTTTCATAATAAGCCACCTCGCTGTTTGTTCTTATATATGTTTATGCTTTTGATTGTCTGAAAATCACTACAAAAAGGTAAGATTATTGACACAACGGGCGAATACTATATTTAGTGAATAGATTTTCCAAAAAGACACTTAAAGTTTTAGGTCTTAGAAAAGTGCGTTAGATAAGTGGTGATTTTGCTATTTACGATGAAATTCTTTTTGGTATAAAATATTGAAAAAAATCTAGAAAAATGGTAAAATCATATATTATAAAAAATTAGGAAAGAGTTTATATTTAAAGGGTTTTGTGGCGGTGCAGTGATGAAAGATTGGATTATTACAGAAAATGATAAGCTCAAGGCTAAAGAGCTTGCAAAACAAAGCGGTATCCCGCCGTTTTTGGCAATGCTGCTTTCCTCAAGAGGAATTGATACAGTAGAAAAAACAGGAGTTTTTCTTTCTAATGATGCAGAACTTTCTGACCCTATGCTTATTAAGGATATGGATATTGCGTGTGAAAGAATAAAAAAAGCTGTTCTTTCTTATGAAAAAATATGCGTATATGGCGATTATGATTGTGATGGCGTTACAGCTACAGCTATTCTTTTTTCATATCTTGAATCTGTTTTTGCTAATGTGATGTATTATATTCCTACTCGTGAGGGTGATGGCTATGGCCTTAATAAAAATGCAATAACAAAACTCAAAAATCAAGGAGTAAGCTTAATAATCACTGTTGATAATGGTATAGTCGCCGTTGACGAAGTAGATTATGCAAGTTCTCTTGGAATAGATACAATCATAACAGACCACCACAGACCACTTGATGTTCTTCCTAAAGCTGTTGCAGTAGTAGACCCGCATAGAGCCGATTGCGGGTCGCCATATAAAATGTATTGCGGAGCAGGAATAGCACTTAAACTCGTTGCCGCTCTCGAGGGCGGAGATTTCTTCACAGCACTTGAAAATTACTCGGATTTAGCCGCCTTAGGAACAATCGCAGATTTAGTTCCTGTTGATGGTGAAAATAGAATTATAATAAAATATGGTTTAAATTCTCTTGCAGTTTCTGAAAGAATTGGTTTATCAGCATTGTTTGAAAAGGCGGGGATAAATGTAGATAAGCTTTCCGCAGGAACAGTTGCATTTTCAGTTGCACCGAGAATAAATGCCGCGGGCAGAATGAGTACAGCAGAATCTGCATTAAAGCTTTTGCTTACCGAAGACCCAGACGAAGCAGAACAGCTTGCAGAAAAACTTTGCGAAGAAAATAATCAACGCAAAGATATAGAAACAAATATTTCTAATGATATAGATAATATTATCGCTGAACACCCTGAATATCTTCTTGATAGAGTCGTTGTAGTTGATGGAGAAAATTGGCATCACGGAGTTATAGGAATTGCCTCGGCGAGAATGACAGAACGAATAGGAAAGCCGGTTATAATAATTTCTACCGAAAATGGAGAATCTCGCGGTTCGGGTAGAAGTATCAAAGGATTTTCGCTGTGCGACGCTATTTTTGAATGTGGAGATTTGCTGACAAAATATGGTGGTCACCCGATGGCAGTTGGATTTAGCATAGAAAAAGAAAATATCTCTGAATTTAGACGAAGAATAAACGAATATGCCAAGACCTGTGAAGAAGCAATTCCCTCGGTTAATATTGAATGTAAGTTGAAACCTGAAGCTATTTCAGTTTCGGCGGCAAAGCAAATTGCCTTACTTGAACCTTTTGGTTTTGGAAATGCCAAGCCCGTATTTGCACTTTGTGATATGAGGTTTGATAAAATTACAGAAATGGGTGGAGGTAAGCATCTAAGACTTTCACTGAGTCGTGGAAAAGCAAGAATAAGTGTATTAAAGTTTTCTACAACTCTTGATGAGTTTTATTATAAGGAGGGCGATATAATAGATGTCGCCGTTACTCTTGACGAAAATGTCTATATGGGGCAGGAAACAGTTTCAATTATTACTCGTGAAATAAAGCTTTCTGAAAATGATAATAAGGCTTTGCTTCTTGAGCAAAGAAATTACGAGGCGTTTTTGAGGGGTGAAACTCTTGATAAAACATTTCTTGCAGATAATATTCCAACAAGAGAAGAATTTGCTGTTGTTTATAGATATATAAGAGCGTCTAAGGATAATGCTTATTTGCCGGAAATTTTAATGCACAGACTTAATATGAAAATAAGCCTTTTTAAACTGCTGTTGATTCTTGATATAATGAAAGAATTATATCTTATAACAATGAACTCTAATGGTGGAGTTTATTATATAACAATAAATAATGTCAGCGGTAAGGTAGATATAAATGCCTCTAAGCTGCTTAGAAAAATGAAGGAGTGTGCTGGTTATGGAAGATAAGAAAAAAAATATTACGGAAACTAAAGGCGACGAGTCTGAGTGTAAATCCGAACAAAATCCTGAACCAAAACCTAATGAAAATTCTGAGCAAAAATCAGAGCCTGAATCTAAGGAGAATTCCGAAAAGAAATCTGAGCTTGCTATAATCGCAGAGGAGGTTCCTGCTGATATTACAAAGGAAAATTGCGGAATTGTAAGTAAAGATTTAGAATTTTATAAGGATTTCAACGACCTTGTGGAGCTTATAAATCAAAGTGACCATGTTTATGATATGGATTTAATCAATAAGGCATATCGCGTTGCACTGAAAGAGCATGGCCATCAAAGACGCTCTTCCGGTATACCCTATATTTTCCACCCGGTTTCTGTGGCATATATTCTCGTACAGCTTGGTATGGATAACGAATCCGTTGCCGCTGCACTTTTACACGATGTTGTAGAGGATACACCAGTTACCCTTGATGAAATCCGTAAAGAATTTGGCGATGAAATAGCTGAACTTATTGATGGTGTTACAAAGCTCGGTAAAATCCCATATTCTTCGAGAGAAGTACAGCAGGCAGAGAATATTCGTAAAATGCTTATGGCTATGGCAAAGGATATTCGTGTTATTATCATAAAGCTTGCTGACAGACTTCATAATATGCGTACAATCGAATGTATGAAGGAACAGCATAGGCGTGATAAGGCTCTTGAAAATATGGAGGTTTATGCTCCTATAGCACATAGACTTGGTATTCGTGCTATCAAGGAAGAGATGGAGGATTTATCCATACGCTACCTTGACCCTGTTGGCTATCGTGAGATTGAGGACGCTATTGCCCTCAAGAAAGAAGATAGAAAGCAGTTTATTCAGGATACAATCAAGATGCTCCACGAGCGTCTTGACCCCGATATTCCGAATGTTTATATTGAGGGCAGAGTTAAGAGTATTCATGGAATATATCGTAAAACCTTTATGAAGGGCAAAAATATGGACCAGATTTATGATATTTTTGCTGTTAGAGTTATAGTTGATACTGTTATCGATTGCTATAATGTTCTCGGTGTAGTTCATGACTTGTTTACTCCGCTTCCTAATAGATTTAAGGACTATATTTCCACTCCTAAGCCAAATATGTATCAATCATTGCATACTACTGTTATCGGTAAGGACGGCATTCCGTTTGAGATTCAGATAAGAACATGGGAGATGCATTATACTGCCGAATATGGTATCGCAGCACACTGGAAATATAAGCTCGGTATTTCCGGTAAGAATGATTCTCTTGATGATAGGCTTGCTTGGATTCGCAAAATGCTTGAAAATCAGAGTGATGATGACGCCACCGATATTGTTCGTACAATTAAGATGGATTTAGTTCCTGAGGAAGTTTTTGTATTTACTCCAAAGGGCGATATTATCAGCCTTCCAACTGGCGCAACGGTAATCGATGTTGCTTATGCCATTCATACTGAGGTTGGTAACAGAATGATTGGTGCAAAAGTTGATAAGCGAATTGTACCGATTGATTATAAGGTTAAGAATGGCGAAATCGTAGAAATTATTACTACTAAGGAAAATGGTTGTCCAAAAAGAGATTGGCTTAATATTGTACGCACAAGCGAGGCAAAGAGTAAGATTCGTTCTTGGTTTAAAAAGGAAAAGCGAGAAGAGAATATTATTGAGGGTAAAGCACAGCTTGACGCAGAGCTTAGAAGACTTAATATTGATATTCCGTCTGATGAACTTGAACATTTCCTTTTCGAGATTATAAAGCGTCAAAATTGCAAAAATCTTGATGATTTCTATGCTTCAATCGGGTATGGCGGTATCCAGCTTTGGAGAATTATGCCGAGAATCAAGGAAGAATATGTTAAGCATTATGAAAAACACGATAAACCTGATATGCCTCAAATTACAGAGGTTGCCAAGAAGAAAGTAAGTAACGGTGTTATCGTTAGCGGAATTGATGATTGTCTTGTCAAATTCTCAAAGTGCTGTAATCCACTTCCGGGCGATGATATTATCGGCTTTATCACAAGGGGCTACGGCGTTTCTATACATAAAAAGTCTTGTACAAATGTTCCGAAGGATATAAAGAACGCACCTGAGCCGCAGCGTTGGGTTAAAGTAAAATGGGCAGGAGATGTCAGAGAAAGCTTCCAGACTACTTTACAGATTATTGCTGTTGATAGAACAGGACTTCTTGCTGATGTTGCTAATCAGCTTTCGAGTCTGCATATATTCATTCACAGTCTTTCCTCAAGAGAGGCTAAGGACGGAATGGCAATTATAGAGGTGACTATAACTATTAACAGTATAGACCACCTAAAGAGCATAATTTCAAGGCTTAATACTATAAAAGGTGTTTCGTCTATTGGCAGAGTTTAAAAAAATATATTGGAGTGAAATAATTGAAAGCTGTAATTCAAAGAGTAACCAATGCTTCTGTCACTGTTGATGGCGATGTTAAGGGAAGTATCGAGAGCGGATTTCTTATACTTCTCGGAGTAGAAAATGGTGACGATGAATCCGAGGCAAAAACTCTTGCTGCAAAAATTGCAGGACTTAGAATATTCACAGATGAAAACGACAAAATGAATCTTTCACTTTTGGATATTGACGGTTCAGCACTTGTTATATCTAATTTTACGCTTTGTGCAGACGCAAGAAAGGGCAGACGCCCAAATTTTACAAATGCAGCTATGCCTGATATTGCAAATCCGCTTTATGAATATTTTTGTGAATGTTTGCATGAAAATGGCGTCAAAAAGGTAGAAAAGGGAGTTTTCGGTGCTGATATGAAAGTACAGCTTTTGAACGATGGTCCTGTAACGCTTGTGATAGACTCAAAAGAACTTGCAAAGCATTAAGGAGGTTTTCTGATGAATGTTGAAACTTTTGCAGTCGGTATTATGCCTACAAATTGTTATGTTTTAACTGATGATATTGGTTTGGGACTCATAGTTGACCCAGCTGCACCATCAAAAGAGCTTAATAAACGAATAGATGATTTTGCCGAGGGACAAGTTAAATATATTTTGCTGACTCATGGACATTTCGACCATATAGGTTATGCTGATGAGCTTCGTCAGAAAACCGGTGCAAAAATTGTTATTTATAATGGTGAAGAAAAATTTCTGCATAATTCCGGCTTGAATCTTTCTTCGTTTATGGGTGGCTTGAAGATTCAACCTTTTGATGCGGATATTATTGTAAATGATGAAGAAGAAATTCCATTTGGTGAAAATAGGATTAAAGTTATTCATACTCCCGGTCATACGGCTGGAAGCTGTTGCTATATGATTGATGATATACTTTTTACCGGTGATACTCTTATGACTGGTTCTATGGGAAGAACTGATTTTCCGACAGGCAGCTATAATGAAATTTTGCAATCATTGAAAAGACTAAGAAATCTTACTGGTGATTATAAGGTTTATTGTGGTCATGGTCCTGCAACTATGCTTGAGCATGAGAGGAAAACAAATCCTTGTATGATGAATGTTTAAAATTAAATATGGATAAAAAATAAAATGTATCGGGCTGAACTTCCGCTATTCGGCCCGATACATTTTTAGGTAAAAACTGATGAAATTTTTAATAGTATTATAGCTCCAAAAGTCTACAAACTATTTTATTACATTATATCATAAAAAATCTAAATTTCTATAAACTGGTAAGAAAAGTGCATTTTCTGGTAAACTTTGTTCAAAAAAATGATTTTAGAGATTTATAAAATAAAAATTATTAAGTTAATGTGATTTTTAAAACGCATAAAAATCCAAAAAAATTTTGAGCAATCTTGACTTATAGATAAATTATACATATAATAAAGCTATAATCCCATATGGGATTATAGCTTTTCACTTGAAAGAGAGTAGTATATGGATAGTCAAACTTTAAAACTGTTTAATGAGCTTAACCGAGCAATGATAAAATGCAGAGGGGCATATTCTGAATGGTCGAAAAAACATAATATCAGCTATAACGAAATGCTTGTGCTTTATACCTTGCGTGAATTTGGTTTTTGTACACAAAAGCAGATTTGTGATAGTTATATGATTCCAAGACAGACTATAAATCATACCATTTCATTAATGCGTTCTAACGAGCTTCTTGAACTTAGTTCAGATTATAGTAGAGGCAGAGAAAAAGCTTTTGTTTTGACAGAAAAGGGAAAGCTTTATGCAGAGCCACTTTTAAATTCGCTAAATAAATTAGAGGAAAAGACGGTTGAATCTATTAGTGAAAATAAAATATCTACTATGACAAAATTAGTTTTAGAATTTGATAATGCACTGGGTTTGTCTTTGAATGAGGAGGTATAAATATGAAAAAGGAGCTTTCTGAAAGTGCTTTTTTTGGTACCGAAAAAATCGGAAAAATACTTCTTAAATTAGCTCCGCCCGTAATGCTTGCACAGCTTATACAGGCGCTATACAATATTGTTGATAGCTTTTTTGTGGGAAAATATTCCGAAGATGCACTCACAGCCTTGACGGTTATATATCCAATGCAGCTTATTATAATAGCTTTAGCCGTTGGAACCGGTGTTGGTGTTAATACCTATATGGCAAGAAAATTTGCTCAGGATAAATCAAAGGACGCCTATAATGCCGCAGGAACAGGCACGGTTATTGAGTTTACGATATGGGCAATTTTTGCGATTATTTCGGTTTCAATTATGCGGCCATATGTTATGACCTCGGCTACATCAGATCAGGCGATAACAGATGCGGTGACTTATGGAAATATAGTTTGCATAGGGAGCATAGGTGCATTTTTAGAAGGAAACTGGACAAAGGTTCATCAATCACAGGGTAATATGCGTTTACCAATGATAGCACAGATTGCAGGTGCTTTGACAAATATAGTTTTAGACCCGATTTTGATTTTCGGACTTGGCCCTATACCCGAAATGGGTGTTGCCGGAGCGGCATATGCAACTGTATGCGGTCAGATACTCGCTGCAATTATTACAGGAGTTAAAGGCTATTATAAACCGCCAAAACTAAGAGAAATGAAACACTACATAAAGAGAATATTCTATTATGGTTATTCATCAATTATTATGCAGCTTTTATATACAGTTTATATACTCGCTTTGAATATAATTCTTGCAGGATTTTCTGATTCAGCAGTTACAGTTTTAGGCTTATATTATAAGATGCAGAGCTTTTTCTTTATACCGCTTTTTGGTTTGCAAACTTGTATAGTTCCGGTTATAAGCTTTAATTTTGCAAGAAAGGAATATTTACGCTGTAAGCGAATTATGACTGATTCCTTCGTAATATCGGCGATTTTTATGATTGTTGGAATGGTAGCATTTTTATTTTTCCCAAGAGAAATGATAAATTTGTTTTCAGATAGTCAAGAAGTTCATTCGATAGGTTCAATAGCATTTCCTATTATAGGAACAAGCTTTATTTTTGCAGTTTTTTCGCTTATGATGCCGATATTTTTTCAGGCGATAGGAGATGGCAAAACAAGTATGCTGCTATCAATAACAAGACAGATATTATGCTTGATTCCAACATTCTGGTTATTTTCGCTTATCGGCTTGAATTACACATGGATAGCCTTTCCTGTTTCGGAATTTATCTCAGGCGGAATAGGTTTAATACTCTATAAAAAACGAATGAAATCGCTGCAACTAAAAACAGCCTGAAAATTTTTATATTTCTATCTGGATATTATAAGTTCTCAGCCAAAAGTCCGTCTGAATGATATAGCTTAAAATTTGTGGTGCTTTCATAAGTTGACCATACCAAGGAGAGGTAATACTTTCAGGATTTTCGATAATATTTTCTACGGCATTTTTATCTATAATGTCGTAAAGTGGAGAGCTTTTGTCATTCAGAACCTTTCTTACAGCGGAAACGGCAAGTTTAAAGTAAAGTGGATTATGAGTCTTTGGATAAGGGCTTTTCTTTCGCCAGACTATTTCATCAGGCAATAAACCCTCAAAAGCTTTTCGCACAATGCCTTTCTCTCTGCCATTAAGGCTCTTTAACTCCCAAGGCATATTATAAGCATACTCAACAATTCGATAATCACAGAATGGTACTCTTACTTCTAATCCTGAATACATCGACATTCGGTCTTTACGGTCGAGAAGTGTTTGCATAAACCAATCAAGATTTAGCTTGAACATCTCACGCATACGGCGATCAAGATTGCTTTCACCATCAAGCTTTTCAGCGCTTTGACAAGTGGTAAGATATCTTTCACGAACATATTCGTCCCCATTTTTAAGCAAGCCGTTTTTGAGAATTGAATGTCTTATATCGAGTGAGCGTGACCAAGGGAAGGTATCTTCAAATAATATATCTTTGTTATGATACCAAGGATAGCCACCGAAAATCTCGTCTGCACATTCACCAGAAAGTGCGACCTTGAAATCCTTTTTAACTGCTTTGCAGAAAAGAAGCAGTGAGGAATCAACATCTGTCATACCCGGCAAATCTCTTGCAAGAGTTGAAGCATAAAGCGCATCAAAAAGCTCAGAATTATCAATGAGAATATTTCTGTGTTCGGAACCTATTGCAGTAGAAATTAGGTCTATAAAGTCGCTGTCAGGCGTCGGCTGAAAAAGACTTTTCTGGAAGTATTTTTCATTATCTTTGTAGTCGACAGAATAAGTTGTGAGTGTGCCAAGCCTGTTTTTTCGATAATAGTTTGATGCAACATAGGAAATTATGCTTGAATCAAGTCCACCGGAAAGAAATGTGCAGAGCGGAACATCGGATACTAACTGTCGTTCAATAGAATCTGTAATGAGTTCACGAATATGCTCAATGGTTTGCTTTTCGTTATCTCTATGTTCATAGGCTCTTAGCGTGAAATATTTCTGTTTACGAATTTCCTTTCCGTTATAGGTTGCACATTCACCGGGCAAAAGTTCCTTTATGCCTTTTATAACGCCAAAGCCTGATGTTCTTGCAGGACCAAGCAGAAAAACTTCATATAAGCCCTGTTCGTCAATTTTTGGTTCAACAATAGGATTTTTGAGCAAGGTCTTTATTTCAGAGGCAAAGAGAAAACCGTTTTCGTATTTATAATAGAAAAGTGGTTTTACACCGATTCTGTCACGAGCGAGAAAAAGCCTTTGTTCATCATCGTCCCAGACGGCAAAAGCAAAGATGCCATTAAGTTTTTCTACACATTTAGTTCCCCAACAAAGATATGCAGTGAGTACAACTTCGGTATCGCTATGACCGAAAAAGCTGAAACCCTTTGAGCGAAGTTCACTCATAATTTCGGGCGAGTTGTAAATTTCGCCATTATATACGATAGTACAAATTCTGCCTTTATAGGCTTTTGTCATAGGTTGTTTGCCGCTTTCTATATCTATAATGCTAAGTCTTCTATGAATAAGACAAAGATTTTTTCTCATAAAGATTCCGTCTTCATCAGGACCACGATTTTTAAGACTTAAACTCATATTGTCGATAATATGTTTATGCTCGTTTAATGTATTAGTTTTATCGAACCAACCTGCGATACCACACATAAAATCACTCCTTTAAATACAGTATATGCATATTTCAAAAAATATTGCTTATGGGCGGCGAGCCGCCGCACCCAAGACGCGAAATCGCTCGACAAGTCTCGCTCGTAGTGGGTATGGGAAGTTTTTTATCGCGGATAATGAAATTCCCAATGAACTACCGATTAGCTGATGAACTTATCTAAAACAATTAAAAGTTTTGCTCGAACCTTTTTAAGGGTCGGTAATTTCTTTAACCGAGTTAATAAACTTTAAATTATTAAAAATTAGGAGAAATTTAAAATGAAAAAATTAAAAACAATATCAGCCTTATTGGCTGTAATGATTTTATTGAGTGCATTTTCTGCTTGTTCTGGGAATGACACTCAAAGTGTCGAATCTTCAAAAGAAAGTTCTTTAGATAATGTTTCTATTGAAAGTTCTCAAAGCTCAAAAGCTGAAGAAAGTCTTGCTTCAAGACAGGAAAGTTCTTTAGTTGAAAGCTCAAATAAAGAAACTGATGAAATTTCTGAGAAAATTTCTAAAATGAGCCTTGATGAAAAGATAGGACAAATGTTAATGGTTGGAATAGATGGAACAGAAGTTGATGATGATTTCAAAGAATTTGCAGAGGAATATAAGTTTGGAACAGTCATTCTTTTTGGCAAGAATATTACAAGTGCAGAACAGCTTGTTAATTTTACTAATTCTATAAAATCAACCGCAGGAGATATACCGTATATCATAGGTATGGACGAGGAGGGCGGTCTTGTTACAAGATTACCAGATGATGTTTTGAGTATGCCGGCAGCATTAACTATTGCAGGCTCGGAAGATACTGAATATTGCTATAATGCAGGTTATCAGATAGGAACACAGATTACTTCCTTTGGACTTCATACAGGTTTTTCGCCTGTACTTGATATATGGAGCAATCCTGATAATACGGTTATCGGAAACAGAGCATATGGAAAAACTTCTGATGATGTATGTAAATATGGTATTGCAGATATGCTTGGCTTAAAAGCATCGGGAGCAATTCCGGTTGCAAAGCATTTTCCCGGACACGGTGATACTGAAACAGATTCGCACTATGGGCTTCCACTTGTTACAAAAACAAAAGAAGAACTTTGGCAAAGCGAGCTTTTGCCATTTAAGAGTGCTATAGAAAATGGTGTTCCTATGATAATGGCGGCACATATTTTGTGTACGGAATTAGATGAAAAATATCCTGCAAGTATGTCAAAGAATATTATTACAGATTTACTTCGTGACGAAATGGGTTTTGAAGGAGTTGTAATAACTGATGACCTTACTATGGGGGCAATAAGCGAAAGTTATTCTTTTGGTGACGCAGCGGTTTTATCGATAAATGCCGGTTGCGATATTCTTTCAATATGTTTTGGAGAAGATAATGTAAAACAAGCATTTACGGCTATAAAAGAAGCTGTTAAAAATGGCGATATTACAGAGGAAAGAATAAACGAATCTGTGAGGCGAATATTAAAGCTTAAAGAAGATTATAATGTAACTTCTGAAAGTGTTGAAATGCCTGATGTAGATGAGCTTAATTCCAAAACGGCTAAATTTCAATAAATAATTAATAAAGATTCTCAGCATGAATTTTTTTAAAAATTTGCTGGGAATTTTTTATTTTGATAAATAAAATAAAAAAATCAAATGGGGTTAGTTATAAATAATTATGTTATATAAAATTATTTAATATATAACTTAATTACTTAAAATTTTTTATATATAAAATAGTTTGTATAAATTTTACAATTTTAGAAATATATTGACAATAAAGTGTACTAATGATATAATACACATATCAAATGATATTCTTGCTATGTTGTGCTAATAGTATTGAAAATATCATTAAGAAAGGATTGATAAAATGTTAAAACGAGGTTCTAAAAGGATTCTCGCAGCTGCATTAAGCACAGCTGTTTGTGCAGCGATGCTTGTGCAAACCGTATCTCCGGCGTTTGCGGCAAGCGAAATTAACCCAAAGTATACTTATACTAACGGCAATTACACATTTGAGAAAATTTCTCATCCAGACTCTCCCGTTGAGAGCGCTGATGGTATCGTTGATTACATTGGCAATGGTAGTGTAACAGAGTATGTTGATGGACAATCCTCGGGCGAAGGTGACAGAGGTCAATCTTATAGCTACGCTTCTGCTACATACGGAGATTGGGTTTATATCAACACTATGTATGGTGGTCTTGGCGTATCAGCTATACTTTCTAAGGGTATGCTTGGTGGTTTAGACCCTGAGATAGCTAAGGCTATGATGAATGTTATGTATAATGGCAATCTCTATTTAGGAGAGCCTGACGGTAAGTATGCAGGTGGCGTTCTTCTTAAATTTAATGTTAAGACAGGCGAAACAAAGCTTCTTATGTCAAGAGATGTTAATGGTCTTATTCCAACATTTAGAAGTGCTATAGAAATGAATGGTAAGCTTTATTTCGTTGGTATGGTTGTTGATACAAAGATTATGACACCTCAAGAAATTGCAACAGCTATAGCTGTTCAGAATGGTCTTCCTTGTATCTATGAGATTGACCCAGAAAATAATGATAAGCTTACTTGCATTTATAATTGTGTAGATATGGAAGGTTATCATAAACTTGTTAATGATAATGTTTTCACATCTACTCGTGCTATTGCACAGTATAAGGATAGCCTAATTGCAGGTTGCCTTGATACAGAAGGTGTTTTCCTTTGTGCATCTAACGACCCAACCAAGGGACAGGATTCATTTAAGGTTATCGCAACAATGGATGATTTGTTCAACTATCCGGCATATCACCGTTCTGATGTAAACGGTGGTGGCGGTATCTATCAGGTTATTGAGTTCAATAATAAGCTTTATGTTGTTGTTTGCACAGGTACAGCTGAAAGCAAAAACCCTGAAACAGGTACGCTCAAAACATTTGCTATTATAAGAGGCGAATGCAACGGCGAAGTTACCGACAAGGATTCTTGGACATGGACAGTTCTTGCAGGCGACGAAAAAGACGGTGCAAAATATCCTTTTGGTCTTGACGAAGAGCGTGTAAGCTGCGGTGCTTGTACTCTTGAAGTATATGGAGATTATCTCTATATCGGCGACTATAACGATGTTTCAAGTGCTTTACAAGGATTTGCTTTGAGAAAAGACTTCAGAACACAGGCAACTAACCTTGAACAATCTATAAATCTTTATCGTATGGATAAGGACGAAAATGTAGAAATGGTAGTTGGCGACCCAACAAAACGCTTCCCAAAAGGCGGCATTTCAGGTCTTGGTTCTGGCTATAACACACATATGAGCCAGTATACATGGCAGACAACTGTTTATGAGAATAAGCTTTATGTAAGTACAATGGATACTACAACGCTTCTTGAGCCTATCGCACAGTTTACAAATGGCGATATTCTCAATATGAGCGAAGAAGAATGGAAATCCCAGATTAATTATATTCGTGTTTTAATAGAACTTCTTATGGGAGATAAACAAAAGTCTGCGTATTTACTACAAAGTTCTAACAATTCTGTTATGAATGAAAAGACTGCTGAAAAGATGGTTGATGTTGCCATTAAGAAAGCTAACCTTCGTGCAGGAAATTCTTTCGCAGCAATGTTTGCATTTGATAATGTTGGTTCTGCTGAATCTATCGAATTGACAGACGAGCAGATTAAAGAATTAGTTAAAGGGTTACTTGATGGTTCGATTATTAAGGGTATGCTTCCACAGAAAATCATAGATAAGCTTATGGAGCTTAACGAAGCTCTTGATAATATCAAAGATTTGATTGATTCTACAAATATTGAAGATTTTATCAAAGAATATAAGGAATTGCTTGAGTATTACAAAAATATGTATAATAACTTGAGTGATAACCTTAAAAAGCTTTATGAAATGATTCTCAGCTATGCAACACTTGACAATCTTGAAGCTTTTGCTGAATCTCTACAATATCTTGCAACTTCAGAGGCAGGTTTTGACCTTTATGAGATTACACAAAATGATGATGGTACGGTAGATGTAAACGCTGTTACTACAAATGGTTTTGGTGACCGTTATAATCACGGCTTGAGAATTTTTGCAAAGACAACAGATTATCTTGTAATTGGTACAGCTAATCCGTTCTATGGCACACAGCTTTGGAGAAGAGCTAATACAGTAACTCCTCCGGAACCATCTGAATCTTCACAAGAAAGCAGCTCAGAGCCATCTGAACCTTCACAGGAAAGCTCACAAGAGTCTTCACAAGAAAGCAGCTCAGAACCATCTGAACCTGCACAGGAAAGCTCACATGAGTCTTCACAAGAGAGTAAACCTGAATCCTCAGAGGAAAGCAGCGAAATACCTTTTGTTGAATCATCAAATACAACAAGCTCAAATAGTAGTAATGAATCAAATCCAGGCAAGAATAATACAGTAAGTACCGGAGATAATTCAAATATTGCTATTATAGCTGCACTTATGGCTGCTTCTGCAACTGCTGTAATTTTTATTACAAAGAAAGCAAAAAATTCTAAAACAAAATAATATAGGCAATTAAATAAAGCTCCAACTGTAAATATACGGTTGGAGCTTTTATTTTGGAATAATATATTAAAAATCTTGTTTTCTTTATAGAACAGGTTTTGGCGAATATTTCTTATTATCGAGTATCTGACCTTTACTATATTTTTCATCAAAAAGAATTGTTTGTCGATTAAATTTTTTCTATTTGTTTTGTGGTTATAGCGTGGTCTGGTTTTCAAATTGTAGTTTCTTTTATTTATTTGCCATTCATATCACAGCCGAGTGAAACTACAAAATTATAGAATTTTCCTCGTTTTTCAATACTTGCTATTGCTTTAACTATCCTTTGATTGTTGGAAAAATTACTCTAAGAAGTAAAATCGGTGGGAGCAATTTTTTATTCTTATAGTAACTCAGATATATTTATTTCAAGTGAAGTAGGGATTATTCTTATAAATATAATGTGAAATCCTCGATTGCATATCTGATGTCTTTTGATTTTATATTGCCTATCTCACTTTCTTTTTATTATGAATCAGAGTTTTTATAAATTTTCAAATTAACATGAGTTGTATGATAATTATTAGTTCGTAATAACTTTGAAAGAGCTTAAGTGAAACTTTTAATTTCTATTGAATTTACATAAAATTATTTATTGGAGAGATACTCTTTTATAAAGATGTCAAACTTTTGTTCTACTTGTAATTCGAGTGGATTAAGGTAATATTTGTTCCTTTTTTCTAAGACTTTCATTCGTTTGGCACGAGTGGTTGCGGCGGAGATTGATATATTGCATATCTCGGCTATTTGTTCGGCGGTTGTTGCGTGTAATTCGTGCAAAACGCAGGCTGGGGCGAGCAAGCGTGTTGCAAACATATCTGCCTCTTGTTCTTCTTTATCACGCTTTTCAAATGTTCTGTATTTAATATCATTCACTAACATATGACCAAGCAGAATGTGACCAAGCTCGTGCGCTACTGTGAAACGGCATTCCTGAATGGGTTCGGTATCATCAAAGACTATGTACCAGTTATTTCCGTCATAGGCTGTGAAGCCACGCTGATTATTCCTAAGCTTATGAATCTGACTATTTCTAATAACCTTAATGCCTAATTGTCTGGTTATTTCATTTACTGATACTGGTAATTTCATAACATTAAAATCTATAAGCGACTGCCATGAACTATCTCTGACATTTTTATATTTGCCATATAAGCTATATGATGCCATTTATACCACCTCAAGAAATAGTATATTCTTTGAAGCAGTTTTTATTTATATTACATATCCATATCATTTTCTGGCGCATTTATGTAGTCGTTTATGTTATCTTCAGATATTTCAGGTTTGTATTTATCGTTGAAGCTTCTCGAGGCTATGCTTATAGGAACGATATTTGAATTTTGAGATGTAGAGCGTGTGTATTCGTGTTCGATTACTCCAGTGATAAATTCTTTTCCTGAAGTATCAAGCTTGCGATATATTTCTAATAGGCGTTTTTCTTCGCCGGAGAGCATTTCTTTATCGCCCGTCAGGTCATCTACAGTATATCCAAAATAATGTACAAGCGTAAACATGGTTGACATTGGTGGTTCTTTTATGATGCCTGTAAAAGTTTTATCGAGTGTGCTTTTTGGTATGCCGGTAGCGGCAGAAATTTCTGCGGTAGATTTACCGCTGTTTTCTTTCATTTTTTTCAAGTTTTCTAACCACATAGAAGTCACCCCTTTATTATTTGCTTATATTATATAACATATTTTAGATAAATGCAATAACGATATTTCCAAATATGGAAATATATTTTTTGAATTTGCTTGACAATCTCCAAAAAAGGAGATATAATCAAAAATAGATTGCAAGATATGGAAACTTGCAATAATTATTTTGTCGAAAGGGGATAAAAATGCTAAATAATCTTAGTGCAGAAATGGCAAGATATGGATATAATCCGATAGACCTTGCGAATGTTGGCGGTTTTACGGAGTGTACGGCACGAAGTAAAATTGCTGGTGAAACAGAATTTTCAATAGTAGAAGCGGTAAAAATCAGAGATAGCCTTTTTCCTGCAATGAGGCTTGAGTATCTTTTTAAAAATTTGCAGACAAATTGAGCGAAAATGTAGGTTACATAGTTTTATGGAGATTGAAAAGTAAGCAATAGCAGTACAGGAACCTGCATAAAGATTTCATCGCAAAATGCTCTTGCCGGTAAATCAATCATAATCAAAGGCACATATTTAGTTTAATTTGGAGATTTTATTATGGAAATTAAGAATGTTATTACAATAGATAATTTTATAGCAAAAAGCGTATCCGTTAAAACTCAGCGTGTACTTATCGAGGATAACGGTACAGAAACTGTTTTCGGTTTGCCAAATCGCAAGGCTTATGTTAATTCAAGTGACGGTCGTACAGAGCTTAAAGCCGAATTGCAAGAACCGTATTTTTTGCAATTCTTGCCGTCTGGAAAAAAATATTATAACAATCGAGGTGAATACTGATGACGGACGCAACGAAAAGGCAGTTGATTAAGGCGCTTGCCTATAATCCTGAAACAGACAGAAAGAAACTCAAGAAAAAGCTCTGTATTACTGATGACGAAGTAGACAGCGTAAAAGTAGAAGAAGTAATCGCAGAGCAGGAATATTATAAGAAAATGGGGTATTTGCAATGAGAGAGAAGCTTATTGATGTCAGTACTTGGAACGGCAACATAAACTGGAAAAAAGTCTATAATTCGGAAATAAGATATGCTATGCTCCGTTCAGGTTTTGGAGTTGAAAATCCAAATCAAGCGGATAATAAATTTCAGAAAAATATAAAAAATGCTCTCGGTGCAGGAATTAAGTGTGGCGTTTATCATTATAGCTACGCTCAATCTGTCGCTGAGGCAAAATTCGAGGCGGATTTCTGCCTTAAAATCATCAAAGGACACAAGCTCGATTTGCCTGTCGCTTTCGACATTGAGGATAGCTCCCAAACTCATCTCAGCAAGGATGCTCTTACAAATATCGTCATAGCTTTTTGCGAAAAGATAAAATCCGCTGGCTACACGCCTATGCTCTATTGCAATACAATTTGGCTTAGTGATTACCTACACAAAGACATACTGACAGGAAAGTATGATTTATGGCTATCTCACTTTGGAACATCATTGCCAACTATTAATTGCACAATCTGGCAATATTCCGACAATGGCAGAATTTCCGGCATTTTAGGAGATGTTGACCTTAATTACATATACAAAGATTATGATTCATACTTAAATTAGGGAAAGCTGATTTATACAAAAACGAAGTTAAGCGAAGAAATTGACTCGATTAAGACAGGCTATAAGGTTATCGTTAAAAATTCGATAATCTACGGAACGAATGAAATCTTTTATTAACAGGGAATAGGCTATTAATTTGAGTGAATTTAAGCAAACATAAAATTAAAACGGAATAAAACCACCAAGGGTTGTATTCGTACTTTTTGATATACTTTTTATATGCACAAGGGAGTTATATCATTTTAGTGCGGATATAGCTCTTTTATTTGTTTGATAATTATCAGTATTTCATAGAATTGAAAATGAATTTTTGACTAAATAAAGGACAAAAAATTCTAAATAAAATAAAAATCCCCTCGAACGCAGTGTTCAAGGGGAAAATCTGGAGCTTGTGGCAGGACTTGAACCTGTGACCTGCTCATTACGAATGTATAAAAATAGTAAAACATAGCTTTTTGTTGCTCTCTGTAAAATGCTGAAAAACCGCATAAATAAGCTATTTTTAGATTATAGGCTGTGATAGATTTTTATGTCATTTCATAAAAATAAACACCAAATAAACACCAAATAAACACCAAATAAACACCAAAAATTAAGCCTACAATTTGATATTGTAGGCTTTTTTTTTACTATGCTTTTTTCTGTGTGAGAATTTCTTCAAGGGTTTCTGCTGCTTTCTCGTCAGCCGTTTTTATAGCGTGACTGTAAATGTTTTCTGTGGTGCTTGTTTGTGCGTGTCCAAGTCGATTTGATACTGTGCGAACATTAATACCTTGTGCTATAAGTAGGCTTGCGTTGGTGTGTCTTAATGTATGTATATGACAATTTGGCAAATTATGTCGTTTTAGAAAACGCTTGAACCAACTTGAAAGTGTATCAGGGTGAAGTGGAGAACCATTGGACGCTTTGAACACTTTGTCACAGTCTTGCCAGTCTTCGTCTGTCAGCATTTGCCTTTTGTGAAACTGCTCTATCTGTAATTGTTTTAAGCTATCTATAACCGATTGAGGAACTTTAATAACACGCTTTGAACTTTCATTCTTTGTTTCATCATCAAATATACCTTTTCCCGACACATAGAGTGAACTTTTATTTATATCTATAAGGTTATCTTTAAAATTTATATCTTTCCAAGTAAGCCCAAGAGCTTCACCTCTACGCATACCGCTATACAATAGCAAGGTAATTAAAGCACGATACTGTAAAGGTTCTTTCTCGAGGCTTTGCAAGAGCCTTATAACATCATTTTCTTCAAGATATTCGGCTTCTTTGTGCTTGATTTTTGGTGTTCTCACTCTTGAACAGGGGTTTGAAAGCAATATGCCTTGCTTTACAGCTTCACCAAGAATAGAAGATATAATTCTGTGGTAACACAATATTGTATTGTTAGAGAGCGGTTTTTCAAAGTCAACAGGCTCAAAAAGTTCTCTCAAATCGTATTCAAGAGTTGAACATATTTGTTCAGCACATTTCTTTGTAGTATTTTTACCCTTAAAAATACTACTGAATGTACTTAGTGCAACATTTGAAAGTTGGGAAACGTAAGCTACTGTATAGCCTTTGGCTTTGATAATTTCTTTTAGGTCAATAATGCATTTATATTTTGTATCTCGTCTGATACCACTTTCAGCAAGGTTATTATAAAATTCATTTAAATGATGTGGTTGTATTTTACCTATTTGTAAATGACCGAGAGCGACAAGTATTCTTTCGAGTGCTTGCTTATTTCTTTGATTAGTTTTATCGCGGAGCTGTTTATCAGCATAATCTTTTTGCCATATTTCTACAAAGTCAGAAAATTTAATTCTATCATCCAGTATTTGACCTTTACGGCATTTTTCCTCAAAGAGTGTTGCTTGTCTGTTGATTTCTTTTTCAATCTGCCTTGCAGTCATTCCGCTTTCAGGCTTCCAAGTCATAGTTTTACGAATCTGTTTTCCGTTTAAATCATATCCTAGTGATACCGTAATTTTATAACTGTTTCCTCTTTTAGCTATGGTTGCCATTACTGCCACCGTCCTTTTATATATTTGCTTTATTCGGTATCATTTATTTTAAAACTGTAATCTTCTATAAACTGCTCAAATTGTTGCTTCACCTGTCGTTCAAGCGGATGAAGATAATACTTGTTTCTTGCTTCGAGTACTTGCATACGCTCTGAGCGTTTTTTTATGCTTTCATTTTATTATTTTGAATATCACTTTTTAGATTAGTTTCATTGCTAACCATAAAATCCGAATAATTTGCTATATGTTCTTGTGCAGATTCATTCATATCATCATAGTTGCGTAATAAACGCTGTTTGTTTCTATCACCCTCATCGTTTTCGGTGGGGGTGATTTGTTGTTCTTCTTGTTGTTTTTCGGCTCTGCCGAGGAGGTAGTCTGTGGATACTCCGAAATGGTCAGATATTGCTAAAACTGCGTCCGCTTTTGGAACAGTACCGTTTTTCCAGTGAGTAGCTGTTGCTGTTGATAACCCTAACAAATTACATACGGTATTTGGTTTTGTATTATTTTTTATACACAAATCGTAAAACCTTTCCCAAAATAACATAAAGATACCTCCTTTACATTTTCTACAAATAAGTAGAAATATTTTTGTGCAAATGGTAAAAATCTACTTTTTTTAAGAAAAACACTTGATTTCTACTTTTTTGTAGATTATAATATAACTACAGTTAATCGTTAAGTAAATCATAACACGAATAACTAAAAAATACAAGGAGGTTGAAACAATGGCTAAGGGCAAAAGGTATAAAAAAAGCGGAAATGAGAAGCCAAACACTTTGCAAAAAGTCCTTCTCATAACCGCAATCCTAAACCTTATAAAATCAATCGTTGATTTACTCAAAGAATGGTTTAGATAAGGTAAAATCCGAAAAGGGGAGCAGGAACTCCCCTTAGTAGGATTATATCAAAAAGCCTTAGTTGTTGTCAACATATATCTTAGAACAGGAGGTCAGAAGTATGGAAGTTGTTAATACCATTCTTGATATTGCAATTATTATATGCGATATTGCGATAATTTTCCTGATTATAAGGAGGTGGAAAAAATGAGCATAGGAGAAAACATCAAGCGTCTGCGTGAAAGCAAAAACTACACGCAAAAAGAACTCGCCGATGCCGTAAATGTTACACAGTCGATGATTAACCAAATTGAGCGTGGCACAAAAACATTAACTGTTCCGCTTGGCTGTGAGCTTGCAAAAGTTCTTGACTGTGATTTGGCAGATTTAACAGCGTGAGAAAGGACAATGATAAATGAACGAATTGAAAACAATAACAATCAACAACACTGATATTTCCGTCAAGGAGTATCGAGGTAAGAGAGTGGTTACTCTCAAAGAAATCGACCAGTGCCACGGCAGACCTGAGGGAACGGCTCGCAGAAACTTCAATACCAACAAGCAACATCTTGTTGAAGGCGAAGATTATTTCATTGTTCAATTAACTACGAACGAAATTCGTACGCAGTTCGGAGCAGGCAAGAATGCAGGCAAAACAATGACAGTAGTCACCGAGAGCGGATACCTAATGCTTGTGAAGTCCTTTACAGATGACCTTGCTTGGGATGTACAACGACAGCTTGTCAATTCTTACTTCAAGGTTGAAAAGAGTAAAGCTGATGACGCATTAAAAATTCAGATTCAGCAGGAACGCTCAAGGGCTATGTTACTTAATGCTCAATACCGTATGCTTAAACTTCTTATGGGTAAACCTGAACTTCAAAAACTATCGCCAGTAGCTGTTGAAACACTTGGTATAAAGGCAACAGAAAGTATTATAAATGCTAACCTGGGCGAGTATCTTCCAGAGGTCGAAAAGACATACTCCGCAACAGAAGTTGGAAATGCTCTCGGTATTACGGCGGCTAAAGTTGGAAAAATTGCTAATGCTCACGGACTTAAAACAGACGAATACGGCATAACTGTAATGGATAAAAGCCGTTATAGTTCTAAAGAAGTTCCAAGTTTTCGCTATAATGAGCGTGGTAAGGCAAAAATCAGAGAAATACTTGAAAAACTAAAGAAGTGAGGGAAAAAATATGGAATTTCAAAAATTTAGAACTATCAACTCTGCTTATGCCGAGATTAAAAAGCAAGACCCAGAAACCGAAATATCTATGCACGGTATCCGTGCAGGTATAAAACAAGGATTTATCCCAAGTGTGAAGATAGGTAACAAGGTTGTTGTCAGTATTGAAAGCATACTAAAATTTTACAGTGGCGAAGCACAACAACAGAAAGCACTTAACAAAAAATATGGTGAAATTAGGACTATATATTGAGGAAGTGATAAAAATGAGCAAGTTTAAATACTTCTGTAAAAATGTCAGTGCCAAAAGAAAAGCTAAATCTGCCAAAAGAAAGACAGCAAAGCTCGAAAAGAAGATGAATAAGCTGGCAGCTAAGGCTGATAAGATTTGCAAAAATCGCTACGAC
>CACXBF010000013.1 GCA_902765855.1 uncultured Ruminococcus sp. | reverse complement strand
CTATATCATAGCGATAATCCTTAAATTCCATCTTTTGAGTATCTTCAGGTTTAAGCGAAATCAAGTAACCATTTTCTTCTCTGTTTTCTGCTGTAATTATCTTTTTTATAAGATACTCATCACTTTCTATATCAAATTTCACTCCAAAAATAAGCTTTTCTCCATCTTTAAGATGATATATCGTCCCATCATCATTTTGAATAGTCAGAATAAGCGACATCGTTGTACCTCGTGTAATTTCTAATTTCATATTTTCTCCTTAATCTAAAATAAATACAAAAAAGTGTATCACTAAACCTTACAATTTAATGATACACTATTTGTGTAGAAATATTGAAGTGGAATTATTTCTTAAATATCGTTCCGCTCAAATTTTAGTATGACACAATTTGCGAACATACCTTTCAGAAAGATTATATTTTTTAGCAAGTTCAGAAATATTATGACCGTCGTTATACTTTGTACGAATTTCATTATTACGCACTACCTTGATAATCTCAGAATATTTCTGTATATAAATCGAATCTTCGCCACCAAAACGTTTTGAAAGCTTAATATAGTTTTCTATTCCAACAATCTCAGCAATTTCACGCTGTCTGTCGCTTAAATCTTCTAAAGATATAATAAGTTTATCCATTTTTTTACCCTTTCTATAATTTATCTCCTTAATTTAATTATAGAACATTAGTTCGTATTCGTCAAGTAAAAAAACTGCTCAACTAAAAATTAGTCAAGCAGTTCTATAAATATATTATTACTCATAAATTCCAACCGGAATATTTTGAATATCCTCAAGCTTATAAGGTGTTTCCTGATATACATTATTAAGCCAGTTTGTATAAAAGAGTGTTGCATTACTCCTCCAAGTAATCGGAGGTAATGCAGAAGTATCATCAGCAGGGAAATAATTATAAGGTATTTCAGGTCTTAAACCACGCTTTAAATCTCTAAAATACTCGTTAGCAAGAGTATTTCTATCATATTCTGCATGACCAAGTATAAATACTCTTCTAAAATCTCTGCTTGCAATAATAGCCGCACCTGCAAGAGTAGATGCCGCAAGAATAATAAGCTCTTTATGCTTTCTTATATCAGAACGGTGCACACCTGTATATCTTGAATGTGGAATAAGAAATCTGTCATCAAAGCCTCTCATAAGAGGGTGGAAAACTTCTGTAACCTTGTGCTTATAAATACCAGAAAGCTTTTCCTCAAATTCATATTTCGGTATACCGTAGTGGTAATAAAGTCCGGCCTGAGCACCCCAACATATATGCAATGTACTAAAGACATGAGTTTTCGACCATTCCATAATATCACAAAGTTCCTCCCAATAGTCAACCTCCTCAAAAGGAAGTTTCTCTACTGGTGCACCAGTGATAATCATTCCATCAAAATATTCATCTTTCAATTCTGAAAAAGTCTTATAGAAATTAGTAAGATGTTCCTGTGGTGTATTTTTATGAACATGAGATGCAACTTGCATCAGTTCAATATCCACTTGCAATGGACTATTTCCAAGCAACCTTAGAAGTTGAGTTTCAGTTTCTATTTTTGTTGGCATAAGATTAAGTATAGCTATACGAATAGGTCTTATATTCTGTGTGCTTGCCCTATCCATAGTCATAACAAAGATATTTTCAGAAATCAATTCTTCATAAGCCGGCAACTCACTTTGTATTCTTATAGGCATTTTTCATTCCTCCAACTATATAAGGCATAGCAAGACTAAACTATCGCTATGCAATAATCACAATATAGCACAAAAAATGGAGCGACAGGAAGTGCGTCACTCCATTCATTTTTCTAAACAATTTATTTTAATAATTCTAACACTTATTTTTAAAGTTGTCAACGCTCATAAAATGGCAACTATCTATAATTTCTTGCTATAACCTCTATCTGTTTTCTTATTTCAAGAAAAGCGTCTGTAATAACAGGGTCAAACTTTTTACCACGCTGTTGCCTTATCAAATCAAAAGCTTCATCGAAACTCATAGCGTCTTTATAGCACCTTTTTGAAACAATAGCATCAAAAACATCGGCTATTGTCATAATTCTTGCAGCAAGCGGAATCTCCGAGCCACGAAGTCCATAAGGATATCCCGAACCGTCCCAACACTCGTGATGATATGCCGCAACACCCTTTGCAATATTAAGGAATTCCTCGTCTTCAAGATTTCCAAGAGATTTTTCAAGAAGCATTTTTCCATTAACAGTATGCATTTTAATAATTTCAAATTCCTCATCAGTCAGTCTGCCCGGCTTTTTCAATATGGCATCAGGAATAGTAATTTTACCAATATCGTGAAGTGGTGCAGATAGAATTATATTATGCATATAATCAGGTGTAAGAATATCGTCAAAATCTTCTTCTCTTTTAAGCTCATATAAAATAGCTTCCACATACTCGCTTGTACGCTTAACATGCTGACCTGTACTGCCATCACGAGCTTCTATAATATCCGCAAAGCTAATTATAATTTTATTCTGCAAGGTATCAATCTGTGTTTCCTTTTGGTCAACCTTAGAATTAAGAGACTTTCTGAGTTTTTCGAGAGAAAGAAATATTTTATGTGTAAATACTCCCATAATCAGAAAACTTGCAAGAGAATTAAGTATAAAAAGTGATAGTGCAAACCAATCCGGAAGGTGTATAATAGTATATTGTGGAGCGTAATCTCTCATAATTATTGAGAAAAAAACAAAAACAAAGCAAGCAAGAATTACAACTATATCTCTTAAATAAGCAAGTATTCTATTACTTGCATTTATAAACATAGAAATTATAATTATGGGTATGAATAAACACTCAAAACCTGTTTCTTTACCAAAAAGTAATAAACACATAATTTGATGAACAAAAGTTTCAAGTATTGTATAAATAAGACACGGTATCCAAGACCATTTTACATATTTAATAAATATTACCCCTGCCGCATATAGCGTAACATCTATTATTTCCACAATTGCAAGATTGTTAAGACTCAATACAGAAAAACCAACAAGATAGACAGAATGTAGTAAAACGTTAACTATAAATAACAAATTTATCGCAAGTGTTATTGATGAATAAGCTTCAAAATCCTTATCCTCATTATATTTTGGGGTATTAACGAAAAATTCTTTAACTTTATCAGACATAATCAAATATTATTCTCCGTTTCGAGAATTTTCCTTTCATAAGGGTTATATTGAAACCTTCAATATACAATTAAATTATAACATTTTTATTCTTATTTTTCAATATAATTTCGACAATTTAATTAGTTTTTTTCTAAATTTCTCGATTACTTCATATAAAATAACTAATTTTTAACTTTTACCATCTTTTTATACTTATATACCATATACTGCGGTTGAAATGACAATTTTAAAGTTGTATAATTGTTGAGGATTGTAAAAATATTTTTTAAAACTCAAAAGGAGAAAGAATGGAAAAGACAAATGAATTAAAACAAAATAAAATGGGTACAGCACCTCTTTTCAGACTTATTATGTCTATGGCACTGCCTGCTATGTTTTCTATGCTCGTTCAAGCATTGTATAATATCGTAGACAGTATTTTTGTTTCTATGAAAGGTGAGGCCGCTCTCGGTGCTGTCAATCTCTCATTTCCTATGCAATTCCTTATGACAAGTGTTGCCGTTGGAACCGGCATAGGAATAAATTCGCTTGTTTCAAGGCGACTTGGTGAAGGCAGAAAACATGAGGCCGATAAAACAGCAACTTATAGCCTCATGTTAGGAATTTTTTCTTGGCTTATATTTTTGTTCTTGGGAATTTTCGCAGTCCACCCACTGATTTCCGTTTTCACAAACGACCCGGAAACATATCAATATAGCGTTGAATATCTTAGCATTGTATTTATTTTTTCTATTGGCATTTTCGTAGAAGTAAATATAGAAAAAACATTGCAAGGCACAGGAAATACAGTATTTCCTATGGCATTTCAGCTTGTAGGTGCGGTTACAAATATTATCCTTGACCCTATTTTCATCTTCACTTTTGATTTAGGTGTTAAAGGTGCGGCTATTGCCACTGTTATAGGACAGATTTTCTCAATGATTTTTGCACTTCTTGTACTTTTCATCAGAAAAAACTGTGTAAAAATTGATTTCAGCTTTTTCAAAAAAATAGACTGGAAAGTTATTGTAGATGTATATAGAGTAGGTCTACCATCAATCGTTATGCAAAGCATAGGATCATTTATGATTTTTGGATTAAATCTAATCCTCACAGGTTTTTCCATAACTGCCGTTAATGTTCTCGGTGTATATTATAAGCTCCAATCATTTATATTTATGCCGGTTTTTGGCCTAACACATGGCGTTATGCCTATTATGGGCTATAACTACGGAGCAAAGAATAAAGACAGACTTCTTAAAGCTTTGAAATATTCACTTTTCATAGCTCTAACAATTATGGGCATAGGGCTTATAATTTTTCAGATATTTCCACGAGAGCTTTTAGCAATGTTCAGTGCAACAGATGATATGTATACCATAGGAATTCCTGCATTAAGACTAATCAGCCTATGTTTCTTACCTGCGGCAGTTGGTATAATGTTCTCAACAGTATTCCAAGCTGTTGGCAGAGGAATCCGTTCACTTATAATTTCCCTACTCAGACAGCTTTGTCTTATTCTTCCAATAGCATATGTTCTCTCATTCTTCGGCGTAACATATGTATGGCTTGCTTTTCCGCTTGCAGAAATACTATCAATCATCGTTTCGGTAATTTTCTTCGTTACTCTCTATAATAAGGAATTAAAATTCCTTTCAACTAAAGAGCCAAGATAAAAAATTAAAAAGTTATCACAATGATCAAATTTGTTTGTGATAACTTTTTAAATATAATTAACATAAGTTTGATTATATCTGTTAGTTCATAATAAATCAAAGTTTTGGTCAACATTTATCTTTCAGTGAACCTTCTGCGAGGGTTCACTACGAAAAACATTCCAATAGAATGTTTTCTACCCTCCTGCGCTTTAGGGAGTATAAAATATTTCGCCATCTGCGGAGAGTGACCAAAGACTTTGCCTTTGGAAACTGCAAGTTTTTTAAAAGCTTGAGCAAAACTTTTAATTTTTATCAAACTCACATTAATTATTTCATAACTTATACTTATATAAAGCCTAAACTGTAAGATAAGCATTTGACAATTTGAAAAAGCTATGCTAAAATAATTTTAATAAAGGGAATGAGGTTCTCCCTTGGCTTTGCCAAAACCGCTTATTAAGCTAATGACTTCTGCATTTTTGCAGAGTCATTGGCTTTTTTTGTTCCCTAAAATAAAATTTTTGGAGGTTTTTATGCTTACAAGTTTAGCTCTCATCTTTTTATGCGGACTTCTGCTTGGTTCAATTTTTCAAAAAATCAAGCTTCCGCCACTCCTTGGTATGATTATCACAGGAATAATTTTAGGTCCATACGCACTAAACCTAATCGACCAATCTGTTCTTTCAATCTCATCAGATTTACGCCAAATAGCATTGATAATCATACTCACTCGTGCAGGACTTAATCTCGATATAAATTCCCTTAAAAAAGTAGGCAGACCAGCTATTCTAATGTGCTTTGTGCCAGCTTGCTTTGAGATTATAGGAATGGTTCTGCTTGCACCAACACTTTTAGGCATATCAATACTTGATGCCTTAATTATGGGTACAGTTGTAGCCGCAGTTTCACCAGCAGTTATAGTTCCAAAAATGCTAAAGTTAATCGAAACTGGCTATGGCAAGGATAAAAGTATCCCACAAATGATCATGGCTGGAGCATCTGTTGACGATGTATTTGTAATTGTACTTTTTACATCTTTCACAGGACTTGCACAAGGAGAAAGCTTTTCTCCTATAAGCCTTATACAAGTACCAATTTCAATAATTTTAGGCATAGGACTTGGTATCTTAATAGGAATAATTCTTGGATTTTTCTTCAAAAAAGTACATATGAGAGATTCAATCAAAGTAATTATAATTTTGAGTATATCATTCCTGCTTGTTACATTAGAAAATAGCCTTAAAGGAATCGTTCCAATTTCAGGACTAATTGCTATAATGGGTATTGGCATTTCTCTACAAAAAATCCGTTCAGACGCATCTAAACGAATATCCATAAAATTCTCAAAGCTATGGGTTGCCGCTGAACTTATGTTATTTGTACTTGTTGGTGCAACAGTTGATATAAAATATGCTTTCTCAGCAGGAATTATGGCAATCTTACTTATCTTTGGAGTATTAGTATTCAGAATGATTGGTGTACTTATATGCCTTATAAAAACAAAGCTAAACAAAAAAGAAAGAATATTCTGTATGATAGCTTACTGCCCAAAGGCAACAGTTCAGGCTGCAATAGGCTCTATTCCTCTTACAATGGGACTTTCTTGTGGAAATATAGTTCTGACAGTTGCCGTACTTTCAATACTAATCACTGCACCACTTGGAGCATTTTTTATTGAATTGCTCTATAAAAGACTTCTTAAAAAAGAATAAAATTTTTAAATAAATAACAAATCCACCGATAAAGCCAAAAGAGCCTTATCGGTGGATTTTTACTTTAACACAAGTTTGATAATAGTTTTTAGTTCGTAATAATTCTTAAAAAACATTAAATTTAAAGTATCAATATACTTCAGGGAACCCCTTGCGAGGGTTATCTACGAAAAACATTCCACTGGAATGTTTTTCTACCCTCCTGTGCTTTAAGAAGTATAAAGCATTTCGCCGTTTGCGGACGACGACAAGGGCATTGCCTTTGACCTACAAGCCTTTGAAAAGGCTTGGGCGAAACTTTTAATTTATACTAAACTCACGCTATGCTTATAGATTATTTTGTTACAACCTGTTTTTCGAATTTTGTCTTATTTTCTTCCTCAGACTTGAGGTTTTCTTTGGCAACAGCAAGCATAAGCTTAATTCTGTTTTCCTGATTAACTCTTGGTGCGCCTGGGTCATAGTCTATTGAAACGATGTTAGCCTTCTCATTTTTCTTTTTAATTGCACTAACCATTCCCTTTGCACAGATATGATTTGGCAAACAACCAAAAGGCTGAGCACAAACAACATTTTCATATCCGCTCTCAATAAGCTCAACCATTTCTGCTGTCAAAAGCCAGCCCTCACCCATCTTATTGCCATATCCAATCAAACCATTAACCATTTCTTTTGTTTCTGCATAACTTGCTGGCGCATGGAAACCATGATTTTTTGCACTTTCTATGATATAGCCTTCCATCTTAGTGAGGTACTTCATAGCTTCACTAAGAACATTAAACTTTATTCTATTTCCGCCATAGAGCTTATAGTCTTCAAGTCTGTTATCAACCTTAAACATTGCAAAGCCCATAATACCCGGAACATTAACCTCACAGCCTTGCTCAAGTAAGAAATCTTCAAGATGATTATTACCAAGCGGAGAATATTTAACATAAATTTCTCCAACTATTCCAACCTTAATCTTTTTAACTTTATTAAGCGGAATCTGAGCAAATTCCTCACCTATTTTATCAAGATTTCTCTTGAGATGTGACGATGAATAGCCATCACCTTTTTCCATTTCATCAGAAAGTCTTTGAATCCACTGCTCAACCAAAGCATCGCTTTCACCTTTGTTTATTTCATAAGCCTTTGTTTGGTTATTAAAAAGCATAAGAGCGTCACCATAAACAAGACCGGCAAGAGCTTTTCTAATCATAGGAACTGTAAGAGAAAAGCCGCTGTTCTTTTCCAAGCCGGAAACATTTAGAGAGATAACAGGAACATTTTCAAACCCCGCTTTTTTCAAAGCCTTTCTCAAAAGATGGATATAATTAGATGCACGACATCCTCCGCCTGTTTGTGTAATCATAAGAGCAGTTTTGTTTATATCGTATTTACCACTTTGAAGAGCATGGATAAACTGTCCGATAACAAGAAGTGCAGGATAGCAGGTATCATTATGTACATACTTCAAGCCAACCTGTGCAATCTCAGGTCCGTCGTCCTCAAGCAGAACATTCTTATAGCCATACTGAGTAAAAACATTTCTAATCAATGAGAAATGAATTTTTGCCATCATCGGCAAAAGTATAGTATACTCCTTTTTCATTTCCTTAGTAAAAATAAGTCTGCCGTCTTTATCATAAACAAGTTTAGCCATTTTATATTCCCATTCCTTTCTGTGATAGGTCACTACCAAGATATATTTTAATTTATTTTCAGTCGGACAAACTGAAATTTAGCTTATTGCTTCCAAAATAGGTACAATATATGACTTATCAGTCCAATCACACTTTTTATCTCCTGCTTCCATTAAAGCTTTTTCCCAAATTTCACAATCCTCCGGTTTCTTTTTTGCAACAGCTTTCTGTAACATTTTGCAAAGAGTTCTGTCACCAAAGCTCATTGCCTCCATATCCCAACCACCTCTACAGTAAAAGCAAGGTAAACCCTTCAAGGAATCCTTGAAGTTGTGAGAAACAATTTGCTGAAATGCTGTTTCTTCATAAGGTGAAGCGCCATCACAGAAAACTACCACCTTTTTCTTATTAAGCTGACCTATATTTTTTTTGAGAAAAGATAAACCTGCAATTCCTGAAGCGTATATTCCTCCTCCAAGAATAATTACATCATATTGCATTATATCTTTTATTTTCGCTTTCTTGGTTTCTATGCAATCAAATCCCGTTTCTTCTACAAGCCAATCAGCATAACGCTTTGTCGCCCCATATTTAGATGTATAAAGTATTATCCCTTTCATTGTCAATACCCCCACTAACTCCGATTTAACTCAAAAATCTTATATTAAACAATTATAATCAATTTAATTCTCGTCTAATGTAGCTATGCCATAATGAGTAAAAACATTTCTAATCAGCGAGAAATGAATTTTTGCCAGTCTATATTACCATTCCTTTCTGTAATAGGTCACTGTCAGGATATATTTTAATTTATTTTCAGTCAAATAAACTGGAACTTATTTCAAAGTTTCAGGCTTTTCTACACGAATATTCTCAATGTTCCCACATTCAACACAGGTATCACAAATCACCTTTAAATGCCTACGCTTGAGTTTCTTTTCATCACATAACGGAATAAATTCAACGAGCCATGTCCCAGCTATCAAGTGACCTGTCACCAATTCTCCTCCGCATTTGACGCACTTGTTTTCCATTGTATTACCTCCATAAATTTAGATTTAATTCAAAAACTTTGCACTAAACATTCATCTGTAATAAACTGATTCAGTTCTCGTCTAATGCAGCTGCACCATATTGAATAAAAACATTTCTAATCAGCGAGAAATGAATTTTTGCCAGTCTATATTACCATTCCTTTCTGTGATAGGTCACTGTCAAGATATATTTTAAGTCATATAAACTGAAATTTCTCTATTTTTTCCTTTTAGATTTTGGTGTTGGTAATTCATCATATATTGCGTCAAATAAGCCTGTCAAAAACTCTTTATTATCAACCTCATCTACCAACAACATCTCTTTCGTACCTTCATACGGCAACTCATACGAAACTGTTGGCATATAAGAAATTGCCGATTTTGTTGGTTTTACAAGTAATCTATTATCATAAACGCCACCCACAATCTTGCCACGATAGTAGATAATAAATTCTCCCATCATTGCTCGATATGTGATTTCTTCTAATGATGATAACTGTTCTAAAATAAATTGTAGATATTCTTTACTTGATGCCATAACTCCACTTCAAATTTCGATTTAATTCCAAAATCCTACACTAAGCAATTATAATCAATTTAATTCTCGTCTAATGTAGCTAAAAGACTTCTGATACGGATTTTAACTGCACCCAAATTGGTGATCTCGTCAATTTTAATCTGGGTATATATCCTGCCGTTTTGCTCCAATATTCCACGAACCTCATCGGTTGTAATAGCGTCAACACCACAGCCGAATGAAACAAGCTGAACAAGATTCATATTAGGCTTTGTAGAAACATACTTTGCCGCGGAATAAAGTCTTGAATGATATGTCCATTGGTTAAGAACGGTTGTCGGGAACTTATCGACCTTATTGCTTACTACATCTTCAGAAACTATTGCAACATTAAAGCTTGCAATCATTCTGTCAATTCCGTGATTTATTTCAGGGTCAGCGTGATAAGGTCTGCCGCACAAGACAAATATCGGCTTATTTTCAGCCTCTGCCCTCTTGATAATATCCTCGCCATATGCGCGAATCTTTGCAAGATAGTTTTCATATTCGTCATAAGCCGCTCTCGCCGCCGCCTTAACTTCTTTAACATCAATTCTTCCGAAATACTTTTCGAGATGTTCGTGCATCTTATAAGGAAATTCCTTTCTTCTATGTATTCCTAAATATTCATAGAAGAAGGTTACCTTTTCTATATCTCGTACATTTGCATGAATAACTTCAGGATAATACGCAACAACAGGACAATTATAGTGGTTGTCGCCCATATGCTCATCAAAGTTATATGACATACAAGGATAGAATATTGTCTTTATTCCATTATCAATTAACCACTGAACATGACCATGCATAAGCTTTGCAGGGAAGCAAACAGTATCACTCGGAATAGTATGCTGACCGCTCAAATAAAGTTTTCTTGTTGAATATGGAGAACGAACCACCTCAAAGCCAAGCTTTGTAAAGAAAGTATGCCAGAAAGGAAGAAGTTCAAACATATTGAGTCCCATAGGGATACCAATTTTTCCCCTTGAACCCTTTACGGGCTTATAGCTATCAAGAAGATTTCTCTTATATTCATAGATATTAAAGCTATTATCAGGAGATTTCTTAGTTATAGGTCGCTCGCAGCGGTTTCCTGCAATATATCTCTTACCATCGCTGAAAGTATTAACAGTAAGACGACAGTTATTGTTACAAAGTCCGCAATTTGTGGTAACAATCTTATGGAAAAAGCCATTCAAAGCCTCACGCTTTATAATAGTGCTTTTTCCTTCACCCTTGCATTTATTCATAGCATAGAGAGCCGCACCATAAGCACCCATAAGACCGGAAATACAAGGACGGATAACTTCTCTGCCTGTTTCTTTCTCGAATACTCTAAGAACCGCATCATTGAGAAATGTTCCGCCTTGAACGACAATTTTCTTTCCAAGCTCGCTCGCCGATGAAGTTCTTATAACCTTATAAAGTGCATTCTTAACAACACTGATTGACAAACCGGCAGAAATATCCTCTATTGTTGCACCGTCTTTCTGTGCTTGTTTAACTGATGAATTCATAAAAACAGTACAGCGAGAACCGAGGTCAACAGGCTGTTTTGCAAGTAGTCCAAGCTTAGAAAATTCCTCAACGGAATACCCGAGAGCATTTGCAAAGGTCTGCAAAAACGAACCGCAACCCGATGAACAAGCCTCATTCAAGAAGATATTGTCGATTGCGCCATTATGAATTTTAAAACATTTAATATCCTGACCACCGATGTCAATAATAAACTCAACATCAGGCATAAAATTCTTTGCGGCTGTCAGATGGGCTATTGTTTCAACAACGCCTATATCTATTCCGAAAGCATTTTTGATAATTTCTTCACCATATCCGGTTACAGCAGAAGAAACTATATTTATGTCTGGATTAATGTCATAAATCTTTTCAAGAATTTCTTTAACAATAGGAACAGGATTACCGCTGTTAGATTGATATTGCGAGAAAAGAATTTTTTTATCTTCAGAAATAACTGTTGCTTTAAGTGTAGTAGAACCAGCATCTATTCCTATATATGCCTTGCCGGTATATCCTTTAAGTTCACCCGTTGCAACAGTTGCTTTTGCGTGTCTTGCCCTAAATTCTTCAAGTTCCCTTTCATTTTCAAATAAAGGTTTATTAAAAGCAAAGTTTCCGCTTCCTCTGTAATGCTTTACCTTTTCGATAATCTCATCAAAGTTTATTCTTTCATCTGCACACAAAGCCGCCCCCATAGCAACATAATAGAGCGAATCTTCCGGGCAGATACCTGTTGTTTTCAGGGTTTCATCAAAGCTCTTTCTAAGCTCAGGCAAAAATGTCAACGGACCTCCAAGATATACAATCTTTCCTGCAATTTCTCTGCCCTGTGCAAGACCTGCAATAGTCTGATTAACAACCGCCACAAAGATACTCTTTGCAATATCACTCTTTTTAGCACCCTGATTAAGTAATGGCTGAATATCACTCTTTGCGAAAACGCCACATCTTGATGCTATGGTATAAGTTTTTTCACATTCTTTTGCAAGCTCATTAAGTTCGTCCATAGGAACATTGAGTAACATTGCCATCTGGTCGATAAAAGCGCCTGTGCCACCGGCACAAGAACCATTCATTCTGACTTCCATGCCACCTGAAAGAAAAAGAATCTTTGCGTCCTCGCCACCAAGCTCAATAATAACATCAGTATTCTCTATAAATGTATTTGCCGCAACACGAGTTGCATAAACTTCTTGAACGAAATCTATTCCACAGCTTTCAGCAACGCCCATTCCTGCTGAACCGGACATTGCGAAATAAGCATTCTCAGCACCCTTAACATTTCTGCGGATATTCTCAAGAATTTCTGCAATTTTTTCAGTTATCTGAGAATAATGTCGCTCATAGCTTTTATATATCAGCTTATTATTATCGTCAAGAACAGCACATTTAATTGTTGTAGAACCTATATCCAATCCTATTTTCATCATTATTTTGCTTCATTCCCCTTCCAGGCCAAGGTAATAAATCAAGACACAGTGGCACAATATATATGTAACTTAATAAAATTCTAATATGTTATTATACAATATCCGACATAAAAAGTAAACAGACAAAACTTTCAATAAATCAAAATAATTTTTGAAAATTGCTCAAATTAAATTTATCAGTAAAGCATGAAGTGCAAGTTATATTTATCCCTCTATATTTTATCTTATACAAATTGCTATGCAGTCTATTGCTTATAAGATTATATAATAGCCTACAAGCGTTTTAATTCTATAAAGTATATTAAAAATCCAATTTGGTGTGTAATTATTGTAAAAGTATTGAATTTTGCTCAGATTCGTTATATACTTCTATTAAGTAGCGTAAAATTTTAAGTTTACACTTTTTAGATAAATTAAAACCAAATTAGTTGAAAGATACCCATTCTTTCGCAGTAAGGATAAAAAATGAATAAACTATATAAAAAGCTCAAAACGCATAGAAAGCTTTTACTATTTCTATGTGACTTCTGTCTTTGGAATGTTTCTTACTATATATCATTCGTAGTCAACAAAAGCAGCTTTGTTCTAAAGGGCTGGGAAGAACCGTTCATGTGGGGTCTTCTCTTTATAAATGTTATATTCACTGCCGTATTCCTATGTTTCAAGCTTTATGACAAAATGTGGAGATATGCCGATATAGAAGACTTCTTCTATGCAGCCATAGCATCTTTAACAGCCAACCTTGTCTTTATGTCATTTACAATGATAATTGGCACAGACGAAAACCGATTAAATTATGGTGCGAGAATTTATATTATAATGTCGCTCCTTTCAACCTTTCTTACATTTATATTCAGATTGGTTTATCGACTTAATAAAATCATCGAGCGAAAAAATACCAGTAATAAAAATCGGCGAAGACTTATGATTGTTGGCGGCGGCGAAGGTGCTGCAACTGTTCTCAGCGAGCTTGCTAAATCACCTGAGAATGAATATGTTCCAATATGCTTAGTTGATGACGACCCCGAAAAAATCGGTCGCAGAATCGGCGGCGTTAAAATCGAAGGTTCAACCTACGATATTCCGGAAATATGCGAACGTGAAGATATCGAAGTTATTCTTTTCACAATATCACAGATAAATCTTGCAGATAAGAAACGCATACTTGATATTTGTGCAAAGACTCACCTTGAAGTCAAGATTATTCCAAATGTATATGGACTTATCAAAGATGGTGCGTCAGTCACATCAAAAATCCGCCAAGTAGAAGTAGAAGACTTACTTGGCAGAGAACCTGTTGTCTTTGATACCGAAAAATATGGCGCTTATATTACCGGACAAACTGTTCTTGTAACAGGCGGTGGCGGCTCAATAGGTTCTGAGCTTTGCCGTCAGATAGCAAAACTTTCTCCTAAAAAGCTCATAATACTTGATATTTACGAGAATAATGCTTATGAAATTCAGCAAGAGCTTATCCGTCAATATCACAAAAAACTAAATCTTGATACACAAATTGCTTCTGTTCGTGATAAACGCAAGCTCGATTACCTTTTTAGCCAAAATAAAATTGATGTTATCTTTCATGCCGCAGCACATAAGCATGTTCCTCTTATGGAAACAACTCCTGAGGAGGCAGTCAAAAATAATGTTTTCGGCACATTAAATCTTGTATTGCTCGCTGATAAATACCATGTCAAAAAATTCGTTCAGATTTCAACAGACAAAGCCGTAAATCCTACAAATATTATGGGTGCAACAAAGCGTATCTGTGAAATGATTGTTCAGACTATGGATAAAAAAAGCGAAACTAAATTTGTTGCTGTTCGTTTTGGTAATGTTCTTGGCTCTAATGGTTCTGTTATTCCACTTTTCAAGGAACAAATTCAAGAGGGTGGTCCTGTTACAGTTACTCATCCTGATATTATTCGCTTCTTTATGACCATTCCTGAAGCTGTCTCCCTCGTCTTAACCGCAGGAGGACTTGCCAAGGGCGGAGAAATTTTCATACTTGATATGGGCGAACCTGTTAAAATTTTAACTCTTGCAGAAAATCTAATTCGTCTTTCCGGCTTTAAGCCATATGAGGATATTCCGATTGAATTTACTGGTCTGCGACCGGGTGAAAAACTATATGAAGAAATTCTTCTCAATGAAGAAGGTATGAAAAAAACTGCCAATAAAAAAATCTTCATTGGCAAACCAATAGAACTTGATGTTGAAAAATTCAATGAAAAACTTGTTGAGCTAAAAAAAGCCGCACTCAAAAATGATAAAAATGGCATAGACAAGCTAATCTCTGAAATTGTTCCAACATTCAACCATAAGAAAAATTAAAAATATTTTTATGCGCAGTATTTAGTGAAAACACCTTCATTAAATACTGCGTATTTTAATGGATTTTTGCCACTTATATATTATAAATTTATTGTAACTTGACTTTTATGTATTGTGTGATTATTATATATTTTATAGGCGAATGATTGATTATTATTTTAATCAGTCGCCTTTTACCTTTAGGGAGATTCAATTTAAGTTTTAGTTACTTCTGTATTATCTTACAAGAAGTTTTAAAATGATATTTCTATTTCTGTCAAGGGCAGTTTTAATATAATTAAAACTAATATGGAGGTTGAAAAATTGAATACAAAAAAGAAGAAAATATCTGGTAAAACTATTTTTAATATTATAGTTTTTGGCTTATGCGGATTTATGGTTTTATATTTCTGCTTTTCTAAGGGCGGTTTGGTAGAACTTATAAATTCTTCACAACAAATAAATATTTTTTGGCTTATGCTTGCTATAGGCACACATTTACTTAATATTGTAATCGATGCAATAATTTTACATAGATTTTTAACCCTTTCAACTAACGGTGTTAAAATAACTCATAGCATAAAGGCTGCGTTAGCCGGACAATTTTTCTGTGCAGTTACACCAAGTTCTACCGGAGGTCAGCCTATGCAGATTATGATTTTATCGCATTATGGCGTTGACGCAGGAAAAGCAACCTCTGCACTTGTTCAGAAGTTTCTTGTATGGCAGTTCACTTTGACAGGGTATACGATAGCCGTAATACTTCTAAAATTTAACTTCTTTGCAGAACGTTTAAGTCCATTCCTTTGGGTTATGTCTGCAATAGGCTTTATTGTGCAAGCTGCTATGATATTTGTCCTTATACTGGTATCATTTTCACATAAAATCACATTTAGACTTATCAAGTGGTTCTGCAAGGTAGGAAACAAACTTAGATTTATTAAAAATCCTGAAAAAACTCTCAACAAGGTTGAACAACAACTTATATACTTTCACAATAGTAACAAGGAACTTTCTAAACATAAAGGATTTCTTGCTGTAAATTATATTCTTACAATAATACAAATGACAGCTATATATATTGTTCCATATTGTGTTTACCGTGCATTAAGTCCAGATAATACTATCAATGTCGGAGTTTTTGATATTATTAGTGCTCAGTCATTTGTAAATATGGTTTCAAGTCTTGTTCCTCTTCCTGGCGCATCAGGTGCAGCGGAACTTAGCTTCGCCGGATTCTTTAGTGGCATATTTGATGAAACTACTATGAAATCAGCTATTCTTATCTGGAGAACTATTACTTATTATGGAACAATATTCATTTCAGCTCCATTCTCTGGTATGGGCAAAAAGAAAGCAACAGAGCTTGTCGCTGAGATGCAGGAAGAAATTGAAGAAGTTGAAGAAGAACTTGAGATAGGAAAAAAAAGTGGTGAATGATTTATGGGTAATATAAATAAGCCAGAAATAAGTATCATTATACCTATATATAATGTTGAAAAATATCTCAGTCGTTGCCTTGGGTCTGTTGAAAAGCAAACCTTTAAGGATTTTGAGGTTATTATGGTTGATGACGGCTCTACTGATGGTAGTGCAAGTATTGCAAAGGAATTTGCTAAAAGAGATGAAAGATTTAAGCTTTTCTCAAGAGAAAATTTAGGTGCGTCTAAAACCCGTAACTTTGCTATGGAACAAGCCACTGGAGAATATATTGCTTTTATAGATTCTGATGATTATGTTTCTTATAGCTTTCTTGCAGTGCTTTATTTAGCTATTAAGCGTAGTGATGCAGATATTGCTATGTGTGGATTTAATATTCATTATGAACAAAACGCTAAAAATAAGCCTATTAAAAGCCTTAAAGCAGGAGAATACAGTAGAGATGAGGCTTTAGGGTATTTACTCAAGGATAACGAAATTCGTTTCTTTATTTGGAATAAGCTTTGGAGAGCGGATTTGCTTAAAAAGAATAATATCCAATTTAGGGATATGTATTATGAAGATATTCTTTTTTGCACAAAGGCTTTCAGCAAAATAAATAAACTTGTTGTTGTAGATAAGAAAGCTTATTACTATTCAAGAAGAACTAAAACTTTCCTTGAATCATCTATGAGTGATAAGAGAATTAATGACTATATCTATACAGTAGAATTTCTGCGTAAATTCCTTGAGGAAAACAATCTTTATGATAAATATAAGGATTGCTTTAAGGTTCACGCCGAACACGTCTACTGGTCTGTACCTATTTTGAATATTCAGGCAAGCCATAGTTCAAAGAAAAAGGGCTGTATAAAGAGAATTATTGATGGCAGAAAACAAGTCAAAAAGTATAAGCCGTAAATAAATTTTATATAAATCAGGCAGGAGGTATTATAATGCAGGAAACTAAAAATCCCGAAATCAGTATAATAATTCCTGTCTATAATGTAGAGCCTTATATAAGAAGATGCCTTGACTCTATTAAGGCTCAAACCTTTTCTGATTTTGAGGCTATTATTGTTGATGATTCATCGCCTGACGGAAGCATTAAAATTGCTATGGAATTTGTTGCGAATGACTCAAGATTTAAAATAGTTACTCGTGAGAATGGCGGCCTTAGTGCGGCAAGAAATACTGGAATAGAACATTCAGTAGGCAAATATATAGCTTTTATTGATAGCGATGATTTTATTGCTCCAACTTATCTTGAAAAGCTTTATAATGCTTGTGAGGAAAATAATGCTGATATGTCATACTGCGGTTTTACTTATTATATTGATAAGAACGGTATGAAAAAAAATCAGATGTTTATTGTTAAAGATTGTGTTATGGAACATAATGAGGCTGTGGCAAGAATTATCAGCGACCACGGACTTCATAGCTATGCGTGGAATAAGCTATATAAACGCACAATTTTTACTGAACACAAGATTACATATCCTACTATGTACTTTGAAGATGTTGCTACAAGTCCGAAAACAGTTTTCTACTCAAATAAGCTTGCTGTTGTCGGAGAATGTCTTTATTTTTATGTTAAGCGTCAAGGTAGTATTCTTAGCACAATGAATGTTAAAAAGATAAACGACTTGCTTTATTCAGTTATGATTATCAGCAATTTTTTGAGAAGAAATGGCGAGTATGCTTCTTTTGAAAAGGAAATTAAGCGAATAACTACAAAATTTAAGCTTGTTAATATCTATTCAATTATAAGACAGCATATTTTAATTTTCTCATTTAAGGGTATGTACAGCAATCTCAAAACAAACTTTAAAATGGCAAGATATATCTTAGATTGCGAATGGACTACAACAGAAGATTTGCCCGAATTGCCTTATGATGTTAAAGCACCAATAAAAAAAGATAAAAAACAAAAATGATGTTTTTAGGAGCGAATTATTTTCGCTCCTTTTGTTATTTATATCCATACGGGCGAACACAATTAGTCCCTACGCTTAGCTAATAAACTTTCCTAAGATAATTAAAAGTTTTGCTCAAGCTTTTTCAAAAGCCCTTAACATCTCTTTCTCCAAAAAGGGTGGACAGAGTCCGCCCTAATCGGTAGTTCATTGGTAATTTCTTAATCGTAGCAATAAACTGCTTTCGCCGATATTGAGCAAAGACCGCCATCAGAAACCCCACGCAAGGGATTCCCTGAAAAATAAATTCTGCCTAAAATTTTGAACTTAATAATTTTTCAAAATTATTATAAATTAAATATATAACTAACATTATTTAAGTTTTTATCAAAATTTATACTAATTTTAGAAAATAATCGAAAAAACTTTTTTAAAAAGCTTGACATTTGAAAGCTTATGTGGTATTATAATTCTCGCAGTCACAACAGTGGCGAAGATAAATGGAGAGGTGTCCGAGTGGTTTAAGGAGCTAGTCTTGAAAACTAGTGATCCCGAAAGGGACCAAGGGTTCGAATCCCTTCCTCTCCGCCAATTTTTATTATTTTATTCGTTTTATTTACCATTGGAGGATTACCCAAGTGGTGAAGGGGCTCCCCTGCTAAGGGAGTAGGTCGGGAAACCGGCGCGAGGGTTCAAATCCCTTGTCCTCCGCCAGAAAAAAGCCTAACGCATTGCGTTAGGCTTTTTTCTTTGTATCCTTATAGAATTGTATATAAAACTATTATTGCGGCAATAATATCCATAAAATAAGCTATGAGGTGAATTTTATGGATACTTCTTGGGGAACAGTGAAAATACAGCAAAGACCACAACTTTTAAGAAATATAATTGCTGATGCTGTCGTGATTGGAGCGGGGCTTGCGGGTTTGCTGACCGCATATGAACTTCAAAATCGTGGAATGAATGTTGTTGTCTTGGAGGCAAATAGGATAATGTCGGGCGTCTCAGGGCATACTACTGCGAAAATTACTGCACAGCATAGTCTAATTTACTCACGCTTATATGATAAGATTAACGAATCTGCCGCAAAACGCTATGCAATGGCTAATCTTTCTGCTGTTGAGAAGTTTAAACAGCTTATAGAAAAAGAAAATATCGAGTGTGCTATGGAGATTGCTCCAAGCTATCTTTATGCTATCAATGATGAACGCTCCCTTGAGAACGAATCAGAAGTTCTTCGAAAGATTGGAGTTAATACCTCGATGGTTTATGATACAGACTTGCCATTTAAGATTAAAGCAGCTCTTAAACTTGATTTTCAGGCACAGTTTAATCCGATGATGTTTGCAAAGTATATATCCGATAAACTAAGAATATATGAAAACAGCAGGGTTTTACAGATAGAGCCTAATTATGCGATTTGTAAAAACGGTAAGGTTCGTGCGAATTATATTGTTATGGCAACAAATTATCCGATTATAAATTATCCCGGAATGTATTTTATGCGTCAACACAGAGAACAAGCTCATGTTGAAGAAGTTAAGAATGTTCCTAAGCTTAGAGGTATGTATTATGGAATTGATGGAGGAAATTCATTCAGAAGCTTTGGAGATGCAGTTGTAGTTTCAGGTCAATCTCACCGTACCGGAAAAAAAGTTTTGCAAAATTCAGAAGAATTTAAAAGAGAAACAGGCTATGACTATCCCAGTGGAAAAGTTTGTCATAGCTGGTCTGCACAGGATTGTATGACACACGATGGCATACCTTTTATAGGAAGATATAGCATACATTCGCCGAATCTGTTTGTTATCAGCGGATTTAATAAATGGGGAATGACAAGTTCGATGCTGGCATCTGAAATTATTGCAGATATGATTTTTGACAAAGCAAACGATTTTGAAAAACTTTTCACCCCACAAAGATTCCATTTAACAAGCACAAAGTCTTTATTTGTTGATATAGGGCAGTCTGTTGTTGGCTTAGGCTTTGGAGTTTTCACAAAAAAAGAACGCAAATGTACACATTTAGGGTGTCGACTAAAAGAAAATAAAGCAGAAGGAACATGGGATTGTCCTTGCCACGGCTCAAAATTTTCTAAAGACGGTGAAGTTATAAGCGGTCCTGCACAAATACCACTTAATATTCGATAGAAATTAAAAAATTTAGCTTTAAAATGCTTTATACTTTCTAAATCGCAAGGAATGCCCTGAAAAATAAATATTAACTAAAGCTTTGAACTTGATAGTTTTTCAAAATTATTATAAAATAATTATTATTTAAACTAATATTAATATAAAAAGGCAGTCATTTTATATTTCATGACTGCCTTCTCTGAAATATTCTGTTTTAATCTTTACTCTAAACTTACTTTATTTTATAAACATAAGAATCCTTGCGTTTATGTGGCTTTGGCATATCGCCTTCAGTATAGCCTAAGATACAATGTCCTATGCCCTCATAATCGCCCTCTATGCCAAGCTGTTTAAGAATTTCCTTACCCTCTGGCATTTCAAATTCTTCTTTTGCTCTATGAATCCAACAGCTGCCAATTCCAAGAGAATGAGCAGCAAGCATAAGATTTCCCATAACAAGAGAACCATCATAAAGATAAGTTGGTTTTGATTTATCAGCAAGAACAATCAAAACCGTATTTGCACCATAAAATGGGTCAAATCCTTCCTCTTTGCCCATAATCTTTGCATTAAGAGCAGAAAGCTTATCTCTCAGTTCTTTGTTAGTAACCTCAATAATAATTGGTGATTGAGCATTTCTGCCTGTTGCGGCATATGTTCCAGCCTCAACTATTTCATCAATAATCTCTTGTGGAACTGGCTCAGAAGTATATTTTCTTATACTTCTTCTTTCAATCATATTTTTTATAGTTTCATTCATAGCTTTAACCTCCATTTATTTATCTTCAAGTAATTTTTTATAAATTTGGTTATCATTTTCTTTGAATACATTAAAAATAACCTTAATTTTACTGCCTCTTTCTTCTTTATATCTTTTTACGCTTCGCACTGCAAGCTCTGCGGCAATATTATTTGGGAATTTAAATTCACCCGTAGAAATACAGCAAAACGCAATGCTGTCTACATCATATTCGTCAGCAAGCGATAGGCAAGAACGATAACAGCTTTCGAGTGCGTCACAATCCTTCTTCATAACCTTATTAAAAATCATAGGTCCAACAGTGTGAATAATATACTTACTTGGAAGATTATAAGCCGATGTAATCTTTGCCTTCCCTATTGGTTCGCTATGACCTTGAGCTTTCATAATATTATTGTTATCAATACACAAATGGTTAGGATTAAAACAACCAAGCATCTCGGAATTAGCAGCATTTACGATTGCACCACATTTAAGGGTTGTTATGTCGCCTTTCCATAAGTAAATATCTTCAATTATAGGTTCAAGCTCAGAAATATCAGTTATACCCTTTCTGCGGATTTCTTCCTGCAAAAATTCGTCCTGAATCTCAAGAAATTCCTCACTTGCTCTCTTAGGCATACGAATATTAAAAAGTGAACGAAGAAAATTCCAACGCTCAGTTTCTCCTTGAGGTATAAAAGCACCTCTGCCCATAGGCTGTTCACCGAGAAGTGCGTCTATCAAATATAGTTGTCTTTCGGATTGATTCATATTTATTTTCTCCAAATAAAAATTTATTGACGAAAAAGCTCATTGCTTATGCAATTAACTTTTCAATTCTGGATACGAACACAATTTACATTACCAGTTTCATTGAAATTATACTTTTAATAATGTTTGGCAATCAAATCACCTGAAATTGTGTCCATTTCTGTGATTTTAGTCTGCGGATAAAAATTGCACCTCTGAACACAAGGTCAATACTCATACCAATAGCCACACCGATAACACCCCAACCAAACAACAACCCAAATAATGCCGAGAATAGCAATCGTGCAGCAACAGTTAAAGAAATAGATACAATCATCGTAAATTTCACATCACCAGCAGCACGAAGTCCATTGCCAAGTGAACCAGCAAATGGATAAGCCAAGGCATTAAATATGTTGTTGATGAGTACCAACCAGATTACAAGATTTTTTGCCTCTGGTGAAATAGCTGAGTATTGTACAATAAGTGGTGTAATAGCAAAAATCAATGCGTTCCATATAATAGACAAAACCAGTGTAATTTTATTGAGCTTTTTGAAATAGAAATTAGCAGCGTCAATATCTCTTGCACCCATACACTGTCCAATAACAGTTGTATAAACTGGTGCCATAGCCAAGCCCATAATTGCTGCAAGCGACCAAATGCTTTGTGCCACGCCATTAGCTGCAATCTGATATGTGCCAAACAGTGCTACCATACTGGATAGTGCCACCTTTACGAGTTGATGTACTCCATTTTCTATACCATTTGGCAAAGCAATCCCCATGATTTTCTTCAGCAATGCACCATCCCAACAGAATATATCCGCCAACTTGTACCGTACTGCATTTTGCTTGTGGAAACAAAACGCTGTCACCGCTACGGCAGACAGAACACGAGATAGTAGCGAAGGATACGCTACACCTGCTACACCAAGCCTAAACCAAAATACACATATGCAGTTGCCAATAACATTGATAATATTAGCAACAATAGATATGTACATAGTTACATTAGTTTTTCCGATGCTGCGGCACAATGCTGTGCCTGCGTCATAAATAGCAAGACACGGAAGTGACAATGTTGTGATAAACAGATATGTTTCACAAGCTGTCATAACATCTGGCTCAATCTTACCGAACAAAAGATTCAAAAGTGGCATACGAAATAACAAAATCGGGATAGTCATAGCCACAGAAATGACCATGGAAATCATCAGAAGCTGCCCCGCTGAACGGGATGCCATATTTTCTCTCTTACTTCCAATATATTGGCTGATGATAACCGCACCACCAGAGGAAAGTGCTGTAAACAGGAAAATTAGTACAGTGTTGAAGGATGTCACTAGCGAAACCCCAGAAACATCTGCTTCACTGGAAAAACTAACCACAAAAGTGTCTGCAATACCAACAAACATTAAAAGAAACTGTTCAATAAACAGCGGAACGATTAAGTTCCGCAAATCCTTGTTGGAAAACATGATATTAGCCTCGTTCCTGTTTATGAAATTTCGATTTGTTGTTCTTAATTTAATTAAATTATATACCGCAAATTTGCGATTTTTTCTACCATGTAGTAAAAACACGATAGTTTCAGATACTCTCGTATCAAAACTATCGTGTTTATTTGGTGCGAGTGACGGGACTTGAACCCGTACGTCGTAAAACACACGCCCCTCAAACGTGCCTGTCTGCCAATTCCAGCACACTCGCAAATATTAGGATGTCTTATCAACGAGTAATATTATATCAAGAAGTATTTAAATTGTCAAGAATTTTTTAAAAAATCACGCAAATTTTTTATTAACTCAAAGTCATTGACTTATATTCAGTGAATATGATATAATGAGTTCATCGAATAAAAGGAGTCGAAAACATGACCAATAGACAACTTGCCGCACTTGAAACAAGAAAAAAATTATTAGATGCGGCAAAAAAAATTATATGTGAAAAAGGACTTATCAACACTTCCATTGCTGAAATTACAAAAGCTTGCGGGGTTTCAAACGGTACATTTTATACCTACTTTAAGCGTAAAGAAGATGTAGTTTTCGCACTTAGTCGTGAAATGTTTCAAGAAATTTTTGAAAAAGCACAAAATCATAATGGTACATTTATGGAGCGACTCGTATTCTTTATGATAAATTTTTCCGGATATATAGAAAAAAGCAGTCTTAAGCTTTGTCAGGAATGGGTTCGCAATACCGTAGACCCAGACCTTGTAGAAAATCAGGATGACAAAAATAAACTTTATACAGATATTGGCTCCATAAAAGGAATTATTGAAAGCGGTGTCAAAAGAGGAGAGCTAAAAGCGGATACCCCAGTTTCCATACTCGCTCATACACTAATAGATATACTTTATGGTGAAATGCTTTGTTGGGATATGTCAGGCGGTGCGTATAGTTTTGAAGCACGCACAAAAGAATTTTGCGATACATTTTTAAGTTCTATTATAAACCCATATTTAGTCAGAAAGGATTGATAACATTATGTTACAAATTAAAACTGTAAAATTAAACGATGGTGTAGAAATTCCTGTTTATGGATTCGGTACATTTCAAATTCCAGCAGATGGCAGTACCTATAAAGCTGTCAGAACAGCTCTTGAACTCGGTATTCGTCATATTGATACCGCTGTTGCATATTTTAATGAGCAAGAAGTCGGAAAAGCAATCCAAGAGAGCGGTATTCCAAGGGAAGAAATCTTTTTAACAAGTAAACTATGGTTGCAGGATTATGGTTATGAACCTGCAAAAAAAGGAATTGAAGCTTCTTTGCGTAAGCTCGGACTTGATTATATAGACTTATACCTCATTCATCAGCCTTATGGTGATGTACCAGGTGCTTGGAAAGCAATGGAAGAAGCAAAAGGTGAAGGAAAAATCCGCTCTATTGGTGTAAGTAATATGACTCCAAAAATCTGGAATCAATTTATACCACAATTTGATACTCTCCCCTCTGTCAATCAGGTTGAATTTAATCCATACTATCAGCAAAAAGAAATCCGAGAAATTATGGCAAAATCTGATGTTAAGCTTGAGGCTTGGGGTCCACTCGGTCAAGGAAATAAAAATATGCTGAACGACCCTGTCATCAAGGAAATTGCAGAAACACATAATAAAAATGCTGGACAAGTCATTTTGAGATTTGAGTATCAAGAGGGAGCAATTATATTCCCAAAATCAACTAATACTGAGCGAATCAAGAGTAATATGGATATTTTTGATTTTGCATTAACAGATAATGAAATGAATAAAATGCGTAACCTTGATACCGGAAAAGGCTGTCATAACCCAGATGCACCCGGTGTTGCAGAATTTTTAATCAATGCCTTTGATGTTCACGCTAATGATTAACATTTATTAAATATAACTTAAAAGTTTCGCTCGAGGCGAAGTGCCTCCGCTGTCAAGACGCGTTCGACTTTTTTATTAAATTAACACTTATTATTCGCGTCTAATTTTTCAGCTTAAAAGTTTTGCTCAAGCTTTTTCAAAAGCTTGCAGTTTCCAAAAGTAATCACCTACGGCAGAGCCTTTGGTCGCTCTCCGCAGAGAGCGAAACACTTTATACTCCTCAAAGCGCAGGAGGGTAGAAAAACATTCCAACGGAATGTTTTTCGTAGGAAACCCTCGCAGGGGGTTCCCTGACGGAGCATCTTTGTTCTCAAGTCTTTTCAAAACTATTACAGACTAAAAACTATTATCAAACTTATATTAACTAAAGAAAGGAAAATCACTATGGAATACACAAAATTATATAACGGTATAAAAATTCCAATGCTTGGTTTTGGAGTATTTCAAATTCCAAATTATGATAACGCAAAACAAGCTGTATTAACAGCACTCAAAGCTGGTTACAGATTGATTGATACAGCTCAGGCTTATATGAATGAAAAAGCTGTCGGAGATGCTATAAAGGAAAGCGGCATCGCAAGAGAAGAAATCTTCATCACCACAAAACTATGGATTCAAGATTTTTCTTATGATAAAGCTATCAAAGCTACGGAATTATCTCTTGAGCGTCTTGGTGTAGATTATATTGACCTTATGTTACTTCATCAGCCTATGGGCGATTATATCAACGCTTGGAAAGGCTTAGAGAAGCTATACAAAGATAGCAAACTAAAGGCAATCGGTATGGCTAACTGCTATCCTCATGTTTTGGCAGACCTTTGCGAAACATTCGAGATAAAGCCAATGATTAACCAAGTAGAAATGCACCCATTCTTCCAACAAAAGCTTAACCTCGAAACAATGAAAGAATATGATGTAATTCCAGAAGCTTGGGCACCTTTCAATGAAGGCTTAAACAATTTTTTCAGCAATTCAATTCTCACAGAGATTGGCAAAAAATACAATAAAACAGCCGCGCAGGTTGCTTTGCGTTGGAATATTCAGCGAGGTGTTGTAGTCATTCCTAAGTCGGTACACAAAGATAGAATAAAGCAAAATTTCGATATATTCGATTTCACACTTTCACAAGAAGATATGGACAAAATCGCATCTATGGATATAGGACATAGCGAAATCGTAAATCACTTTGACCCGCAATTTGTCAAGGCATTACACAATCATAAATTCTAAGTTATATACAAAAGCCCTTACAGTTTAATTGCTGTAAGGGCGTCTGTGTATACTTCAATAATTATATATAAAAATCACTATAATAATTCGGCTATAAAAGTAACTTAATGATAAAGGTTTTGTTCAATTATATTTTTCGATTTTATATTACATAAAGTTTTATAAAACTTTTGATTTAATTTTGAATATTAAATTAGATCTCCTTTTGAAATAATTTTAATTTTGCTATTTGGAATTTCTAATCCCCAGTTATCCCAACCAGAATAATTTTTGCGTGCAAAAAGTTCAATCTTTTTTTGTTCAGGAAACATTTTTGTAATACCAGAAATAATTACTTCTGGTTTCTCACTATGAACACTGCGATGTATAGAAACCAATTGTCGAACATTTCTTGCACCACGAGGTGTTGGAAAACGTCCTTTCTTAAATGCTAAAACAAACTCTGTTTGTGAAAGTGTATATCTACCAGGATTATGTACTTGTTTATCCCATACAAAAGCTACAGTTTTATATTTAAACCCCCACGATTCACCAAGTTCAATAGAATTTGCCATTTGTGGTCCAGTTGTCCACATAAACAGAATACAATCGTCAGCAGAAATGGAGGCAACATCTAATTCTTTCAATTCTTTAAGTTTTAGGGTTGGATACTTAAAATTAGCGGCACTAATAAACACATCATGTTGAAAACCAATATTTTCACTCTTAATGCTCGTTTTATCATATTGCATTTTTCCACCATAGTCCCAAGGTGGATCAGCATATATTATATCATATTTTTCACATGGAAGTTCAGGATATAGTTCCTTCAAAGGGTTTATTTTTTTTCTTTTTTGAGCTTCAGGATTATATTTTGAATATCCAGTAACTGATGTTTCATTCATTTTCTAATATACCTCTCACATTTTTTATTATTATATCATATAGAAATCAAAACGTCAACAAAAGTGTGACTCATAAACCGTTGAACTATTTGCATCATATACTATAAAATGATTTAAAAAGGAGGATAGCATGATGTTAAAGAAACAATTTGGAGAACGCATTAAAGAACTTCGCAAGAACAAAGACATTAGTCAAGAAAAATTTGCATTACTAATTAATATGGATAGAACGTACTATGCCTCTGTTGAAAGTGGTAAACGAAATATTTCTCTTGAAAATATCAAAAAAATTGCAAATGGATTTAATATTTCATTAGAGGAATTGTTCAGAGGTTTGTAAAAAAGGAGAATAAATATGTCAACACAAGAATTAAGAAAACGTGCAAATTGGCAAACTATAAGTGGTGCAAAAGCATTGAAAATCGAAGAATTGTTCCAGACATCCCTTCAATCTGCGTTAAATGGAGCATATCCGAATCAATTTCTTGTTGATAGGCATCCTAATGAATTTGGAGATATTTATTCTACATATCCGCTTTCTCCTGAAACAAGAAGCAAAATCTATGACATTGATGTTACAGCAAAAAATGCTAATGGTAAGGTGAAATACAAATGGGGTATTAGTATGGACTTTGCTGTTCGCAATCTCACTAATGGTAAAATTCTTTTTGGTGAAATAAAAAGACAAGACGGTTGGGTTGAAACAACAAATATGCAAGCTGGTAGAGGAAATGCTCATGAACGTAGCTGCAAGTATTTTACTCCAGGATTAATGAAAGTAATTAGAGAAACTGGTGGTCTTTCAGAAGAAATACTTCCTTTTTGGCTTGTAATAGTAGGTGATATTACTCGTGATCCACGAAGAAATAGAGAAATTGCATACTGGTTTCAAGATTATACAAAAAATTATTATATGTGGCGTAACACTAATGATGTAGGTGATATGCTCGATTTTTTTGAAAATAATTTATTTATTGCCATATTTGCTTTAAAATACTTTCTCAAAAAATAGACCAAGTATTGAATAAATACTTGGTCTATTTTTTGGTGCGAGTGACGGGACTTGAACCCGTACGTCGTAAAACACACGCCCCTCAAACGTGCCTGTCTGCCAATTCCAGCACACTCGCAAATATCAAGTTTTTCTGACATCTCTTGTCAACGAATGATATTATACCAAACCATCAATAAAAAGTCAAGGCTTTTTTCAAAATATTTTACAAAATATTCTGCAAAAATGAAGCTTGCCCTTGAGTAGTAACCCAAGAGCAAGCTTACCGCAAATTTATTCAAAAAAGTATATGTAAGTACCCTAAATACGATAATCAGATATCGTCTTCGCCTTGAAGTGCGTCGCAACCTGTTTCACCGGTTCTTACCTTGACAACATCTTCAACATCATATACGAAAATCTTACCATCGCCAATATGTCCAGTATAAAGTGCCTTTACTGCCGCATCAATAACAGCCTTAACCGGAACCTTGCAAACAACAATTTCAACCTGAACCTTAGGAAGAAGGTTCATCTCAACCTCAACACCACGATAGTATTCAGTCTTACCCTTCTGTACACCACAGCCGAGAACCTGAGTTACTGTCATACCTGTTACACCGATTTCATTAAGTGCATTCTTGAGGTCTTCAAACTTAGATTGCTTGAGAACAATGTCAATCTTAGAAAGCTTAACATCAGAAGCTGTGACTGTGTTCTTTTCCTTAGGAGTAAATGCAACCTGTACAGGAACAGCCTCGCTAACAGGAACTTCGCCAGCGTCGGCATCTGTATCATCAAGAGCAACAGAAGATACATTCGGCATAAAGTCTGCATAAGAGCTTACCAAGCCATGCTCTGTAATGTCAAGACCCTTAATTTCCTCTTCTCTTGAGGCACGAAGTCCCATTGTGTGCTTAATTACGAAGAATACGATTGTCATAGCAACTGCTACATAAAGTGCAACTACAACCGCACCAAGTGACTGAATGCCTAAACATTCGAATTCACCATATACAAGACCCTTTCCCTTTGTGCTGTAGCCATTAGAGAAAATACCTACGCAGATTGTTCCGACAAAGCCGCACATGCCGTGAACACCAACTGCACCAACAGGGTCATCAACCTTGCAAACCTTATCAATAAATTCAATACCAAATACTACTACGAAACCTGCAATTACACCGATAACAGCAGCAGCCCAAGGTTCAACTGTATCACAACCGGCAGTAATAGCAACAAGTCCTGCAAGAGAACCGTTCAATGTCATAGAGACATCAGGCTTCTTATATTTAACCCAAGTAATAAACATAACTGTAATTGTAGAAACTGCTGTGCAAAGATTAGTTGTATAGAAAACCAAACCTGCATTTGCGATTGTGTCATCACCTGTCATAGAAACAGTTGAAGCACCGTTAAATCCGAACCAGCAGAACCAAAGAATGAATACACCCAAAGCACCAAGTGTCAAGCTATGACCTGGAATTGCTCTTGGCTTGCCGTCTTTGCCATACTTACCAATACGAGGTCCAAGGAAGATTGCACCAACAAGTGCTGCAACACCGCCAACCATATGAACTGTTGTAGAACCTGCAAAATCGTGAAAACCAAGCTGTGCAAGCCAACCGCCGCCCCAAATCCAGTGACCTGAAATCGGATAAATAATCAAGCTGATGATTGCTGAATATACGCAATAAGCACTGAATTTAGTTCTTTCTGCCATAGCACCGGAAACGATTGTTGCTGATGTTGCACAGAAAACTGTCTGGAAAATCATATATGCATATAACGGAACTCCGTCAGGAAGTATGCTGTCATATGCACCGCTGTAACCTCCTACCGCAAAGAGGTCAATGTTTCCGAAAAATGCCGAAGATGTTCCAAACATTATTCCGAAACCAACCAGCCAATAAAGTGGTGTGCCGATACAGAAGTCCATCAAGTTTTTCATAATGATGTTACCGGCGTTTTTTGCCCTCGTAAAACCTGTTTCGACCATTGCGAAGCCTGCCTGCATGAAAAAAACAAGTGCCGCACCCACTAATACCCATATGGTATTTACAGCAGAATATTCGCCCATAATCTATTTCCCCTCTCATTTTTAGAATTCTTAAATATTAAAAATTCCAAAATATTGTATAATAAAATGCGGTAGCAAAAACTCCGCATTTTATCATCTCATTTATATAGAGTTACCCCTTTTATATGTAGCTCTAAATCAGACGCTGAAAAGCAACTTTCCGTATGATGGATATGGCCAGTATTCAGCAGACATATTTGATTCCATCTCGTCAGCTACTGCTCTAAGCTCCTGCATTGCCGCAAATACAGAATTTCTATAGTAGTTAGCAAGCTCCTGAACATCTGTGTAATCCTTAGCACCAACAACAGCCTTATCAAGAACATCAATCTTCTTAGTAAAGTCTGTGAGAAGTGCAGAAAGCTTTTTAAGAAGCTCTGTTTCTGCACAAGTGCAAATATCGCTGTCAATAGACTTCATTGCACTTGCAGAATCAGCAAGAAGCTTCAAATACTTAACAACAGCAGGAACGATGTCCTTCTTAGCCATATCAAGTGTTGTAAGAGCTTCAATGTTGATAATCTTAGAGTAGTTTTCGAGCTGAATCTCATATCTTGCACGAACCTCTGCCTCAGTAAAGATTCCGTGTTTCTTAAAGAGCTTGAGGTTCTTCTCAGCAACATAATGAGGCATAGCCTCCGGCATAGATCTGAGGTTATAAAGACCTCTTCTTTCTGCCTCTTCAACCCACTCTTCAGAGTAGTTGTTGCCATTGAATACGATTCTCTTATGCTCTTGATATGTCTTTCTGACAAGGTCGATAACAGCCTTATCAAAATCGTCTGCCTTTTCGAGAACATCTGCGAACTGCTCAAGTTCTTCTGCTACGATTGTGTTGAGCATTTCGTTAGGGCAGCCGATGTTTTCAGCTGAACCAGCCATTCTGAATTCAAACTTATTGCCTGTAAATGCGAATGGTGAAGTTCTGTTACGATCTGTTGTATCCTTATAGAAGTTAGGAAGAACAGAAACCTTAGTATCCATAATTGCTCTGCCCTGTGCGTGATATTCCTCACCAACCTCGATAGCATCAAGAATATCCTTGAGTTCATCACCGAGGAAGATAGAAATAATAGCAGGAGGAGCCTCGTTAGCACCAAGACGGTGGTCATTGCCTGCACTTGCAACAGAAATTCTGAGGAGGTCCTGATATTCATCAACACCCTTGATAACAGCTGCAAGGAAGAGAAGGAACTGCTTATTTTCACTTGGCTTCTTGCCTGGCTCAAGAAGGTTCTCTCCGAGGTCTGTGGACATTGACCAGTTATTGTGCTTACCACTTCCGTTTACGCCTGCGAATGGCTTCTCGTGGAGCAAGCAAACAAGACCATGACGGTCAGCAACCTTCTTCATCATCTCCATTGTAAGCTGATTGTGGTCAGTTGCAACATTTGATGTAGTAAAAATAGGAGCAAGCTCGTGCTGTGCAGGAGCAACTTCGTTATGCTTTGTTTTAGCAAGAATGCCAAGCTTCCAAAGCTCTTCATCAAGCTCCTTCATATAAGCAGAAACTCTTGGCTTAATTACGCCGAAGTAATGGTCCTCGAGTTCCTGACCTTTAGGAGGTCTTGCACCGAAAAGTGTTCTTCCACAGTAGATAAGGTCTTTACGCTTTTTATACATTTCCTTATCAATGAGGAAGTATTCCTGCTCAGGACCAACTGTTGTAATAACTCTCTTAGCCTCTGTGTTGCCGAAAAGTTTAAGAATTCTAAGAGCCTGTGTATTGATAGCCTCCATAGAACGGAGAAGCGGAGTTTTCTTATCAAGAACCTCACCTGTGTATGAGCAAAAAGCTGTTGGAATGCAAAGTGAACCGTCCTTAATAAACGCATATGAAGTAGGGTCCCAAGCTGTATATCCTCTTGCTTCAAAAGTAGCACGGATACCGCCTGATGGGAAGCTTGATGCGTCAGGCTCGCCCTTGATAAGTTCCTTGCCAGAGAATTCCATAATAACCTTATCGCCAACAGGAGAGATAAAGCTATCATGCTTTTCAGCAGTAATGCCAGTCATAGGCTGGAACCAGTGTGTGTAATGGGTTGCACCCTTTTCTACTGCCCAATCCTTCATAGCATTAGCAACTGCATTTGCGATAGTCAAATCAAGAGGTTTTCCCTCATCAATAGTCTTTTTGAATGCCTTATAAATATCTTTAGGCAATCTTTCTTTCATAGTAGAGTCGTTGAAAACAAGACTTCCAAACATCTCAGGTACACTTGACATTACTCAACACCTATCCTTTATAAGTTTTTGTCTAAATAAAAAATGACGCCGTAGAACCTTTTGTCGTTCTACAGCGCCATTGCTGTTTACAAGTGTTAGTATATACCAGTAGTCTTAAAAAGTCAATAGCTTTTTTTGTTTTTGGCAGTTTTCACATAATTTATAGTTTTAAATTTATTCAGATTGTTATATTATATATTTTCGTTCATTTATTTAATATATTGTAGTAATTTCTTTAGTTTCACTATTATATATTTCAGCACCGGCATTAAAGTTTATTATTCTTAAAGTATATTTGCCAAAATTATAACAATCTCTATTTATTCCAGAACCATATCTTTCATCAGGCTCTCCCAAGATTTCATATACTTGCTCTTCTGTAAGCTCAGGAGAAAGTTTATTTACATAGCTCATCATTTCTTCATAATCTTTATCAGTGCTTGATTCGCTCTGCTTACTATTCTCTGTTTTTGAGTCATTTTGCTTACTACTTTCTGTGCTTGAGCTTACAGAACTTTCTACTTTAGAAGCCGTACTGCTTGTGCTTTCAGTATCATTATTTTTACAGCCGCAAGCAATTGCTAATGTCAGTGCAGACATTAACAAGATTGCCATTACCCTTTTACTCATATAAATGTCCCCTCTCCAGTTATTTAAATTTATAGTCCACTATAATATATTGTAGTAGCTTTTTTAGTTTCACTATTATATATTTCAGCACCAGCATTAAAGTCTATTATTCTTAAAGTATATTTACCGAAATTATAACAATCTCTATTTATTCCAGAACCATATCTTTCATCAGGCTCTCCCAAAATTTCAAGTACCTGCTCATATGTAAGCTCAGGAGAAAGTTTATTTACATAGCTCATCATTTCTTCATAATCTTTATCAATACTCGATTCGCTCTGCTTACTGCTTTCTGTTTTTGATTCACTTTGCTTACTACTTTCTGTACTTGAGCTTATAGAACTCTCCGTTTTAGAAGCCGTACTGCTTGTGCTTTTAGTACCATTATTTTTACAGCCACAAGCAAGTGAAAATGCCAGTGCAGACATCAACAAAATTGCCATTACCCTTTTACTCATATAAATTCCTCCTTATATTTTTTCTTTCAACAATGGAATATTAGGATTTTCGGGATATAAATTAAGCCATCGGAAATTCCCCGTTTCAACTATTATACTTTTATAATAACATCTTTATAAAAACAAGTCAATAAATTTTTAACAATGTTACAAATTTTAAGTAACTATAACAAGAGTGTAAATTTTTAATGTTTTAAAGTCATAAAAAATGGGTTAGCACAATATGTGCCAACCCATTTTAGTTTAATATTAAATTATTCGCCGAAATATCTCTTGAGAAGTCCTGCGAAACCTGCACCGTGTCTTGCCTCGTCTTTAGCCATCTCATGAACTGTATCGTGGATAGCGTCAAGGTTCTGAGCCTTAGCAAGTTTAGCAAGCTCAAATTTACCTGCACAAGCACCGGCCTCAGCGTCTACACGCATCTCAAGGTTTTTCTTTGTGCTGTCTGTTACAACTTCACCAAGAAGCTCTGCAAACTTTGCTGCATGTTCTGCTTCTTCAAAAGCATATCTCTTGAAAGCTTCTGCGATTTCAGGATAACCCTCTCTGTCAGCAACTCTTGACATTGCAAGATACATACCTACCTCTGAACATTCGCCGTTAAAATTAGCAACGAGGTCATCATAAATAACCTTGTCTACTCCCTTAGCACAGCCAACCTCGTGAACCGTTGCATAAGAAGCCTCGCCCTTAACTTCCTTAAATTTTTCCTTAGGTGCCTTACATACTGGGCATTGCTCTGGAGCCTCATCACCTGTATAAACATAACCGCATACCTGACATACAAACTTTTTCATTTAAAATTACCTCCAATTATATAATTTGTTTTTATATCATATCCTTCTGGATAATGAACGCTATTTTTCTTGACCCTCTCTGCACAAATCACATTTTCCGTAAAAAGCAAGGTCGTGACTTTCTACTTTTACGCCAAGCTCTTTCTGAACAAGTTCATCAAGATTGCTTATATGCAAAGCAAAGTTTCTGCTAACATCAATTATTCTTCCACATTCAGTACATATAAAATGCGAATGTTCACGAACATTTCCGTCAAAGCGTTCGCAGCCCTTAACTACCCCGAGAGAAATAATTTTCCCCTCATTCCTTAGCATAACCAGATTACGATAAACTGTTCCAAGACTAATATTTGGAAAATCAATTTTAACTTTATTGTAAATCCATTCTGCGTCAGGGTGAGTTTTTGTCGAGCATATTGCACTATATATAGCCTCACGCTTGGCACTGTAATTTGTACGATTCATAACCAGACCTCTGAAAAATGATAATCATTACTGATTTCTTTTATAATATAACATATAAGCTTCAATTTGTAAAGTCTTTTTCGTAATTTTTTATAATTTTTTATTTTGTCAAAAAATCATAATAACTTTTTCCTTTGAATATAAATTTAACAACATAGCCAAGGAGCGTATATCCTATGTTTATATCATTAAAACTAAAGCATTTAATTTTGCCTTTTGCTATTGCAATTTGCATTATAAGTGCAATAACTATATGTATTTTTGCTGGTTCAAAACCAACAAGTCTTGTAGCATCTACATCATCTGCTAAAGAAATCAAATTACCCATACTTATGTATCACGGCATAAGAAAAGATAACTCCGCACAAAACAAATATGTAATATCTCCCAATTAATTTGAATCCGACCTTAAATATCTAAAAGAAAAAGGTTATGAAACAATAGTTGTTGCCGACTTGCTCGAATATTTTGATAATGGCAAAGCTCTTCCTGAAAAGCTAATTATGATAACTTTCGATGATGGTTGCCTTAATAACTATACCTATGCTTTTCCACTATTAAAGAAATATAACGCAAAAATGATTCTTTCACCTATCGGAAAGTGTATTTATGAATATAGCAAAAACGGAGATAAAAATCCAGCATATGCACAAGCTGATTGGAATACACTTCGTGAAATGTCAGATTCAGGCTTAGTAGAAATCCAAAACCATACATATAATATGCACGCATCAATAGGCAGAGTTGGTGCAAGCCAAAAAATCGGTGAATCCGATGAAGAATATCGAAAAAATCTTTCAGAAGATTTGAAAAAATTTAATGAGAGAATGAAAGCCGAATTAAACATAACCCCAACGGCTTTTATCTATCCATATGGTGCAATTTCTAAAAGTTCTCCGGACATCATCAAAGAATTAGGTTTCCGCGCAAGTTTTGACTGTTCAGAAAAACTTAACCATATAAAAAGTGAAGACGATTTGCACGAATTGCATCGTTTCATACGCCCACATAATAAAAGTGCTGCTGAAATTCTCTCAAAAATAGAATAATAAACATTTCAGGCTAATATTCATATTATAGTTTATAAGATTAAAGGAGAGATTTTATGCCAAGTGTTTTTCTAAGTCCGTCGCTTCAAGAATACAATCCCTATGTAAATGGCGGAAACGAAGAATATTATATGAATTTAATTGCCGATGAAATGGTTCCTATTCTAACCTCAAGTGGAATCGAGGTCGGCAGAAATAGTCCCGAACAAACTCTTTCTCAGGCTATTGCACAATCTAATGCAGGAAATTACAATCTTCATCTTGCTATACATTCAAATGCCGCTCCTCCATCAAATGCAGGTAATGTCAAAGGAGCCGACATATATTATTCAGCCGCAAGTAGTCAAGGAACTCGAGCCGCAACAATTTTTGCAAATAACTATAAGTTGGTTTATCCATATCCTGAGCTTGTAAAAACCATTCCTACAACATCGCTTGCAGAAATTGTCCGAACGAGAGCACCGGCTATTCTTATCGAAGTAGGTTATCATGATAATCCGGAAGAGGCACAATGGATTCGTGATAACATTTCCGCCATAGCCGAAAATTTATCCGCATCTGTAACTGATTTTCTCGGTGTGCTTGAAGAAGAACCAACTGCTCCCAGTCAAGGCAGAGTTACAACACAAAATACCGCTCTCAACATAAGAAATCAACCATCAACCAGTGCTCAAGTTATAGGTCAAGCACCTCGTGGTGCAATTCTTACAATTTTAGGTACAGAGGGTTCATGGTATCTCATAACCTATAACGGACTTCAAGGCTATGTAAATAGCAATTTTGTAACACTAATATAATGTAAGTTTAATAGAAATTAAAAATTTTGTTTGAGCCTTTTGCGTTGAGCCACCTCTCCCAAGGTGCGTTCTAACTTTTTTGATAAATTCTTAACTGCTATTCGCGTCTAAGTTATTTATCAATCAAACTATTTTAGATTTGCAGTTTTCAAAGGTAGTCACTTAAAGCGGAATTTTTGGTTGCTCTCCGCAGAGAGCGAAACTCTTTATACTCCTCAAAGTGCAGGAGGGCAGAAAAACCTTCCGCCGGAATTTTTTCGTAGGGAACCATCTCAAGAACCCCTAAAAATCAAATCTTAGCTAAAACCTTGAATTTGATATTTTTCAGGGGATTATTAACTGTTATAATAAGATATTTTCTTTCTAATAGATCCATTTCCTATAAGAAAAGAGGTAAAGCCTGCAATAGACTTTACCTCTTTTCTACGCTTTTTAATATGTTAAGCATTTGTTGAATATGGAATAAAATAGTAAATAACTGCAATAACTGCGGCTGATATAGCAAGAATCGCTCCCAATGCAATCAATATTCCTATAATAACCTTTGCTCTGCGACTGCGTTTATAAAGCTTAGGCTTAGGCGGAGCCGAAATCAGACGAGTTCTTCGTACCCCTGAAAGGCTTTCATCAAGATTTTGCATAATATCCTCTACATTGTCTGCTTCTTCTTTAGGTGCCTTTAAAGAATATGTTATTGCCAAATCTGATATAATTCCATTTTTTAAAATGTTAGAAACCTCATCAGGCTCATCAGGCAAAATAACAATAGTCTGACCTATCGCCCTGATAATATATCCGCTGTTTTTCTCTCCGTCAACACGCTTAGAAAATACATTAGAATCATTAGTCACAAGAATCTTAGAAAGAACCTTATCCGTACTGTCATAGCCATTGTTAAGTCCACCAATAACAAATATAAGCTGGCTTTTCTTTAGGCTTTTTGCAAGTGCGTTAGCAAGTTCAGATGTAGTAGTTGCCGCCTCTCCCGCCGAATGTGAAAGTCCCATTTGAGAAAGGTTCTTATCAAGAACACGCTCCACCTCAGCAGTTCTTCCTGCGGTGTAATATATAAGTTCGTAATCCATAATAAATCTCTCCGTTACTTTATATTATGCCGCCTCTTATGCGGTCTGCTCTTCCGGTTGTGTCGTTTCTTCCGTACTTGATTCTGGTTCAGGTTCAGGTTCTACACTTGATTCTGGTTTACTGCTTGATTCTGGCTTACTGCTGCTTGGTTCTGATTCTTGGCTTGATTCTGGCTTTGGACTTGGTTGAGGCTTACTGCTTTCCTGAGCTTTAAGCTTTTTAATAGCCGCATTACCCTTATCAATCATATTATCAAGCTTATTGTTCCTATCTTTTGCACTTGAAATAAGCTTTTCCAAGTCGTCCATAATACTTTGGATTTTACTCTTATAATCCTCCGCATTTTTCTTTAAGGTCGCCGCCTCAGTTTTTATCGTCTTATCTGTGGAATATTTCAAAGCAGCATTTATATATTCTATCGCATCATTGCACTGCTTTTCAATAGCTTCCTTCCATTTATCCATATTTGAGGCTATAACCTGGTCATTTTTAGATTTTGCGTTTTTCATATCTTTAATAAGACTATTTATAGTGCTTTCAGATTTAGCCTTTGGAATTCCCTTACTTGCATTGCTATATGCCTCAGTCGATGCATTTTTTGCAGAATTCGCCAATGATTTTATATCAGAGTATACCTCATTAGCGCCCTTATAGTTTTCTTTTGCTACATCAAGATAAGAACTTGCATTTTCCAGTTCAGCCTTTGCTTTTTTAAGCTTATCTGCCTTTTCAGCTGCCTTTGAAGCTTCTTCCTCTTTCTTCTCTTTTTCTTTTGCTTTCTTGGTAGCTTCCTTTTGAGCTTCTGATGCACTCCATTTTTTCTTATGAGAATTATTATACCAAGTAATCTGCTTTGCAGCAAGAGCCTCTTCAAAACTTGTCAAAACAGGCTTCTTACCACCATATGCTTCATACCAACAATCAGGATAAACAGGATTCGACGCCATCTTAGCTGTCGATGTATCTACCTTTGCTGTTTCCCCCTCGCGAACACGCCTTGCAACAACGACAAATCTAAACGAATCAAAGTCATATGCGCAGGTTGAAAGTGTAACAAGTGTATCATCTTCATTAACATCAACAGGACAATCTATAATAGACCTTGCGCGAACCTGATATATATAATTCATAAAATCAGATTCAGTTTCAAAAGTTCCTCTCAGATAATTGAAAAATTCGCCCTGACTTTCAAGTGTATTAGTCTTATATATAGAGATAATTTTCCACTTTGCTTTTTCATATATAGTATTAAATGTAAAAGCAGGATTTTCCTTATAGAAATTAAGATCTTGGTAGTAAAGCAAATTTGCAAACATTCTTCCGTCATTCATATGATGTCCGTGTAGAATAAGGTTCTTTGCGTCAAGCGGACTTCTGTAATCAAGGAAAATCGTTCCATAATCGCTGTAATTTCCGTAGAAATCACGCTTTAAATAATATTCAGGCTGTTCAGGGTCTTGCGATTGGCAAACAACATAATCAATTTGAGTATTAGGGACTTTAATCCAACCAACAGTATCTTTATTTTCATTAAGAAGCTTTTCAAAATCAGGCAAAACCTCACTCTCGCCTATAACGATTTTCTTTCGCTTTGGTGCGACAGTATTATAATCATCGTCATCACTGTCACCGCCGCCGGTAGCCTCGGTCAAAAGACTTTTAACTCCATTTTTAGTGTTATCTGCTACCATAGGTTTAATAACAAGCTCATTAAAGAGCAATGTGCCCGAAACAATAAAAGTTGCAATAGCAAGCATAAGAATAGATTTTCTTACAACTTCAAGCGGCTTATCTCCCTTTATCGGAATAAAGTTTTTCCACCATGCTCTCTTTTGATTATTCTTTATGCAAGAACTATATATTGCAGCATAAAGTAAATCTGAAAACTCAACTCCCGCAGATTCAGCTTTCGGAAGAATAACAATCTTAATTCCATTTTTTTTGCCGCCTACTCTTGCAGAATATACATTTACAGTTTTTTTCTCAGCTTTAGATTCATTCTCCTCTGAATGACTGCTTATTTCAATCTCGGAATTATCAATCCCTGTTTTAAGTATAGACATATCCACTTCCGCAGAAATTTCTCTAATATCTTTATTTTTAACCTCAAATATAGAGAAGAAATCTTCTGCATTTTGCCTTGAACTTTCTTCAATAGCATCAGCAATAACTATAACATCAATGCCTTCATCATCTCCAAAAGAAAGCTTCAAAGCTTCTTTTAAGCTGTTTTCATTATTATCAACAACAGTCTTATACAGAACGCAAACATTATGTTCAGCAAGAGCCTTCATCTGTCTGTTAAAGCTTTCTTTTCCACAAGCCGATGAAGCGCTTCCGCCCCTTAAAAGATAAATTTCAGCATTCATTATTAAAACTCCTTTCAGTCGCAACAAATCTCAACTATCAGAAAGAAATCTCTGTAACCCTTACATTTTTAACCGCCTCATCAATCAATTCATCAACAGGAAGCTTATTTTGCGCATCTACAACATATTTAAGTACAGGCTTAGTTCTTGGATGCTTTGGTGTAAATACCGTACAGCAATCTTCAAATGGCTCTATTGAAATATCGAAAGTATCAATCTTCCTCGAAATTTCAATAATTTCCTCCTTATCCATACCTATAAGCGGTCTGAAAACAGGAAGTCTGCAAACTTCATCAGTACAGCCTATTGCACCAAGAGTCTGACTTGCCACCTGACCAAGACTTTCGCCTGTAATCAAAGCACCGCAATTTTTCTCTCTTGCAATCCTTTCAGAAATTTGCATCATAAATCTACGCATTATTATAGTAAAAAGTTCCTCAGGGCAATTATCCTTAATCTGTTCCTGAATCTTAGTAAATGGAACCGTATACATCTGCATACGGCCGCTATACTCTGCTACCTTTTTGAGTAGTCTTACGACCTTATCTTCTGCTCTTTCACTTGTATATGGAGGACTTGCAAAGTGAACAGCCGTAAGTGAAAGACCTCTCTTAGCCATAGTCCATGCCGCAACAGGAGAATCTATGCCGCCCGAAATAAGTATAACAGCGTTTCCGCCTGTTCCTACGGGTATTCCGCCGGCACCCTTTTTAGCTGCTCCACGAATAAACGCCGCGTAATCACGAACTTCTACTGTTACAACCAAATCAGGATTATGTACATCAACCATCAGATGTGGAAATTCCTCTGCAAGAAAACCGCCAACCTCTCGGCTTATTTCAGGCGATGTCAAAGGGAATTTCTTATCAGAACGCTTAGATTCAACCTTAAAGGAATTTATCTCATTAAGTGTTTCCGCAAGATATTCCTTAGCGCAGCTAAGAATAGATTCCATATTTTTCTCTGCGATACAAGCTCTTGAATATGTTGCTATACCAAAGATTTTAGATATACATTCCTCAATCTCATCAAAATCGACATCATCTTTATATGGTGTTACCGCTATTGTAGATTGTGCAATTTTAACTTCGCAAGGAGTTATGCAATTAACTCTGCGTTTAATATTTTTTATGAGAACATCTTCAAAACTTCTTCTGTTAAGACCCTTCAAAGCTATTTCTCCAACTTTAATAAGTATTGTTTCTTTCATAAAATACTCCTTACTCATTTTGATTTTGCGAGATTTTTCATTCCTTCAGCAAGTCTTTCCGCAAATATATCAATATCATCTTTTGTATTAAATCTCGAAAAGCTAATTCTTATAGCGGAATCTATCCTTTCAGGGGATAATCCCATTGCCGTCAGAACATGACTTTTTTTGCCCTTAGCACAAGCTGAACCGCTCGAAACATATATTCCGCTCTCTGCGAGATAGTGTAGCATTGTTTCTGAGCGAACCCCAACTACTGATATATTTAATATATACGGCAAAACTCCGTTCGGAGAATTTATATATACATTCGGAATTTCCGAAACCTTTTCTTTGCAATAATTCCAAAGATCTAAAATCTTTTCGTGCTGGTCGTCAATGTTTGGCAAAGCCTTTATGGCCTCCGCAAAAGCGCAAATCATAGGAAGTGATTCCGTACCGGGACGAATTTTCCTTTCTTGTTCTCCACCATAATGTAGCGGTACAATTCTTGCACCCTTTCTGATGTATAAAGCGCCTACACCTTTCGGACCATGTATCTTATGTGAGCTTATAGACATCAAATCAACGCCAAGCTTTTGAGGCTTCAAATTAACTTTTCCAAAAGCCTGAACAGCATCACAGTGAAGTAAAGCAGGCGAACCGCTCTTACTTATTATATTGCTGATTAATTTTATAGGCTGAATAATACCTGTTTCGTTATTTACCGCCATAACGCTAACCAAAATTGTATCAGAGTCTATAGCATTAACAAACTTTTCTTTTGGAATAACACCAGATTCATCGGGTTCGAGGAATATAACCTCATAACCGTCCTTTTTAAGCTTTTCTGCAGCTTCTATAACCGAAGAGTGTTCTATTGCCGTTGTAACGATTTTATTTCCTCTGCGTTTTAGTGCATTAACCGCCCCAAAAACTGCTGTATTATTACTCTCTGTTCCACCAGAAGTAAAGAAAATCTCTGTCGGCGAAGCACTGAGAGAATCTGCTATAATATCTCGTGCCGCTTCAAGCTCCTTAGCAGCTTCAAAACCAAGGGTATGAAGCGACGAAGGATTTCCGTATTTTTCAGTCATCATATAATAGGCTTTTTTAGCGGCCTCCTCACAGACAACTGTTGTTGCACTATTATCAAGATAAACAATTTTACTCAATTAAAATACCACCAAATATATTCAATTAAAAGTCTCGCTCAAGCCTTTTCAAAGGCTCGCAATTTCCAAAGATAGCCGCCCACGGCCGAGCCTTTGGTCACTCTCCGCAGAGAGCGAAATGCTTTATCCTTCTCAAAACCCTCGCAGGGGGCTTGAAAAATAAATATTGAATTTGATACTTTTTCAAATTTATTATGAACTAACAATTATTATCAAACTCATGCTTTTTAATAATTTGAAATACACCTCTCAAAGCGCACATTTTATTATACTACATTTTTTTGCGAATATAAAGAGCTTTTTCGGGGAAAATATAGGCTATAAAGGCTATTTGTTGAATAATGCCAACATTCTTTTTGAAAGGAGTATCTTTCTATGAGGGTTACTAAAACCGAATATTCAAGTATGACCGATAAAGCTTCCAAAAATAGCTCGTTGCTCAAGGATTGCATCTGTGCTTTTCTTGTTGGCGGTGCTATATGCACCATAGGACACAGTATATTTTTAATGTATCGAAGTTTTGGCTTGCAAGAAATTGATTCCAGAGCCGCAACAAGTTCAACATTGATTTTCCTTGGTGCATTTTTCACTGCCATAGGAGTATATGACGACCTTGCAAAATTTGCAGGCGCAGGTAGTATAGTTCCTATTACAGGCTTTTCTAACGCTGTCGTTTCGCCGGCAATAGAATTTAAAAGCGAGGGTTATGTTCTTGGCTTAGGTGCGAAAATGTTTATAATTGCAGGTCCTGTAATAGTTTATGGCACAGTTGCGTCTGTAATATATGGCATAATTCTTTGTATAATCAAACTCTTTCAATAGATTTTGGAAAATACAAATATTATGATGAATTTTGTCTGTAATAATATACAAAACTTCTTGTAATAAAGAAGATTTTGTGGTAAAATATGTAATATATAAAATTTTATCACCTTTATTACTAAGGAGTTGAGCATTTTTATGAATAATAGAATACTCCAATCACTTTCATACGGACTATATGCAGTCGGAGTTAAAGGAGAAAAATATCCGACTGCTTGTATTGTAAATACTGTTTTTCAGATTACATCATCTCCGATGATGGTTGCCGTAAGCATAAACCACGCAAATTACACCAATGAGTGTATCAAAAAACAGGGCGAATTTACTGTTTCTGTTCTCTCAGAAAATACATCAGGTGCAATAATCGGTGCTTTAGGCTTCACCTCTGGTCGCGAAAGCGATAAACTGCAGAATGTCCGTCATAAAATTTTGCGTGAAGGTGTTCCTGTCATTCAGGAAGATATATGCTGTTGGTTTTTATGCAAGGTTCGTGATTCTATTGAAACAACCACACATACTATCTTCATCGGCGAACTTACCGCAGGCAGTGAAAAAATCACCGGAACACCTATGACATATAAATTTTATCATGATGTTATAAAAGGAAAATCTCCAAAGTACGCACCAACCTATGTTCCTGATAAAGAACCGGCCGGAGATATTTACACCTGCAAAATATGCAAGTATGAGTATGATGACCCACTAATTCCTTTTGAAGAACTTCCAAATGATTGGACTTGCCCTATTTGTGGTGCTCCAAAAGATGTTTTTGTCAAAAAGGATAATGAAGTTACCGAAGAATAAGTAATTCCGCCGTTTGCAATATATGCAGACGGCATTTTCTTACTATATGCGTATTTTATCACCGAAGTCTCAATATGTCAAGCATACTTGTCATAATTTCAGATAAACTTTACATTTTGTTCTTAATTTTATCTATGAATAACTCCCATATCTTCTGGGGATTATATATTATGCGGAGCAAAACCGCTAATCCCTTTCGGAATATCGGAGGAAAATTATGAGCGAAAGAAAGAAATCAATCGAAATTGAAAAAAAGAAGAAGAAAATCGAACAACTACCGGGAGTACCGTTTGACCCTCTCGATAACGATTACCCTAAAAATCACCAGCTAATTTTACCAGGAACTTTCCAAAGCACAGGTGGAACATTCGGCGGTCTTGGTTACAATATCATAAACAATCCTTATTGTGGTCAAACAGAAAATCCTGATAAAAACGATGATTACCTCTATTATTGACAAAATTTAAATTCAATAAACCGTATAATTAAGGGTAAGCTAATAGCTTGCCCTTTTGTCCGTTTCTTGACTTTTATAATACTTAATGATAAAATACAAGGTAACATTTTATGAAATTTTAATATTATATTACAGAGGTGAATTTAACTATGTCTTCTTTAAATGAAATTAAATCTGCTATTGAAATGTATCTTAGAGATGACGAATGGCATTATACGCTCGATAAAGAAAATAATGTAATTCGTTGCGGCGTCAATCTTAACAATCGTCTGCAAGAATGTAAAATTATTATAGATATTCGTGAAGATAAATATATGGTATATGGACTTATCAACCTTAACTGCGACGAACCTAATAAAAACCAAATGGCAAAACTTCTTGCAATGATTAACTACGGCTTAATTTTCGGAAATTTTGAAATTGATTATTCAGATGGCGAGGTTCGTTATAAAACCGCCACAAACTGCAAAAATTGCATACCATCGAGAGAAGTCATTGAAGATAGCATAATGATTCCGGCATATATGTTTAATAAATTTGGCGATGCAATTATTGAGGTTATGTTTGGCATAAAGGACGCACAAGAAGCGTTTGACGACATTCCGGACAATGATTAAAACTACTACATACCACTCTAAAAACTCACCGCTAAATGCTGTGAGTTTTTTTATTTTTCTCATTTTTATCACTTCAATAGCATATTTATATATAAATGGACGAGGTGATGAAATGACAGAATATTCCGATAAGCAAGAATTATATGATGAATACGAAGAACTTCCCATAGAAGAAGAACCTATTCAAGAAAAGAAAATCGTAATTGGCAAACAACTACTGATTATAATTCAACTAATAATCTGTGGCACTGCTTTGCTATTTATGCTTGTAATAAAGCTTATAGGCGGTGATTTCTGCAATGGAATAATCAACTGGTATGAAAAAAATTACTATGATTCTATCTATATGAGTGGTGAAAATAATAATCTCTCTATCTTCGGAACAAGCAATAATTCATCCGAAAGTAGTAAGTAGTTATGAAAATTAAACTTGGAAATCTTTCTATAATAGTAAGTATTCCACTATGCTGTGTAATGACAGCAATAATACTTCTCGATAGCTCACAAACTGTAATGCTTGGTTGTTTTTCTGCCCTTATGCATGAATTAGGTCATTTATTTTTTATGTGGCGTTTTAATTCATTTCCAAAAGAAATCAAGATCAGTCTTTTTGATGTTGCCATAATTGACCACAAAAAATTTAATCGTCCACTCTATCAAGAACTTTTAATCACTCTTGGCGGAGTTATGATGAATATAATTTGGGGTTCAGTATGTTTTGTACTTTATATTATTTTTAAATATAATTTTTTGATAATTCTTGCGGGAGCAAATATACTTCTGCTTGCATATAATCTTCTGCCTGTAGATACTCTCGATGGCGGTCAGGCACTGTACTTAATCCTTTCATCAAAGCTATCCGAAAAAGCCACCGAACGAATAATGCTCATATCCTCTCTTATAATATTATTCCCCTGTACAGTACTTGGATTTTTATTATTACTTCAATCCAAATACAATTTTACATTACTTTTAACAAGTCTTTATCTAATAGCGGTAATCCTTCTCAAAAAAACTAAAATACATCAATAAAAAAACCTCCCACATCGTAGTAATGTGGGAGGTTTTTAACTATGTATATGTTTAAATTACATTACATTGTTATTTGCACTGTTCTTTAAGAAATATGCTCCAATAGTATAAAGAACAGGAAGTGCAAGAGCAGAAACAATAGATAAGATATTGAATTCGCCTGATGAGATGTTAAGAATGATGCTTATAATGCCGATAACAACATTTATGATACCAAAGATAAAGCATATATTTGCCTTTTCCGGCTTATTAGCATTAACTACACCAAGAATACCAGCAACAAACTCTGCAACACTTGCTATGATAGCTATAATAACTGCAATAGCAAGAATTCCGCCAACAGCCGAAGTAGTTGCACTATCTGCAATAGCACTTGTAGCCGTTGCCAATAAAACAGAGCCAAAGAGAAGCATCAATGAAGCTACGATTGAAATTGCTCCAAAGATAATTGAAAGAATACCTGTAACCTTTAACATTTTGCCTGCTGATTGTTGATTCATAATAAATCCTCCTAAAAACTTTCTAATGAAAGTGTAATATTGTAATGGTTAGATTATACAATATCAGGGTAGAAAAATCCATTCGCATTTTCTACAAATATTTGCAATTAAACGCACTATTGTGTATACAAAAAGTAAAAATATTTAATTTTATGAATATAATTTATATAAATAATTTTCATATCTTTATATATATTAAATTTTTTAAGAATATCAATTCATTAACATTTAAAGCTCTATTTAATATTATTCTTTTATTTTTTCTTTTATGAATAATTCCAATAAAAAAACTTCATATTTACTCCTATTTACACCCAAAAATAATATTTTTTAGCTTTTCTTATAAAATTTTTCAAGAAAAAGTTGTATTATTAAGCTATCAGTGATATAATAATATCTGGTAAATTTCCAAAAGACAAAGAGATTTGTTAAAATTAAGATTAAAACAAGGTGATATTAAATGGCAAAGAAAGATATTGATTGGGCTAATATCGGCTTCGGTTATATCCAAACAGAAAAAAGATATGTTACTAATTTTAAAAATGGCGAATGGGATAAAGGCGGTCTTATAGAAGACCCTAATATTGTTCTCAGCGAATGTGCCGGTGTTCTTCAATATGCACAGACAGCTTTTGAAGGCTTAAAGGCATATACAACAGTAGACGGCAGAATTGTTACATTCCGTCCTGACCTCAACGCAGAGAGAATGATAGCTTCAGCAAAAAGACTCGAAATGCCTGCTCTTCCTAATGAAAGATTCCTTGAAGCTATTGATGAAGTCGTAGCAGCAAATAACGAATATGTTCCACCATATGGTTCAGGTGCAACACTTTATTTAAGACCATATATGTTCGGCACAAATCCTGTTATTGGTGTTAAGCCTGCAACTGAATATCAGTTCAGAGTTTTCGCAACACCTGTTGGTCCATACTTTAAGGAAGGTGCAAAGCCGGTTACAATTAAGGTCAGTGATTTTGATAGAGCCGCTCCACACGGAACAGGTCATATCAAGGCTGGTCTTAACTACGCAATGAGCCTCCATGCAATCGTTACAGCTCATGCAGAAGGCTTTGACGAAAATATGTACCTCGACCCAGCAACTCATACAAAGGTTGAAGAAACAGGCGGCGCTAACTTTATCTTCATAACAAAGGATAATACAGTTGTTACGCCAAAGTCAGACAGCATACTTCCTTCAATCACAAGACGCTCAATTATGTATGTTGCTGAGCATTATCTCGGACTCAAGGTTGAACATAGAGAGGTTGAGTTTGCAGAAGTTAAAGACTTCGCAGAAGCAGGACTCTGTGGTACAGCAGCAGTCATTTCTCCTATCGGTAAGATTGTTGACCACGGCAAAGAAATTTGCTTACCAAGCGGTATGGAAGAAATGGGACCTATTACCAAGAAGCTCTATGAAACACTTACAGGTATCCAGCAGGGCAAAATTGAAGCTCCGGAAGGCTGGATAAGAGAAATCAAAATTAAATAATTAAACATATCTATCACCGATTGAACTATTAAACTTCAATCGGTGATTTTTGTATCTTAAAATTTTATTTTATGCAAAATATTGACAAAATGATAGCATAGTGATAAAATTATTGGTACAGTTGTTTCCGTAGCTCAGCTGGATAGAGCAATCGCCTCCTAAGCGATAGGTCGGGTGTTCGAATCACCTCGGGAACGCCAAAAGCCGAAAATCCTACGGAAACAAAGGATTTCGGCTTTTTATTTTATATAACCAAAGCAATAAGAAATTTTATTAAGTTACAAGAGGAATTATTATGAGTAACACAAAAGAAAATATAAAAAGAGGAAGTTGCCCTGTTTATAAAAAATGCGGTGGTTGTCAACTTCAAAATCTCACATATCAGGAACAACTTGCCCTAAAACAGAAAAAAATTTCAAAACTCCTTTCGCAATTTTGCAAAATTCAACCAATAATAGGAATGGAAAATCCTTTTCATTATCGCAATAAGGTTCAAGCTGCATTCAGAACCGACCGAAACGGCAGAATAATTTCAGGTGTTTATCAATCAGGTACTCATCGCATAGTTGGTATTGATGAATGTATGATTGAGGATGCCATAGCCGATAAAATAATCGTTACTGTTCGTAAAATGCTTAAATCCTTTAAGCTCACAACCTATGATGAAGATGTACAAAAAGGCTTTTTAAGGCATATTCTTATCAAACGAGGCTTTGCGACAAATGAAGTTATGCTTGTTCTTGTCACAGGGACACCGGTTTTCCCCTCAAAAAACAATTTTGTCAAAGCTATAACTAAAGAATTTCCCGAAATAAAAACTATTGTTCAGAATATCAATCCATATAGAACAAATCTCGTGCTCGGCGATGTGCAAAAAATTCTTTATGGCAAAGGATATATTGAAGATATTTTGTGTGGCTGTAAATTTCGAATCTCACCAAAAAGCTTTTATCAAATAAATCCCGTACAAACTGAAGTACTTTATGGCAAGGCAATAGAATTTGCCAAACTAAAAGGCAATGAAACTGTACTTGATACCTATTGTGGCATTGGTACAATTGGCATTGTCGCTGCTAAAAATGGCGCAGGCTCAGTAATAGGAGTAGAGCTTAATAAAGATGCCGTCAAAGACGCTATACAAAATGCACGAGCAAATAACCTTAAAAATATCAGATTTTATCAAGGCGATGCAGGAGAGTTTATGGAAGCAGCTGCAGAAGATGACGAAAAACCTGATGTAGTTTTTATGGACCCTCCAAGAGCTGGCAGTGATAAAAAATTTCTCTCCTCACTTATTAAAATGTCACCAAAAACAGTAGTATATATTTCCTGTAATCCAGAAACTATGGCAAGAGATTTATATTATCTAACTCAAAATAGCACCTATAAGGTTAAAAAGATTCAACCGGTTGATATGTTTCCACATACAAGTCACATAGAAACTGTTGTACTTATTTCAAAAAAATAATTTATCGGGAGGAATTATAATGAACCTAAAAAGTTCATCTTCACTTTTTAAATCGGATAAAATTAAAAAATGTTTTTTATTTGTCTATATTGCTATAGTATTATTTATAACCGGAATAATGATTTGCAATTTATCTATAAATGAAATAAACCACAATTATACTCCGGATTCACCTATGTATTGTGCAGTTGCTCGAGGAATATTAAATGGCATAAGTCCTTATAGTGGTTTATATGAGAATAAACCTATCGGTGTATTTTTGCTATATGCTCTATCTTTTCTTTTAACTGACGATGTAATAATTTTTAATTGCATTACATTTTTGTGTCTACTTATAATAGGCTTTCTCCCATTTGTATGTACTACTAAATATCTTATTAAAAGCAACAAGCCATTTAGCCGTTCACAGATAGTCATATATTCAGGAATATCATTGATTTGTGGATTATTTCTTATGTCATATTCAATGGACCGAGGAGAATTTTTTCAGCCTGAAATATTAGGTGCTTCTTTTATATGCCTGTATTTTTGGGCAATTATGCACATCAACTGGAAAAAAGGTGAAAAAGCCAATAAAAAAAGCCTAATCATATGGACTATACTTGCTGCAATATTTGCAATGTGTGGTGTTATGATGAAGGAACCATTCGCAGTAATAGCTGTTGCAGGAGGTCTTCTTTTAGTTGAATCCGTAAGAGATTTTATTTCCAGAATAGTTATTCCCTTGTGTATAGGTGCAGTAATGGCAGTTTTTATGCTACTTTTTACAGGTATTATGTCTGATTATATCAATATATACATATATTATATGTTTAACGGACATATATCTCGCCTTGGTTCTCCATTTAAAAGAGCTTTGCAAATTCATAATTTGTTTGTTGATTTATCTATACACAATCCTATACTTTTATTAATAATATTCTCATTTACATTGCTCATAATTTTAAAAATCTACAAATCAAAAGATAAAAATATTAAGTCTTGCATCTGGCAGTTATGTTCATTAGTAATTTGTATTTTTTTAACATCTTTTTGTGTAGGACTAGGAGGTCAATACTTCCCTCATCATTATGTTTTTGCTACACCTATATATATGTTGCTAATAATAAAAGGTTGCGAAATTCTATCTGAATTATGTCGCGGAAAAGAAGCTCAGATTTCTATATTTACAATTATTATGGTAACTATTGTTTTTCTTAATGAAGTAAGTTTATTTAAAAAGCCTCTTCTAAAATCCAGTAAATCATTGGCGACATATCATACATCATTCTATTACCAAGCAACATTTGATGCAGAATATGTAGACGCACTACTTGATTATTACCATGAGAATACATATCAATACTTAGGTTTTAATGGTAGAAATTCTTTCTATGCATTCACAAAACATTCTCCTAAGGGACCGGTATTTGTTCAAGATTCCTACAATTTTGAAGATGAAAATAGTTGGTTTTCTCAAAATCTATTAAAACAATTAGATGAAGTAAATATAATTTTTATGAAAAATTTAGATATGCCTGCTATAAACGACAAGGTTAAAAAAATCTTAGATACCGAATTTACCACCGAACCAAAGGATAAATTCACAGAGATGCAACCTTGTGACGGTTTTGAAGTTTATACCGTTTATTATAGAATAGGTACGCATTAAAAATACTATTTATTTCATAATTAAATATTTATATTTCAGGAGACAGACAATGAATCTTAAAAAAATAATTCTTTTTCTTTAGATAATCTTAAAAAATATTTTTTGTTATTTTATGTTTTAGCAACAGTATTTACATCTATTATATATATTATAAATCTATTTATATCTGAAATAAACCTTGGTTATACTTTGGATTCTCCAATGTACTGTGCTGTTGCACGAGGAATGTTAAACGGCATAACTCCATATAGCGGTTTATATGAAAATAAGCCGATATGTGTTTTTCTTCTGCACGCACTATCTTTTCTTCTTACTGACAACGTAATAATTGTAAATATTTTTATGTGCTTTTCTCTTTTAATTATAGGATTTATGCCTTTTATATGTATATTAAAATATATGAAAAAAGAAAGCAAAGGTTTTAGCAATCATCAGGTTATATTATATTCTATGATGGTTCTGATTTCAGGTTTTCTTATTATGAATTACGCTATGAAAAGTGCTGAATATTTTGAGCCTGAAATATTAGGTGCTTCCTTTATATGTCTGTATTTTTGGGCAATTATGCACATCAACTGGAAAAAAGGTGAAAAAGTCAATAAAAAAAGTTTGATTATATGGACGCTCCTCGCTGCAATATTTGCTATGGGAGGTGTTATGACAAAAGAACCTTTTGCAATAATAGCAGTTGCCGGAGGATTTCTTTTAACAGAATCTATAAGAGATTTCATATCAAAAATAGTTATTCCTATGTGCATAGGCGCAGTTTTTTCCATAACACTTCTTTTTGCAACCGGCACACTATCAGGATATTTTAGTATATATATTAAAAATATGTTTGGAAATCATATCTCATATTATGGTTCTCCATTCCAAAGAATGCTTGATATCAATAAGATACTTACAAATATAATAGATTTTAATTTGGGACTTTTTTTAATAATCCTTGTATCCATATTGATTATTATAATAAGAATATTTACAAATAGGAATTTTAAACTTTCCCTTCGAATATGGAAAATATGTTCAATAATAATTATTATTTGCAACGTCATTTTCAATCGGTCTTGGAGGCCATTATTTTCCTCATCATTTTGTTCTTGCAGTACCTATTTATACATTGCTAATCATAGAAGGTTGCAAAGCACTTACAGAAATATTTGTCGGGAAAAAATTAAAAACAACATTAGTGTTAATATTTTCAGTATTTATATATTTCATCTATTTTACTAATACCATCAATAGTTTTGAAATAAGCTTAAACTTATCAAAATTCAGCCAAGATATGTATTATTCATCAGAATCTCAAGCAAAATATGTAGATGCTATGCTTGATTATTATGACGAAGATACCTATCAGTTCTTAGGCTTTAATAATACATCATATACTTTCTATGGATTAACAAAACACTCTCCCAAAGGACCGGTATTTGTTCAAGATTCCTACAATTTTGAAGATGAAAATAACTGGTTCTCACAAAATCTTATTAAACAACTTGATGAGGTAAATATTGTAATCCTAAATAAATTGAATATGCCTGCTATAAACGACAAGGTTAAAAAAATCTTAGATACCGAATTTACCACCAAACCAAAAGATAAATTCACAGAAATGCAAATTCCTAACGGTTTTGAAATTTATACCGTTTATTATAGAATAGGTACACATTAAAAATAAAAAGGTATGCAATTTATAATCAAATAATTGCATACCTTTTTTGTATGATTAAATAGAATTTAGTAAAGTTTAAATTTTAGAGAGTGTTATTATAATTTACTTTACAATATCAGAAGAATTTTTCGATGGTGTTTCATCAACATCACCTGTTGTATTCTTATCACCGAAAACAGCCTCTTCTGAATACTTATCATCGTACTCAACAGTAGCCTTGCCACTATCATCAACAGAAATCATAAATTTCTTATTCTTAGATTCTTCATCACCTACACTGTATTCATAATACTCATCGCCTGTTTGAGAATCTTTTTTCACTGTAAGATTATTACCATTTTCGAGCGTTGCAGTAGTTGTCTTATTACCATTCTCATCATAGCTTACATCGCCCTCAATAGCTGTCTGCTTGCCGTCAGGACTGATAAACCATCCTATAACAGTCTTTCCAAGTTCACCGTCTGTTGCAGCATTTGCAACGATACCTGCTGATGCAACACAAGCCACACAAGCAGCTATTGCAACAAGTTTCTTTGATACAAGCTTTCTTCTCTTCTTTGTTTCACTCATTTTAATTACCTCCGTTACTTTCTCGTTTGAAGCATGAATTTTAGAAAATGTGTTTTTATAAAGTTCTTTGTTACTCATCAGTCCATACCCCCTGAAGCTTAGACCTTAACTTTTCTCTTGCTCTCATAAGTCGTGTTCGTATTGTCGATGGATTCACCTTAAGAATATCCGCAATTTCATCTACCGAATAATCCTCGTAATAATACATATATACGCTTATTCTGTATTTTGAAGGAAGCTCCATAACCGCATAATATAAGTCGCTCTCCTCCTTATGCTCAAATATCAGTTCCTCTCCCATCTCGTCAAGTGGAATAATTTTTTTCTTAAAAGGAGAAACCAATAATTTCTTACTTTCATTCACAGCTACTCTCAAAAGCCAGTTACGAATATGCTCCTCACTTTCAAATTCCTTATTGCATTTATAGTATTTCAGTAATACATTTTGCACTATATCATCTGAATCAGACCTATTGCGACTATAATTAAATGCTATTCTAAAAATGCTGTCCGAGTATTTCAGAGCTATTCTTGTAAATTCGTCATCGTTCAATACATTCACTTCCTTGGCAAGTCTTTGAAAGCTGCTTTCATAAGTTATATCTTTTCATAACCCAAAATGTCCCAAAATTTTAAAAAATTTTCAAAAAAATTAACCGCCTCAAAGGACGGTTAATTTCCATCAAATTTCTATGACATCATCGCCATTCGGCATAGTCGCTTTTTTCAGACTTTTTCGCTTCACAGCATAGGTTCTCTCATCAGCCGCCTTAATAAAAGCCAATAAACACCAACAGCTCATCATACTTGAACCGCCCGCACTTACAAAAGGCAGTGTAACGCCTGTAAGCGGAAGTATATCTGTTGAGCCGAATATGTTCAATGATGCCTGAAATACAAGCAGAGCCGCCGCTGAACATGCAGCTATCGAATAAAATGACGAACGGCTTCTTGTTGTAACCGCTCTCGCATAAAGTACAAGTCCTGCGAGCGATACAGCAATCAGCAACGCTATTATAAAGCCCATTTCTTCGCATACAAGCCCGAAAACAAGGTCACTTTCCGAAGCAAAAATATTTTGCAGACCGCCTGTTCCGGCACCGGTTCCAAAAAGGCCGCCGCTCGCTGAATATATCAGCGTTCTTACCTGTTGATATCCCTTATCGTCAGGGTCAAGCCAAACATTTCCCCATATTGCAAATCTGTTTGCGATATACGGACGAGCCGTCAATACAAGCATAGCGCCAAAAACAGCTGCAGATATTGCAAGAATTACCGTCTTAATATCTCCCGAACGCATAAAAGCTATTACAAGGAATGTTACGAAGAATATAACTGCCGTTCCAAGGTCACTCATTATAAATAAAGCACCTATACATATTGCAGTAAATATAATAAATTCGGTAAGGTTCTTTTTGGTTAGCAAACTATCAAGGGTTGAAGCACCAACGAATATATATGCTATTTTTACAAACTCTGATGGCTGAACTGAAATAGGACCTATTATAATCCAGTTCGCCGCACCATGCGTAACCTTTCCAAGTGCAAGATTTAAACCAAGAACCACAACAGCGGCTATTGTTATAATCAATCGCCATTTCATAACCCTGTCAGGAATTTCAATAAATTTCAGTAACAAGCAAAATCCAATAACACCAATAATCACACTCGCAAGCTGTACCCAGCCTGTCTTGGTATTATGTGACGCCGCAAGCAATATTCCTATTGATGATAAGAATAATGCAAGGGATTCAAGTTCAAATGTCACTCGTTTTATGCAAATCCTTGTTACAGCAAAAAACACCCACATAAATACAACATAAACTGCAGCTATTGGTGCAACATCAAGATTTTCAAGATTTATGCAAATTTCTGCCGCAAACATAATTGTAAATAGTGTAACTAAGAACAACAAAAAAGAAGGTGCTATTGTTCTTTTAGGTGGCTTAGATTTCTTTGTCAGGCGTTCTTCCTGAGAATCATCACCATAGTCATCTGCTCTTCTCACGACAAGAACCGTTCCACCAATATTTATTCTATCTCCGATATAAACAGCCGTTCTACCCGTTATAGGCTTATCATTGACAGTAACACCCGCCTTAGAACCTGTATCCGTAACAAACCAACCGGCTTCACGCCTTAATAATACAGCATGGTCACGAGAAACCGCCGGATTTGTCAGACGAACATCGCTTCCACGACTTCGTCCGATAGATGTTTCCCAGTATTTTACCGGATAAACCTTCTGAGAATCTTCGTCCTCAAGAACTATTAAAGCCCCCTCATTTCTGCGATTATATCTTAGCGAAATAAAAGCACGGATAACTATTGCAAGTGCAATAAGTGGCATAATAAGCCTTAAAATCCACGATACATAATCCATAAATATCAACCTCCTTTGAGGGTTAAGACTATATTATCACACGAATAGTTACTTGTCAAAAGTTTATTAAGAGGTTATAATAATAAGATATATCCGGTTTCTAAGGGTGATGTTTATGAATCTATTAACTGTTCAAAATCTCTCATTTTCCTATTCTGACAAAAAAATTCTTGACAATATATCTTTTAACATCTCAAAGGGCGAATTTGTTACCCTTTGTGGAAAAACCGGCTGCGGCAAAACTACACTTCTTAGGCTTTTGAAAAAAGAACTTCAACCCAAAGGTAAACTTAGCGGTGAAATACTTTATAATAATACTTTGCTTGAAAATCTTGATGAGAAAGATTCTGTCTGCAAAATCGGTTTTGTAATGCAAAATCCTGACAGCCAAATAATAACTGATAAGGTCTATCACGAACTTGCTTTCGGACTTGAAAGTCTTGGTCTTGAAAATTCCACAATAAAACGAAAAATAGCTGAAACTGCCTGCTACTTCGGAATTGAAGATTTATTCTATAAAAATATTCATGAGCTTTCCGGCGGTCAAAAACAGCTTTTAAACCTTGCCTCTATAACGGCAATGAACCCCGAACTTATGATTCTTGACGAACCAACGGCACAACTTGACCCTATTGCAAGAGAAAACTTTTTCAATACCCTAAAAAAGCTTAATCGTGACTTATCCATAACCATTATAATCACAGAACACACTCTTGAAGATATTCTTCCGATAAGCGACCGACTTCTTGTTCTCGAAAGCGGAAAGATAATCTATAACGATTCGCCCGAAAAAATCTGTAAAATTGCTAAAACAAATTCCTATCTTTTTAAGGCTATGCCGTCAACAGTAAGAATTTCTACCCCATTTTTAAAGCAAAATGAGACTTGTCCTTTGACAACAAAAGGTGCTATACAATATATATCAGAAAATTTAAATGTAAAGCCGTTTTCTGTTCCGCAAAAAAATCATTCTGAAAACGCAGTTTTAAAGCTTAAAGATGTTTCATTCCGATATAGCAAAGATAGCTCTGATATTTTGCACAATTTGTCGCTTGAACTTTTTGAGAATGAAATACTTTTTGTCCTCGGCGGAAACGGTGCAGGCAAAACTACCTTTCTGAATACCGTCGCAGGACTTTTGAAATACAGAGCAGGCAATATAAAGCTTTTCGGGAAAAAACTCAGTTCCTATAAGGATAAATCATTATACAAAAACAATCTTGCACTTTTGCCACAAGACATAAAGGCTGTTTTCGCAAAAGATACTGTCAGAGAGGAATTAGCTGAAACCGGTGCAAATCCTACTGATTATGGCTTTGATATTACACATCTACTAGAAAAGCATCCTTATGATTTAAGCGGTGGTGAGCAACAGCTTTGTGCCTTAATTAAGATTCTTGCAAGCAAACCTAAAGTTCTTTTGCTTGATGAACCTACAAAGGGTGCTGACTCAATTTTAAAGCAAAAAATAGCCAATATTTTCTTAAAATTAAAATCAAGCGGAATTTCTATAATAGTTGTAAGCCACGATATAGAATTTGCTGCAAGCTGTGCTGATAGATGTGCTATGCTTTTCGGAGGAGAAATCATTTCTGAGGGCGAACCTCACAAATTTTTCTCGCAAAACAGTTTTTATACAACCGCCGCTAATAAAATTATGCGTAGCTTTGATAAAAATATAATCACCGTAGATGAAGCTATATCGTCACTTGTATGGAGGGAAAAATGAAAAATGCTTTAAAATATATAATCCCTCTTGTGCTTGTTCCGATAACAGTTATTCTTGGAGCGTGTATTTTTAGTGAGAAATCTTATTCCTTTGTTTCAATGGCAGTTGCAATATTTTCTTGCCTACTTTTCTATTTTACATATGAAAAGAAAGGTAAAACCCGCCGACTTATCATTGTCTCTGTTATGACAGCTATTGCGGTTATCGGAAGATTTCTTTTTGCACCGATTCCGGCTTTCAAGCCTGTTACTGCTATTGTTGTACTTACTGCAATATATCTTGGCAGTTCGGCAGGATTTTTGACAGGTTCTTTCAGTGCCTTGATTTCAAATTTTTATTTTGGTCAAGGTCCTTGGACACCTTTTCAAATGCTTGCTTGGGGAATCATAGGCTTCCTTGCCGGAATACTCCGCAATAAACTGAAAAACAGATTTTTCCTTTCGCTATATGGCATCTTTGCAGGATTACTTTATTCTATAATACTTGAGCTTTGGAATGTCCTTTGGTACAGCAACAGCTTTGACATAAATTTATACCTTACCTTTCTTCTTTCTTCTCTGCCCCATACTGCGATTTATGCGGTATCTAATGTTATATTTCTTATGGTAATGTATAAGCCTATCGGAAGCAAACTTAAAAGAGCAGAACAGCGAATTTTTACATAAATTCACAAATTGAATCATTTCAACATATTGTATAGTTGAAGCTACTATGCAAATAATATGTCTGAGGTGGTTTCTTTGCGATATGACAATTTACATGAGCTAATATCGTCAAGCTCAGGCACAAGAAAATACTTTCTTTCATTGCCATTTAAAGTACAAACTCAGCTTTATGAGCATAATAACTATATACATTCTGCGGCAGATTTACGACTCCGTCTAGCTCAAATTGAAAAATACAACCGCTCTGTTATAGTATCTGAAAGTCTTAATGAGGAATTTTTTAACTGAATTATCTATTTAATTTTAAATTACTCCTTTAACCGGCAACGCTTACTTATGCCTTACACACTTTTAGTAACTAATTTACTGCAAATATGATTAAAGGGGTTATTGTATTGCATAATATACACTGATTGTGTAATATATATTTAATTATAGATTATTTTTTATTAAACGTCAAGCATTTAAACACAATTAGTGTAATTTTATATTGAAGCAAGACGGCACAGCTTGAGATTGATTCTCTTACTGTGCCGTCTGCTTTATATGGGAATGTTAAAATGTAGGAATACGCAAATTAATTTTCAGTATCAACATAATTAGTGTGTTTGCTACATTTACTTAATATATTGTTTATCTCATCATACTGTTCATCTGTAATATTTACATATACTGTTTCGCTTTGTGAATTTAAAGAATATCCGCTTATTCTATCATCATCATATGAATATTCAAAGTTTACATTTGTAGATAATGAGCATTGAATAAGATTATCCTTCTCTACATCTACATTATCTGATATTGCATTGATAATTATATTTGATATTTTGCGTAATTCTGGAATATACTTTTTATCAATTCCGGAATCACTATAATTAACATTATATCTTTTAAGTGTTCCATCTACTGATGGGCTCATCATAAGGTCATCATCACCAATATTATCATTGTAATATTCAAGAATGAAATTATTATTGGTATTTTTTAAATCAGAAAAATCTAATCTGAAATATGCAGCATCACTTTCATTTTTCTTTACTGTATCTATTATATTATCCTTGATAAGCTTAGACATAGTTTTATTGATTAGTTTACTATATGTCTTTGGGGTAATATTGGCATTTACAAGATAGTGCTGAGAAAAGTTATTCATACCAACATAACCAGTTACTTTTATGTTTGTAATATTGTTTATACCATATATATTATCATAATTACCACTATTATCTCGATAACTTAGTATACTTTTATTTTTATCACTTGCCGAGTTAAATTCTTCTTTATAGGTTTTCCAAAGCTCGTTTAATTCATCTTTCGAGAAGTCCATATTTGAGCTATCTATTTTTATTGATTTTAGTTCTTTATCTGTTGGCAAGCTAAATAGTATATCCATATATTCTTGATTTTTATAAAGATATGAATCTAACGATGGCTTACTACTACCATTATATTTATTGATATTGACATAAATTGTTCTCTTTATATCTCTACCTGATGAACAATGAATTATTACATCATATGGCATATAATTATCTCTAGTGAGCTCATCAAAATTACTTTCTTTAACTTTTTCAACAGTGTCTACCAATGATGATTGTAATATGTCTATAAGTTCTTTATCATTAAATTTAACATCTTCAGCCTTATATTTATAATAGTTATCATCAATATTTATAGCATTTGAATAATCAATATAATTTGAAATACTTACTGATGAAATCTCAGAGGGTTCTGGAATATCATTGAGTATAAAATTTTTCTCTCCTACACAGGCAACAACAAATATTGCGTTAACCAATATTGCAATAAGATAGAATGGTATAGCAGTAAGAAGCTTTTTAGCATTCTTTGTTGTTATAAGCTCATATAAGAAATATGCAAGCAAAGAAATTACTATTCCTATAAACCAAAATTCTACACTAACATTTAAGCCACAGGCAAGGTTAGTGCTGATAAGCAAAAGTGGAATTGAACCGAGAAGTATTCTAACAACTGGTTGAACGCCCTTATATGCTGCACTTTTACCCGCTGATTCTGATTTTCTGAATTTATTGATGAAAAAGCCAATTACAAAATAAATTATTGCTAAGATTGCACTATACCATAAGGTTGAGGCATTTGAAATAGGCAATGTTTCTTGTTTTATATACCCATACATAAACTGATTTGTAGTGAACGGAGCAAAAATAATATTATTATAAATATCTGCAAAAGACATAAAAGAAACATCTGTAATCTTAACTGCTGCATTTACTGCGCTTGTATATAACAGAATTATAATTCTTGGTAGGAACATTATTATGAGAGTTATGATAATATTAGTAAACAAGGTTCCTGAAAGTCCCTTTGCAACAAGAGTTATTGAAGTTATTAACATAGCTAAAATAAATGAGGATATTATTGTTGTCCATATAAATTCTGAATTTATTATGATTTCAGGAGCAAACGAGTAAAGAATATATGATAAAAATGTACTTACAAGAATAACTGCGAGACTCCATAAAAGAGCAACAATAGTATATGTAACATAAATACAAGTTTTGCTAAGAGGAATAGAATGATAAAAATCTGATGCTTTTCTGCTATTCATAAAATTGAAAAGCACAAATACCACAACTATAGGCATAAGATATTGTAATACAAATATCGGTAATACAAAACTTCCTAAATCCATTATGACATCTGATTTCCAATAATTAGCAGATGATTCCATAATTTTTAAAAACGGAAAATAACATGACAATAAAATAGAAACTATTGCAAAACATATTCCTACAACCTTTGTCTGCTTAATACCCTCAAGCATAAGTGCCGGACTGAAAAACTTATTTCTTTTCATCTTTCTCTTCCTCCTTTTCAAATATATCTTCAAATTTATAACCCATCTCACCCATCTCAAAGATAAATACTTCTTCAAGTGAGAGCGGAAGTACATCAAGGATAATCGGATTAAAGCCTGAAAGAATTTCGATTACCTTATCTTTATCTCCACGAATAATGGAATTAGACACAACGCCTGTTTTCTTAAAATCGAGAACATTTATTCCATTATCTGTAAACAGCTTTTTGTCGTAATTCATATTAAATGCTGCCTGAATTTTGAAAAGAGAGGTTTTGAGATTTTGAACATCGCTTTCGAATACAATTCCGCCTTTATGTAAAAGTGTAAGTTGGTCGCAAGTGTCTTCAAGTTCTCGTAGACTATGGCTTGTTATAACTGCCGTTGCCTGACGCTCGCATATATCATCAAAAATAAGATTTTTTACGAGATTTCTCATAACAGGGTCTAAGCCATCGAAGGTTTCATCAAAGAAAAGATACTTTGTCTGACAAGATAAGGCACAGATTATTGCGGCTTGTCTTTTCATACCCTTACTAAAGCTTGCAATTCTCTTTTTGGGGTCAAGCCCGAATTTATCTACAAGCATTTCAAATCTTTCAAAACTAAAATTTTTGTAACAAGCATTATATAGCTTAGACATTTTATTTAATGTTGCCTGAGATGTAAAATAAAGCTCATCAGGCACAAATACAAAATTGTTTTTTGCCTCTTGATTTTCCCATACCGGCTTTTCATCTATGGTGATTGCTCCCTCATCGGGTTTATATATTCCTGTAATAAGTCTTAAAAATGTACTCTTACCGGCACCATTACTACCAACAAGTCCATAGATACAGCCTTCGGGAATTTCACAATTCATATTTTTCAGTGCAATAAAATCATCAAATTTTTTAGTTACATTTTCAGCCTTAATCATTCTGTTCCCCTCCATAAAATAATTTTACTTTATCAATAATTTCCTCTACAGTCATTCCTGATAACTTGAGCTTCTCTACGATTATTTTTAATTCTGAATTTGATGTTGACATAAGTTTTTGCACTATCTCCTTTGCATTTCCTGAAACATATCTTCCTACCCCCGGCACAGAATAAGTAATTCCTACTCTTTCAAGTTCATTATACGCTTTTTGAACTGTATTGGGATTTGCTCCACATTCTCGCGAAAGATTTCTGACAGATGGAATCATTTCATCAGACTTTAAAACTTCTGTAACAATAAGATTTTGTATTTGCTCTATGATTTGCTCATAAATAGGTTTATGACTCATTTTATCTATCACAATCAATTTTTCATACATATCTATCCCCCTCCTTGTAATTTAAGTGTATTAGTTATATTAGTACAGTTATACACCATGAAATTAATTTTGTCAATAGTTAAATGAAAGTTTTTTAATTTATGATTTATTTAAATAAAAATGCGGAGAGCGATTATCGCTCTCCGCATTTTTAGGTATTATGATATTTTAATTAAGCTTGTACTTGTTCGAAAACACTTGTTAAGCCTGTTGCTTCATCTGTGAATGTAAAAATATTACCTTCTTCATCATACATCATAACACTGCTTGATGTAATTTCTTCACCTGTGCTTGGGTCTGTTGATGTTGATGTAAGTGTAACTTTATTGCCATCTACTGTATATGTAAACGGGTAATCTACGCCTGCAACTGAACCTACTGCTGTACCATCTTCATTAAAAACATATGTTGATTCTACAGCTGACAATTCAAGTCCTTGTTCTTCACAATACTGCTTAGCAGTCTGAACATTTCCATCAGAACCGATAACTCCTGCAAACTTCCATGTTACACCTACAAAAGCTAAATCTGTAGTTGCTGTACCCTCTTCAGCTGATGCCTCAACAGATTCTGCCTTAGAAGCAACGCTTGATTCTTCCTTGCTGCTCTCAGCCTTTGATTCAACCTTAGACTCGCTCTTAGATTCCTCTTTTGAACTTTCTTTACTTGATGCAGATGAGGATGTTGCACTTGTTGATGAGGCAGAACTATTGCTGTTATTATTTGAATTACCACAGCCGCAAAATGCTACTGTTGCTATCATACTGAGTAAAAGAATAGTTGCTAATTTTTTCATTTTTCATTTTCCTTCCTTTAAATAGACGTTTTTTAATTTGGTGTTTAATTACTTTATTTAGTATAATAACACCTCTTTGAGTAGTATTTTAGCTTTATATGGAATATTTTTCAAGGCTTATGTGACAAATCGACAAAATTCGGTACGAATGTTTGTACATATGAAAATTATATAGAAAAATTTTTATAATTATTGTATAATTAGACTGAGGGGATAATTATGAACATTGCTATTGTAGACGATTTAAACTCTGAAAGAGAGCGTCTTAAAAAAGATATTTTAGATTGGTCGAATGAAAATCAATATTTTTTTACAATAACTGAATTCTCATCGGGAGAGGAATTTCTTGCAAGCTTTAATGAGCTTAAGCCTGAAATTGTCTTTATGGATATATATATATGGATGGCATTAGCGGTATTAAAACCGCTAAAGAAATGAGAAAAATCTCACTGAATACGATTCTTGTTTTCCTTACTTCAAGTATAGACTATATGTCTGACGCTTTTTCTTGCCGTTCGTTTGATTATATTTTAAAACCTATTGAAAAAACAAGACTCTATAATATACTTTGTGACGCTATAAAGGTACTTCCTCAAAATGATAAATATATAAATATTATTTCACATAAACAAACTATACCTGTATTATATTCTGATATTCAAAATATTGTTTCGGATTCTAATTACATACTTATATGTATAAATGATACGGAGTATAGATGCAGAATGTCCTTTGGGGAAATTTCTGAAAAACTACTCTCGGATAACCGTTTCTGTGTTATCAACAGAGGAGTTCTTATAAATTTTGACTATGTTATTAAAATGGAACATAATCTTTGTTATATGAAAAATGATAAGACATTTTCTATAAATATAAGAAAAAGGTCTTCACTTGAACAGGAATTAATTGAATATCGCTTTAATAAAAAAATGGAAGATATACAACGGAGGCAAATATGACAAACATCCAAAATTTTTTACTATCTGCTTCTGAATATGGTATAATTATTCCTGGAGCAGCTTTATGTATTATTCCTGTTACAAAGTATTTAAAAATTTCCGCAAAAAAATTTTTACCCTTTTTAGGAATAGCCCTTATATTGATTTCTTTCATACTTGGAACTATTGATGACACACAGGAAAATTTTAATCCAAATATATTTTTTGTTCCACTAATGGCTATTATGCTTATTATGTACTTTATTTTTGTAGATGTTGAAAAAATTAAACTTCTATATATCTTTCTGACATCTATTGCCTTTATGTCATTTCCTGGACTTATAAATTTTCTTGTAGAAAGCAAAATAAATCCTTATGGTCATTACTATAATGATTCTTGCTATGGGCTTATAACTCAATGGGGCTTATCTTTGATTATGGTTATATTTTGCTTTATATTTGCAAGAAAACCTATGCAATGGCTTATTGAAAACTTTGATATACACTCTGTATGGCGTTTGGTAAGCATTATTCCTATAATTATAACTGCAAGCAATATAATTATGATTCCACTTGACTACTCTACTATGAGTGTAGGAAGAATAACAAAAGTTAGTGTATTTATTATTTCCGTAATATTTATATTATTTTGTATGTTTCAGATTATTTTCTATTTTATTGCAAAAACTGTTGTAAGCAAAATAAATATAGAAAAAAAGCTACATATTTATGAAATACAGGCGGAACAATATCAGGCTATGAAAAGCTATATGGAAAATACTAAAAAACTTAGGCACGATTTTAAGCATACGGCAAATACAGCTATAACGCTCGCTAACGAAGGAAAAACTGCTGAGCTTGTGAAATATCTTAACAGCTATAATAAAAGCCTCGACAGCTTAAATAAGCAATATATATTCTGTAAACATTCTGCCGCTAATGCTATACTAAGTTACTATGCCGAAATTGCTCAACAAAATAATATTAAAATAAATTGGAAAACTTTTATACCGGAAAAATTAAACATAGAAGATTCAGACCTCTGTAACATCATTGGAAATCTACTTGAAAATGCAATTCATGGCTGTATGTCTATTCAAGCTGAAAAGCGTTACATCAAGCTTTCGATTGATATAGAAAACAATAATGAAATATACATTATGGTTATTAACAGCTTTAATGGAATAGTGAATAAACAAAGTAATAGATATTTTTCAAACAAGAAAAACGGAAGCGGCATAGGACTTATATCTGTTTCTATCACAGCGGAAAAATATAATGGTATGGCTCACTCTGAAAGTGAATTTTACTCCGAAATTATGATGAAAATCTCATAAAAATATGCAATAGGATATTAATAGTCCTATTGCATATTTTTTGTTATTCTGATTTTACAAGTTGTTTCTTAAAAATTGTACGAAATAAAAATCTTACAAAAGGTCCTACAAAAAATATTTGCAGGAAAAGTGCCATTTGAAAACATTTTACCGCAAGTGTTATCCATTGAATAAACCATTCTGTACTAAAACCGTTATGTATGAAAACCGCAATGAGCGTAATAGTTGGAACAATAAGGCACACTGTTAAACACTGAATAGCAAGAATAATTAAAATTTTTTTATCGGTTGCGGGATTTACTATCCTAAAAGCTAATTTTTGTGCAAGCTTTGTTATTACAAAAAATATTAGCAAAAACACTATAACATATTCAATCCACATTTCCTTTAGGGCAGTCCAAAATATAGGCATAGAAAGCCCTCCGGACTTATCAGAGATTGTGTAAACTGTCATAAGGTAAACCATACAGAATACCATCATAAGAGTGAATACAAGGCTTTGTAGTTTTGTTTTTGGCATAATTTTTTCTTCCTTTCTAAAATAAAAAAATCCGCCTGACATTTATGCCTGTCAGGCGGATTTTTTGAGGTGATTTGGAAAATAAATTTTTCCAAGAAATAAGCCCCTTACCTATCGGCAAAGGGCTTTTACTATGGTCGAGGTGACAGGACTTGAACCTGCGGCATCTTGGTCCCAAATTTTTACGAATAATATTAACTGAAATATGAAGATATATATTCGCAAAATGCACTAATGGAAATATCCATTTTAGATTGTTCAAGATGTGTATATATTGATAGTGTTGTTGATACATCTGAATGCCCTAATAATCTTTGTGCAGATAAAACATCTACACCAGAACAATATAGCATAGTGGCATATGTATGCCGAAGCATATGAGGAGTTATTTTATCTACTCTCTTTTTTATTCCTTTCGGATTATAAATACTTTGCTGTGATTGTTGTAATGTTGCATAGTGATGACTCAAGACATTATTGAAAGATTCCCACAATCTTTTCCACGATGATGGTGTGTGCATATCTTCATCAATATCACTACAAACAAATCTTGATATTGATTGGGTTTTGTATTGTTTAAGTTCTTCTAATAATTCTTTTGGTATCGGAATAACTCGTGATTTACCGTTCTTTGTTCCACTTTTGATACTATATTTATTAGAAGATACTCGTGATACTGATTTAATTACAGATAATGAAGATTTTTCAAAATCTATATCAGTCCATTGTAAAGGGATTACCTCTCCTGAGCGTAAACCACAAAAAGTCATTATAATCGCAGCTATTCTTGCTCGATGAGGTGTATTAACAATCCAATGTATTTCATTATCAGTTAATGCCCGACGAGTATTTTTAGGTGCATTTTTAGGAATTTTGACTTTCAATGCAGGATTACGGTCATAATCAGAGTTGTCAGCAGCATACTCAAATATATTAACTGCTGTATTTTTGACTTCTTTAAGTAACTTCTTTGAAGACGGTCGATGTGTTTTAGGATTTTCGATTGCCAGCTTTGAAATGAGTTCATCTATATGCATTGGTTTAATTCTGTTGATTGAAATATCTCCAAAGAAATTAGTTAAATAATTCACTTGGCTATTCACAGCAGTTTGATAAGCTTTTGAAATTCCTACGATTTTGCGAGTTTTCCATTTCTTTGCCCACTCGCTGAATGATGAATTTTCGTCTAAAATTATTAGTTCCATATTTAAAACCTACTTTCTGTTGCAACGAAATTGATTATAAAGATTTTTTGATTGACTGTCAACATTTATAAAATATTTCTATTCTATAAATATTTATATTAAACAAGTTGAACAAAAAGTATTTATTTTTAGGTTATAAGTATTAAATATTAAGTCGATTACAAATGTAATCGGCTTTTTATTATATAAAAAATTATTGCGATTAAGGAGAATGCGACTATGAAAACAAAGAAACCAATTATCATTGCTATTGCAAACCAAAAAGGTGGAGTAGCAAAAACAACAACTGCCATCAATATAGGTGTTGGACTTGTTATGAACAATAAAAAGGTACTGCTTATTGATACGGATAACCAAAGTCACCTCAGCCGTTGGCTTGGTTATACTCAAGATGGGAAACCAACTATTTCAGAGCTTATTTGGCAGACTGTTTCAAAGAATAAGCAGCTTATTTCAGAAGCTATCAGACATTCTGATGTTGAAAATATAGATTATATTCCATCAAACTTTATGCTTGCAGGCATAATATCAATCTTAGGCACAGACAGTGACAGCACCGGTGTGTTCTCAAGACTGTTCGCCGATGAAGCCTTTAAAGATTATGACTATATAATCATTGATTGTCCTCCAACACTCGATTTGCTTGTATCAAATGCACTGAAAGCGTGTGATAAGGTGCTTATACCTGTGCAGTCTGATTACTGGGCATATGAAGGTGTAGACCAGTTACTTGCAACATTACAGCGTGTAAAGCAGACAACTAATATTGAGAAATTTGTACTTGGTATGTTGGTTACAATGTTTAACAATCGCACAAACTCCGCAAAGGCTATTGTAGAAGCTCTAAAAGATAGCTATGGTAACTTTGTATTTGACACTGCAATCTCATATCGAGATGAAGTCAAAGTTGCATCAATCACTCACAAGAGCCTTGTCGGAAGAAAAAGCAGTGTAACAGGTCAACAATATATGGCAGTAGTCGATGAAATTATAAGCAAGGAGGATAACATCAATGGCTAAACAAAAGCTTAATATACAAAAGCAGGGATTTCCAAGTGTTGCGGACGCATACAATGATGTTCTTGGTATAAAAAGCGATAACCAATATGTAAATCTTCCACTTTCCTTGCTTGAGGAAATAGACAATCAGCCATTTCCAATAAACGAATCTAAAATAGAACAGATAGCTGACAGCATTGAAAATGTTGGTGTTATAGAACCTATTATAGTCGTTAAAGACGGCGAAAAATATAAAATTTTGTCGGGTAGACATCGTTTCAGGGCTTGTAAAAAGCTCGCTAAAGATGATATTCCTTGCTATATAAGGAACATAAAGGCTGATGATGATATTGCAAGATACATCATTATTGCAACCAATACGGACCGTAACAATGAATATAAGCCAAGCGTATACGCAAAAGCATACGCAGAACAGTTATCATTGATGAAAAAGCTTGGTAAAAAATCGACTGTATCTGCAATAGCGGAGCAGAAAGGTCTTAGTCGTAAGCAGATATATCGCTATATAAGACTTACACATCTCATTCCAGAAATGCAAGACTTTGTTGATAACGGAATTATAAGTATCGAAACAGCCGTTGAATTTGCTTTTCTTTCGATAGAAAAGCAATCCTCACTATATAAATATATAGGTAATTTTGAAAAATCTTATATATCAAGTTTGCTGAACTTATCAGCTGTTAAGTATATTCGAAAATTAGATTTAAGCGACGATGAATTTAATGAAAATATTCAAGATATTGTAAATGGTAAGTTTAATAAATCTAACGAGCAAATTACTTCCGAAATTGAACAAATATATCCAGATGAATCCGAAGTAGATAATTCTGATGAAGATACTATTCAGGATATAGAAGTTGAAAAGACGGAAGTTCCTACAACAAATGAAATAAGCGTCTCTGAAAAAAACTTTAAAACTGAAATAACAGATAATTATGAAGATAATGTTTCTAACGAAACAGATATAGAAACCCAGCTTGAATGTAAAAACGAAGTTGCTGTACAAAATGAGCATAGAGCTATTGATATTACAGCAGATATGTTCAAAAGAAGTCCAGAGGAAATAAATGATATGTGCGATTCTGGAATGTTCAACGAAATTATAGAGGGCTATATTCTTCTTGCCTGTGATGAAGCTGGAATTAAACTTGATATGCAACTAAGCCGATTGTTTGATATGTATTCGGCACAAGACGCACGAGATAGATATATGAGGTAATAATTATGGAATATTTCTGGATTTCTTTTATATTACAAATAATTATACTTACCTTGGCATTATCAAAATCAGCTGTTAATCTTAATATATTAAATACAACTTTATGTATGTTAATCACAGGAATACTTGTTATTGTTTCATCATTAAGTGTAGGTGCTTCTTCACTTCTTGAACTTTTTTCTTTAGTATTTTGTTTCTTAGGAACATTGAATGAAGTTGATAATATGCGTTTTGGAAATATAAAAAAAGCAAGACTTCATATATTGCTTTGGATTTTAATTGGAATCATAATTTTAAACATTATAGCTTTTTTTGTATAATACTTTGAAGTCCATCATAAAAAGATTTATCATATTTTTCCTGAATATTTGCGGTTATATATTCATTTCGGCTAAGAACACGTTGTATATAGTCAAACTTTATTGCTCTCTTTAATTCATTTTGTTTTATTAGAAGAATAATAAAAGCACCAGATAAAATTATCGATGAAAATAATATTCCAATGTTATTTTGAATAATGAGTTCTACCACCAATATAACTGATAAAAGTAAAATAATAAACACTATAGTCCAAATCATCATCCAATTATTTAACTTTATTCCAAAATAACTAACATTACCTAATTTTATGTTTATATTTTCAAAACAATTTATATCCTTTGATATATCTTTATTTTTCCTTATGAATTTCTTGTATGTTTTATTTTTACCTTCTTCTTTATTCAAACAATCGGCAATTTTAGCATTACAGATAATCATAGCTTGACGGGTAGCGTTAAATTTTTCGCTATCTTGTATGCTATTGCGGTTTAATAATTTAAAAGCTAATGTATCCAAATCATTACTTAATCTAATTATTTTGTTTATATACTTAGATTCTTTAAGAAATTCTAAGTCCTGTATCAACTTAATTCGTCTTTGATTCAATTCAATTACATCTCGAATATTCTCCAAGGAAAAAATATAATTGTACTCAATATCTGATAGCTCTGAAATATTCAAGCTTATCACCCTTTCTATTTTGATAATATTATTGTATCAAAAGTCACCAAATAAATAAACACAAATCCGTTCTGATATTCAGGACGGATTTTTAATTATTTCGATTATGGAGGTTGCGAAAAATGACAAAATCAAGAACATCAAATTCATCAGTTTGCAGAGTACATAAGAATGCAAACTATACTGTAATGAGTAATTATCATCTACAATCCCGCAATTTATCATTAAAAGCTATTGGATTGCTCAGCAAAGTATTTTCTCTTCCTGATGACTGGGATTATTCCATTGCTGGCTTGACTTGCATTTGCAAAGAAAACGAAACAGCTATTAAATCTGCCCTTAATGAGCTGAAAGAATGGGGATATTTAACTGTCACAAAGCTCATGCCAAGTGAAACAAAAAGTGGACGCATTGAGTATGTGTATGACTTCTATGAGTATTCAGATAAAGATACACATTCACGAGAAGGTACACCGGTAAAGAAAGCTCATATAAAAAAACAAGAAGTAGAAAATCCACCCCTTGAAACATCTGAAATTACTTCTATGAAACAAGAAGTAGAAAAACAAGAGGTAGAAAATCTACCCCTTGAAATTCTACAGGTAGAATTTCTACCGACAGAAAATCAAGGACAATTAAATACTAAAGAATCAATTACTAAAAAACAAAGTACTAATTATCTTATCAATCAATCTCTTACTGATGATGAGATTGATAAGATGAAGTGTGAAATAGAAAATCGTATAGGATATAAACGACTTGTCAGTAACTATGGCGATATTGTTGATGGCATTGTTGACATTATGCTTGATGTATATTCATCCACTGGTACAGTGCAGATATGCAATCAAGCAAAGCCTATCAAGCTTGTACAGCGTGTATTTGACAAACTTGATGAGGTAACAGTTGAGTATGTTTTAGATTGCTTCAAAGTAGCAAGTTCACGCAATCCAATCAGAAATATCAAGAAATACTTGCTGGCAGCCTTATACAACGCTCCAATGACCTCTGACGCATATTATAGTGCCGAGGTTAATTATGATTATGGAGGTACGGAAAATGACGATTATGGATATGAAGATTAGGTAAATATAAATCATGTTGATTAAATTTCTAATGGTTATCTTTGGTATTGTTTTGATTATATTAGTACATGACTACTATGAAAATCGAAAAAGTTCAAAATTAAGATATATGTTGTACTTGTTTTTAAAGATAGTATATATATATTATATTATATACTATCTTTTTGAATTTGTTATATTTAATTTATATAATATATTTTTAAAATTAAATATGAGTAAAATAATGCCAATAAATCCTATAATCAGCCTATGTTCCAATGTTTTATTTTATATAATTAATATACTTATTTTTACTATACTTACTATAATTCATTTTAATAAGAGTAACAAATCGAAACAATTATAAAATATTTAAAGCAGTTTTAAAAATCAGGACCGCTTTTCAATTATTGGAGGTACAGAAAATGACAATTACAGATATAGTAATTGAAACTGAAGAAGTACAAAATGCTAAACCCCAAAGAAGATTAGCTAAAGCTCGTATTGTCATTGATGGAAGCTTGAAAATCAATGATATACAGATTCTCAAAAACAATAAGCGAATGTTTGTTGAGTTTCCTTGCCCTCAAGGAAATTCCTCGAATCCATACATTATTCCTCTCAACCGTAACATAAGAGCTTACATTGAGAGAGAAATCATTGGAAAATATCTGAGCGAAAGGAAATGGCATAATGATATGTCCTGATTTTCAGCGAATGATGGAACAAATATTACAAGGAAATCATGAACTATATTTGATAATTAAATTTTTATATTGGTTTAATGCTTTATCAATTTTACCACATATCTTCATAGTTATTGATTTACTTCCAAAATTATTAAATGATATATTAAGTAATAATATAAAAAAATTATAATGTAACGGTAGGAGGAATCAGAATGTACTGTGATAAAAACTGTATAGCAAATCTTGATGGTAAGTGCTGCATTAGTGATTGCAAAGGTCAGTTTGTTGGATTCAGCTTTAGAAATACAGACAAGGAACAATGTACAAGGCTTTATGAAATGGCAAGAACTATTTTTACAAAGGAGAAGAACAAATGAAAAATGAAATTAAAATCAGAGTACGAGATTTAAGAAAGGCAAGAAATATAACACAGGTACAGCTTGCACGAACACTTTGTGTTTCAAAACAAAGCGTGTCAAATTGGGAAAATGATAATATTCTTCCCTCAGTTGAAACACCTGTAAGAATCACTAAGTATTTTTTGTACACATAGATTATTTACTTAGTTTAGATATTATTCAATTAAAAGATTGATATGGAAATTTACTCAATAGTTCCAATAAACTTATTATAGTGGCTAAAAATGTAGTTATTGTTGCTATAATAGATGTTATATTTTTTATCCATAAAACTGTATTAGAGAATTTATTATTAAATATCTTTGAAAAAAATTTGTCAGTTATGGATTTGATAAATTTAAATATATCTACAATCAAATTAATTAAAAATAAAATCGAGCCTAATAATAGCCAAAACATAAATATATACAATATCACATTACCTCTTCCTCCTAAATATACATATACCCAGAATACTAATGAAATAGCTGTTATTATTAACATCATTGCATAGATTGATATTTTATAAAAAATTTGTTCTCGCTTTTTTTCATTTAATGGAGTTAATATAAAACCAAAAGAAAAAGAGCATGATGATGCAAATAAACAAAACATATATAAATTAATATCAGATTCCCCACTTTTAATACCAATCATAGAAAAAATAACACCACAAATAAATAAAGAAAGTATTAATTTATATAAAAAGGATTTATTTTCAACTTTGTGTTTAATATGTATCTTTATTTCTTTTATCATAAGAGTAACACCTCTATTCATTAATTTTATAGGAGATATAAAAATGTATAATATTAATATTAACCTGGTAATGCTCATTATATTTGTAATAATTGCACTTCCATCTTTAGTTGTTTTATTACTTTTGTATAATAAGGAAGTTTATAAAAATTATTATAAGAATAAAAAGATAGCAATAAAAATAATTAAATCGTGCAAAAACATTCATACTTTTTATGAATTAAAAACTTTGTTGCCATATTCATCGGGTTTAACATATGAAGATATATTTGATATAAATTTCAATATTGTTAGTGATATTGAAGATGATACAGAAATAATAATTACACTATATTTTTCTGACAGCATTATCATAGAAAAATTGACAGAAAAATTAATTGAACCTGATTTAGTTAATCTAAAAATAGGTAGTATAAATAAATTATAACAAGAGGAATGACAAATGAAAAATAAATTTTCATCAGCTAGACTTAAAAAAATTATTGTAATTACAATTTCGGTGAGTGTCTTAATTGTTTCTATGGCTGCTTGCTCAAGTTTCAATAGAAAAATTAAAGACACAACATCAGACTTTGGAGGTGGGTTGAACAGAACAATTACAATTTATGATTATAATGGAAACATTATAAAAACATA
>CACXBF010000012.1 GCA_902765855.1 uncultured Ruminococcus sp. | reverse complement strand
TCGATATAATTCTACGGCATTTCTTTTGTACTCATAACTATAACGCATAAAAATAACCCTCCTTACTGGTTTTGTCCAGCAAAGAGGGTACATATCATAATTGTTGAGTAGCGATTTTTATTTTAATTTATAAATTTTTTCAAAAAACTATGTGGATTTTTTTCCTCCCATTCGTATATATAAGTGAAAGCACAAGAGAGTGCAAAAAGAAAAATTAAAATTAAAATATAAATTTCGGAGGAAAATAAAATGAAAAACAATAAGGTTATAAAGACATTCGCAACAGTAGCAATCGGTGCAGCTCTTATCGCAGGCACAACAATAGGTGCAGCAACAGTCGCTTTTGCAGCTAATAATACAGCAATTTCAACTCAGGCTAATCAGTCTTCTAAAGCATATGTATTCACAGCCTACGGTAAAACTTCTTACGGCTATGACTGGACATATTCCGCTGACAATACTAACATCAAGGTCGATGTTAAGTATGATTTCGCCACAAATAAGTACACCTGCACATTCACAGGTCTTAGAGAAGGTACTTGCAATATGGACTTCAAGTATTATACCTCTGATAAGAATATTGTAACTGTTCCTATGATTCTCAAGGTTGATAAGAATCTTAACATCACAAGAACAGATGCTTCAAGTTCATCAAGCTCTTCTTCAAACACTTCTAAGAAAGAAAGTAGTTCTTCAACTTCATCAAGTACAAGCTCTAAAACAGCTAACTCGTATGTATTCACAGCCTACGGCAAAACCTCCTATGGCTATGACTGGACATATTCCGCTGACAATACTAACATCAAGGTCGATGTTAAGTATGATTTCGGTACAAATAAGTATACCTGCACATTCACAGGTCTTAGAGAGGGGACTTGCAATATGAACTTCAAGTATTATACCTCTGATAAGAGTATTGTAACTGTTCCTATGGTTCTTAAAGTTGATAGCAGCCTTAACATTGCAAGGCTTTCATAATAATTAGCTTACTCCTAAACATTTTTTATACACCACCCCTTTGCTTGTATAGAGTACAAGCGGAAGGACTGTTATATCAGATATAAACTCATTCTGATATAGCAGTCCTTTTTCTTTAATACTAATCTATTGTGTAGATACTTTGAATTTTAGCTTCGTTCATTTTGCAAAATAGCTAAGCTTATCAAATTATATATTGTATTTTTGAATTTTATTTCGTTTAATCTTTCATTTCAACCTTGACTTTGAGCATTATTCTTCTACTATTTAAAAGTTTCTTACATATATGGTATAAATTCGCATAAAGCATTGACAAATTACACGTTTTGGCGGATAATATTAAGTGAATTTTATATGTGTAGAAAATTCATTTTGAGTTTTTACACTAAATCTTTATAAGGGGGATTAACCATGGGTTATACACTCGCACAAAAAATTATTAAAAAACACATTCTTAGTGGCGAAATGACTGTCGGCTCTGAAATTGGTCTTAAAATCGACCAGACTCTTACTCAGGACGCAACAGGTACAATGGCTTATCTTGAATTTGAGGCTATTGGTATTCCGAGAGTTAAGACAGAAAAGAGCGTTGCTTATATCGACCATAATACTCTCCAGACCGGCTTTGAAAATGCTGATGACCACCGCTTCATTCAGTCTGTTGCAAAGAAACACGGTATCTACTATTCTCGTCCTGGTAACGGTATCTGTCATCAGGTTCATCTCGAGCGTTTCGGCAAGCCCGGTAAGACTCTTATAGGTTCTGACAGCCATACTCCAACAGGCGGCGGTATCGGTATGCTTGCTATGGGTGCGGGTGGTCTTGATGTTGCTGTTGCTATGGGCGGTGGTGCTTACTACATCTCTATGCCTAAAATGGTTAGAATTAACCTCACAGGTAAACTTCAGCCATGGGTTGCTGCTAAAGATATTATTCTTGAAGTTCTTAAGATTATGTCTGTTAAGGGCGGCGTAGGTAAGATTATCGAATACGGCGGTGAGGGTGTTAAAACTCTTACAGTTCCTGAAAGAGCTACTATCACAAATATGGGTGCTGAGCTTGGTGCTACTACTTCTATCTTCCCTTCTGATGAAATCACAAGAGAATTTATGAAAGCTCAGGGCCGTGAAGAAGATTGGATTGAGCTCCAGCCTGATGCTGATGCTTTCTATGATGAGGTTATCAATATTGATCTTTCAACACTTGTTCCTATGGCTGCATGTCCACATAGCCCTGACAATGTTAAGACTATTGAGGAAATCGGTCCACAAAAGATTGACCAGGTTCTTATTGGTTCATGCACGAACTCATCTTACCTCGACCTTATGAGAGTTGCTCATATAATGAAGGGTAAAACTGTTCACCCTGATGTAAGCTTTGGTATCGCTCCTGGCTCTAAGCAGGTTTATAATATGCTCGCAAGAAATGGTGCTTTGGCTGACCTTATTGAGGCTGGTGCAAGAATCCTTGAGTGTGCTTGCGGTCCTTGCATCGGTATGGGACAATCCCCTAACTCTAAGGGTATTTCTCTCCGTACATTCAACAGAAACTTTGAGGGTCGTTCCGGTACTGCTGATGGTCAAATTTATCTTGTCAGCCCAGAAACTGCTGCTGTTTCTGCTATTGCAGGTGTATTCACAGACCCAAGAACTCTTGGTGATGCTATAGACATCAAGCTTCCTGAAAAGTTTGAAATCAACGACAATATGGTTGTTGCTCCGGAGCCGGAAGAAACTATGGATACTGTCGAAATTCTTCGTGGGCCTAACATCAAGCCTTTCCCACAGACTTCTCCGCTTGAAGATTCTATTGATGTTCCTTGTTCACTCAAGGTTGGCGACAACATCACAACAGACCACATTATGCCTGCCGGTGCTAAAATTCTTCCTCTCCGTTCAAATATTCCTGCTATCTCACAATACTGCTTCACAGTATGCGATAAGGAATTCCCTAAGAGAGCTTTGGAACTCGGCGGAAGTATCATTGTTGGTGGCGTAAACTATGGACAAGGTTCTTCAAGAGAACACGCTGCTCTTGCTCCTCTCTATCTTGGAGTTAAGGCTGTTTTGGTTAAGTCCTTCGCAAGAATTCACCGTTCTAACCTCATCAATGCAGGTATTCTTCCACTTACATTCGTAAATGAAGCTGATTATGATTCTATCAGCGAGGGCGACGAGTTTGCTATTCCTGATGTTAAGAAGCTTATTATGAACGGCAGTGAACTTACTGTTATCAATAAGACAACAGGTAAGGAAATCCCTGTACTTTGCGAGCTTTCCGACCGTACAAGAGATATTATTCTTGCCGGCGGACTTCTTAACTACACTAAGGAAAATTCTTGATATTCCAAGCATACCCCCTTTAATATAAGAAAGGAATGATAATGATGGCAAAGATTCAGATGAAAACACCTTTAGTCGAGATGGACGGCGATGAAATGACCCGTATCATCTGGAAGATGATTAAGGATATTCTTCTCCTCCCTTATATCGACCTCAAGACTGAATATTATGACCTCGGACTTGAGCATAGAGAGGCTACTAAGGATCAAGTTACTTTTGATTCCGCAGAAGCTACTAAAAAATATGGCGTTGCTGTAAAGTGTGCTACTATTACTCCTAACGCTGAAAGAGTTAAAGAATACAACCTCACAGAAATGTGGAAGTCACCTAATGGTACTATTCGTGCAATTCTTGATGGTACGGTTTTCAGAACTCCTATCCTCGTTAAGGGTATTACACCATTTATTCCAAGCTGGAAAAAGCCTATTACTATTGCTCGTCACGCTTATGGCGATGTTTATAAGAATACTGAAATGGTTGTTCCTGCTGACTGCAAGGCTGAGCTTGTTGTAACAGACGCAAACGGTGTTGAAACTCGTTCACTTATCCACGATTTCAAGACTCCTGGTATTATCCAAGGTCTTCACAATCTTGATAAGAGTATCAGCAGTTTTGCAAGAGCTTGCTTCAACTTTGCCCTCGACCAAAAGAAAGATATTTGGTTCGCTACTAAGGATACTATTTCTAAGAAGTACGACCACCGCTTCAAGGATATTTTCAACGAAATCTTTGAGACTGAATATAAGGATAAATTCAACGAGGCTGGTATCGAATATTTCTATACTTTGATTGATGACGCTGTTGCAAGAGTTGTTCGTTCAGAGGGTGGATATATCTGGGCTTGCAAGAACTATGATGGCGATGTTATGTCCGATATGGTTGCTACTGCTTTCGGTTCACTTGCAATGATGACTTCTGTTCTTGTTTCTCCTGATGGCGTTTATGAGTATGAAGCTGCACACGGAACTGTTCAGCGTCATTACTATAAACATCTCAAGGGCGAAAAAACTTCTACAAACTCTATGGCAACTCTCTTTGCTTGGACTGGCGCTTTGAGAAAGCGTGGAGAACTCGATAATCTTCCTGAGCTTATCGACTTTGCTGATAAGCTTGAAAAGGCTTCTATTGAAACAATCGAGGACGGCGTTATGACAGGCGACCTCGCTGCTCTTTCAAGCCTTGATAATATCACTAAGGTTGACACAGAAACATTCCTTACAGAAATTGCAAAAAGATTAGATAAAAAAATGGCTTAATGTAAAAAATCTCTTTCAATCAGTAAAAAATGTGCTATAATAAGGTGTGGGAATTTATCCCGCACCTTATTTTGTTGAAAAAATATCATAAAAACACTCAAAAGTTTTGCTCAAACTTTTTTGCACCAGCTTTGATTGTGTAAACTGCTCGCAGGGTTTGAGGACCAGAGTCCCTCGTGGGGGCTTAAGGGCGAACTTCGTCCACCCCTACAAATATTCTGTGATTTTTTAACAAGATAAGGTGTGAAAAATTCTTCTATACCTTATTTTTTGGAAGTCGGTGAATAAAACTTGTCTAAGCACGAAAATATATCAGTTCAGGTAATCAATCGTTTGCCAAGATATTACCGTTTTCTTGGTGAATTGCTTGATAAAAATATAACAAGAATTTCTTCAAGAGAGCTTTCAAACAGAATGCACTTAACCGCATCGCAAATCCGTCAGGATTTAAACTGTTTCGGCGGTTTTGGTCAACAAGGATACGGCTACTCTGTTGAGGCTTTACACGATGAAATAGGCCACATTCTTGGCATTGATAATCAATACAGTGCCATAATGATTGGCGCCGGAAATCTCGGAAAAGCTGTTGCAACGCATATGTCTTTTGAAAAGCGTGGCTTCAAGCTCACAGGCATTTTTGATAGTGATAAAAATAAAATCGGACAGAAAATTCGTGACATCAGCATTATGGATACAGAATCTCTTGAGAAGTTTTGTTCAGAAAATCACCCTGATGTTGCAATATTCTGCGTTCCGAAGGCTGCAGCACCATCGCTTGCGGCTAAACTTCATTCATATGGCGTAAAAAATTATTGGAATTTCAGCCACTATGACCTTACGCTTGATTTTGATGATATTATTGTACAGAATGTTCATCTCAATGATAGTCTTATGGTTCTTTGCTATATGATAACCGATAGCCGAAACAAAAATGATGAAAAAACAATCAACTAAGCATAAACTTATAAAAATTTAAAGTTTTGCTCAAAGTGTAACTCCTCCGCTATCAAAACGTGTTCTACTTTTTCGTTAAGTTAACACTTGTTATTCGTGTTTTGAGTTTTCTTAAATTTAAAATTTCACTTAAGTTTTTTCAAAGTTATTATGAATTAAAAACTACCATTGATTTCTCAATAACTTAAACACAAAAAAGCTATGAAACGGATTTCCGCTTCATAGCTTTTTGTTTTATAGATTTATTGAATTGTTAAACTCAATTATCTGTTAGCCTTCTTCTTTGCTGTGAGGAATACTACGCCTGCGATTGCAAGAAGTGCTACACCTGCGATTGCAAACCAAACGATTGGTGTGCTTGTGTCGCCTGTGTTTACACCATTTGAATTATCATTATCAGATGGTGTAGGTGTAACCTTGCTTGTATCTTCCGGATTAGAATTATCAGGATTACCCTTTGTATCGCCAAGAACAAGTACCATTGTTGACTGAGCCTTAACTGTTACTGTGTCACCGTTGATTGTTTCGATAACATCTGTACCAGCCTTCTCGCCATTAACGCAAACCTGCCACTTGTCGCTCTTTGGAAGCTTAACCTGAACATCTTCCTTATTAGCATTGTATGCTACAAAGATAGAATCAGCCTTTTCGCCGTTTGGCTTGCCGCTTACTTCATAAGCAACAACATTATCGCCAACATCTTCGGAGAATTTGATGCTGTTGTTGACATCTTCTGTTGTTGTAAGTCTGAGTGATGGGTGAGCCTTTCTGAATTCGATAAGACCCTTATAGTAGTTGCTTACACCTGAAACAAGGTTACTTGAGAGTGTATCCCACTTAACACTGTTTGTAGAATCAGGTGACTTATAGCTGTTGCTATCGAGCTTGCCATTAGCAAGAGGCTTTGTTCTGCACATTTCTTCGCCACCGAGGAAGAATGGTACACCCTGTGATGTAAAGATAACTGAGCTTGCAAGCTTAGTCATAGCTGCCTTTTCTTCGTCTGTTGCATCTGGGCAAGAATTTGTAAATCTATCCCAAAGTGTGTTGTTATCGTGGCAAGAAACATAGTTAATTGTCTGTGTAGGAGCGCCTGCCCATGAATCAGTTGCACCGAGAACACCAGACTTAACTGTGCTTTCCATACCGCTCTTACCACTTACAAAACCTGTGTCTTCTTCATCAAATACATTACCCTTAAGACCGTCTCTGATGTCATCGCTAAATGCACCAAAGCCGGGCATCTTAGAAATCTGAGCCTTCAAAGCTGCTTGTGAAGATGGAAGAGTAGATGAACCGCCTGTCCAACCTTCACCGTATGTGATGATTGTTGGGTCAACTTTATTGAGGGCTGCTCTGATTTCATTAATTGTTTCCTGATCATGAAGTCCCATAAGGTCAAAACGGAAACCATCAATGTGATATTCTGTTGCCCAGTAAACAACAGATTCTACGATGTACTTTCTAACCATTGAACGCTCAGTAGCTGTTTCGTTACCGCAACCTGAACCATTTGAGAAGCTACCGTCTTCGTTTGTTCTATAATAGTAGTTAGGGAATGACTTATTGAAGTTAGAGTCATATGTAGCTGCTGTGTGGTTGTAAACAACGTCCATAATAACTCTGATACCACTCTTATGGAGTGACTGAACCATTTGCTTAAACTCGTTAATTCTTACTTCACCGTTGTAAGGGTCTGTTGAATAAGAACCCTCTGGGAAGTTGTAGTTCTTAGGGTCATAACCCCAGTTGTACTGAGCTGTATCAAGCTTTGTTTCGTCAACGCTTGCAAAGTCGAATGCAGGCATAATCTGAATATGTGTGATTCCGAGATTCTTGAGGTAATCAAGGCAAGTAGAATCGCCATTTGAATTCTTTGTACCTGTTTCTGTAAATGCAAGATATTTACCCTTATGAGCGTCAGAAACGCCTGAACTCTTATCAATAGAGAAATCTCTTATATGCTGCTCATAAACGATAGCATCTGTTGCGTTTCCGCCAAACTCCGGACGAACATCGTTATCCCAGCCATCAGGGTTTGTAGACTTGAGATCGATAATCATACCTCTGTCGCCGTTTACGCCACCTGCTCTTGCATAAAGGTCAACAGCCTCATTTTCGCTGCCGTTAATCTTAAATGTGTAGGTGTAGTACTTACCATTGAGGTCGCCTGCTTCTTCTGCTGTCCAAACACCCTTATCGCCAAGTGTCATATCAACAGATTTAATAAGTGTATCGCCATCGCCTGTTGAGTAGAGGTTAAGTGTAACCTTCTCTGCGAGTGGCGACCATGTCTTGAATGTTGTTTTCTCTGCTGTGTAGTTAGCACCGAGGTCGTTGCCATCGTAAGTATACTTCTGCTCGAACTCATCTGTGTCATAAACATTAGCAGTAGAAACATCAAGCTCAATAAAGCCGTCGATGTAGAGCTTATAGCTCTTGCCGTAAGAAAGCTCATCAGAAGTTGTCAAGCTACCGTTTTTGCCGTCTGTTGTGACAGAAGCTACTGCATAAGTGTTTCCTTCGGAATCCTTAACAGTTACATCGCTTGCCTTGAGATTTGCTTCCTGAGAAAGTGTGAAATCAATCTGATTTGTAGAAACCATCTTTGCCTTCTTGATTCTTGGAGCCGTAAGCTCAGCTTCTGTATAGCCAAACTCAACTTGTCCTTGAAGAACATAGATATCTACCTTTCCGTTTTCAGCATTAGCTGTTTCGATGAAACGGTCACCGTCTGTATCCTTAGCTTCCCATTCGCCCTTACGGATAATGAAGCCTATCTTGTCAACACCGGTTGCGTCCATGTTGAACTTGGATACTGCACCAAAGCTATCGCTTGATGTGAAGTCCTGTTGACCTCCGTCTTTGCCTTCTGCCCAAATCCAAAGATTCCACTTATCATAGTTAGAATCGCTTCTTTGATAATGAACAGTGATTTCGAGGTCATCTGCCGCTGAAACAGATGGTACAACAAATACTGCTGCAATCATCATAAGTGACAGAAGTAGCGCTAAGAATTTTTTCATTGTTCTTGTTGCCATTTTTCAAATTCTCCTTTTTTTATTATCTGAAACCTCGCTTAAAAGTGGTTTCAAATTAAGTTGATTATACCACATTTATAAAAAATTTAAAAGAATTTATAAATTTTTTTCATACAAATTATTAACAAGCAATCTGTCTAATTTGCACAAACTTTTTTGTTAATATTTGGTGCTTAAAACAATTTAAAGTAACTATTTTCCAGATTAAACAAATATCTCATGTAATAACTAATTTCGTCCGCCCGCTTGGCAGCTTAACCCATTCCCTACAAACGCTTGTAGAACAATTATGTGTCTTGAAAGCGGTTTGTTGCCTTGTTTAATCTGCTTTTATAAATCTCAAAGCAGAATTATTATATGAAAGCTCAAGTTCATTTCCATAAAGCTTATATTTAAATATAAGCTTTCCGTAATTTTCAGAAACTATTATAATTTTCTCATTATCTATTTCATAATGTTCATTCAAATTCAATTTGCTTTTATCAGGTTTACTTATATTAAAAATGATATTTCCATTTTCGAAGTTAAGCGTACCGTTACTTTCTTTGTTGTTATCGTCACTTTCATTTTTTAATTTCCACGAATAGAGTACAATTTCTTCTGCGGCAGAATCGGGTGGCGATACCGTACAGCTACACAGTATAGTCACGAGAATAATTGCAAGTATGAAAGCCATTCGTTTCATAATAAACCTCCGTTTTTTATTAAATGGAATTTTTATCCGTCAAAAAGGCAAGCAAAACTCATTAATATCTGATTATTTTTGAATAAAATAATAAATTTTGCAAGATTATAAAATAAGACTTGCATTTTTATATATATTATATTAAAATATTAAGCGGAAATCGACTGTATTTTGCAGTTCATAAAATAATTTATTCTATTTTAGGGGGATTAATAATGTCAGACTATCAGTCTATGGACAAAAATGCTCTTGAATCAGAGCTTAAAAATCTTAAAGCAGAATATGAGGATTATAAGGCCCAGGGCCTAAAACTCAATATGGCGAGAGGTGTTCCAAGTACCGCTCAACTTGAACTTTCACTTCCTATGCTTGATATACTTAAAAGCGGTAGTGATTGCCTTTCTGTATCAGGTGCAGATTGCCGTAACTACGGTATTCTTGATGGTATTGATGAGGCAAAAGAGCTTTTCGCACAAATGCTCGGTGTTAAGCCTGAAAATGTATTCATCGGCGGTAACTCAAGCCTTAATATGATGTTCGATACAATCGCTTGCTTCTCTGAAAATGGTATTGGCGGAGAAGATCCTTGGCTTCTTCAGGGAAAAATTAAATTTCTCTGTCCTGCTCCGGGATATGACAGACATTTCGGTGTTACAGGCTTCTTTAAAAATATCGAAATGATTACTATTCCTATGACTGAAAACGGTCCTGATATGGATATGGTAGAAAAGTATGTTGAGGACCCTACTGTTAAGGGAATCTGGTGTGTACCTAAGTATTCAAACCCAGACGGTATAACATATTCTGACGAAACTGTTAAGCGTTTTGCAGCGTTAAAGCCTGCCGCTAAGGATTTCAGAATTATGTGGGATAACGCATACTGCATACACGACCTTACTGATACCCCTGATACTCTCCTTAATCTTTATGACGAATGCCTTAAAAACGGTAATGAAGATCTGCCAATTATGTTCTGCTCTACTTCTAAGATTACTTTCCCAGGTTCCGGTGTTGCAGCTCTCGCAGCGTCAAAGAATAACCTCGATGTTCTCAAGAGCAGATATAAATTCCAGACAATCGGTTATGATAAGCTTAATATGCTCCGTCATATCAGGTTCTTTAATAATTATGAAGGCGTTGTTGCACATATGCAAAAGCATAAGGCTATTCTTGCTCCAAAGTTTGAGCTTGTTATAAACAAGCTTACAGAAGAACTTGGTGACAAGAATATCGCAAGCTGGCATAAGCCTAATGGTGGTTATTTCGTAAGCGTAAATGTTCTAAATGGTTGCGCAAAGAAAGTCGTTGCTCTTTGCAAAGAAGCCGGAATCAACCTCACTGGTGCAGGTGCTACATATCCTTATGGCATCGACCCTAACGATTCTAATATCAGAATTGCACCAAGCTTCCCTCCTCTTGACGAACTTGCTAAGGCTCTTGATATTTTCTGCCTATGCACAAAGATTGCAGCTGCAGAAAAGCTTTTGGATAAATAATATATAAATTCCTCCCTATTATGAAAGCTTTTAGCTTTATTTGATATGAATTTGTCTTAATCACATTGACTTTTTCGACCATAAAATATATAATTAACCTTGTTACCTCTGTTTTCGTGAGTGACAAGGTTTTTTATTTTACAAAATTCCTTAAAGCTACTAAAACAGACAAATGAATTTATTGGAGGATACCGTATGAAAAAAGTTGGAAAACCAGTGTTTTTCATCGTCGCTATTCTTATCTTCGCATTGGCGTATACGTCAATCTTCGGCATATATGGCGAAAACGGCGATTTTAAGATTACCTACATCAAGGGTGTCAGCGACATAAGATGGGGAATCGACATTAAGGGCGGCGTTGAAGCGACCTTCAAGCCTGCCGGAGATGTCAAGGCAACAGCAGAACAGATGTCCGCAGCAAAGTCTGTTATAGAGCTTAGACTTGTCACTAATAACATTACTGACTATGAGCTTTATCAGGACAACGATAACGGTCTTATCATCGTCCGTTATCCATGGAAAGAGGACGAAGAAAACTTCGACCCAAGCACAGCTATTGAAGAGCTTGCCGCAACAGCAAAGCTTACTTTCAGAGAAGGCAATAGCTATACCTCAAGGGAATATGATTCTAACGGCGAATTAGTATATAAGACACCGTCAGGAACAACAGCTTCTCACATATACCTCGATGGTAGTGCTATTAAAAGTGCAAGTGCCGATTATGTACAGCTTGAGAACGGTGGTAAGGCACAGTACATAGTTTCTCTTGAACTCACCGATGAAGGAAGAAAGCTTTTCAAAGAAGCTACAACAGAGCTTTCTGCTAAATCTTCAGGCCAAAATGTTATGTCCATCTGGATGGACGACACTATGATTTCTGCTCCTACTGTTAACAGTGTTATCGACAGCAATAGTTGTATGATTACTGGTGGAGACAAATCTGACGGCTCTGCTGGCTTCTCCGCTTCTGAAGCAACAGCTCTCGCAAATAAGATTAACGCAGGTGCTTTGCCATTCGAGCTTGAAGTTGACAGCTACGGCTCAATAAACCCAACTCTTGGTGACTATGCACTCTATGCAATGGCTCTTGCAGGAGCTATCGCTCTCGCACTTATTATTATCTTTATGATAGTATATTACAGACTTCCTGGTTTCGTTGCTTCTATTGCACTTATTGGTCAAGTTGCATTGTCACTTGCAGCTGTATCGGGTTACTTCCCATTCGCTTCAAGCTTTACTATGACGCTTGCCGGTATAAGTGGTATCATTCTTTCAGTTGGTATGGGTATTGACGCCAATGTTATTACCTCAGAAAGAATTAAAGACGAGCTTTATCAAGGAAAGACACTTGACGGCTGTATCAGATATGGTACAAAAAATAGCTTCTCAGCTATCTTTGATGGCAATATCACAAACATCATAGTTGCTCTTATCCTTATGCTTGTATTTGGTCCTGCAAATATCCTTTCAGGTATTTTCGGCGCTTCTACAACAGGCGCTATCTACGCATTCGGCTACACACTGCTTGTCGGTGTTATCGCAAACTTCGTAATGGGCGTTTTTGCTTCAAGATTGATGCTTATGTCACTCTCACGCTTCAAGTTCCTGCGAAACAAGAAACTTTATGGAGGTAAGTGACTATGAGACAAAAATTTCATTTTGACTTCGTTGGAAATTCCAAGAAGTTCTTTATACTAACACTCAGCCTTATGCTTATCTGCCTTATTCTTAATATTTTCGTTTTCCACACAGAACTGGATATTCAGTTCACCGGCGGTGCTATTATGAAATATAGCTACTCTGGTGATAACCTCTCAGAAAATGAAATTTCTAAAGTAGTTCAGGCTGCTACTAAAGAAGATGTTTCATTCCAGTATAGTAAGAATATGTCTGCCGCAGCAACTGAAGAAAATGCGAACACACTTTCCATCGAACTTACAGAGGCAAAAACTATTGACCCTGAAACTGAAAAAGGTGTTACAGACGCACTTAAAGAGGCTTTTCCTGATAACAATTTCACAAGAACCGAAATCACATCAGTTGACCCTTCAAAGGGTGCAACATTCTTCTGGAAGTGTATGGCAGCCGTCGGTATTGCCGCTCTCCTAATGATTCTCTATGTTGGTTTCAGATTCAGAAAAATCGGTGGTCTTTCCGCTGGTTGCACAGCCGTTATCGCTCTTATACACGATATAATTATGGCATACTTTACTTTCGTTATTTTCAGAATGCCGCTTGATGATAACTTTATAGCCGTTATACTGACTATCATAGGTTATTCTCTTAATGATACAATCGTTATCTTCGATAGAATCAGAGAAAATCGTAAGTATATAGGTCCTAAGGCTTCAACAGCAGAGCTTGTAAATCAAAGTCTTAACCAGACACTTGCAAGAACAATCTGCACTGCATTCACAACTCTCCTCGCAATCGGATCAGTCCTTGTTGTTGCACTTATCTATGATATTCAGACTGTCGTAAGCTTTGCACTTCCTATGATGGTTGGAGTTATCTTCGGTTGCTATTCTTCAATCTTTATCTCCGCTCCTCTTTGGGTTATGTGGACAAACTATAAAAAGAGAAAAGATGCTGAAAAGAAAACTAAAGCTAACCAAAAAACTAAAGAAAGCAAAAAGAAAAAATAATTTACTAAATCGGGAGGTTTAAAAACTTTCCGATTTTTTGTTTATCTTTTATGCAGACCTTTATATATTGTCAAAATAACAGTTGAAATTTTTGAAATAATATGTTAAAATTATTACATTACATTATACGGAGGTAATTTCTTATGAAAGAAACTAAGCACATAAAGACACTTAATAGCGCAAATCTTAAAGAATCAGCAGTTAAGGGCGGTTGCGGCGAATGTCAAGCTTCTTGCCAGAGTGCTTGCAAAACTTCTTGCACAGTTGCTAACCAGAAGTGCGAGTCCGCTAATCGCTAATTATTGCTAATTCTAATACGCAAAACCAAATCTTAAAAAGAGCGGACTTAGTTCGCTCTTTATTTATGCCAATTTAAATCATTTGATAATAGAAAGCGTGACTAAAATATGATACATAAATATAATCTCTTAGGAAACAACATTTGCCTTGATGTACACAGTGGTGCCGTACATATCCTTGATGATATTTCCTATAAGATGCTCGACTACCTCGACGAAAATATGACCGAAAATATTCCCGATTCAGTAATTGAGGCTATGAGTGGAGAATACTCTAAGGAAGACCTTACCGAAACTTATAACGACCTTTACGAGCTTTATAAAATGGGACAACTTTTTTCTGACGATGACTATGAGAAGTTCGCTAATCTTATGAAAGGTGCTCCTGTTAAATCTATGTGCCTTAATGTTGCGCACGATTGTAACCTCCGCTGTGAATATTGTTTTGCTGCAAAAGGTGATTTCGGCAAAGGTCGTTGTCTTATGCCGCTTGAAGTTGGCAAAAAAGCTATCGACTTCCTTATAGAAAAATCCGGTTCAAGAAGAAATCTTGAGCTTGATTTCTTCGGTGGCGAACCACTTATGAACTTTGACGTTGTCAAGGGTGTTATAGAATATGCAAGAAGTATAGAAAAACAGCACAACAAGAATTTCCGCTTCACTATAACAACAAATGGATTGCTTCTCACAGATGATAAAATTGAATATATTAACAAAGAGATGAATAATGTCGTTCTTTCTCTTGACGGAAGAAAGGAAGTAAACGACAGACTTCGTATAACTCCTAATGGCAAGGGTTGCTACGATATTATTGTCCCTAAATATCAAAAACTCGTTCAAAATCGTGGTGATAAAGACTACTACATTCGTGGTACATTTACAAGATATAATCTTGATTTCACAAACGATGTTCTTCATATGAAAGACCTCGGCTTTGAACAGCTCTCTATCGAGCCTGTTGTATCCGACCCTCTTCTTTCCTATTCTATTAAAACAGAAGATTTACCAGCTGTATTCGATGAGTACGAAAGACTTGCAAAAACTATTGTCGAAAGCAGAAAGAAAGGAGAATTTTATAATTTCTTCCACTTTATGATTGACTTAGATCAAGGTCCTTGTGCAGTTAAGCGCCTTCGTGGCTGTGGCTGCGGAAATGAATATGTTGCTGTAACTCCTGAAGGCGATATTTATCCATGTCATCAGTTTGTCGGCGAAGACGATTATAAGATGGGTAATCTCAATGATGGTACTTTTGATGAGGATATGAAGGCGAGATTCGCCCTTGCTAATGTATACTCAAAGGATAAATGTAAGAACTGTTGGGCTAAATTCTACTGTAGCGGTGGTTGTAATGCAAATAACTTCAAATATGAAGGTGATATTCGCAAATCTCACGAAACATCTTGTGAATTAGAAAAAAAGCGTCTTGAGTGTGCGATTGCTATTAAAGCTGCTCTCGCTGAATAATTTAGGAGGCAAAGCTTATGGAACATCGTAAGCTAAAAAAAATCATTGCAATAATACTTATAATACTTGCATTTTTATTATCTACAATTATTATTTCAAGTTCAATAATAAATTCTTTTCATCTGATAGATAATGAACATACTCCTATGATAAGCTACGAAACCTACTCTCTCTCTACTAATCGTAACTATACACCTACATCTGGCGATTCCTACACTGTAGACTCTAAGCAAAATTCTTCTGCATCTGAAAATGTATTTAATCCTAATGATGGTTCCATTCTTGAAAGCTCAATAAATAATTCAGTTTCAAGCCCCATAAGCTCTTCATCAAACATAGAGTCATCAAAAAAAATTGGTAATTCTTCGAATAAGCAATCTGTTTCAAGTTCAGCAAACTATGTAGCCTCATCAAAAGCAGATTCTAAAACTCAAAACTCTGAAAAAGAAGAAACTACTCAACAAATCGCACAAAGAACTTCTACTCATCAGCATAGTTATGTTGAGCGTATTATATCCCCAAATTGTACACCAAAAGGATATACCCTACATAGCTGTGATTGCGGAAATTCTTATGCTGATAATTATAAAAAAGCCCTCGGACATCAATGGGGCGAGTGGGAAACTATTTCTGAAGCTACTGTAACAAGCAAGGGATTTCAGCAAAGAATTTGCTTAAGATGTTCGGCAAAGGACTATAAATATATTGAAAAATTGGAAATCAAAAATTCTCCAAATTCTGATTTTGCTGAAGAAGTTGTAAAACTTATTAATGAAGAACGCAAAAAGAATGGCGTAACTCCTTTAAAAATCAATCATACCCTTATGAATAATGCCTATACACGTTCAACAGAGCTTGAAACAAATTTCAGCCATAAACGTCCTAATGGAGACCCCGGTTACACTTTTGTTCTTAACCTTGATTATTCAATCGTAGGTGAAAATATTGCCGCAGGTCAAAACACTCCGAAAGAAGTTGTTGAAGCCTGGATGAATTCTTCCGGTCACCGTGCAAATATCCTAAATCCTGAATTTACTCATACAGGTGTAGGCTGTTATATAGCAAGTGATGGTTGGGTATATTGGACACAGCTTTTTGGTGGTTAATTAATATTTATGTTGAAATTCGCCGAATAATGTGTTATAATTTTTAAAAATGGTCTTTGATTGACTGTCCGTCTGATTTATGAACAATGATGTTCATCTAAAACGGACAGTCATTTGCTGTTCATTTTTAAATTATTAAGAGGAGTTTTATTATGGAGGAGTATCGTTATCTTTTAGATTTAGCTTTGATTTTATTTACAACAAAGCTATTCGGTTTAATCTCGCAAAAATTTAAAATGCCACAAGTTGTCGGCGCTTTGCTTGCAGGTTTAATATTAGGCCCCGCAATACTTAATATCGTGCAAAAATCCAATTTTATCACCACAACATCAGAAATCGGTGTTATCGTTTTAATGTTCTGTGCAGGTCTTGAAACTGATGTCAAGGAACTTAAAAAATGCGGAAAGGCTTCATTTATTATAGCCTTACTTGGTGTTATTGTTCCTCTGATAGGCGGATTTGGAGTTGCATATTTCTTTAACAAACCCGGTATAATAGATTCTGACGCTACTTGCAATATATTCTTACAAAATGTTTTCATCGGTGTAATCCTCACAGCAACTTCTGTAAGTATCACAGTTGAAACACTTAAAGAACTCGGCAGACTGAAATCCGAATCAGGTAATGCTATCCTCGGTGCTGCAATTATAGATGATATTCTTGGTATCATCGCACTTACAATTATTACAAGTCTTGCTGACTCAAGCGTTAATGTATGGCTTGTCTTGCTCAAAATTCTCGGCTTCTTCGCAATGGTTGTAGTTGCAGGCTATGCGTTCTATAAGTTATATATTTGGTGGGCTAACCGCTCTAAACACCTCAAACACAGACACACAATCATTTGCTTTGTTTTCTGTCTTGCTATGTCTTATGTTGCAGAGGCTGTATTCGGAGTTGCAGATATTACCGGTGCATTCTTTGCTGGACTTATCATCTCTCTTACTCAAAGTTCGGAATATCTTGCAAAAAAATTCGATGTTCTTTCTTATCTCTTACTCTCACCTATCTTCTTTGCAAGCATTGGCTTGAATGTTGTTCTTCCATCAATGAGCATACAGATTGTAGTTTTCGCTGTCGTAATAACGATTGTTGCTATTATAACAAAGATTATCGGCTGCGGACTTGGTGCAAAGCTCTGCGGATATAAAAATTATCAGTGCAAAAGAATCGGTATAGGTATGATTTCTCGTGGTGAAGTTGCTCTTATAGTTGCGAATAAAGGTGCGTCTATGGGATTACTTGGTTCTGTAATACTTGGACCAATAGTTATTATGGTTATCGCAACTACTATCATAACTCCTATTCTCTTAAAAATTGTTTACTCAAGCAAAAAGACAAAGCATATTGATGAGACTATGCCTGCGGAAAATACCATCAATTCCGTTACAGAAAGAATTCAAGATAGCTATGTCAATGAAACAGTTAAAGCAGAAATTCCTGAACTCCCTCTTTCAGATAAAAAAATCAGAAGTAAGAAAAAATAAAATCGTATTATAAATTCAAAAAGGACGCTCGAATTTGAGCGTCCTTTTTACTGTTATCATTTATATAGAAATGCTTGTTTTAAAAGCATTTCTTTTTTATTTTCGCAATTTTCAGAAATAACGTCTTCAAGCAGCTTATCAAGTATAACACCAATATTCTTTCCGACTATACCAATTTCTTTCAGGTCATCGCCCGAAATATCCAACTCGGATATAATGCAACAAAGATTTTTTTCATATATTTCATCAAAGAATCTGATAGCATTATAATATAGTTGTGCTGTACTTTCTTTATGAGGTTTTGAAAAGACAACAGCATATTTTATATCAAGCCAATCCTTTGTAAAATCATAGCCAAAATCACGCACAAATCTTCTCATATCAGCAAGAGTTTTCGGAAATCTTATACTATGATTTTTTATAAGCTTCAAAACTGCTGTATTAACTATTTTTTCAAATTTGAATCGTGAAAGAATTTCCTTTGCTATCTCTGCACCCTTTTCAGCGTGATTAGGATATTTTTCCTTGCCGTCAACTATTACTTTGCAATATGGTTTTGCAACATCGTGTAAAAGCATACATAATCTCTCATATAGATTTTTTGACATCGAAACCGCTCTTACAGTATGCTCCCAAAGCGTCATATCAGGATATTTTTTCATAATATAATTATCCTCAACACGCAATTCAGGAATCAATTCATATATAACCTCTCTGCATGACATAAGCACATCATAAATACTTTCACCTAAAAGCATACCTCTAAATTCGCTTGTAATTCTTTCCTTTGCAATTTTTTGAAGTAAATGTTTTGTTTCAATCATAGCTGAAAGAGTTTCTTCCTCTATTCTAAATCCTAAAGTCGAGGCAAACCTCATTCCACGCATAATTCTTAAAGCGTCCTCAGAAAATCTCTTATGCGGATTTCCGACACAGCGGATTAACTTATTTTTTAAATCTTCCTGTCCGCCATAAAGGTCTATTATTCCCTCAGATTCACAATAAGCCATAGCGTTAATCGTAAAATCACGCCTTGCCAAATCTTCTTCTATACTTCGCACAAAAGAAACAGAATCAGGTCGGCGTGAATCAGTATAAATACCATCACTTCTGAATGTTGTAACCTCGACAAGCTTGTTCTCGGATACAACTGCAACTGTTCCATGCTTTATGCCATTATCCACTGTTTTATAGTCCTTGAAAATTTCAAGCATTTTTTCTGGCAAAGCTGAGGTTGCAACATCAAAATCATTTATTGGTCGTCCAAGCAGATAATCTCTGACACAGCCTCCAACGACATATGCAGAAAAGCCATTTTCCTCAAGTCGGTTTAAAACATCAGAAACATATTTCGGTATATTCATCATAAAATCGCCACCTAATAAATTAAAGCAAAATCAACTTAAAAAAGTTTCACTCAAACCTTTTCAAAGATTTGTAGGTCAAAGGGCAATATCCTTAACAGTGAAATACTTTATATCTCTCCTAAGCCTCGTAGTGAATTCTCTGAAAGCCAAATATTGACTAAAACTACTTTGAAACTGATAGCTTTTCAAAATTATTCTTTCTTAGCTTTTAATTCAGCCATTTGTTCACGCTCTTTTTTAAGCTCATCAAAAAGAGTATTTACATTCCAATCCTTGTTAGTTTCGGTAAGAATCGCAGTAAGCTTAACAAGTCCTGCACCTGTTTTTCTCATTGCAAAGAATAGCTTGTCTATAAGATTGTCTGAAAATCCGCATAATACCATCATTTCCTCGGAAATCCCGTCACCATCATATGCAAGCTCTGTTGCTTCTGAAATTCCTGCAAATTCACCAAGAGTTTTGGCAAAATCAGATTTAGGAACAGTCTTTACACGCAGTTTTAGCGGAAGTGCCGCACGAGTTATTTTAGCAGCTTTCTGCTTAGGAACATTAAATAGCAGTACAGTTTGTATCATATTATACTCTATCCTCTCTCGTATGCAATCCGTTGTGATTTCTCAAAAAGAACAGCATATCTATAAAGCTTTTATCATATGGAATAAATTCTCCGCTCTCAATCATATACTTGATTTCATCAGCCGTTGCCCATTTAACCTCTTTGACTTCTTCGTATTGAAGTTTCAAAGCATCTATCTCAACTTCTCTTTCAACTAAATAAATGTCATTAAAGCCATTTTGAAAGTTTATTGTAAATGATGGGCGAACATTGCTCAAATCAAGCTTATATCCTATTTCTTCTAAAGCCTCTCGTTCAGCGGCAGTCTGACTTGTATCTCCGCTGACCGCAGAACCTCCGACAGTAATATCCCACAAATCTGACCAACCGGATTTAAAAGGCTGTCTATGCTGAATCAGCATTTCACCCCGTTTATTAAAAATACAGACATGAACTGCCAAATGATAGCGATTTTCTTTTATTTTTTCGCCACGAATCATAGTTTCGCCTGTTGGAATCCTGTTTATATCATATAAATCCCAAATTTCCATAGCTTACCTCATTTAATTTCTTAAACTTCTCCCTCTGCGGCAGCTTCAATCGCCTTGCGGATTTCTTCCACACCCTCTCCATTTTCTGATGAACAAGGGAATAATCTTACATCACCAAATACAGACATCTGCTGACGCATTTCCTCAATTCTTGTGGCACGCTGGGATTTTTTCAACTTATCAAGCTTAGTCATAGCAACAATAAAATTAAAGCCATTGTGTGAAAGAAAATCTATCATATTCATATCGTCTTTTGTGGCAGGGTGACGCAAATCGCAAATCTGTATAACCATACGAATATCTCTATCCATTGCAAAATAACCCTCTACAAGCTCTGCCCATCGTCTTTTTTCGCTGTCCGATACCTTGGCATAGCCATAACCGGGCAAATCTGCAAGTCTTGCAGTTTTGAGGTTAAAGAAATTTATTGTTGCAGTTTTACCCGGAGTGGCGCTAACTCTTGCAAGAGATTTTCTGTTGAGAATTTTATTTATAAGCGATGATTTTCCGACATTTGAACGCCCTGAAAATACTATTTCCGGTAAATCCGACGGCGGAATCTGCGAAGATTTTCCATATGCCGCTTCAAAACTTGCTATCTGAAAATTCATAGTTATGCTCCTTTATATACGAGTTTCAATCACTTCTGTTTTAGGCTCTTTTTTTGCGTGTTTTTTTCCTGTCTGCTTTTTAGAGCAAAGAGCTGTATCCAAAACCTCGTCAATAGTGCTTACAGGTACGAACTTAACTTCATTCTTGACGGTTTCATCAATCTCTTCAAGATTTGGCACATTATCCTTTGGAATAATAACGGTTCTGATTCCAAGCCTATATGCTGCAAGGGATTTTTCTTTTAATCCACCTATCGGCAAAACTCTGCCTCTAAGTGTAATTTCTCCCGTCATTGCAATATCTCGGCGAACTGCTCTGCCCGTCAACGCAGATGTAATTGCAGTGGCAATGGTTATACCCGCTGACGGACCGTCCTTTGGTGTTGCTCCCTCAGGGACATGAATATGAAAATCGTAAATCTTATAGAAATCTTTTTCAATTCCAAGAGCCTCTGCACGAGTTCTTACACAAGTAAATGCTGCTTGAGCAGATTCTTTCATAACATCACCAAGAGAGCCTGTAAGAATAAGTTTTCCACTTCCGCTTGTAACAGCAACCTCAACAGGTAATGTTACTCCACCAACAGAAGTCCATGCAAGACCGGTAGCCAAACCTACTTCGTCCTTATCATTCATTTCGTCCTTAGTGAATTTTCTTGCACCGAGAAAATCTTCAATATTCTTAACGGAAACTCTTACACTCTTTTCTTCACCGGAAACAATTTTTACAGCAGCTTTTCTCATAAGCTTTGCTATATATCTTTCGAGAGTTCTTACACCGGCTTCTCTTGTATAATTCTCGATTAAATCAACCAAAGCACTATCAGTAATCTTAAAATTCTTAGAAGTTAAACCATTCTTTTTAAGCTGTTTCTTGATAAGGTGCTTTTTAGCAATATTCAGCTTTTCTTCGCTTGTATAGCTTGAAAGTTCTATTATATCCATTCTGTCACGAAGCGGTGCAGGAATTGCAGAAAGATTATTTGCAGTAGTTACAAAAAGCACTTGACTCAAATCAAACGGCATATCTATATAATGGTCGTAGAACGAGAAATTCTGCTCGCTGTCAAGAACTTCAAGCAAGGCGGAAGTCGGGTCACCTCTGAAATCATTTCCAAGCTTGTCTATCTCATCAAGAAGTATAAGTGGATTATTAGTTTTAGCCTGAGTCATAGCGTGCATAATTCTACCCTGCATAGCACCAAGATAGGTTCTTCTGTGTCCACGAATTTCGCTTTCATCGTGTACGCCACCAAGCGCAACTCTTGCATAGCTTTTGCCCAATGCCTCGGCAATAGATTTTGCTATTGAAGTTTTACCAACTCCAGGAGGTCCTGCAAGACAAAGAATCATTTGATTATTTTTCTCTTTGCAAAGTTGTTTTACAGCTATTGCCTCAATAATTCTTTCCTTAACTTCCTTCATTCCATAGTGGTCGCTGTCAAGTTTACTTCTGATTTTTGCAATGTCTGTTTCGTCAACAGTAGACGTATTCCAAGGCAAAGAAAGGCAGGCGTCAAGATATGAGCGAATAATTCCTGCCTCCTGAGAAATTGACGGAAGTTTAGAAAGCTTTTCAATTTCCTTTTTAAGCTTTTGCTCGTTTTCTTCAGAAAGTTGAAGCTTATCAACCTCCTCGGTATATTTGTCAAGTTCCTCTGCCAAATCAGAATCCTCGAACATATTTTCGCCAAGTTCATCATTTATAGCCTTCAAACGCTCTTTAAGATAATATTCACGCTGATTTTCGTCCATAGACGCTTTTACTTTCTCGCCTATATCGTGTTCTGTATTGAGTATTATAAATTCTTCATTAAGATATTCAAGCAGTATATTAAGACGCTTTTCTATATCAAGCTCATTAAGAATATCCATTTTGTAATTAAGATTTACAATAGCGTGTTCGGCTATAAGGTCGCATAAAATGCCTGCGTCCTCACAAGAACGAATCATTGTAACTGTATCATTAGAAAGCCTGAGATACTGCGGTAAAATCTGAACATTTTTTACAAATGCTATTTTTACTGCCTGTTTCAAGGCTGATATTGTTATATTATCATCTGTATTAGTAAGCTCAGCCTTCTGAACCTCAACTTCCATAAAGGATTCCGTTTCAGTATACCTAACAGTATTTGCTCTGAATAAGCCTTCAACAATTATTCTGATTTCCGAATCTGAAATTCTTATTGCCTGCTTTATTTCTGCAACCGTACCAATATTTGTAAGATTGCTTTCAAGTTCATCATCCTCAAGGACATTTATAGTAGCCGGCATAAATACTCTCTGGTCTTTTTTTATAGACTCAGTTAAAGCTATTACTGCTTTCTTAGAGCTTACATCATATTGAGTAGTTGAAAGCGGATATACAACTAAACCCCTCGTCGGAATAGCAGGTAATGTAATAATCTCTGTATCCATATTGTCCTCCAATAAATTTTATATCTATATCGTATTTTTAAAAATAATTAGCATAAAGGGGAAAATCCACAGAATAGATTTTCCCCTTTTGTTAAGTCTAATATACTATTCTTAGACTGAATTTTACTTTTTAGAAGATTTTGCAAGTTCTCTTTCGAGCCATGCAACAGCTAAATCAAGTGCAACTGCAAGATTTTCTTTCTCACCTGTCTTGATAATCTGCTTTCTTGCACTGATTTCTGTATCTGTGCTTAAAAGCTGAATTGTAACCTTATTGGCACAATCAAGATTATTAGAATTTTCCTTAGACTTGATTTGCAGCTTAATAACATAAGGGTCTTTCATATCTCCGAAAAAAATCGTGTCGTTATTTCTTACAAGCGGTTTTCCTCTGTAATAAAGCGGAAATGCAGTTTTAGTATTAGACATATAATCCTCCAATCGCAGTAAGTATGATTTATAAACGGTTAAAGAAACTACTGTGCCTTGTGCAAGAGAAATTGCACAAGGCACAAAAACGCAGTAGATTCACAAATTAAGGTCTTACCATAATACTCTTTCTTTTGGTAAGATATGCATTCAGATTTTATTTAAAACCATCAGGCACTCCTTTTAGCAATGATGTCTTAAAGATTTAAATAATTCTTTAGCAAAGCTTCAAGCAAATCATCACGATCAATTTTTCTTATAAGATTTCTCGCGTTATTGTGAGTAGTTATATAAGTGGGATCCTCAGACAAAATATATCCGACAATCTGATTCAGAGGATTATAGCCCTTTTCTTCAAGAGCCTTATAAACCGTCGTAAGAATAACTCTTATGCTCTCATCTTTATTGCCGTTAATAGAAAAGACCATAGTTTTGTCCTGCACGAGTACCACCTCCATACTGCTTATTTTAGCATATACATTATAGGATTTCAAGTACAAATTGTAAATTTGACACTAAAATGACCAATATATTGTGCATTATGCTCTAAGAACTGCACCCTCATTTTCAAGAGCCTTCATAATCTTCTTCATAGTGCTGTTAGCGTGTTCATCTGTAAGGGTTTCGTTATGAGAACGCATTGTGATTCTGAATGCAACATTCTTCTTACCCTTTTCAATCTGTTCACCTTGATATACGTCAAAGAGCTTAACAGATTCGAGAGTAGAGCCGGCTGACTTCTTCATAGCCTTTTCGAGTGTAAGAACAGGGATATTTTCATCGCATATAACCGCAATATCTCTTGTTACAGCAGGGAACTTAGGAAGTGGAGTATATTGCTTTTCAGACTTTGTATACTTAAAGAGTAAATCAGCCTCAAGCTCGAAAGCATAAACTCTCTCACCGATACCATAGTTTTCAGCTACTTGTGGGTGAAGTTCGCCGAATACACCAATTCTTTCGCCGTCAATAGTAAGAACTGCACAACGACCAGGGTGATATGCAAATTCATCAGCAGAAGCCTCTACATCATAATCATAGATTGAAAGTCTGTCGAGAGTTTCCTCTACAATACCCTTTAACTCAAAGAAATCAGACAAGCCATAGAAACCGCCGATAAGCTTATTCTTTTCGATAGGAAGCTTATCGTCTGTTATAGGAATATACTCACGAGCAAGCTCGTAGAGATAAGCCTTTTCATTTCTGTTGTTATAGTTCTTTGCGAGAATTTCGAGAATTGAAGGAAGTGCAGTTGTACGCATTACGCTTGTATCCTCACCAAGCGGATTTGTTATAACAACTGAACGGCGAAGTTCGCTGTCCTTTGGCATAAGAATCTTATCATAATACTTAGGGCTTACGAAAGAATATGTCATAATCTCGCTCAAACCAAGAGCAAGCATTGTTGCTGCAATCTTGCTATCAAACTTTTGACGAGCTGTATACTTACCCTGAGCACCACCACTTATAGAAGTTGATGGAATTGTGTTATAACCTACGAAACGAGCAATTTCCTCTGCAATATCAGCTTTATGCTGGAGGTCAGGTCTGAATGTTGGTGGAAGAACATCTTCTCCGTCAAATTCACATTCAAGCTTTGTAAGAATAGCCTTCATTTCGTCAACAGAAAGCTTTGTATCAAGGAATGAGTTAATCCAATCAGGCTCAAGAGCAATTCTCTTTCTTACATTTATCTTGTCGATAGATTCACCGGCAAAGTCGATAATCTCTCCGTCATATACATCTCCTGCGTCAAGAAGCTCTACAAGCTCACAAGCTCTCTGAAGTACAGGCAAGCAATTATTCGGGTCAAGTCCCTTTTCGTAGCGTGAGGAAGCGTCTGTTCTCATACCATGCTCTTTAGCTGTAAGACGGACAGAGGCGCCGTCAAAGTTAGCAGACTCGAAAACGATAGTGTTTGTATCATCAACAATTCCGCTGAACTCTCCACCCATAACGCCGGCAATAGCGATAGGCTTATTTTCATCAGCTATAATAAGATTTTTTTCAGAAAGCTTACGCTCAATTCCGTCAAGAGTTGTAATAGTTTCCCCTGCTTTTGCATTTCTTATACGGATTTTAGCGCCATCAACAAAACGCAAGTCAAAAGCGTGCATAGGTTGACCATACTCAAGCATAACATAGTTGGTAATATCAACGATATTGTTAATAGGACGAACTCCCATAGCACGAAGTCTTTCACGAAGCCAGCGTGGCGATGGCTTTACTCTTACATTCTTAACAATTTTTGCACTATACATCTTGCAAAGCTCTTTGTTTTCAATCTTAACATCGAGCATACCCTCACAGCTTTCGCCGATACCCTTTACGACAGGTGTATGAAGCTTGAGTGGCTTATTATAAGTAGCGGCAGCCTCTCTTGCAAGACCAATAACAGAGAAACAATCGGGACGGTTTGAAGTAATTTCAAACTCAACCTTTGTATCATTAAGACCTATTGCATCTCTGATATCATCGCCGACCTTGCAATCCTCTTGAATAAGGAAAATGCCGTCCTCAATAGCATAAGGGAAATCATGAACAGTTACTCCAAGCTCTGCAACAGAACAGAACATACCTTGGCTCAATACTCCACGAAGCTTGCCTTTCTTAATCTTCTGACCGCTATGGACAACAGAATTATCCTTTGCGACAGGTACAAGCGCATCAGGAACAACATTCGTTGCGGCTGTAACTATCTGAATAGTCTCAGCCTCGCCAACATCAACCTTGCAGACTGTAAGTCTGTCCGCATCAGGGTGCTTTTCAGTTGAAAGAACTCGACCAACAACTATATTTTTAAGTTCAGAGCCTTCCTTTTCAAAGCTCTCAACCTTAGAACCGCTCATTGTAATTGCTTCGGAAAATTCTCTCATATTGATATCTTCATCAATGTCAACGAACTCACGAAGCCATCTCATAGATAAATTCATTTCTTATACCTCCTTAGAACTGCGACAGGAATCTTACATCATTTTCATAGAAAAGACGCATATCATCAATATTATAACGACGCATTGCAACTCTCTCAAGACCAAGACCAAGTGCAAAGCCTGTATATTCCTCAGGATCAATGTTGCAGTTTTCGAGAACCTTAGGGTGAACCATTCCACAACCGAGAATTTCAATCCAACCCTCGTTCTTGCAAAGACGACAGCCGGCACCCTTACAGTTAAAGCACTGAACATCAACTTCGGCAGAAGGCTCTGTAAACGGGAAGTGATGCGGACGGAAACGAACAACTGAATCCTCACCATAAAGACGCTTTACGAATGTTTCAAGCGTACCCTTGAGGTCAGCAAAGGTAATACCCTTATCAACAACAAGTCCCTCAATCTGATGGAAAAGAGGTGAATGTGTTGCATCAACTGCATCAGAACGATAAACTCTACCCGGAGAGATTATACGAATAGGAGGCTTTTGCTTTTCCATAACACGAATCTGAACAGGTGATGTCTGTGTTCTGAGAACAATATTATCATTGATATAGAATGTATCCTGAGTATCACGAGCCGGGTGGTCCTTTGGAATATTCAACGCCTCGAAGTTATAGTAATCATACTCAACCTCTGGACCATCAACAATATCAAATCCCATTCCGACAAAGATTTCCTTAATCTCATCAAGAACAATAGAAAGTGGGTGCTTATTGCCAAGCTCATGTTTCTTTCCCGGAAGTGTAACGTCAAGCTTTTCTGCTGCAAGCTTTGCATTTCTTTCCTTAGTTTTGATGTCAGCCTGTGCAGATTCAAGAAGCTGTGTTATATTTTCTCTTACTTCATTTGCAAGCTGTCCTATTACCGGACGTTCCTCAGGAGAAAGCTTACCCATTTGCTTTAGAATAGCTGTGAGTTCGCCTTTCTTTCCGAGATATTTTACTCGAAGAGCCTCAAGCTCTTGCTTTGAACTCGCCTTTGCAAGTTCTTCTTGTGCCTGTTGCCTGATGTTTTCAAGCTGTTCTTTCATACTTTTCACCTCAAAAATTTATATTAAGGGCTTTGCCCTTAAAACCCACCAAAGGTTCTGCCTTTGGAAACCGCAAGCCTTTGAAAAGGCTTGCGCGAAACTTTTAACTGTCTTATAGGAAGAAATGTAGGAGCGAACTTCGTTCGCCTGTCCGGTAGTTACTTCGACCGCGTCAACAATCTTCTTAATATCAATGTTGAGGTTTTGCTTGCAAAACCGATTCCGCGTCTCGGGTGCGGCGGCTCGCCGCCGCCACACAAAAAATGCTTTCGTTCCTGACTTTTTAGTGTCAGGGACGAAAGCATAGATAATCTTCCGTGGTACCACCCTTGTTTTTGCAATATGCAAACTCTCATTATGCCTTTAACGGTGCTTTTCTCCGTTACCACCTAATCTGCATAAGCATTTCAGCAGTACCGCTCGGAAGTGAACTTCATCTCATTTCACAGACAAAATTGCTTTCAGCCCTCGACAATTTCTCTCTTTAGACTGCATATAAACAGACTACTCTCTTCGTCATTGCGTTTATAGTAGATTATATCATAAAAAATAAAAACTTGCAAGGAATTTGATAACATATTTCAGCTATTTTACAAACGAATAATCAACCAAGCCTTCATTTGCATAAACGGACTTAATTTCCTCTCTTACTTCTGTCAAAGCAAAGCCAAGAAGATTTTCACCCTGCCATTCATCAGGATTATTTATTCGCTCATCATTTTCACTCATACCAATGCCCCAAATTTTATCAAAAGGACTTGCTTCAACAAGAATCTTATCACCTGTACTCAACAGAAAATTCATAAGATTTCTATTCTGAGTAAATTTAAGATAATTACCATTCAGAACAATGCTATATTTTACATCATTCCATATTTTTTCATCAAAATTACGAATTTTTCTGCCAAGAGATTTTATTTCATTTGGTTCATCAGAAGCCATAATTTGCTCAAAAACTTCCTTATCATCAAAAAGCAAAGCTTTTTTGGACATCATATATTGTTCCATACAACAATATTTATAATGCTCCTCACAAAATTCAGATTTCCACCACTGACTAAAACAAGATTTTGTAATACCGTTTTTAGACGGTCTATGTCCCCAAAAGAAAACAAATTCAGTTTTTTCACCGCTTTTATATTTCTTTCTCAGCCAATCAATATCATATAGCGGTTTTCCGTTTTCTTGCCAAAAATGAGTTGAAAAATCATTATGAAAATAGAATAGTTTTTCAACCTTAAATTCGTCATAATCTCTTTCTAAAAATTCGTCCCAAAATCCACACCAGCTTTTCGGCTCAGGAAATAGTTCCATATATTCATTCTGTTCACTTGGCGAAAGAGTTTCAAACCAATCATAGATATTATACCTATACTCTTCTCCAGAACCCATTCGCCAACCTATAGAATATCTTTCCATATAAGGATAAGCCATCCAAAGCGGTGGCATAAGTTTCTTTTCCTGCATAGTTTTTCCACCTGATTTCAATTTATGCTGTCATCAGTTTGTATTACAAAGAATATAAGCTTCAGCTCGATGTTATTATAGCATTAAAACAAAGCATTTACAATAAGGAGGATATTTATCTAATCCATAAAAATAACAACATACTCCCCCATATACAAGCATATAAATTATAAATGCTTTGCGGAAGGTGAGTTCGTGGAATTTATCGTAAAAATAAACCATACTATAAATTCGGTTGTGTGGGGACCTGTTGCCTTAGTCGCATTACTTTTAATTGGAATATTTTTTTCATTCAGACTTGGCTTTTTACAAATAACTAAATTCAAACTTTGGTGGAAAGAAACTATCGGCTCACTTTTTTCCAAAGAAAATAAATCCGCCGAAAAAGGCAAAATAACACCATTTCGAGCAATGGCAACCGCTCTTGCAGGTGCAATAGGTACAGGCAATATCGTCGGTGTAGCAAGTGCTATTGCACTTGGCGGTGCAGGAGCTGTATTCTGGATGTGGATTTCAAGCATTTTCGGTATGGCAACCATATTTGCCGAAAATGTTCTCGGCGTAAAATATCGTGAAACACGAAACGGTAAATATGTCGGCGGACCTATGTACTACATAAAAAACGGACTTCACTGCAAATGGCTTGCGGCTATTTTTGCAATAGCCTGTACATTAGCCTCTCTCGGAATGGGAAATATGACTCAATCCAACGCTGTCGCAGGAGCATTGGAGATCGGCTTTGATGTTTCACCTGTTGTAACAGGAGCATTTCTTACCGCCTTAGTCGGAGTTGTAATATTTGGCGGTATAGAAAGAATATCGTCATTTACGGCAAAAATAGTGCCTTTTATGGCAATTCTCTATACTCTGGGAGCATTGATTGTTGTATTCATAAACATAAAAAAAATCCCCGAAGCGTTCGGGGAAATTTTTTCATCGGCCTTTGATATAAGCTCTATGGCTGGTGGCTTTATGGGTTACGGAATGTCAAGAGCCTTGAAATACGGAATATCAAGGGGCGTATTTTCTAATGAAGCAGGTTTAGGAAGCTCGCCGATAGTTCACGCCGCCGCCGATACAGATAATCCATGCAAACAAGGAATGTGGGGCATATTTCAGGTTTTTGTTGATACGATTGTTTTGTGTACGCTTATGGCTCTGTGTATAATCTGTACAGGCTCGCACAAAACAAATCTTGATGCAGTTGCAGTAAGCTCCTACTGTTTTGAAAGCGTTTTCGGCGATTTCGGAAAATACTTTATGTCGCTTTCAATAACTCTTTTCGGAGTAGCGACACTTGTCTCGTGGTCATATTTTGGCGAACGCTCTGTTGAATATCTGACAAATGGACGCTTTATCAGCTCATATAGAATCGCCTATACCCTTATTACTTTCGTTGGTTGTATACTCAACCTCAATCTTGTTTGGGAAATTTCCGATACTTTCAACGGACTTATGGCTATACCAAATATGATTGCCATTGTCTTGCTTTCCGGTGTAGTCAAAAAAGAGTATGATAAATACCGACTCAGACTTTAACCATAAATAAACCATCTCTGTTGCAATAAGCATAAATAATCCCATGACCGTTCATTCTGAAACGACATTCAGCATTTTGCTCAGGATAAAGCTTCTCTATCTGCATAGAATTCCCTGAAAAATATGCAATAAATGAAATGTAGTGTTCCTTACTCATTTCATGATTAACAGTAATATAATATTCGCCGTCTGCAATCTGGACTGAAATTATATGCTTTGAATCATCTTCAACTTCAAGCTTTGGCAAGGAAATTCCACAACAGCTAAAACTCACCTCTCCAAAAGAGTAAATAACATTTCCACACAAGGGGCAAACATAAATTTCCGATTTCATAATATTCGCAGAACGATTATTATTTTTAGCTATGTTTCCGGTAAATAATTCTGTAACCGAAACATTCAAAGCCTCAGCCAATTCCGCAATAACGCTTATATCCGGCAAGCCTCTGTTTGTTTCCCATTTTGATACAGTTTTGTCACTGACGCAAAGTTTGTCTGCAAGTTCTTTTTGAGTAATACCTTTTTGTTCTCTAAGATTTTTAATAATATTTCCTGTAATATAATTCATAAAATCAACTCCTTTTGTTGACTAAATCATACATCAGAAAATACAAGCAGACAACCTACTAAAAGTAGAATTGAAAACGGCTCAGCAAAGGTTATAATTCTATATAATGCAATATGATATTTTCATACTTTCCGTTTTTATTAAGAAAACCTTTAGGAATAACTCCAAGCTGAATAAAACCGAGCTTTTTATATAGTTTTAATGCATATGTATTGCTTTCAACAACAGCATTAAACTGCATAATTCTAAAACCAAGTTCTTTAGCTTTAGAAAGAGAATGACTAACAAGCTTTTCTCCTATATGATACCCTCTTAAATCAGATTTCACAGCATAGCTTGCGTTGCAGATATGTCCGCAGCGTCCTATATTATTAGGGTGTAAAATATAAAGTCCTACTATATTTCCGCTTTCAGTATCATATGCGATACCTGTAAATGATTGCGAAGAAAAGAACTTATCTCCATCAATTTCATCAAGGGGTTCTGTCTGTGGAAAAGCCATTCCGTCATCAACAACCTTATTCCATATTTTTATTGAATCAGAAACATCTTCTTTTCTATATTCCCTTATTTCTATATTCATTCAAAACCTTCCTTTCTGTTATTTTCTCGAATAAGCCAAAAGTAAATCTACCATTCTACCATAGCTTTTAGTTCCGTCATCTTGAGAATTAGCTTTAAGATATGAATCATTTATGCTTGATGCCGCCTCAGCAACAGGTGTTTCATACTTAGCCCAATATTCGTTATTTGCATTCAAATCAGCTTGAACCTTGTCACTTAAATAACTGAAAACTTCCTGATATTTTTCTATGTCAGAACTATACAAAGCATTTACCGAATGAATAAAAGCAAGCATATATCCCGAATATTGCACCTCTGCATTATCGCTGTTTATGCAAGCAAGATAAGCTATAAAATTAGCCTCGTCCTCTCTCGCAAAACCTCTTAGATGTGAAAGCTCGTGGCACATTGTTGCCGGTATACTAAATTCAGGCACAGCTACATTTACATTAGCCTCAAATGTGAATGGAAAAAAGACTCCCGTTATCTGAGTATATGACATCAATTCAGAGAGCATAACAGATTTTGTTTTTGAATATCCGCCAAAAATAGTCGGATATTTTTCATATAAGCTGTTCATAGCTTTTTGAGTTTCAGTCTTTGATTCATTTAAGCTTGTAAGCGTCATAATTCCATCATTTTCAGAAAGATTTTCACGAGCCTTAGATGCACTTTTTGCAAGGTCTACGCATAAAGAATAAAGCTCATCAACAGTAGATTCACAAATTGCTATGCCGTTTGTTTCCGCAAAAGTGTTTCTGTAATAGCAAATCCCAAAATTCGTTATAAACAGAAAAAATACAAGACTCACTGCACAGACAACATTCAAAAATGCTTTATATGCTGTTTTTCCCCTACTTCCCTTTTTCCTTACAATTTTCACAATGGAAACCATTATGTAAGTTAATGCAAGCGGAATAAGCATAATCACTATAATTTCCGCAAGTGAAAACGGTAATAACGATGAAAGAAAGTTCCAAAACAAAGATATATAATGATAAATATTAACTGTATACCATTCTGCAAAGGCGGAATTATTTTTTGCAATTAAAATCAAAATAAAGGCTATCGGAGTAAGTAATACAATAAATAATCTCTTATAGCCGAAAATAGCTTTTAAGATTTTCACTTCAATTCACCCTTAATAAGCGGAATAGCCTCATCAAGACTATTAAAACGCCTATAAATCATAGGAAGAATTTCATCTGTCGGCTCTACCATATCAGGCACCATAATAGGCTTCATTCCGGCATTATAAGCCGCCTTAATTCCATTTATAGAATCCTCAAATACAATACAGTTTTCAGGCTCAACAGAAATTCTTCTTGCCGCCTCAAGGAATATATCAGGTGCAGGCTTTCCGTTCTTTATGCTATCTCCTCCGACTAAGTCTTCAAAGTGCGAAAGTATTCCTGCGTCAATAAGCTCTTCTTTTGCCGTAGATGCTCTTGTAGAGGTTGCAACACAAAGTCTGTAACCCTCTTGCTTTAAAGCCTCCAAAAGCTCAAAAAGCCCTTTCTTTACAGGAACTCCATTTGTTTTGAAATAATTATGTACAAATTCAGAAACATTAGGTTTAAAACTGTCATAATCAAAACCTTTGCCCATTTCTTCATTAAATTTTCTGCATGTATCATCATATGTAAGTCCGATACAACTCTTAGCCAAATCAAGAATTTTCTTACTATAACCAAACTTATTCATAGCGAATTCATATCCCATAAACACGATTTTTTCAGAATCTATCATCAAACCGTCCATATCAAAAATTGCACCTTTATTCAACATTATCTCTCCCCCTGAAATCATCTATAAAATAATTTTATCAACATTATCCCCTTGCTGTCAATATGAGGTTCAATTATATATCAAGGTAATGATTTACAACCTTAAATATCCACTTGCACACTGCCTGTCTATCTAATATTATATTATAGAGATAAAAACTACGGTGGTGCTTGATATGACTATTGAACAGATAGATAACAATCGAATACTTATTGCACTCTGTGACGATGATATGAAATCCTTTTCACTTGAATTTGAAAGTATGACACTTTCCGACCCTCATGTAAAAGAAATGATACAGCGATTATTAAAATTTGCAAGTAAAGAAACAGGAATTTCCGTAAAAAACAAAAAAATGCTTATAGAGGCCATTCCGTATATAAACGGCTGTCTTTTTCTTATCACTCTGACGCAGAAAGCTCACAAAAGGAAGATATATAAAATCAAAAACGCTCGTCCAATAATAATAGGATTCATAGAAGCCGAAGATATGCTTCGGTGTATTTCTGTTGTCTATAAAGCAAAAATACAATATATTCATTCAGATTTATATAAATACGGTTCTCGATATTTTTTAATAATAAAACCTGTTCGAGGAATTTCACGCAAGCTTGAATCCTTTCTATATGAATACGGTGAAAAAATTTCAGGAGGAAACTTAACCATATCCAAGTTAAGAGAATATGGCAAAATTATCACAAAAGATACGGCTATCGAAAAAATCGGCAAAGCCCTTGTCAAAAAGTAATCACTCATAAAACTTAAAAGTTTCGCTCAAGGCGGAGTGCCTCCGCAGTCAAGACGCGTTCCGCTTTTTCGTTAAATTAGCGCTTAACTATTCGCGTCGAAGTTTTTAAATTAAAAGTTTCACTCAAGGCGGCGAGCCGCCGCCCCCAAGACGCGGTGCGTGACCGCACAGGACAAGACGCGTAATCGCTCGACAAGTCTCGCTCGTAGTGAGTATGGGAAGTCTACACACGCGTAGGACTAAACTACCGTTTAGTTTCAAAATTTCTCTAAGACACTCAAAAATTTCACTTGAGCTTTTTCAAAGTTTTTATAAACCAACATCTAACTCAAATTTAAAAAACAAGCACAAAAAATCCCGAACGCATAAGCGTTCGGGATTTTAACTTGGAGGTGCCACCCAGATTTGAACTGGGGATCAGGGTTTTGCAGACCCACGCCTTACCGCTTGGCTATGGCACCGAATAAAAAAGGTGCTTAACTTTCTAAGCACCTTTCGGAAGCTTAATAAAATATATGTATTAAACATTCCGTTTAGAACTGGAGCGGATGACGAGGCTCGAACTCGCTACCTCCACCTTGGCAAGGTGGCGCTCTACCAGATGAGCTACATCCGCAGATATGGTGCCTTCGGGCGGAATCGAACCACCGACACGGGGATTTTCAGTCCCCTGCTCTACCGACTGAGCTACAAAGGCAAATGGCGACCCGGATCGGGTTCGAACCGACGACCTCTAGCGTGACAGGCTAGCGTTCTAACCAACTGAACTACCGGGCCAAATGGTGGGAACAACAGGGCTCGAACCTGTGACCCCCTGCTTGTAAGGCAGGTGCTCTCCCAGCTGAGCTATGCTCCCATCTGTCTGGGTTTGTCATCTGGCGTTCTCGCCAGCGACAGGTATTATATTATCACAACCCCATCAGAATGTCAACACTTTTTTTAAATTTTTTTAAAAATTTTTTTAAAAAATCTAAAAACCCCTATTTTATGAGGTTTTCAGGAATTATATTTTTAAGATTTTTTTCAAAAATCTTCTGAAATTTTCAAATAAATAGTTTTACATCTTATTTTAAGATACTTAAGACAAATATTGCTATTCCGATTTTAAAAGTAAGATTAGAAAATTAAAGTTGCATCGCATAAGAATTATTCTATATAAGAATTTTACACTATCCTTACTGTGATATCCTTATTATATCTATTTTTAGGAGTGATATTTATGTCAGAAGAAAACAGATTCAAGGTCAATCTGCGTGGTATGATTGATATACTCTCCAACCATCTTTACAGTTCGCCGGATGTTTTCATTCGTGAACTTCTTCAAAACGGTACAGATGCAATTTCCGCAAGAAAACTTTTTGATAAAAAATTCAACAACGGCAAAATCACTATTGAGCCTAAAATTATAAACGGCAAGAAAACTATTATATTCAGCGATAACGGTATAGGACTTTCATATGATGAAATAAACCAGTTTTTAGCTGTTATCGGACAATCCTCAAAGCGTGATATTATCACAGGAAAAATCTCCGAAGAATTTATCGGTCGTTTCGGAATAGGTTTGCTCTCTTGCTTTATGGTTACAAATGAAATCCGTTTAACAACACATTCTGCCAAAACTGGCGAATATCTTGAATGGATAGGTACTCCCGATGGCATTTATAAGATAAATCGTCTTGAAAGCTGTCCTGAAGGAACTTCTTTCTATATAGCTTTAAATAAAAATTCCGAAGAATACTTTGAGGCTGGTAGAATTATCGAACTTGTAAGATATTACGGACTTCCGCTTCCATTCCCTATTATGCTCAAAACCGAAGAAGGCTCTCAACGCATAAATACTGTTGTTGACTACAATAGCGATATGCACGATTCCATAATGTCATTCGGCAAGGACCTTTTTGGCATTGAATTTATGGATTATATCCCATTAAATTCCCCTACAGGGCTTTTCAGTGGTGTTGCATATATTCTTCCATATAGAATAGCCGCCACGGCAAAGAACAGCCATAGAATCTATCTCAAGCATATGCTCCTCACCGAAAACGGCAGTACGCTTTTGCCGGAATGGGCATTTTTTGTAAGATGCTTTATAAACACAAATTCTCTGCGTCCGACAGCATCTCGTGAAGATTTCTACGAAGAAGATGCTCTCGAAGCTGCAAAAGAAGAAATTGGAGAATGTATCGAAAGTTATCTTATAAGCCTTTCCAAGACAAAACCCGATATATTAAGAAAAATGGTTTCCATACATAACCTTGCTATAAAGAGCATGGCTATCGACAATGACGAGCTTTTCAATATCTTTATAGACTATCTTGAGTTTGAAACAACTTCTGGAATTATGACGGGTTCTCAGATAAGAAATTTAGATGAGCCTTTCACATTCTCCTTTCAAACAGATAAATTCAAGCAGTATTCACCGATATTTTCTGCACAAAACAACCTTTTGGTCAATGCTGGCTATGTCTATGATGATAGGCTTATAATCAAGCTGATTGAGGAATATGAGCTTAATGCGGCAGAACTTGATGAAGAAGTTTTCATGCAGACTCTTGAAGATATTCCACAATCAGAGTATAGTGAATACCACAACTTTCTTGATATTGCCAATGAAACACTTGAAGACTTTGATTGCCAAGCGGAAATCAAAGCATTTCAGCCTCATGAGCTTTATGCTCTTTATGTTATGGACGAGCAGGCAGAACTTTTCAGACAAATTCTCCACGCAAAAGAAAACAGCGATTCACTTTTTGCAGATATTTATGACGCTTTTGCAGACGAAATTGACGATAACCACACCACTACGCTTGTATTCAATACCGAAAATACTCTCATACAAAATCTCAAAAATATAAGCAAAGCTCAACTTACAAATATTATTAAGATACTTTATGTTCAATCATTATTGCTTGGACATTATCCGCTCAGAAATAACGAGATTACAATTATGAATAAGAGTATCGAAGGACTTATAAACGGAGGTATATTAAAATGATTGATGGATTTGAAATACAAAAACGATATGAAAACTTGCCGCATGGTGAACAACGCTTACAGGCTATTAAAAATGCTATTGCACTTGCTGATGCTGAAAAAGATTATGAATTTATGTATATTTTTAGAAGTGACCTTATGAGTGAAAGCGAGCTTTATGGCGACAGTTTTCAAGCTTTTCTTACATTTCCGGAAATGATAAAGATTTTCGATGAACACGAAGAAAGGCTTGACGAGTACAAACATGACTATATGTGGGAATTTAAGTGGATTCTTTCAGACTGTGAAGACTTTTACCAAGTTTCGAAAGCAAAGGTTTATGAACTTTTCGCCGAATTTAGAAAGCGTTGTGAAAGATACGGTTATTCCCTAAGACCTTACTATGAAAATCTCTACCGCTTTGAAGAAGCCTGCGATAAACAAGCCGCCAAGAAAGCATATCAGCAATTTATTCTTGCAAAGCGTGACGAATTAGCCGATTGCTATGCCTGTGAATTAGATACAATGGTTGAATACGAACTTAATACAGCCTCTATGGAAAGAGCTTTAGAAACAGCTTATCCTATACTTTCAGGACAAGTAAGTTGTGCTGAAATACCTGATATTACATATAAAAATATTATGTACCGTTACTATGAGCTTGGCGAATTTGAAAAAGCTGAAGAATATCGTAAAAAATGCTACCGCAGGATTTCAAAAGACAGCACCTATCTGTTTGTTATAGGTGATATGCTTAAACTTTATTCAAAAACAGATTTAACTAAAGGTGTAAAACTCTTTGAAAATCATTTAGCTTGGGAATTTGATTCCAAAAACTCTCATTCAAATATGAAGTTTTATGTGGGTGCGGCGGCAGTATTTACAAAGCTTGCACAGAAAAAAGATGAAGTTAAGCTAAAACTCCCTGAAAAATTCAAGCTTTATAAAGCTGACGGCATTTACAGTACAAAGGTTCTTGCTGAATATTATCAGAGCAAAGCTCTTGATTTAATCAACAAATTTGACAAGCGAAACGAAAGTGATTTCTATATGAAAGAATACAACTACGCTATGGAGTAAATATGGATATTGCAATAATCGGCGGTGGTGCAAGTGGTCTTTGTTCCGCAATATGTGCCGCAAGAAATATCAGAAAAAAAGGTTTATCAGGTAAAATAACCGTTCTTGAACGCAGTCAAAAGGTCGGCAGAAAGCTACTTGCTACCGGAAACGGTCGCTGTAATCTTATGAATGAGAATATTTCGCTTTCAAGTTTTCACGGCGACATTAAAATCGCAGAAAGCGTTTTTTCTCGCTTTGGCTATAAAGAAATATCAGAATTTTTCTCATCTCTCGGACTTCTCATAAGAACCGATTCTATGGGTAGAGTTTATCCATACTCAAACCGAGCTGATACTGTGCTTTCAACGCTATTACTTGCCTGTAAGCAGTACGGAATTGAAATTATAACCGATTTTACTGTTCTTGATATAAAGCGTCATAAGGACAAGCTTGAAATCATCTCCGAAAGCCGTAAAATTTCAGCCTCAAGCGTAATAATTGCCTGTGGTTCACGAGCCAATAAGGGCTTAGGCAGTAACCTTGGCTACGAACTTCTCGGGAAAATCGGTGTAAGTTATTCCCCACTCTTTCCGTCACTTACAAGCGTTGCCGTTTCTGAAAATATTTCAATGCTTAAAGGTGTTCGTGTTCGTGGAAATGTTAAATTTCTTGCCGATAAGCAAATAATTCACAGTGAGGACGGCGAAATTCAATTCACCGATAAATCACTTTCAGGAATATGCGTTTTTAATATTTCAAGATATGCTGGAGAATTTTTCAAGCTCGGCACTGTCAACGGCAACATCTGTGAAAATATCAGAATTGAGCTTAATCTTATGCCCGAATATCCCTTCTCGGAAATAATCTCAACCTTGCAAAATCGCCGAAAAGCCTTTCCGAAAGCCGATTGTAAAGAACTTCTTGCAGGAATCCTTGATGAGAAATTAGCAAATTATATCGCAAAGAAAATTAATATAAAGTCGATAAACGACAGCGCAATCAAGCGTCTTGCGAATATTCTCTCAAGAATGGATTTCATGCCTATAAAATCTGACAATAACGCTACTGCACAAGTTACAGCAGGCGGTATCACAAGCAAAGAAATTGATGTAAAATCGCTTGCATTAAAATCAGATAAGCGAATAAAATTCTGTGGTGAAATATTAGATATTGACGGCGATTGCGGAGGCTATAATCTATCCTTTGCGTGGGCAAGCGGTATGCTTTGTGCAGAAATTTAAGCTATAAAAAGAGGTGTTAAAAATGAAAAAAAAATATTGTATGATTCCTTTAACAGCATTATTGATATGGTTTTTTCTTGATATGACAGGCTTATATTTCGGAGAAAATTGTTTAGTAACAACATCATATAAAGATGATGGGATTTTCTTTATAATTTATTTCGTGATTTTTCTTATATTCATTTTTAAAGAAAAAATTAGCAAATGGCTTACTGCGCTCTGGTTGTCGATATGGTTCTTAATACAATTTTTATGTCACGAATGGTATACCATATTCAACAGCGGAATTATGGGTTCATTAGATGGAAAAATTAAGTTCTTTTCAGGAACTATAAAATGGCTTAATATTGATGGAAAATACATACCTGATTTATATCATACAATTTTACATTTACTAATAATAACCGCATTGGTCAGTACATTGATATATATAGCAAAAGCCAAGAAAGGTAAGAAAATATGATTAGAATTACTTCTGTTTCTCTGCCGATTGGCTTTACAGATAAAACTATGCGAAAAGCCGTTTGCAGGAAACTTAGAATTGACGAGTCACAAATCAGCGGTGCATCTCTTTATCGCTGTTCCATTGACGCTCGAAAAAAGGATAATATCCACTATACCGCAACTATTGATGTAAAACTTTCAGTCGGTGAAAATACCATTCTTAAACGCTATGGTTCTTCAAGTATTTTTAAAGCCGAACCATATAAATATCAGCTTCCAGAAAACAGACGAAAACTAAATCAAAGACCGCTTGTTGTCGGGAGCGGTCCTGCGGGACTTTTTGCGGCTCTTATTCTCGCTCAGGCAGGTGAAAAACCTATACTTATCGAGCGTGGCAGAGATGTAGATTCCCGTATAAGAGATGTAGAAAACTTCTGGAAAACTGGTATTCTTGATACAAAATCAAATGTTCAGTTCGGCGAGGGCGGTGCAGGAACTTTCTCTGACGGGAAGCTAAACACCGGCACTAAAGATACTCGCGCAAGAAAAGTTCTTGAGGAGTTTGTCGAAAATGGTGCTACCGAAGATATTCTCTATCTTGCGAAGCCCCATATCGGTACGGACAAGCTGAGACCTACTGTCAAGAACATTCGCAAAAAAATAATATCTCTCGGCGGAGAGGTTTTCTTTGAAACCAAATTGACTAAAATTCTCACCAAGGACAATACTGTTATCGGTGCTGAGATTCAGCATGAAGAATCTGCCGAAATAATCGAAACAAATGATATTATTCTTGCGATAGGTCACAGTGCAAGAGATACCTTTGAAATGCTCGATAAAAGCGGAATATTGATGGAGGCAAAGCCTTTTTCTGTTGGAGCAAGAATTGAACATCTGCAAAAAACAACTGACATTGTGCAGTTCGGTGCAGAAGCTGAAAAACTTAGACTTCCACCTGCCGATTATAAGCTTGCCGTTCATCTTAAAAACGGCAGAGGTGTTTACACATTTTGTATGTGTCCCGGTGGCTTCGTTGTTGCTGCTGCAAGCGAGGAAAACCGCCTTGTAACCAATGGCATGAGCCTTTATGACCGAAGCAATATAAACTCGAACAGTGCCCTACTTGTTGGAATTTCACCAAAGGATTTTGGAAGTGACAGCGTTCTTGCCGGTATGGAGCTTCAAAGAAAGCTTGAAAGTTCGGCTTTTTTACTCGGTGGCGGCGGATATAAAGCACCTTGTCAGCGTGTGGGAGATTTTCTGAACCATACAAAGAGTACGGCTTTTGGAGAAGTTCTTCCAACATATAAGCCAAGTGTTACGCTTTCTAATCTTGATGACTGTCTACCTGATTTCATAACAGAGTCTATGCGTGAAGGTATTCTTGAAATGGATAAGCGTTTGAAAGGTTTTTCTTCAAATGACGCTCTCTTGACCGCAGTTGAAAGCAGAAGTTCATCTCCTGTGAGAATTATGCGTGATGATACCTTGCAATCTCCAACACTTCGTGGACTTTATCCATGCGGAGAGGGTGCCGGTTATGCGGGAGGAATAATCTCCGCCGCAGTTGACGGCATAAAATGTGCTGAAATGCTCATTTCTCAAAAACAACAATAGTAAACATAGCTTTGTTATATCAACATAATTTTGATGATAGTTATTAGTGCATAGTCATTTTGAAAAAAATTTAAGCAAAACTTATCGCAGATAGTCACTTGACACGATTCTAATTCTACGGTAGTTCATTGTTAATTAAGCACTTAAATAGTATATATTTTCCATAGAATTGCTATAAGCTAACACTTATTAGCTATATTAAATTTTTAAAAAACTTTTAATTGGCAACGCTCTTATGCACCTACTTTTAGCAACTTATTCACCGCAAATACAATTAAAAGTTTGTAGTTACACTTAATGTGTATATCTATACTTCAATTATAGAATGAAAATTTCTATATGTCAAGTATTTGAACACATTTTGTGTAAAATATATTATTTATATATCTAAGGGGGTTATTTTTATGGATTGGGAATTTGCTTTTCTTGATTCTATCAGAGCCAATTTTTCAAATCCTGTCTTTGATGCAATTTCAAAATTCTTTGGCAGTGCTGTTATTCCTATTATAATTGTTGCTATGATTCTTTTGATTATATTCAAAAAAACCAGGCGAACAGGTATTGCCCTACTGATTTCAACTGTATCTGTTTTTATCATAGGAAATTTGATTCTAAAGCCTGCAATCGCAAGAATCAGACCTTATGATGTCAATACCGCGATTCAAATAATAGTAAACGCTCCACACGATTTTTCATTCCCATCGGCTCATACTTACTTTGTATTTACAGCCGCTACGGTAATCTTTATGCGATATAAAAAAATTGGTATATGCTGTTATATTCTTGCTATACTTATGGCATTATCAAGAATGTATTTATATGTACATTATCCTACCGATGTTATTGCGGGAGCTATATTTGGAATTGGCTTTGGTATAGCAGGATATTTCATTGAAAAAGCTCTATACAATTTTATCTCAAACAGAAAACACAAGCCAAAGCACGAAAAAACTAAATAAAACATATAAAAGCGATAAGGCAATTTATTTAGCCTTATCGCTTTTATCTTACTGAAAAAGTATATAAATAGGGACGAAAAAATTAATAAAGAAATATTAAGAGCATCGCCCTTAAACCCTACAAAGGACGCTATACTTAACCCCTACAAACTTTTCAATTTATTATTAATATTATTTTGATTTTTTCATTTCAGAATCCTTAATTCGCCTTGCCAAATAGACAAATGGTGTGTCCAAAAGACTTGTAAATACATAAATTACATAGCTTGAGAAGAATATAGAAATCATTGTCTGTAAGTCATATGTACCTACAAAAGCAAGAAATGTAAAGAGTGCAGTATTAAGAATTTGGCTGATAAGTGTTGAACCATTGTTTCTTAACCATAGAAATTTTCTTTTATCACCGAATTTCTTTTCGGTAAAGCCCCACCACTTATGATAAAGCCATACATCGAATAACTGGCTTATTGTATAAACAAGAAGTGATGAAATAATCATTCTTGGTGTATTTCCGAAAACCGATTTTACGGAATCCATCATAGTATCATTTACACTTGGAGTGTATAACATCCAGCTTTGTGATAAAATCAAAAAGAATATTGAAGAAAACATTCCGACAAATACAGCTTTATTTGCTGATTTTTTGCTTTCACATTCCGATAAAATATCAGTTATAAGAAAGGTTACAGCAAAGAGTACATTTCCTAAAGTTTGTTCCATTCCAAAAGCATTTATAAGTAATATAACTTCAACATTTGCAAGAATAGTAGCAACTGCTGAAATACAGTAAAGACCGGTTTTTCCAAAGAATTTATAGCCAATAAGTGCCATACCATAGATAAAAATTACAGAACAAATAAGTAAAATCTCGTTCATATCAATCACCCACTCCAAAATCAGTATTATTAATCAAAATGTCAACACGCTCATTATTCTTATAAATAGGATAGAGACGTTCAATAAAGTTGTTTATAACTACTTTATCCGGTGAAACTCCTGTTGTATTATCACACATAATATTAAGGCAGATTCGTTCAAAATTTTCCAAACCAAGCTCAATATCTCGTTTCATACTTTCAACAGTTTGACCATTGATTCCAAAAAGAAAGTTTGCTTCATCAAAGCGTTCTGCAATAATAGTAGGATTTTTTTCGTTGATACCCTTATGCAAAACCGATTCTCTGAAATCATAATCAAATGTTTCAAGACCAAGTTTCATTTTAAGGTCGAAATCTGAGAAATCCTTTCTTAAATCAGGGATTTTCTTTCGATAGAGATAATGCGACTCAAAATGAATAGTTGAAATCTTTTTTTCGTAGCAAATATCTTTAATTAAGTGGAGCGTCTTTTCGTCAAGCTCAAAGACTGAACCTGAATTAATGACCTCAAGATTGCCATACTGACCAGTGACTTGTTCCAAGACAGATTTGTTGAGAAGATAGTTTTCCTGCGGATTTTTACAGCTATCTGTATAATAGTCACAGAATGTGCATTTTTTATAAATGCAACCTGAGCCTCGCAGAAGAACTATTTCTCGTTTGTTCTTTTCGGGAATAATGCTATACCTTTCCATACTTTTTTCGGCATAAAAAATGCACCCTAAAAAGAGGTGCACTAAAAAGGGCATAGTAATGCCTTATGCCTTTTCCTCCTTAGTTTTGATTAGACAAAGTACCTATTGGCTTTATCTCGGCAGGATGGTTACGAACTGCCGTATTTTTTATAATATCATATATTTCAATTAGTGTCAATTTTTCTGGTAGCAGTTTTTAGGATTTTGCATATTATGTATTGATAATTTGTGAAAGGAGTTTGTTTCTATGGAAGATATTGTAAGGCAAAAGGCTATGGAATATAATATTTCTCCACTTCCTGATAACCCTGTGATAGCTATGGCTTATGTTCCATATCAAAATGCTCAAAGACTTTATGGCGTAGAGCAGGGAATTTCAAGCGGAACTATGTTTCCTTGCTTAGACAAGCCTTTCTGTCCGAACTGCGAAAAGTGCGGAGGTGCTGAAGAATGACTGAACGAGAAAGACTTATGAAACGAATCTCGTCATATGATTTTGCTGTTATTGAACTTCATATTTATCTTGATACACATCCGAATGATAAAGCTGTTGCGGATAAGTTAGCTGATTATAATGCTAAGAGCAACGCCCTCAGAAAGGAATATGAGGAAAAATTTGGACCTATTCAGGCAAAGAGAGATAATGCCAATCGTTGGGCATGGATTTCAAACCCATGGCCATGGGATAACAACGAGGAGGGGAATTAGCTATGTGGGTTTACGAGAAAAAGCTTGAATATCCTATAAGAATAAAAAATCCTAATCCAAAGCTCGCAAAAATAATTTGCACACAATATGGCGGTCCTGACGGTGAATTAGGAGCATCTCTAAGGTATTTGAGTCAAAGATTTTCTATGCCGTTTCCTGAACTTAAGGCAATATTGACGGACATAGGTAGAGAAGCCTCTGAAATGTTCCATTCAGAGGCTACGGCTTTTTTTGATGCTTTTGCAACCGTATAGCTCCACTTCATAGGAAGTAAATTCAGATATACATCTATGTTGTCCTTATCTTGAACTACCATCTTGTCTAAAATGTGCTTATAGAACTCATCTTCGTACTCCACGCCGCTGACAATCTCTTTGATTGCGTCCTCAATCTCTTTTAGAAGCTGCTGTTGCTGCTCTATCATTTCCCGCTGTTTATCAACGCTTTCAATGATAGATTGAAGCTCCTCGATTTCCGCATCGCAGCTTGCACGGGTGGCGGTAAATTCGTCCTTGTTAATCAGATTGGACATATACAGGTCAATCAGATTAGCCCGCTTGCCCTCAACCTTTTTAATCTGCTCTTGCAGCTTTAGGACATCCGTACCCGTCGTATCCATAGCAATAATGGACTGAATAACGGCAGTTAGGTTATTTATGACTTTGTTTCTGTTGTATTTAAGGGTCTTGGTTACGAGATACATAATGTGGGTCGCATCCTCATTGCGGATAGACAAGCCCGTACAGCCGACTTGGTTTCCTGCCTTGTCGATATGGGGGCTTCCGTGCTTTGCGGCTTCGTTGCAGCGCCACGCCTTATATCGGCTGCCGTCCTTTCTGGTTTTATACCTTGCTACATAGCTTGAACCGCAGCAGCCGCATTTGATTTTGCCAGAGAACGGATAGCGGTTAGAATGCTTCGCCTTACCCTCCTGAGAGAGCGACTTTGCATCTAAAATGCGGTTGGCTTCATCGAACAGCTCACGGGAGATAATCGGCTCGTGATGGTCTTTAATGATAACAAATTCCTCTTGCCCACGGTTGTATTTCTTTTCGTGAGATAGGAAGTCTGGCGTATAGGTCTTTTTCTGCACCAAGTCGCCGCAGTATTTCTCATTGCGTATCACTCGCAGAATGACCGTATTGCTCCATTCCTTGACCCGCATAGGGCTGATACCTTCCTCACGAAGCTCACGGGCGATGACATGCGTTCCTTTGCCCTCATTGACGAACTTATGAAAGATAAGGCGAACAACCTTTGCGCCTTCTTCGTTGATAGTCATTTTGCCGCCCTCAACATCATAGCCTAACATACTTCTGCCGAACACAACACCTTGTTCCATCTGGCGTTTTTGTCCCCACTTCACACGCTCGGAAGTCTTACGGCTTTCTTCCTGTGCAATAGAGGACATAATCGCCAGACGAAGCTCTGCATCGCCGTCTAAGGTATTGATATTGTCATTCATAAATATAACACCGACGCCATGCTTTTTCAATTCACGGGTGTAATATATACTATCAAGGGTGTTCCTCGCAAAACGGGAAATCTCCTTGGTAATAATCAAATCAAAGTCGCCGTTCTTGGCGCACGCTATCATACGGTTAAACTCTTTGCGCTTCTTTGTGTTCGTGCCAGAAATGCCCTCATCGGCAAAAATCTCATAAAGCTCCCAATCGGAATTGCGCTCAATATACTGTCTGAAATACCGCTGCTGGCTTTCAAACGAATTGGCTTGGTCTTCATTATCCGTTGAAACACGGCAGTAGGCAGCTACCTTTCTTTTCGTTTCAACCATCTTCAGCTCTTGGTTTAGGCGTTCATATCTATTTATCATAGCGAAGCTCCTTTCTCAGTAAACTTTGTTACTGTATTTAATTATAGAAAAAAGTGTGTGCGGTGTCGAATGTGCAAATTTGTTTTTTTACTCGGCTATGTAAAAACGCCAAGCGTTATGCTCGGCGTCTGCTTTTTTGCTCCCTGCTATATTGCTTTTCAAGCTCGACCAAACAGCGTTCCCGCTGAGAATGTGTCAGCAGCTTTCTTTTCTCCAAAGAAAGGAGTATCGACTTTTGGATATTCATAAGGAACGCAGCGTGTTCCTGCTCGTTTAATTCTGGAACAGGGTCGCCAACATAAACAAATTCTCTATGCAACAGCCGCAACACCTCCCTCGTTTCTAATGTATATGAGCTACCGCTTGTACCGTATAACGAGAGAGCTAATCCTTTTTTGCAAGCCCGATGCTGATGGCAAGGGCTTTGTCTGCGCAATGAATAAAACGCCTGTCAAGAGTTCCTAAGTACTCTCGCAGGCGTTGTTTATCTATGGTGCGAATTTGCTCAAACAGTATAATTGAGTTCTTATCCAGACCGTCGAAGTCTTTAATTAAGGTGTGCGTAGGCAGTTTTGCTTTTGTGTGTACCCGACTTGTGATAGGGGCGATAATGACCGTAGGGCTATGAAATCTCTATTTAAAAACCATAAGAGTACCACGAGCAGCGTTGCGGTCATATTAGACCAACACATAAAAAATCCCTCCAAACCTTAAACGAGCTTGGAAGGCTGCGCTATTTTTGTTTGGGCGTGACAGAGCAGCCCACCAAAGCACCGTTTTTTTATTTGGTGGGCTGTACTGCCAAATTTATTGATAATAAAAGAGCCGATGAGCTGTGAGTTTTCTCACAAGTTCATCGGCTCTGCGTCTGTGCGTCTGGCTCTTTGATGACGGTTATATTTAATTCCTTTGCATTTATCAAAGTTTCCTGCTTGCATTTTTGGCAGTAAAGAGGATAGTTCTTTAATACCGTATCTTATCTAAACCTATCACCATTTTTGCTACCACAAACAGGACAAAATATCCATTCCGTTTTATCCAAGTTATTTATCCTTCATATTAGATTGATTTTCACTATTTATATATCGTGATGTCATTTTTGACATTAGTCTGCCCATTTTAATTGGGAAAAGATAGCAGACAATCGTCTGGATTTTTTGCACTAAACTATGGCAAATAATAAATCGTTTGGACGAGATATGCTTTGCAAGTCCATAACCTACTTTTTGTGGGTCAGCCATAAATTCTTTCGGAACAGGTAACGGCTCCGCCGATTTTGTTCGAGTTAATGGCGGGTGAATAATATGGAAGGTAACACCGACAGAAGCATATTCTAAATTAAGGCACTTTGCCAATGCTTCTATTGCACCTTTAGACGAGGCATAAGGGGAAATTCCGATAAAGCCTGTTACTCCTACACCAGAACTTGTAAAAATAACTTTTCCGTATTTTTGTTCTTGCATATAAGGCAATACACTCTTTACCAATCGAAGTGCGCCATAATAATTCACATCAAAAACCCGTTCATATACATTGAAATCGGTAGCTGTTTCTTTATCAAAGGTACAAAGGCAGGCATTATGAATAGCAATATCTATTCGTTGAAAAATTTTAATAATGTTTGCAATAGCGGTGCGTATCTGTATCTCATCACATACATCTACCTTGTAGTAAAGAAGTTTATTCGGAAATATTTGTGCCAATCTTTCAAGGTTTCCTGTATCTATATCTAACACAGCCACTTTGTTTCCAACCTTTAGAGCCTGCTCCACAAAATAATATCCAATTCCTTGATTTGCACCAGTAATTACAATGTTAGACATTATACCACCTCTATCTCTGCAAAAAATTTCTCGATATAATATTTTCTGCTTTGTATCACCCATCATTCACTCCAACCTTTCTAACAACTGTTAGATATAATTATACCTAACAATCGTTAGAAAGTCAATACTATTATTGAAATATGGATAGGTAATTTTAATAGAAAACGCAGAGTAAATGACTGTGATTGCTCACAAGTTCATCGGCTCTGCGTCTTTGCGTTGGACTCTTTGATGACTGTTATATGTAAATTTCTTACATCAATTAAGGTTTCATTCTTGCATTCAGGGTAGAACGGCGGGAAGTTTTTTAGCTCGGTATCTTCTCGTATTTTCAACCGAGTTTTGTTTTTACAGACGGGGCATAAAATAAATTCTATTTTTACCTCTAAAAGCATTATTTGTCATTTTTTCTTAAAATGCAAGATAACAGAAATTCAATAGTAGTGAAAGTTACACCCGCATATAACAAAGTTTGGTTTGCTTCGTTATGCCCAACACAAACAGCCGCAATTCCTACAATGAACAAAAAGTTCCAACAATCAGTATAATTATTTCTTTTGTAATAATATGTTACTTCCTATATTATTTTCTTTTGCATTCTTTGGCGATCACACAAATACCTGCCAACATTTCAACGATAGACAGCCCCAATAAAAGTCCTGAGAAAAAATCTTTGACATTTGAACCACCCAAGGTATGCGATAATGCTTGAAAAGCAATTCCCATAACGATAAGAATAACACCAATTAGCATTACTTTTTGCTTTTCTAATTCTTGTGTTCTTCTCAACAAATCGAGGATTTGTTCATCATCATATACACGAACACTTTTATCGTCAGCTTCTTCACCGTCCATCAATTCAGAAACCGAGACTTTTAATTCCTCACACAAGTTCTTGATTACAGCATAATCGGGCATACATTTTCCTGTTTCCCATTTTGAAATGGTTTTGTTTGAAACACCCAGGCGTTCGGCAAGTTGTTCTTGGGTTAAATTTTGTTCTTTGCGTTTTTTTGCAATAAACTTTCCTATTGTGATTTGTTCCATTTTTGAAACCTCCTTTGTTTCTTCATAATAAGAATAGCATTTTCACTTGCAAAACTACACCCCTTATAAAGCGAATATGGGTGGAATAGATGTTTTTTCGGTTGTTTTACGCTCGTAAGTATTTGTAGATGGAGCATAATAACCATTTCGATTTGTTCATAGCTCAGAACACGCCGATTATCAACACGAGGTCTATAATGATGCTAAGGATTTTTCTTTTCATATCGTCTTACCTCGCCATTTTTCATTTTTTCTCTTTAACTCTGCAAATTTCTTTATAGTGCTGACTGTGTATGCCTATATGACCAATCCCCAAAATAATAGCTGCAATTAACATCAAAATAACTTTCCCATATATACCAAGTAGAAAAAAAGAAATTACAGGCAGTGTTGCTCCTGCAAGCGGAATACCCAAGAAGCTACTATAAAAGTCTGATAAGTTTCTTTCACTATGAAAATAGCGTACCCACCAACATTCATACATTGCCATGAAGCCAAAAGCTGCAATAAGCCACCAAGTCCAGTTTGAGAAACTGTGCAAATTAAAATCATCAAAAATCAAAACACATATTGTGGTCAAAACTTCTCCTGCTCTTTCAAAAATCATCAATACTTTATTTTCGTTTGCAGAAGTATATCCGTGCGGCTTTCTTTTTGTCCAAATAATATTAGGAACAAATAATAAAAGTAAAAATATCAATCCGATATATGAAAAACCTAAATGTCCTATCATTTATCCGTTCTCCGTTTCCATCAAAATTTTTTTGGCTTCTTCGCACCACTCTAAGTAAGCATGATAAGTTTTTATCCCAAACTGTACTGTAAGCAAATAGTATTTGTGGGTAGTATCATCGTCCAGACAATTTTTTAAAGTTTGTTCTGCACCTAAAAGATATGGCAATTCTTTTTTTACTTTTTCCTCGAATAATTTTATATGTAACAACGCTTGCTCTGATCCTTGCTCATTTCCAAAAAATAATTTAAGCAAAGTTTCGTAACGAAGTTCATTTTTTTCAACAGGAAATGTTAGCCATTCTTTGAGGTACTTTCGCCCTTCATCTGTTATGGTATAAATCAGTTTATTTCTTTTGTTCTTCGTATCTTCTTTCTTTGTTGCAAATCCACGATTAACTAAATCACTTAATGCGGGGTATATACTACCGTAGCTTGCACCCCAAAAATATTTTAGTGTTGTATCCATTCTTTTTTTTATTTCATATCCTGTCAGGTCTTCATGGCTTAACAAACCTAAAATTACATAATCAATTTTTTTCTCATTTGCCATTACTATTCTCCTTTTTTTCAATCATTCCATAGGAAAGGATATTTTTGGGGCAATTATCAACACAAGCTCCACATTGAATACATTCTGAATTATCAACTTTTCCAGACTTTGTTTTACTCATAATATCAATTCCCATAGGACAAGACTTATTACATTTTCCACAAGATATGCAACTGTCTATTTTGCTTGTTTTGATATGTAACCCCGGTAAATGCAAAAAACGACGGAGCTTTGTTCCTAATATCATAAACGGAGCCATCCAGCAAAAATAATGGCAAAACACCCTTTTACCAAACAGGACAGAAGGGATAAATATCAAACAAATAATTCCATAATATATAATATAGCTTTGTATTGAAGAAACGGATATACCGTTTTCTGTTTCAAAGAAAAAATCTACCGATAAAACCTCGCCATTATAAAAATAACAAAAGATAACTGAAACTATCCAAATTCCCCATATTACAAACTTTATATAATTTTTCCACCCTTGTTTGGGCTTCTTTTCATTGATTAAAAAAGAACATTCTTGTAATCCACCCGCAGGGCAAAAATAGGAACAAAATAGTCGCCCAAAAGGAATGGAAAGTAGAAACATTAAAACAAATACTATAAAACTCCCGTTAATTATTCCTTGCAATCCTGCATTTATGATTAAGGCAGGGCTAAAATAATAGAGCGTTACAGGAAATAAAAGTAGTGAAATTATAAGTAACAATTTCCTTATTTTCTGTCTTTTCATGTTGCACCTCCATTTATTGTCTGTTCATCTATATTCTCATAATGTATCAGACTGATATGTTTATTATATATCAGCCTGATATATAAGTCAAGCATTTGCGCCAAATTTTCTAAATTAACTTCTACATATCCCTATGAAAGAAATTTCAGACCGTTTTATTAAGAAGCCTCGTTTCTGTAAAATATAATAGAAGTATTATATCGGTACAATGATTTTTATTTTACACAAAGGTTTAGGCAGTAATGGCGTGCTTTCGCCTTAAAGCTTTATGTAATAAAATAGAGCCGACGAGCTGTGAGGTGTCTCACAAGTTCATCGGCTCTGCGTTTTTGTGTCTGGTTCTTTGATAACAGTTTATGTGTAACACTTGGCATTGATTAAAGTTTCCTGCTTGCATTTTGGACAATAAAAAGGATAGTTTCTTAATATCGTATCCTCTCTAATTCTGCTACGGGTTTTAGTTCTTGACCTAAGAGCATACTATCACTCAAAACGCAAATGTTTCTATCAAAATTCTTTTACATTAAGCGAATTTGTCGTATCAAAAGATTTTACATATAATATATCCTCGTTCCTGCGTGATACAATATATGTATCCGCTATTTCTGACGAATTTTACTGCCACAAATCGGACTGAGTATCCATTCTATTATTTTGATTTTTTCTCAAAGGCATTAGTAATTGCAACGATAGCAGGAAATATTACTGCCGCAACAACCCAAATTATCCAACTCTGCCCCCAATTATTTGATGATAGATTGTATCCTAAATAAATTGCTGTTGCAATTATCCAATATGCGATATATATAGTACCAGCAATAGACGGTTTTACCTTGTTTTCTTTAGAATATTCGCCCTCTTGCAAAAGCTTTTCATAGCTCGCCCATATAATACCTGTCTTAATAAAACAAATCACACCTACGCCTGCAATGAGAAATGAAAGAGAAAGCATAATCATTAGAAACAGGTCATTATCAGCATCAATTATTGCTCCAATAAAAAGAGGAATTAAGGCAATAATACACAAGCAAGTTCCCGCAATATTATTCTTTTTGTGCAATTATTTGTATTGTGCTTTGCGTTCTTTAGCCATTCCACTCACACCATACTCGGTTTCAAACTTTTCTTTTTCCAAATATGCAAAGGGGGCAGTTTTGCTACCACTTGATATAAACATTACGGCGGCTATTGCTACAAGAATAATAAGAACAATCATTCCAATTCCATTAGCAATATCTTCGTTCAAGACACCTGCCGTACTTTCGCTAATTGCACCCAACATCAAAAGAGCTATCGGAGATAAGATACACAAAAAAGCAGCATACGCTATTGTTTTAGCTGTCCTTGATTTTACAGAAAGAAAAGCATTTGCTTCCTCCATAGATACACGCTTTAATGACGGCATATCATTGGACGAGTTGATATGCTCGGCTTCTTCAATTTCGTCTTTAAGTAAATAATCTGTACTTACTCCAAATAGTTTGGAAAGGCGTATCATTTTTTCAAGGTCTGGAACAGATTGTGCTCCCTCCCATTTTGAAACAGATTGTCGTGTGACATTCATTTGTTCAGCTAACTCCTCTTGCGACCAACCTGCTTTTTTTCGTAACAAAATAAGCTTATCGGCAAAAATCATATTTTTATCCTCCTGTTAATTTGATTGTTATGCTCATATTTTAGCATTTTGTGAAGTTGCTAACCACCAATCCAGACCATTCAATATGTCAACTGACAGTTGCAACTACAAAAAACTCCCTTTTATTTCACATTTTTCTTCTTTCTCATATCTATCGGCTTTTCTGTATCCTTTGGTATCAGCCATACCCGACTAACACTCATAACACCGTCAATCCGTCCTGCCTTGCATAGCCGTTGTACCCAACGCAGAGATACATTCCATTTTTCTGCGGCTTCCTGTGCGGTCATATACTCAAACATAGCTATTCCCCCTTAGCGTACTGTTTCTATTACAGCCGTTTGAACGAAATATATCAAGTGTTCAAATATGAATTTATGTTTCTGTTTATAGGAAGTGAAATATCTCACAGTCGGCATTTTTACATCGTTTAATAAGAAAACACAAATCAATATAATAAGAGAATTATATTGGCACAAGGTGGTGAGCTTATGGACGAAAGAAATAACGATTTTACACTAATCGGTCTGGCTATCAAAAAAGCCAAAACAGCACAGGGTATGACAGGAGAACAGCTTGCCAGTATCGTTGACTATTACCCAAAGCATTTACAGGCTATCGAAAATGATGAACAAACGCCAAGTATCGAGTTATTTATTCAGTTTGTGAGAACTGTCCATTGCAGAAACAACCGTCAACAGTTTATGTAAGGCAAAAAAACAGAGGAAGGAAAAACCTCTGTTTTTCTTTTGCCCTTTTTAATAGGCGGGAATACCGTACCTGTAGATAACGCTGCTGCCGACGGCGTATTGCTTCTGCCTGCAAGCATCGCCAGAGTTACCCTCAACGGTATAGACAATCATCACATATCTACGCCCTTGTTTTATTGCCGCAGATGGGGCAATGTAGACATTCAGAAATTGTTTTTCCATATTTATATCCCCCTCCAAGCATTTTATAATGGCGTAAATTACCGCTCTTTTATAAATTTTGAAACAGCTTCCTTAATTTCTTCCCCGTGTCCTTCCATCAAGTGTCCACCGCTTTCAAAAGGAATAAAGGTACAATTCGGAATTCTTTTGACAGCTTTTTCGGTATCTGAATAGCTTATCAATTTATCGTCTTTTGCTTGAAAAACCAATGTTGGCACTTGCAAATCTTCAATATGATAATCGTCATAATTTCTTGCCATATCAAGATTGGTTACAGAGGAATCTAATACCACACCATCTTTTCTCTCACTAACAGGAAGCATACTGTAAATCGTAGACGGCTCCATACCCATAATGGGTTCAAATAGTGGACTAATAAGAAACATTGTAAAATCATTACACAAAAATGCAGGCGGTCCCGCATATTCAGAATAATTCTCTGGCTTTTCTATAAAAGGCATTGCAGAACAGTATAAAATCAACCCCTTTGTGCGTTCCGGATAATCCAAAGCAAAGCGAATAGCAACGCTTCCTCCTGCCGATGTTGCCAGTAGATACACCTTGTCAATACCTAATTTATCTAGCAATTCCACATATGCTGTTGCTTGCTCAGCGGGCGTTCCGTCACCCAAAATATCGCTACCTAAATATCCAAACCGCGATGGTGCGATAATCCTGTAATCTGAACTTAAATCTTTGCAGGTGTCATAGGCTTGGTCATAGCCCCCAAAAATCCCGTGTACAGACAAGATTGCTTCGCCTTTGCCAGTGTCAACATAACTCATTTTCCCATAACTCAAATTAACTGTTTCTGCCCCATAAGTGGTAAGCCGTTCTTTACTTTCTTTCACGGCAATATTACACCGTATTCCTTGAACAATAAGATATACTACAAATAAAAGTAGAATACCTCCAACGATATATATCCACATCCGTTTATACCAAGCCTTTCTTCTCATCATTAGTGCTCCTTTATCCCATAAGTATTGCAAAATTCCTGTACCATTAAGGTTAATTCCTCATTTGCTTCTTCAATCATATCAGGGTGCATATCATATTTTTGCAACAAATAGAAAATAGGCGTATAAAAGCGTAGCGCAATAATATGTGGATTTTCTTTCTTGATGATTTTTGCTTGTATTAAATCATAAAATATCTTCTCTTCGTGTCTTATTGCACCATTTATAAATAAATCCTCAAACAACTCATTTAATTCTGGATTATGATAGCGTTCAATCATCAGCATTTTTCTGAATTTTGCAGCAACATCATCTTGCCAATAAAACATAAACAAACTGTTCGCTATTTCAATAATAGTTTCCATATTTGCGGTTTGATAGTTAATATCTGCTTTAGAAGTGTCGGGCAATCGCAGACAAGTCCTAATGTCTTCCATTCTTTCGGAAAAAACTTTTATGCAAGAATCAAAAATTTCTTGTTTATTTTTATAGTGTTTGTATAACGACGGAGCTTTAATACCGACAGCATCGGCTATATCACCGACATAAACAGAACTATATCCTTTTTCAGAAAAAAGAGTGAGTGCTTCATTTAAGATTTTTTGTTTTGTATTCATAAAATACCTCCTAAAGCTAATTGCCATTAGCTACACTTATTATAAGCTAATTTCAATTAGCTGTCAAGGGTAATTGTGTAAATAAATTGTAGTTATACAAATCAAACAAGTTCGTCGAGTGTTATTACTTCTTATAATCAGAGATTTTATATCCTGCAACAAGAGATTTTAGACCGTTCAATAAGAACTCTTATTTCTGTAAAATATAATAGAAATATTATATCGGTACAAGGTGGTGAACTTATAGGCGAAAAATAATGATTTTGATTTCGATTTTACGCCAATCGGTCTGTCTATCAAGAAAGCCAGAACAGCACAGGGTATGACGAGAGGACAGCTTGCCAGTATCGTTGACTACGACCCAAGGCATTTACAGGCGATTGAAAATGGGGGTAGGCAAAAGCCGAGTCTGGAGCTGTTTATTCAGTTTGT
>CACXBF010000011.1 GCA_902765855.1 uncultured Ruminococcus sp. | reverse complement strand
GTCGTAGCGATTTTTGCAAATCTTATCAGCCTTAGCTGCCAGCTTATTCATCTTCTTTTCGAGCTTTGCTGTCTTTCTTTTGGCAGATTTAGCTTTTCTCTTGCGGCTGAGGTTCTTGCAAAAGTTTTTGAGTTTGCTCATATTGCCTCCTTTGATTATGTTGCTCCCACAAGTTTGAGCTTCTGTAGCTTCTTATAGCCTTCTTCAACCTCGGTTATATCTATCCCCCAGGCTTTGTAGGCAGATTTCGTATTAACTACATTAGGACGAAATGCAAGCTTGCTGTCCTCCTGCATTTGCTTCCTTGCGAGGCTTTTCAGCCTAACTATTGTATTCGGAGATAGCTGAGAACCAAATAACTGCCTAATTTCTTTGTTACCTATCTCATTACACGAATAGTAAATTATTAAAGCTGTAGCAGGTGCATAATTAGGAACTCTTGGCATTTCTGACATTTTCTCACCTTCTTTTCAAACAAAACACTGTATTCACATCTAAACCTTTAAGAATGCCCGAAATTTGCTGAATTTCAGACAAGGTCCATTGTGTAACACCATTCATCTTCTGCGAAATTGTTTTATCATTTAAGCCTAACTTTTCAGATAGTTTCTTTTGAGATAAACCGTTTGAACGAATAGCTTCCCTTAGCAAATCCGCTCTAAAGTTCAGTTTGCAGGTTTCCAACTCCATTTTCTTACCTCCTTTTAATAATTAAACAACCTATTGTAAGCTCCACGCCGAGAGCTTTTAGTAGCTTGTCGGCGTTCTCAAGTGAAATGCTGTTCTTGCCTTGCTCCCAGTTAACGATTGCACGATATGTAAATCCTGTTTTCTTCGCAAGAGCATATTTAGTAATACCTTTTGATTCACGAGCTTTTTTGAAAAACCGTGCAAAACTTTCCTTGTCCATTGACAAATTTCTCCTTTTGTGATACTATACTTAGTGTATGAACTGCAATTTATATAACTAAATATAGAAAGGGTAGATAAAACTATGACAGATAAAGTTGATATGGATATAGCAGATTCGAAAGCAGTGCCAAATATTTTAAATCCACCATCAAAAGTAATTGGAAACGCATTGAGTGATTTATTAAATATAGCTTTTGGATATTTATTACATGAAAAATCCGAAGAAAAACGCCTAAAAAGTCAAAAGCATATTGAAGAACTTAGCAAAAAATTGAATGAAAACGTATCATCTATACCTGAAGAACATCGTATTCCTCCCAAAAAATCTATAGTTGGACCCGCTCTTGAAGCAACAAAGTATTATTTCGAGGAAGATGAAATCAGAGAAATGTTTGAAAATCTGATAACAAATTCTATGGATAACAGACAATCTGCTAAAGTTCATCCATCATTTACTGAAATAATCAAACAAATGTCTCCATTAGACGCCCAAAATCTAAAACTTTTTGAGCATAAAGCTCAACTTCCGATCGTTCAATTTAAAGCTAAGTCAAGAGATGACATCAACAAATACTTACTAGTTGCTACTAATGTTTTTATATCAAATACTGATTGCCAAGATATAGATTTACAGGCTGTTTCTATTTCTTCACTATGCAGAATAGGACTTTTAGAAATAAGATACGGTGAATATCTTACTGATAATTCAATTTATGAACCATTTTTGTCTTTACCAATCTATAACGATACTAAAAATCGGCTTGACCTTCTTAACATTGCCAGTGACAAATTTCCTGAGATTACCAACAAGGAAAAATATTATTTACATTATGAAAAAGGTGTGGTTCAATTAACTCCATTAGGGAATACCTTTATTTCTGTTTGCCTGAACCCTTTACCCAATAAGAAACCAAATCCATAATCATCTCCAACATTTGCTCTGCGAAGTCGTCTATTATCTTAAAGAAATAGACGGCTATTATTTTACCTGTTATCAAAGAAGAAAGAGCAGAAACAATAACTACTAATAAGGTTGTTCCTAATATTTCTATTTTCCTCACCCCCTCTCACTGTGTCCAAAGCTGTTATGAACTAAGCTGTCTTTTCTCCAAGTTTCATCTTGTACCATTCAAGATGGCGTTTACGCTGTTCGTAATCAGGAACTGCAACAAGCAATCCTACATCAACCTTTTGCAAAGTTTCCATAAGCTGTATCTGTTCATCAGTAAGATACGGTCTTATACTTTTTCCTTTTTCAATACCGTGTGCTTGTCTGAATTGCTTTGCGGACATTCCAGTTACAATACGGTTAATCATATCGCACTCATTGCTGAAATGATACGGCTTTGGATTATCGTGCAGTAACTTGATGTTTTCTGTCAGCAGAGGAAAATCTTTGCGAGTGGCAACAAGTGTTTTGATAAAGCGTTCCATTTCGTTAAATCGTTTAATATACAGTTCTTTGAAATGAGCCGCTTTCTTTCCTCTATAGCCCATTGCAAGAAATACAAATCCGTCACGGGTCATATAGTAACAAGGTTGTTTCTTGCCCTGCTCATTCTTGTAGAAGGACTGTCCAAAGTTGGACAGTCGAAATTCTTCTGAACAATCAAGTTCACGAATATCACGCAGTACCTTATTATGCTCTTTTTCAAAGAATTTCGCTACATACAAACTATCAACCCTTGCTGTATTGTGATTATCTGCGAACACACCATAGTTATCCTTAGGAATTAGTTCTTTCATTTATCATTGTCCTTTCTAAGTCGTTGCATTTCGCAACTTATCGAGCAAAAAAATATTTGCCAAATTCTCCTGATTCAATAGCAAGAAGATTGGCTAATTTTTCAGCTTCTTCAAGGTCGAATGGACGAACATTATTGATTTTTTGATTTGCTGTAGGAGGTGCAATATTCAATGCTTTAGCAACATCAGCCTGTGTAATCTCAAGTTCTTTCATTCTACCCTTGATTTTATTTGTGTTTATCATGTTACTCTCCTTTCTGTTGCGTTTTGCAACTTGAATGTGTCTATATATTATCATAGCAACACGCAAATGTCAATAGCATTTTGCAACTTTTTTTGAAATAACTTTAAAAATGTGTTGCACTACGCAATTATATATGGTATATTATATGTAAAGATTTTTGCAGATTGAGTTGCATTATAAGGAGTTGACAATATGGCAAATCCTATTGAAATTGGTAAAAGAATTAAATTGGCACGAGAACTCAAAGGTATGACTCAAGAACAACTTGGTAAAGAAGTTGGAATGAATAAGTCCACTATCCAAAGATATGAAACTGGTCAAGTTTCAAAAATAAAATTACCAGTTGTTGAATCATTAGCAAAAAGTTTAAATGTAAATCCTGATTGGCTTATTGAAAAAAGTGATATAATGGATATTTCAGAAACTCAAAGTTTCTCAAATATAAAAAACATAATCCCCATGCCTAAAATGAAAAAAGTACCTTTAATCGGTACAATAGCTTGTGGAGAACCGATTTTAGCACAAGAAAATATCGAGGATTATATTAATATGCCAGCAAACCTTGACGGTACATTTGCTTTGCGTTGCAAAGGTGATAGTATGATAAATGCACGAATCCTTGACGGCGATATAGCTTTTATAAGAGAACAGCCAGAAGTTGAAAACGGTGAAATTGCGGCTGTTATGATTGACAACGAAGCTACTTTAAAAAGGGTTTATTATTATCCTGAAAAATCAATGCTAATATTGAAACCTGAAAATACAGCATATCAAGACTTTATTTATATAAACGAAGAACTTAACAATATAAAAATTCTTGGAAAAGCTATTGCTTTTCTTAGCTCAGTTAAATAAAAAACCGCTCCCACCTCTTTTCGGTGAGAGCGGAAATTTTAAGGAGGAATATTATGCCACAATATAAAAATGAAACAACTGGCAAATGGTACTGTAGCTTTTATTATAGTGATTGGCAAGGTAAGCGTAAAAAGAAAAAGAAAGAAGGCTTTAATACCAAGCGTGAAGCCAAAGACTGGGAAAATGAATTCATACATAAAACCTCTGCTGATTGCTCTATGACTTTCCGAAGTCTTGTGGAATTATACAAAGAAGATATAGCTCCTCGCATTAAGCCTACAACCAAAGCAAGTAAAGAATTTATGATAGATACTAAGCTATTACCATTCTTTGGAGATATGGCTATCAATAGCATTACAGCTACAACAGTGCGTAAATGGCAAACGGAACTTATCTCTTCGCCTGAAAATTACAGCCAAACATACTTAAAAACAATTAACAACCAACTTTCAGCGATTTTCAACTTTGCAGTAAAATATTATAGCTTAAAATCTAATCCTGCAAGGGATTGTGGAAGTATGGGAAAGAAAAAAGCCGACAGTATGCAATTTTGGACGCAAGCGGAATTTAATTCATTTATTAGCGTTGTTGATGACATTACAGACCGTACTATTTTTATGCTGTTATATTACTCCGGAATGCGTTCAGGCGAATTATTTGCGTTAACCTTATCAGATTTTGACTTTGCTCTTAAAACGGTAAGTATAAATAAAAACTATGCAAGACAAAACGGTGAGGATTTGATTCTTACTCCTAAAACCGAAAAAAGTAAAAGAATAGTTTCCTTACCTGATTTTATGATAACTGCAATTAAAGAGTATGCAAATAAATTGTATGATTTATCTCCCACACAGCGTTTGTTTCCAAGTAACAAGTATACATTAAATAAACATATGGTTAAGTATTGTAAAAAAGCCAATGTAAAGAAAATCCGAATACATGACCTTAGGCATAGTCACGCTTCATTGCTTATTGAACTTGGATTTTCTCCATTGCTTATATCTGAAAGGCTTGGTCATGAGAATATAGAAACAACTCTTCAAACTTACTCACATTTATACCCCAATAAGCAATCAGAGGTTGCAAGTAAACTCGAAGAGTTGCATAATAATTTTTAATCAAGCAAAATCCTAAACGGATTTTTATTTTTACCCGTAATTAGTACGCTTTTAGTACGCTTTGCTTGTAATTAGTCTATATTTTCCTTTTATAATGCGGTTTTTTAGATTTTATAAATTACTCCCACTCAATGACTTGCTCTATATAAAGTTTCTGTAATGATTTTAAAACACAATATATAGCGTATTTTTTCTTTGTATTCTGTCTGGTCTTTGTCGTTTTACGGCTTTTTGTAGACAAAATGTAGGCATTGGGAATTGTTTATCGAATTGTTTATGATGTTATCACGCTCAAAAATAACACATCAATTCATTCATATTACAACATTCTCGATCACACTCTCATGCTCCTTGCTGTCCTTATCGTAAGTGATTCCGACAAGCAACATTTTGTTGTAGCCCTGAAGTGCATCGGGATATTTCTTATTCTTTATTTGAGCAATAGCCGCATCCGCAGTTTTATTCCATTTCAGCTCGACGACCATAGGAGGATAAGCATTTGCATCTATAAACGGCTTTGGTATGAATACTATGTCCGCAAAGCCTTCCCCTGCCGGAAGCTGCTGAATGGTATTGTACTGCTCCCTTGCGTAATAGTATGCAATAAGCACGATAAAGCGCAAGGACTGCTCATTGTTATAGTTCAGGATAGAACTATTCTGCTCATGCACTCTTCTGATGCAGTCGGCAACAACATCTGCTTTCCCAGCAAGAGTATCAGTTAAAAGCTGCTTTGACTTCAGAACGGCATCTATTGTTTCCTTCCATAAGCCCTTTGCTCTCATACTTGCAACATATTCATCATTTATCTCTTTATTCGGAATATAGGCTGTTTTTTTATCTGATCTGTAACCTAAATAACCTAAATGAATAAGCAGAGTCAGAATATCATCCTTGTTTGCAAACGTTACCATATCATTTGAGAAAGTCCTGGTATCGACAGGCTGTTCCTGACCGGCAAGCAGTTTCTCTATCGTTTCATGCAAGCCGTCAAAATTCATGGCGATATATTTTGCAAGGGCTTCGTATGTTTCTGTCTGTGTCCAATAATTTGAAAAAGATTTCTTCTCTATCGCAGCAAGAACAGACCGTGGACAGTAAAGCTCTGTTCCGTTAAGCTCATATCCGTCATACCACGCTTTCATACTCTCATAATCAACACAATACGCATCGCAAAGAGACTTAACTTCCTCTCCTGTAAAACCCGTATAATTCTGTAAAGGACGTGAATCAAGCATGGAGTATTCATCAAACATATTAAGTGCCGAATGTGTACCGTATTTTTTGATCGGCAGTATGCCTGTCATATATGCAAGAGCAACATAGGTCTGGTCTTTAAGGAGATTACGGATAAAATCAAGGTATGTCTTTTGAGCATCCTTGTTATCCATATTCTCACGCATAACGCAATCCCATTCATCTATCAGAAAGATGAACGGTTCGTACTCTGTCACAGTTTTATTATCTTTATCAACTGTATTTTTCTTTGTGCTTTCATAGATCCTTTTCAGGTTATAGACTAAGCCAAGTCTCGGATACAGCTTTACATCCGGAAAACAGTCTTCAAAATCTATCATCAGGCTCTCAGTCAGAACTGAGATCATTTCCTCCACGCTTTTACTCGTACTCAGGAAATCCTGCATATTCAGATAGATTACATTGTACCTGTTAAGATGCTCCTCATAGGCTTTATCACCGAATATTTCAAGGTTATCAAATAGCTCACGACTGTCACAGCCCTTGCTATAATAAGCTGAAAGCATACCTAAATTGAGCGACTTACCAAATCTTCTCGGACGGCTGACACAGATATACTTCTGCTGTGTTTTTATCCTTTGATTAACCACAGATATAAGACCTGATTTATCCACATATATTTTTGAATTCAAAGCCTCTGTAAAGCTTGCATTGCCGGGATTGACAAAGATGCCCATTTTCCACACCTCCTGAGATCTTCTGTATATATTATAAACTATCCATTAGCTCAGTTCAAGATGGAATGTGCCATTATCAAAGCAATCTCTCCTCCTTAAGTCTCCCGGCAAGAGATGGGTTTATTATGCGAATTGCAGATGCTTCCGAGAAATTCTCACACAGCGGGCTCAGACTTCCGTACCAGACTATACGGTCATCAATTACTGTAAAACGACAATAAGCCCTGTCTGTCCTTATCAATGACACTTTCTCAGGAAGCTCAAAGGAGATATTTTCCTCTGATGAGCATTTCAATTCACAACCCCCATACTGCCATTCATTATGACATACAGGCACATAACCGCTTTTCCCTGTTTTGGTATTATAAAAACGCCTTGCAAATACATCTCTTCTCCCTATGAAAAGCGACTTGAACAATTCTATTTTTTGCTGCGGAGATACATATTTATTGAAGGTATGAGCTTCCGGTCCTATCATTTCGTTCTGTCCGGATCCTTCATGCTGTATGTTTTTTGCTTGTTTTTCTTTTTCTATGAGTTCTGTCCACTCTGCTTTGCTGCAAAAGCAAAAAGAGCCGCACTCATCCTCACAAAGCACGGCTGTTTCTTCTGTTATTATGTTTCTGATCTCACGAATGTATTTATATTTATGGTCGTTCATTATGATAGAATCTGATTTTTCAAATGACATTTTTATTTCCTCGTTTCAGTTTTTTACCATCAGAATTGGATATTACAGATCAGTTTTTTAACCAAACACCGTAACCTCCCTACCAAAAGATTCAGTTTGTGACCCTTTTCAGAATAATTATAACATAATCCTATATAAAAAGTATATAGCTGATATTGTTTTTTACTGAAAGAATGTATTTCATTAAATACAGCGAATATAGAAGAGAATAGCATCGGATATTTACCGGAGAATTCAACATAAAAAAACTCACAGACAAGAGTTTGGTTCTCATCCGTGAGCCTTTTTATCTATTTTTTTCTGCTCATGCTTTTTTTACAAGGCATTGTTTCTGGAAAAAAGCAACGCCGTATTTATATACTGTTTTGCGTCTGAACGGGAAGGAATACTCCCTCTTTTCTATTTGTTCAAGTGCTTCATCGCACTTATCGTTCATTTCTTCTTCACTGTCAGCGCACTTGAATTCAAAAATCGCAACAAGACCCTTTCTCGGATATTGAAGTATCAGATCGGCTCTGCCTGTTCCTGCCTCCCGGTTTGAAACAACTGTCACACCTTTTACGCCTGAAAGCAGTCCAGTCAGGAAAGCGTGATAGAAAAGCTCGTGATAATCGTAGAAGCTGATACTGTCACCGAGAAAAGCACACAGTTCGTCGGTAATGGTATTATCATCACCGCCCCAGATAGCATTGAACAGCTCTGTTCTGTCTTCTCCAAGCAGTTTGTTTTTAAACCATACAGCGACAGTATTTTCAAAAAGCATACGAATTTCTTTATTGGGAAGCCTGAGCTTGAAATCATATTCAAACATTCCCTTGACTTCATCAGGATCATTTGAGGTCATTTTGGGCAGTGTACCCGGAACGATAGTAAGGTAGCCGGTCATGTAAAGTACAGACCATAGATTCGTTTCATTTTCAACAAGATCAGCGTATGTGATATTCGGATTGATTTTCTTGCTGACAACACCGCCGCCAAGCAGTGTTTCAAAATCATCCGTTACGTCAAAGTCACTCTCCAGAAATCTTTTTATAACATCATTTCCGCTTGTGTTTGCCCAGTAATTCATTGGCGGCTGATTGGGATTTTTTTGGAGAGCGTCAACATAATTAAGCACGTCCCAGGGACAATAGACCTCCTTGTTTCCGAAAACATAACCGTCATACCATTCCTTGAATACAGGCTGCTTTGGGGTAAGACCCGTATCTGTCAGCAGCTTATTCATTTCATCCCGTGTAAAACCAAAGCACTCATCATAATCCGTATCAACTATTTCCTCCTTCAAGCTCCAGCAAAAATCTTTTTCTGTCAATGCCACCTGCATAGCCTGTCAGACTTCCGTCAACTCCGACTACTCTATGACAAGGGATAATAATTGATATAGGATTGTGACCCACTGCACCGCCCACAGCCTGAGCGGACATTTTCTTTTTGCCCATTTGATGCGAGAGGTTTGCTGCTATTTCACCGTAGGTAATGGTATGACCGTAGGGGATCGTCAGAAGTATATCATACACGGCTTTCCGGAATGGCGTTGAATGTACATACAGCTCAGGCGTGAAATCCGGTATTTCACCGCTGAAATAAATGTCAAGCCACTTGATCGTGTCTTCAAAAACAGGCAGCAGATTTTCTTCATAAGGCTCTGAAAGTGTCTGTGCGAAGTATTTCTGTCCGTCAAACCACAAGCCGGTAAGGGCTGTGCCGTTTGATGACAATGTTATGATTCCTATAGGAGATATATATTTATAAATATAGTTCATTTTGTTATTCCCGATTACTCCTCCAACATGATTTTCAACATACCATTACGATTATTGACAAAAGATTTTGTTATGCGGTAGCTGTCTGTTTCCTCATATTTGCATGGATGTATCTGTCCTTTGTCAAAAGTCAGTATTTGCGCATCTGGCAATCCGAGAAGTATCGGAGAATGGGTAACTACAAAAAACTGTGAGCCTTCCTTTGCACAGCGATAAAGCTCTATCAGCAGTGAAAGCTGTCTTTGAGGTGACAACGCAGCTTCCGGTTCATCAAGAAAGTATAACCCATTTTTTTTAAAATTCTCATGTATTATCTCTAAAAAAACTTCACCATGAGAACGTTCATGGTATTCCTTTGAAGAATGCAACGTATCGACATAATCCTTTTCCTTTGTTGCTACATTATAGAAACTTTCTGCTCTGAGAAAATATCCCCAACGCGCTCTGCGATAGCCTTTTACCAGTGTAACAGCTTCGTACAATTCGGAATGTGAATCAAATGTAGAAAAATCGTAATTGATCGTTCCGCCCTCAGGATTGAAGCCGTAAGAAACAGCCATAGCTTCAAGCAAGGTTGACTTTCCGCTGCCATTCTCCCCGACAAAAAAGGTAACAGGTCTTTTAAAGGCAAGAGTCTCCAGTCCCTTTAGTGACTGTATTTTTCTGATATAGCTGTCCTTCGGCACCTTGTCCCAATGGACTACTATTGATTTGATAAACAAAGGATTCACCGCAAACACCTCAATAAACCTGTAATAAGTTGTTGTCAACCTTATTTTACTATTTCCGAAGGATTTGTTCAACTCTATTTTTGAGTGGTGTCCGTTTTTCAGTATCAGTCTGTCAAAATTTAAGGAGAGCGCGGCAACAAACCTTACCCACCGGAATTTCGGTTTTCATTGTGAACCAAAAAACACTCGGCTTGGTTGCCGGGTGTTTTTTTGTCTTAATTCTGTTTCTTGATATATGCGGTGTTGCCTTAAGCTATTTTAATTCGATTCGGGAACAAAACATTAATTTTCGTCAATAAATGAAATGAGAAATTTCATATTTTATTTACATAATTTTCTTATTTTGTTTATATTTTTTCTTGCATTTTAGTGACGATTATGTTATAATCGTGATAGAAAATGTTTATAGTGTATAAAATTATGATTAATTGTTAAAAGAATAGACGTTATATTTACCAATTAAGAGGAACAATATGAATCCGAATAATGAAAAACAAGAAATCAGGGGACGCCCGCCTGATGAAAAAGCAGGAAATAACGAAGAACCTCCTAAGCCCTTATCGACTAAGCGGCTCATTATCAGCCTGGCAATAAAAATCGCGTCGATAGCCCTTGCGGTATGGCTGATTTTTGCCTTTGTGCTCGGTATCGCGATCAACTACGGGAACAATATGCATCCCGCTGTAAATGACGGCGATCTGGTGATTTCGCTGAAGCTTCAGCGTCCGTATCTTAACGCTGCGGTTTTGTACAGGCACGACGGCAAGACCCGAACGGGCAGGGTCGTCGGACTTCCGGGCAATGTCATTGATATTTCCGAGCACGGCGAATTGCTCGTAAACAACGCCATCGCTTTGGAGGACATATATTATCCGACATATAAAGCGGAGAATTCAGCCGTCTCCTTCCCATACACGGTCGAAGAAGGCAAGGCGTTTATATTAAACGACTACAGGGAAGATACCCTTGACAGCCGCAGCTTCGGCGCGGTCGATCTGAGCGATATAGACGGTCCGCTCATCCTGTCCCTGCGCCGCAGAGGTTTTTAAACTTCAAATGCAAACTCGGAAACGGGAGCAGATACATTTATCAAAAATTTTCATGAATCATCAAAGGAGGAACACAACATGAAAAGAAAACTGTCAACAGCCTTGGTAATGCTATTAGCTTTCGTACTGCTTTTAGGCACTACCGCAATCACTGCTTCGGCGGCGGAAACCACATACGAACCCATCGGCGGCTCAACATCATTTGTGAAAAACCTTGTTGTTGACGCAGACGCCAACATCCCCGATGTAACTTTTAGCTACACCATCAGAAGAGGCACTCCTGTAGAGGCGACCGCTGACACCATCGAGATTTTAGTATCCAAGACAGGCGGCGGTACGATCGGAGAAGCAGCATTTTCCAACACCGATACAGCAAGCGCTCTCCCCGGTCTTCCGACAGACGCTGATCACTCTAACCCGACCACAGGCAAGAAGTATGTTCAGAAATCGGTCTCTATCACCTTACCCAACACTTCTTTCACAAAGCCCGGCGTATACAGATACGAGATCTCTGAGACAAACAGCAATCTGCCCGGCGTAACCTATGACTCGGAGTCAACCCGTTATCTGGACGTCTTCGTTGTCGCGAACGCAAACAATCAGCTTTCCGTTGACAGCTATGTTCTTCGTGATTCCGCCACCGACATAGGCACTGACGGCGAATATGTTGAGGAGCCCGGTGTTAAAAGCTCAGGCTATACCAACAGCCTTACACAGTATGACTTTGATTTCAGCAAGACGATCTCCGGTAATCAGGGTGATAAGAACAAGAGATTCGACTTCACGCTCAACATCACAGGCGCTAACCCGGGTACATATCCCATCATCGCAAATGATGTAGAGGATAACCCCACCTCTATCACTGTCGGTGCTAACGGAACGGCAACCGGTGAGTATTCTCTCACAAACGGCAGTACCGTTAAGGTCATCGGTCTTAACGCAGGCGCAGTCTGCACCGTTACGGAGGATCCCGATGACTATACAGCGACCCACAGCCTTGACGGCGACGCAGCTGTTTCCGGAGCAAGCTCGGGTGCGGTCAGGCTCGCAGACAGCGACCACAGCGTTGCCTTCACCAATACGCGTAACGGTATCATCCCGACAGGCATTATTATGGCAATAGCACCGTTTGCTATCGGTATCTGCGTATTCGGCGCGGTCTTTATCTTCATCATCTGCAGAAAAAAAAGACGCAGCTATTGATCGGATAAAGGGAAAGTTTGAAGGTGAAAACGCCCCCTTTAGAGGTACCCTTTAGTGCGAATCCGTAGTTTTAACAGAGCAGTGGATATGATCCGTTAAATATTAGATCCTTCGGATCATTTCCGCTGCCCTTAAAACTATTCGACTGGTGAGATAATGTTACGAAAAAGCATCATAATTGCCCACAAAAGCATAAATTTCATTGTTGCGATCGTCTCGCTGCTGTTGTTCCTCATCTGCCTGTACGCCATGATCGACGCCGCTATGGTGTACAACGGCGCAAACGACTCGGGGATAATGAAATACAAGCCCACAGCCGGAAACACCGAGGAGCTTCGTGAGCTGTCGGAGGACGCTGTGGCGTGGATCACGATAGACGGTACAAGGATAGACTACCCCGTGATGCAGGGAAAAACCAACGCGGAATATCTGAACAAGGATCCTTACGGGGAGTTCTCTCTGTCCGGAAGCATATTCCTTGACAACAGAAACGATAAAACATTCAGCGACCCGTACTCGCTGATCTACGGTCACCATATGGAATACGGCGCGATGTTCGGCGCACTCGACGAGTATAAGGATAAATCATATTTTGAGGCGCACAGAACAGGCTTACTGACTGTAACAAACGGTGATGAATACAATATCAGGTTTTTTGCCGTGTGTAAGGCGCAGGCAACCGAGAAGGTCATTTTTGACCCTCCCAAAAGCAACAATCAGGCTCTGCTTGATTATCTGAACGAGCACGCTTTTATATATGACCCGAGCGGGGTCAGCGCAGGCTTAAAGCTGATAGCGCTTTCGACCTGCCAATCTGCCGAGAGCAACGAAAGAATGATCGTTTTCGGAGTATTAACACAAAAGGATCGGGGATAAAAATGAAGAAATTACTTACATTTTGCATTTTGATACTACTTGTGCCGGGCTTTTTCGGGTTTACCGCTTACGCCTATGATTACGAGCCCGTTAAGTATGAAATAGAAGTTGAGGTCACCCTTGGCGGCACAGTAAAAATAATACCGAATGTTAACTGTCCGATCCCCCAGAAAACAGAGCTGACTCTGAAAGACGGAGAGACCGGAAGGTTTGAAATAGATTTGGTCGAACCGGGCGTTTTTGACTATACGGTACAAACCGTACCCGATGACAGAAATATAGTTTTTGACGACACGGTTTACAGCATCAAGATCTATGTGACCGAGTGTGTCAACACGCTCGAAGCAAATATGATCGCCACAAAGAGCGAGGAAAAGTACAGCGGCAGCAAACTTATCTTTGTCAACTCTGAAGAAAGCAGCGATGAATCGACTTCCAATCCACAAGACTCGCCAACAGAATCAAGCAATAACGACAGAAATCCCAAGACCAGTGACGACACAAGAATGGAGATGTATTTCCTGTTTGCCATGATCGCGTCTGTCGGATTGCTCACACTGTCGATAGTTTATCTTATCGACACGCACAAAATGATAAAGAAGAAAAACAAAGAAAAGAATTAGCTCCGTAACAAATCAAAAGAAAGGAGGTTACGCTTACGTATACACAAAACACAATATCTGCCGCATTGTTGTGCTTATCCTCCTTTTTCAAGGCTGTTTTACGCACCGCAAAGCGTAATATCAACAAAGCGGTAACATTCGTCCTTGCCGTTATCCTTATGACGGGAAGCCTTTGCGGGTACCTTGCCCCCGCCGTTAACGCCGAGGAAGAAAATAATATTAACTATCCGAACAATACGTCGGCTTCCTCATGCTCATGGCTTGCCGGCAAATCGAAAGAAACCAAAAAGCAGGAGCGCAAAGCGCAGTCTGGTCAGAAAGAAACCAAAAAGCAGGGGCGCAAAGCGCAGTCCGGTCCGTTGAGATCGGCGCCGACCGGCGATGTGCTGCTCGACAGCTACATAACAAGTATTGCCGCAGAAGGAACAACAAAGATCGAAGATAATCTTTATCAGGCAACAGTTGAGCTCCATTTCGAAATCGATACAGAGTGCATTGAAGCAGTAACAAGTGCCGGACATAAGTTCGTGTATGATCTCCCGGAAGAAGTGGTCCTCAATGAGGGTCTTATCAGCGGCGGCCCGTACTATGCGTACCTGCTGGAAAGGTACCCGGATCTTGTATTGGCGTTCACATACGATTTCATACCCACCGGCGACGGTCATTACAGAATAGAAATCGTTTACGATGATGATTTTGTTCACGACGCTGTTGAAGGCGGAAACGAATATATCAACAACATTCTGAGCTGCAGGTGTTGGATCAGATCGAGCGGCGACGCCACCCACGATGGACTGGATGTTGCCTTTACCGACACCCAGACGCTGCATATCCCGCCGGAAGATATTCATGAGGATTATGATATCACGACGCAGAAGACAGGTTCTTACACTGCTGCCGGCAAGCTTCGCTATGAGGTCACGGTCAGTTCCGTACACGGTACGCCGTCTGACATCAACGTTACGGATACCTTTACGTATTCGGGCGGCGGAACAGTAAGCCCGCCGACAGAGATCTCGGTCGTAAAACACAATGCGGACGGAACCATCGAGACCTACTCCATCCCCACACAGGGACATATTGACGCTTTTTCGCAGTTCGTATACGAGATATCGCTCAATCTGCCCCAGCTCCAGAAAAACGAGTATTATACCCTTGTATATGAATACGGGGTGACCGATTTGCCGGATCAGAACGCGGCTGTTTCGGCATACAACACGCTTGAAGCCACCTCGACCGACAACAATGAAACAACAACGGATCACGCGGATTATTTCATTTATAATAAGCAGCCCCAAAAGGTCGGAAAAGACGGTATTCCTTTCGACGAATATGTTCAGTGGTATATTTCCGTCAACGACAGCAAAAGCGATATTGCCGGAAAAGTCATTTATGACGACAGCTTTGCGGATGCGCAGAATGAAACGATCCTCGGAACCAACGGCATCTTCGTTCAGAGAGAATATACTGACGCGACGCCCGGCGTAGATTACGAGTTTGTTTACAATAACGATAACGAGATCATCGGCGTTCGCTTTCTTCCGGCGGACGGAAGCGCACCAAACAACAATACCTACCACATTACCTATTATACCCTTCCCGACGTCGCATACGGCGAGACCGCAGTCGTGCATAATGCCGCGGAATTCGACGGTGATACCGTATCTTACGACGTTGTTGTTACGGGCGGTGATATTGAAAAAACGGCAGACGGAGAACAGAGCCTCGGAAACGATCTGCACGGAATGAACTGGACGATAAGCGTTCAGATCCCCGTGGGCGGCATTAAGTCCGGCACATCTTTCTCTGACACGCTGAGCCCCGACGGGCATTATATGACTCCGGCTCAGTATAACGCGCTTTTTTCCGCGCTTCAGACAGCATGGGGGGACACAAGTGTGTCTGCCGCGCCTGTATATACCGCAGATAAGATCACAGGATATACATTCACCGTCGGCACAGCGGGCAGCGGATATCTTTTTGATGACGGAAAGGTTGAAGATATCACATGGCAGTATCAGACCACCGGGGATATGAGCGGCAAAGTTTCGGAGTCGTTCGTCAATACCTTTTCAGACGGACAAAAGACGCTGCCGGTCATCAACATTATCAGCCCGAACGTTAAAAAGCTGAATGTACAAAAGATCAACGAGTGGACAACGGAGTTTTCAGAGGAGCCCAATTCGCTTTCATTTGATTATGAAGACGAAGACAAGTCTTTCGTCTGGATCGCACAGATCACACCGACTTCGGATCTGCAGCAGTATCGCGTGATCGACACGCTTCCGGAAGGTGTTGAACTGATCGGAGTCAAAGTGATGCCGACTCCTTTGACAGCGTATAATTACGGGATGAATGACTACCCGGATAACCTGTTGTCGATCGACGATAACGGTGTGATCTCCGGAGAGATCGGCAATCTCTGGCTCAGCAAGACAGTGGCGTCCGGACATCTCTCAACCTCCGCCGAAGGCAGTCAAGTGGTTGACATTACACTGACGGCAAACTCCTCGAGCTCCGATTTGTTCAGCAATACTTTCTATGTGATCTATTACTGTCAGCTCGCCGAAGATGCGTGGCCTGATAACGGCACCGTTCAACTTGCACTCAACAACACGGTAAGCGTTAAGACAAACGGCGATGATTACGGCGAGGCGGACAATCAGATCAATATCGATGCGACAAAAAAGAAAAAGATCGTTGACAAAAGCAGCAGCTGGGACAGTAACCTGCATATGCTCAACTATACGGTGGATATCAATCCGTCTGCCGAAAACCTTCTCACAGGCAGCGGCGGAACGGACGATCCCGAATGGCTGTCGCTTACGGATGTGCTCACCTATACAGCAAGGCAGGGAACGGGTACCGGAGAGGCTATCCTCAGCCTGAATTCCGTTCAACTCGAAAAAGAGGAAAACGACGTCTGGTCCACGCTGCATAATATACAATGGACGGCGCATACCGAAACCGATCCCACTGATCCGAACAAAAAGCAGGCATTCATCGAAATGCAGATACCCGACAGCACGCACCTGCGTCTGACTTACAGTTATCAGGTCAACAGTTCTATGGCTGGCGGAATTACGCTTGACAACTCTGTAACGCTGGAAGGACACGGAGACGAGTCCGGAGATGACAAAACACATATCGGGGCTGAGGATTTTGAAACATTCGGTGGATCAACATTTGAGGAATTCTGGCTCATAAAAATTGACGAAGAAGACGGAGGACCGCTGCCCGACGCTGTGTTCACAGTATATACATGGGACGCCGTTTTAGAAAAGTGGGTAGCGACCCCGAAAACTTACACAACAGACTCCGACGGAAAGTTCATTATAAAAGTGACCGATACATACAGCAACGGTACAAGAGTATACCAAACGGACACCGCCTATTGTATCATGGAAACCACCGCGCCTCCCGGGTATGTCCTCCCGGAGAATCCCCCGCCCTTCTATTTTTGGTTCAGTAAGTACGAATCAGCTCCGCAAAACGCTCCGAGTGACTTTATGCAGTCTGCCGCTGACATTTCAACTTCAAGCCGTAGAATCGAAGCGGAAAATCAGCGCGATCACGACTCCATTCCCGCGGAACTGACCATAACCAAAAACGTTACCGGCTCTTTGGGTGACAAAACCAAAGAATTTACGTTTACATTGACTGTTGAGGGCGCGAGTGTAAACGATCAATACACTTGGACTAAAAACAGTGTTGCACAGGATACGCCGTTGCACAACAATTCAACGTTCACCCTAAAGCACGGCGATGTTGTAAAGATCATGCTTCCCAGAAACAGCTATATTACGATCCAAGAAAATGATTCGGATTATTCTGTGAGCATGAAGCTTGACGATGCTGCCGCGACCGAAGGTAATACCAAGAACTTCTGGATCAGTAAGAATGCAACTCTCGCCGTAACAAATGATCGTGACGCTGTCGTTCCGACAGGTGTGTTCTATTCAATGAACATTGCAGCATACGTTATTATGGCCATTTGCCTGCTTATTATGATGTCGATCCTCATTCTTCGCACTCACAAATACAGACTTAAAGCATGATCTCAAAGAGGCTTTACTGATGAACAAAATCAAAGCAAAGAACATCATAATGATTTTACTTGCCGTGATATGCGTTGCTGTGCTGTTGTATTCTCTTTATCAAGGGCTTATCATCTACATTCCTCAAAAGCAGGAACAACATCGCTTTGACGAGCTGCGGCAAATCGTCTCGCAGTACGCTGAAGACAGTGATGAAGCAAGCGACTCACCGCAGCCGTCTAAAGCAGAAAGCAGATCAAGCTTCGTTGAGGAGAAAAAAATCTCGGCGTTTTCCGAAATAACGAGAATAAACCCGGATTTCAGGGGCTGGCTGAAAATCAAAGATACGGTCATAGATTATCCTGTTGTAAAATCCTCGAACGACGATCCGGAATATTATCTTCACCGTGATATTGATAAGAACTATTCCTTTTCCGGGACACCGTTCATCGGTGCCGGTGCGGACGAAAATTCAGACGCGTTTGTCATCTATGCTCATAATATGAACATCGGCACCATGTTCGGTACTCTTGACTGTTATGCAGATAAAGGTTGGGCTGAGCAACACCAGTATATCAATTTTGACACCGTGAACGAAAACCGTATTTATCGTGTTTTTGCCGCCTTCCGAACCACCATCGGCAGCGAGAACGAGTTCAAATACAATGAAAGAGCAGGTAAACTCAGCTATGAGGAGTATAAGGCGCTCGTTAATGATATAAAAGACGTTTCCGTAATGTTTACAAGCGATTGCCCGGCAAAAAAAACACAGATCATTATGCTTTCGACCTGTAGTTACCATGCGGAAAACGGACGCTTTGTAGTCGCCGCGTATCGGGTTTGACCGTTTTCGCAAAGCATAAGGCAACAATAAAGTATGCTTATAGAATAAACATATCAATAAGCGAGCGTTAAGGATTCCGTAGAGAAAGAGAATTTGAATTATAAAAAACTTATCCGGCAGCGTGAAAAACACGTTGCCGGAAATTTTTTATCTTATATATTAGCAGAGCAGCTTTTTTTGCAGAGCTTTCACAATGAACACCGACCGCCGCTAGCCCTTGCAGAGGACAACTGCCTCTCCCCTTCGTACAGCCTCAATGACTTGCTCTATATATAGTTTCTGCATTGATTTTCAGGCACAATATATAGCGTGTTTTTTCTTTATATTCTATTTATTTTTTGTCGTTTTGCGGCTTTTTGTAGACAAAATGTAGATATGGGAGGGTTTTAATTTTTTGTAGTTGTGATAATTATGCACCTGTGTTACTCAAACTCTTTGCTTCAATAGATAAACCAGAAATCCTGAGTAAGCTGTCCTGTCATCAGCACTTGAAAGCTTCTCTATATACTTGTGTATAAAGTCAGCTGTCCATGTCTTATCCTTTTTCTTATTCATTCTCTGCATAAGGGTTTTCCATGCACTTACTCTGTTATTCAGAAGCTGATGGGAGTTAAGATTCAGTATCTGATTCAGATCATCATCAAAATTATCAGTACCGGAAGAGAAAGAAGATCTGATATATCCTGACCTGTCATAGTAAATCGTATCAATATGTTCCTGTAAACGAGGATCAATATGCAGCAGCTTATCCCCTTTCTTTACATCACAGGTCTGTTCTTCTTCCGGACAACCTCTCGTTGTATCACATACAGCAAACAGATTACGATAGTCAAGAGACAAGGACATATCCCCGTTTGTTCCTTTTCGTGGGATATAGTGTTCAATCGTAGAATTGCTCATGCTGATGTTTGACATACAGTAAGCACACTTATATCCTTGTTCCTCCAACAAAACTTGTTTCATTGCATCTTTTTCTTCTGAAACAAGATCGTCATAATTTTCACGTCTGCTTTTTATCTGCCCGAAAATAGTCGGTACTCTTTGCTTTTTTACTATTCTTATCATAAGTCACCACTGAATGTTTCAACCGGCGAGCCGCCGGAGCCTTAATGTGAGGCTTCTTTCTTTTAACAAAGTTTTTGACAATGATGCCAAATAAAATTTTACACAAAGGTTTCAAAATCATAGGCTATTTTTGCATTAACAACATCCGTATTCTTTTCGCCAAGCAAATCCGTCAATTCATCAAGAATATTCTTTGCCTTTTCAAAATCACGCCTATCAAGACAATCATTGAATTCTCTCAGTTTGCTTTCAATTTCGTCAGGTCTGTAACCTGCACCCATTATCTCATAAAGCACAGAATTGACATCCTTGCCATAGGCATCACTGCCGTAATAATGACAGCCATCATTATCAAGCAGAATCAGATTGCTATTAATCGCCGATGAAATGATACTCGGTGAATGTGTTGTAACAACAAACTGCACTTTCGGGAAAATCCGCATCAAACACCTGAGAATGTTTTTCTGCCATAGCGGATGAAGATGCTGATCCACTTCATCAATAAGCACAATTCCCGATGTCTTCTTCGTTACCTCGCCAAGAAGCTGAGGATTAAGCACAGCCATACGATAGGCTATATCTCCCACAAGACTTAATGTATTCTTGTAACCGTCACTCAGTTCATGGAAGGGCTGTTTTTGCTTACTGCCGTCTTTATCTATATAGACAATTTCCAATTCATCGCTTTTCAGGCTATACCTGACATCAACATCTGAAGAAATCAGATCTCCGCTTTTATAGCACTCTGCAATCGCTGTTCTTACTGCGGTCAGCTCAGGTATTTCGGTTTCCTCCTGAACCTGAATCAATGTCATTTTCTTAAACCACTTTATCATCAGCTTTTCATTTGACAATGCAGACAAACAATCCACATATCCGCCAAAACGGTTGCTGATTTCTGATGCAATATCTGCCTGTTTATCTTTTTTCTGTGCCCAGAGTCTGCCTGTTCCATAGTAAGATATTAACGGAAGAATGACATCCTCATTGCCGTTCCTGATTTCTTTTTGTATATCAGAAGCAATGTTTTTTATCTGTCCTGCATCACCATAGGTTGTATATTTTGAATCTGTATTCAAACTGCGAAGCCAGGAAATAGGCTTTCCATTTACTTCTCCCTCACACTGAATTGTTACCGGAAATTGTGGCTGTCTGTCCGTTACGCTGCCGGTGTTTCTTGAAATAAATCTTACATCAGTTTTCTTGATACCCGGAGACGGAACAGCCTCAATACCAAGAAAGAAACTTCCCACACCAACAGCCAATGCTTCCAGGATCGTTGATTTACCTGCGGCATTATTACCTGCAATAACATTCATCTGCGGAGCAAGCTCTATATTCAGTTCATCGAATTTTCTGAAATTCTTTATGCTCATTTTTTCAATCATCATAACATTTACCTCTGAATGATTAGTTACAGTAATTATACCACATTTTTATCTGAAAAGTATATAGTGAAACAGCAATTTTTATAATCAATATCAGCAAATAATATATTATACGGTTTAATAAGCCGTATAAGCCCTGTAAGCGTTATTTTACTGTTACGAGTATAGTTCCCCTTTTCAGCAAAGAAAACGAATACAGGGCATTCTGAGCGGTGTTTATCTGAGGCTTCAAGTCCCACATATTGTAAAACAATTACGATTCTTGCCACCAAGCTTTTAGTTCTTCATAATCGTCTATTACTTCAATTTTTCCGTCCGAACATACTTCAACCTTGTCAAAGTCAAACGGTATCATAGCATAGTCGCTGTAAACTGCACCTTTTTCAAGAGCAAATAGTATTTCCACTGCCTCTTCACCACACCCTTTCAGACAGAAAACCTTATCCGGACAATACATTACATTCAGAACTGTTTTACAGCTCGTTGACAGTTTATCGGTATTCAGAACATCACCGTTAAAGCGTGATAGTATTTTGTATCTGCTGATCAGTTCCGAAGCATCAATATTCCTTATGATATCCTTCGCCCTGTCATCCAACAAGGATGAAGTGTTCATATTGAAAAATAAATCATTCAGCTCAACATACTCCTTATCTGATGGAATATCATTCTTGTTTTTATATATTGTCAGCATAAATATCTCCGAAAACATATGTAAATCTTTATAGTATTCAAACTATATCAAGTAATTCTGAGTTTTTTAATGTAACTTTTACTACTCATTTCATTAAAACCTTCTTTATTGACTTAAGTTTTTCGTTACGTTCTCTTTCAGCAATTTTTTTATCAAGAATCATTTCTATTACAATCTTTAAATACGGAAATAGTTCTAAGGAATCCTGTTCAGACAATTCATGTACTCCTTGACTTAGTTTTCCATAAATTATAGTCCTTATATCTGAAAGATCATCCGGAATGATCTTTTTTCCAAATTGTTCCAAGTATTTCATTTTCTCTTCAAATCTGAGATTTTTATAATCCAAGTCATTCCAATTCGGGTAATTCTTACACTCTTCCTGATAATCCCGAACTATTCTTTCAAGTATCCTCCTGAGATATAATAATGAACCACAACCTACTCCAGAAGCATATAAACCAAGTGCCATACTAAAATCTCTGAAACTCTCTCTGGGTAAAATATTCTTGTATTTATCTATATCAAACATCTGAAGATCTGCCATTGATGGTTCTTGACCAACTTTTTCAAGAATCAGCAAATCTTTTATCTGTTCATATTTATCAATTTGTTCCCGGAACTTTTCCGGAATATCTACAGATGGATTTATTTTCTGCTGTTCAAGAATACTTTTTACTTCAGGCTGTATTTTACATACATCAATTGCACGATGAATAATACATTCAATAAAAATTTCATGATCCGGATTTAATGAACAACTAAAATCCCGATGTATTCTTCTGGCATTTGATATTATTCCTTCAACACAAGATTTCTTACAATAATCATAATTCATTGTATCAGGATCACCCTGTAAATACTCCATAGTATCTAACTGGAATATATATGAAGCATATAATGGACCGTAATCTACTTTAGGTCTTTTGATTTTTACTCCTTCTTCCATCAAATAAACAATATCGTTTTTATTGGGATTCATCGCACTTATCAAATCTGCATAACTGATAAACTTTTTGGGGATATAAGCATATTCTTTTCTACATTCAGGACAAGGTAGAGGAATACTATTTTTCAACTCCAAAAACCTGTGTAAAGTTTTTACATCATCGGATACCATCACCGATTTAATAGTTTTAGATGCTTTACCTTTCAAAGGAACATCAGCACCAGTTATATATGTCACACTTATATTTGCGACATCTATTACTATTGCTTCATATAGTCCTAAATCCGTAATCATACGTTCTGGTCTGAACTGACCATCAGAATACAAAAAATCTGATATATGCTTCATTTCAAAGATCTTATTTATTGAATAATGCCTCATAACTCCTCCTAATTAATAATAAAATCCCGATCTGCAAACAGTACCTTTATTAGCTAATAAATAGCGTAAAACCACATAAAATCGCAATTCTATAATTGCACTTTCGACGGATTTTGATTTTCAAAATTCCAGATTGATATTTTTGTGTCTGAAAAGTACCTGAAATCACAATATTTTTAGGTACCATGTGCAAATCGGGATTTATAATAATAATACCTTTTATAGCTTTCAATACTGTAAATAAAGTTGATTAACCAAACTTGACAATGTATCCTCTCTTTTTCCTGTCTTCAATTCACATTCCCATATCACGATCACTTTCCAGCCCATTGCCTCAAGCTCTGAGATTTTCTTCTGATCCCTGATACGATTTGTATCAATCTTGTTCATCCAGAAGTCTGTATTTGTCTTCGGTACAACGAAGTAGCGACAGCCCTGATGTCCGTGCCAGAAACATCCATTGACAAATATAACAGTCCTGTATTTCGGTAATACAATATCAGGAGTTCCAGGTAATCGCTTATCGTTTTTACGATACCTGAACCCCTGTGAAAACAGATATTTCCGTACTTTTTCTTCCGGTTTTGTATTCTTTCCCTTGATACAGGACATATTATAACTTCTTGTTTTCTTATCATGTACATCCATTGTTTTCTTTCATATACCTGTCTGTTTCAATCAGCAGCCAGAATATTCCTTCAAGTAATTTTACCGGAATACTATTTCCTGCCATACGGATTATCTTATCTCTTGAAAAAAGGTAATCTCCTTTGTGGTACTGTGCGTTTGCCTTCTTGATATGCTTGAAATCCTTATCCCTGAACCCCATGAACAACAGGCATTCTCTTGGTGTCAGATAACGGAATTTTCCTCTTCCTTCTATACCACTATCGAAATAAATGTTACCTGAATTAGGATTTCTGTCCTGTTTCGTAGTAATCGTCCTGATCACCTTGTAATCAGGATTTATCCGGTTTCCTTCAAGAACCAGTTGGGGATTTTCTTCCCATATTTTTCTTCTTGATTCAGTATCATTCGGTGTACATTCAACCGCTTCTGCAAACAATTTTTTATTACTATAATCCATTCTCAGCAAGTCTTTTATTGATTTTGGTTTATAGTACTTTGACTTTTTATAGGAGTCAATAATATAATTACTGTCAATCGTACAGAAATACTCTCTAATTTTCTGGTGAAAAGCTTCATCAGTTCCGCAAAAAACACTCAGCATGAGTAGTCGTGGACGATTCTGCGGTAAGCCAAAGTCAGACGCATTCAATTCATAATATGCACTTTCATACCCCAGCTTTTCAAGATCACTGATCCAGATTTCAAAATTCGGGCGATGCCTTTTTGAGAGCAGAGCAGGAACATTCTCCATAAGCAAAAAACGAGGAAGCTGTTTGTCTGCATCTTTCATTTCCTGAAGTATCCTGCCCACCTGCCACAAAAGGCTTGACCTGCTGTTTGAGCCTTTATCTATGCCCTTATTATAGCCATGAAAGGCTCCGACATTTGAAAGATCCTGACAAGGAAAAGAATATGTAAGAATATCTATTCCTTCAGGCATTGACTTCCCGTTCAACGAACTGATATCCACAAAATTATTGCTTCTTCTGATTCCTGACAGGATCAGCCTCAGAACCTCTACGGAATAGGTTTTCAGAGAGCTGTAATCCATCGGATTCTTTCCATCGTTGCTGAGATTATATCTGCTCAGTATCTCCAGTATCTCCGGTTTCTCCATCACAGCTATTTCAGGATCCGGTTTCGGTGAATTATGTATTGCATCATACGCTACAAAAGCATGAATATCCCATTCGCAGGTACCGAGCGTATTTATTTTCACGTTGAGATTTTCAAGTGCTCGTGCCTGACTTCCGATACCACTGAAAAATTCAACCAGATTATAAGTCTGATCCATTGTTTTTCAATAACCCTTCTGTTTCCAATTTATCCTTTATTGAAATGACCGTATCAACAGTTTTCATCACATTTTTCGGTACTTTTCCGGATTTGTTTATCGGCATATTTCCGGATCGGATAATTGTTATAAAACTGCTGATAGCTGTAAGCTCCTGATAAGACAAGCTTATATTATTTGCTTGTGCTATTCTTACGATATTCTGCCAGTATTCTTCTCCGAGACCAATCAGATCAATGATAGTCTGTAAATTGTAATCTTCTTTCTTGTCTTTTCTGGACTCTTTTTCCTGTTCGTTGACCTCTGAAACGCTGACAAGCTCACGTAACAATTCACGGGACACACTATATTCTATTTTATCACGAAATGTTTCCCATGTCGAGGGCTTTTTACAATATTCCGTAACAATCATGCCGTGGCTATCACAGATATAATCATTTGTAATCTTTGTCAGCTTTTCAATTTCCCTCATCAGAGCAGGAGAAACCGATTGTTTGTTCCAGATATCCATCCAATCAAGGGTAAATCCATCAGGAATTGATGCTATTATTTTAGCCACAGTATACGGAACAATATTCAGTTTATATCCACCGGCTTTGTACCAGAATCCTGTCGGTCGTCTTGCAGAATCCTTATTTGATTCAAGATAATCGTCCACTGTTCTGTAAATAATCGTAGCTGCAATACATTTCTTGAAATAGAATTCGTTGAAAGCTTCCTTATTCTTCTTATATGTTTCACTGATTTCAGCGCCAAAGGCTTTCATAGTCCAGTTTTTACCTCTGGAAACAATATCAGGTCTGAGAGAAAAAGCAGTAGTGATATACATAGCAAGCTGTTCCTTGGTAACAATCTGATTTTTGGGAAATTTTGAAGTAAAACGTTTCTGTCCGTCTTTTGACAGCTTGATCTGCTCCTGCTGATACTTCTTCCTTGATCGCTCATAATACCAGCCTGTAGGAACAGCAGAGCGTACAGGAGGTGCAAGATATTTCTTTGAAAGCTTTTCCATAACGATATGAAACGGATCATTGGAAAACAGATCTGCAGCAGTAACTTTATTCTGACTGTTCGCATATTTTGCTATATCCTTAACCATAGCATCATATATACGGATACCACTTTCATCCTCAGTTTCCCTGTCATCTATTACAGTCAGCTTCATCGGAACAAAAATACCTTCGAGACCGGTATTTGTCTTTTTCAGAACAGCCTCCGCCAGAGAAGCTGTTGTCTGACCCCCGTTGATTATCTGAAGATCGACTATTCTTGTAATATACAGATGTCCGTCAACCAGTTCCGTTTCCACATCTGATGCAGTAGTTGCAATTCCGTTATTGTATGTAAAGAATTTAGTCGGATCATTATTGATTGTCCGTCTGATGCCACTGTTTACGCTTTTCGAGCCACTTGTTCCGAGGAATGCCCTGACATTTCCTTCAAGCACACGACTTCCGTGATCAATATATATATCCGCAAGAAGTTTTCCGGGAATAATGGCAATATATGCCTCATAATCAAGATGTTCTCCTATATCGCCTTTGATGCATGGAATACCGGGAACCCCATAGTTCTCTTTCATGTCAATAACAATAGGCTCATTGTTATTGCTGCTTTCCATTTCATAGAATCTTTCCGGATACCACAAAGCAATTTCAAGCGGTTTTCCGTTAAAATCTTCTTTCTTGATTTTTTTGGTTGTTTTAGCCTTTTTCTTCTTTCCTTTTGTATTACGGATCGTAGTTTCAAGAAGATTAGTACTGAGCAACCTGGTGTCCAGTTCCTTGTTTGTCAGAACATAGAATTTGATTTTCAGGATCATCTGCGGATCATTCATTTCCGCATTCATTCTTTTTCTGATCAGATCAGAGATTTTAAGTACATCATCAGAATCATCAAAGTAATTGCTGATATTACCATTACAAACCTCATCAATAAAATAGTAAAGTCTCCAGTATAATTCATCCACACGGCTTCTGGTCAGCTTTTCAGGCTCTTTCATATCCTGAAAATCACTGATAAAAAGGATAAGACTATGCTCGGATTCATCAAAGCAGTAACCGTCTGCCCTCATCAACCTGCCGCCCTTGCCTTTTTTATCTCCCATACCAGTCATTTCAGGAGAATCAATTTCGTCAAAGTCTTCAAGCAATCCGAGAGTATAATTCAGGAATTCTTCTTCAGTATCCGTACCACTATGAGCTGAATCAGCCCGGAGTGTGTTCAGAAAATCCTCTTTATATTCCTGATAATCCATAGTCAATCACATCCTTTTAATTATCTGTTTTCAAAATCATTCAACTTATTCAGATCAATATCATATGACGCCTTTATTATTCCGTCAGGCATTTTCCCCGGTATCAGCCGGGGAAATCCATCTGCAACACGGAAACTTTTGAAATAAATTTTCTCAAATACAAAATCATCATAGTAATTGTGGTACTCATATCCCTGAAGTGCCACTTTAGCCATAAACGAATCACGGTCATCACTATCATCAAACATATTACGGATAACAACAATAAGCTTGTTCAGGGTGATTCCCCGGTATTCCGGACTCATTTTCTCAAGGGCATATACAGCAAGTTCACCTTCATCCTTGCTGTCAAGCTGTTCAAGAGAAGAAATCTTAACCGTCTGTGAGCTTCTCTTTATGGTTTTCACTTCTGTCCATGTGTCATTATATGAAAAGTCCTTATGTGTTAGTTCCTGACCGCTCCAGCTTCTCAGTGCTTCTGCAAGACCCAATCTCTTGCTGAGGTGGTCTTTAAGAAACAGCAGCTCTCCGATAAGTCCCATGATCTGTGATTCATTCAGAAAGTCTTTCTTTGAAGAAACAAACAGCTTTTTCCATTGGTGAAAACGCAGAACAATGGCATTATATCCTTCGGATTCATCCTTCAGACTTCTTGTCTGTTCTATCAGGTCATCGCAGAAAGTATAGAACAAACCGCTTATTTCCTCATCTGTCAGAGAAAAACGGATAGTTTTATACTTCTCATTCTCATATTGACTGACATCAATGGCAGATGTGCCTTTCACAGTTCTTGGTCTGAACAAAGAACGCAATTCAATCGATTTGTTTCCGGTTTCATCAAGTCCTATGTATAGTTCAAGAATATGATCACTATCCACTCTCGAATAATAGCCAGGAGAAGTAAATTGCTCAAACCTTTCCTTCAGTTCCATTATTCTTCCTCGCTTTCGTTCGGATTCTCATCACGCTCAAACCAATTGTATACCCTGTTAGCGCGATAAACGGTATACTGGTTTTCAGGTGCATTCTCATTCTCGGGAAATCCTATTGCAAATCCGACTGAGGGAATACCCTCCATCAATCTTTCAAATTCTGCCGACCTTGCTTCCTGGTTTTCCTCCAGTCTGATATCGACCAGATAGATAATAAGCAATGGTTTTCTGTCAGGAACATACTTAAACCATGTTTCTCCAGGATATGTTGATGTGTCAGAAAACGGTTTCTTTTTCTTCAGCAAATAATAATCTCTGAACCTGCTTTTTGCTGATTCGATTATCTCTGAAGAAGTTCTGTCGGCAGTGTCAACAATTCCGACCATTCCATCTCCCGGTCCTCCGAGTTTACCTCTTCTTCCGATATTTAACCTGTCTTCATCCTCGGTAATTCTACAATTACTTCTCAGAATTGTGTTTATTCTTTTTCCAGCAATTTCAGCTGTTTTCTCGCTTTTAGTTCCTTCAATAAAAGCAATATCAAAATAGTCAAGACATTTCTCGTCACAGTGATCCATAAAATCTTTCAGCTGTGCAGGTTTGAAATAAGCATTGAAATCTGAAATATAAAGCTTATCAAGAAGGTCAGTTATTATGATTTTAGGAATATCCGTAAGCATTAATCTTCCCTTACTGCCATTTGATTCCCTGTATTCAAAATTCCATCCATCTGAAACAAGCTTTTCCACAAACAGTTTTACTGTGCTAAAATTTTTCTTTTGTTTATCCGGATTATAAACAAGGTACGGTGTTTCAAAAATATTCCCGAAATAACTGTGTGTAAGAATCTCTTCTTCAGAATTACGCATCTTATTATATGCTGTTATCTGAAGATCTTTTGAATCGTCCATAACTCTGATACCAAAATCTTTCGGCTTCATCTGACACTCATTCATATATCTCATATCCGACTTCAGTTCTTCTGTTGCCCGTGAAATTTCAGCATACCATTCAGCAGAATCCTTATGTGTCCAGATACGGAACAGATCTTCATATCCATGCCTGTATCCGAACCATCTGCCCATCTGCATCAGAACATCGTATGTACAGGTATTACGATAGAAATAACTGATTACCAGTCCTTCAAGCGTGAGACCTCTCGACAGAGCAAGTCCGCCTATTGCAATTACTCTTACACCCTCATCTTCGGGATAAACAAGTTTATCTGTTCCTCTCGCACTGTTTACCACTTTAATCATAATCGGCTCTACTGCCTGACAAAGGCAACCAACAATATCATCCCAATCAAATTCAGTATCTGAAAAATACTCATTCCAGACGGAATTTATGCGTTTAAGGACAGGGCTTTTCATTGATTCGGTATAATTATGACTAAGATTGAATTTTATTTCCCTGTATGCAGCAGAATGAATAGCATCCACTTCAGAACGAATGAATTTCTGGACTTTTACAAAACGTGACATATTTATAAGCATTGAGCGATGCTTTTTTCTGTCACCTCGGAGATCTCTTATTGCATTAACAAGATAAAATGCGTAAATTGCATCTGTAAGACTTCCGGGAAGTTCTCCCTCCCAATCCTTTTTATGTTTGAAATAGAATGATTTTCCGTCTTTTTCATCAATACCAGCATCAGTAATATAAACCAGTTGGGAATGGAACTCTCCGTCTTCCGCAAAAATCTTTTCAGCACCTATATAATTGCTCGGCGTAGGAAGTGATACAATAAAATCTTCCGGAAACAGATCCTGATTTTCCATCTCTTCCGTGGTTTCCGGATCAATAAACACATTAGCAAACGGAGTTGCTGTAAAACCGACATAAGTGGCTCTTGTAAAAACATTTGCAAGATTTCGTATCAGCTTATTGATGGTTGTAGGATCCTCTTTGCTCTTGCTTGTATTAATGGATGCATTATCCGCTTCATCATCTATCATAAGCATTGGCAGATCTATCTTTTTTGTCAGGTTATCGGCATTTAGATCTACCAGCCATTTTGTCAGTTTTGTCAATACATCCTTTTGTTTTTTGATAACGAAAACTACAGCATTCTTGTCGCTCAGAGCTACAGCAATTTTATTTGAATTACCAGTAAAATCATTATGTCTGGAAGTCAGCGCCATAGCAGTAATAGGCTTATTGTCAAGCCCGACACCTACTCGTTTTCCTCCTGTTGTCTGATCTGACATATCAATACCGATGAATCCTTCTTCAACTCTTTCCTGAGTCTGTTTTCTCAGGGATTCAATAGTACCTGTAAGAAGTATAAAGACTTTATATCCGGCATCTGCCGCCTTACAGATCAGACCAATATATGTAGATGTTTTACCGGACTGAACATCACCAATAACCAATCCTCTGCGTATAACAGGTGCATCAATTGCAATTTCGGGATTAAGAAGACAGTTCATAAGATCCTGATCCAGAGTTTCATTCCCAAGCTTACTGACAACACTCGGACTGAAATGCTTTTCATCAATCAGATAATCCTTATATCTTATCCAGTATTTCTTTTCCAGACCATCTTTTATATCCGTGTACCAGGTTTCCTGATCATAATCATTAAGAATTTTGCTTCCAGGCTTTGATTGAATAAGATATCTGTATTTGAGATCACGCTTGCAGGCTTCTCGTTCTTCAACAGGACAATCAATATTTGCAATCATAATAGCCTGAGAAATCAGGTCTTCAATTTTTTCATCTGTCAGCGTGTTTGCAACACCTGTCAATTCGATCAGATTACGTACCATTCCGACAATATTATTGACTCTTTCCTGATTAACCATGATATCGCTCCCTTAACACTTCTTTGAGTTCCAGAAAATTACTGAACGGTTCTGACATAAACAATCTGTCAATCAATCCGATTATATCAGTAGCACCTGCACTGACTGCAAATTTTATCATTACTTCTGCCTTACATTCTACATCTGCTTTTCTTTCATCTGTCACTTCTTCATCAATAACATTCTGTGACTTGTCAATATATATCTGCTGAAATGGGACATTGTTCTCTATTTCCTCGATCAGCATATCAAGATACGACTGTGCTTCCTCGCTTAATTTGCTCCTGACCATTTCATATATATCGGATTGACGATTTATCCTGTAAGTGTATAGTCCACCTCTCTGACTGATGCGATCCCAGATATATTCCTTTTCCTCGTCAACTTTTGAGGTCCGTCCTCTGTATGACTGGTTACGGACAGAAATATCCATTGCATCATCCACTGCCTTGGTCAGACGCTTTCTGATCATAAGAGGTATAGTTGCACTCTGTTTTTTGATATCTATACCCCATATATCATCGAGAGAATTAGGAATATCCACCCTGATACGGGCATACTTTGTCAGTTCATCACGATGACGATTGAACCATGTTCCCCAGACAATAAGTCTTTCGTTTCTGTATATATAAAACCCTTGCTTTGACCGATAGTTTTCTATGCCACCAGATTTCTTCTTATCCTCAGCCGATAAATCCTTCTGAAAAGGAAGTATATATGGTTGGACAGTTATAAGATGCTCACTGCCTGATGAATCCGGAATCGAAATCTTCATTTCTCTCCGGATATTCGTCTTGTTATGGTATTCAAGAAACGGATCAAACCCCTCAAGAGTATGGTTGTTGATTGTTATTACTATTGCAGTCTTATCCTTTCTGTTCAGGAAACGATGAAAAATCAGTGAAAGGTATTCCGATGTGGTTGACATCTTATTATTCAGCTCTGCATAGACATTTCCCGATGATTTCTCCATAAAATCAAAGTTTTCCCATAGAACGACAGTGCCACTTTCAAGATCATCAAGATATTCCGCAAATCTGATATCCTTTATTTTCTCGGAGGAACATTCAATCACATACCAGTCACGCTTTTGCTCAATTACGTCAAGATCCCATATATAAGCAGAAACAACTCCGCTTTTCTTACTGATTACAGACAACCTTCTGCACTGAGAAAGAGACGCCGACTTCAGCCCAAGACCAAAACGACCAAGATCATCTGACGATCTGCCATCGCGTTTGTTTTCGCTTCCATATTTCATCGCGTCAAACAGTTCCTCGGATGACATACCTTCACCGTTATCACATATCGCCACATAGCATTCAGAAGGATCAATAGGGAAACGGACAGAAATCTGATTTGCATGGGCACTGATACTATTATCTATAATATCGGCAATGGCGCTCTCAAAGGAATAACCCATTGACCTCATAGATGTCATAAGTACATCAGCAGTAGGTTTGTTTTCTCTTAATTTTTCCATATTATCCTCCTTATTCTACGATATATAATTGATATACATATTCTATCACATTATATCAAATTATTCAACATATATAATCATTTCACTGTCGATTCCGACAAATTACACAAACACTAAATTAATTCTCATAAATATCAACCAAAGTTATAATACTTGTATTACTCTTAATCCCTTACTTTCCGCCTTCTCCCTGAACTTCGCCGCACCGCCCGTGATCTTATACACATAGCAAACCGCATAGCCAGATTGCTGTATCATCCAATCGTTCCTCTTGCTAATAGCGAACCGCTTCGGAACGGTTTCCAGACCGTCAGGAAAGAGAGTATCTTCACCGTAAAGCTCCTTGATACGTTCATCCGGCATATAAGCGAGGACAACGGTGTATCTGATATGCGGAAACTTAGCTTTGAGCTCTTTCAGAACAGAATAAGCCATACTGTCAAACTGTCCCTGATGACCGACATAAAAATCTGTAACACCATCCTCTGTTATTAGCTTTTCGATTGTTGCTTTTAACTTTTCTCTGATATTGTGCGTAACCTCACGATGACCGAAGAAGCAGCAGGTTTTGCTTTTATCCATCATATAGCCTCCGTATACATTCTATCTTGTATAGTCTATATTCTATCATCTACGGGCTATATCTTGCAATATTTTTTCATATCCTATTGTTAGTAACAATAGAAGGTATGATGATATGGATATGATAAAGGCAGTAAGTGACAGGCTATTAGAACTATGTAAAAAACGAAATATTACAGTAAACAGGCTTGCAAACTTGTCAGCAGTTCCACCTTCTACTGTAAAGAATATTGTTTACGGACTCAGCAAAAATCCAAGAATTATTACAATCAAAATGTTGTGTGACGGTTTAGAGATTACTCTTACAAAGTTCTTTGATACACCTTCTTTCGATAGCTTTCCCAAAAATACGGACAACCAGAAACCTGAAACAAGTAATGCCGATAGTGGCTCAATAAACACACTTACAGCCGTCAAATACCGTATCTTACAGCTATGTGAATCCAATCATGTTCCCATTTATAAACTTGAGGAGCTTACAGGTGTGCCGACTGTAACGATAAACAATATCCTTTATGGGAAAAGCATGAATCCGAAACTGAACACCATTAAACAAATATGTGACGGACTCGGTATTACGCTTGCAGAGTTTTTCGACACTGACGAGTTTAATAATCTTGAACAGGAAATAAAATAGCAGGAGCATCGACCTTCGTTTCAAAGCTGATACTCCTGCTTTCTTTTGTATATTTTGTTGTTCAAAGCTCTACAACCGGACAGCCCTTGCTGCGGTAGTAGTAGATTTCGTCCTCTGCTGCGATACGGACTGTTGCCATATCATAGTCTTTGAAATGTTCCTCTGATTTGGCTTCGCTATCAATCAGGACAAGAGCCGTACCGTATGTACCGTCTGTCTTCTTGTATGTAGCAAGATACCAAGCTTTCATATTATTCTCTCCTTTCAGGGATTGCTGCTATATCTATCTTACAATCATTGATATTCTTTAGCAACCCGATATTCTGTGTATGTTCGAAAAAACAGTCTATTCTTGTTTTGGGGCTTCAAGCCCCATTTATTTGAATAATGTAAAAAACGTCTATTATGAAATCTGTTCCGTTTGATGTGAAGTACACCTTTCCTTCAAGAAAACTGATTGACCCGTTTTCTACTTCTTGACAAACTACACCTAATTCATCACGATAAGTAATTAACATTTTTATAACTCCATTCTCATTATCAGATTTCAAGAAGCTTATCAATAGCCCGGATCATAATACACTGCCCGATATGTGTATCCGTGTTCTCTGCAATATGCTCTACACAATTCTTCTTCGTTTGAGAGAAAGTATTCTCCGGTTTCGTTAATAAAGAAGAACAATCGTTCCATTGCGTTATCCCTTCTCCCCATATCAGTTAGGTCAGCTTCATCATCCGGAACTTGAAGTCCCACATCTTCATACATAATCTATCTTCTGAATCTCGGCCTGCTTTGTGTGCCTATTATGTTCTCGATCTTCTTTTCATCATCTTCTTTGTACGCAACATTGTACTGTTCTTCCTGCCCGTTTTCGCCCTTGCTGAATACCGCAAACATCTCCTGACCGCCTGTTTGTTTATGAAGCTTCTCAACTTCAATCCTCGTCAGCGTCCTGTAACGCATCTGCTTACCGTTGAGCAGAGCTTCTGATTTCAGCCTTGTGTTGACCTTTGAATTTCTTGTTACAGAAAACAGATCGTCGCTCTCCGACTGATGCTTGTCAGGATAAAGACAGTGCAGAACATAATCTTTATTCTGCGGCAAAAATGCAAGCTTTATTTTTCCGTTCTCCGGTGGAAATGAAACATAGCGGTCTTTTTCCTTTGTGAGCTTATCAATATCTTTTTCAGCTATCACCAGAAACTCAACTTCCACGCCAAGAAACATTGCTCTCTTTTTCATTTCATCGTATTTTACATCGGGCAAGTACCTTTTAGTATGCCTTTCAATAATAGCTTCATCCTTTAATTTCAATACTTCGAGCAATTGTTTTTTGTCCCTTTCTTTGATCGTTACCATCGCATGGTCATTGTAAAGCTTCGCAGAAAAGAAAATCGGACAAGCATAAAGTTTCGGAATCGCTGAAAGGTCAAATCTTATTACGCAGTTTTCGCCCTGAGAATGTATCAGCCTGTAATAAGGAATGTTGCCCTCGTAGATCGGATTGCTTTTGTATTTTTCAAGCTGTTCGCTTACAGACAGCTTTTTCTTTTTGAACTTTTTCTGATGTGTGTGCATACTCATCTTGAAATATCTTTTATCAAGCAACAGTTTCTTATGACGGCGAAGCATCAGCATAAAAAGTACCCTCAGAAGAAAAAATAACGGATTTTTCGATTGTCTTATCTTCTGTTGCAGACCTGCAACTTCATCAGGCTTCGCAAGCGGAGGATGTTTCTTGATATATACTTTTTCGTATTTTTCAAATTCGCTAATAAACGGTTTCTGCGGTGGTGCTTCTCTCGATGGCAGCGGTTTCGGCAGAGAATAGAAACCCATCATTCTTTCCAGATTCTCTTTTGTGTAGTAGTCGCCAAATTGTTTAGCTAAAGTATCAGCACGAATCTTTTTATTCTCGCTATTTTTCTGAAAGGTAATGTGTCTGTCGGTGTAACGAGTTACTTCAAATCCTTTATTCTTCATAAAGCCTATAAACGCTTCTTTGCTGTGACAAAGAATTTTCGCTTCATCAAGTGCATGGCATAATTCGACTTTCCACGATTTTCCCTGCTCCGCTAATTTCTGCGTTGACTGATCTATGCCACGCAGTCCTGTTGTTTCATCAATTACTGATAGTCCATATTGCCTGCAAAGCCTGTCACTCTCTGTACGCATATTTTTAAGAGTAGCCTGATTGCCGAACCATTTACTTCCGGTTTCTAAGCTGACAGAGTTTATCAGGAAATGATTATGTATATGATCACGGTCAACATGAGTTGCAACAATAACCTGAAATCCCGGTGCAACACAGTCTGCCAATTCTTCGCCGATCTTGTGAGCAAGCTCCGGAGTTATTTTTTCATTCGGCGAAAAACTCTGGACATAGTGGTGTGCCAATATCTTATCATTCTTGCCAAAGGCAAATCTTGTAACATCGAACTGTGTAACAAGACTGTCGATACTATCATTACAGCAATTCAGAAAGCTTGACTGCACACATTTTTCATTTCCGCTTTTTGTTTCCGGCGAGAGAATATATGAGATCGACTTTGCTACATAGTCCGAAGATTTAATTGCGGACTTTACTGATTTAACCGTCGCCATAAACATTCACCCTCTCCATTAGCTTGTCGATTTTCCGTTCAAGCGTTTTTATGCTTGCTTCCTTTTCGTCGTAAGTTGCTTTGAGTATCTTCTTGGTAATTTCAATAACCGCATCCATATGACGATTAAGAGAAACAAGATCGCTTTGAAGAATAAATCTCTGCCCGTTAGCAACGTGAGCGATCTGATTTACGTTTATCCCGATCTTCCGTATCTCATAGATCAGCTTTGCTATGTTTTCGGTCTGGAGCATTTTACGGTCTGACGCAGATTTAACCATATACCTTGAAAGGCTCAGGTGTGCGGCATCCGCTTTTTCCTGCAATTCTTTCTTTTCTGCCGGTGTTACTCTTACGCAGATCTCTACTGTTTTCTTTTCTCTGTCCATAAAACTTTTCACTCCTTTCGATTTTTCTTATTGTTACTATCTTCAAACTTCCTGAAAAAGCCGATTTTTTACGAATATGCGACTTGTAGGTTTTACGGATTAGCAAGCATAGATTTATGCTATACTTCGTATATCGAAATCGCTTGGCGGTGAAATCCCCGCACCCCTTCTTATTTTGCTTATCCGCAAAATCCAGAAATCGCATTGCTCACCAAAATTCAGAAAGCAAAAATCCTATATTTCCCTTTTATAGATAAATGCCAGCATTTCCGTAATTGTCCGAAGCTCCAGAAGATCTTCTTTTGTCAGCTCCGGACTTTTCTCCATTTCAGAAATTTTGCTTTCAATGGCGGAAAGCCTTTCTCTGATTTTATCAAAAGTGCGGATATTACCTCTGACCAGAATTGCCTGATACAAGCAACTCTGAATAAAAAACTCTGCCTTTGTCATTCCGGAAAGAGCTATTCTTTTTTCAATAAGCTCTCTTTCAGTTTCCGAAACTCTGAAATTCATAAAAACATTTCGCTTACGGTTCTTTTCGTTTTTCTTCTTTTTGGGCTTCGGCTCTTCTGTCTGAATTTTATATATCCTGCTTTTCTGCATTTTCTGTTTCATCAGTATTTTCCTCTTTCCTTCTGAACGCATCATCAAGACTGACTGCCATTTGTTTCTGAACAGACGGGTAAAGATGTGCATACCTTTCTGTTATCGTCACGCTTTCGTGTCCCAGACGCTCCGCGATCTGAATCGGAGAATAGCCGAGATTGATCAGCAGAGCACAGCTTGAATGACGCAAATCGTGAATTCGTATTCTTTTCACTCCTGCGGCTTTTGCTCCTCTGTCCATTTCGTGATGAAGATAATATTTCGTAAATGGAAAGATCCTGCTTTCCGGATCAGCCTTATAAAGCGATGCAAAGTAATCTTCCATTTCCTCACAGATAAAATCCGGAAGATCAATCACCCTGTCTCCCTTTTCCGATTTTGGAGTTATGATCATTTCCTGACCTTTGACCACCTGATAGTTTTTGTGTATGTGCAGAGTTTTCTTTTCCAGATCAAAGTCAGACATTGAGAGAGCAAGCAGTTCACCACAACGCATACCACCCCAATACAAAAGCTGAAAAGCATAGTATGACACAGGCTTTTCTTTCATCACTTCAGCAAAAGCCATATACTCGTCTTTTGTCCAGAATTGCATTTCCTTTGCTTTGCTCTTGCCCATTTTCTTTGTTGCTGCACACGGGCTTTTCGGAAGATTATAATATCTGACCGCATGATTGAAAATTGCATTAAGCTGATTCTGCACAGAACGGAGATAAGTCGGTGAGTACCCTTTGCCGTCATCGTCACGAAGCGTAAGCAAAGAGTTCTGCCACTGTAAAACATCAACAGACGAAATTCCCGACAAGCTTTTGTTTGCAAAATAAGGCTTGATATGCTTTTCGATGATATTCTCTTTTGTAGCGTATGTAGTCAGCTTGATATGCGGCTTTATATCATCCATGTAGAGATCGACAAAAGCACAGAAGCCCATATTTACATCATGCTTCTTTTTTGCAAGAAACTCCGTCTCGTATTCCTGTGCGGCTCGTTTTGTTTTGAATCCTCTCTTTTCATGCTTTTTCCTGTTACCCTGCCAGTCGTTATAATAAACCGCCACTCTCCATGTCTTGCCGTCATAACCGTTGGACTTGTCACGATAAACAGCCATTTAGTCTTCGCCTCCATTGTGAGAATCGTAATTGTATTCTGAATCATAATAAACATCTATCGTCATCGGTGCATTATACAGTGCTGTCAGAAGATAGCTTTTCATGTTGCGTATCTTTTTCTCTCTGCTGGTTTCTTCAATACAGTCAAAAATATAGCGGATATGCTCCATATTGATCTTTCTGAAAACATTTTTGACCTGCTCAGCCGGAAGCTGATTTCTTCCGATATTGACAGTACCGACAGAAAGAAGAGTTTCCACCATTATGTCAACGATACCGTCAATTCTGTCTTTCCCAAACTCTTTGCACGCATACTCATAGTCGAGCTGATCCTTGACTTCTTCTCGTATTTCATCAATCTCATCCTCGCCCAGATTGATAGATTGATGTATTTTATCTTCGTGTCTATTATTTCCTTGTATATTATATTGTGCTTCAACTACGGGTGCCTCGGTATGGGGTGATGGTGTTTGGAGTGCAGTATTTTGAAGTGACGGACTTTGAACACCCTGTTTTGATTCTCTGGCATTGCCAATGTTGTTTTTCAGTCTGATCGTCTTGCCTGCAAACTTACCGTCAGGAGTTTTTAGCTGCACCATTTCAACATAGCCTTTTTCCACCAACAGACGCATCAATTTACTGATTCTGTTCTTTCCATGCATAGATACCGTTGCAAGTCCTGATGCAGAGTATTCCCAGTTTGCAGGCAGAGAGTAAAGAACAGACAGCAGTCCTATTGCCTCAAACGGTATGTCAAGATCTCTTGTAAATATTCTCGGTGCTACGAAAAAATCATCTTTGGGTACTGGTTCTCTGATAATTGCCAAAATTTTTACCTCCTTAAAATGTCGTGTGCTGAAGGCAGGCTTCCTCATACCAAACCCTGTTTACTTTTCCTGCCACCACAATAGCCATCGGGTGCTGTTTTTTCAGCTCACTGTTAAGTTCCTTGATAATCTGGTAGCCTTTTGCTCTGGACACACCGAGATCGTGACATACGGTGGAAACATCTACGAACAATGTTTTAGTTTTGTTTTCCATAATCATTCATCCTTTCATGTTATGTTTTGTATTTACAGATATATATTTATGTCTGTATTTATATATTATTACATAGTTTTCGGTTTGTCAATATATTTTATAATATTTTTTTCGATTTTTACTTTATTTTTCTTGATCTTAATGATAAAATATGATTATGAATTGAAATTGATTGGGTGTGATTAACATGACACTTGGAGAAAAAATAAGAAAATATCGGTTGTTACATAATCTTAAACAGAAAGACTTAGGAATGATGATCGGCTTCTCTCCTGCTACTGCTGATTCACGAATCAGAAAATATGAAGGAGATATAATGGCTCCTAAGTCTGATATCAGGAACAAACTTGTGCAAGCACTCGATGTAGATTATTCTGCACTATCTGATATTGACATACGTTCAATAGAAGATGTTATACGTGTTTTTTTCTTTATGGAGGAGTATTTAGGATTTGAAATTGAAAAAGTCGATTTAGATAACTACCAATTTTTCAGCAAAGATAAGGTTTATTTTCAAGAAAGAGATTTGAAAAACTTAAACAGCTATATTTATATCTGGCAGCAACAAAAAAAGAACCTTCTTAATGCCAAAAATGACAATGAAGAAGATTCTTCAAGAGAATATGATTTGTGGAAGTCACGCTTTCCAAGAGATATACACAACTACTGGAACAGCCTTTTAACTCGGATAGATGACCATTACATACCGCTTGTAACATCACTTGAAAAAACGAAGTCAGAAATAACGGACTCATCAGGATTTGTTACTCAGATCAGAAGACTTATCCAGTCTGGATTAGAATTCACGGTTTCAAGTGAACTCAGACATGACAATGGCTTATATTTGAATTTTACATTCATGATTTCTGATTTGCTTTCTCCTGCATCAAAAGAAGTTGAAACTCAATTTGCCGAATTTATCAATATGCTGAACACGCTTGACAGCTACGGAATAGTCATAGAAAAAACAGTACTGACCAATCCGTCCGGAAACACGATTACTTATCACATACTCCATAATGCTCTTGCAACCAAAAGGTCTCTGATTGAAGAAATGATAAACTTCGAGAGCAATCGTGAAAGCATGAGCGACTTCAATAAAGAGATGTTTGATCAGAAATTAAACGAAGATTTCCGCCGCTTCAATATCGACCTGACAGGGAAAACTTCATATTACAGACAAGAAAATGATTGATATTCTTTTTGTTATAGACAAAATATAGACGAGAAAAACGGGAAACCGCATCAGAAGCGGCTTCCCGTCATTTTTTGTTTATTCCCACTCGATAGTTGCCGGTGGCTTGCTTGTAATATCGTAAACAACTCTATTTACATGCTTAACCTCATTAATAATTCTGCTTGAAATTTTTCCAAGAACATCATAAGGAATGTGTGCCCAGTCAGCGGTCATAAAATCGCTTGTTGTTACAGCACGAAGTGCAATTGTACTGTCATAAGTTCTTCCGTCACCCATAACGCCAACGCTCTTAATATTTGTGAGAACTGCAAAGTATTGGTTAATATCTTTGTCAAGCCCTGCATTTGCTATTTCTTCACGCATAATTGCGTCTGCATCTTTGAGAATATCAAGCTTTTCGTCTGTAATTTCTCCAAGAACACGAATAGCAAGACCCGGACCCGGGAACGGCTGACGCCATACAAGGAAAGGTGGAATAAGAAGTTCAAGACCAGCTTTACGGACTTCATCTTTAAAGAGATAACGCAAAGGCTCGATAATTCCCTCAAAATTAACATCTTCAGGAAGTCCTCCAACATTGTGGTGGCTCTTAATTACAGCGGCCTCGCCTACACCGCTCTCAACAACATCAGGATAAATTGTTCCTTGGCAAAGATAATCCATCTTTCCAAGCTCATTTGCCTTTTCCTCAAATACACGAATGAACTCTTCGCCGATAATCTTTCTCTTGCGTTCAGGGTCAGAAACACCTTCAAGTTTTTTGAGGAATCTATCCTTGCAGTTTACTCGGATAAGGTTCATATCAAACTGCTCTCTGAATACCTTTTCAACTTGGTCGCCCTCGTCCTTGCGAAGAAGTCCGTGGTCAACAAAGATACAAGTAAGATTCTTTCCTATAGCCTTGTGTACAAGGACAGCAGCAACAGAAGAATCAACTCCTCCCGATAACGCACAAAGAACCTTTTTATCGCCGATAGTTTCTTTAAGATGCTGAATGGTATCATTAACAAATGAGCTCATCTTCCAGTCGCCTTTGCAAGCACAAGCATTATAGAGGAAATTTTTGAGATAAGTCATACCCTCTTTTGTATGCTGAACTTCCGGGTGAAACTGCATAGCATAAAATTGATTTTTTCTGTCTTCCATAGCGGCAACAGGACAATCATCTGTACGAGCAATAATCTTAAAACCCTCAGGAGCTTTAGAAATATAGTCTGTATGACTCATCCAGCAAATATTCTCGTCACTTGCATTTTGGAAAAGTGTACTTGTGTTATCAAATAAAACATTTGTGTTGCCATATTCTCTTACGAGTGAAGTGCTAACTTCTCCGCCGAGCATATTTGCCATAAGCTGAGCACCATAGCAAATACCAAGAACAGGTATGCCAAGCTCAAAAAGCTTAGGGTCACACTTAGGAGCTTTTTCAGCATAAACACTGTTAGGACCACCAGAGAAAATAATTCCCTTATAGTTGCCCTGCTTAATCTCCTCAGCAGAAATTCTATATGGCTTAATCTCACAATAAACATTAAGCTCACGAACTCTTCTTGCGATAAGCTGACTATACTGACCTCCGAAGTCGAGAATCAAAACCGCTTCATTTTTAATTTCCATCATTTTCACCTCAAAAACTTATTCAACTGTTACAGATTTTGCAAGATTTCTCGGCTTATCAATATCACAACCCTTTAGAGAAGCAACATAATAAGCAAAAAGCTGTAACGGAATTACTGCCAAAGACGGCAACATAATATCACAGGTCTTTGGTATATAAAAAGCAAAATCAACGCTTTTTTCAATTTCGGGGTGGTCCTCACAAGTAAGTCCGAGAACAACCGCACCTCTGGATTTAACCTCAACGACATTGCTCATGGTTTTCTCAAAAAGATTTGAGTGTGTTGCAAGAGCAACTACAAGTGTGCCATCTTCTATAAGAGAAATAGTTCCATGTTTCAATTCACCGGCTGCATATGCCTCTGAATGAATATAAGAGATTTCCTTCAGCTTGAGCGAACCCTCGAGAGAAAGAGCATAATCAAGATTTCTGCCAATAAAGAATATATCTCTGTTATCAAATTGCTGTGATGCAAAATACTGAATATCTTCTTTATTCTTTAGAATTTGCTCTATCTTATCTGGAATAAGTCTAAGCTCAGAAAGATATTTTTTATAGTCTGTTTCGGAGATTGTTCCAAGAATATCTCCAAAATAGATTGTAAGAAGATAGACAACTGCAAGCTGTGTGCTATAAGCCTTTGTTGTAGCAACAGCAATTTCAGGACCTGCCCATGTATAAACAACATCATTAGATTCGTTTGCAATAGCACTTCCAACAACATTTACAATAGAAAGAATATAAGCACCATGGCTCTTTGCCTCTCTGAGTGCTGCGAGAGTATCAGCTGTTTCACCGGACTGACTTATTACTATTACAAGAGTTTTATCATCGACAATCGGATTTCTGTAACGGAATTCCGAAGCAACATCAACCTCAACAGGAATTCTCAATGTCTGTTCAAATACATATTTTGCGACAACACCTACATGATATGCAGAACCACAAGCAACTATGCAAATCTTTTTAAAGCTTTTAAACTGTTCAGGTGTAAGGTTTATTTCATCAAAGACAATTCTATTATCTTTGATTCTTGGGTTAATAGTATCACGGAAAGCCTTAGGCTGTTCCATAATCTCTTTAAACATAAATGTTTCATAACCGCCCTTTTCAGCCGCAGAAATGTCCCAATTTATATGCTGAACTTCTTTTTTAACTTCATCTTTATCAGTGTTGATAATCTTAACATCTGAACTTGTAATAATGGCAATTTCATCTGCATCAAGACGATAAATATCTCTTGTCTTTTCAAGAATAGCAGGAATATCACTTGCAATGTAGTTTTCATTCTTGCCAAGTCCGATAATAAGCGGGCTTTCTTTTCTTACTGCAATAATCTGGTCGGGATTATCAAGGCAAATTATGCCAAGAGCATATGAACCGTTTACTTTAGAAAGAACCTTAATGACAGTATCAATAATATCGCCAGTATAATAATAATCCAAAAGCTGTGCTATAACCTCTGTATCTGTTTCAGAGTGGAACTTTACCCCTCTGCGAATAAGATGGTCTTTAAGCTTAATATAATTTTCTATTATTCCGTTGTGAACAACAGCAAATTTACCTGAATCACTCAGATGAGGGTGTGAATTTGCATCTGATGGTTCGCCGTGAGTAGCCCATCTTGTATGGCCTATACCAACAGTACCTTTAACAGCTTTACCACCATCAATCATATCACTAAGAATCTTAAGCTTACCTTTTGCCTTAAAAACATTGAGCTTTTCTCCATCATAAACGCAGATACCTGCTGAATCGTAACCACGATACTCAAGCTTTTCGAGTCCACTTAAAAGGTTAGGAGCCGCTTGTTCATAGCCTATGTATCCAACTATACCACACAAAATAATCCCTCCGGTCTTATCTTAGAATGATGTCCTCACGCTTCGGTCCATTAGAAATCATCTTGAAAGGAACACCGACTGCCTTCTCAGCAAATTCGATATACCTTCTGCAATTTTCAGGAAGCTTATCATATTCCTTAATTCCACGAATATCGCACTTCCAGCCAGGGAGAACCTCAATAATAGGCTTGCATCTCTTAAGCTTTGTTGTTGATGGGAAGTAATCAATTCTTTCGCCGTCAAGCTCATAAGCAACAACAACAGGAATTTCATCAAGATAGCCAAGAGCATCAATAACTGTGAAAGCAACCTGTGTTGCACCTTGAACCTTACAGCCATAACGAGTTGCAACGAGGTCAAGCCAGCCAACTCTTCTTGGACGACCTGTTGTTGCACCGTATTCGCCCTTATCTCCGCCACGCTTACGAAGTTCCTCTGCCTCTTTTTCATCGTGAATTTCGCTTACGAATTCACCTGCACCAACAGAGCTTGAGTATGCCTTAACAACTGTAACAATTTCTTTAATCTCATATGGAGGAATACCGCCTGCACCAACAGCACCGTAACCGGCGATTGTATTTGAAGAAGTAACCATTGGATAGATACCAAAATCAGTATCCTTAAGTGTACCAAGCTGTCCCTCAAGAAGAATATTCTTTCCAGCCTTAACAGCATCATTAACTATATCAAATGTTGAAGCAACATAAGGCTCAAGCTTTTCTTTATATTCCATAAGCTTATTGAAAATCTCGTCAACGCTAAGTTCTTCTTTGTGATAGAGATTCTTAATAGTTAAATTCTTAACCTCAAGAATTTTTTCAAGCTTTTTTCTTAATGAGTCAGTATCATCATAAAGCTCGTTTACCTGAAAACCAATCTTAGCAAATTTATCAGAATAGAAAGGAGCAATACCGGACTTAGTAGAACCAAAGCTTTCTTTTGAAAGTCTTTCCTCCTCATAGCAATCGAAAAGAATATGATAAGGCATTACGATTTGAGCTCTGTCAGATACCAGTATATGCACATTCTTTACACCTTGTTCCTCAAGGCTCTTAAGTTCGTTGATAAAATTATCAACATTCAGTGCAACACCGTTTCCGATAATATTTGTGATATTATCATAGAAAACACCACTTGGAAGCTGATGAAGAGCGAAACGACCATAGTTATTTATGATAGTGTGTCCTGCGTTGCTTCCTCCCTGAAAACGGATAACCATATCTGAATTTGCTGCAAGCACATCAGTTATCTTGCCCTTGCCTTCATCTCCCCAGTTTGCACCAACAATAGCTTTTACCATAATTAAAATCCAACCTTTCATTTTTTGTTGTTAAGGGGCGGAGTGCCTCCGTTGTCAAGTCGTGTAGTCGGTTTTGCTTTGCAAAACCTCGAAATTCTTAACCGACTTATATTTTAAGGGATTTGCCCTTAACCCCCACCAAAGGCTCTGCCTTTGGAAACTGCAAGCCTCAAATAATTTGATTTACAAATAACTTCAACGCGAATAACAATCAATAATTTAACAAAAAAGTCAGAACGCGTCTTGGCTGCGGCGGCTCGCCGCAAAAGGCTTGAGCAAAACTTTTGAGTGTCTTAGAAAAACCTATTAGCAAATTGTAGCGGCGAACTATGTTCGCCCGTTAAATATTTCATCATTCACATCTTCACCATATGCCGACACCCATATGCTTATAAAAACAGTTTTAGAGATATGCACAAAATAGTACATATCTCTTGCACTGTAAGTATTTTTTTATACGTTAATTTCAACCTCTTCAACAGCAATATTCTCATATTCTGCTAAAACAGGTGCTACAACATCATTGAGAAAATCTTCTGTCTGCTGAGGTGCTCTGCCAACATAGTTTTCTGGCTTAAGATGCTCCTCAAGCTCCTCTAAGGTTACACCAAAGATAGGGTCTTTTGCAATCTTCTCAAAGAGATGATTTTCCTTACCCTCTGCTTTGATTTCATAACCGGTTTCAACAGAAAGCTCACGAATACGCTCGTGAAGCTCCTGACGGTCTCCGCCACGCTTTACTGCGTCCATCATAATATTCTCAGTTGCCATAAACGGTAACTCAGAACGCAAACGCTTTTCTATAACCTTATCATAAACTACAAGTCCGTCGCTTACATTAAGATACAAATTAAGAACTGCATCAATAGCAAGGAAGCCCTCAGGTATGCTCAATCTCTTATTAGCCGAATCATCAAGAGTTCTCTCAAACCACTGCGTAGCTGCTGTAATATATGGATTAAGTACATCAACCATAACATATCTTGAAAGTGATGCTATACGCTCCGAACGCATAGGATTTCTCTTATATGCCATAGCAGAAGAACCAATCTGATTTTTCTCGAATGGCTCTTCAATCTCCTTCAAGTGCTGAAGAAGTCTTATATCATTAGAGAACTTTGTAGCACTCTGTGCAATTCCTGCAAGAACATTCAAGATTTGACTATCAAGCTTTCTGGAATATGTCTGTCCTGAAACAGCAAAGCAAGAATCATAGCCAAGCTTTGCAGCAATTCTTCTGTCAAGCTCACGACACTTTTCGTGGTCACCCTCGAAAAGCTCAAGGAAGCTTGCCTGCGTACCTGTTGTACCCTTACAGCCAAGAAGCTTTGCCTTAGAAAGCTGATACCTTACATCTTCGAGGTCCATAAGAAGGTCCTGAATCCAAAGTGTAGCACGCTTACCTACTGTTGTAGGCTGCGCCGGCTGAAAATGTGTAAATGCAAGTGTAGGAAGGTCTTTATATTTTCTTGCAAAGTCGGAAAGTGTGCGGATAACTCCGACAAGCTTTTTCTCAACTATACGCAAAGCCTCTGTCATAATTATAACATCTGTGTTGTCACCAACATAGCAAGAGGTTGCTCCGAGATGGATAATTCCCTTTGCATTCGGGCATTGTACGCCATATGCGTAAACATGTGACATAACATCGTGACGAACCAACTTTTCTCTTTCTTCTGCAACATCATAGTTGATGTCATCAGCGTGTGCTTTAAGCTCGTCAATCTGTTCCTGTGTAATAGGAAGTCCAAGCTCCATTTCGGATTCTGCAAGAGCAATCCAAAGCTTTCTCCATGTTCTGAACTTCTTGTCAGGAGAAAAAAGATATTTCATTTCCTTATCGGCATATCTTGACGAAAGAGGAGATTCATAGGTATCTTTAGCCATAATCTTAAATTCCTTTCACCTTAAAAATACTGAAATCGGCAAATTATTGCTTATCCTTGACAATTTTCTTGTCAAAGTCAACTCCGCCTCTTTCCTTACCTTCAAGTAATTTTTGAGGTATTTCTGTTGGGTATTTTCCAGTAAAGCAAGCGGTACAAATACCATTTGCTTTATTCAAAAGCATCTGTGAAAGCTTATCCGCCGGCAAATAGCCAAGAGAATCCGCTCCACTGATTTTGCAAATCTCATCAACAGTATGTTTGCAGGCAATAAGCTCGCCCTTAGACGGAATATCTGTTCCGTAATAACAAGGCCAAGTAAATGGCGGTGAACTTATACGGAGGTGAACCTCCTTAGCGCCTGCTTTTCTAAGCATAGTCACTATTCTATCGCAGGTTGTGCCACGAACGATAGAGTCGTCTATCATAACAACTCTCTTGCCCTTAACACTTGTAAGAAGTGGATTAAGTTTAAGGCGAACACTCTTTGCACGCTCCTGCTGCGTCGGCTTAATAAATGTTCTGCCGATATAGTTATTCTTAACGATTCCCTTTTCATAAGGGATTCCTGATTCTTCGCTATATCCGATAGCGGCATCTATTCCCGATTCAGGAACACCGATAACCAAATCAGCGTCAACCGGGAACTCTCTTGCAAGAATTCTTCCAGCCTCTTTACGAGATTCATAAACGCCGATTCCATCAATTATAGAGTCTGTTCTTGCGAAATAAATATACTCAAAAACACAAAGAGATTTCTTGCTTTCCTTAGGGCAGTTATCTTTGATTGAGGTAATACCTCTATCGTCAACAACAACAATTTCGCCAGGCTCAATATCTCTTACAAATTCTGCACCCGCTGCATCCAATGCACAAGATTCAGAGGCAAAAACATAAGAGCCTTCAAGCTTACCCATACATAGCGGTCTGAAACCATGAGGGTCGCGAGCCGCAATGAGCTTTCTCGGACTCATAACCAATAATGAGTATGAGCCGTCAAGCTGTTTCATAGCCGCACTTACAGCAGCCTCAACAGAATGTGAATGAACACGCTCTCTTGCAATCAAATAAGCGATTACTTCGGAATCGATTGTTGTCTGAAAAATTGCCCCACGATGTTCAAGCTCTTTACGAATCTCAACAGCGTTAGTAAGGTTGCCGTTATGAGCGATAGCAAGAACACCCTTAACATATCTCATTACAAGCGGTTGAGCGTTTTCAGGAACGCTTCCTCCTGCGGTTGAATATCTGACATGAGCAACGGACATCTGACCTTCAAGCGAAGCCAAAGTTTCCTTAGAAAATACTTCGCTTACAAGTCCCATATCCTTATGATAGCTGATTACGCCTCTGTCGTTGACGGCAATTCCGCAACTCTCCTGACCTCTGTGCTGTAAAGCAAGAAGTCCGTTATATGAAGCATAAGCCGGGTTTATAGCACCATCACTGTATACTCCGAAAACACCACATTCTTCGTGCAGTTCCTCAGAGAAACAGTTTGAAAATTTGCTACTGTCCAAAAGGTTTCACCGTCCTGTTAGCATTATAAAATTGTTTTCAAAAAAATTATGCAAGACCGATTCTTCTCATCATCTCAGCATAAGCTTCTTCTACACCGCCCATATCTCTGCGGAAACGGTCCTTATCGAGCTTCTCGTGTGTCTTAATATCCCAGAAACGGCAAGTATCAGGAGAAATCTCATCAGCAAGTATAATCTTATCGTGGAACTTACCAAACTCAAGCTTAAAGTCGATAAGCTCGACGCCTACGCTTGCAAAGAATTCTTTCATATAGTCGTTTATTTTATAAGCCATATCGCTGATAACATCAATTTCTTCCTGAGTTGCGATACCGCAAGCAATAGCCTGTGAATTGTTAATCATAGGGTCGCCAAGCTCGTCGTTCTTATAAGAAAACTCAAGGATTGGGCATTTAAGCTCCATACCTTCCTCAAGGCCGAGCTTCTTTGCGAGGCTGCCTGCTGCCTTGTTACGAATAATAACTTCGAGAGGAACGATAGAAACCTTCTTAACGATAGTTTCTCTGTCGCTGATTTCCTCTACGAAATGTGTTTCGATGCCTTTTTCTGCAAGAAGTTTGAACATAAAGTTAGACATCTTATTGTTAACTACGCCCTTACCTCTGATTGTGCCCTTTTTAAGACCATTAAAAGCAGTAGCGTCGTCCTTATATTCTACCATACAGTAATCAGGATCGTCCATTGCATAAACCTTTTTTGCCTTGCCTTCGTAAATAAGCTCTTTCTTTTCCATATTCAAAGTCCTCCAAACTTAAATTGACAAAATAAAAAAATCATACGCATATATTATACTTCATTTCGACGATTTAAGCAAGAGCCAGAAAGACGATTTCTTTTTTCTATAATTTTGCATAATTTTTTCAAAAAATTTCATATTTGCTCATATTATTATCAAAAATCTATGCTTTTGCAGTGTTATTTTGAATGATTTACTATAATTTTTGCCAAAAATACATAGTCATTTGTGTATAACTTGACAAAATTTTATTAGTTTATTATATTTTTACAATTTTTATTTGATTTATGGAAAATTATATGATAAAATATGCAAGGTATTAAGGAAGATATTCATACAAATTGTTTGACAAATTAAAATCGAGCAATTTTTCTTCTTTAGATACTTGCAAATTTAATCTTCAAAATAAGGAAGTGGCTTCAATGTCATATGTAAGTGAACAACTTGAAAAAATTAAGGCAAAGAACCCTGCTCAACCTGAATTCATTCAGGCAGTAACTGAGGTTCTTAATTCTCTCGAACCAGTTTTCGAGCAGAATCCTAAGTATCAGGAAAATGCTATCATTGAAAGAATTACAGAGCCTGAAAGACAGCTCATGTTCAGAGTTGCTTGGGTTGACGATAACGGTAAGACACAGGTAAACCGTGGCTTCCGTATCCAGTTCAACAGCGCTATCGGTCCTTACAAGGGCGGTCTTAGACTTCACCCATCAGTAAACCTTGGTATCATTAAGTTCCTCGGTTTCGAGCAGATTTTCAAGAACTCCCTCACAGGTCTTCCAATCGGCGGCGGCAAGGGTGGTTCTGACTTCGACCCTAAGGGTAAGAGCGACCGTGAAATCATGGCTTTCTGCCAAAGCTTCATGACAGAGCTTTATAGACACATTGGTCCTGATACTGACGTTCCTGCTGGTGACATCGGTGTTGGCGGTCGTGAAATCGGCTACCTCTTCGGTCAATATAAGAGAATTCGCAACGCTTATGAAGGCGTTCTCACAGGTAAGGGACTTAACTACGGTGGTTCCCTTGCAAGAACAGAGGCAACAGGCTACGGTCTTCTTTACCTCACAAAAGAAATGCTCAAGCAAAACGGCATTGATATTGCCGGCAAGACAGTCTGTATCTCCGGTGCTGGTAATGTTGCTATTTACGCTACACAAAAGGCACAGCAGATGGGTGCTAATGTTGTTACTCTTGCTGATTCAACAGGTTGGGTATACGACAAGGACGGCATCGATGTTGCTGCCGTTAAGGAAATCAAGGAAGTTAAGCGTGCAAGACTTTCTGAGTATACAAAGTATCGTCCAAACGCAGAGTATCATGAGGGCAAGTTCCTCTGGACAATTCCTTGTGATGTTGCTCTTCCATGCGCAACACAGAACGAGCTTGATGTTGAGGGCGCACAGAACCTTATCAAGAACGGCGTAAAGGCTGTTGCTGAAGGTGCTAATATGCCTACAACACTCGAAGCTACAAAGATGTTCCAGGATAACGGCATACTCTTTGCTCCAGGCAAGGCTGCTAATGCAGGTGGTGTCGCTACTTCTGCACTCGAAATGTCACAGAACAGCCAGAGACTTTCTTGGACATTCGAAGAAGTGGACGCTAAGCTCGAAGGCATTATGGTTAATATCTTTACAAATATCGCTGCTGCTGCTGAAAAGTATGGTCATAAGGGCGATTATGTAATGGGCGCTAACATTGCAGGCTTCGAGAAAGTTGCAGACGCTATGATTGCACAGGGTGTATATTAATAGCATAGCAAATCTCATAAACTAAATTACTCCTATCCCTTTCTATAAAAATACAATGCCCCGGATATTGTCGGTACTCATGCCAAACAATATTCGGGGCATTTTTATGTGCTGGCAAAATAATTTAACCGAAAAATTTTCAACCCCCTTCCCTAATATAAATCTAAATAAAAACATCACTTTATAACTACGACTTTTCACTCTAAAATATTCTATTTTAATCTTTACCATAACTTAAAACAGCAACAGAACTTCAAAATTGCTCTGTTGCTGTTTATTTGCATCAAAAAAGGAAACCCTCTTAGGATTTCCTTTTTGATTTATATTAAAATTATTTATTGTTCTTGATGTATTCGTCAATAGCCTTAGCAGCGCTCTTACCTGCACCCATAGCAAGAATAACAGTAGCTGCGCCTGTAACTGCGTCGCCGCCGGCATAAACGCCTTCACGAGTTGTAAGACCGTCTTCACCGTCTGTAACGATACAGCCATGCTTATTTGTATCAAGACCAGGTGTTGTGCTTCTGATAAGTGGGTTAGGACTTGTACCGATAGACATAATCATTGTATCTATATCAAGAGTAAGCTCGCTGCCCTCTTTAACGACAGGACGACGACGACCGCTCTCATCAGGTTCGCCAAGCTCCATTTCTACACACTTCATACCGCATACATTGCCGTTTTCATCACCGAGAACTTCAACAGGGTTTGTAAGCGTCTTAAAGATGATGCCCTCTTCCTCAGCGTGTTCAACTTCCTCTTTTCTTGCAGGAAGTTCATTCATACTACGGCGATATACTATATAAACATTTTCTGCACCAAGTCTTTTTGCGCTTCTTGCTGCGTCCATAGCAACATTACCGCCACCAACAACGGCAACATTCTTAGAGTGCTTGATAGGTGTCTTGGAATCTTCCTTATAAGCTTTCATAAGGTTAATTCTTGTAAGGAATTCATTTGCAGAATAAACTCCGTTAAGACTTTCACCGGGGATATTCATAAAGCGTGGAAGTCCTGCACCACTTGCAATATAGACAGCCTCATTGCCCATCTCGAAAAGTTCATCAATAGTAAGAATCTTACCGATAACCATATTTGTTTCTATATCTACACCAATAGCCTTGAGGTTGTCGATTTCTTTCTGAACAATTTCCTTAGGAAGTCTGAATTGTGGAATACCGTAACTAAGAACGCCACCTGCTACATGGAGTGCTTCATAAACGGTAACCTTATAGCCAAGTTTTGCAAGGTCGCCTGCAGCTGTAAGTCCACTTGGACCTGCACCAATGATAGCAACCTTATGACCATTCTGCTCCGGAACTGTTGGAGTAGCAGTAGCGTGCTCACGATGATAGTCAGCAACAAATCTTTCAAGACGGCCGATACCAACGCTCTCGCCCTTGATACCTCTTACGCACTTACCCTCGCACTGGTTCTCCTGTGGGCAAACACGACCGCAAACAGCCGGCAATGCACTTGAAGCGGAGATAATCTCAAAAGCACCTTCCATATCTTCATTAGCAACTCTCTCAATGAATGCAGGAATGTCAATAGCAACAGGGCAAGCACTTCTGCAAGGCTTCTTAGGGCAATTAAGGCAACGCTTTGCCTCTTCTACTGCCATTTCATATGTATAGCCGAGAGCAACCTCTTCAAAGTTATTTCTTCTTACTTCTGGGTCCTGAACAGGCATAGGACATTTGTTAGGACTCATATTTCTCTTGACTGCCATATTATTTGACCTCCTTTTTGAATAAGTTGCATGAAGCCTCACGCTGATGAGCCTCGAACTCTTTATACATTGTTCCACGCTTCATAGCCTCATCAAAGTCTACGAGATGACCGTCAAAATCCGGACCGTCAACGCAAGCAAATTTTGTTTCTCCACCAACAGTCAAACGGCAGCCGCCGCACATACCTGTGCCGTCAACCATAATTGGGTTCATACTTACAACTGTTTTAATATCATATTTCTTAGTGAGCTGGCAAACAAATTTCATCATTATTAATGGACCAATAGCAATAACCTCATCATACTGGTTACCCTCTTTGATAAGCTCTTCAAGAGCGTTTGTTACAAGTCCCTTTGTGCCATAGCTTCCGTCATCTGTCATCATGCAAAGCTTATCACTATTCTGCTTAAATTCGTTCTCAAGAATAACAAGGTCTTTATTACGGAAACCTACTATGCTGTGAACCTCACAGCCAAGATGATGAAGTTTCTTAGCAATAGGAAAAGCAATCGCACAACCTACGCCACCGCCTACGACAGCAACCTTCTTAAGTCCGTCAGTGTGGCTTGGAATTCCGAGAGGGCCTACGAAATCATGAATATAATCTCCAGCCTCAAGAGTATCAAGCTCCATAGTAGACGCACCAACAATCTGATAAATAATTGTAATAGTGCCTGCTTCTCTATCATAATCAGCGATAGTAAGAGGGACACGCTCGCTGTCTTCCTTTGTACGGAAGATGATAAACTGACCAGGTTCAGCCTTTTTTGCGATAAGCGGAGCAGAAACGACCATCTTTGCAACAGTCGGATTCAAGTGCTGCTTTTCGACTATTTTAAACATTTTATTTCATCCTTTCAAATAATTAAGGTAACTTTTACATTATACAACAAAATAATCTGCTTGTCAAAAGAATGTTAAGGGATTTATAATTTATAATAACCCTCTGCATAGCAATGCGTACAAGGTGAAAAATACCCTGTACGCATATAAAATATAAAATTTTCTGTTTGAATAATCAGAAATCTATATCCTTATCATAATATACTGCAACGAGGAGCTTTTCCATTTCTTCCTGTGTAGGAATTCTTGGGTTAGAGCCTGTGCAAGCATCTGCAATAGCATTCTTTGCTGTTTCAGGAAGCTTATCCATAAATTCCTTCTCGTCAATAATGCTTTCGTCAGCTTTAATTCCGCCAGGGCCATAATTCTTGATAGCCTGTGGAATATTAAGCTGGTCATTCATTGAGCGAAGTTCTGCGATAAGTGCGCCGACAAGTTCTTCTGTGCTTTCGCCCTTGAGGTCGATAAATCTTGCAATTTCTGCGTAACGCTCAGCAGCTTCTTCATTCTTTGAGTTATATTTAATAACCTTAGGAAGATACATAGCGTTTGCACAGCCATGAATAATATGACCGCCTGAGAAAGCTGCGCCTGTCTTATGAGCCATAGAGTGAACTATGCCAAGAAGTGCATTCGAGAAAGCCATACCTGCAAGACATTGTGCGTTATGCATTGTATCTCTTGCTATCATATCGCCGTCATAAGACTTTTTGAGGTTATTATGAATGAGCTTGATTGCATGAAGTGCAAGCGGGTCTGTGTAATCACAATGTAAAGTTGAAACATAAGCTTCGATTGCGTGCGTCATAGCGTCCATACCTGTATGAGCTGTAAGCTTCTGAGGCATTGTCTCTGCAAGTGCAGGGTCAACGATTGCAACATCAGGTGTGATATTGAAATCAGCAAGCGGATACTTAATACCCTTTTTATAATCTGTAATAACACTGAAAGCAGTAACCTCTGTCGCTGTACCCGAAGTAGACGGAATAGCGCAGAATTTAGCCTTTGTACGAAGTGTTGGGAAACTAAAAGGTGTAATCAAGTCCTCAAAACTTGTATCCGGATATTCGTAAAATACCCACATAGCTTTTGCCGCATCAATAGGAGAACCGCCGCCCATTGCAACAATCCAATCAGGCTTAAATTCTGCCATAGCCTTTGCACCACGCATAACTGTATCAACGCTTGGGTCCGGCTCAACATTCTCGAAAAGCTGAACCTCCATTCCTGCTTCTTTAAGGTAATCAACTGCCTTATCAAGGAAACCGTTACGCTTCATAGAGCCACCACCGACAACAACGATAGCCCTCTTTCCTGTTAATGATTTAAGTTCTTCGAGAGAACCCTTTCCATGATATAAATCTCTTGGTAAAGTAAATCGTGCCATTGTTAAGATACCTCCATTATTTTAGTATTTATTATGAAATATTTTGAACCGCTGATAAGTTGTAATTAACTAATAAAAGTATGTAACAAAGTTTAAACTTATTCAGCAATTCTTCTAATTGGAATTATAACGCATAGCATACTTCAATGTCAACATTTTTCATCAAATTTAAATAAAAATATAGAATTTCTGAAATTCAAATGCTATAATACCTATATATTTTAAACAATTAAGGAATTGATAAGATATGAAATTTACCCAAAGATTAGCGTTGAAAGAGGATTTGCAAGAAATAAGCAATATGTTTAAAGCTGCAATAAAGCTTATGGAATCTCAAGGTATACATCAATGGGATGAAATATATCCAAATGAAGCTATTCTTTACGATGATATTTTAAAGAAGCAACTCTATTTATGCTTTCTTGACAATAATCTCGTATCAGCTTTTGTCCTTAATAATGAATTTGATAAAGAATATGATTCCGCAGACTGGAAATATACCAATTGCAAATATATTATCGTACACAGACTTTGCGTAAATCCGGAAATCCAAAACAAAGGCTTTGGCAACAAGACAGTTAGTCTTATAGAAAACATTGCTTTAAAAAACGGTTTTGAAGCAATTCGTCTTGACTGTTTCACCGGAAATCCTTTTGCATTTAAACTTTATCAAAAGCTTGGATATGCAGTAAAAGGCTACGCAAATTTCAGAAAAGGGAAATTTTATCTTATGGAAAAATCTATTAAAAAAACTTGACAAAACAACTGTTCGCTGATATAATTTTAATGTTGGTGCGTTAATGCCAACTCCCCTTGCTCGCAATATGTTTGCGGGCCACAAGACCAAAAGGAGGTGCAGTAAATATGGCAGTAATCAATTCTTATGAAGCTGTTATTGTAATTTCTCTCAAGCTTGGCGAAGAGGGTATTGCTGAAACAATCGCAAAGTTCAAGGATATAGTTTCTAAGAACGGTACTCTCGAGAATGTTGACGAGTGGGGCAAGAGAAGACTTGCTTACGAAATCAACAAGGAAACTGAGGCTTATTATGTTCTCTTTGATTTCAAGAGCGAAGCTGAGTTCCCTGCAGAGCTTGACCGTGTCCTTATGATTACAGACGGTATTCTCCGTTCTATGATCATTAAGAAGGAAGCTTAAGGAGGAAGACCTAATATGTTAAATGTAGCTTGTATCATGGGCAGGCTTACAGCAGACCCAGAGCTTCGTTATACTCAAGGCAACACAGCAGTGGTTAGAATCACTCTTGCTTGCAACAGACCTACAAGAGCCGGTGCAGAAGAACAGACTGATTTTATAGATGTCACTGCTTGGGGCAAAACTGCGGAATTTGTCAGCAGATATTTCCACAAAGGTCAGCTCGTTGCCGTTGACGGCTCTATCAGAACAGGCTCTTATACTGATAAACAAGGTATTAAGAGAAGAACATTTGAAATTTGGGCTAATAACTGTCACTTCGCAGAGCCTAAGTCAGCTCGTTCTAATGATAACGGCTATCAGAGTGGATATAACGACAGCGGATACTCAAGACAGGATAATGCTCCGGCTACATCTTATTCAACAGGAAATACGGATGCCTTTGAAGAGATTCCGACAGACGATGATCTTCCCTTCTGATTTAATCCTAAACACATCTTATCCTATATAAAGGAGGAATTACAATGGCTGAAAGAACCGAAAGAGATAACCGCAGAGGCGGTCGCAAAGGTCGTAAAAAGGTTTGTGCATTCTGCGTAGATAAAGTTGATGTAATCGACTATAAGGATATTGCAAGACTTCGCCGTTTTATTTCTGAAAGAGCGAAGATTCTTCCTCGCAGAGTAACAGGTACTTGTGCACATCATCAGCGTGAGCTTACAGTTGCTATTAAGCGCGCTCGTTATCTTTCACTTTTACCTTACACAAGCGACTGATAAAAGCTTTTGCCGATACTGCTTTGCGGTGTCGGCTTTTTTATATCTAAAATTAGGGGGAACAGACTATGACATATACATATAGAACTCGTGGTGTTTGTTCAAGAAGTATAACTTTCGACATGGATGAAAACCATATTGTTACAAATATCAGCTTTGAAGGTGGTTGTAACGGTAACACCAAAGGTATTGCCTCTCTTGCCGAAGGTATGAAAGCCGAAGATATTATAAATAAATGTCAGGGTATTCGCTGTGGCATGAAATCAACTTCATGTCCTGACCAGCTAACCGAGGCAATTAAACTTGCACTACAAAAATAAATTATAAAAACTAAAAGGCGTATAGCATTAAAACAAAATTGTTTATGCTATGCGCCTTTATTATCTTTAAGAAAGATTACTCTTCCCTACCTCATATTAAATTTTAATCATCTAAAAAGATATTTTTCTTCTTTCTGCCACGCTTCTTTTTTGGAGCTCTTGGCGGAAGATATTTGACATCTGCTCTTTCAAGAAGTTCAAGTTCTTTCTTTGGAATCTCTACTGGCTTTGCAACAACATCTCGGGTTTTTGATTTGCGTCTGAATTTATAAATATTGTCTGTAAGGTCATCAAGAAATGCCATAGCTTCTTCTCTTTTTCCTTCATCAAGAGAACGAATTCTAAGAAGAATCTCAGCTTCAAAATTAGCCTCAGAAAATTTCTCTTCATCATCATTGTCAAGCTTATCATTAAGTTTCTTGAAATTTGAATCGCTGACATATTTTCCGGTTTCAGTATTACAACCTGAAAGCAAATCAAAGAAATCTACATGAAATATTTTTGAAAGTCTAATAAGGGTTTCGATATCAGGTGTTGTTTTTCCTGTTTCATAGTAAGTATAGCTTGAACGCTCCAAACCAAGCAAATCTGCAACATCTTGTTGTGTAAGTTTGCATTCACTTCTGTAATACTTTAGCCAATACGATATAACATTATACATTATTAGCGACCTCCTTTTATTTATTTGAAATTATAACATACTATTTTTTAAATTACACTACCTTGTGAAAGATTTCCACAAAGGTCTAATACTTTTAACTATCATTTATAAAGCTATCAATTTATATTATTTCGCCCTTGACAATATACATATCAATCGTGTATAATAATTATCGATATTTATGCTTGTGTAGCACTCGTAATGAGCAGGTCACAGGTTCAAGTCCTGCCACAAGCTCCAGATTTTCCCCTTGAACACTGCGTTCGAGGGGATTTTTATTTTATTTAGAATTAATGAAATGCGGCAATTTGGTGTTTATTTGGTGCTTATGGATTAAAAATAAAAAAATCCCGCCCACCTATAGCCATAAAAAGCTAATGGGAGCGGGATAATTATTTATTATTTTACTCTAATCTTCTGTCCAACATAGATTAAATCTCTGTTTTTGATATTGTTAAGCGATACAAGCTTGTCTACTGTTGTGTTGTACTTGTAAGCTATGTAGCTGAGTGTGTCGCCACTCTTAACTGTATAATAAACTTTATCGGATTTTACAGTCGAAGTTGTACCAACCTTAGCAGTATAATCTAAGCATATCCAACCGCCATACTTACCAACATAGCCCCAGTTGCCTGATACCTTGCTTACTGTTGCCACAGTACCGCATTTTAGGGCGGTAATTATGTTGTAGTTTGTACCTGCCCCCTTGCGTACATTAAGCCCTGCCTGTGCTGTAACCTTGACGGAATAATCCGTCTTTTTAACATTGCTCGGCTTTGTAGCCGGCTTAGTTGTTGACGGTTTGGTAGATATCTTAGAAGTTACTATATCATCATACATATAGTTCATATCCACATCACCGCTGACGCCATTAACCTTACCAACCCAGCTATACTGCCAAGTACCGCAATCACGCCCCGCAGAGCTTGCACCCGGATAAGCAAGCCACAGATAATACTTACTAAGTTCGCTGTAATTATATCTGTTATTGATA
>CACXBF010000010.1 GCA_902765855.1 uncultured Ruminococcus sp. | reverse complement strand
TATTCCTGGGTGTATTTCGGATTTTTTGAAGACATTTTTATTCCTCCTTTTTCTGTCTTCTATTTTATCATACTTGTCCACTTTTTTATTATATATCCAGTAATGGGAAAATATCTGAGAAAAAACATAATACCAATCATAATAGAGAGTGTATTTATATTATCCTGCTTTATATTTCCAAGGGAGTATTTTATTTATACTAATTTCATATTTTATCTGCTATTGCTGATATACTTTTGTATAAAGAAAGATTTTTCGTTGAAAGAATGGTTGAGTAACATAAAGGGCGGTAAGAGATTTTGGAAACAAGTAAGTATTACTGCATTACTTTTTGTTAGTGCATTTATTATAACAATAATTCTGGAAAATTTATTTCCAAATTACAACACAGGAACGATTGCGCTAAGAAGAGATAGTTGGCTGACATTAACGATATTTGCAATATCTACAATCATATTACCTGCAATTACGGAAGAAACATTTTATAGAAAAAACATGATTTCTTTTCAGAATAAAAGAATGCTCATAAGTACAACTTTATTAAGTATGTTTTTGTATGCTATAGAACATTCATTAACGATATGGGGAATATTTTTAACGATGATATGGGCGCTTCCTTTAAGTATTTCATACATAAAGACTAAAAATATATATGTACCAATGACTGCCCATTTTATAGGAAATTTATTAGGAAATGGAATAGATGTTATTATTACAGTCATTTCAATGATATAGGCTCTGCAAATTCCAGTTTTTCAACTTGCCCTTTGAGTGAGGAGAAATGCAAATTGATGTTTGGTGAAGTATTGTGTGTAAACAAAATTTATAATTATTGAGAGAATGAAGAATGAATATAGATTTTCAGTATCAAAGATTTTATTTAAGATATGGCTTTTGTGGTTTGTTTATAGCTATATGGATACTAATATCCCCAATTTTGTCAGAAACATTTGCCATGCCATGGATTTTTTGGCTTATTTCTGTGATAGTTACCATTACTATTATCACAATCTATTTAAAATTGACAGAACATTCGTCATGGTTTAATAAGACTGGAAGTTTTGAAAAAACAGATTATGGATATAAATTGGTCATTGGAAAAACTTATTTGTTTAAAGATGTTGAAAGATTGTGTGCCTGGAAAAGTAATATTTATGGAACAAACTTATGGTTTTTGCAGATTGAGGCAGAGAAAAAGATTAAAATTATATCGAAACCTTTGATTAATGAGCAAACATTTGTAAGTGTAGATTTATATAAAATATACAATCAAATTCTTACAGATAATTCTGATTTAAAGCAGGAAAAAAATATTGATGGAACAGTAATACCTTATTTTTATTCTAAATAAAGATTCATAAAATTCCAGTTTGTCAGTTTGCCCTTTGAGAGAGGAATAATCCTTTTCTCAAAGGGCTTTTTTTATCGTAGATATTCGTAAACTACAATGAAGAGTTTAAACTCTTCATTATTTTAATTGCTTGGAATGGTTCTTAAATCATATTAACAAATTATTTTTTAAACATCATATTTTTCCATTGAAAAATAGTTACAAAATTGATATAATTAAAAAAGTATTGTACGCATTAAATTTATTAGTATAATTTTTAAAGTGAGGTTTTATGATGAAGCACGCTTCTGAAAGTCAGAATAATAAAGGGCATTTCATTGATGATGAAATCATTAATCAAAAGCGTAATAAAAAGAAAATACTTATCGGAATTTTAGTTGCTGCGATTGCTGTATCAGGAGTGCTTGTTCCACTTTCAATCACAGAGCAAAGTAAATCGTCTGGTAGTGAACAAACCTTAACACCTGCTGAGATTTCATATACTGATGCAAGAATTGCGGAGGCAAGAACCCTTACTGCTGCTGCAAAGGCAACAAAATCTATGAGTGAAAATATAGAAATTCCTATAACCGCATATTCACTTAAAGTAGACGGAAAAACTATTGCCGTTATGACATCTGATGACGATATAAGAACGATTCTATCATCTATAAAAAAGAAAGCAGTTAAGAATTTTGCTGACGCTAAAGCACAGTTTGTTGAGAAGGTAGAAATTCTTGAGGGTATGCACATGAAAAGCGAGCTTACCGACAAAGATGGTTTGCAATCAATTTTAAGCGAAAAATCAGAAGTTACAACTACGCATACAATTAAAAATAAAGAAACAAGAGCTTCTATTGCTAAATATTATGGAATATCTGTTGATGAACTTGAAAAACAAAATCCTGCTATAAAGAAAAGCAAGATTAAGACCGGTGATAAGCTTACAGTAAAGTATAAGAAATCACCAATATCTATAAAGTTTACTGTTACAAAAACAGAAACTGAGGTGGTAAAATTTAAAAAAGAAACTGTTAAAGACGATAAACTTAGTACCTCATATAAGGAAGTTACAACTGAAGGTAAAAACGGCGAAACAAAGACTACATCTCAGATTACATATATTGATGGGAGAGCGGTTTCAGAAAAGGTTCTTGATAAAGAAATTATTTCTGAGGTTGTGAATGAAGTTACAACTATTGGAACGAACGATAATGTTGGTGCTTCTCTTGGAAAATTTAGTTGGCCTTTACCAAACTATGATACTATTACAAGTGGATTTGGACCAAGATGGGGAACAAACCACAACGGACTTGATATTTCTGGCAGCGATGTGTATGGTGCAGATATTGTAGCATCTGATGGCGGTACAGTTATACTTGCTCAGGAAGATAATTCTGGCTATGGAAGATATGTTATAATTGACCACGAAAATGGTTATAAGACACTTTATGGTCATTGCAGTAAGCTTTGTGTATCAGCAGGGGATAAGGTTAGCGCAGGACAAAAGATTGCAGAGGTAGGTTCGACAGGATATTCTACAGGACCACATTTACATTTTGAGATTATCGACAATGGTACAAAGATAGACCCATATCCTTTCTTGTTTAGTTAATTCTAATATAATAGTACAAAATATGTAGCTAATATGCACAATAATTTGTTTTTAAAAAACTTGCTATTGGCTAAGTAACCATTCTTTTGATAAACAAGCCATTTTTAGCCGTTTGCGTTTGACAATTTGATTTTTAAAAGCTATAATAAAACCATAAACATACTATAATGTTAAAATAGAAAAGGAGAAAAAGATATATGGCTACAACTAGGAAACCTGCTGTTAAAACAGCAAAGGCTGTTAAGGAAACAAAGGAAGTAAAGACAACTGCGGCTAAGGAAGTAGCGGCTGCTCCTGCAAAAACTGCTGAGGTTGCTCCTGCTGTTAAGGAAGAAGTTGCTCCTAAAAAGAAAGCTTGCAAGAAAGCTCCTGCAACAAAGGCTACTATCACAGTTCAGTATCAAGGCAAGGATTATACAGACGCTGAGCTTATTGAGGCTTGCAAGGCTGATTATATAGCAAACGGCTTTGATGATGCTATTGAAACTCTTGATATTTATGTACAGCCTGAAAATGGTGTTGCTTATTATGCAGTTAACGGTTTTGGCGGCGACAAGAAGATTGACCTTTAATCTTCTGTACATATAAAACTTAAATTTAATCCTGAATATTATAAAATGAAGTGCGAATCTTGAAAGGATTCGCACTTTTATTATGTGATTGATATTATTACACAATTTAACCAATAGTAACAAGCTTGTAATTGAAAAACTTATTCAAATTGTGTATAATAAAATTAGCTTAGTATGGATATTAGAAATGGGGGTGAATTTATGACAATAAACAAAAGAAAGGTAATTATATCTGTTTCTTTGATTTTGTCAATAATAGCTGTTGCTGCCATTATTATTGCCTTTTTGATACATATGGGTTTTGGAAAGCCTCTTTCAAATAAGGAACAAACAGATGTAAGTATATCTACTGATACAATTGTAGACAGAATAATCGGTGAGCTTGATTATAGTGGTATTTCTCGTGTAAGCTCTGATAATATTTCAAAATATTATGATATTGATGAGAAACTTATTTCTGAGGCTACAGTATATATTTCTGATAGTGCAGATTCGTGCTTTGAGGTGTCTTGTTTTAAGCTAAATGATGAAAATGATTACTCGAAGGTGGAATCTAAAATAAAAAATCATATTAACTCTCAAAGCGCTAATCTTCAAATACTTAATCCTAAGGAAAGCAAAAAGCTTGGTAATACAAAAATAGAATATTGTAATCCATATATTTTGGTAGTTGTAGCTGATAATAGTGAAAGTGCAATTACTTCGTTCAGAAATTTTATTACCGGAAAAGTTAGTTCAGGGAAAAATTAAAACGCACCGTATAATATTCAAATACTATATGGTGCGTTTATATTAAAGGAATGTTTATTGATAAAATGGAAAATAAAAGAACCGAAACAGTTTTTATAGTTCCACAGTCGCTTGATGGAATGAATGCGGGAATATTTTTAAGAAAGCACTGTGCTGTTTCTGCAAGGCTTTTAACAAGGTTGAAACGCACAGAAAATGGTATAACAAGAAATGGTAAGCTTCTCAGAAGTATTGATACGGTAAATGCAGGAGATATAGTAACTCTGAAATTTCCTGATGAAGAAATTTCGGTAGAGCCGACGGAAGGAAAGCTTGATATACTCTTTGAAAATAAAAACATTTTATCGGTAAATAAACCGCCGTTTATGCCTGTTCACCCTGTACACGACCATATTTTTGATACACTTGCAAATATAGTGGCATATCATCAGCTTCAAAATGGTGAAAGCTATACATTTCGAGCTGTAAATCGTCTTGATAGAAATACTTCAGGAATTGTTATAATTGCTAAGGATAGACTTACTGCATCAATTTTGCCAAATACTGTTCAAAAGAAATATACAGCGGTTTGTGAGGGGGAACTTTTAGGCAGTGGAACGATAGATGCACCACTCGCATTAAAGGACGGTCATACGATTTGTAGAGAAGTTCGTGCTGATGGTGTTCGTGCAGTTACGCATTGGAAATCTCTTGCAGTAAGAGGAAATCATACAATGCTTGAATTAGTTCTTGAAACAGGCAGAACGCATCAAATCAGAGCTCATATGGCACATATAGGACACCCTTTAGCCGGCGATGATATGTATGGGGGACACCTTGACATATTTGAAAGGCAATGTCTACATTGTTCTCAGGCGGAACTTGAGGACCCTTATTCAGGAGAAAAAATAGTGATAAATTGTCCTGCAAAGGAATTTTGGGATAAGTTTAATAATCTTGCTTAGACAAGAATTTTACTTTAAATTTATCAATAAAAAAACGCTCTTTGAGGAAAGGATTTTTCCTATCTCAAAGGGCGTTAAGTAAACTGAAATTTATAAATCCAACATATATAAAATACTGTTTCTATCAGGATACGAATAAGAAATTGGTAATTCTATACTGCTAATTTTACGAAATCCTGATTTTTCATAAAATTTGTGGGATACTTGAGCTACAGATGGTGTATCCAATATGATACACTGAACGCCTGCATTCTTAGCAAACTTTAAAAGTTCATTATATAAAGCAAGACCTATCTTCTGTGAACGGAATTCCTTTTTTACAAAGAACTTTTTCATCACAGCACAGTTCTGTTCTTTTAGCATTAATCCAATTGTTCCAACCACCTTATTACCAGATAAGGCTATCCAAAATTCACCACCTTCTTGCTGATAACAACGACTTATATCAAGTAAGTCTGGCCGTTCTTGAAGTGACAAATTAATATGTGATTCATTGTTTTGAATATCAAGAATAAGTGAAATAATATCATCTTTGTATTTTTCACGATATGTTTCAATCTGCAAAATAGTCACCACCATAAATTTCAACTTATATTTTCTTTTCTAAAAATGGGCAATCTCAATATGAAATTGCCCATTTATTTTATTATACTGATTTTTTAAGATAGAATCAAGATATTAGCATTTGGACTTCCTAAATTCCTATATTGTTTTGCCAGTTATATGCTGCATACTCTGGATTTTTTTGGGGTTATGCTATAGCTTGAATTTTTTATACAAGAGTGTTAAAATAATAGTTGTTCACAATTTGTTATTTTAGAGAAAATAAATTATTTCTATTTATTTTAAATTTATTTAATTTTATTATCGAATTTTCTTAATTTTCTAACGATATAATCTAAACATCAAATGAAAAACAAATATTTGGAGGTTCTACATTATGACAGATTATAACAGAGATAACGAACAATATACCCCTGAAAACAATAGCCGTTCTTATGATGATATTTATTCATCAAAGCCGGAACAACAGCCTATAAATCAAGCTGCTGAACAATCTACAGTTGAAACTTCAACAACTTCAGAAGTTCAGGAGAATACACAACAGTATTCTGCTTCACAAGCTGAACAACAAGTGCCTGTACAAAACACAACATATGCACAGACACAACAGCCTATTACTTATAATAACCCTTATTCACAGCAATACCAACAGCCTACTTACAGCACACCTTACTATCAGCAACAGCCAACAGAGGTAACTGATGTAACACCTGCTCCAAAGAAAAAGAGCAAAACAGCTAAGCGTGTTGCAATTATTACAGCTTCTCTTGCTTTGGTAGCTTGCATTGGTATTGGCGGCGGTTTCCTCGGTTCTAAGCTTGCTTCCAATTCGCCTATTACAGCTACAAGTACAGAAAGCAGTTCAAACAAGGCTGCAAGTTCAGAAACATCAAAGGGTAGCTTGAACATAACAAAAAATGAAGGTACGCAAGTTGCTGCAACCAGCACTCAGGAAGTAGCTGAAAAAGCTGCTAATTCTGTAGTAGAAATCACAACAGAATCAGTAGTAAGCGGTCAATATATGCAACAGTATGTTTCTAAGGGGGCAGGTAGCGGTGTTATCATCTCAAAAGATGGTTATATCATAACTAACAACCATGTTATTGATGGTGCAAGCACTATTACAGTTACCTTGAAAAATGGCAAATCCTACACTGCTAAACTTATAGGTAAGGATAGTCAGGTTGATGTTGCATTACTTAAAATTGACGCAACAGATTTATCTCCTGTTACATTTGGAGATTCTGATAATTTAAAGGTTGGTGAAACTGCTGTTGCAATAGGTAATCCTCTTGGAAAGCTCGGCGGCACAGTTACCAATGGTATCATCAGCGCATTAAACAGAGAAATTACAATAGATGGAGAAACTATGAATCTTCTTCAGACAAATGCAGCTATCAATCCAGGTAACTCAGGCGGCGGTCTTTTCAATGCTAATGCTGAACTTGTCGGACTTGTTGTTGCTAAATCAAGCGGTTCAGATGTCGAGGGTTTGGGCTTTGCTATTCCTATAAATGATGTTGTTAATATTCTTCAGGACCTTATGGACCATGGATATGTAACAGGCAGACCATCTCTTGGAGTTTCACTTACTGATATTTCCGAAGACCAGTTATTCTCATATAGACTTGATGAAGCAGGCACATATGTAGCACAGGTAACATCAGGTTCTGCTGCTGAAAAAGCTGGAATCAAGCTTGGTGACCTTCTTGTTAAGATTGATGATACAGAGATAACTTCATCTTCTCAGGCTGCAAGCTTAATTTCAAAACATAAAGCTGGCGATGAAGTAAGTATCACTATTAAGCGTGATGGCAAAGAGCAAACTGTAAAAGCTACACTCGATGAATCAACAACAAGTAGTGACACAAAAACTGAACAATCCAGTTCAACCATAGACCCATATCAATCCTATGGTAATTATGGCAACTATGGTAGCTACGGCTTCTAATTCTAACAAAATTTAATATAAATAAAATAGAGCCTTACTGATAGCATAAACTGTCTGTGAGGCTCTGTTTTGCATTTTAAAAAGGGATTTTTATATCTATCTTTGCATATAGTTATAGAGGTGATGAATTTGAAAAGAGTTATTTCTTTATTTCTAATGGCACTTACCGCAATTTCTATAACTATGTTATGTATGACGGGTGCTAAGGAAAAGGATTTTATACGCTATGTTGAGTTTAATGTAACATATCCCGCCTTAGAAACTGCTATGAAACTTGATATAGATTCCCAAGATGATGAAATAAAACTAAATTGGATAGATATGCTCGCTTACTTAGGAGCAAAATACGGTGGGGATTTTTCAAGCTATAAGGAAAGTGACCTTAAATCTATAGCCGAAAAGCTCTCAAGCGGCGAAAAAATATCAGATTTAACTAAGGATATGAAGTATTATTCATATTATCGTGAGGCTTACGGAGCGGTACTTGATGGATTTCTTGGTGAATATACGGAAAAATCAACAGATGAAAACGGTAAAACTACCGAAACCAAAAAATATGGTTTGAAGGTTTATTCTCCTATTGCAAAAACTTTTCCATATTCACATTATGACGATTTCGGCGCTTCACGAACATATGGTTATAAGCGCCAACACTTAGGGCATGATATGATGGCAGCTGTCGGAACACCTGTTATAGCTGTTGAATCCGGAACGGTTGAGATTATGGGTTGGAACCAATACGGTGGTTGGAGAATTGGCATCCGTAGCGCTGATAAAAAAAGATATTACTACTATGCACATTTAAGACAAAATCGACCATATCAATGTGATATAGCAGAAGGCAAAACTGTGAATGCGGGCGATGTTATCGGATATGTTGGTCGAACGGGTTACAGCACAAAGGAAAACACAAATAATATCGACACAAGCCATCTTCATTTTGGCTTGCAACTTATTTTTGATGAGAGTCAGAAAGAATGTGATAATGAAATATGGATAAACCTCTATCCAATCACACTTTTATTAGAAAAAAATAAGTCTGAAGTTTGCCGCATTTCAGAAACAAAGGAATTTTACAGTATTTCTTCAATGCAAGAAATCGCAGAAAAAAATTAAAAGACTTATAAGGTGAAATTAATTATAGATTCTAATTAGGAATAAAAGATATAGATTTATTAATAACAAGAATAAAATTTTTTGAAAAAGTAGGGCATAAACGGCTAAATTCCATTAAGATGAAACTGTTTGTAAACTAAGAATGGAGAAGCCCAATATACTCTATAATCATTTTACGGAAATTTTAAACATTTTAGAAATCGTATTTTACATATATTTTTTCATAAAATTTAAATAAAAAAGAGAGCCTACATTTTGTAAGCTCTCTTTTTGTTATAATTCATCAACCATAATGTTTAGGTGCTTGATTTGTTGGCTTAACATCTTTAGGACCATTCTCTATATCATCAGGAATTGCCAGTTGATATGCAGATTCACCATGATAATCATATGTTGAACGCCAAACTCTTTCTCGTTTTATTTCTTTGCCATTTTTAAAGTAAACTCTTGCACTATAAGTGCTATACTTTGAACCTGTATTTTCTACACACCATGCAATCGGAACGATTTCATCGTATGCAGTTGGTTTTTCACCATAAATTTCTACCATAAGTTCAGGGTAACCATCACCGTTATTATCATACATATATGTTGCCATATACATTGCATATGCAGATGTATTTTTCATCTTAAGGTCTATATTTCCGTAGTCTATTGTAGCATCAAGACCGACTGGAACATACGTTGAAGCATATTGGTGTGGTAAGCGTTCTACTATCTCCATATTTGCACGAAGACCTGCGTTATAGATTGTAGTAGCTGCCTGACAGATACCGCCGCCATATTGAGGCTCATAGCTGCCGTTTACGATTGCTGATGATTTAACATAACCAAGGTCAGGGGTTGTAGTATCGCCGGTGCTTTCATTGAATGACCATGTTGCGCCCGGTTTGATAATTGAGCCGTTAATTGTTTCCATAGCAATCTGCATATTATGGTTTGAAGCCCAGACATTCGTAGATGTTGTTTCAAATGATGTAATAAGTTCAGTTTTTGTTTTTATTGTTTTTAAATCTACTTTGAAAGGAACATCAGAAAGCGAAACATTGATTGTACCAGTTTTATTACTTGATGCCATTATGGTATTTAGTTGCTGTATAGCATTATTTTTATCAAGTTCCTTACCGACTGTGCCATCTTCATATGTGAATTTATTTTTTGCGGTTGGGTCGAACTTTTTAACATGGGCATCTACTGCTTTTATATTAACCTTTTTAGCAATCTTATCTGCAACAAGGTCAATAGCGTTATCGCTCAATGTGGCTGTAAGCGGAAAGTCAGTTACTCCGGCTTCGTTCTTATTATGAGTAGCTGATGGATTATCAAGCTCTCCTCGGCTGAAATGATAGGCGTTAATCAAAACATCAGCGGTATTATACTCATATGTGAAGTCATCTTGAGTAAGTTTAAAGGTTTTATTACCGTTTTCAACAGTAATATTTATGTCATCTCTTACCGATTTTTCTGCATCAGAAAGAGCTTTATAGGCATTACTTAATGTCATTCCCGAAACATTAATGCCCTGAACGGTAACATCTTTACCGAAAACAATGGAATCTGTGTTTATTTTCTGTACATCAATATCTGTAGAACTCTCTGAGGACGCTGTTGAAACTACTGCAGGAATACTGTCGCCTGATTTATTATTTTTTATCAAAGAAATAATACCCACACAAATTCCTGCTACTGCTACAACCGAAACAGCGCTGATTATAATAGCCTTAGTCTTTTTAGAGCTTTTAGGCTTTTCCGGTGCAGAGGTTCTATAACTCGCACGCTTATAGCTTCCTTTTTGAGCCGAAGCCTTGCCAGAACTTGACGCATTTGCAAAAACAGTTGAAGAGCCACTATTCTCTTTATGAGGAGTGGCAGCGAAAACGACTTCGCCTTTGTTTTCGTCTGAGCTTTGAGCTTTAGTTTCTTTTTCTAATTCTTTATCTATATCGCCCATAGCGCATACCTCCCTATCTTTATAGAATAATAATAACGCTTTTTCTCAAACTTGTAAAGTAACACTTTTTTTATTATTTAGGAATTTTGTTATGAAATTATTGGTAATTAGGGTTTTTCTTTTGTTAAAAAGTAAAAAAAGAAAATTTTTTAAGTATAATTAATAAATTTACTTTTTTAGTAGGCTTTAATTTATTGACTTTGGATAGCAATATTCATACAAAGCTGTAATTTTTTTAAAATTGCAAATTTTTTGTTAAAATTACAAATGGTGTTGTTTTTGGAATTTTTATGCTATAATATCGTTAAGAGCTTACTTCTGAAATAAAAATAACTTTGAGGTGACTTATGCAAATGTATGATAACACAGAAAGACCACAACGTGCTATATTGATTAGTATAGATACGGGAGATTATGATGCTGAGGCATCTCTTGAAGAACTCAAGGAACTTATGAAAAGTGCCGGCGGTGAAACTATTGCTACTGTTTCTCAAAAAAGAGATAAGCCGGATAGTGCAACTTGTTTAGGCTCAGGCAGACTTCTTGAAGTTAAGGAATTTGCTCAGGCTAATGATATAGACCTACTTGTTTTTGACTGCGAGCTTACTCCTACACAAATAAGAAATCTTGAGGCTGAAACAGATATTCGTACCATAGATAGAACCATGCTTATACTTGATATTTTTGCACTTCACGCAAAAACTAATGAAGGTAAGCTACAGGTTGAGCTTGCACAGCTTAAATACCTTATGCCAAGGCTTACCGGTAAAGGTCGTGAGATGTCAAGGCTTGGTGGCGGTATAGGAACTCGCGGTCCCGGTGAATCTAAACTTGAAACAGACCGCCGCCATATTCGCAGAAGAATTGAAACCTTAAAAGAGGAACTTTCTCATCTTGCCGACAGACGCAATCAACTTCGTGCAAGACGCAGTAAAGATGGTATAATTACGGCCGCAATAGTAGGATATACTAATGCAGGAAAATCTACGCTTATGAATACACTTACTCAAGCCGGGGTACTTTCGGAGGATAAGCTTTTCGCAACGCTTGACCCTACTTCCCGTTCTTTGAAATTGCCTAACGGAGTTTCTGTTATGATGATTGATACTGTTGGTCTTGTAAGACGCTTGCCACACCATCTTGTTGAGGCTTTTAAGTCTACACTTGAGGAAGCCGCTCTCGCAGATATAATTATAAATGTTTGTGACGCTACAAGCGAAGAATATCAACTTCATCTTGATGTTACAACTTCACTTCTGCACGATCTTGGCTGTGAAAACAGCCCTATTATTACAGTCTTTAATAAGTGCGATTTACTTTCGCCTGATGATATTCCACATAATTCGGGAAGTGTTCTTATAAGTGCTAAAACGGGCAATGGTATTGATAAACTTTTAGAGGCTATTGAGGAAAATCTTCCTGTTCAAATTAAGCGTTTTAATCTTCTTTTGCCATTTAATAAGGCCAATCTCATAGCGCAACTTCGTGATATGGGTGCTTTAATCAGTGAAGAATATACGGCCGACGGAATACTTGTAACTGCTAATGTAGAAAAACCGAGATGGCATATATATGAACCATATGAAATTTAATTTCATATTATATTATTAACTTATTTTTGTTAGAGGTTATTATTGTACAATTATCGTTGTAAAAATTGTGTATTAGTATTGACATGATATTCCAATAGGACTATAATATTATATAGTGTATTTCGACGCTATTCAGCAAATTTCATATGCAATGTGTAAGGGTGTTATTTTATGAGAATATTTAATTCAAGGGATAAGGAATGTAAATCCCCATTTGGTTCTGTTCGTGAGGGGGAAAGTATTCATTTTAGGATTACAATTCCCAGAGATTTAGGTTGTTCAAGTGCTATTCTTGCCCTGAAAGATGATTTTTCAGGGGATACTGTTTCTTATAGCATGTTTTGGTGCGGAATGCCTGATGAAAACAATGAACAATGGGAACTTGACCTCTCTGGTATAAGCACAGGACTTTATTGGTATCATTTTAGTCTTGATACAAAGCAAGGCAGAAAATATATTATGCGTGGCTGGGGAGGAGAAGGATACTTTTCTCATACTGACAATGACCCAAGATATCAGCTTTTATGCTATGATAAAGATTTTGAAACTCCATCATGGATGCCTGGTGGAATTATGTATCAGATTTTCCCTGATAGATTTTATTTTTCAGGAGAAAAAAAGAAAGGTGTTTATCCTGATAAAAAACTTCATGATGAATGGTATAAAATTCCTGATTGGCGTCCTGACGAAAATGGAATCGTCACAAATTCAGATTTCTTTCAAGGCGACCTAAAGGGTATTATTGAAAAGCTTGATTACCTTGAAGAACTTGGAGTAAACTGCATATATCTAAATCCTATTTTTGAAGCATATTCAAATCACCGCTATGATACGGGAGACTATGAAAAAATTGACCCTGTTCTCGGAACGGAAGAAGATTTTAAGGAGCTTTGCAGTGAGGCTAAAAAGCGTGGTATGCATGTTATAAATGACGGTGTTTTCAGTCATACAGGTAGTGACAGTAAATATTTTAACCGTCAAGGTCGTTATCCTCAGAATGGTGCTTATAACTCAAAAAGTTCACCATATTATACTTGGTATAAGTTTATGGATTGGCCAAATATTTATCATTCTTGGTGGGGCTTTGATACTTTGCCTGAGGTTGAAGAGCTTTCATATTCCTTTGATAGGTATATTAATGGTGAAAATGGTATTATCAGAAAATGGATGAAATGCGGAAATTCAGGTTGGCGACTCGATGTTGCGGACGAACTTCCAGACCCGTTTATTCAACATATCCGTGAGGCTATAAAGGCTGAAAATCCAGATGCACTTCTTTTGGGTGAGGTTTGGGAAGATGCTTCTATAAAGGAAAGCTACGGCAGTCGCAGACGCTTCCTCTATGGCAAACAGCTTGATAGTGTTATGAATTATCCTTTCAGAGATGCTATCCTTGGTTTCCTTGATTGTGGTGATGGCAGAGATATGGTAGAACTAATTAACTGTATCCTCGAAAACTATCCTCGCCCTGTTATTCGTTGCCTTATGAACCTTCTTGGAACTCACGACACCGAAAGAGTTATAACACTTCTTGCGGGTGAAAGACAAAACGGCAGAGGTCGTGAATGGCAAGCTAATACCTCACTTACGCCTTCTCAGCATGAGTATGGTTTAAAGAGAATGCGTCTTGCGAGCGGTATTCAGTTTACACTTCCCGGAGTGCCTTGTATTTATTATGGTGACGAGGCGGGCGTTGAGGGCTACAAAGACCCATTTAACAGAGCACCTTTCCCATGGGGTAAGGAGGATAAAGGTTTAACTGAATGGTATAAACAGCTTGCAAAACTCCGTTCATATTGTTCTTGCCTTAAAGATGGTGATTTTAAGGAATTTGGTTCTTATGAGAGAACTATGGGATATATCCGCTATGATGATACAGACGAACTTCTTTGCGTTTTCAATGCCGCTAACTTCCCTATTGACTTTATTGTGCCAAAGGAATTTGAAAACGGTGAAGCTCTTCTCGGAACTATTCTTAATGGCAGAGATTTAGAGATTCCTGCAAATTCCTGTGCATTTGTTAAGATTTCAGCAGACAAAAAGAAACTTTCTGATGAAGAACTTGAAAACAATGATGAAGTGATTTTTGAGCCTGCTGATTAAAAATTAATAATAAATACAAAAAAGAAGCTCATTTGAGAGCTTCTTTTTTTATATATTTATTGCTATTTTTGGGTTTATTTTATATTAGTTATCTTTGAAAGCAAGGATAAGTCTTAAAACTTCTACAAAAATCCATACGAGAGAGAAAATTAAGGAGAAAGCAGCTTTCCACTCAAATTTAGCGGAGATTTTGTTTTCTACGAGTTGATGTATTGTATCAACATCCTTAACAAGTGAGAGAGTTGCGATTATAATGCCGATGATTGAGAATACAATGCAGAGAAGCGGATTAGTTGCTACGAATATTGAGATTTCTTTTAAACCCGGAATTAAAAATCCTATTGCAATAACTACTGAAGAAATTACCAATGCGGCGATTGCTACGGTAACACCTTGTCTGAATTTGCTTGTGACTCTGATTTTGCCGTTCATATAAGCGAAAACTACTGCTGCAAAGATTGAAAGTGTTACTACGATTGCAAGTAGGATAGCTTCTCTGTAACCGTTAAAGAGATTTGCCATAGATGTATATAAGTATCCAAAGCTTATGCAATATAGTGAGCCAAAGAAAGGTATTGTTTTCTTTAAGAAGATACATACTATTGAAAGAATTAGGAGTAAAACGGCTGAAACTAAGCTACCAATGAGTTCCGGAACAGTTGCGAAAATATCCTCACCTAAATATATAGTCTGATAATTAAGACTGTGAATTATTGATGCGAGGACAACACCTACAAGTATCATAGCGAGAAATATTAAGCTTTTTAAAGTGATTCCTTTATATGAGGCTACTTCTGTGCCTGAATCTTTACCAACTGATTTTTTGATGTTGTGGAGAACTGGATTTGAGCCGAAGAAATTTTTTTCTTCTTGTTGAGTCATACTGTTTAATCTTGTATTTGCCATAAATAAAACCCCTTTTCTAAAATTTATTTTTATTTAAATTTTGCTTGTTTTGTGCTTTCACTAATATATACGAGTGAATAAGAGGTTTTCCACGCATTTTATAAGAATTTTTTTAAATATTGTCCTGTGTAAGAATTTTTATTTTGTACGATTTCTTCTGGAGTGCCTGTGCCTACGATAGTACCTCCGCCGCTGCCGCCTTCTGGACCTAAATCAATGATGTAATCAGCTGTTTTTATAAGGTCGAGATTATGCTCGATAACTATTACGGTATTGCCGCTATCGACAAGCTTTTGAAGAACATCAACAAGCTTATGGACATCGGCTATATGCAGACCTGTTGTTGGTTCATCGAGAATATAGACAGTTTTTCCGGTAGGACGCTTGGAAAGCTCTGTTGCAAGCTTTACGCGCTGTGCTTCACCACCTGAAAGTGTTGTTGCCGGTTGCCCAATCTTGATATAACCTAAACCGACATCACAGAGCGTTTTAAGTTTTCTTGAAATCTTAGGAATATTGCTGAAAAATTCTGTTGCTTCTTCGGCTGTCATCTCGAGTACATCATAGATAGATTTGCCTTTATATTTTATTTCCAGAGTTTCACGGTTATAACGTTTTCCGCCACAAACTTCGCAGGGCACATAGATATCAGGTAAGAAGTGCATTTCAATCTTGATTATTCCGTCGCCCTCGCAGGATTCGCAACGACCACCTTTTATATTAAAAGAAAATCTTCCTGATGAATACCCACGCATTTTTGCATCGTTAGTGCTTGCGAAAAGCTCTCGAATATCTGTAAAAACTCCTGTATATGTTGCAGGATTTGAGCGTGGAGTTCTGCCAATAGGGGACTGGTTGATGTCGATAACCTTATCGAGATTTTCTACACCGAGAATTTCATCGTGTTCTCCGCTGCGTGTTTTTGCACGATTTAAAGTTGAAGCGAGAGATTTATAAAGTATTTCATTGACAAGAGATGATTTTCCCGAACCTGAAACACCGGTTACACAAAGAAATGTTCCGAGTGGAAATTTTACATCAATGTTTTTAAGGTTATTCTGTCTTGCTCCTTTAACCTCAATAAATTTTCCGTTTCCTTTTCTGCGTGTCTGTGGAACAGGAATTTTTCTTGCTCCGCTGAGATATTGTCCAGTGATGGACTTTTCGCAAGCTATAATATCATCAACAGTTCCTGCACAAACAAGTTCACCGCCATGAGCTCCTGCACCCGGTCCTATATCAACTATATAATCAGCGGCGCGCATTGTATCTTCATCATGTTCTACAACGATAACAGTATTGCCTAAATCACGAAGATTCTTGAGCGTTGCAAGAAGTTTATCGTTATCACGCTGATGCAGACCTATACTTGGCTCATCAAGGATATAAAGAACGCCCATAAGCGATGAACCAATCTGAGTAGCAAGGCGGATTCTCTGACTTTCACCGCCTGAAAGAGTTTCGGCGGCTCTTGAAAGGGTGAGATAGCCAAGTCCGACGCTTTTAAGAAAATTGAGGCGTGATATAATTTCTTTTATAACAAGCTTGGCAATCATACGCTGTCTTTCAGTAAGCTCAATATTATTTATAAAGTCGAGCGCTTTATCGACAGACATATCACAAAATTCGCTGATATTAAGTCCGCCGACAGTTACAGCAAGGCTTTCAGGGGAAAGTCTGCGTCCATGGCAGGCTTCACATTCTGTGGCACTCATAAAGGATTCAATTTCTTCCTTTATCCATTTACTGCTTGTTTCTCTGAATCTTCGCTCAAGATTATTTATAATTCCCTCGAATGGTACTTCATTAACACCTGAGCCATACTCACGCTTTCTTACAACACGAATTTTTTCGCCCTTTGTTCCATAAAGAATTATATCGAGAATTTCGGGAGGAAGTTCTTTTACTGGAGTATCAAGCGAGAAATTGTACTTTTCTGCAAGAGCTTCAAAGTACATTGTTGCAATCGTGCTGCCTTCCATAGCCCAACCGCTTGCTTTGATACCGCCTTTACGGATTGAAAGTTCGGGATTAGGGATAATCAAATCTTTATCTACTTTTAGAAAAACTCCAAGGCCTGTACACTTTTTGCAAGCACCAAAAGGATTATTGAAAGAAAACATTCTTGGAGAAAGCTTGTCTATGCTGAAATTATGGTCTGGGCAAGCATAATTCTGAGAATAAAGTATATCCTCGCCGTCCTGTACTGAAATAACAGTCAAACCGCCAGCAAGCTTTGAGGCGGTTTCTATGGAATCGGCAAGTCTTGATTGAATATCGTCTTTGATAACAAGTCGGTCAACGATTATGTCGATATTGTGCTTTTTGTTCTTTTCAAGGGCGATGTTTTCGGAAAGGTCATAGATTATTCCGTCAACTCTTACTCTGACAAAGCCCGATTTCGAGGCGGATTCAAGAACTTTTTTATGCTCTCCTTTTTTACCTCTTATAACAGGTGCTAAAACCTGAATTTTACTTCTTTCTGGTAGTGACATAACGCTATCAACTATCTGGTCAACTGTTTGTTGTTTGATTTCTCTGCCACAAATAGGACAGTGAGGGATACCTATTCTTGCATACATAAGACGCAGATAATCGTAGATTTCTGTCACCGTACCGACTGTTGAACGAGGATTTTTTGAGGTTGTTTTTTGGTCGATTGATATTGCCGGAGAAAGTCCTTCAATGCTATCAACATTCGGCTTTTCCATCTGACCAAGGAACATTCTTGCGTATGAGGAGAGAGATTCTACATAACGGCGTTGTCCTTCAGCGTAAATTGTATCAAATGCGAGGGAGGATTTTCCTGAACCTGAAAGTCCTGTAAGAACTACAAGCTTTTCTCTTGGAATTTCAACATCAATATTTTTTAGATTATGCTCTCTTGCACCTTTTACTACGATATTTTTTATCATTGGAATTACCTCCATGAGTAAATGATTTTTGAAAAATCGACAGTATGTTCGCTTATTTACATGATAGCATAAATAAAAGTATTTTGCAATGGAAATTCGCAGTATATAGTTAATATGAATTAAAAGTAAAAAAATAGCGGCGGATTTTATCCGCCGCTCAGAGAACAAAGAATGTTAAGGGCTTTGCCCTTAAAACCCACCAAAGGCTCCGCCTTTGGAAACTGCAAGCTTTTGAAAAAGCTTGAGCAAAACTTTTTAGCTGTCTTAAAGAAGTGCGTTAGTTAACCGTAGGGGCGAACTGTGTTCGCCCGCTTGGTAGTTATTTCCTCCGTGTAAGCAAAATTTAATTATATACCAAAACCACCGTTTACGCCGAGCACTTGAGCGGTGATGAACGAGGATTTATCGGATATGAGAAACTCTACTGCGCTTGCAATATCATTTGGAGTGCCTATCCTGCCCAGAGGCGTTTCGTTACGAAGTACCTCAATATCTTCTTGAGTATAGCATGAAATCATATCGGTGTTTATGACTCCAGGAGCTATACAGTTTACGGTAATTCCGCTTGGTGCAAGTTCTTTCGCAAGAGCCTTTGTAAGACCGATAATGCCAGCTTTAGATGCTGAATAAACTACCTCGCAAGACGCACCAACCTCGCCCCAGATAGATGAGATATTTATAATTCTTCCGCAATGCTCAGATACCATATATCGTGTTGCTTCACGAGAACATTTTATTGCACCGATGAGGTTTGTTGATATTACGGCTTCAAGCTGTTTATCGCTTATATCTTGAATAAGGCTATTTTGCAGAGCGATTCCGGCATTATTTATCAGGGCATAGGGTGTGCCAAAGTTTTTATATGCTTGCTCAAAGATTTTCTTTATATCGGCTGTTTTTGAAACATCTCCCTGAATGGCAATGGCTTTGCCACCTTGCTCTTGGATTTCTTTGCAGAGTTCAAAGGCTTTTTCGGCAGAATTATTATAGTTTATTACTATTGCATATCCTGCCTTTGCAAGTGTTGCGGAAATTGCTGAACCGATACCTCTTGAACCGCCTGTTACAATAATAGAACGCATATTTTACTCCTTGATAAGGGCTTTTTCAATTTCTCCAACGAAAATAATATGATAGTCATTATCGCTATAGCACTTATCTATAATGCTTTTATCTATGAAAGATTCAGCGTTCATTTCCTGACGGTAGAGCTTTTTACAGATAAGGACAAGCTTACCTTCTTCAAAATATGGAACTTTTTCATCAAGTACAGGTGTGATACCTGTTTCCTTAACCTTATCATAATCTCTGCCTGAATTTTTTCCGCAGAAAGTTAAAGCCTTACGCATAGCGTCACTACCAAATGTGAGTGAGAAATGGTCAAATTTATCCATAAACTCAAGGGTATAGCGGGATTTTCTGACATATACTGTTGCAACATTCTTATTCCAAAGAACGCCAACGCCACCCCAGCTTACAGTCATTGTGTTGAAATTTTTGGAATCGCCTGATGTAAGCAAAGCCCAATCCTTATTAAAAAGATTATAAGGACTTGCAGTAAGTTCAGTAATATTTATTTCTTTAAAATCGGACATAAAGGATACCTCCATAAATCTATTTTGCATATATTATATCATATGAAAGGTTTAAATTAAAGCGAAAAATATACATGAGAGCTTTGATTTATATTTATTATTTATTGAGGATTTATCATAATCAAAAATGAGCTTTGTTAATCCATAAAGCATAATTTTTAAATGTGCTATATCAGCTTGAAATATTCAATAAAAAAAGTGGAAAAAATGGAGTTTTATTCTAAAAAAGCACTTAATTTTTAAATATTTCATAAAAAATTTTGAAAATTACTTGAAAGTTATTTGGTACTTATTGTATAATAATCTATATTATAGTGACTTATGATAGTATTAAAAAAAGGTGCTTTATATGAAAAAGAAAAAGATAAAAAACAGAATAAAGCCAAAGAAAAATTATATTCTCAGAATCGCAGTGGCGGCGTTTTTTATTTTTATTATGGTCACGATAGTAGACCAGCAGATTAAGATTCAGCAAAGTCGTAACGAGCTTGAAAATGTTAATAATCAACTTGAAATGGCTCAGATGAAAACTCTTGACCTTGAAAAAAAATCACAGCTTGCTGAACAGGCAAGTAAGCTCACAGTCAGCGAGGTTAAGATTCCAAATGCTGAATCAAGTACTGAATCGAGTGCAGGTGAGGAATCCTCAGGAGTGAATGAGAATTCTGCTTCAAATCTTCAGTCGAGTAACAAAAATGAGGAATCGAGCAAAAATAAAACTGACGAGCAAAAAGAATGTGAGGAGTATCTAAGGCAGGAAGCATTGCGACTCGGCTATGCCAAAAGCGGAGTGCGTGTTTTTCAAAATATAGCCGGAAATTAAGGGGAGGAAAAATTTTCACTATGGGTCTTGCAGTAGGAGATATTCTTGAGGGTAAGGTTAGCGGAATCACTAAGTTTGGTGCTTTTGTAGATTTGCCGGAAGGAAAAACAGGTATGGTGCATATTTCTGAAGTCGCTCAGACTTATGTTAAAGAAATCAGCGACTTCGTTAAAATGGGGCAGGTTGTTAAGGTTAAGGTTATGTCAATTAGTCCTGAGGGTAAGATAGGACTTTCTATGAAGAAAGCTCTGCCTCCAGCTCCAAAGCCAAATGGCAGCTTTAAAAAGCAGGGAGGAACACAAAGCCCAGGCAGACCTGGCAATTTTGAATGGCAAAGCTCTAAGCGACCTGAGGCAACAAGCTTTGAGGATATGATGTCTAAATTTAAGCAGACAAGTGACGAAAAAATGTCTGACCTCAAGCGTTTTAATGAGGGTAATTCAAGACGCTCTGGCAGAGGCTCTCGCGGAAATGGAAATAATAACGGATATTCATCAAGATAATTATAGATTTTAATAGACTTTTGATAATTAAATTAAGCAGGTGGACAATACAAAAATGTCGCCTGCTTAATTTATGGTTTAAGCTGTGTAAAGGCGTAATATATTAAAACATAAATTGAATTTATAATTTGTACTTTTGTGCGAAATAGCAATCAGATGCTTTTGACGGATATGTGCTATTTTTAAACCTAAAAAAGGCATTTTATTGCTATTGATGAATTGATTTTTCTGTATTATAATACTATTGTGATACACTTGAATTTTTACAAATAAATTTATTGCGCTTTGATAAATAGTATTATATTAACCACTGTAGTTCCTGATATTCTTTTGTATTAATATAATTGGATTTTTTATTTGTAAAAATCTTTACATTAAGCTTTGTATGACTAAAGGACGGTAAAAATGAGCAAAACTAATGAAAAATATACTAATGAAGAAATACTGTCTTTGAAAGAGGCGGTTCAACACGGAGATTTTCTTCTACCTTTTGATATTTATAGAACAAGAATGCCTGAATATTTTAACTCCTTTCCTATGCATTGGCATGAAGAAATTGAGATAGTATATATTAAGGGCGGTTATGTTGAATTTAATATTGACCTTGAAACATATGTTGCTGAGGAAAATGATATTGCTATCATTCCTCCTTGTGTTCTTCATTCCTTTAAGCAATATAAAGGCAATGATGCAGATATGCTTACTATGATGTTTAATATGAGTATGCTTACAAATAATTCTACAGATGCCTGTTCTATAAGATATTTTACGCCTTTTTATGAAAGACAGCTCTCTATGCCTTATATAATAAAGCACGACCACCCATCTTATAATAAAATTCGTGATATATATCTTTCAATAGTTGATATATATGAGAAGAAGAACGATTTCTATGAACTGATTATAAAATCTAAGCTCTATGAACTTTTCTATATATTTTTCTCGGAATGCTTTGAAAAGATTGATTATGATACTACTCTTAAAAATAACACAACTAAGAATATCAAGGCTATTCTTGATTATATCAGCGAAAACTATATGAACTCTATTACGATAGAGGAACTTTCTGCAAGTGTAAATCTTAGCAAACACTACTTTATGAGATTCTTTAAAAAGTATATGGGAACAACTTGTATTGAATATATCAACGATTATCGTTTGAATATTGCTACAAATATGCTTCTGACAACAAATGCTCAGATTACAGAGATTGCAACAAGTATAGGTATTACAAACCTCTCATACTTCAATAGAATATTTAAAAAGAAATATAATATGACACCTAAAGAATATCGCCGTAGCCTTGAAAATAGGCGTACAACAAACTAAAAATAAATTTGTAATTGCTCGAATTTTGCAATTTACACATAATTATTAATAAATAGCTTCTTTTTGTATTGACTTTACTAAGTGCTGAATGCTATACTATCTTTATATTATTTATATTTATTTGGAGGTAGAAAAATGGCATATTCATTAGAAATCAAAGATGCTATAGAACAATATCTTAAAAATGACGAATGGAACTACACATTTGATGAGGAAAGAGAAGTTATCAGATGCGGAATTAACCTTAGAAACCGTCTTAAAGAGTGTCGCATAATTGTGGACCTTGATGAAACAAAGTATCTTTCACTTGCTCTTATCAGTCTTAACTGTGATGAGGAACATAGAGTAGAGCTTTCTAAGTTCCTTACTATGGTAAACTATGGTCTTTTGATTGGTAACTTTGAAATGGATTTTAATGACGGTGAGGTTCGTTATAAGATTGCAACAAATTGCAAGGATTGTATTCCATCGCAGGCCGTTGTAGAGGATAGTATGATGATTCCTGCGGTTATGTTTGAACAGTTTGGTGATGCTATTCTTGATGTTATGTTTGGTTATAAAACTGCTGAAGAGGCTTATGCTTCTACAGAAAACAATGAATAATAATTAATTTTATTATAAAAATGTAAAATTTTGAAAGTCTGCTTATTTAAAGCAGGCTTTTATTATTTACAAATTAAAATTTATATGATAAAATTTTAATTATCAATAAAAACATAAACATAATTTATAGCAAATTAGCTAATTTGTGAAAACATAAACAGCCGTGTTATGTTTATGCGAATTTATGTTTGTGTATTATATTTGATTTTTGCAAGAAATTTAAAACTTATTGAATCTGTAACCGTGTTAAATGGATTTTATAAAATCAAAGTTTCTTGCAGAATAGCATAACTTCCGTTACAATTATGCAGAAATTTCATAAACTTGCTAAATAACATGAATTCGATGATAGTTGTTACTTAATCATAATTTTGAATCGGTACCTATAGAGAACCCCTTCGAGGGTTCCCTACGAAAAACATTCCGCCGGAACATCTTTCTACCTTACTGCGTTTTACGGAGCATAAAGTGTTTCGCTCCCTGCGGAGAGCGAAAAGGGCGTTGCCCTTAAAACTCAGCAAAGGCTCTGCCGTAGGTAACTACCTTTGGAAACTGCGAACCTTTGAAAAGGCTTGAGCGAAACTTTCAACCTTTATTGAATTCGTGTTAAATAAAAAAACAAACGGAGGAATTATATGATTTATGCCGAACATCTGAAAAAAGAATTTAAAAAGGTTATCAAAGAACCTGGCTTAAAAGGTAGTATTAAAGCGCTGTTTAAGCCGAAAAAAGAAATCGTGACGGCTGTTGATGATATAAACTTTCATGTTTCTAAGGGCGAGATACTGGGGTTTATCGGTCCTAATGGCGCCGGTAAATCAACAGTTATCAAAATGCTTACGGGTATATTGACGCCGACAAGCGGAGAGTGTCGTATTAACGGACAAATTCCGCAGAATAACAGGCAAAAATATGTTAAGGAAATTGGTGTTGTTTTCGGTCAGAGAACACAACTTTGGTGGGATTTACCGCTTACTGAAACATACAATGTTCTGAAAGAAATTTATGAAGTTAGTGATGAGAATTTTAAAAAGCGAATGGCTTTTCTTAATGAAGTGCTGGAACTTGAGGGATTTATAAAAAGTCCTGTAAGAACACTTTCGCTTGGTCAGCGTATGAGAGCGGATATTGCGGCATCACTTCTGCATAGCCCTAAGGTACTTTTTCTTGATGAACCGACTATTGGTCTTGATGTTGTTGTAAAAGATAATATTCGTAATGCTATTATGGAGATTAACAAGGAAGAACAGACTACTGTAATACTTACAACTCATGATATAAGCGATATAGAACTTCTCTGCAAGAGAATTGTTATGATTGACAAAGGAAAAAATGTTTTTGACGGAGATTTGCACGAGCTTAAAAGCAAGTATGGTCAAATAAGAGAATTGCATTTTGAAACAACTACAAAAGATATATCGAATGTTCTTGCGTATAAAGAGCATTTCAATTTTATTGATGACGATATATCTGTAAATGTAGATGGAAATCTTGTAAATGTTCGCTTTAATTCTTCTGTTGTTCCTGTATCAGAAATGCTGAAATATACCCTTCAAAAAATTGATATCAATGATATTAGTGTTAAAGATGCGGATATCGAGGAAATCGTACGCAGGCTTTATAAGCAGGGGGTATAGTATGCGAAGAAAGTTTAAGATTTATAAGCCATTTATAAATGCAGGACTTCAGGAAGCTACAACATATCGTGTGAATTGGGTATTTCTTACATTGTGTAATGTATTAGCTTGTTTTGTATCGTATTTCATTTGGAAAGCAGTTTTTCTTTCAAGTGGAAGTGACACAATGAATGGTTTTACAATGCCACAGATGGTAGTATACATATTTCTTATGTTTCTTACATCTCTGCTTATTTCAAGCGGTGGAACCTATGATATAGGAGAAGAAATCAGAGATGGCTCAATAGCTATGAGAATGATTAAGCCTATAAGCTATAATGCTACCTTTCTTTTTCAAGAGCTTGGAAATAAGATTATGACTGTATGTATATTGGTTCTGCCTATTATTATTGGTGTTGAAATATGTCGTACAATCTTTACGGGTGCTATACAGTTTAATATTATTGGGTTTATACTATATATACTAAGTTGCATTTTTGCTTACCTTATAAATTTTTTCTTTAATATATGTTTTGGCTTTATTGCTTTCGTAATCAAGTATCTTTGGGGTGCAAATATGATGAAAAACTGTTTAATTGGTTTTTTATCAGGTTCTGTTATACCTTTTTCGTTTCTGCCTGATATTCTTGAGAAGATTTTTCTTTTACTGCCCTTTGCATCGCTTAACTATACGCCTGTTATGATTTATATGGGTATTTATAGTGGATTTGAAATTCTATTTTATATGGGATTGCAGGTATTTTGGGTAGTAATATTTTGGGGACTTTCAAAGATGCTTTGGCATATTGCTACAAAACATCTTTGTGTGCAAGGGGGTTAAGAATGAAAACGATAAAAAGAGCGTTCCGTATGCACAGAATTTTTGTTATACAGGAACTTAAACGAATGATGGAATATAAAGGAGACTTCATTGTTGGTATAATTGGTTTCCTTTTAGGACAGTTTTTTAACCTTTTATTCATATGGATTATTTTTAGTCAGATTCCAAACCTTGTCGGTTGGACGCTTGAACAGATAGTATTTATTTATGGATTCTCGCTTATACCGAAAGGACTTGACCATTTGCTTTTTGACAATCTTTGGGGTATCGGACATTTTATTGTACGAAAAGGAGATTTCGATAAATATTTGACCCGACCTATAAATCCATTGTTTCATGTTATGGTAGAAAAGTTACAGATAGACGCCCTTGGTGAATTGATTATGGGGATAGCGCTTATTTGTATAGTATTGCCATCGCTTGTTATTGAATGGAGTTTTATAAAGATTGTTATGATTTTAATAGTTATACCATTTGCAACATTGATATACACAGGTATCAAAATTGCAACTGCTGCAATAGCTTTTTGGACAAAACGCAGTGGAAATATAACATATATGTTCTATATGGTTAATGATTTTTCAAAGTATCCTATAAATATTTATAACAATTTTGTGAAAACTATAATTACATACATAATACCTTTTGCTTTTACAGCGTTTTATCCTGCTTATTATATTCTTACAGGTGAAAATCCATTATTTAATATAGGTGTAACAGTGCTTATAGCGATTGTGATTATGTCTATTGGGATTTTTATATGGAATAGAGGAATAAAGGCATATGAAAGTGCCGGCTCTTAATGCTTAGCGAAAATCAATTATAAAAACTAAAAGCGCTTGGATTTCTTTACGAAATTCAAGCGCTTTTTAATTTGCTTAATTATATTTTATCGTTCTTTTTGAGCGAATTATATAAATAGCAATTATAGCTTTTGGGACTGATGGTTTAGAGTTGCGTCCGCAAATAGTTGCGATTTACTCTCTGCCAAGTAAGTAGTCTATCGAAACCTCAAGTATATCAGCGAGTGCAACAAGTTCAATATCTGTAACGGAACGAATCTGACCTTCAAGCTTAGAAAGACCAGAGGCATTCATATCAACACCATTGACCTGCAACTGTGCAAGTAATTCTTTTTGTTTAATACCTTTACTTTTACGAGCAGCTTCAACTTTTGCACCGATAAGGTTACGATTGCCCAGTGCCTGCTTACGCAATCTCATCAAATATCCTCCTAACATTTATTATACTATGTATTATACTTTAACTTATGCTAAATAACAATGGCTAATTTGTAAGAAATGACAAAGAGGTTTTAGTTTATATTGCACAGCAATAATTATTAAAATTTCCAAATAGAAATATGGTGAAGGTAAAATTAAGACAAAATTCGCCAATAGAAAAAAGCAAATTTTTATATTAAAAGCGAAAATTCGCAACGATATACGCAATAATGCGGCGACCGAGCCTATAAGCCGGGTTCTGTCGTGAACAGCCATCTATCTTGGCAGGGCGTTACCGCCGCTGCTCGATGCCACCTAAGCGAAGCCATCGGGCCGATGTTGAATGCTTCTATGCGGTGTTGCTCCGAATAGGGTTTACAGGGCCACACAGTCTCCTGCGTGCCGGTGAGCTCTTACCTCGCCTTTCCACCCTTGCCTGACGAATCAGGCGGTATATCTCTGTTGCACTATCCCTGGGGTCGCCCCCGGCGGCCGTTAGCCGTTATTCTTGCCCTATGGAGCCCGGACTTTCCTCGGGTGAAGCCTTTCGGCTTTCATCCGCAGCTGTTCAGCCCGCTCGCAAAAGATATTTTACTATATTTTTATCCGAATGTCAAATACTTATGCTAATCAAAGCTTTGCAACGCCTGTTTTTCTTGCAGCTTCCACAACAGCTTCAGCAACAGCCTTGCCGACTCTTCTATCAAATGCCTTTGGAAGAATATATTCATCGTTAAGCTCATTATCAGAAACGAGAGAAGCAATCGCATAGGAAGCTGCGGCTTTCATTTCTTCGTTGATTTCGCTTGCACGACAATCCAAAGCACCTCTGAAAATTCCCGGGAAAGCAAGAACATTATTGATTTGATTTGGGAAATCTGAACGACCTGTGCCTACTATTCTTGCACCTGCTTTCTTAGCAATATCGGGCATAATTTCAGGTGTAGGGTTAGCCATAGCAAAGATGATTGGTTCATCCGCCATAGATTTTACCATTTCTTCATTTACGATATTTGGTGCGGAAACGCCGATAAAGAGGTCAGCACCCTTCATTGCGTCTGCAAGAGTACCGGTCTTTTTAGAACGGTTTGTGATTGTAGACATATACTGCTGTTCTGGGTTGAGTCCGTCCATACCCTCGCAAATGATACCAGCTTTGTCTACCATTGTAAGATTTTTAAGACCGAGGTTGAGAAGGTGCTTTGCAATAGCTATACCCGCTGAGCCTGAGCCGTTGATGACGGCATTGATTTCGCTGAGGTCTTTCTTGACAACTTTCAATGCATTGAGGACAGCCGCCGCAACGATGATTGCAGTTCCGTGCTGGTCATCGTGGAAAACAGGAATATCGCAAATTTCTTTGAGCTTTCTTTCAATTTCAAAGCATCTTGGAGCGGCAATATCCTCAAGGTTGATTCCGCCGAAGCTTCCTGAGATAAGATATACTGTTCTTACGATTTCATCGACATCTTTGGAACGAACACAAATAGGAAAGGCATCAACTCCTGCGAATTCCTTAAACAAAGCACATTTGCCCTCCATAACAGGCATACCAGCCTCGGGACCTATATCGCCAAGTCCGAGAACAGCTGTACCATCGGTTATAACAGCAACTAAATTGCTTCTGCGTGTAAGTTGGAAAGACTTTTCATAGTCCTTCTGTATCTCAAGGCAAGGCTCTGCAACGCCAGGAGTATAAGCGAGTGACAAATCCTTTGTATCATTGACGGCAACACGAGAAACAACCTCGATTTTTCCTTGCCATTCATAGTGCTTTTGCAACGATTCTTCTCTGATATTCATTATAGACTTCCTTTCAAATTCAATATCTTAATAAATTTTAGTACATCAAGGAGTTTTTGTAAAGTGCTTAATTGCAAAATCTGACATTTTTCCCAATTAGCTAACAAACTTTCTAAAGACAATTAAAGTTTAGGTCAAGCCTTTGAAAAGGCTTGCGGTTTCCAAAGGCGGAGTCTTTGGTCGCTCTCCGCAGAGAGCGAAATACTTTTGGGCGAAGCCCAACATTTGTTTTTTCTTAGGCGAACGCAGTTCGCCTTTATCGACTAATGTTGCTAACAAGAGAAAATTAAGCGGTGGACAAAGTCCACCGCTTTAGAAGCAAAGAATGTTAAGGGCGTTTCCCTTAAAACCTACCAAAGGCTCTGCCTTTGGAAACCGCAAGCTTTTGAAAAAGCTTGAGCAAAACTTTTAAGTGTCTTAGAGAAGTTTGTCAGCTAATTGTAGGGGCGAACTGTATTCGCCCGCTCGGTAGCCACTTCATCCGCAGCAACAAGCTTCTCACACCCACTATGAGCGAGACTTGTCGAGAGATTCTGCGTCTTGGCAGCGGAGGCACTCCGCCTTGAGCAAAATTTTTAAGTGTCTTAACTCAAGTTCATAAGCTATTAAAATCTTCTTTACTGCCATTGAAAACATTCATATCAATAAATTTTTCATCGCCACTATAACCATCAAGTACAGCTCTATCGGTATATTGCCAGAATGTCCATTGCTTATTGTCAGAAAGTGAGGGATAGCTTAAAATATTTCTTATCCAAATATTATAATCATTATATTTTCCCGATATGAACATATCATAAGACTTTCCAGTTGCGTAGATTATAGGTTTCTTTTTATAGTATTTTTCTATTTCTTGAAGAAAAGCGTTAAGCTCCTTATCTACATCTTTTGAATTTGGTGGATTTTGCTCTTTATCACTGTAAAATTCTACATCAACAACAGGTGGAAGCATATTATCTGATATTGGTACAACTTTTATAAAGTTTTCAGCTTGAGTTTTACCAGAACTATCATAACTGAAAAAATGATAAGCACCGATTCTTAAATTTGTTTTTTGTGCATTAGAATAATTTTCGGAAAAATTAGGGTCTACAAAAGAACTTCCTTCTGTTGCTTTAATAAAAGCAAATTGAATATCCTGCTCGGAAAGAGTTTTCCAATCTATTTTGCCCTGATAGGACGAAACATCAACTCCTCGGACAGGATATTCATCTATTGAGGGATTATTAAGAAATATTATGCCATTCCATAGCATTATTCCTACGGATATAACTATGGTAAGTATAATAGCAAAAATGATTAAAATTATTTTTGTACTTTTCTTTCTAAGCATATATCTATTCCTTATCTTCTTTTGAATCGCTGTTTTGCCTATCTGAATTATCTTTATATGCGGATTGAATTTTGTTTACAAAGCCCGGGAAAAATGTGGAACTATGTAGTCTGCCTCGATAATCGCTCATTTCATAATGATTGAGATAGCTCATTGCATAACCAAGAATAAGCCAGAAAATAAGTACACGATAGGAAATATCAAGCAACAAAGTGACTTCAAACATTGAATAAACGCAATATGCCGCCAAAAATGCAAGCAAACAAGGCAACATCTCACGCTCAGTATCATTTTTGTTGCGTTTCTTGAAGATGCAGACAAGCATACTTTTTGCAATCTTTACTGCAAAGATTATAAAGAAAGTAAAGCCTACAACTCCAAAGCTTACGATTATAGTTACAAAGCCATTGTGGAAATCAGAATATTTCAATCCACCGAGATACTTTTCGCCATAGAGGACAATATTTCTTGGAGCAACTCCAAAGATAGGGTAGAGAGAGAAAAGTTTAGCAGCTTGTTTAAGTAGCGGTATTCTTCCGCTGTCGATATTTTTATTTTCGTGGGTAAAGGTTGTTGCCTTTTTATCGCTGAAAATATTTTCCGTATGTGTGTTATCGCTTGGAAGATATTTGTTGTTATCGGTTTTTGAGGTTTCAGTTGGTTTTGAAGTTTCTTCCGAATTGGAAGGTTTGCTTTCTGGAATTCTTGAATTTTCGGAATCAGGAATTGTACTTGTTACTTCTATATTTTGAGTTTCTGAAATTTTTCTTTCGGATTCAAGCAGTGCGGCAAAGCCTTCTTGTGCGAAAGATCTTATTGTTAAAAATGAAAAGGCAAATACTACACAAGCAAGAACCAATGAAATTATTCTTAACATGAAATTAAATGTTCTTACAGTATCGCTGTTTCTGAAAATTTTATAGAATGCTATGAAACAAACATAGATTATTATGAATACAAGTGAACCGTTTGAATCGGAAAGAAAGAGTGAAATTAAGTTTATAAAAAGACATATTCCATAGTAAAGACTTACTCCGAAAGTAAACTTAGAAACAGCTTTATGTCTTAAATAAAGTATGTGACAAAGAATAACGCCGATAACGGCATAAAATGCCAAAAGATTGGCGTTTGTGAATATGCCAACAAAACGATTATCTTTTATGCTGATGTAATAATCCATAAACATAAAGCCTTTTTTAGAGCATAGAAGTATTATGATACTTATAGTCATAAGTATGGTCGTTGATGAAAGGAAAAACTTAAAAAAGAAAGTCATCTCTCGTTTTACAGCCTCATGAGTTTTTTCGGCATATAGTCCGTAAAACAGAAAGAAACAGAGGATAACATAATAAATCATAAAAAGATTTTCGTGCAAATTATAGGCAAAGTTTACTGCAATTGAAATAAGACCTGAAGCAAGAAATAGAGTAATTATAGGTAAGTGCTTGATTTTTCTTAATTTCTTTTCTTTTATAAGCTTTATGTATAAAACGATTCCTGCCCATACATATATTGGAGCGGCTAAAAAATAGCAGGCAGTATCTATCACGCAAACAGAACCAAAAAACAGCAGGCAAAGCAATGAGAATCTTATAGCAGAGGTATTCATAAGCAATGCTGTTATTTTCTTTTTTGTGATATTCATTACAGGTATACACCACCAGTCATATTACTTGAGTACGGCGATAACCGTCATAAACATAACCTTTAAATCGAAAAACAGATTGAATTTTTCTGTGTATTCAAGGTTTATTTTCATTTTTAAGGGGAGAACCTTTTCTACATAAACCTTATCTGCATCATCAGCGTCTTTCAAAAGCTTTTCTTCGTCTTTAAATTTTATGCTTGTCAGTGAAGTTATTCCGGCAGGGAGTAGGAGCGTTGCCATCATTTCAGGCTTATAGCATCTGACATATTTCATAACCTCGGGTCTTGTACCGACAAAACTCATACTTCCTGAAAGGATATTAAAAAGCTGTGGTAATTCGTCAAGTCTTGTTTTTCGCAAAAAATGTCCTGCATTAGTAACACGAGAATCATGGTCAACTGTAACCTGTGAACCGATAGATTCAGCATTTTGAACCATTGTTCGAAACTTTATAATATGAAAAATTTTTCCATAACGAGTAACTCTTTCTTGCCGAAAAAAAACGCTGCCCTTTGAATCACATTTAACCCAAATCGCAACAATCAAAAAAATAGGTGAAAGCACAATCAACATAATTAACGCAAGAATAAAATCAAGTATACGCTTAAAAAGCAGGTTTGCCGTCTTTCTGGAAAGTATATCATAATATTTTTTTACATCATCATTTTTCATATTTTCGGGGAGCTTGTCCCATCTTCGGAGGAGCATATCTGTCCACACCTTTAATAAATTTATTTTATATATTATACAATAAATTACTTTTCTTTGCAACAAATTCAACAGCTATATTATATATGCTTAGTTTTGAAAAAAAGAGGATTTTTAGTTGGAAAATTTAATTTAATGTGAGTTTGATAATAAAAATCTTAGTGAATAGTTGGAATTATAGCAAGTACAGTCTAATATCCTAAAATTGAGTTATATAAAATGAAAAACCGTTTAATCACAAACAATTAAACGGTTTTGAATATATGGTTATTTTGATATAAAATTATAGATGACTATTTATTTTCATTGAAAGCGTGCTTTTCCATTCAAGTTTTTGAATAGTGTATCTGATGCCTTGACTATCAAATATGCCTACTACTAATAACATAGTAATTCCTAAAGCTAAATTTATTGACCAAATATTTAGGTAATCAACAGTAAAAATGCTATGAGAAAAGGAAGGCTTAATGCAATCCATAATGAAGATGTGTTTTCCTTTCTTTTAACCAATTTCTGGCTGTAGGTCATATTCCAAAATACCTCTTGACCGGCATTGCATCTGAAATGTTTTGTTCTAACATTTAGTTCAATTATTAATAAATAGCTTATTTTATGTTAATACTATTTTTTAAACTTGGCTGCCTCCGCAACAGCTAATTCATCACAGCGTTCATTTTCCGGATGACCAGCATGACCTTTAACCCAAACAAATTTAACTCTATGTTTATCAAGAAGGTTGAGTAGTTCTTCCCAAAGGTCGGAATTGAGAGCCTTTTTCTTGTCGCTTTTTATCCAGTTATGAGCTTTCCAAGACCTTGCCCAGCCTTTTGTTACAGCATCACATACATACTTTGAATCGCTTGTAATAATAACCTCGCAAGGCTCCTTAAGGGCTTTGAGCGCCTCTATAACGCCACGAAGTTCCATACGATTATTTGTGGTTTCAGCCTCGCCGCCGGAAATTTCTTTAGTGTGTTCATTATATCTAAGAATTGCACCGAAACCGCCCGGTCCGGGGTTGCCGCTACAAGCACCATCTGTAAAGATTTCTATTTTCTTCAAATAAATCAATCCTTTCGAGATATATTATATATAATAAGCCTATAATTAGCAAGCTATTGATTGAATAAAGTATATTTTGATAGTTATAACTGAGCTTTTGGTTATTTCTATAAACTTGACAGAATCGCATTTGCGGAGTAGAATTAAGTTACTGATTTTGTTCGGAAAAATAAATATAAAGATGGAGGTTATTTTTAGTGACATCAGAATATAATAAGCAGAACCAATCCCTCGGCGATTTTCAAGGAGGCAGCACTCAGAGAAAGGGAAGAGGGACAGGTCGAAGTATGCCCCAAAGACAAGGGTCGCTTTCTCCGTATGAAAGAAGACAGCAGAGTAAGGCGGCTATGATAGAGGGTTCGTCTGCAAAACTTTTCGGAAGAATTAATTCTAATAATAATCCAGATAGACAGTCAGTTCAGATTTCAAAGGGTCGTTTTCAGTCGGCTGACCAAAAGCAGAAAGCTTTTAAGAAAAGAACTCCACAGGGAAAGGGACAAAGAAGAAGCTATTCACCGCTTCCAAGCGTTAAGATTACATTCCTTGGCGGACTTAACGAAATCGGCAAAAATATCACACTTTTCGAGTGTGAGGGAGATATGTTCCTGCTTGATTGCGGTATGGCATTCCCCGATGGAGAAATGCTTGGCGTAGATTTAGTTTTGCCAGATTTCACATATATAGAGCGAAATAAGGATAAGATCAAGGGTATAGTTCTTACGCACGGACACGAAGACCATATCGGAGCTTTGCCTTACTTATTAAGAAAGGTTAATCTTCCGATGTATGGCACAAGTCTTACTCTTGGACTTGTCGGAAGTAAGCTCAAGGAGCATAATCTTCAGTCAAAGGCAAAGATGAATATAGTAAAGCCAGGTCAGAAAATAAAGCTTGGTTGCATGACAATAGAATTTATTCATGTAAACCATTCTATTCCTGACGCAGTAGGTCTTGCTATTCATACACCCGGCGGAACGATTATCCATACAGGTGACTTCAAAATTGACTGTACACCTATAACAGGCGATATGATAGATCTTGCAAGATTTGGAGAGCTTGGCAATGAGGGTGTACTTGCACTTATGGCTGATTCTACAAATGCAGAGCGTCCCGGATATACCGTCACAGAGCAAAAAGTTGTAAATTCCTTTGAAATGTTCTTTAGAGAGGCTGAAAAGGAAAGAATTATAATTGCAACCTTTGCATCAAATATTGGTCGTGTTGAGCAAATTATTAAGTGTGCTGCAAGACATGGCAGAAAAGTTGCTTTCTCAGGCAGAAGTATGATTAACTATATGACTATTGCCACAGAGCTTGGCTATGTTGATATTCCTGATGGCGTTGTCATTGATATTGATATGCTCAACAGATACCCAAAGGAGCAGATAGTTCTCATTACTACTGGAAGTCAGGGCGAACCTATGTCTGCACTTTCGAGAATGGCTTATTCGGACCATAGAAAGGTTGCAGTAGGTCCTGGCGACTTTATAATCATTTCAGCTAATCCTATTCCCGGTAATGAAAAAACTGTTGGAGCAGTTGTTAATGAACTTATTAAACATGGCTGCCATGTTGTCTATGAATCTATGTATGAAGTTCATGTTTCAGGACACGCTTGCCAAGAGGAACTTAAAATTATTCAGGGACTTACCAAGCCTAAGTATTTTATTCCGGTTCATGGTGAGCAGAAGCACTTGCAAAAACACGCAGAATTGGCTTATCAGATGGGGATTCCAAAGGAAAATGTCTTTATCGGAAATATCGGAAATGTAATTGAACTTAACAGAGATTATATAAAACAACTTCCTGATGTTCCTGCTGGACAGGTACTTGTTGATGGACTTGGTGTCGGAGATGTCGGAAGTATCGTTCTTCGAGATAGAAAACATCTCGGACAGGACGGATTAATTGTAGTTGTAGTGACAATAGATTCCGGGGACGGTCATGTTGTTTCCGGCCCTGATATAGTTTCAAGAGGTTTTGTATATGTAAGAGAAGCCGAACCGCTTATGGATAATATCAAGGCAAGAGTTGAGGATATTCTTGATGATTGCTATAATGAAAATGTCCGTGAATGGGGCGTTATGAAAACAAAGATAAAAGACGAGCTTTCCAAGCTTTTATATGATAAAACAAGAAGAAGCCCGATGATTCTTCCTGTAATTATGGAGATTTAATCGTGCAGATTCTGATTTGATTGGAGGCGACTGTCTTGAATAAAAAAATATGGGTGACAACACCTGTCTTTATAATATTTTCTATTGTAATGTTTGTTATGGCAGGCGTTTCCTACTATTATAATACAACTATTTTTATAATTGAACTTCTTGCGGCAATAGCGTCTGCGGCAACCGTATTTCTTAGCACATATAAATTTGGTAACTATGTCAGACGTATTATAAAAAGTGCTTCCAGTGCTTTTTCAGTTATGAATCAGTCGTCGATTGATCTTATAAACGTTGCGGCGGTTGTAGTTGATGATTATGGCGTTATTATGATGTGTAATAAGAAATTTACTCAAGGTATGTGTAATAACGAGGAAAAAATTGGAGAAACTGCGTCACAATTTATAGAGTCTAAAGATATAAGAGATTATTTTAATCACGATGGCATAGATGTGCATTATAATGATAAGTGGTATGTTGCATTTGGTGTTCTTGCTGAGAATGGCGGAATAATATACTTCATTGATAATAGCTTATATAAGGCAAATTCTGATGAATATTTGCTTTCCAGACCTATTGTAACCCTTATTGATTTTGATAATAAGAGTGAAATAGAAAGAGCAAGTGATGAGAATGTCTGCGACCAGATTTCTATATTTATAGAAAGTAAACTTCAAGAATGGGCGGCAGGTATGAAAGGCTTTTATAAAAAGCTTGAAAAGAACGATATGTACCTTGTTGTTATAGAAGAAAGAAATATTCAAGCACTTATTGAGCAGAAGTTTAAAATTCTTGAAACTATAAGAAATATCAGAATAAATGATGTTTCGGGTGCGACAATATCTATTGGCGTAGGTCGTGGTGGAAAGAATCTAAGGGAATGTGAGCTTCGCGCAAGACAGGCTCTCGAAATGGCGCATGGACGAGGCGGCGACCAAGCCGCAGTAAACAATGGTGAGGGCTATGAGTTCTTTGGCGGTACTTCTAAAGGTGTAGAAAAAAGGGATAAAGTCAGAACAAGAGTTATTTCTGCGGCACTTGAAGAACAAATAAGAAAAAGCGATAAGGTTATTATTATGGGACATCGCTTCTCAGATTTAGATAGTGTGGGAGCGGCTGTTGGTATGTGGAGTACCATACAAAAGGGTATGGATATGGACGCATTTATTGCCATAAATAAACAACAAAGCCTTGCGGGTTCAGTAATTTCTAATATAGAAAAAACCGGCTCACTTGATGTTTTTATAGATGAGCATACCGCACTTAATGAGATAACTGAAAGAACGCTTCTCATTGTTGTTGATACACATTCACCAAGCTTTCTTGAATTTGCAAAGGTTTATAAAAAATGCAAGAGAGTTGTTGTAATAGACCACCATAGAATGATGGTTAATCATATAGAAAATGCGATAATTTTCTATCACGAGCCTTATTCTTCATCAGCCTCTGAGATGGTTGCAGAACTTATACAATATTTAGGCAGTGATAACCTCACAAGGCTTGAAGCAGAGGCGCTTCTCGCAGGAATTATGCTTGATACGAAAAACTTTGTTTTGCGTACAGGAGTAAGAACTTTCGAGGCAGCGGCATTTTTGAGAGGAAAAGGAGCGGATACGGTTGAGGTTAAGAGATTATTCTCTAACTCAATCAGTACATATAAGACTAAGTATAAGCTTGTTAGTGAGGCAGAGATATTTAATTTCTATGCAATAGCTTGTGCAGATGAAGAAACCTCTGATATCAGAGTGGCTGCAGCACAAGCTGCAGATGAGCTTCTTGGTATAGAAAATGTCAAGGCGTCATTTGTAATGTTTCCAACAAAGAACTGCATAAATATTTCTGCTCGTTCACTCGGTGATGTAAATGTTCAGGTACTTATGGAAAAAATGGGCGGTGGCGGTCATCAGACAATGGCAGCTACTCAGCTAAAGGGCGTAACTATGGAAGAGGCAAGAGAACAGCTTGTAAAAATAGTAAGCTCTATAAACAGTGAACAGGTTCATAATCCAGCGGAGCCTGCTGTTGAGCCAACAGTTGCCGAATCACAGTGATAATACTGAGTTTGTATAGAAAGTTTATATATCATTTAAGGGCGGACTTTGTTCGCCCATTTGGTAATTTATCAGTAGAATTTTCTGCTGTATAAATAAAAGTTGATTTATAATAAAATTTTAAAGGTTCATAGCTTTATAAAATATTTATAAACAAAGCCTTTAGTTATGAGAAAGGAAGTTAGATTAGTAATGAAAGTAATGCTTTTGCAAGATGTTAAGGGAACAGGAAAAAAGGGAGAGCTTGTTAATGTAAGCGACGGTTATGCAAGAAACTTTTTATTTCCAAGAAATTTAGCAAGAGTTGCTGATGCACAGGCTCTTAATGAGTTCAAAAATGCAGAGCAATCCAAACAATATAAAATCGAACAACAGACAAAAGAGGCACAGGCTATTGCTGATAAGCTAAAAGATGTAACTCTTGAGCTTAAAGCAAAGGCCGGTCAAGGTGGCAGACTTTTCGGTTCTGTAACAAGCAAGGAAATTGCTGCTGAAATTAAAAAGCAATATAATTTCTCTATCGACAAGAGAAAAATTTCACTCGATTGCGATATTAAGGCTTTCGGTATTTATAATTGCGAAATTAAGCTTTTCGGCGGAGTTGTTGCAAAGCTTAAGGTATCTGTAACAGAGCTTTAATTTTGGGAGGTCTTTATAAATGGCGGATATAGATTCCGTTTCATCTTCGGTTGACGGTATGAATCTTCCGTATAGCCCTGAAGCAGAACAAGCCGTTCTTGCAACTATAATTATGGACGGAGAATGTATGGCGGAAGTTATCCAGATACTTCCGCAGGCAGAATGTTTCTATCTTGCAACACATCGTTCCATATATACTGCGATGATAGAGCTTTTCGTTATGAATACGCCGATAGATGTTATCACTATTCTTGAAAAGTTAAAACAGCAAAAAGACTATGATGATGCTTCTTTCAAATCCTATCTATATCAAATTTCAGAGATGTTGCCGTCAAGGTCTAATATTACTGAATATGCTGAAATTGTTAAGAATAGCTATCAAAGACGCAGACTTATTTTAGCTTCAAGAGAAATCATAAATAATGCTTCTGAATATGGAGATAATGTTTCTACGCTAATAGATTCTGCCGAACAGAGCATTTTTGATATTCGTGATGACAATAGCAGCCGCACAGGCTTGCAAAGAATTGATAATATTATTCTTGATGTTCTTGATAGAATAGATATACTGAATTCTCCTGAAAGCTCTGAGATGAGAGCTATTCCTACGGGAATAGGTACACTCGATAATGTCATAACAGGACTTAACCGTTCAGACCTTATTATTCTTGCGGCTCGACCCGGTATGGGTAAAACCAGTTTTGCGTTGAATATTATGCGTCATGTTGCTGTAAGCGTTAAAAAGAGAGTAGCTTTTTTCTCGCTCGAAATGTCAAGAGAACAGCTTGCCTCAAGACTTATCTCAACAGAAGGTATGATAGAAGGTACAAAGCTTCGTACAGGAAAGCTTCAAGACGATGATTGGGCAAGGCTTATTGAGGCTGGCGATGTGCTTAGAAAAACAGAAATGTATTTTGATGATACACCGGGTATATCTGTTCCGGAGTTAAAGGCAAAGCTTAGACGACTTAAAGATGTAGACTTGGTAATAGTTGATTATCTTCAGCTTATGTCCGGTTCAAGAAGAACTGAAAGTCGTGTAAACGAAATAAGTGAAATCACAAGAAGTCTGAAAGCTCTTGCTAAGGAATTTAATATTCCTGTAATAGCACTTTCACAGCTTTCTCGTGCAAGCGAAAAGCGTGAAAACAGAAAACCACAGCTTTCTGACCTAAGAGATTCAGGTTCTATCGAGCAGGACGCAGATATTGTTTTGTTCCTTTATCGTGAGGGTTACTACGATAATATAGGCAGTGGCGATGATGAAGAGAAGGATAACAACAGCGGTGAATGTATTGTTGCAAAGAACCGTCATGGTGAAGCTCGTTCGGTGCCGTTACATTGGCAGGGCGAATATATGCGTTATACTGCACAGGAGTTAAGCCGTGGAGAATAAATTATTAAAAGCTATCAAAGAATATTCTTTGATTGAAAATGGAGATAAAATCATAGTTGCACTTTCGGGCGGAGCAGATTCAACAGCACTGCTCTGCTCTTTGATGTCTATAAGAGAAAGCTTTTCTCTCACGATTTATGCTTGTCATATAAATCATCTTTTGAGAGGTGACGAAAGCTTTCGTGATGAAAATTTCGTTCGTGAACTATGCAAAAAGCTTTGTGTAGAGCTTTTTATTCTACAATGTGATATAAATAAGCTCGCTTCCGAAAGAAATCTCGGAAGTGAGGAATGCGGCAGGCAAGTTAGGTATGACTTCCTGAATAAAAATGCCACAAGGCTTGGTGCAAAAATCGCAACTGCTCATACCTCAACCGATAGTATGGAAACTATACTTATGAATATAAGCCGAGGCAGTGGCATAAAGGGTGCAAGAGGTATACCGCCTAAGCGTGATAATATCATAAGACCGCTAATTCTTGCCTCAAGAGCAGATACAGAGGAATACTGCAAATCTCATAATATTCCATATGTAAATGACAGCACAAATTCCGAAAGACTTTATACAAGAAATAAAGTTCGCCTTGATATTGTACCAGTTCTAAGAGGAATAAATCCCTCAATAGAAGAAGCCTTTCTGAGATTTTCTAAGAGTATGAAAGAGCTTGATGAATTTATAGAAAAATCTGCTCAGATTGCACTATCAGAAAGCAAAATTGAGAATGGTTATTCGTGCGAAAAGTTAAAAAAGCTTGATAAGCCCGTTCTTGCAAGAGTGATTGAGATTATTTGCAGTAGGGAAAATATTGAGCCTGAAAGTGTTCATATAGAGCTTATTGAAAAAGCTATTAAAAATGGTGGTGCTGTTTCAGTTAAAAATGATATTATGGCTATTTCAAGTCAGGGAATATTCAGAATTTATCGAGAAAGCTTTTTGAATGAGAATGAAAAGATATCAGAAATTCCAGTATTTATCAATGATTCAGCGATGATATGTAATAAAAATGTACGAACAGAATTGATTAATATAAAGGAATTTCTTGAGAGAGCAAAGTTTACAAAAAGTTTATTTACCATTTCGCTTGATTATGATACAATACCCAGTAGAGTCATTTTCAGAAATAGACAAGCCGGAGATTTCATTGCACCGAAGGGCAGAGGAATTACGAAGCCACTCAGAAAGCTTATGTCTGAAATGAAAATTCCCGCTGAAAAGCGTGATTCTACTATTTTGCTTGCCGATGAAAATAATATTTTATGGGCAGAGGGAATAGGCGTTTCTGAGCAGTGTTGCGTTAAAGATACTACTCAAAAGGTTTTGATAATATACATAGATGAATAGAGGTAAGGCTATGATAAATGATATATCCAAGATTTTGCTTAGCTGTGACGATATAGAAAGACTGACAAGTAGAATTGCAGAAGATATAAGCCGAAAAAATCAAGACGGAAATCTGCTTATGGTTTGTATTCTTAAAGGCAGTTTTATGTTTTTTGCAGATATAGTGAGAAAACTGAGCATCCCTTGTGAGGTTGATTTTATGCAGGCATCAAGCTATGGCTGTTCAACAGTTTCGAGCGGTAAGATTAACATTCTAAAGGATATTTCGGCAAGTGCTGACGGAAAGAATGTTGTTGTAGTTGATGATATTCTCGACACAGGTTGTACACTATATAAGCTTAGAGAATATCTTTTTGAAGAAAAGAATGCAAAATCAGTTACAGTATGCACGCTTTTGGATAAACCGGCAAGAAGAAACTTTGATATAATTCCGGATTACAAAGGTTGTGAAATCCCTGATGAATTTGTTGTAGGTTATGGTCTTGACTATAATGAACATTATAGAAACCTTCCCTTTGTTGGTATCCTTAAAAGAGAAATTTATGAAAAAAGTGAATAAATCAGCTTTTTTCTTAAAATAAATAGATGTTTATCGCTATTTTAAGCAGTTTACTACTTGAAATTATTCACAATTTACGATAAACTAATATAACAATGCAAAAATAAGGAGGCAGAAATTTTGGATAATAAAAAAACCATAAGAAATCTACTGATTTATCTTGGTATTCCGATTGTTCTGATAATAATTATTGCAGTTATTTTCAGTTCTCAGAGAACAGAACAGCCTACTACTTCCGAGATAGTTTATTACTTCAAGGATATGAAGGTTAAGGAATATACAGTAAATTTCGGTACAGGTGCTATTGAACTTAAGCTAAATGATGAAAAAGGCACTGTTGTCAAGGCAACAGCTGCAAGCATTACAACTTTCCTTGACCAAATCAACCCATATGTTGACCAGTATAATGAGAAGCATCCTGATGACCCGATGAAGTATGACCATATCAGAGCATCAGAAAATTCTTGGCTGATAGATTTACTGCCGAATATCATATTGCTTGGTGCATTAGTAATATTTTGGATATACTTTATGCGAAAGCTGTCTAATGGTATGGGTGGCGACGGCAAAACAATGGGCTTCGGAAAGGCTAAAATCAAGAGCATTTCCGATGAAAAGCGTAAGACAACCTTTGCCGATGTTGCAGGCGCTGACGAGGAAAAGGAAGAACTTCGTGAAATAGTTGAGTTCCTCAAAGACCCTAAAAAGTATAATGAACTTGGTGCAAGAATACCAAAGGGCGTTTTGCTTGTAGGCCCTCCGGGAACAGGTAAAACCCTTCTTGCAAGAGCAGTTGCAGGTGAAGCAGGCGTTCAGTTCTTCTCAATCTCAGGTTCAGACTTCGTTGAAATGTTTGTTGGTGTCGGTGCGTCAAGAGTTCGTGACCTCTTTGAACAGGCTAAGAAAAATAGCCCTTGCATCATATTCATAGATGAAATTGATGCTGTAGGCCGTCAGCGTGGTGCAGGTCTTGGCGGTGGACACGATGAGCGTGAGCAGACACTTAACCAGCTTCTCGTTGAGATGGACGGCTTCGGTGCTAACGAAGGCGTAATTATGATTGCCGCAACAAACCGTCCTGACATTCTTGACCCGGCTCTTATGCGTCCAGGTCGTTTTGATAGACAGGTTATTGTTGGCAGACCTGATATAAAGGGTCGTGAAGAAATACTCAAGGTTCACGCAAAGGGTAAGCCTCTTGCTCCTGATGTTGTTCTTAAAACTATTGCAAAATCTACAGCTGGTTTTACAGGTGCAGACCTTGAAAACCTCCTTAATGAAGCTGCACTTCTTGCTGCAAGAAAAGACCTTAAGGCTATTACAATGACTGAGGTTGAGGAAGCAACAATCAAGGTTGTTGTCGGTGCAGAAAAGAAATCGAGAGTAATGAGTGATGCTGAAAAGAAATTGACAGCATATCACGAGGCAGGACACGCAATCGCAACATATTTCTGTCCGACACAGGACCCGGTTCATCAGATTTCAATTATTCCGAGAGGTATGGCAGGCGGATTTACAATGTCCTTGCCAAGTGAAGATAAGTCATATCGTTCTAAGAAAGAAATGAAAGAGGATATAGTTGTTCTTCTTGGTGGACGAGTTGCAGAAGCACTCATTATTGGAGATATTTCAACAGGTGCGTCTAATGATATTGAGAGAGCAACAAAGCTTGCATTCGCAATGGTTGCACAGTATGGTATGAGTGATACTCTCGGACCTATCGCGTATTCAGCAGATGACAGTAATGTTTTCTTGGGTAAGGAACTTGGTCATTCAAAGAATTATTCAGAGGCTACAGCTTCTAAGATTGATAAGGAAGTCAGCGATATTATCACAACCGGCTATAGTAGGACAGAAGAAATTCTCAAGAATAATATAGGCAGACTTCACGAAGTCGCTAAATTCCTCATCAGTAACGAAAAAATGAGCGGTGATGAGTTCAAGAGAGTTATGGAAGGTGCAAGCGCCGAAGAACTTCTCGGAGAACTTAACAAAGATAGCGATGAAGATTAATTAAAATTTAAGATTACTTTAAATGCACAGCTTTATAATATGTATCTCAAAAAGTATTAAATTTTTGAGGCATATTGCACAAAGGCTGTGCATTTTATTTTGATAAGAAAATTTAAAAGTTGTTCTGAAGAATTATGAGATAATTTTGCTCTTAATATTAGATGCATTTTAATAAATTTATAAAAAATGTTCAAATAGGCTTGTAATTATCGTTTTAATATTGTAAAATAAATTATAAAGGGATGGGGAATAGTAGGCAACTTTGTTTTTCAAATATCTTATTTGGATAAGCGTTTCGCCAAATTTCCTGCTAACTTAAAAGGAGGATATTTTAATTATGGCAACAAAATTAAGCGTTAAGCATGTTTCGGATTTTATCGCTGACCGTGAGTATACAGCAATTGCTCCACAGATTAAGGCAGCTCACGAAATGCTCCACAACAAATCAGGTCTTGGCAATGACTTTGTTGGTTGGCTCGACCTTCCTGTTGATTATGATAAGGACGAATTCGCAAGAATTAAGGCTGCTGCTGAAAGAATTAAGAAGAATACAGAGGTATTTATTGTTATCGGTATTGGTGGTTCTTACCTCGGTGCTCGTGCAGCTATCGAATTCTTGAAGTCCCCGAACTACAACGCATTGAAAAAGGATACTCCTGACATCTATTTCACAGGTAACAGCATTAGCTCAACTGCTCTTTCTGAACTTCTTCAAATCTGTGAGGGCAAAGATGTTTCTATCAATATGATTTCTAAATCCGGTACAACTACTGAGCCTGCTATTGCTTTCAGAGTTTTCAGAGAATTCCTTGAAAACAAGTATGGCAAAGAGGGTGCTAAGGAGAGAATCTTCTGCACAACTGATAAGGCAAAGGGTACTCTTAAAATGCTCGCAGACCGTGAAGGTTACGAAACTTTTGTTGTACCTGATGATGTCGGTGGCCGTTATTCAGTTCTTACAGCAGTAGGACTTCTTCCAATCGCTGTTTCCGGCGCTGATATTGATGCTCTTATGGCTGGTGCTGCAAAGGCTCGTGAGGAGCTTTCTGTATGTGATCTCGAAAAAAATGATTGCTATAAATATGCTGCAATCAGAAATATTCTTTATCGCAAGGGTAAGGCTATTGAGCTTCTTGTAAGCTATGAGCCGGCATTCACTCTTATGAACGAGTGGTGGAAGCAGCTCTTCGGCGAAAGTGAAGGTAAGGACAATAAGGGTCTTTTCCCAGCATCTGTTGTTTTCTCAACAGACCTCCATTCTATGGGACAGTTCATTCAGGACGGTTCTCGTACAATGTTTGAAACAGTTGTTCTTATTGATAAACCAAAGCAAGATGTTACTCTTGGCACAGACCCAGAGAATGTTGACGGCTTAAACTTCCTTAGTGGTAAGACTATGGATTTCGTTAATAAGAAGGCATTTGAAGGAACAGTTCTTGCTCATACAGACGGCGGAGTTCCTAATGTAATTCTTACAATTGAAGATTCAAGCGAAGCAGAGCTTGGCTATCTCATTTACTTCTTTGAGAAGGCTTGCGCTATCAGTGGATATACGATGGGTATTAATCCATTCGACCAGCCTGGTGTTGAGAGCTACAAGAAGAATATGTTTGCACTTCTCGGCAAGCCTGGATATGAGGCTCAGAAAGAGGCTCTTGAGGCAAGACTTAAATAATTTTAATAATAATGTAATCTTTCCGCATATGCGGTTAAATTTATAAGGAGGCGTTACAATGGTAACTCTAATCATAGGCAAAAAAGGTTCGGGCAAAACTAAGAAACTCATCTCTCTCGCAAATGAAGCTGTTTCAGCATCAAATGGCAATGTTGTTGTCATAGAAAAGGGTGCAAAGCTTACTTATGATGTTACTCATAAGGCAAGACTTATTGACACAGATCAATATGCTATCACAGGTTATGACGCATTCTTTGGTTTCCTTAGCGGTATCTGTGCAGGTAACTACGATGTAACAGATGTTCTTGTAGATTCTACACTCAAGATTTGCGGTAATGATTTCGATAAGCTTGCGGACTTTATCACAAAAGTTAATGTTCTTGCAGCTAAGTCCGAAACAAAGTTCACATTCTTGATTTCTGCTGATGAAAGTGAGCTTCCAAAGAGCCTTGATGCAATTTCTGTTAAAATCTGATTTAAGGCTAAAATAATATAAAAAGAAACCGTTCGTGCTAATGGCATCGAACGGTTTTTCTTTTGTTGGTACGGTCGAAGTAACTACCGCTTAGCTAATGCGCTTCCCTTAGACACTTAAAAGTTTTGCTCAAGGCGGCAAGTCGCCGCCTCCAAGATGCGGAATCGCTCGACAAGTCTCGCTCGACACTTGCAAGGGTAGTTTATTGACGCAGATTAAGAAATTAGCAATGAACTACCGCTCAGCCAATAAGTTTATCTAAGACAAATAAAAGTTTTGCTCAAGCTTTTTCAAAAGCTTGCAGGGTCGAGGGACGGAATCCCTCGTAGGTTTTAAGGGCAAAGCCCTTAAGCGGCGAGTCGCCGCCTCCAAGACGCGGAATCGCTCGACACTTGCAGGGGTAGTTTATTGACGCGGATTAAGAAATTAGCAATGAACTACCGCTCAGCCAATAAGTTCATCTAAGACAAATAAAAGTTTTGCTCAAGCTTTTTCAAAAGCTTGCAGGGTCGAGGGACGGAGTCCCTCGTAGGTTTTAAGGGCAAAGCCCTTAAGCGGCGAGTCGCCGCCTCCAAGACGCGGAATCGCTCGACAAGTCTCGCTCGACACTTGCAAGGGTAGTTTATTGACGCGGATTAAGAAATTAGCAATGAACTACCGCTCAGCCAATAAGTTTACCTAAGACAAATAAAAGTTTTGCTCAAGCTTTTTCAAAAGCTTGCAGGGTCGAGGGACGGAGTCTCTCGTGGGTTTTAAGGGCAAAGCCCTTAACATCTCTTGCTCTATAAAGGCGGACAAAGTCCGCCCTTATGAAACTAATGTTGTTAACAAAAGAAAAAGTGGCGGATAAAATCCGCCACTCAAAGGCAAAGGAATGTTGAGTTTTGCCCAAAGGTATTTCGCTGTCTGCGGACGACGACCAAAGGCTTTGCCTTAGGTGACTATCCTTTGGAAACTGCGAGCAACTTTCACCAGCTAAGCTGGTGTAGAAAAGGCTCAAGCGAAACTTTTGAGTGTCTTAGGAAGCGATGGCTCGCCGTTAATATTTGGTACGGCGATTGATATATTTTGTTTTGTATTTTGAATATACTATTGTTTGATCGTGATATAATCCATAGTAACCAGACATAAAATAACTTATTGCAACTGCAATCATAAAAAATGGTATGCCGCCTGCACCGAAAAGCTCAAAGCTGATAAGAATAGAAGTTATCGGACAGTTTGTAACACCGCAGAAAAGTGCAATAAGTCCGACGGCCGCACAGACCGAAGGGGAAAATCCAACGATATTTCCGAAAAGACATCCAAAAGTTGCACCAATAAAGAATGTAGGAACAATTTCTCCACCACGAAAACCGGCACCAATAGTTATAGCTGTAAAAATCATTTTCAATATAAAAGCATAGGGAACAGTTTCGCCTTGAAGAGCTTTTGTTATTACAGGTATTCCCGCACCGTTATAATCTCTTGTATTGAATAATAATGTAAGACAAACTATTACTAAGCCGGCAAGAAAAATTCTTATATAAGGATTTTTAAGGTATTTTCTTAGTAAATCGCTTGTTTTATGGAGCATAATGCAGAATGCAATGCTTATACCAGCACAAAAAATTGAAAGACAGACTATTTCAAAGGCGTTGAAGAATGTTAAAGATGGGAATTTTATAAATGTGAAATCCTCGCCGTGAACACCAAAATTAGTTGCAAAGTATGATGCAATCAGAGATGAAAATACACAGGGAACAAGTGCTGCGTAATACATTATGCCAATGCTGACAACCTCCATAGAGAAAACCGCTGCAGCCATAGGTGTTCCGAAAACTGCTGAAAAGGCTGCGCTCATACCACAGAGAACTACAACTCGTTTATCTGCATCATCAAATTTGAACCAGCGTCCAAGCTGATTTCCGATACTTCCGCCAAGCTGTAAGGCAGCACCTTCACGACCTGCTGAACCTCCGAAAAGATGGGTAAGTATTGTAGTTATAAATATAAGTGGAGCCATTCTGAAAGGAATTTCACTTTGTGCATGAATCGTGGACAAAACAAGATTTGTACCTTTATCATTTTTGAATTTAAAAGCGTTATACAGAAAAACAGTTATAAGACCTGCAAGCGGAAGAAAGTAGATGATATAATCATTATTAGTACGAAAGTCTGTAACAACATTCATCATGAAGGCAAATAGTGTGCTAAATCCGCCGACAGTAAGACCTGTTACAATGGAAACAAGCGTCCATCTTAGGAATTTTTTCATCTTGAAATAGATTTTTTTCAGATAGGTTTTAATCAGCTTAAAAAAGGTCAAATACAACACTTCCAATTTTATTTATATAAATAATTATACAGAAGATATTAGATTAAATCAATGATAATATGATTTATTTGACGACTTATAACACCATTATATAGTAGGCTTGAATTTCTTAGGGAATGAATGTATAATAGAGAATATATTGGATTTTTTTATCGAATTGTCGAAAGGATTTAGATATATATGGCAGAAAAAAACAATAGATTTAATGAAGAAAATGAAAAACAAAAAAGACATTCTTCAAGAGGGGAAAGACACGCTGCCGCAAAAGAAAAAAATGTTGCAGATAGACAGGTTGTAAGCTATGAAGATGTTCCTATTGATAAATATGATGAGCCTGCTCCAATTCAGCCTGAACTTATAAAAAAGCTTTTGAAGGTATTGCTGATAATTTTTGGCTGCGTAATTTTACTTCTGGTTATACTTAACTGGGAAAAGCTTTCTCCGGATAATGTTTCAAGATTTATTCAGTATGATTTACTTGGTATATCTCAAGGTGATGGGTATCCTACAAGCATAAACGGAAACGAGATTACAGACGGAAATTTCGCTCTTATGGACGAGAAAACTCCTGTATATGTAAGCGATACAAGTATTGTACTTTTGAATGATAACGCCGGTCAGAGGCAAAATCTCGGAAATGCCTTCGCAAAGCCTATATTAAGGACAAGTCGCGATTATTCTATGGTTTTCAATGCTGGCGGTACTGGAATTAGAATTTTTAGCCACAGTAATGAAGTTTATAATATATCTCTGAAAAATAAGATTTTCTGTGCTGATATTTCAGCGAGCGGTGTATTTGCAGCAGTAACTCAGTCCGGCGATTATCTCGCAAAGCTTAATGTATATAGCAAGGACAACAAAGAAAAATACGCATATTCTTTTGCAGATTATTATATAAATAATATTTCATTAAATTCCGATGGTACTCGTGCAATAGTTTCAGGTATTTCTGCGCAGAAAGGTTCGCTTGTAAGTGCAGTATATATTCTTGATTTCAGTCAAGAAGCTTATATCGCAAAGTATGAACTCAAGGATAATAGTATTTATGATGTGAAATTCTTTGATAACGGAAATGCGGTCGCAATCGGAAAAAATGAAAGTTATTTTTTTGATATAGAAAATAATAAAAAAAATCTTATAAGCTATGATTCAAAAACAATTACAAATTATGATATCTCAAATGAAAAGGGAATAGCACTTTCTCTTGCAAAATATCCTGATGGTCGAGATTGTGATATTGTAACAATTTCAACAGACGGAAAAACTACTGCGACCATTTCAACAGATATTAAGGTTGAATCAATTTCTAATGCAGATAAAACGGTTGCAGTTTCATTTGGAGATACGATTTATCTTTATGATAAGGAAAGCGGAAAACTTGTTGACCAAAAAAAGTGTGAACAAACACTAAAGAAGATTGCTATGGCTAATGACAATATAGTTTATGCACTTGGAGCAACAGAAGTTATTAAGACTGAGATGAACACTACGGTAAAATAACTGTAAATGAAAGCAAACTTCTCTTTACAGAAATAACACAATAGAGTTACTTTTTAAAACTCTTTTTTTGAAAGGCATTTATTGTTAAAAAGTTTTTTTTGACAATAAATGCCTTGATTTCTGTATTTATAGTCGTTACAAAAAATAAAATATAGCTTCTTATGCGAAAAAGTAATTTTCTACTTTTTTGACAAATAAATTTAAAATTTAAGGCTTAAAATAGCCGAAAAATGGAATTACTATTTTTAAAACAAAATGAATATGTGAAAATTAAACAGAAAATAAAATTATCTCAATATTTTATAAGACAAAATTCCGCAGACAAACTACACACTTTTTGCACCTTAATTAAATTGAAAATTTTTCAGCGAAAATTACATAAAAATGCTTATTGACATTTTTTTAACAATGTCTTATAATCATTCTTGTAAGCAAAACAACTACAAAGCAGATTATATTTATAACAGGAGGACTTATCATGGCTAAGGAGAAAATCCAAGAGGTTGCAGCAGAAAATACTGCAACTGAAACAATCATTGACAACATTGAAGCTCTTCAGGCTAAGATTGCTGCAATGAGAGAAGCTCAGAAAATTTTTGCTAATTACACTCAGGAGCAGGTTGACAAAATCTTTTTTGCTGCTGCTGATGCTGCTAATAAGCAGCGTATCCCTCTTGCAAAGCTCGCTGTTGCTGAAACAGGCATGGGCGTTGTAGAGGATAAGGTTATTAAGAACCACTACGCATCAGAATATATCTACAACTACTACAAGAACACAAAGACTTGTGGTGTTATCGAAGAGGACACAGCATATGGAATTAAGAAGATTGCAGAGCCAATCGGTCTTATCGGTGCTGTTATCCCAACAACAAACCCAACTTCTACAGCTATCTTTAAGTCACTTATCTGCTTAAAGACAAGAAACGCAATCCTTATCAGCCCACACCCTCGTGCAAAGAAGTCTACTATTGCTGCTGCAAAGGTAGTTCTTGACGCTGCTGTTGCTGCCGGTGCTCCGGAAGGCATCATCGGCTGGATTGATGTTCCATCACTCGAACTCACAAATGAGCTTATGAGAGAGTCTGACACAATCCTTGCAACAGGTGGTCCTGGCATGGTTAAGGCTGCTTATTCTTCAGGTAAGCCTGCTCTCGGCGTTGGTGCTGGTAATACACCTGTTATCATCGACGATACAGCTGATATTAAGCTTGCTGTTAACTCTATCATTCATTCAAAAACATTTGATAATGGTATGATTTGTGCTTCTGAGCAGAGCGTAACTGTTCTTAAGGGCGTTTATGACGCTGTTAAGAAGGAGTTCGCAGACAGAGGCTGCTACTTCCTCAAGGGCGACGAGCTCGACAAGGTTAGAAAGACAATCATCATCAACGGTGCTCTTAACGCTAAGATTGTTGGTCAGAAGGCTCACACAATCGCTAAGCTCGCAGGCGTTGATGTTCCAGAAAATACAAAAATTCTTATCGGTGAAGTTGAATCCGTAGACATCAGCGAAGAGTTTGCTCACGAGAAGCTTTCTCCAGTTCTTGCTATGTATAAGGCTGAGGACTTTGATGACGCTCTTGCAAAGGCTGCACAGCTTGTTGCTGACGGCGGTTACGGCCATACATCTTCTCTCTACATTCACCCGGCACAGAAGGAAAAGATTGAGAAACATTACCACGCAATGAAGACTTGCCGTATTGTTATCAATACTCCATCTTCACACGGCGGTATCGGTGACCTTTATAACTTCAAGATGGCACCATCTCTTACACTTGGCTGCGGCTCATGGGGCGGTAACTCTGTTTCTGAGAATGTTGGTGTTAAGCATCTTATTAACATCAAGACAGTTGCTGAGAGGAGAGAAAATATGTTGTGGTTCAGAACACCTCAAAAGGTTTACTTTAAGAAAGGCTGTATGCCAGTTGCTCTTGATGAGCTTGGCACAATTATGCACAAGAAGAAGGCATTCATCGTTACTGACTCCTTCCTTTATAAGAATGGTTATGTAAAGCCAATCGAAGAGAAGCTTGACCAGATGGGTATTCAGCATACTTGCTTCTATCATGTTCAGCCAGACCCAACACTCGCTTCTGCTGAGGAAGGCGCAGCTGCTATGAGAATGTTCGAGCCTGATGTTATTATCGCTCTCGGTGGCGGTTCCGCTATGGACGCTGGTAAGATTATGTGGGTTCTTTATGAACATCCAGAAGCAAACTTCCAGGATATGGCTATGAGATTCATGGATATCAGAAAGAGAATCTACACATTCCCAACAATGGGCGAGAAGGCTTACTTCGTAGCTATCCCAACATCTTCAGGAACAGGTTCTGAGGTTACTCCTTTCGCTGTTATCACAGACGAAAAGACAGGTCAAAAGTATCCTCTTGCTGACTATCAGCTCCTTCCAAATATGTCAATTATTGATGCTGACAACATGATGAACCAGCCAAAGGGTCTTACAAGTGCATCCGGTATCGATGCTCTTACTCATGCTCTCGAGGCTTACGCTTCAATCATGGCAACAGATTACACAGATGGTCTTGCTCTTAAGGCAATGAAGAACATCTTCACATACCTCCCGTCAGCATACGAAAACGGTGCTAACGATCCACACGCTCGTGAGAAGATGGCAGATGCATCTTGCATGGCTGGTATGGCATTCGCTAACGCATTCCTCGGTGTTTGCCACTCACTCGCACATAAGCTTGGTGCTTATCATCACCTCCCACACGGTGTTGCTAACGCTATCCTTATCACATCTGTTATGCGTTTCAACGCTGATCCAGTACCTGCAAAGATGGGTACATTCTCACAGTATCAGTATCCACACGCTCTTGAGAGATATGTTGAGTGTGCTAACTTCTGCGGTATCTTCGGTAAGACAAACGAAGAAACATTCGAGAAGTTCATCGACGCTATCGAAGAACTCAAGGCAAGAGTTGGTATTAAGAAGACAATCGCTGACTACGGCGTAGACGAGAAGTACTTCCTAGATAACCTCGATAAGATGGTTGAGGATGCATTTGACGACCAGTGCACAGGTGCTAACCCAAGATACCCACTTATGAGCGAGATTAAGGAAATGTATCTCAAAGCTTACTACGGTAAGTAATACCGCTTATAAATATTAACTGCTTAAGGAATTCCCACGGACGCTTAGTCGTTTCGTGGGATTTTCTTTAATATCAAAAGGGGGAATTTTGTTGCAATTAGACTTTATCAAGCTTGTAGCGGGTTTAGGCTTGCCTCTTTTGTCAACGATTCTTGGTCTATTTGTCGGAAATATTATACTTTTCGATAGCCTGCTAATTTCGGCTGTCTGTGGCTATTTTTGCTATTCAATTTTAGCAATTCACCCTGCATATTGTATTGCAGCAGCGGCAGTTTTATGTCTGATATTGTTTTTGATACAGCATACGCAGATAGGATTTTGGGCAGTTGCTATGCTTCTTTCGTATTGCTGGGGATTTGCATTTGCGGTATTTGCTTATTTTATAAGTGGAAATAGTCAACTATGGTTTTATTCAGTGCTGATTTCAGGTTTTATAATAATGCTTTTGCTACATATAAAGGCAAATAAAAATAGTTTGAAATAAAAGAGATATAATTATGAAGATTTTTATTGATGGCGATGGCTGTCCTGTTATAGATTTGACTATCTCTACGGCTAAAAATTATGGCTTAGAGTGTATTATAATCTGCGATACTGCTCATTCCATAGAGCGAGATGGTGCAAAAACGATTACAGTTTCAAAGGGCAGAGATAGTGCAGATTTTTATTTGGTAAATATGCTCTCTAAGGGGGATATATGTGTAACACAGGATTATGGACTTGCGGCAATGTGTTTATCAAAAAAGGCGTTTGCACTTAATCAAAATGGACTTATATACGATGAAACAAATATAGATTCACTTTTGCAATCACGCTATCAGGCACAAAAAATAAGGCGAGCTGGTGGTAGGTTGAAAGGTCCAGCAAAAAGAACTGCAGAGCAGAACGAGAAATTCAAAAAATCGCTCGAAAATTTGATTAACATAAATTAAAAGTTTAGCTTGAGTCTTTTCAAAGGCTCATAAGTCAAGGGCAAAGCCCTTGTTGCTCTCCGCAGAGAGCGAAATACTTTATCCTTCTCAAAGCGCAGGAGGGTAGAAAAACATTCTAAAGAAATGTTTTTTCGTAGGGAACCTTCGCAGGGGGTTCCCTGTGGGTATCGACCCACAACGAAGTTGTAAAATTGCTCTACAAGTTTCAATCATGGTGGTATTAGGGAAGGTTATTGATACTGATGAAGTAACTATCAATGAACTACCGCAGAAGTAGAATTATGTTATGTAAATATATACAACAAATTTCGCCTATAGAAGATTATGGTGAAAGAGGGGAGAGTAATTGTGAATGTTATAGAGGCTTGTACTATTTGTCCAAGAAAATGTTCGGCCTATCGAGATGAAAACGGTGGAAAAGGCTTTTGCCATGCTGGAACACTTCCTAAAATAGCAAGAATAGCTCCACATCTTTGGGAAGAACCTTGTATAAGCGGAGAAAATGGTTCAGGAACGATATTCTTTTCAAGCTGTGTGCTTGGCTGCGTTTTTTGTCAGAATAGCAAAATAAGCAGAGAACCTATTGGTAAGATTTTTACAAAAAAAGATTTTATCAATGCTTGTGAAGAATTGATAGAACAGGGAGTTAATAATATAAATCTTGTCAGCCCGACACCTTATGCTGAATTTTTGCTTGATGTGTTCAAGGAATATCGTCCGTCTGTGCCGATTGCTTTTAATACTGGTGGTTATGAAAGTGCTGAAACAATCCGTAAATTCGAGGGCATAGTGGATATTTATATGCCTGATTTTAAATATGCAAGTAACATTCTTGCAAAAAAATATTCCAATGCACCGAATTATTTGGAAAATGCTCTTGCTTCGCTTAAAGAAATGATTCGTCAAAGGGGAGAGGCAAAGTTTGATGATAAGGGGATTATGCAGAGTGGTGTTATTGTTCGACATCTGATTTTGCCGAATAATATCGAAAATTCTCTTGATGTGCTTGATATACTTGACCAATTTTCAGATAAAATTTTATTAAGCCTTATGGCACAATATACACCGCTTGGAAATGCAGAAAAATATCCAGAAATAAACAGAAGGCTTACAGAAAAAGAGTATCAGAGAGTGCTTGATTATCTTGATACCACAGAGCTTGACGGCTTTTTGCAGGAACTTTCATCTGCAAGTGAGGAATATGTTCCGGATTTTAATTTGATATGAAATTGTCTAAATGCTTTTTATGAAATATATGGATTTTTTTCAAAAATAAGGATATAATAAAATTATTACTATAAGGTGGTGGAATTATGTCAGTTGGTTTGATACTTGAGGGAGGAGGTACTCGTGGAGTTTATACTGCGGGAGTGCTTGACTCCTTGATTGATAATAAGATATTTGTTAATGATGTTTATGGAGTTTCGGCCGGTGCTTGTAATTCGCTTAGTTATATTTCTAAGCAGCGTGGCAGGAATTATAAAATATTTGATGAATATATTCATGACCCGAGGTATCTTAGCATTAATTCATACTTTAAAACGGGTTCGGTTTTCGGCTTGGATTTTATATTTAATGAGCTTTCAAGAGAGCTTGTGCCATTTGATTATTATGAATTTTTTAAAAGTCATACAAGACTTACAATAGGTACAACGGATTGCGTTACCGGTAAACCTTTGTATTTTACTAAAAAAGATTTAGACGAGGATTTTATACCTGTAAGAGCTTCATCTTCTTTGCCACTTGTATCACCGATTGTTAATTTCAGAGATTATAAGCTTCTTGATGGAGGTATAGGCGACCCTATTTTGATTGAAAAGGCTATTTCAGACGGCCACGAATATAATATTATTATTTTGACACAGGATAAATATTATAGAAAACCACCGAAACCAGATTTCCCTAAGCCTATATTGAGAAAAAAATTTAAGGATTATCCGAATTTTGTAGAAACTATGTTGGTAAGACCGGCTGTATATAATAGACAAAAGGAGCTTTGCTATAAACTACAAGAACAGGGAAAGGCCATCGTTATTCAACCACCAGAGCCTATGCCTGTCGGCAGATATACACGAAACAGAGATAAGCTTAGAGCTGTTTATGAATGGGGCTTGAATGACGGTAATAATGCCGCAAGAGAAATTAGAAAGTTTATGATAATTCATTCTTGATGAGGTGTGAAATGACAGACTACCAAAAGCTATTAAAAAAACTTTTTGAAAAGTATGATGAAGAATTAGCTTTAGCGTTAGACGGAAATATAGAACAGTATTGTTATAAAGAGATTTATACAAAAGAATATGGTACAAGTGACGCAAATTATAAAAATAGATTGAGATTATCATATGCTATTTTATATACTAAAAAGTATGAGGAGAATTTTAGAATTGATGGCTTGATTCTAAAGCTATTTAACGAGGAATTGTTTGATAGAGAAAGCAACAGCTTTCAGGGAATAGGAAGATGTCTTGAAATTCTTACTGAATTGATGAATAAGTATGATGTTCCAGATAGAGATATGCTTTTTGAGAGGGCAAAGAAAGCTAATTTCGACTGCTATTGTGGATATAATAGCGAATATGTTTCTCCAACGCTTGAAAGTTATAATATTGAAGAAGCAATTGAACTTTTAGTAGAGCTTGATGAAAAGAAACTTGCCCAAAAATTGCTTGTTGAGTATACATATTCAGATGATATATGCGATGAAGCCAAGATGTATTTCTGTATGAGGAATTTTAAGAATATTGGTGATATTGATAATGAGATTTATTGTGCAAAAATGCTCTTAAATATGGAGGTTATGACCGGCAATAACTATGCAATTTGCAACCGTATGCTTGAGCTTCTTACAATCTATAATAAGAACAATCAATATAACGAGGCATCAAAAGTTTTTGATATGCTTATTCCAAGGCTTCATTCTATTGATGAATGGTATAATACTGTATTAGGCAGAAATGCTCTTGAGCAGTGTATGGATATTATTTTGCATTGTGAGGATTTAGCAGAGGATTTGTGGGAATGGTCTGAGCCGATTCTCAAGAAAATTATAGAAAAAATGCACGGAAGGTTATATAATAAGGCATCTTTTGCAGCGTATAAGATGGGAGATTTCCTTTTTTCAGAAACTTTATCTAATAAATATGATGAACTTATGTCTCCGCTTGGTAATAAATACTAATTATTACATATAAAAAATGTGTGATTTGTAGTATTATATCAGTATTGCAAGAATGTTGTTGACAATTAGGTTTTAAGGCTGTATCATTATATATATATGAAAAAATGTAATTTTGTTTTGAAAAATGCTTTAAAAGAATTTATAGTACTAATAAATTCAAAAAATAATTTTACAAATAAATAATATTTATGTTTTAGGAGAGTTTAAAATCTATGGGTCTTGTTACACTAAAGCTTCAAAATTTAGTATTTCCAACTAACAAGTATCTCAACGAACATTGGTGGCTTCAATATCGTGGAGATAGATTATTTTATAACGATGAGCGTGGTTGCTATATGCTTCCACAGTATCGTTTTGTTGAATTTTTTACTTATTTTAATTCATTTTCTATTAAAAAATGGAAACACTTTACCAACATAACAAATGTATCACTTCATTTGAAAATTAAGGGACACTTTTTTGTAAACACTTTTGGCCATTATATTAGAAACAATGTTATAGAAAAAGAAATTTCTGAGGATAAACATTATAATTTCCCAGAACCAACAGAGCTTGTTATTAATTTCGAGCAAGAAAAGAGTTCGGTTATTTCTTTTCAGATTTCTTCACTTTCAGAATGTGAAATATATTCCGGCTACTATGCAACAGAGATTGACGAGGAGCAAATTCGCAATGTAGATATAGCTATTGCTACAACTACATTTAAGAAAGAAGAATTTATTACTAAAAATGCAGAGATGCTAAAGAATGAAATTCTTTATTGTGATGATGAATGCTCAGACCATTTTTATGTTAATATAGTCGATAATGGCAGAACGCTTAATCCCGATGATTTCAATGGCAGTAAGATGCATGTTTTCCCGAACCAGAATGTTGGTGGCTCAGGTGGATATGCAAGAGGCATGATTGAAGCCCTGCGTGGTAAGAAAAAACCTACTCATGTTCTTCTTATGGACGATGATGTTATTATCGTTGCAGAGAGTTTAAAACGTACATTCTATCTTCTCAGAGTCATTAAAGATGAGTATAAGGATAGATTTGTCAGTGGCGCTATGCTTTACTATGAAAAAATGAATGTTCAGCATGAAGATGTCGGTTATGTACATAAAGACGGTTCATATGGTCCTCAAAAGCCTTCATTTGAGCTTCAGAAATGGGATTCTGTTGTTAAAAACGAGGAAAACTATGATAAGTTTGATGACCATTATGCAGGTTGGTGGTACTGCTGTATTCCTACAACATATATCGAGGCAAACAAGCTTCCACTTCCGCTCTTTATTCGTGGTGATGATGTTGAGTATAGCCTTAGAAATGATGCGAAATTTATCACATTGAATGGTATCTGTATTTGGCATATGGGCTTTGTTACAAAATATAATGCCGCTATGGAGCTTTATCAGGTTCATAGAAACAGCCTTATTTTCCAAGCATTCAGTGGAGTATGCCAAGATATAGACTTTGTTAAGAGAATTACAGATTTCTTTAAGGTTGAAATCCGCAGATTTAACTATAATAGTTGTGAACTTTTACTTGAATCTATTGATGACTTTATGAAAGGCCCTGATTTTCTCTTTAAGCCTGAGGGTGAGCGCATTATGAAAGAACATGGTGCGATGAACGAAAAGCTTGTACCAATAGAGGAAAATTATCCTGATATTGAGGTTAATCTTGATAATCTTTATAAATTTGAAGAGCTTGGATTCTGGCAGAAAGTATTTTATAAGATTACAGTGAATGGACATTTATATCCAAAATTTATGCTTACTGATGAGGTTGGCGTAATTGCTTACGACTGGTTTAACTGCCCGAAAAAGCAATATAAAAGAAAGGTTTTACTTGCTGTTAATCCTTATGAAAATACCGGTGCTATGCGTGTTCTTTCAAGAAAAAAATATCTTGAGCTTCGCAAGCATTATAAAAAGACTTTAAGAAATTACAAGAAAAATCATAAGAAGGTTGAAGAAGAATTCAGAAAGAAAAAAGATGAATATACATCTTATGAATTCTGGCTAAACTATCTTGGAATTAAATAATAAATCATAAATAAAAGAGCTAATCTTCTGAATTTAAAGTGATATGTACCCAGAATTCTGGACACATATTTATAAATTAAGCTGAACACATGGATGTCTTCCTGTATTGTACAGGAGGCATCCATTTTGTTTTTGCC
>CACXBF010000009.1 GCA_902765855.1 uncultured Ruminococcus sp. | reverse complement strand
TGTCGATATAATTCTACGGCATTTCTTTTGTACTCATAACTATAACGCATAAAAATAACCCTCCTTACTGGTTTTGTCCAGCAAAGAGGGTACATATCAAAGAAGATTAGCTCTTTTTGACTTATTTTGAGAAGTAATTTTGCCAATATTGTTTTGAGCTTAGTTTTTTCTGATTACTTATATAAGCTTTTCTAACTTTCTTATATTTTGTTAGAAATTTAAAAAATATGCGAATTGTCTGCCCAACAACCCAAAAAAGTTTTCGTTTTTTGAGTTTAGTGACAAAAGCAAACGAACCATCTGATTTAGTATGTGCAATGTATCTTGCACGAAATGTCTTTCTGACCTCGGTATCTGTCAAGGGGAGTTTTATGCAAATGTTCTTTGATGGAAAAATATTTCCTCCGAAGCTTGGATAATATATTGCAAAATTTACTATCTTAGGCTTAGAAATAACTTTCGCATTGCCAATAATGCTATTATCATTTGAAGGTTTTGCGAGTGAGGAAAGGTAAGTATTATATTCTGCAATATCTATGCTGAGAAGCTTTTCAGGCCCTTCCATAAAATCATCATATGCTTTAACTATTAATTCTGCAAGAAAATATCTTTGTAATAGTGTGAAGCGTGTAATTGATGCAAATAGTTTTCGGATATTTGTAATTACGCCTGTATTTTTGTTATGGAGAGCAGTATTTATAAGTTCGTTTCTTTTTATATAGTATTCAAAGTGTCCTGCGTATTTTCCCTCAAAGCCATCATGCCAAACAGCAATACCATTCATGGTTATTATGGGTTTACGACAGCGAATACCATATTCTACATCATCGCTTTTGATAAAATATGGCATAGGGTAACCGAATTTTTCCCCAAATGCAGTTGGAAAACAACAATACCACCAGGCTTGATAATCTGCTTTTGGAAGTTTATCATTTTCGATAATGCTTTCTTTTTTACGCAAATCTACTTCGTGACCAATAGGTGAAAGGTAGAATCCGTCCCATAAAGCGCCACATTCGTGTTGTAGATATGGAATCTCAGAATGTAGCATTACACCACCAATAAAGCTATCATAATATTCGGGTTTTAGGATTTTTAGTAGGGAATAGGTTTTGAGAATAACATTTGTATCGAGAGTTATGTCATCATCAAGAAAAATGATATGTGAACAGCCAAAATTAACAGCTTCAAGCAAACCTCTTGCAAAGCCTCCACTGCCACCACAGTTTGGATTATGTATAATTGTAATGGTACTGTCAGAAAGTGTTTCAGGCAGTGTAGAGCCATTATCTATAACAAAAACCTTCAGAGGTATAGAATACTTTAAACTGAAATCACGCAGACGTTCCATATTTGAAATAATGTACTTTTCACGCTTATATGTGCAGAATGATGCAGCAAGAAAAATATCTCTTTGTAGGTTTATTTCAGTTTCATAAGAACCAGAAAAAATTTGACAATCACTTTTTGCCAATATTTCGGGATAAAAAATTTCTCCATCTTTAGCCTCTGAAATTGAAAAGCTTATTGAAACAGTTTCAGGATTACTATTTTTTATAAGTTTTGAAGTAATAATGTTGCCATTTTCACGCTTTATAAAAATTTCGGCAGAGCCTTGAATTTTAATTTTAAAGGCAATATTTTTGGCAAGGGTATATTTTTTATATTTTCCTGCGGAAAAGCTGTTAAAGTAACTGCACAAACTACAAGAAGTGCCACATTTGATATTAAGACAGTTATTTTTGTAGTTTGTGTTATTACCATCGAAATAAAGCTTACTTTCATCGACAAGTATAGGAAAAGATAGCTCAAATAACAGCATCTTGCAGTACCCCTTTTGTAAAATGATAGGGAATCCAAACGGATTCCCTATTGAAAATTTATTAGAAGTTTATATCTTATTCACCAAATTCTTTAGCAATAGCCTCGAATACAGCAGCTATAACTTTATCCATATCATAATACTTATAGTTGCCAAGACGACCACCAAAGATAACATTTTCTTCCTTATCAGCAAGCTCTCTGTATTTAGCGAAAAGTGTGTTATTCTTATCATCGTTGATTGTGTAGTATGGTTCGTCGCCAAGCTTCCACTCGGAAGAATATTCACGAGAAATGACAGTCTTAGGTTGTTTGCCAAATTCGAAATGCTTATGTTCGATGATTCTTGTATATGGAACTTCTCTATCGGTGTAGTTTACAACAGCATTACCTTGGTAGTTATCTGTATCGAGAACCTCTGTTTCAAAACGAACAGAACGGTATTCAAGAACACCGTAGCAATAGTTATAAAATTGGTCTATCGGACCTGTGAAAAGTGTTTTCTTTATGCTTTCTGCATTCTTGCTATCCTTAATCCACTCGAAATAATCTGTATCTGTAAGAACATCAATGCCTTCAAGCATCTTCTCGATAATTTTTGTGTAGCCTCCGATAGGAATGCCTTGATAACGGTCATTGAAGTAGTTGTTATCGAATGTAAAGCGGAGTGGCAGACGCTTAATGATAAATGCTGGAAGATCCTTGCAGTCACGCTCCCATTGCTTTTCAGTGTAACCCTTTATAAGCTTTTGATATACATCTGTACCTACGAGTGAGAGAGCCTGTTCTTCAAGGTTTTTAGGCTCTGTGATGTTGAGGTCAGCAATTTGGTCAGCAATAATTTTCTTAGCTTCAGCAGGTGTTTTAATGCCCCAAAGCTTAGAAAATGTATTCATATTGAACGGGAGATTATAAAGTTCATCCTTATAAATAGCGACAGGGGAGTTGATATAGTTATTAAACTCTGCAAATGTGTTGATATAATCCCAAATCTTTTTGTCACTTGTATGGAAGATATGAGCACCATATTTATGTACATTGATACCCTCAATATTTTCGCAGTAGATATTTCCGCCGATATGGCTTCTTTTATCAATTACAAGGCACTTTTTTCCTCTTTTTTTTGCCTCATATGCGAACATAGCACCATAAAGACCTGACCCAACAATTAGATAATCGTACATTTTAATCAACCTTTCATTATTTTTCTTAATATATTTCGTCTGAAAGACCCCGGAGGGAAAATCAAATTTCCAAGCTTATTACACGAGAAATTTTTGGTTGCACCACCGACTTTGGCAAAATGAATCCTTGGTAATTCAGCCCAATTTATAGAACCTTCTTTTTTGATATATGTCATAAATACTCCGAACAGTCTTTCAGCCATCATACCGTCATCTCGTTCAATACGCTGTGGCAGATTTGCATCGACATATTCAAGAATATCAAAAAGCCAACTGCAATAGCTATCAAAAATATCTCTACGCATAACAAACATATTACAAAAATATAAGTATTTGCCAAACATATATTCATCAAATGCAGGCAAAAACTTAGGATAGCTCAATTTCAATTTTTCTTTAATTAATTTATATTCCGCTTCTCCATTCTTTTGTGTTCGTATTAGATTTTGATATGTAGTTTCTGGCATTTTCTCAGGAATAACTCCTATAATAGGATAAACTTTAAGAAGTGATAGAATGTATTCTTCATTATATCCATTTTTTTCAAGAAGTTCTTTTGTCGGATAATCTTTAACTATATATGGTTTTGGCAATTTTCTTTTAGAATGACTTTTATCGACCAAATTTTGTCGATTGAACGATATATATCTTCGGCTATGAAAAAAACCGAGATAATCTGCATCAGAGTTTTTCCAAGCATAATAATGAACTGTAAGTTCACAATAATATGGGTTTTTTTTAGAAATATTATCACCGATATTATCTTTAAGCATATTTAAATCGATATTATTATGTAAAGCAGCACCTGCATATATATTATAAAGAAATGGAAAACAAGGTTTATTATTTAATGCGGAGCAAGAAATATATATTGCAAGTTTACTATTCAAATTATCATCACCCATAGAAATATATCAATTTCATTATAATATATTTTATGGAGCTTGGCAATAGTTTTTTGGCTATAAACAACAAACAGCAGACCGATTGAGCGGCCTGCTGTTTCGAAAACACAATTGAATTTTCGACTGTAAGGATTATTTTGCAGTTTTCTTTGCCTTTACAGCAACAATGATTGTTGTAAGAGCAACTACAGCTACTGCACCAGCAACGAGAAGAAGAGTTGTAGAAGCGTCGCCAGTTGTAGGTACTTTGCCGTTGCTTACGACATTTGAAACTTCACTTGGCTTAACTGATGTACTATCGCCAAGGTTTGCTGCTGAAACGCTTGCTGCAATAGAACTTACTGCTACACTTGCTGTTGCAAGAGCTGCAAGAATCTTCTTTTTCATTTAGGGTTCCTCCTAACATCATTTATTATACATTTTTCAGTACAATAGAATTATATCATTAAGTTACAATATTGTCAATAATAGAAAAACTAAAAAATAACAGTAAAAAGAGGCTATATTGTGAGATTTTATGGTAATTATAATTAAAATGTCCAAGATGTATATGGTATAACGCCATGTGCATTCTTAAACATACCATATGTGAATATAGAATATGATAGAACTAAAATGACTATTGTGAGTATATTTGATTGTCTTTTAAACCTTTTGACATCTTCCGCAGGCGTTTCATTTGGTAACATCGCGTTATTTTTAACACGGCCGAAACCATATTTCTCAACAGACGAAATAAGCTCCGGAACAAGTAATGCAATATAGATAAAGAAATAATATGAGAAACGCTCCAAAATAGAATGTTTTGCCATAATTACCATAAAGAATGTTCCTGCGAATACCATACTTATAATATAACGGTTATTTGGATTTGTTTTGAGCATTTTTTCTGCATTTAATAATGTAAATACAAGAATAATAATCGGAACTACTGCATAAATCAAGGAAATTCCTTCGTTTATGAATTGTGTATTATTATATTCCTGATGGAAAATTTTTGTAATGAGGTTAAGTATTCCTGTTGAAGAAAAATAGAAAACTGTTAGAGCATAGCCATAGAATATTACTTGTTTTCCGGTAGGACGCATTTTTGTTATGAAATAGAATGGAATCATAACAAGTACGGTTGAATGGAAAAGCGAGGCGAAAAGAATTATTAAAAGGAACCAGAAGAATTTCTTTTTTTTGATGAATTGCCAAGCAAGTAATGTTATTGAAACTGCGATAGCTTGACGAATAAAATTCATTTGCATAAAGAAGAGGAAGAAATTTATATACATAAATGTTCCAATCCAGACTTTTTCTGTGTTGCGATAGATAAATATAGCAACAGGAATCAGAGTGAAAATTGCAATTACTGCGAAATAAGAAGTATAGCTTGGAAGAATCATTCCGAGAAGCTTTGTTATAAGAACAAAACCATATTCCCAGTCATAATAGGTGAAATTCCAGAAATCTTGAGTTTGTAAATCCATAAAGGCTTTGGCGTATAAAACATAGTCGTATCCGATAAGAAATCTAAATATAGTTAATAAATAAAGCTGTCCGAAAGCTAAAAATAGAAATATCATATTTTTAGCTTTTGATGGCTTATGAAAGCAGAGTATTACTGCCCAAACTAATATAAGTAAGTTGTTTAAATGATAAATCAGCATATTGTTCCTCCAAGTTAAAATCCATTTTTTGAGAAAATGCCTTTGGTTATGGTCATAAATAGAATTTTTATATCAAACATAAATGTCCAGTTATCTATATAATACATATCATATTTAATTCGTTCCTCAATAGAAGTATTTCCGCCTCTTAGGTCGTTCACCTGTGCCCAGCCTGTCATACCAGGTTTAACATAATGTTTTAACATATATTGAGGAATTGATTTTTGAAATTTCCGAACGAAAAAAGGGGTTTCGGGTCTTGGCCCTATAAGGCTCATATTTCCTATAAGTACATTGAAAAGCTGTGGAAGCTCATCAATACTGAAACGTCTTATGAATTTTCCGACCCTTGTGCAACGTTCATCATCTTTTTCTGTCATTTTATCTAAGATTTCAGAATTTTCTTTCATAGAGCGAAATTTGTACATAACAAATCTTTTTCTGTTATAACCTATACGCTCCTGTTTAAATATAACCTTACCTTTAGATGTAACCTTTATAGCTATTGCAACGCCGAGCATAAGCGGGGAGGTTATTATGATTCCTATAATTGATATGACAATATCGCATAAACGCTTTATAAAGGCATTAAATCTGTTATCAAGCGGGACATTTCTTAGACTCATTACCGGCACAGAGCCAAAGTTGCTGATATATATTCTTGAAGAAAATGAGCCGAATATATTTGGAATGATTGAAGTTTTTATTCCAAAGCGTTCGCAAATATTATAAACTGTCAGTAGGATTTTTTCGTTGTTATCACTTGTCATAAGTACAGCCTCGTCTATGGTATTAGACTCAAAATATCTTGAAAGAGCTTTATAAGAGCCAAGAAAAGGCTTTTTTATGCTGCTTAATGGTTTTTCACTAAAATATCCTGCAATCTCATAGCCGAGGTCAGGATTTTTTTTAATATTCTCTATAAATTTTTCAGTACAGTTATTTATACCAACTATAACTATATATTTTTTATTATAGCCCTTGCTTCTTAGATATCGTAATATTTTTCTTAAAAAAAATCTATATGCGATAGTTATCATCGTATCTGATAGAAAGAAGATAATTAAAAAAAGCTGTAACTGATAGATAGATTCAGTTATAAGCAAGATGAGTTCAAGTATAAAGAAAGCGGTAATATTTGCTTTGATTATATTTATAGCTTCATATCTCAAACGAGTTGTTCTATAAGAGCGATATAGGTCATATAGAGCATATAGCATAAGATGTAGAAGAACTAAACCCAAAGAAAGTATGATTAAAACAAAACCGTCATTTTTTATATGCGTACTGCTAAGGTCTATTTTTTGAATATTAATTGATATAAATAAAGCAATTATAATACTTAAAATAGCAGATAAAGCGTCTACAAAGACATGTATAGTGTTAAATTTTCGTTGGTTCTGTTTTATCATTATCTCACTTCCAATATTGAGAAATCTTGCTTTGCAGTATTAATCTAATGTATCCTCACGAAGCTTTTTCTGAATTATAAATTTCTTGTATAATTTTACAAACCATAAGAATAAGATAAAAACTATCAGAAAAATTGCTGATATATAGATTAAACTATATTGTGTGGATTCTGCTTCAAGTACATTTACTTTACATACAGCACTACTTTTTCCATCAGGAGTTTTATAAGTGATATCAGCATAACCGCTCTTTATTGCAACGAGTTCACCTTTATCATTAATATCTACAACAGATTTATCTGAACTTGTTATTTTTAGTTTAGTAATATCAGCATCGCGAGGTGTAGTTGTAATATTTAGTTCTTTGATATCGCCAATATTCATAGAGAGATATTCTTTTGAAAGACTTACAGTTTTTGGAATTGTATTTTCCTCGGATTTAAGTTCACCCTGAACTGCAATAATAGTTCCTTTATTGAATATAGCAGTGTATTTTATGTCCTTTCCGCTTACAGTAATTTTATTGCTGTGAATTACTTTTTTAGATGAATTATCGTAATATGAAAGAGTATAAGTACCATCTTTAATTCCATTAAAAGTAAAGTTTCCAAATGCATCTGTAGTAGCAGTTGCATAATAATTCTTTTTCTTTTTGGTATATGAGATTGCGATGGTAGTGTTCTTATAGAATTTATTAGAGGCGTTTAAAAAGGTTCCGCTAACTTTTCTGCCCGATACATATTCTGCTCCTTCGCCTACATTAACCTTGCAAAGACGGGTTATTTTGCCAAAGGTGGCATTGATTGTTGCAGAACCATTTTCGATGGCTTTAATTGTGCCATCTTCATTAACAGAGGCAATTTTTTCATCATTGCTTGAAAAGTTTGAAGTTTTTGAGAATACATATTCATCTTTATTAAAATTATAAAAAATTGAAGAAGAACTGCCTTTTCTTAAATAAAGCTCTGATTCTGCAAGATTGATAACCTCGGTGTTTTTATTTTCAGTGACTTTTACCTTGCAGGTTGTAAAATTAAGACCGTCTCCGCTTGTTATAACAATTTCAGTAGAACCTTTTCCAGTAGCAATGATAAGGCCTCCGGTTGAAACATTTGCTATATTGGTATCCTTAGAATAAAAAGTAGCATCTTGACTGTCTTTAGATGGAATAACTGTCCATTTAAGCTGATATGAATTTCCTACTGCAAGGCTTATATCGTTTTTATCGAGTACAATGCCCTGAGATGCTGCATTTGCAGGAAATTGAAACAGCGAAAGTGTTATCAGAATAAAAAGCATAATGCTTGGTATTTTTATAGATTTTAATTTATCTTGCATGGAATGACCTCCATTAAACAGAATGAATTGGAATTGCTTCGGGCAACTGAAGATAGTAACGCAAGAGAACCTCTGTTGCTTCTGAAACTTCGTATTTGCTTTCGAGAAATACATTTTTTTGTATGTCTTTATAAAGCTTAGTATCTGAAATTTCAGACATTTTTACTGATAAGGCTCTTTGGTCGTTATCCGCAAAAAGCATACCGTTAAAGCCGTCAATTATCAAATCTTTGTGTCCTTTAACATTTGATGCAATAACGGGAATCCCACATTCAAGAGCTTCCATTATATTAAATGGCAAACCCTCTATATGACTCGCAGATATAACAACTTGTGCTGAACGATATAAGATATTCGTATCTGAAATATGTCCTAAAAATCGTACTTTATGTGAAATCTCATAATATTCAGCGAGAAGTTTAGCGTTTTCAATAAGTTCACCTTCACCAGCAAAGAGAAGTAACGAATTGGGTTTTACTTTCAATAGCTCAGAAAATGCTTTTATAATAAGCTGTTGATTTTTTCTTTCAGAAAATTCAGCTACGCAGAGAAAAACAAAATCTTTTTCATTTATGCCAAGAGATTTGCGGAAGATATTACATTCGTCAGAACTTAAAGCAGGAAATCTATCAGGATTAATTCCCATGCCATTTATTTGTTGAATGTTTTTGCAGAGAGAATATTTTTTCGCAATCTCAAAGTCATTGTTATTCATTGTAAGCAATAAATCAATTTTTGAGGCAGTTGCTTTTTCAATATTACAATAAAGCTTTGCCTTTCTTGAATTATCGTCGTTGAAAAGATAACCATGACATATGTATATATGATAGGGCTTCTTTTTCATTTTCGGAATTGCAAGTCTTGTAATAATTCCTGCGAGGGTTGTATTTGAAATTATCACATCGTAGGAATTGGCTTTTATTATTTTAGAAAGTTGATTTATTGTTCCGATATTTCTCGGGGAATAGATTTTTTTTCTAAATGTAAGATTATATGAGTAATCTACTAAGTCTTGTTTTACATAACCCTCTGTTGCAGTATCAACAATATGACCGTTTTGACGCAGAGAGTTTATTGCTGAGATATGAAAATTCTCAATATGTGATGCTCTTGATGCTGTAAACAAAAATTTAAGCTTTTTCATCTTTTAATGCCTGAACTTCTTTTGCCATACGGTTTTGTTCTTCTATATATCTTTTGTAGGCGATACATACTTCACGAACATTGCCATTCTGAATAACTCTACCTTTATCAAGCCATAAAGCCTTTTGGCAGGTCTTGATAACTGAATTTATATTATGTGAAACATATAAAATAGTTGTACCCTCTTTAAGCAGACTAGAAATTCTTGTTTCACATTTCTTTCTGAATCTTGCATCGCCAACTGAAAGGACTTCATCAGCAATAACTATATCAGCATGAACAGAAGTTGCAATCGCAAAACCAAGTCTTGCAAGCATACCTGAGGAAAAATTTTTGACGGGAACATCAACAAATTCCTCCAGTTCAGCAAAGGTTATAATATCATCAAAACGCTTTTTCATAAAATTAGTTGAATGACCGTGCATAGCACCGTTGAGGTATATATTTTCTCTTGCCGAAAGTGTAGGTTCAAAGCCACCGCCTAAGGCGATGAGTGGAGCTATAGTGCCTTTTGTATAAATAGTTCCATGTGTAGGCTCCATAATTCCGGCAATAAGTCTTAGCAAAGTAGATTTACCTGAACCATTAACGCCGACAAGCCCTATAGATTCACCCTTTTTTAGCTCGAATGAAACATTTTCCAAAGCCCAAAATTCATCAAAGAAAAGGTTGCCTTTAACCATATCTATGAAATATTGCTTTAGGCTTGTTTGCTTATTTTTGCTTAGGTTGAACATCATATAAACATTGTCAACCTTGACTGATGTTTCAGCCATTTTATTCCCTCCAAATTATAGGTAGTTATAGAATTTACCTCTTTTTTCTTTAAATACAAGTATTCCAAGAGCTAAGGTGAGTACAGCATAACAAGTTGCAACAATCAAGGTTTTCTCATTAGGAACTGTATTATAAATGAAAGTTTCTCTTAAAATTCTTATATATAGATATAACGGGTTGAAATCCCATACAAAACGATATTCAACAGGAATAATATCAATCGGATAGAATATAGGTGTAAAGAAATTAAGCGCATAGGTGAGGATACCATAAAGATGGTATAAATCTCTGAAAAACACGCCATATGCAGCGAGAATGAGCGAACAGCCAAGAGTAAATATAAGAGCAAGTAAAATCGGTAAAGGGAAAAGCAACATTGTAAGATGTAGCGGTACATTTAAAATAAAAGCTAATACTAACATCGGAATAGATGAAAATAGAAGCGTTATAAAAGCAATTATTACATTAGAAAGGCAATACATATATTGTGGGACTTTAAATTTTCGAAAAACGCTGGAATGAAAATAAACCGAAGTAAGCGATTGCTTAGTTGCGGTTACGAAGAAAGTTAATATAAGGTGACCAGAAATATTATAAATAGGATAATATTCAATTGACCTTTTAAAAAGAGTAGAAAATATGATTGTTAAAATAAATGCCATAATCAAAGGATTAAGCACTGTCCAAAGAACACCGAAAAAGGACTTATAATATTTCATCTTGAAATCTCTTTTAATAAGTTCCTTTAAGAATGGCAGATATTCCATAAATTCATATAAAGTTTTATTTTTTATCATTAGATTCTCTCCAATATAATTTTTAAGTTTAACTAAACTAAATTATAACACTTTTTAGGGTTGTATGTCTATACATATGAACTGACAAATTATTGTTTTTAGATGATTTTAATGTAAAATTATATTTTTTTATAAAAGGATAAATTGTATATAAATTACATATACTTATCAATTTGCATATATTGTATATTTTGAGTGAAAGGCTTTTCTTGATTAAAATAAATATGTGTGATATTATGAAATTAATAAATTTTTAAATTAAGGATTGCTGTTATGAATATCTATATTATAAATAATCCCTTTCATTATGAGATTGAAAATCTGACTCGTGCATTTTTTAATAATGAAAAAATGAATGTCATAAAATGCGATGAAAATATAAATCGTGAAAAGCCTTTTGTCGCAATAGAACTTATAAAGCACGAAAAAGATTCTGATATAATTGTAAGCTTTGCTGATGAAGATTTTGAAAAGACTTTATCTAAAAAAATAGATGGCGAGTTTGATTCTGAGTATTCGGAATGTGAAAGAGCGGCTGCCATTATGCTTTTTGAGATATTGAGCGAATATACAGGCATAAGACTTCCTTGGGGAATATTAACAGGAGTTCGTCCGATAAAGCTTTTGCATAACCTCGTGAGAGAACTTGGCACAGACGGTGCAGATAAATATTTCAGAGAAAAGTTGCTTGTTACTGAGCAGAAAACAAAGCTTGCACTAACAACAGAAAAGAATGAGCGTAAAATTCTTGAACTTTCAAAGCCTGATTCATTCAGCCTTTATATATCCGTTCCGTTCTGTCCGACAAGATGCTCTTATTGCTCATTTGTTTCTCAGTCGATAGAAAAGGCAAAAAAGCTTGTTGAGCCATATCTTGATTTACTATGTCAAGAGATAAAATATACAGCTGAAATAGCTAAAGAACTCAATCTCAGACTTGAAACTGTATATATAGGCGGAGGTACGCCGACAACTTTTTCCGCTGAACAGCTTACAAAGCTTATTGCTGCGATAAATGCTTCTTTTGATATGAAAAAATGCCGAGAATTTACGATAGAAGCAGGCAGACCGGATACTATAACTCGTGAAAAGCTTGAAGCAATTCTTGATGGTGGCTGTGATAGAATAAGCATAAATCCACAGACTTTGAATGATGAAGTTCTGGAGGCTATCGGCAGACGACACACCGCCGCACAAACCTTAGAGGCATATAAGCTTGCGGAAGAAATCGGCTTTAAGCATATAAATATGGATTTAATTACCGGGCTTCCAAAAGATACTCCAGAAACTTTTAAATATACTCTTGATACCTTGTGCGAACTTTCGCCTGCAAGCATAACTGTTCATACTCTTGCTATGAAGCGTTCGTCTTTCCTTACGCTTGGCGGAGCATTGGTCAAGACAGGTGCAGAGCCACCGGCAGCTATTATGATGAAATATTGCGAGGAAAAACTTCCACAATTCGGCTACCACCCATATTATCTGTATCGTCAGAGCAGAATGGAGGGTAATCTCGAAAATGTAGGTTGGTCTAAAGATGGTTTTGATGGCTTATATAATGTATATGTTATGGACGAAACCCATACAATTCTTGCTTGTGGGGCAGGCGGAGTTTCTAAACTTCGTGAACCGGGAGTAAATCATCTTGAACGAATATTTAACTATAAATATCCATATGAATATATCAACGGTTTTGATGAAATGCTAAGACGAAAGGAGCAGATTAAGACTTTCTATGGTAACCTTAAATAATACATACAGAAGATATTCTTATAATCTTCCTGTAATAAACTACTATGCTGAAAATGAGGCTAAAGACTTTATAGATACAGTAGAGGAACAGTTTCACAGCGACTTGGATAATATTGCTGAAAACATTATGGGACTTGAAAAACAGTGTAATATCATAATGCTTACAGGTCCGTCATCAAGTGGAAAAACTACAACAGCAAAACTACTTGAATCAAAGTTTGAAAGTGCTGGCAGAAATACTCATATAATTTCTCTTGATAATTTCTATACAGGAAAGAAAAATATTCCTAAACTTCCGAATGGTGAGTATGATTTTGAGGCTCTTGAGGCACTGGATATTCCATATATAAAATCTTGTATAAAAAGTATTCTTACAAATGGCAGTTGTATGCTACCTAAGTATAGCTTTACAAAGGGCGAAAGAGAGCCTATTTTCACAGAGCTTAAAGTTGAAAAGGATAGCATTATAATAATTGAAGGAATCCACGCACTTAATCCGATATTCACAGAGGGAATAAATGCAGATGGTATCAAGAAAATTTATATAAGTGTAAAGCAGGGTATAAAAAATACTGAAAAGAAAATTTTAAGAGCGGAGGATATACGCTTTTTGAGAAGACTTGTCAGAGATACGGCGTTCAGAGGTTCTGATGGTGAGGAAACTATATCTATGTGGGATAATGTCTGCCTTGGCGAAAGAAAGTATATTCGTCCGTTTAAATATATGAGCGATTATACTTTGAATACATTTCACCCATATGAAGTATGCATTTTGAAAAATGACGCAATAAGAATACTTTCTGAAGTTGATAGAAGCTGTGAAGATTATAGATATGCTGAGAGGATAATTTCAGCCTTGGAACAGTTCTCTGCGATAGACCAAGAACTTGTACCAAAAGACTCTCTTTTGAGGGAATTTATAGGCGGCAGTTCGTTTGAATATTAACTAAAAAACTATTGAAGATGTAGACAGTTTGTGCTATACTTTAGGATATACTTTAATCGAAAAAATAAAAAAGGAGTGTCTGTTTATGGGAATACTTGAAGATGCAATCTATAATGCAAAGACTGCCGCAGGTTTTGTTGGCAAAAAGGCAGAAAAATTCGTTGATATTTCTAAGCTTACTATTTCAGCCGCAGAACTTAGCAGCGAGATTTCTAAAAAGTGCGAAATTCTTGGACGAGTAGTCTATGAAGCAAAGACAAGCGACAAGTGCTATGATAAAGCAATAGCGGAACTTGTTGAAAAGATTTCAGACCTCAAGGGACAGCTTGATTCTGTAAATGAACTTATTGCAGAAACAAAAAACAGAGCAAAATGCCCTAAATGCAGTACTGTAAATTCTAAAGATGCAATTTTCTGTGGAAAATGTGGCGAAAGACTTAGAAATTCAGAAGATATGCCACAGCCTGATGAAGCAGAAGAACCAGAGGAAACAGCAGAAAATACAGTTGAAACTTCTACTGAAGAATAATATTGCAATTTAAAAATTGTGTTAATTGGTTTCGACGCATATAGCGTGGATTGAAATAATCTAAATTAGTATTTTGACGGGCGAACACAGTTCGCCCCTAATATTTGCAGTATTATTTGCGTAAAAATCTGATTTTATGAGTTTGTCGGAAATTACGCTGCACTGTAGGGAGGTTAATGAGTGCTTAGAAAAAAAAGTATACCAAAAGCAAGAAAAAATCAATCCTTTTTACAGGGAGCTTTTATTCTTGCGGCAAGTATGATTATTGTTAAAACATTCGGAATGGTTTATAAAATCATCCTTGCAAATATGTTCGGTGGTGTTGGTACAGGTCTTTTTAATGCTGCTTATGCACTATATAACCCGCTTTTTATGCTTGCTACTGCAGGATTTCCTATTGCTATTTCACGAATGGTTTCGGAAAGCGTAGCAAACGGTAGGTATAAAGATGTAAAGAAAATACATAGAGTGTCTGTTCCTATATTTATAGTTACAGGCTGTGTGTGTTTTCTTTTAATGGTGGGCGGAAGCTTTATTTATGTTAACCTTATTAAGACACCAAATGCTATTTTTGCAATATTGGCTCTTGCACCGACAGTTCTTTTCGGTTGTCTGATGTCAATATACAGAGGTTACTTTGAGGGTATGCGAAATATGGTTCCGACAGCAATTTCGGAAATTATAGAAGCAACCTTCAAACTTTTTGTCGGACTTACTATGGCATATCTCACAATTAAGTTTGGCACAAATCAGTATGAAACAACGGGTTATGTTCTTGGAATGAAATGCTCAAGTCTTGAACAGGCAACGGATTATATCATGCCTATTGCAGTAGGTGCGGCAATTACAGGAATATCTCTTGGCGGAATTATGGGCTTTGTATTCCTTTATATCCGTTATAGAAAGAACGGTGACGGAATCACTCAAGAAGAGCTTGCAAATTCTCCAAGACCTCGTTCAGACAGAGAAACAATAAAAATACTTGTAAGAACAGCTATTCCTGTCGGTATGGGTGCGATTTTGTTAAGTATTACAGATGTTATAGATACATCTATCGTACAAAGCCGAATCTATGATATTATGCAGACCAATCCAGACGCATTGCTTAATGTTTATGGAACGCTCTTGCCGGATAGTGTATATTATGCAGGCACAACGCACACCTATCTTTTCGGCTGCTATGGTTATAGCTCAACTTTGACTATGCTCATAACAGCACTTACACAGGTATTCGGCTCGAGTGCTTTGCCATCGGTAACTGCTGCTTGGGCAAGTAAGGATAAAGCAAAGCTAAAACAAAGTCTTGAGGCAGTTTTAAGAATAACTTTGGTAGTTACAATTCCATCAGGTATCGGACTTTCGGTTCTTTCTGAGCCTATACTTGGTTTGATTTACAGCAGCCCTAATGTATCTAACGAAGTAGAAATTGCTTCTAAGGTTTTGACCACAATGGGCATAGCTATTATCTTTGTCGGAACAGCAACACCTATATGCAGTATGCTTCAGGCTGTTGGCAGAGTTGATTTACCGGTTAAGCTTATGGCTATCGGCGTTGCCGCTAAGATTGTTACTAACTATGTTCTCGTTGGTATTCCTGAGATAAATATTCAGGGTGCACCTATTGGAACATTCGTATGCTATTTGTTTATATCTGTTGTGGGAGTATTCTTCCTTTGCAGGCATACCAAAATCGTGCCAAACTTTATGTCGATACTTGTGAAGCCGCTTCTTGCATCGCTTGTGTGCGGAGTTGGAGCTTTTGTATCATATCATCTTTTTGATTATTTTATGAGTGGAAAGATTGCTACAATTCTTGCAGTTGTAGTTGCTGTAATAGTATATATATTCTGCCTGTTTATTTTTAAGGCTATACAAAAGGACGATGTTCTTCAGATGCCAAAGGGCGAAAAAATTGCAAGATTTCTTGAGAGAAAGGGAATTTTTTAAACTTAAAAATTTGTTTTTGCAGAATATTTTATTGACAGCTAATATTTGATATGATAAAATACAAATATTAGGAATCCCTTGTGGGGGAGTAGTAAGCGTACTTAATGTGCGTAGTAAGTCAACACTCATGGCTCTTTATAAAAGACCTGGCTTGCTTTAAATTACCAGACTCACACATAACTCTAAACGAGGCTATGTGTTGAGTCTTTTTTATTATCTAAGGATAAGCCACTTAGCTAACGTACTTTCCTAAGACAGTTAAAAGTTTAGGTCAAGCCTTTTTAAAGGCTTGCAGTTTCCAAAGGTAGTCACCTACGGCAGAGCCTTTGGTGGGTTTTAAGGGCGAAGCCCTTAATATCATCTTGCCCACTTAGGGGCGAACTAAGTTCGCCCCTAAATTTCTTTTGGTAGTAACATTAGTAAATAAGGGCGGACAAAGTCCGCCCTCAAGAGTAAAGAATGTTAAGGGCGTTGCCCTTAAAACCTATGAGGGACTCCGTCCCTAAACCCTGCAAGCTTTTGAAAAAGCTTGAGCAAAACTTTTAATTGTCTTAGAGAAAAATATAAACTGATTTGGGTTGTTGAGAGGATTTTTAAATTTTATATAAAGGAGAAATAATAAGTTATGAAAAAACAGCAAAATGTAGAAACTTTTTCGACTTTCAAACTTGCAAACGAGTATGAAACGGACTTGAAAAACGGTTTGACCGAAAAAGAAGCTAAAAGACGCTTGGAGCTTTTTGGCGAAAACAAACTCAAAGAAAAGAAAAAGAAACCTTGGTTCTTGGTTTTTCTTTCACAGCTTAATGACCCTATGATTTATGTACTTTTTGCCGCAATAGCTGTCACAATAGGTGTATCAACATATGAAACAGTTAATTGGCTGAAAGCAGGTAATGCGTTTAATTTTTTAGAAGTCGGCGACTGGCCTGATGTTATAATTATCCTTGCGGTTATCATAATAAATGCAATTATCGGAACAGTTCAGGAATTAAAAGCACAATCTTCACTTGACGCATTGAAAAAAATGTCAAGCCCTGAATCTACTGTGATTCGTGATGGTAAGCGCAAGAAAGTTAAATCAAGTGAGCTTGTTCTTGGTGATATTGTTGTGCTTGAAGAAGGCGATACAATAGGTGCGGATTTAAGACTTATAGAATCGGCTAATCTTAAAGTAAATGAATCAAGTCTTACTGGCGAATCTATGCAGGTTGAAAAGAACGCAGATATTATATTCAGTGAACCTGTTGGCGTTGCAGACAGAGTTAATATGGTCTATATGTCAACGCCTGTAACATATGGCAGAGGAATGGGTATTGTAAGTGGTTGTGGAATGGAAACTGAAATAGGTAAAATTGCTTCTGCTCTTGATAACGAGCAGGAAGAACTTACACCACTACAAAAGGTTCTTGCAAAGCTTTCTAAAGCACTCGGAATAATAACACTTATAATAGTTCTCCTTGTACTTGCAGTTGACCTTGTATGGATTTTTGTTGACGGTAAGGGTACAAATATTGAGGCTTATATAGAAGCTATCCTTTCATCGATTTCACTTGCGGTTGCGGCTATACCAGAGGGCTTGCCAGCAGTTGTAACAATAGTTCTTGCTATTGGTGTGCAAAAGATGGTTAAGGCAAATACGATTGTAAGAAAACTTCCTTCCGTTGAAACGCTTGGTGCGGTTTCTGTTGTATGTTCAGATAAGACAGGTACACTTACTCAAAATAAGATGACCGTTGTTGAGGCATACTGCAATGGTCAGGTTGTAGTTGGTTCGGATTTTAAAGCCCAGAAAAGTAATGAATTTAGATTCCTTGCAAAAGGTATGAGCCTTTGCTCTAATGCTACTGTTGATGATGGCTTATATGGTGACCCGACAGAAATTGCACTTGTCAACTTTGCGAATGAACTTAATCTTCATAAGAAATATCTTGAAACAACTTTCCCAAGAATAGATGAACTTCCATTTGATAGTGACAGAAAAATGATGACTACTGTTCACAATGAAAACGGAAGGAATGTTGGTTATACAAAGGGCGCTTTGGATTCTATCTTGAAGCATACAACTAAAATCCTTGAAAATGGCAAGGTCAGAAATATTACAGATGACGACATAAAGAAAATTTATAGCATAAATAGCTATTTCAGCGATAAGGCTCTCAGAGTCCTTGCTCTTGCATATCGTATGACAGACAAGCCAATAGAGGACGATTTGATTTTTGTCGGTTTGGTAGCAATGATAGACCCTGAAAGACCTGAGGCGAAGGGTGCAGTTGAAAAATTCAAGCGAGCAGGTATTGCAACTGTTATGATTACAGGCGACCATAAGGATACAGCCTTTGCAATAGCTAAAAATCTTGGAATTTGCGAAACAAAGGAGCAGTGCCGAACAGGCGCAGAAGTTGATGCAATGAGTGAAGATGAGCTCAAAGAATGTTGCAATACTGTAAGAGTTTTTGCAAGAGTTTCGCCTGAAAATAAGGTTCAGATTGTTAAGGCATTTAAAGCGAACGGAAACATCTGCGCTATGACGGGTGACGGCGTTAATGACGCCCCAAGTCTTAAAGCTGCTGATATTGGTATAGCAATGGGTATTACTGGTACAGATGTCGCTAAAGGCGCAGCTGATATGGTTCTTACTGATGATAACTTTGCATCTATCGAAAAGGCTGTTGAAGAGGGCAGAGGTATCTTTGCGAATATCAAAAAAACGATTATATTCTTAATTTCAAGCAATATTGCCGAAGTTCTTGCTATGTTCTTTATCATATGTCTTGGTTTGCCTGCACCACTTATTGCTATTCATCTTTTGTGGGTAAATCTTATTACGGACAGCTTGCCCGCGATTGCTTTGGGTATGGACCCTAAAGCACCTGATGTTCTTGATGAAAAACCAAGAGACCCGAAAAAGGGTATCTTTGCCGACGGCGGAGTTAAGCTGACGGCCGGTTTTGGCATTGTAATAACAGTAGCAGTTCTTATCTCATATTTTGCAGCAGGTTGGCTCAATGGTGTTTTCTCTCTTGGAGATATAAAAGCACTTTATGAAGGCAATGCAGATATACTTCATCAGGCACAGACAATGGCATTTACAACCCTTGCATTCTGCGAACTTTTCCATATGGTAGGTATGAGCAATGTCAAGAAATCATTTATTCATGTTTTCAGCAACAAAAACTGGATGATGGCACTTGCATTTGTAGTTGGTATCGGACTTCAATTTTTGGTTATTGAAGTTCCTGCTGTCAGAGCTGTTTTCTCAACAGCAAATCTTACAGGCAACGAATGGGTTATAACAGCAATATGTTCTATACTTCCGTTGATAATACATGAGATAGTAGCTCTTGGTTATTCTATCCGCAGTAAAAAATCTAAATAAATACAAAATTGCATTAGAACACAGATTCTAATGCAATTTTATATAGCCTAATGTTTTTGTTGTTTTAAATTTATTTTTTTGCTCTTGGCTTTGAAATTAACGCTGCTAAATATCCAAAGAAAATTGCTGCGGCAATTCCTGCTGCACATGAACTTATTCCACCAGTCAATACACCAAGCCAGTTATCTTCTTCTACAGCAGCTTCTACTCCTTTTGCAAGCGTGTATCCAAATCCCGAAAGAGGAATAGTAGCTCCCGAACTTGCAAATTCAACTATTGGTTCATAGATTCCGATTGCAGTAAGAACAACACCTGATACTACAAAAATTACAAGTATTCTTGCGGGGGTGAGCTTAGTTTTATCTATAAGTATTTGTGCGATAAGGCATATCAGACCACCTACTGCAAAAACCTTGACAAATTCCCAAAGTATATCCATATGATTTTGCTCCTTTTTTTATTATAAATTTATATTTTACTGTTTTTAGAAAACTATTCATATATTTCAAAGAAAATGTTCATGTTTTAATGTGAAATATAGATTTTCGGAATCTGATGTGTTATAATTTTTATATAATTGATTCAACGGAGGATTTTATAATGAATATAACCTTGCTTGGCTGTGGAAGATGGGGTTCTTTCATTGGCTGGTATCTTGATAAAATTGGTCATAAAGTTAAGATATGGGGTCTTGCAGATGCTCCACAATTTATAGAACTAAAAACAACAAGAAAAAATAATATGCTTAGCTTTCGTGAATCTATTGAATTTACGGATAATCTTGAAGAAGCTGTTGCTTCTGCGGATGTTATGATTATTTCTATAAGTTCGCAAGCTTTGCGCTCGTTTATGGCAAGGCTTTCTAAGTTGGATTTAAAGGGTAAAACAATAGTTCTTTGCATGAAGGGAATAGAGGTTGCCACAGGAAAGCGTCTTACTGAGATTGTTTCAGAATTTATAACAGATGAAACAAAGCTTGCCGTTTGGGTTGGTCCGGGACACCCTCAAGATTTCAGTAATGGTATTCCGAACTGTATGGTTATCGATTCAAACGATGATGAAGTTAAGCATTTCCTTATTGATGAATTTTCAAGCGAACTTATTCGTTTTTATGTTGGTAAAGACTTAATAGGAAGTGAAATTGGTGCTGCATCTAAGAATACTATCGGAATAGCGGCAGGTATGCTAGATGGTATGCGTCTTTCATCTCTGAAAGGTGCTTTGATGTCAAGAGGTACACGAGAGATTGCAAGACTTATCAAGGCGATGGGAGGAAATGAACTTTCTGCCTATGGCTTGTGTCATCTTGGCGATTATGAGGCTACATTGTTTTCACCATATAGTCACAATCGTCGCTATGGTGAAATGCTTGTAAAGGGCGAAAAGTTTGCACAGCTTGCTGAAGGTGTAGATACAACGAAGGCACTTGTATTTCTTGGTGAAAAATATAATGTGGATTTACCGATATGTAAGGCGGTTAATAAGGCACTTCTTGGTGAGTATACGCCTAAGGAATGTTTGGACGAACTATTTTTGAGAAGCCTTAAACCAGAATTTTATTAATAGATTTTTATGCGAATCCGAAAGGGTTCGCATTTTTTGTGCAAAAAAATAACGGTAAAGCTGTTTAGCCTTACCGTTATAATTCAGAATTTTATTTTAGAATGAAATCTTTTCATTGATATAATCAACAAGCTTATCAATGGAAATTCTTTCCTGTGCCATAGTATCTCTGTCACGGATAGTTACGCAACCATCATCAACAGATTCAAAGTCATATGTTATGCAGAAAGGTGTACCGATTTCGTCCTGACGGCGATAACGCTTACCGATAGAACCTGCATCATCATATTCAACCATAAAGTGCTTTTGGAGCATCTCAAATACTGCCTCAGCCTTGTCATTAAGCTTCTTAGAAAGTGGAAGAACAGCAGCCTTGAATGGTGCAAGAGTTGGGTGAAGTCTTAATACAACACGAGTATCCTTTTCGTCAATAACTTCCTCATCATAAGCCTCTGTCATAAGTGCGAGGAAAAGTCTTTCTACGCCAAGTGAAGGCTCAATAACATAAGGAATATAACGGGAATTGTCTGTTGGGTCGAAATATTCAAGACTCTTACCAGAAGTATTCTGATGCTGAGTAAGGTCATAATCTGTTCTGTCAGCAACGCCCCAAAGTTCGCCCCAACCGAATGGGAAGAGGTATTCAAAGTCTGTTGTAGCCTTAGAATAGAAGCAAAGTTCCTCTTTGGAGTGGTCACGAAGTCTAAGGTTTTCCTCTTTGATATTGAGAGAATAGAGCCAATCACGGCAGAAACCTCTCCAGTAATCGAACCATTCGAGGTCAGTACCAGGTTTGCAGAAGAACTCAAGCTCCATCTGCTCAAATTCTCTTACTCGGAAAATGAAGTTACCTGGAGTAATTTCGTTTCTGAAAGATTTACCAATCTGAGCAACGCCGAAAGGAACTTTTTTACGGCTTGTACGCTGAATATTAGCGAAGTTTACGAAAATACCCTGTGCTGTTTCAGGACGAAGATAGATTTCGTTCTTGCTATCCTCAGTAACGCCTTGGAAAGTCTTGAACATAAGATTGAATTGGCGAATATCTGTGAAATTGTGCTTGCCGCAGAGTGGGCATGGAATTTGCTTTTCTTTGATGTAGTTCATCATTTCCTCGTTAGACCAACCTGCAACATTAGTGCCGTCAAAGTCTTCGATAAGGTTATCTGCTCTGTGACGAGTTTTGCATTCACGGCAATCCATAAGAGGGTCAGAGAAACCGCCGAGGTGACCTGATGCAACCCATGTCTGTGGGTTCATAAGAATAGCAGAATCAAGTGCAACATTATATTTATTTTCCTGAACGAATTTCTTGTGCCAAGCGGATTTGATGTTATCCTTAAGTTCTCTGCCGAGAGGGCCGTAATCCCAAGTATTAGCAAGACCGCCATAGATTTCAGATCCTGGGTAAACAAAACCTCTGTTTTTACAGAGAGCTACAATTTTGTCCATAGTCTTTTCAGTATTTTTCATTTCAACGCTTCCTTTCATTGTGCGTGATATTGACATATGAATTTATTTTACCATTTTATCGGTAAATCTTCAATAGCTGAAAGGCAAATTTTATAAAAATGGTGGTTTCTTAACTCAAAATAAGACTATCATTTAGTTGGTGGATTTTATATAATATTATATAAAAAGTTTTGCTAAATATTTTTCAAAGGATTGCAAGGGTGAGGATAGAGTGTCTTGTAAATTTTAAAGTGGCTGAGTAAAGCTTGTACATATAAGTCTTATTCGTTGAATTATTATATGTTTTGCTTATAACCTGTAGTAAGTATATATTTATTTTTGAAATATATTGAAATTTATAAACGAAAGTGTTATTATATATTTGTTGACAAATTTTATGCAAAATAGTAAAATTAACTTGATATTATATGATTGTTGCTCCGCTACAACATTATTATTTTGGGAGGATATAAAATGTCAAAAAAACAGATAATCAAACTTCTTTGTTTGAATCTGGGAATAGCCTTACTTAATGTAATACTCTTTTCAGCAGGTTTTGTAGGGTTGAATTTCAGCGGTAATGCTTTTACTACCGCTCTCGGCGTAACTGTTATAGTGATGAGTATAGTAGCATTTTTATATGGAAACTATACGATACTCTTTAAACAGCCGTCTATACAGCTTTTTAAAAATACCGAGCTTGTTGATGATAAGGATTACATAGATGCTTTGGAGGAAAGACGAGAGAAAAAAGTTTTTGATGAGGAAATTTCAAATGCAATAGACCAAGTTTATCGTTTGCAAGATAAGGACAAGGCTTTGGATAGTATTCTTGCACAATATTTCTCACCACAGGAAATGACCTATACGAAATTTCAAAGTGTTATAGATTCTGTACAGGCTCTTTTCTATAATAATCTTAAAAAAATGATTAACCGAATGATAATCTTCGACTATAAGGATTATACCAAACTTATAAATAAGCTTAAAAACGCCCCGACTTCTGATGGTATAACAGTTGCTTCAAAATCGGCCGGTACACAACTTAAAATCTATAATGAACATATAGATTATGTTAAGGGACTTGTGGATATGAATGAAAGCATTTTAGTAAAGCTCGATAGCCTATTGCTTGAAATCTCTAAGCTTGATGATATTGATGAGGCTGGTCTTGAAGAACTTACAGCAATTCAGGAAATCAATGATTTGATTTCTCAGACAAAATATTATAAGAATTAATTTTAGGAGGTAAAAAATGACTAATTTGTCTAATGGTAAAAAAATTGCGATTTTCGCAGGCATTGCTATTGTTGTTTTCGGACTTGTTTTCGGCGGGATTATGTTGACTAAAGATGTTGGAAAAAGCCAAGAAACAATAACAAGTGAACAGGCTGAAAATCAGATGAACAAACTGCTTGGTGGAATCAGTGTTACAAATGTAGACCCTATAAAAGCATCTATAAGTGATGATGATATATTGAGCGAGGAAGAGGAACTTCCTGATATATCCAAAACACCTTTGACAGTAACAGGTAATGGCGAAATCAATATCGAAATTTTTGCCTCTCCTGAAAAAGCAGGCGAAGATACTGACGGTTGGATAAACGAAGTTGCAAAGAATTTTAATAATGAAAATTATAAAATTAATGGTAAGACTATTTCCGTTTCAATCCGTTCCGTTACATCAGGTCTTGGTGTAGATTACATAACCTCGGGAAAATATGTTCCAGACGCTATCACACCATCAAATGAATTTTGGGGTAAGATGATAGAGGCAAAGAATGTAAATGTTAAGCTTAAAGAGAAAAAGCTTGTCGGCAATGTTGCAGGCGTTCTTATCTCTAAAAATAAGTATAATAAGATGATTAAAAAATATGGTTCTGTAAATATGAAGGTTATCACAGAGGCTACTGCAAATAACGAAATTGCAATGGGTTATACCAATCCTCTTGTTAGCTCCACTGGTTTTAATTTCCTTGTAAGTACGCTTTATTCATATGATACTGATGACCTTCTAAGTGAAACAGCTACTGAGGGTTTTAAGAAATTTCAGCAAAATGTTCCGCTTGTTTCTTACAATACTTTGCAGATGAGAAAATCTGCTGAATCAGGCTCTCTTGACGCTTTTGTTTTGGAATATCAATTATATGTTAATGACCCTACATTGAAAAATGACTATGTTTTTACACCATTTGGTGCAAGACACGATAACCCAATGTATGCAGTTGGAACACTTTCAGCTGATAAAGAATCCGTTTTGGATAAATTCTGCGAATATTGCCTTAATGACGCATCTCAAAACCTTGCAAAGCAGTATGGCTTTAATCAGAATGATTCTTATAAGTCAGAACTTCCTAATGATATTGACGGCAGTAAGCTTTTAAGCGCTCAAAAGCTTTATAAGAAAAATAAGAATAGCGGTAATCCGATTATAGCAGTATTTATTGCCGATACTTCAGGAAGTATGGCGGGCGAATCTATCAACGCGCTTCAAACTTCACTTATAAACTCTATGCAGTATATAAATAAAGAAAATTATGTAGGACTTGTTTCATATAATAGCAAGGTTTATGTAAATCTCCCAGTAGCAAAATTTGACCTTAATCAGCAGGCTCTATTTAAAGGCGCTGTGCAAAGTCTTGAGGCTAATGGGCAGACCGCTACATATGATGCAGTTATAGTTGCACTTGATATGCTTAATAAAGCTAAGAAAGACCATCCCGATGCTAAGCCGATGCTTTTCCTTTTGAGTGATGGTGAGCAAAATACAGGCTGTTCTCTTAATGATATTTCGTCTGTGCTCAGCAACTATGAGGTTCCGGTATATTCAATCGGATATAATGCAAATATCGCTGCGCTTAATCAGATTTCTGAGATAAACGAGGCGGCTACAATCAATGCGGATAGTGATGATATTGTCTATCAACTTAAAAATCTTTTCAATTCAGAAATGTAATATAAAATATATAATAAGGAGGATTACAGATGGGATTTTCAATGGATTTACCTGATGTAGATGCGGTTAAAGAGGAAGTTAAGGTTGAGCTTGCGCCAAAGCCTGAGACAGAGGATAAGCTTGAAAAAATTGCCGACAACAACACACAGTCACTTTTTACAGTTGATTTAGGTTCTCTTGAAGGTAGGAGAGAGATAGTTTCTTCAGTTGACAGCTTTGGCAATGATGTTGTTGAAAAGTCAACAAGAAAGAATGAACTTCTTAGTGTCCGTCTTGCAGATTTAAGCAAGATGGGCGGAGAGAATGGCGAGGTCGTAAATGGTCTTGCACAGCTTCAAACTCAGATGAAGGACCTCGACCCATCAGGCATAGACTTTGTCAAAAATGGTGTTTTAGGAAAGCTTTTCAACCCTATTCGCAATTATTTTGCAAAATTTGAAAAGGCTGATACTATTATAGCAGAAACAATCGAGTCACTTGGCAAGGGTAAAGCAACTCTCAAGAATGATAATACAACACTCGAGATTGAACAGCTTGCTTTAAGAGATTTAACACAAAAGCTTACACAGCAAATCGACCTCGGAATGAAAATGGACGAATCCATTACTTCCGCAATCGAACAAGCTAAGGTACAAAATGTTGATGAGGAAAGAATAAAATTTATTGAAGAAGAGGTTCTCTTCCCATTAAGGCAAAAGGTTATGGATTTACAACAGATGCAGGCTGTTAATATGCAGGGTATCATTGCGATGGAAATTGTTCGCCGTAACAATAAGGAATTGATTCGTGCGGTTGAAAGAGCAGAGAGTGTAACGGTTTCAGCTCTTAGAATAGCAGTTACAGTAGCGAGTGCTTTGTATAATCAGAAGGTTGTGCTCGAAAAGGTTAATGCCGTAAATGAGGCAACAAATAAGATTATTGGTGCAACAGCAAAGATGCTCAAAGACCAAGGAGCAAGTATTCAACAACAGGCTATGGAGGCAAATATTTCTGTCGATACACTTAAAAGTGCTTTTGCAGATACATTTGATGCCCTTGATGCTGTTACTGAATATAAATCTAAGGCTTTGCCACAGATGAAAACAACTATTGAGCAATTCAAAACTTTGGCTGATGAGGGTCAGAAGCGTATCGAAAGTATGGAACATAGAGAAAGTGAGCTTGATAAGCTTAAATAATCTATAAATAAAAATCTAAAAAGACGCTATATGAATAGTAATTCTATTTATATAGCGTCTTATTTTTTAGATAAAACTAAGATATGATAAATAAATTGATACTCGCATAATGTAATAAATGGGATAAAAACAACAAAATGCTTAAAATTTGGAATTAGTTGAAATAATTGAATATCAAGGATATTTAACTTGATAATGTCTTAAACTTTCGAAAAATTAGAAAACAAGGTGTAACATAAAAATAATATTTTGCTTATTTCAATATGGCATAAAAGATTGCAAATTATGATTAATAAAATACATTATTTGGTGATAACTGTATTTGAAGGCTAAAAATTTAGTGATATTTATTTTTAAGTGTAGGACAACAAATCCTGATATTATTTTTGAATTATTTTAATTTTTTTTCACAAGTGCTTGACAAGTAACCATTCGGTAACTATAATAAAGTTACCGAATGGTTACTTATGTAAAGGAGGACAATTATGGCCGGAGGCACAAAAGAGCGTATCATGGAGACTGCATTGGAACTATTTGCACAAAGTGGTTATTTGGGAACATCTATGAACGACATTGCAAAGCAGTTGGGAATTACAAAAGCTGCCCTATATAAACACTATAATAGCAAGCAGGAAATTTTGAATCGAATTGTGGAACAAATGAATGAAACGGATTATGAACGAGCGAAAGAATACGAAATGCCGGAAACAGAACCTGAAAGCTTTGCAGAAGCCTATTTACATACGTCGATTGAAAAAATTCGTATGTATAGTATGGCACAGTTTCGGCATTGGACAGAGGAAAAATTTTCTTCCTGTTTTCGTAAAATGCTGACATTGGAACAATATCGTGACCCGGATTTATCTAAGCTATATCAAAATTATCTTGCAACCGGACCATTGAATTATATGTCAGCTATTTTTAGAAAAATGACAAACTCTGATGAAATGGCAAAACAACTTGCACTGGAATTTTATGGACCAATATTTTTTCTCTATAGCGTTTATGATGCTGCAGATAACAAGGCACAAGTTTTTGATATGCTGGAAACGCATATTGAACGATTTATTGCACAGATAGAACTAATCCGTGGAAAGACGGTTGAAAATATTGTAGAGGAAAAGTAATGTTTTTATACCTAATAGAGTGAAAATTATGATTGTAACTCATTCTGAAAACAAGGAGTGGTTAATTTATGAATGTAATCATTTATACAAGCAATACTGGAAGTACGGAACAATATGCAAAATTATTGTCTCGTGAAACAGAGCTTCCTGTATATTCGCTGAAAGATGCTAAGAAAAAGGTTTCTGCCGATTCAGATATTATCTATCTTGGGTGGATTATGGCAGGTAAGGTTAAAGGTTATACCTATGCTGCCAAACACTACAAGGTACATGCTGTCTGTGGAGTCGGTATGGCTCAGACTGGAACACAAACGGATGTCATTCGGAAAAAGACGGCTATTCCTGTTGATATTCCGATATTCACACTGCAAGGAAATTTTAACTTAAAAAATCTTCGTGGTATTTATCATTTAATGATGGAGATTATGGTAAAAACTGCTGGCAAAGGTCTCAAAACCAAGCAGAATCGAACACCCGAAGAGGACGATATGCTTGATATGATGTTACATGATGGAAAGCGTGTAAGAGTTCAAAATTTAAGAGATATTCTTGAGTGGTACATAAAACAAAAAGATAATAAGAAATGAGGTGTTAAGCAATGAAACTTTATTTTGGAAATACAATTACAACGATTACAACTCTTATGCTTATTGCTATTTTAGGATTTATAGGATATTCTGTTTTTAATCGCAATAATATTCAGTATTGGGGACGCAGAAGTTTAATCTTATTAATTTTTGGTCTTATAGTCTGTTGCCTTGCAGCAACGCGAGATGGCTTAGATAAAACTATTCAGCATACTATTGACGGAAGTTGTGAACCAGGCATTTTTGAACTTATCAGCGTTCCAACCATAATTGGTTGTGTTGGTGCACTGATGATTATCATTGCTGCCATTGCGACACTGTTTGCAAAATCTCAGCATATACGAGAAATTTGGTTCTATTTGATGTCTATTGGTACAGTGCTTAAAATACTGACAATGGAGATTGCAAGAATCTTACTATGATGTATCTAATTTATGACTTATAATCCTGTTTAGGAGTATATATTTTCTATAAGGATACATATTACTTTATTTACGGAAATGCAATGCCAAATTTCTACAAAGCGTTTGTAACTGAATATTTTTTGAAAATACGGCTTTAATATGATATTTACGAATTTCAGATAATACCACTTGAATATCTTTGGTTTGATAAATGGTTATGGTCATAATCTCACTTAATGACACTGATATTTTCGGGATAACCTTTTCTTTGCTCATCAAAAGATGCATTTGTCAGTATTCCTCATAAGCTTTTCAAAAGTCGTCAACATCGCAAAATATTGCTAATAGTTATTCTATGAAAAGCTGTATTTTCTTTTGGTTGATGTTTGTTTTGTGTTTCCATTACACCAAATCCTGGGCAGATTTTCTTTTTTCATCGAATCTACGTTATTTAAGTATTAAAAAGCAGAAAGCTTGAGAACTGTCGTAAATAATACCGTTTTAGTTATTCAAGAAGAAAAAGGTTTATGTGAAAATTCCAACTGAAACCAAAACTATTATAAAAATTACCTGTTAATGAAGACTATTGACAAGGTTCTTAGAAAATATATAGAAGATAAGTAATATAATATATATATCATTAAATATGCAAAGTTACATCTTAGTTTTATGTGATTTTGCATATTTTTTATCTTACAAATTTTCTGCAATTTATATTTCAAAGAATATATGAAAATTTTATATAGCTGCCATTTATACCAAATTATATCATATTTTACTTATTTTTCATGTGATTACTTTGAGATTTTTAAATTATATGACTTGATTTTATTAATAATTAGTAATAAAATATTTATAAGTATGCCAAAAGGGGCATAAATAACGCTGTTTCGGTAGATTGATATGGCGTTCGGAGGGTTAAAAATGGCGGAAAATCTTGTTTCTAAAATTGAAAAGCAGTTACCAAGTTTTTCAAAAGGACAAAAGCTCATAGCTGCATATATAAGCAATCATTGTGATGAGGCGGCATTTATGACGGCTTCTAAGCTAGGAAATGCTGTTGGGGTAAGTGAATCTACTGTTGTTAGGTTTGCAACAGAGCTTGGATATGATGGATACCCCAAATTACAACACGCTATGCAAGAAATGATTCGTGAAAAGCTGACTTCGGTACAGAGAATTGATGTTACGGCAAAGCGTATCGGCAAAAAGGATATTCTTGAATTTATCTTGCAAGAGGAAATTGATAGAATAAATTCAACAATAGAAGAAACTTCCAAGGAGGATTTCTATAATGCTGTTGATGCTATATCAAAAGCAAGAAAAATTTATATATTTGCAGTTAGAAGTTCGGAAGCATTGGCAAATTTTCTTGGATATTACTACTCTATGATTTTCGGAAATGTCACAGTAATAAGTACATACAGTGAAACAGAAATAAGTGAAAAGCTTATGCGTATGTGCAAAGATGATGTTATAATCGGAATAAGCTTTCCAAGATATTCAAAGGCTGCTGTTTTTGCTGTTGAAACAGCAAGAAAGCGTGGAGCTAAGGCAATAGCACTTACCGATAGTCTTATAAGTCCATTGGCTGATTCTGCGGATTATTTGCTTCTGGCAAGAAGTGGCATGGCAAGTGTTGTTGATTCTCTCGTAGCACCTCTCGGAATGATTAACGCACTTATTGTAGCTACTGTTCTGAACAGGCGTGAGGAGTCTGAGAGGACATTTAATACACTTGAAGAAATCTGGTCGCAATATAATGTCTATAAAAAAAGCGGAGAGGATGACGCTCTTGACAAAAAATAAAAGTGTAATAGTTGTCGGGGGAGGAGCGGCAGGACTTATGGCAGCAATCCATTCGGCATGGAGTGGAGCAAAAGTTATAATTTTTGAGAAAAATTCTCGTCCTGCAAGAAAAATTCTCATAACCGGTAAGGGCAGATGTAATGTCACTAATAATTGCAGTATCGAAACAGTTATGAGTAATACGCCGACAAATCCTAAATTTCTTTATAGTGCATTGAATCGCTTTTCTCCTGAGGATACTATGAACTTTTTTGAAATGCTTGGAGTAGAGCTTAAAACAGAGCGTGGAAACAGAGTTTTTCCTGTTTCAGATAAGGCTAAGGATATAGCAGATGCTTTGATAAACTGTGCAGAAGGTGCAGGCTGTTCAATCTATGAGAAAAATATAAAATCTCTTATAATAAAAGATAATACTATAAAAGGTGTCAAGGATTCAAATGGTATTGAATATTTTGCTGACAGCGTGATTTTAGCTTGTGGCGGTGCTTCATATCCTAAGACGGGAAGTGACGGTTATGGCTATGTTCTGGCTCGTCAGGCAGGACATACTGTCACAAAGATAAAGCCCTCGCTTGTACCGCTTGAATCTATTGAAAGCTATTGTCGTGATATGATGGGACTTTCACTTAGAAATATAAAAATAGACCTTTTAGATACAAAAATAGAAAAAACGATTTATTCGGATTTCGGAGAGCTTTTGTTTACACATTTCGGACTTTCAGGACCGGTTATTCTTAGTGCCTCATCTCACATACAAGAGATGGAGAGCGGAAGATATAAGATTGTTATAGATTTAAAGCCGGCGCTATCTGAGGAGCAGCTTGACGCAAGAATACTTCGTGATTTTTCAGAATTTAAGAACAAGGATTTTATAAATTCACTGGGCAAACTTTTGCCACAGAAAATGATACCTGTAATCATTTCACTTTCGGAAATATCTGAACATAAGAAATGTAACGAGATTACGAGGGCAGAACGACACAGGCTTTTGAAATTGATTAAGGCTTTTCCGATTACGATTAAGGCTTTCAGACCAATAGCTGAAGCAATCGTCACATCAGGTGGAGTAAGCGTTAAAGAAATAAATTCAAAGACAATGGAATCGAAATTAGTCAAGGGCTTATACTTTGCGGGAGAGCTTATAGATATAGATGCATATACAGGTGGATTCAATCTTCAGTTAGCCTTTGCGACAGGTGTTATTGCAGGGGAGTCGGCTGCGGAATAAAATAGAATTTTAAGGATGAAAATAAATGCTTAATCATTTTGGAACTCAATCAGTAGAAACTGAAAGATTGATATTAAGGCGATTTAGATATTCAGATAATGAAGCTATGCTTAAAAATTGGATAGCTGATGAAAAAATACAATCTATGTATTCAGAACCCACATATACAACTATTGAAGCTATAAATGAACTTTTGAAAAAGTATATAGATTCATATGAAAATTCAGACTATTACAGATGGGCAATTATTCTGAAAGATAGTGGTGAATGTATCGGGCAAATTGCTTATTTTTTGGTTGACACAAAGAATAATTTTGCAGAGATAGAATATTGTATAGGTTCGGATTTTCAATGCAAAGGATTGGCAACTGAAGCTACAAAGGCTGTAATTGAATATGGTTTTTCAAAAATCAATCTCCACAAAGTACAGATTTGTACTAAAACTATAAATATTCCATCTCAAAAGGTTATTGAAAAATGTGGATTTCATTATGAGGGAACTTTAAGAGATTATTTTTATATGAATGGCGAATATGTCGGAAGATTGTATTATTCAATTTTGGAAACAGAATATAAAAGATGATTAGTGTAATAATTAACAATATTTTAGAGGAACTATATCAATTTAAGTTTGGAGAGGTGCTTTAGGTGATTATCAGAAAATTTAAAAATGAAGATAGTGTAGAATTGGCAGAAGTTATTGCTAAAACACTACGAACAACAAATTCAAAAGATTATTCAAGTGAGTACATAGAAAATGACATTAGTTTTTTAACTGCCGATAAACTAATTGAGCGTTCAAACTGGACAAATCTGTATGTGGTCTGTGAAGATGAAAAAATAGTTGGCTGTGGTGCGATTGGTTCTTATTGGGGCAAAGAAGATGAAAGCAGTTTGTTCACAATTTTTGTATTACCTGGATATCAAGGACAGGGAATTGGACGAAAGATTATGGAAACACTTGAGCAAGATGATTATTTTTTTAGAGCAAAGAGAATTGAAATACCTTCATCAATTACAGCGGTAGAATTTTACAAAAAATTTGGCTATGATTATAAAAACGGTGTTAAAGAAATTGATGATGAACAATTATATCGACTTGAAAAATTCAGATAAATCTTATAGTGCTTTTACAATTTTCAAGAATGACAATTTTGAAAGGAAGTTTAAAAATGATTTCAATAGCAATAGACGGACCTGCCGGTGCAGGAAAAAGCTCAATTGCAAGAGCTGCTGCCGAAAGACTCAACTATATTTATGTTGATACAGGTGCTTTGTATAGAACTATTGGTCTTGCAGTTGCAAGAAATAATACCGATATTCAAAACGAAGCAGAAATTGAGAAACTTTTGAAAAGCCTTGATATTAACATAGTTTTCTTTAATGGCGAACAGCATGTTTTGCTTGGTGATGAAGATGTTTCAGGCGAAATTCGTACAGAAAAGGCATCAATGATGGCGTCTAAGATTTCTGCAATTCCTGCGGTAAGAGCATATTTGCTTGATACACAAAGAGATTTTGCAAAAACGGATAATGTACTTATGGACGGCAGAGATATTGGCACAGTTGTTTTGCCTAATGCAAGCGTTAAAATTTTCCTTACAGCCTCACCGGAAATCCGTGCAAAACGCAGAGTTAAACAGCTTGAAGAAAAAGGAATTAAATGTGATTATGACGAGGTTCTAAAGGACATAATAACAAGAGATTATAACGATTCTCATCGTGATATTGCTCCTTTAAAGCCAGCAGAAAATGCCATTATTCTCGATACCTCAGATATGACGCTTGAGGAATCCATAGATGCCTTGGTTAAGCTTGTAGAGGAGAGAGTTTGATGAAACGAAATCCACTTTATGTAGTCGGAAGAATTGTTGTAATCCCAATATTTAAGCTGTTATTTTTCTATAAAGTTAAGGGAAAGCACAATGTTCCTGATGAAGGTGCGTTTGTTGTTGCATCAAACCACCTTTCAAACTATGACCCTGTACTTCTTGCATTAACTCAAAAGCGTCAAATATTCTATATGGCGAAAGCTGAACTTTTTCAGAATAAATTTCTTGCAAAGCTGATAAGAACACTTGGTGCTTTTCCTGTTGAAAGGGGAGCGGGTGACGGCAAAGCTATAAATGAGGGCGAAAGACTTATTTCAGAGGGAAAGCTTCTTGGTATTTTTATAGAAGGTTCTCGCTCTAAGACAGGAGAGCTTTTAAGACCTCGTTCAGGAGCTGTTATTGTTGCACATCAGATGAATGTTCCGGTAATTCCTGTATGTATTACTCCGAAAAATAAGAAAATCAAAGTCTTTCAGCGTGTAACTATCTCGTGGGGAAAGCCTATTTCTGTAGAGGAGCTTGGAATTAAAAATGGTGATCGTCAAGAATACAGATATGCAAGTAACGTTGTAATGGATAGAATTAAGGAAATGCGTGCAGAAGAACTTAATTTGAGAAAATAACGGCCTATTGGGATATATTTCCCGAAAGGACAGTTGTACTAATGTACCATTTTTTAAAAGTATTGTGTAGGGTCTTGTTTTTTTCTCTGTTTCGAGTTAAAATAATAGGAGAGCAAAATTTTCAGGGGAGTGCAATTTTATGTGCAAACCACCGTTCACTGCTTGACCCTATAATTATTTCCTGCGTTATGAAGCGGAAGGTTTATTATATGGCTAAGTCAGAGCTTTTTGATGACCATGGTAGAATTTTTGCATGGTTTTTAAAAAGTGTCGGAGCTTTTCCTGTTGCAAGAAGCAGTGCTGATAAATCGGCAATGCTAAGAGCAGAAAAACTTCTCGATGATGACTGTATAGTGGGAATTTTTCCTCAAGGAAAAATTGTTAATGATGAAACGAGTTTTAAAATTAAAGCTGGTGCATCGCTTCTTGCTATGAGAGTTGGAGTGCCGATAATTCCTGTTTCAATATATTTTGAAGGGAAAATTTTTCCGTTTAAAAAGATAACGGTAAGAATAGGCGAGATTATACAAGTTGAAAAAGAAAACGGTGCTTGTGCAAAGAAATGTCGGGTTCTTTCGGAAAGGCTTTCTAAAACAATAGAAACTCTCTTGGAGGTGAAGCATGAAAATAATTTTAGCAAAGTCAGCGGGATTTTGTTTCGGAGTGAACAGAGCCGTTACGATAGTAAATAATCTGCTCGATGAGGGCAAGAAGGTTACTACACTCGGTCCAATTATTCATAATCCGCATATGGTTGCGGAGCTTGCAGAAAGAGGCGTCGAAATTGCTGATACTCCGGACGATTTGAGCAGTATGGATAGAACGCTTGTTATACGCTCTCATGGAGTTCCTCAAAGTGTGATTGATGAAATCGAACAGAAAGGAATTTCATATGAAAACGCCACCTGTCCATTTGTTTCTAAAATTCATAAAATCGTAAAAGATAATTCCCATGATGGCAAGGTTGTACTTATTGCAGGAGATGAAAATCACCCTGAAGTTCAGGGTATCGTAGGTCACTGCGAGGGCGAGCATTATATCTTCAAAGATCATGAAGATTTAGAAAAATTACTGAAAAAATTTAAAAATGTTGAAAACATTTCTATATGCGTCGTTGCACAGACTACTTATGATGTAAAAGAATGGAAAAATTGTTTAAAACTTCTCAAAAAAGTATATACAAATGCTAAAATATTTGATACAATATGTAGTGCCACATCAATTAGGCAATCAGAGGCAGAAGAACTTGCCTCTATCTCCGATATTATGGTTGTCATAGGCGGAAGGCAAAGCTCTAATACGGCAAAGCTTTTCTCGGTGTGTAAAAGCAAATGCGAGAGAACTTATCTTATTGAGAGTGTTGCCGAGCTTGATGACATTGCTCTGATTGATGCTGATATAATTGGCATAACTGCAGGGGCTTCTACTCCTGCAAGGATTATTAAGGAGGTATTTAATACCATGACAGAGAACATTGAAAAAACAGAAAACACAGCAGAAAACTTTGCAGAGCTTCTTGAGGAATCTCTCAAAAATTTTAATACAGATGAGAAGGTGCATGGCGTTGTAGTTGGCATAGCTCCTAACGAAGTCTATGTTGATGTCGGCAGAAAGCAGGCAGGCTTTATTCCTCTTGCAGAGCTTTCTAACGACCCTAATGCTAAGGCTGAAGATCTTGTTAAGATTGGCGATGAGCTTGACCTTTTGATTATGCGTACAAATGACCAAGAGGGTACAATCATGCTCTCTAAGAAGCGTCTTGACGCTATCAAGGGCTGGGACGAAATCATTAAGGCTAATGAAGAAGATACACCTGTAACTGGCTTTGTAACTGATGTTGTGAAGGGCGGCGTCATTGCAGTAGCTAATGGTGTTCGTGTATTCATTCCTGCATCACAGGCAACTGCTACAAGAGGCGAGCCACTTGAGAACCTTCTCAAGAAGGAAGTTACTTTCAAGATTATTGAAGTAAACAAGGGCAGAAGAAGAGCTGTTGGCTCAATTCGTGCTATCCTCAAGGAAGAGCGTCAGAAGCTTGCTGATAAGTTCTGGGAAACAGCAGAAATCGGCAAGAAGTACACAGGTACAGTTAAATCCCTCACTTCTTATGGTGCATTCGTTGACATCGGCGGAATTGACGGTATGATTCATATTTCTGAGCTTTCATGGGGACGCATTAAGCACCCATCAGAGGTTGTAAAGGTCGGCGACACTGTTGAAGTTTACATCAAGGACCTTGACCGTGAAAAGGGCAAGATTTCTCTTGGCTACAAGAATACAGAGGATAACCCTTGGGAAATCCTTAAGCGTGATTATCCAGAAGGAACTGTAACAGAGGCTACTATCGTAGGTATGACAGACTTCGGTGCTTTCGCTAACATTCTTCCTGGCATTGATGGTCTTATCCATATTTCACAAATCTCTACTGAGAGAATCGAAAAGCCACAAGATGTTCTTAAGATTGGCGATAAGGTAACTGTTAAGATTACTAAGATTGACTTCGATAAGAAGCGTATCAGCCTTTCTATCAGAGAGCTTCTTGAGGACCAAAAGTCAGAAGAAGCAACTGAGGAATAATTCAGTTGATTAAGTAAAATAGTATAACTATTGGAACATAGGCGTTCTGCTGATATGGCAGAATGCCTTATGCTCTATTTGAGAGTTTTATTGGGAGTGATTTTATGTTTGAAGAGCTTACACAGCAAGCAAAAACGGCAGTACTTGAAATTATTGAACAGGCAAAAATCGGCAAGGGAAGTATTTTTGTTGTTGGCTGTTCCTCAAGTACAGTTAAGGGTGAAAATTACGGCAAAGCATCAAGTATGGAAATTGCACAGGCAATTTTTGACGGAATTTATCCTGAACTTAAGTCAAGGGGAATTTTCCTTGCGGCTCAATGCTGTGAGCATTTGAACAGAGCAATCATAACAGAGCGTGAAGCTGCCGAAAAGCTTCGTGAGCCGGAGGTTAATGTTATACCTCAGCCGAAGGCAGGCGGTTCGTTTGCTACGATTACCTATAATACACTTGAAAATCCTGTTGCGGTTGAGCATATCAAGGCTGACGCAGGAATCGACATAGGCGGAGTTCTTATCGGTATGCACCTTAAAGAAGTTGCTGTACCACTTGTAATTTCAGTTAAGAATATCGGCAAGGCACATATTACAAGTGCAAGAACTCGTCCTAAATTTATCGGTGGCGAAAGAGCCCATTATAATGACGATATGAAATGAGGTATCTATGACAAACAAGGAAGAATTTTTGCAGATTTATAACGAGTATATCAAGCGTCAAGGTTCACAGGAATTTCTTGAGTGGCTTTTAAAAACAGACTTTTTTACAGCACCTGCAAGCACAAAATATCATGGTGCTTGTGAGGGTGGGCTTTTACTTCATAGCCTTAATGTCTATAAGACACTTCGTGAAAGATATTTCGAGGAGGGCAAGGATAGCGAGGAAAGTTTCGCTATTTGTGCCTTGCTTCACGATTTATGTAAGGCTCAGTTCTATAAGGTTTCGACAAGAAATGTCAAAAATGATGTTACAGGTCAGTGGGAGAAAGTTCCTTATTATACGGTCGAAGATGCATTCCCTTATGGACACGGTGAAAAGTCGGTGTTTCTGATTGAACGCTTTATGCGTCTTAAAACAAGCGAGGCTATGGCTATTCGTTGGCATATGGGCGGCTTTGACGATTCAGCAAGAGGAGGAAGTTTTGCGATAAGTCTTGCTTATGAGAAATATCCACTTGCTGTCAAACTGCATCTGGCAGACCTTGAATCTACATATCTAAAAGAAAAGAACACCAGTACGGTTAATAAATAAGTGGCAAACCACCAGCGGAATCGCATCAGATGACTACCTGCGACAAGCCTCGTTTGGAATGTATATGGTAGGTTTGTTCACATGTAGGAAGTAAATATCAGATTTCCTAAGACACTTAAAATTCAAGTAAAACCTTTTTAGGCTTGCGGATTCCAAAGTCAGAGCCTTTGTTGGGTGTTAAGAGCAACGCCCTTAACATTTTTTGTCCGAACGGGCAAACGCAGTTTGCCAATACAATTTAGTTTTTAGTGAAATGAAAATCGCTTACAGAGTTGTTGTCTGTAAGCGATTTTTTTATTTATTATAGCTATAATATCTTAATAAAATTTTTGATGTATCAGGGTAGTGAACTGAATGAAAAAATAAAAAAGAAAATCTGCCCTAATTTGGTGTAATGAAATTACTAACCAAATTAAAGGACAGATTTTTTAAAGAACTATTGGTGATATTTTAAAATGCTAATAGTTTTCTCAAACTTTATTCTGATTTAGGTGTAAAGGTAAACTTGTTATCTACAAATTCGCAGATATATTTGCCACCCTTAGCAATAGAGCCATCAAGAATTTTTTCGGAGATATCATCTTCGAGCTTAGATTGAATTGCACGACGGAGAGGTCTTGCACCATAAACAGGGTCAAAGCCTTCCTTAGAGATTTCATCAATAGTGCTATCAGCAAAGGTAATGTCGATTTCCATATTTTCAAGTCTCTTTGTGAGGGTCTTGAGCATACGCTTAGCAATATTTTTGATATCTTCATCATTCAGTCTGTTGAAGACAATTATATCGTCAATTCTGTTAAGAAATTCAGGCTTAAAGGTATTTTTAAGCTCGCCCATAACAGCTTCTCTGATTTCCTCTGCGGTTTCTTTTTCGGACTTTGGCTTATCTGGGTCATCGCTGAGGAAGCCAAGACTCTTTTGCTCGTTAGTGATAAGTTTTGCACCAACATTAGATGTCATAATGATTACGGTGTTACGGAAGTCAACCTTTCTGCCTTGAGAATCTGTCAAACGACCGTCATCAAGAATCTGAAGGAGCATATTGAATACATCAGGATGAGCCTTTTCAATCTCATCAAAGAGGATTACTGAATATGGCTTCCTTCTTACTCTTTCAGTAAGTTGACCGCCCTCGTCATAACCAACATATCCTGGAGGTGAACCGATGAGTTTAGAAACCGTATGCTTCTCCATAAATTCCGACATATCGAAACGAATCATAGCGTTTTCATCACCGAACATTGCTTCTGCAAGAGTTTTGCAAAGCTCTGTTTTACCTACGCCTGTTGGACCTAAGAAGATGAATGAGCCTATTGGACGATTAGGGTCTTTCAAGCCGACACGACCTCTACGGATAGCCTTTGCAACAGCCTTAACAGCTTCGTCCTGACCGATAATTCTTTCGTGGAGGATTGATTCAAGCTTGAGCAAACGCTCGCTCTCTTCTTGAGTAAGCTGTACAACAGGGATACCTGTCCAACCGGAGACGATTTCAGCAATATCTTCAGGTGTAACCTCATCGTTGGTATGGTCATTTTTATCACGCCAATCACGCTTTGCAGCTTCGATCTTATCTTTGAGAGCCTTTTCTTTATCACGAATTTGTGCGGCACGCTCAAAATTCTGCTCATTGATAGCGGATTCTTTTTCTTTCTGGAGCTGTGAAAGTTCGTCCTCAAGTCCCTTGACATCAGCCGGAGGAGTAAAGTTCTTTAAACGAACCTTAGAAGCAGCCTCATCTATAAGGTCGATAGCCTTATCAGGAAGGAATCTGTCTGCAATATATCTTGATGAAAGCTTTACAGCAGATTCTATAGCATCGTCTGTGATTTTTACCTTGTGGTGAGCTTCATATCTGTCACGAAGTCCTTTAAGGATTTCGATAGCTTCTTCTTCTGAAGGTTCGCCGACCATAACAGGTTGGAAACGACGCTCCAAAGCACTATCTTTTTCGATATACTTTCTATATTCGTTTATGGTTGTTGCACCGATAACTTGGAAATCACCCCTTGCAAGAGATGGCTTTAAGATGTTTGCAGTATCGGCTGAACCTTCTGCTGAACCCGCACCAATAATGGTATGAAGTTCATCAATAAAGAGGATTACATTACCGGCCTTTTTAAGCTCACTGATGACATTGTTAATTCTGTCCTCAAAATCGCCTCTATATTTTGTACCAGCAATCATACCTGTAAGGTCAAGAGCGATAACACGCTTATTTTTAAGTGTTTCAGGAACATCGCCTGAAACAATCTTCAAAGCAAGACCTTCAGCAACGGCTGTTTTACCAACACCAGGTTCACCGATTAAGCAAGGGTTATTCTTGGTTCTACGAGAAAGAATCTGGATAACACGCTGAATCTCATCCTTTCTGCCGATGACAGGGTCAATACCACCCTGTGCGGCAATAGCTGTTAAATCTCTGCCGTATTTATCAAGGGTTTTAGTATTACCTGAACCTTTTGATTGCTTCTTATCAGGTGATGAAATATTTCCTTGTTCATCGGAGCTGCCAAGAAGATTTTGAAGATTATCTATAAGATCGTTAGCTCTTACACCCATTTCGCCAAGGAATCTTACAGCATAGCTATCTGTATCAGCAAGTATTGCAAGTAAGATATGCTCAGTGCCGACATAGTTATTACCGAGTCTTGATGCCTGCATAATTGATGTTTGAATAATACGCTTTGTGCGTGGTGTGAAATCATCAGGCGAAAGTGTAATATATTCGCCTATGCCGATTTCAGATTTGATAAGTTCTTCAAGCTTATCGGCAGATGCACCTGCTTCTGTAAGAGCAGTATAGGCAACACCATCATTTACTTTAAGAAGACCAAGCAGAATATGCTCGCTTCCGATGTATGTGAAGCCTAATTCTTGTGCGGATTCGATTGCAAGATTGATTGCACTGTTTGCCTTTTCTGTAAATCCATTAAACTTATACATAAAGCAATACCTCCCATTTATAATATACAATAAACTTAATCAATAATTTCTCGGAATTTGTTAGTTTTCGAGTCGTCTGTTATTTGGAATGTTCGTTTTGAGCATTGTGGAACGGACAACATCTGCTCTGATTCTATCTCGTTCTGATGGAGAAAGTTTTTTGCCGACATTCTTCATAAGTGTTGCAGGCTGTGTTTCAATCATAAGCCTGTTGATAATATCGAAGTCGATTTTGTCGATAATTCCTGTTGCAATACCGAAACGAATGTTAGAAAGAAGTTTCATACATTCTTCGTTAGACATAAGCCTTGCGTATCTTGAAAGACCATAGGAACGGCTGATAGCATCTACAACCTCAATGTTTTTAGTAAGATTGTTTCTTGCCTCACGCTCCTGTGCAACAAGCTGAAGTGCTACATCTCTAAGATTGCTCATAGCCTGCTCTTCGGAGATACCAAGTGTAACCTGATTAGAAAGCTGATACAAAGCACCTTTTGGTTCGCTGCCTTCGCCGTACATACCACGAAGGACAAGTCCAAGCTTTGAGAGAGTGGAAGCTATTCTATTCATAGCCTTGCTCTGTTGAAGTCCCGGAAGATGTAACATAAGAGAAGCTCTCATACCTGTGCCGAGGTTTGTCGGACACTGGGTAAGATAACCAAGCTTATCATTGAAAGCGAAGTTAAGACGCTCATCAAGTAGAGTATCAATCTTATCAGCAATATCATATGCGGCTGCAAGGTCAAGACCCTGATGCATAACCTGAATACGGATATGATCCTCTTCGTTAATCATAACGCTGACGCTTTCGTCATCAAGGAGAAGAAGCCCTCTGCCTTGTCTGTCGGAAATAAACTCAGGACTTACGAGGTGACGCTCTACAAGAGAAACTGCCTCTTCCTGAGTAAGCTCAGGCATCTGAATGTATTCAAATCTGCTTGCGAGAGCGGAATTGCCATTAAGAATGGCGTCCTTTACAAGTGCGGCAACTTTGCATTTTGTTTCGTCATTAAGTCGGCAGGGGAAAGGATATTCTTTGAGATTTCGTGCGAAACGAATTCTCGTGCTTATGACTACATCGCCCTCATTACCGCTTTTGTTATACCACTTATCCATAATTAAATCCCCCTCTCTTAGCCTTTAGCTTCAAGCTCTTTGATTTGGTCACGGAGCTTTGCAGCTTTTTCAAATTCTTGTTCTTTAATTGCGGCTGTAAGCTCCTCTTTGAGCTTTGCGAGTGTGCTCTTCATTTTAACCTCGCTGCCCGCAGATTTTGCAAGCTTGCCGATATGAACTGTCTTGCCGTGTATTCTTTGAATTGAAGGAAGAAGCTCATCATAGAATATGTCATAGCAGTTTGCACAGCCGACCTTACCACTTTTTGCGATATCCTCAAAGGTACTACCGCAACAGTTGCAACGTTTTCTGCTTTTTAAGGTTCTGCTCTCATTGCCACCCATAAGACTTCCTAAGAATTTATCGAAATCCATTCCGAAATTTCCGAAGAAAGAATTATATCCGAGCTTCTGGGCACATTCACGGCAAAGATTTACTTCTGCAAGTTCACCGTTAATTATTGTTTTGATGTGAGTAGTTGCTTGGTTTTGACCACAGGATTGACATAGCATAAAGATTCCTCCTATTCATTTATTATCATATGTGTTATAAGCAAATTTTTGAAGATTGAGGCTCTGAGCGAATCACGCTTTTGCGGTGGAGTATCGCCATAAGCCTTATCGGAAAGTGCCGCACTCATCAATGCTGAATCATATGCGGAAATTATACCGCTATCCTTCATATTCCTAAGCATAATTGCTGCGGAAGATGAACTTAGCTTATCGCCAATGGAATTAACTATGTGCATAATAGCGGAGCGTCTGTCGGTGGTAACTCTTGTGATTCTGATGTAGCCGCCGCCGCCACGCTTGCTCTCTACGATATATCCCTGTTCAGGAGTGAATCGGGAAGTTATAACATAGTTTATTTGGCTTGGTACACAACCAAGCTCACCAGCAAGGACATTACGCTGAATTTCTGCATTGCCATCGCTTTCATCAAGCGCACGCATTATATAGTTGGCAACGAGGTCACTCATTCTCATTTATTCTCACCTCTTATTTTATCTCTTGTCTTTGACTTTCCTTGACCTTGTGATTGTATTGTACAGCAATGGTCAAAAAAAGTCAAAGTCAAATAAAGTCAAAAACATACTGTAATATACACAAAAACTCTCGAATACTCTCTTTTTCTATCAAATACTAATTATTTTAAATTTTTTGAAAAATTTTTAGTCGGTATTTTTGCGGAAATATTTGACCAATCTGGGTTAATACTATTATCAGGAGTGATGTTTTATGCAGAAGCTTATTGAAATAAAAAATATTTCTAAGGTTTATAATACTGGCTGTGCAGAGGTTTATGCACTTTCAGACATAAGCCTTAATATAAATAGGGGAGATTTCACTGCTATTATAGGCAAATCAGGTTCAGGTAAATCAACACTGCTGAATATTCTTGGCTGTCTTGATATTCCGACAAGTGGAAAATATTTTCTTGACGGCGAGGAAGTTTCTAAATTAAGCGAACGGAGACTTTCCTATATAAGAAATAAGGTTATCGGTTTTATCTTTCAAAACTTTAATCTTGTGCCGACAATGACGGCACTTGAAAATGTAGAACTTCCTCTTATATATAGAAAAACTGAAAAGCAAAAGCGTCATAGTTTAGCAATATCTGCACTTGAGATGGTTGGGCTTTCTGAAAGAATGAATCATCGTCCCTTTGAGCTTTCCGGGGGACAGCAACAGAGAGTAGCAATCGCAAGAGCCATTGCCGCTGAACCGCCACTTATTCTTGCAGACGAACCAACAGGCAATCTTGATGCAGGTTCAAGTGCGGAGATTATGAGAATTTTATCTGAACTTCATAATTCTGGCAAAACAGTTGTAATAATTACACACGATAATTCAATAGCAAATATGGCGGATAATAGAATAAAAATCAGTGACGGAAAAATTATATAAATGATAACGCTTTCGAGATTTTCTAAGGTCTTACCAGTTACGAAAAGTGATTGGTACATATGTAAATTATATAGTTGCAGTATTTTCCTGTAATCGCATTTTTGCACCACGAACATGGTCTTGCAAGAGTTGGTCGGCAAAAGAAACTAGCTCCTGCGGAGTTCTTTCAATCTCACCCAAAAGCCAGCTTTCCATTATACCTACCAGAGAAACCACATAGAAATGCGTCAAAAGGTCTATATCGGCTTTAGTTATTTTTTTATCCAAAATGCCAATATCCATACCGATTTGCTCTATAGTGTGATGAATAATATCATAAATATCCGACGCAAAAAATCGTTTTATATGTTCTCTTCCAAGAGATTTCAATGCACAATAGCACACAGCATGATTTTCTTCAATATATTGAAAAAGTTGCAGAAGTCCATCTTGCCAAAGAAGCATTCCTTCATGACGACGCAATAGTGAGATTGCCTCTTCGTCAAACATCCAGCGTAACAACTCGTAAACATCTGAAAAATGGTAATAGAAATTCTGACGACGCATTCCGCATAGTTCTGTTATTTCATTGATTGTTATTTTCTCGAAAGGTTTTTGTGCCATTAAAGTTTTTAGCGCTGCGGCTAAAGCGTGTTTTGTGTTGTTTGATGTGGTGTAAGTTTTCTTTTCCATTTCGATGCCTCCCAACTTATATGTTTTTATTATAGCATAAAATTATACCGATTTCATTCGGTCAAATTAGGGTTGATTGTCATAATTCTGACATAGCACTTTTGTTTGACCTTTGAAATTTGAAATGTATTGAAGTAGTATTAAATCGATTTTTAAAAGGAGGAAATTTCTATGAAAACGAGCTATAAAATTTTTCTGGATAGTCAACTTGGTGTTCGTGAAGGGAAACTTGCTTTGAATACAAAAGAAGGAAAAGTCGATGGTATTATGACTTTGCTGGAGTTTGATAATCTTATAAAAGGTGAGTATGTAGGGCAGATTTATCACTTGAGGCATAGTCTGCACACTATGACACGAGAACTTTCCTGCAATACCACATTTGAGATAGTAGGAGATGAATTATCTGGAATTATTGAAACAGAAAATGCAAGAATGAAATTATGGGGGCATAAGATTTATGATGAAAAACATTTGGAAAGAGGCGAGAAAAGAGAATGCCGAAAATGAAAAATCACGCAAAGCAAAGTACATCTTTTATGCTGAAGCTTTCTACACTAATTGTAGATAAACGAAATCTGATTTTTTTGATTACTGTTATTCTATTGATTTTTTCTGCTTTTTCACGAAATTGGGTTGAAGTAGAAAGTGATTTGACCTCTTTTTTACCAGATACAGCCGAAACCAAGCTGGCGTTAAATGTTATGGAAAATCAGTTTACAACCTACGGTACAGCGGACATTATGGTAGCAAACATTACATATAAAGACGCCGAAGCTCTTAGTGAAAAACTTTCTGATATCAAAGGAGTACAAGGAGTTGCTTTTGATAATTCTACCGACCATTATGAAGATGCCTCAGCTATGTTTTCAGGGACCTTTGATTATGATGAAAACGATGATGCTTGCCTTAAATCGCTTGACGCAGTAAAAGAAGCACTTGATGGATATGATATTTATGTTTCCACAGGTCTCGGAAATTCGATAAAGGATACAATCGCATCTGAGGTCAATATGATTATGATTTATGTGGCAATTATTATTGTTATCGTTCTAATCTTAACCTCACAAACTTTCGGAGAAGTTCCGGTTTTATTGCTTACATTTATTATTGCAATGGTACTGAATCAAGGCAGTAATTTTTTGCTTGGTAAAATATCTTTTGTATCAAATTCCGTAACAAGTATTTTGCAACTTGCACTTTCACTTGACTACGCAGTCATCCTCTGTAACCGCTTTAAAGAGGAGAGGCAGACAATGTCAATCAGAGATGCAGCAATAACAGCTTTGAGCAAAGCAATTCCGGAGATTGGTGCAAGCTCACTTACTACAATCGGTGGTCTTGCTGCTATGCTCTGTATGCAATTTAAGATAGGTCCGGATATGGGAATATGCCTTATTAAATCAATTATATTTGCATTGCTTTCTGTATTTCTTGTTATGCCGGGATTATTAGTGCTTTTCGGTCCTCTTATTGAAAGGTCGAAACATCGAAACTTTATTCCAAAGGTATCATTTATCGGTAAGTTTGATTACGCCACACGACATATAGTACCGATTATTTTTGTGGTTTTGATTGCATTTGGATTTTGGTTTTCAAATAAATGCCCTTATGTATACGGTTATAGCTCTCTTACCACACCAAAGCTCAGTGAGTCGCAGGTAGCCGACAAAATGATAGACGAACATTTCACCTCGTCTAATATGTTGGCACTGGTTGTTCCTGCTGGAGATTATGAAAAAGAGGCAAAGCTACTTGAAGAACTCGAAAAGCATGATGAGATTGATTATACAATAGGGCTTGCTAATACAGAAGCTATGGACGGTTATATGCTTGCGGATAAACTGACGCCAAGACAATTCTCAGAAGTTGCCGGACTTGATTACGAAGTAGCACAGACAATCTATGCGGCATATGCTGCAAAGGACGAGGACTATGGTAAACTTGCCGGAAATCTTGCATCTTATAAGGTGCCACTAATTGATATGTTCTTATTTGTTAGTGAACAAGTGGATTCCGGGATTGTGACGCTTGATGATGAGCAGACAAAGACACTTAATGATGCAAAGAAACAAATGTCAGCAGCAAAGGCGCAGCTTTGCGGTACAGATTACGACCGTATGTTGCTTTATCTGACACTCCCAGTCAGTGGAGATGAAACTTATTCCTTTATTGATACAATTCACGAGATTGCAGAAGGTTATTATCCCGATGGCACAGTCTATGTGGCAGGTGACTCCACCAACGAATATGATTTTCAAAAATCTTTTGTTCGTGATAATTTGGTTGTCAGCATAGTTTCAATTCTAATCGTTCTTGTGGTTTTGCTATTCACCTTTAAATCGGTTGGAATGCCAATTTTACTTATTATAGTTATTCAAGGAAGTATATGGCTTAATTTCTCTGTTCCATATTTCACTGGAAATGGATTATTTTTCATGAGTTATCTTGTAGTAAGTTCTATTCAGATGGGTGCTAATATCGACTATGCAATCGTAATTGCTAACCGCTATCAGGAGATAAAAAACACTATGAATCACAGGCAGGCAATGATTGAAACATTGAATTTTGCATTTCCTACGGTTCTGACATCTGGTACTATACTTTCAGTATCAGGTATTCTGATAGGTCAGATGACCTCCGAGGCTGCAATCGTTGGTATTGGTCAGAGTCTTGGTCGTGGAACTATTTTGTCTATGATTCTTGTACTATTCGTTCTGCCACAGATTTTGCTTATAGGAAGTGGTATTGTAGATAAGACGTCCTTCTCTGTTAAGAAACCGAAACGCCAAAAAGCAACAAGTGGGCGTATTTATGTTAGCGGAATGGTCAAGGGCGAGATAAATGGTTCGGTCAACGGTATAATGCACGCAAGTATAGATGGAGATACAGAGCTACATTTGATATCTGGTGAGATTACAGAAGAATGTGATACAGAAGAAGTGGTAGGGGAGGAAATAGAAAATGAAAAGAAATAGTACGATTATTCGATTTATGGCATTACTGCTTGCAAATGTTATGCTGCTATCTCTTTGCCCAATCGCTTATGCAGCAGATGATACACTTCGTATCGGAAGCCTGAATGAACTACAAAACTTTGCAAAGAGATGTTCCTCTGACAAATATTCAAAAAACCTTACAGTTATTCTTACGCAGGATATAGACTTAAAAGAAAGTGAACTGTCTATTCCGATATTTTTAGGAACATTTGATGGTAACGGACATAAAATTACCGGATTGAAAATAATATCAGAAAATTCTCGTTCGGCATTATTCGGTCGTATAGAAAAAGGTGCTGTTGTTAGAAAGCTTCAGCTAGAGGGTGATGTATCTCCTACGGGAGAGCAGAATTATATCGGCGGTTTTGCTGGCGAAAACTACGGAACGATAGAAAATTGTAGTTTTTCAGGAGTTATATCCGGCTCTGAACAAGTAGGCGGTATTGCCGGAATCAATAAATCAAGTGGCGTGATTACGGGTTGTAGTGTTTCTGGCGTGATTTTAGGAAAAAAGTTCATTGGAGGAATAGTTGGTGAAAATTCAGGAAGTATAGTCAACTCTTCTAATAAGGCGGCAGTTAATACAACTATTACAGATGAAAATATTACGCTTTCAGAGCTTACTGAACTTGATAGTGTTATATATGATTTGTTGAAAAATAAAAATTTAGACCATGAAATACCAGTAACAACCGATACCGGAGGTATTGCAGGATATTCAACTGGCGTTATTCAGAGCTGTGAAAATAGCGGTGCAGTTGGTTATTCCCATGTTGGTTACAATGTTGGAGGTATTGTAGGTCGTCAGAGCGGTTATATCAGCAACTGCCAAAATCATGGCAAGATACTCGGAAGAAAAGATGTAGGCGGTATTGTCGGACAGATGACGCCGAATATTACCTTGCAAGTATCCAATAATAGTCTTGATGAATTACAAAATGAATTAAATAAACTTCATTCACTAATTGATCGGACATTGAGTGATGCAGAATCTACCTCAAATAGTGTGTCTGAACATCTTAATCAAGTGTTAAGTTATACCGATAATGCTCGTAGCAGTGCAAATAATATGACAGACCAACTTGGCTCTTTTGTGGATTCAAATATTGAGTCGGTAAATGGACTTTCACTTATGATTGAGAGATATTTATCAAAGCTTTCGCCAATTACAAGTGATATTGCGAATACCTCAAGCGGATTAACTGATACGATTAGTGAGATACGCAAGCTTTTTGATATGCTTGACGGAACAACTGAGTATAATGAGCAGATTTTGCGTGAACTTCAAAATTTCTGTACAGAAACATCGCAGACTGCAAAAGACCTAAGTGATGGACTTGATGCTTTTAATCGTGCTATTGACCTGTTGAAAAATGAATCCGCTAAGCCGGATACCACACAGCTCTCTGCAGATATTGCAATGCTGAAAGAGTCTTCTGATAAGCTTAAAACCACAATAAATCAGGCAATTAAGGAATTGAAAGATAATGGCACTATTACAAAGGAAACCAGTTTGGCATTGGCAAACGGATTTCGGACAGTTCTTGATTATAATGTTGCAGTGGGTCGTGATTTTACAGATGTTTTGAAGAATACAGATTTTTCCGCAATCAGAAATCAGAAGCTCCAAACGCTTCGTAAATTTGCGAATGAAATGCAAACATCAATCACCTGTTTTTCATCGTCATCATCACATTTTAGTAAGGCCATGGACGCTCTTGGCAAAGGTATAGGCAGTTTGCGTGATTTGAATACAAAGCTTAGCAAGGTATCAAAACAGTTTGATGCTGTACTTGAAAGTGTGCAAGAAACTTCTACATCGCTGAAAAGTGCTTTGAAAAAAGCATCACAGTTGGTAGATGAGTTTTCAAGAGAAGAACCTATTACTTTTACACCACTTGGTTCAGAATTTACAAATTCATCAGATGCTTTGAACACTGCACTTAGTGGAATTGGTAATGAACTTTCTGAATTAAATACATCTATCTCATCTTCAAGCACTGCATTGTTATCTGATGTTCGTGCAATAAATACACAGTTTATGAAGGTTATGAATTTATTCTTGAACCTTATCAATGAAACAAAAAATATAGATTATACTGATATATTTGAAGATGTTTCGGAGGATAGCATACAAAGTGCTGTACGAGGTAAAGTACAAGAATCGAATAATGATGGTGAAATTTCAGCAGACCGAAATGTTGGTGGTGTTGTAGGGTCTATGGCTATCGAATATGACCTTGACCCAGAGGACGATTTATCGCTAAATAATTGGTCCGGTAAATTTACATATCAAAGTCGTGCAATCCTTCTGAACTGTAAGAATACAGGCAATATTACAGCAAAACGAAGCTGTGTAGGCAGTGTAGTCGGTCGAATGGATATTGGTACAATTTATGGCTGTGGCGGCTTTGGAGATGTCACAAGCAATTCTGGAGACTATGTAGGTGGGGTATGTGGTTTCTCACTTTCATCGGTCAAAAACAGCTTTACTAAATGTACACTTTCCGGTAAAAAATATGTTGGCGGTATAGTCGGTTCTGGTAAGCGTGTTATAGATTGTGTTTCTATGATTGAAATTTCTTCTGATAGTTCATTTTGTGGTGCAATCACTGGAGAAATTACAGGAGAATACAAGGGAAATTTATTTGTATCGGAATATCTGGCTGGGATTGATAGGATTAGCTATGCGAAAAAAGCGGAGTCAATTTCTTATCTTGAATTATTAAAGATTAATGGTCTTCCGGACGAGATGAAACAGCTTACTTTGCGTTTTGTGGCTGATGGTAAAGAATTAAAAACACTATCATTTAATTATGGAGACTCATTTTCTATGGATGTTGCGCCGAAGATTCCCAAAAAAGATGGAAATTATGCTGTTTGGAGTAGGACGGAACTTTCTGAACTTCATTTTGACACGATTGTTAATGCGGAATATATTCCATATGTAACAACAGTGGCCGGCAATGCAAAGCGTAAAGATGGTCGTACGGTATTTTTTGTTGAAGGGAATTTTGATGAAAAAGCAACTATGTCTACAGAAAAATGTGTTGTGCAAGATAGCGAGATTCCATTGAACAAATGGTGGCAGTCGAGAGAATTGCTCGAAAGTTGGACACTGAAATTAAGCAAGGACAATAAAACTATGCACAAAATACATTATCTTGCGCCAGACGGAAATATAGACGGCGTGTGCATTTTTGTTAAGCAAAATGGAGAATGGAAAAGGGTGGAAAGCTCTGAGTTTGGAAGTTATCTTGTTGCAGAGCTTGACGGAGAAAAGATAGAAATTGCTATTGTGCGTGAACAGACTCTTTGGTGGATATTGTTCATTCCTGTACTCATTTTGATAGTTGTGGTTTTATGTATTATAGGTTTGATATTATATAAGAAGAAACACAAAATGTAAAAATTCTAAAAAATTGAATCTAAAGCTGGAAAAATTAATTAGCGTTGTGAATATAAAAAGAGCAAGCAGAAATTTCCGTTCGCTTTTTTGGCTTGTAAAAATATTTCGTATATAACAAATCAACAAACTGTATTTAGGTTTCCGAGAAGCAAGGGAAATATAGATTAAAAATTCACTTACAAAATATTAGAAATACTACAAAAATAAAGAAAGCTCGTAAACGCTTTATATGATTGCGTTTACGAGCTTTTTAATTGGTGCCGGTAGTGGGACTCGAACCCACACACCCTTGCGGATAACAGATTTTGAGTCTGTCTCGTCTGCCAATTCCGACACACCGGCAAATAAGTGCTTAATTAGTATATAATAAAGCCAAGAAATTGTCAAGAGATTTTATTAAAAAATAAAAAATTAGAAAAAATTTTAAATTTCCTATTGACATTTAAAGAGCAGTATGATAATATAATGTTCGTCACGAAATGCGGGTGTAGTTCAGTGGTAGAACCCCAGCCTTCCAAGCTGGTTGTGTGGGTTCGATTCCCATCACCCGCTCCATATGCGCCAATAGCTCAGCTGGATAGAGCAACTGCCTTCTAAGCAGTAGGTCAGGGGTTCGAGTCCCTTTTGGCGCGCCATATGGTGGGTATAGCTTAGCTGGTTAAAGCGCTGGTTTGTGGCACCAGAGAGCGTCGGTTCGAATCCGACTATCCACCCCAATATTTTTATGTTTTCGTTCAGCATATGAAGTGTTCGTATGCTGAAGAAAATTTTTCTGGGGTGTAGCCAAGCGGTAAGGCAACGGACTTTGACTCCGTCATCTCGCTGGTTCGAATCCAGCCATCCCAACCAATTATGACTCATTAGCTCAGTTGGCAGAGCACTTGACTTTTAATCAAGGTGTCCGGAGTTCGAATCTCCGATGGGTCACCAAACTTCAAAGGCAATAGGTGTATACCTGTTGCCTTTTGTTTATATATTGATGGTATTAAAAAATAAATAGGCGTCGTCAATTAATAAAAATTGAATGGCAAAAACAAACAAAATTATTTTAGTTGCAAATAAATTATCAAAATACGATGAACAAATGCTTTTTAAAATATTGATTACTTATTTTGAGTAGAATTATTATTCGGCAAGAAGCATAATAAGTTATTTAAATCGATGAATTTATCATATTTATTGGATTTTGTTTTTATTATATTATTACAAGCTAATTTAATAAATTTTTAAAAAAGGCTTGCATTTTGTGAAGATATATTGTATAATAGCACTACTGCCGAAGAATATCGGTATAACAAGACAGAATGTGCTTTTTGATATGCTGGCGGATAGGTGCTGTACGATGAAGCACCGTGAACCATGTCAGGCGGGGAACCGAGCAGCATTAAGCGGTTGTAACATGCGATACAGTTAATCTGTTCGTCAGTATACCAAAGAGCATATGACCGACTTCCTCGGCTGTCTTGTTTTTTTGAGCCAAAAGGAAGGTGAGCTTTGATGTATCGTGTGCTTTATAGAAAATATCGCCCGAAAACCTTCTCGGAGGTTTCAGGTCAGCCACAGGTTACTGTTACGCTGAAAAATGAGCTTAAAGCCGACAGAATAGCTCACGCATATCTCTTTACAGGCTCGAGAGGTACAGGAAAAACCTCTTGTGCAAAAATTCTTGCCAAGGCTGTCAACTGTCTTGATTTGCAAGATGGTGACCCTTGTGGAAAATGTGCCGCTTGTAGAGGTCTTGATGACGGTTCAATTCTCGATGTTGTAGAGATTGATGCTGCAAGTAATAATGGCGTTGATGATATTCGTATGCTTCGAGAGGAGGCAAATTTTACCCCTGCAGGCGTAAAATATCGTGTATATATCATTGACGAGGTTCATATGCTTTCTCCGGGAGCTTTTAATGCTCTTTTGAAAACGCTTGAAGAACCACCTCCTCATGTTGTCTTTATTTTGGCAACGACAGAGGTTCATAAACTTCCTGCAACAATACTTTCTCGTTGTCAGCGTTTTGATTTCCATAGAATCTCACCACAAGCTATTGCGGATAGACTCGAATATATTTGCAGTCAGGAAAATGCAGAGATTGAACGTTCAGCGGCTTTGCTTATTGCCTCTATTGCTGACGGCGGTATGAGAGATGCAGTTTCTTTGCTCGACCAATGTATGGGCAGAAGCCGACATATTGACGAACATACAGTTCGTGATACCGCAGGTTTGGCAGATAGGGAATATCTTTTTAAGCTTGTTGAATCAATTCGTAAAAGAGATTCCGCAGAGGCTCTTGCGATAATTGATAAGCTACACACAGATTCTAAAGATATGGCTCGACTTTGCGATGAACTTTGTTCTCAGCTAAGAGCTATGATGCTGATTAAAACTGTAAAAGATGCAAGGCCTTTTGTTGTTATGACCGACGAGGAATTTGCCCAGACAAGTGAACAGGCTCTTGCAATGTCACTTAACGAAATTATTTCAGCGATAGATACTCTACAAAAAGCATATGAGCGTATGATGAGGGGAGTTAACCGCAGGATAGAAATGGAAATGACAGCAGTTAAGCTGTGCTCGGAAATTTCTAAGCCGGAAATAAGCGGAGATGTTGCAAAGCGTATTGACGAACTTACTAAAGAGGTAGAAAGGCTTAGGGCTAATCCGCCAATAGTTCAACAAGTATCTGTCAATAAAACTCATTCTCAGACAAGAACGCCACCGATTAAGCGCCCTCCTGATATGGAAAAGCTCAGAAGTGAAGCTGTACCAATGAAAGAATGGCCTGAAGTTATAGATGACATAAAGCAATATTCAAAGATTATCGGTGCGTCATTTGATGGAAGTAAAGCTTATATAAGCGGAAAATATGTTCTTGTTGATTCAACAAACGATATATGCTTTGAAATTTTACGCAAGCCTGAACAGCGAGAAAAAATGCGTAATTCAATCAGAAAAATTACCGGAAAGGATTATAGTCTTGGAAGATACTCATATCCGGATGAAGTTAAGCAAGATGACCCACTTTTAAAATTTGCTTCAGATGCAAAAGCATCAGGAATACCAATAGAAATAAATAATAATTCGGAGGAAAATTAATATGAAAGCAAGAATGCCAAAGGGATACGGAAACGCTGGAGCAGCTAATATTCAGCAGCTCGCTCGTCAGGCACAAAAGATGCAGGCTGAAATGGACGTTGCTAATCAAGAACTTGAGCAGAAAGAATATTCCGCAACAGCAGGCGGCGGAGCAGTAACTGCTACAATTACCGGTAAACTCGAAATTCAGAAGCTCGAGATTCAGAAAGATGTTGTTGACCCGGAAGATATTGATATGCTTAGCGACCTCGTAATCGCAGCCGTTAACGAAGCTATCAGAAAGGCTCAGACTGATAAGTCACAGACTATGGATAAGATTTCTGACGGTCTTAATGTTCCGGGATTATTTTAATTATGGCTGAATATAGTGTAGCTCCGCTGGCAAAACTTATAGAGCAGTTTGAGCGTCTGCCCGGAATAGGGCATAAAACAGCACTCAGGCTTGCATATCATATTTTGCGTATGCCGGAAGCAGAAGCACAGAAATTTTCTGATGCGATAATGGAGGCGCACTCCAAGATAAAATATTGCAGTATTTGTTGTAATCTTACTGATAAAGATGTTTGTTCCATATGCAGCGACCCTTGTCGTGATAGGTCGCTTGTGTGCGTAGTAGAAGACCCTCGTGATGTTATGGCACTTGAGCGTACGCACGAATATAATGCTTTATATCATGTTCTTCATGGTTCACTTTCACCTGTGAATGGTGTTACAGCTGATATGATTCGCATTAAGGAGCTTCTTGCAAGATTTAAGACGGACGAAATCAAAGAAGTAATTATGGCAACTAACCCTACTGTTGAGGGTGAAGCAACTGCAATGTATATTTCTAAGCTTTTAAAGCCATTTGATGTAAAAGTCACGCGCCTTGCGTATGGTGTTCCTGTCGGCGGAGATATAGAATATGCCGATGAGGTTACACTTACAAAGTCCTTAGAAGGACGCAAGGAAATTTAATTTCAAAATAAACAGAGGGGGGCTTTTTCGTGCCTAAGAAAAACACAAAAACAATAGCACAAAATAAAAAAGCCTTCCATGATTATTTTGTGATAGAAAGTATGGAGACCGGCATAGAGCTTTGTGGTACAGAAGTTAAATCTATTCGTAATGGCAGAGTAAATTTAAAAGATTCATGGTGTAGCATTGACGATGGAGAACTGTATATCAAAGGTATGCACATAAGTCCATATGAGCAGGGAAACATCTTTAATCGTGACCCTATGAGAGTTCGTAGATTGCTTATGCACAAGCGTGAGATTATGCGTCTTTTTGGGACGGTTAAGCAAGATGGATATTCGCTGATTCCACTTTCATTATATTTTAAAGGTTCTAAGGTTAAGGTTCAGTTGGGTCTTTGCAAGGGTAAAAAGCTTTACGATAAGCGTGAAGATATGGCAGCCAGAGATGCAAAGCGTGATATGCAAAGAGCCATTAAGGAGCGTTCAAGAGGCTGATTCCTCTTTATATATGGGGATGTAAAGGTTTCGACGGGGAATGTAAGCTCCGGTAAGCGAGCAGCGGTGCGGAACCGCTATAAAATCCGCAACTTAAACAATAATTGACAACAATAAAACTGTTGCTGTCGCTGCTTAATTAAGCACGACCGTCTGTTATAGAAGTACCACGGTCTTTAACAGGCGTCGATTAGTGGTGAACGTGAACAGGGGAGTGCCTTGTACCTTGTCATGAATTTAAGGATACCGAAGTTGATAGCCTGTCTTTGGGCGATTAGCTGAGGGAATTTTAAAACAATGACTACGCTCGAAGAAAGCCGTTGTAAGCATTTTTCGGACACGGGTTCGATTCCCGTCATCTCCACCAAAAGTTCCTTACTCGAACTATTATGTCTAAAAAAATATCCGTTGTTCGAGTGAGTTGTCATATTTGATGGATTGTCCACGTCAGAAAGGCCACATTCAAGAAAATCTTGGATGTGGCCTTTTGCTATGTCTATGAATTTTTCGAGTTTTGATGAATGGTTTCTAATGGCACTGTTGATCTTAGAAATATCTTCTTTTATTGGTTCCAGCATTTTGTCGAATGGCGGCTTAAAAGAGAATTCTACGTCGAATTCATGATCGACGTCATTCACTATGTAAAATTTATTGAAAATAGCTTGATTCATAAGTTTTTTCGTCGAATCATTTGCGTTCCGGTAAGCCTCGCCGCAGTTCTCTACGATATCCAATGCAAGTTTTAAGTTGTCGACAATACTATCAAATGTGGTGTTGTGCATCTTTATTTCATGCTCGACTGCAGCTAATTCTTTTGCGATTTTCTTTTGTTCTTCTTTTAGAAGATCGAGCGGAATTGCATCATTGTAGTGAGCTTCCAAAAGCTTCTTTCTTTTGTTTTCAAGTTTTGCTTTTTCGCCATTTAGCCCATTGATCTCTTTGTCGTATTTTGCTTTTTCTTGGGATATAATTGTTAAAACCTGAGCCTCGATTTGGATGCGAATTTCTGATGGTAGCTGATAATTATCATATATTTTCTCGATTTTCTTTTCTACGACATCTATCAGTACGGCGCGAGTCTTGCAATTCTTCTTCCGCTTACTGTGGCGTCCGCCACATACGAAGTATGGGTAAACAGTACCGTCTTTTTTCTTTTCGTTGCTCACAATCATGCGTTCGCCACAATAGGCGCAGTATAAACTGCCTTTTAAGAAATGCGGATGTCTTAAGCTTCTTTCGCCGTTCAGTCTGGATGCGAGTATAGATTGCACTAAATCCCATGTTTCTGGCTCAACGAGTTTTTCGTGAGAGCCGTCGTATTCAACGCCTTTGTACTTAATGACTCCTTTGTAATAAGGGTTTACTAAAACTTTATGTAGGGTCTTAAGCGTGATTGGCTGGGATGGAATCTTTGGCGTCGAGCGCGTATTAAGTCCGCAGGCTGCTAAATGATCGGCAAGATCCGCAACCGTCCAGTTCCCGGTCGCATATTCTTCAAAGGCTAGTTTTATCAGTGGAGCCCGTTCTGGATCGGTGATCACCGTTCGCTCTTCGCGACCTTTCTCATCGACGTATCGAACGTTCTGGTATCCAATAGGCGCGCGTCCTACCGTACCGCCACTCTTTATTTTCTCGCCCATGCCTTTCTTAACTTCAGTCGCTAGGTTTTGTGAGTAGAACTCAGCGATGGAACTCATAATGCCATGTAGTAGCATTCCAGCTGGAGTGTCATCGATGCTTTCGGATGCAGATACGAGCTGGACGCCGCACTCACGCAATACGCGCATAATGTCGCTGTCATCGTCGCGATTACGCGCGAGACGATCGACCTTATGTACGATAACGTAATCTATTCGGTCGGCATTTTCCTTGACATATTCGAGCATTGCTTGAAGTTGTGGACGATCGGCAGATTTAGCTGAAGCACCACGGTCTACAAATTCCTTGCCGACTATTGCTCCTAATGTTGCGGCTTTCTTTTTATTAGCTTCACGTTGTGCAGGAATCGAAAAGCCTTCGTCATGTCCGCCGCCACGTTCAGCTTGTCCGCGAGTAGATACGCGGAGATAAGATACGGCATATTTGGGAGTCATTGTACCCATAAGCATTTGAGCCGTATCGAGCATAGTTGTATTGCTCATATAGCATTACCTCCTTCCATAGGTAGTCATCGCATGATAGCTCTCTTTGCAAGAGAAAGCCAGTCTTTCTGCGGAGAATTAATAGTTAATTTTCTTCTTATAATTGTTGGGTTTATCTTGAAAAAGCCAGTCCCAACCGGGGCTGGCTTTGGTGAGGATCATTCTACGATCCTGAATATATCATCCCCATAAATGAGTCCAAGCGACGATCCGCAATCCCAATCGACAAAGATTGTTCCTTGTGCATCGATAAAAGTGACTGTGCCTTGGTCACCTGGTTTTAGTTTTGTGTTGTAAGGGTCTTCCATCGAAATCAGCTCCACGCGAGTTCCTTCAGGATATCGTTCGCGCAGCTGACGGATGAAATCCTGGGTATAAACTCTGCCATAAAACATTAGGGCTCATTCCTCCTTTCGGAATTATCGGCCACGTCGCGCCGGTCTGGCGCGTGTCCGGCCTTCCAGCTGCAGTTCCCGGATAAGTCCCGGAGCAGTATTTTTCTCGCCTGTTTGTACTCGTCCCCGACGAATCCGAGTCGGACCAGAAATAGGCGCATTGCATATTTTAGGTTCTCTTGCGGTCGTTCGACGGGCGAGACACGTTTCTGTTCACAGGCTGTTTTAGCAAGTGCCGAAATAAGCTTCGTATAAGCATCGGCTTCTCCATCTACTCCGCTGATTGTGAACCAGGGGAAATAGATTTTATCCTCATATTCTTCAATCTGAAGTTGACGAGCTCCAAGAGCGGCTTTTAAAAGCGTTTCTTTAGATTTGACAAGGCTACAAAGCCTGACGAGAGAATCTTCATCAAACATCGATTTCGGCAACGATACCACGAACAGCATCAGGTTCGAACCCGTATGTTCAAAGCCACGTTCCTTGAGTTTAAGGATAATCTGTTCGGCGATTTCTCTCGTGCAGCTTTCCGGGCAAATAATCGCACCGTTTTTGGTAACAATATAATTGCCCACTTCATAGCTGAATGTGGGTGCTCCGAGATATTTCGGCTCCCATAAGAGGATTTCACCAAGTGCTTTGACTAAGTCTTTACGGCGTTGCCCTTCCAGATCGTAGTAGATTCGGATAGTCGGGCCTTCGTCAACAAAACTCTTCATTCCTCATTCCTCCCATCATATTCATAAAGTAATATCTCCAGCGCGACTTCGGCGGCTTTACATGTAGGACGTACATCCCAACCGCGATCATAGTTACATACGATTTCTCCATCGATCTTGAGCATCACTTTCGAGATGCGACCGTTGTTGATTCCGTATTTGCTTGGGTTTTTATAATGTTTGACCCAGTAGTGTACGGCAGTAGGTTTACCGGCAACGCTGGCCGGAACGCCAATTGTTCCTTCAGACCACATATTTCCTCCTTTCCGTTATTCGTCATAAAGATCATCGTATTCATCACTCTCTTCGAGAGATAAAGCAATAGCTTCTTTGAATAATCTGACAATATCCCTGATGAAGCCAGTTTTAGGCCGATCGCCGGAATCTTTACGATTCCGACGATCTTCGAGATACTGATGTATCTGAATTATCTTTGACGTTTAGATCACCTCGCTTCCAACAAATAGAGTTCCGCCCTGATAGCTTCCAAGCTCGGAGTTCACTTCGTGAATGAGCGAGGATATCTGATCGATGACCTCGGTAATATGCTCGTGGTGGTTCAAACACCATTCTTCGAGTAACATGCAGTAGAACGCTCCGAAGGCCGGATAGTCCATGCTATTGGTTATCGGGAGCACTTCCTGTAACGCGTTGCAAGCAGATTCCATACTCGGACACATGATCATAAACAGTTCATCCATAGGCATTAGTCCTCCTCATCTTCGTCAGCCATCGGAGCTTCCCCGGTCATAATGAAATTCCAATATTCCCGGCTGTTCTCCTCAAGGTAAATAACGAGTTCGAAGTAGTTTTCGCGATTAGCAATCCATTGTACGGTGCGGGTGTCCAGCATATTGGTTTCGCCGGAGTCCCGAATGGCCATAATCTGTTCCTTGATTTTCTTAGTCATCATAGTTTTTCACCTTTTCCTTTCCGTGAGATTACTCACATGGGCATGAATGGCGGATTGCCATTTCTGTTGTTCATAAAACGACGTATCGTGGCGAGACCATGGATGTTCCGAATACAGAAGTCCACATCTTCGCCGTAGTGATCACACCAGAACTCAATGAGTTGGCAGATAAACTGTTGAAAATACGGAGATCTCAGTTTGTTTATGATTGGAGCCGTATCCTCCGCCATGCAACGGCAAAGGTACGCGAGCTTATCATCAGAAAGCTCTAACTCATGTTCATCAACCATAAAGCCTCACCTCCGTACAGTTTTCGGCAACTGCTTGATGAAGCAGTTTCGGGTCGAACCCGGCAGAGATATAGCCCTCACGGATAGTTTCGAAATATGCTTTCGACGGCTGGCCGTAGAGCATCTTTTCTCCGTTGATGATGTAGACCATCGCAGAGAATGTCTTTTTGCCGAGTTTCAGTTTCAAGGTTTCCTTGCGATATAGATGCGGGTATCCTTCGTAGATATCCAGATTCCGTTCATCTTCGGGATAAATCTCCCAGACAGTAATCGGAACCAGATCATCATCTGAAGGCTCGATCGTGGCGACCGCGCTGTAATGGCCTCCCATAAAGCGAAGCCGATAGCCCTCCAGAAACATACTGGTGACTACTTTGGCGGTAGGACAACGATGCTGCATCTGCTCGACATTCATATTGGAACCATAGGCGACATACAATGTTTTGTTCTTCTGCATGACTTTCCTCCTTATTAACCCCGGCGAATTAATCCGCCACTCTGTGTACGTTCGACGATAATGCTGCCCATATCCGAGCAGATTGGATGATCCTGATTAATCGTCCAGGACAGCACATAGCCGTCCTTCAGTTCTTGGCTTGCGAATTCCCATTCGTCCTGATAGTTATCTATGAACAACAATGAATCCAACCATCCATAAGGAGATGGAGTGCGGATAACCATATAAACAAGGTCATCCCACTGCTGTTCAAAATCACGGATCTGGGCTTCAAGCATGGGATCGGCAAGCGGCAGATATGTTCCGGTAGTTCCAGAACACGCCATAACGATGTCGTGATCCTCGAATAGCTTGACGACATCTTTGTTGACGCCAAGGATGTTCATCCAGCGGATGGCTTCTGCCTTTTTCACTTCACGTTCTACCTTTGGCATAAACAACTCCTTTCCGTTAATCGAAAGGAATGTCGGTATCATCTTCAGAGTCCGGTA
>CACXBF010000008.1 GCA_902765855.1 uncultured Ruminococcus sp. | reverse complement strand
TAAGATAGACATATAACTTTCTTGCAATAGACACAATAATGCCAAAGTATAGCACTACCGCATATTTTGATTTTATTTGCAAGAAAAGTTAATCATCTTTCCACCTCTTTCTAAATTTTAAAACATTATACCATAAATTGCAGGCAAATACAAGTGGTTACAAAAATTTTAACAAATCGCTTATAATACAATCATATAACTTTACTCATTCCTTACTGACCGTAAAATTCAAAGTTTCTGTTGTAATCTCAATTCGTTTTTTAAGTATATCACAAAAATGTAAAAATTTCTACCGCCTACGCAAAGAAACGCCCGAACATTGCTGTTCGAGCGTTCTCGCTTTCGATTGCAATGCTTTATCTTTGTAATTTTATCATAACCTTGTCAACTGCATCCGTATATCTGCCCTGTGCAATCAACTTATTGCGGAAGGCAAGCAGGGCATTGAAGATGTACCTCCGTTCCTCTTCTGTGAGATAAAGGTAATATTTCCGCTTTCTCATACGAAGATCACCTCGGCATTGACAGTTTCCGTAACCGCTTCACGAAGAGCGTTCATCCTGCCGACCCACTCCATTTGATTGTCGGCTTTCAGCTTTTCGGTAATGCCCTCACGCTCTGCCCATTGCTTCATAAGGCGGTCAAACAGTTTCTGTGCCTGTTCTTCAACATCGGCAAGGTGGCTTTGCAGTTTTCCGCTTGTCAGCAGATTTGTGTAGAACACCTTTTTATGTTGACGGATATACCGCAAATGCCGCTGACCCCATACGCCGATATGCCTTTCTTCTTTTTCGGCGGGTAATTCCAAACAGGGAATGTAATAATCGCCCTGCAATTCATACCAAAGACCGATTTGTTCGTTATAAATGTACTTTTCCATTATGTAATCCTCCAAAATAATATATTCGCACATACATCACAGTTTCCCGATTGCCACACTCTGTTATATCTTGTTATCAGTTTTTCTTGCCCTTGCTTTTGCCCTTATAATTGCTCGGAGCAAGGGTAAAGTCGTGTGAAATCGTATAAAGGAATAAGGTGAGCAGATTGCGAAAAACCCTTTATTTTCAAGGCTTTTAGAGGAATTCATTAACGCCCTACAACAAGCGATAATGATTTAAGAAAAGTTAGTTTTCAAATTCCGATTTGTCGAACTTACTCTAAATTAGCAAAGACCGCTTACATCGTGTAGGCGGTCTCTTTTCGTATTCAGATATATTTGATTTTGAGCTTTCTTTTCTTGGTTGAAAGCACCTTGCAGAGAACATCGTCAACTCCGTCGGTGTATCTGCCTTGTGAAATCAGACTGTTCTTTAAGCGGATAAGTGTTTGTATTACTCTGCTATATTCGTCATCATTAAGATAGATATGGAACTTTTCTTCTCTCACAGTCGCTTCCTCCATTCATTGAATTTTGCTCTGATTACCGAAACATCTGCTTCGACATCAGAATAAATAAAGATATGTACGCTTTTGAAAACTGCTTTTACTCTGTCGGCATACTCCGCTTCCGTTTCGGTTGTCTTAAAAGGGAGTTTTACGAGTTTTATATTTCGTTGCTTGCATAAGTGGCTTTTGAGAACCTCCATATGTTCTGAGCCGTTCGTAAATTCTATCGCCAGCTTTTCTGACGGAATGTATGTTTCAAGAGGTATTCCCAATAGTTTATCTGAACCGAGCTGTACCTTTAGTCCTTTTTGATTGGCGTAATAGGCGACAGCCAAGCCGGGGAACACGGATCGATATTCGCTTTCGCATACGGTGCATTTTTCTCCGATAATTGTTCTGTCGCTGATTTTTGCTTTCCAAGAGTGTCCAAGTGAACATTTCCACCACACACTTTTCATTGACTTTCTTGACACTTGTGTCGGGAGCAGAGAGTTTTTTTCGTAAGCAGAGAGTTTTTTTCGTAATCCCATTCAGCAAGCAGTTTCCTGTCCGTTGTGGCTAAATCATTGTATCCTGCAAGAACCGCCCTGTCCGCACAAACCGGGCATACTGTTCCTTTTACACGAGCATTGATAACGGACTTCCACTCATTGCCACAGGTCTTACACTTCCACCAAACATTGTGTCTTGATTTTGCGTTTACCTCATCAGGCATTAGGGGATAATTTCTTTCTGACCACTCAGCCGCAAGGTCAGGGTGCGTAGTCGCCAAGTCATTAAATCCTTTGAGCAATGTATATCCGCTACAATACGGACATCTGCTCCCACCGGAACGGGTTGAAATAAGAGTGTACCACTCGTTTCCGCAATCTTTGCATTTCCACCAAGCCTTACTGTTTGCAAAGGCTGTTACCATTGTAGGCAGCAACGGAAGATTTCTGTCAGACCATTCAGCAGCAATATCGGGATACTGTGAAGCAAGGTCATTGAATCCGGCAAGGACTTTATTATGTGAGCAGTATGGACAGCCTGTGCCGTTTACCGTTCTGCTTTTAACGCTTGCTTCCCATTCGTGTCCGTGTTTACATTTCCAAATAATCTTCTTATGAGAAGCGACAGATACCTCGGTAGGCTTTAATTTGTTCTTTTTAGACCACTCCTGAGCCAACAGGGGCTTCAATGTGGCTAAATCATTGATACCCTCTATTACTCTCGCTCCTGAGCATATCGGGCATTTCTCGCCCTTTGAACGAGCTTTGACGCTCGTTTCCCACTCGTGTCCGCAAGCACCTATCCACCACACTCTTTTATTTGAACCGAAGGTTATCTTATCCGGCGTTAGCGGTAAGTTCTTCTCTGACCATTCAGAAATTAGCTCCGGGTGAACGCTTGCTAAACTGTTGCTCATAGTATAACCACCCCTTCCTCTGTGATTATCCTCATTATATTGAGAAAAACAGGATTGGTGTAGTTTGCGATGTAGTCCGAAAACTATGAGAAATGAAAGAAGCTCCTGAGAAGCAGTAACTTCTCAGGAGCTGTGTGAAACTTAAAATTATGCGATTTTTTAGTCTCTGCACCGTTTTTAGCACCGATTGGTGTAAATTTGGTGTAAAGAGGTAAATTTATTTGATTTTGAAAGTCCCGAAACCCGCATAAACACTGGGTTTTTCTTACTTGTCGTTCGGTAAGGACTTCATTGTCGGGAAGAGAAGTACATCTCTGATTGCAGGAGCATTTGTAAGAAGCATACACATACGGTCAATACCGAAACCGATTCCGCCTGTTGGTGGCATACCGATTTCAAGGGCATTAAGGAAGTCCTCATCTGTGCGGTTAGCCTCTTCATCTCCTTGTGCGAGAAGTTCTTCCTGTGCCTTAAATCTTGCTCTCTGGTCAATAGGGTCATTAAGCTCAGAATATGCATTAGCCATTTCCCAACCATTCATAAAGAACTCGAAACGCTCAACATATTCAGGATTCTCCGGCTTTTTCTTTGTAAGAGGAGAAATCTCAATAGGGTGATCCATAAGGAATGTAGGCTGAATAAGATGCTCTTCTACGAAAGCTTCAAAGAACAAGTTGAGAATATCGCCCTTCTTGTGTCTTTCTTCGTATTCAACGCCCTTTTCCTTAGCAATGGCTCTTGCCTCTTTAAGAGTATGTATTTTGTTAAAGTCAACACCTGCATACTTCTTAACGGCATCAACCATTGTGATTCTCTCGAATGGCTTGCCTAAATCCATTTCTATGCCATTATATACGATAGTTGTTGTACCAAGAACTTCTTGTGCAACATGACGATAGAGATTCTCTGTCAAATCCATCATACCGTGATAGTCTGTATATGCCTGATAAAGTTCCATAAGAGTAAATTCAGGGTTATGTCTTGTGTCAAGTCCTTCATTACGGAATACTCTACCAATTTCATAAACCTTTTCAAGTCCACCAACTATCAATCTCTTGAGATAAAGCTCAAGTGAAATTCTAAGCTTTAAATCCTCATCAAGAGCATTAAAATGTGTTTCAAACGGTCTTGCAGAAGCACCACCGGCATTTGAAACGAGCATAGGAGTTTCAACCTCCATAAAGCCCTGTGAATCAAGATACTTACGAATTGTGCTGATAATCTTAGAACGCTTGATAAAGGTATCCTTTACTTCTGGATTTATAATAAGGTCAACATAACGCTGACGGTAACGAAGGTCGGTGTTTGTAAGACCGTGATACTTTTCCGGAAGCGGTTTAAGTGACTTTGAAAGAAGCTTAACCTCTTTTGCGTGAATAGAAATTTCACCCATCTGAGTTTTAAAAACAAAGCCCTTAACTTCAACTATATCGCCAATATCCCACTTTTTGAGGAAACCGTATTCCTCTTCGCCGAGGTCGTCAAACTTTGCAAAAATCTGAATTTTGCCTGAACGATCCCAAAGATCCATAAACGAAACCTTGCCTTTGCCTCTTTTTGAAAGTAAACGGCCTGCAACGCAAACATCTTTGTTTTCGTATTCTTCAAAATTATTCTTTATTGTTTCCGTGAGAATATCACGAGCACTTGTTGTAATTACAAACGGATCTCTGCCTGCTTCCTTGAGAGCCTCAAGCTTTTCATATCTAACCTTGATAACATCGCTTGTGTTGCTCTGCTGTGGCTTCTGTTCCATTTAAGTCATTCCTCTCTTTTTCAACATCAATAACTGACGGAGTCGTAAGATCAAAATCCGTCAGTAAAAATTCTTAATTGGTAAAATTACTTTCTTATTTCAAGAATTTCAAATTTAACCTCTCCGTTCGGAGTTTCAACTTCTACAACATCGCCAACAGCGTGACCGAGAAGCGCCATACCAACAGGAGATTCATCAGAAAGCTTACCGTTAAATGGGTCAGCTTCACTTGCGCCAACTATTTGATAATCAACATCTTCATCAAAATCATAGTCGTGTACCTTAATTTTAGAGCCAACATGAACCATTTCATTTGTAAGTTCACTTGAGTCGATAACCTTTACATTCTTGAGCATAGCCTCAAGCTCTTGAATTCTGGATTCGTTAATACCCTGCTCATCTTTAGCTGCATCATATTCAGCATTTTCAGAAAGGTCGCCCTGTGCACGAGCCTCTTTAAGTTTTTCTGCTATTTCTTTACGCTTAACGGTTTTGAGAAATTCAAGCTCTTCCTCATAATTTTTAAGTCCTTCATCTGTCAGAATAACCTGTTTCTGCATAGTGTGAAATCAGTCCTTTCAAAATTCACTAATACTTATTATTATATAAAAGCGTTAATTATATGTCAAGAAATTAGAATCGAAAAAGATTTATTTAACTCGCAATTTTCGCTATTTTCTTGCTATAAAGAAAAATCTCGGAAATCTAAAAATTACTTCTCCGTTTTTTTGCTTAGGATAAGCTTTAATAACTTCATCTGAAATATCTTTCTCAAATTCAAGTTTATCATTTTCATCAAGAACACTAAGATACGGTCTTAAGCCCGTACCCTTATACCATTCCATAATATCATTATGAGATTTCATTCTATGAAAATATGTTGTAGTCCACATACTGAAATCAGAAGAAATTTCAGAAAGAATATCGTAGTATTCGTTTGGCATAAGATTATAAAATATTCTCGGATTTGGAAATTTATCCTTCCATTTATCGCTTTTAGTTACTTTTGCAATTATTTTATGTATGGGTTCTTCATAGTTCATTGGAGTTTGAATAGCTAATGTGCCATCTTTGTTTAATAAAGACATCATATTATTCAAAAGCTTTTCGTGATTCGGAATCCATTGAATACAGGCGTTTGAAAAAATTACATCAAACTTACATTCAATATCTGAAAATCCGTTCTCTGCGTCACAAAGTATAAATTCTATATTCGTGTAATTTTTCTTTGCCGAAATAATCATATTTTCTGAATTATCTATGCCAAGAATTTTTGCATTTGGAAATTTTCGAGCCAAAATTGCTGTACTATTTCCAGGTCCGCAACCAATATCAATTATGCTCTGCGGATTTATTTCTATACGATTAGCCAAATCAATTGCTGGCTGTGTACGCTCTTTTGAAAATTTCAGATATTGTTTTGAATCCCAACTTGACATTCTGAAAACCTCCTTGCATAGCAATTTTATCACAATTCACTTCATATGTAAATATTGCGTCAATCTCCTTGCTTTTATAAAAATGTTGTGATAAAATATATTTATATTATGCGGAAGTAGTTCAGTGGCAGAACATCGGCTTCCCAAGCCGAATATGCGGGTTCGATTCCCGTCTTCCGCTCCATAAAATAATATTGTCGCACCAATGTGATGTTAATGATTGAATCAACTATTACTAGTTGATTTTTTTGTGCGTCATTGCAAAGAACGGTGTGATATAATATGATTAAAATAATTAAGAAGAAAAATAATATGAGTGATGAACTCAAAGCCAAAATCGATTGGTCTTGTAAATTTAATAAGCAAAAATACTTTTATTTATGTAATTTTCAAAATAAAGTCCTATTATCTGAATTCTCAGAATACATAGTAAGGCATTAAGTTGATTTGAGATTTTAGATACTCCCATAATATTGGTTGTTTTTGTCGTATAAAATAATAAATTAATCCTATAGGTGTCAAACAATTTTTACTAGACATTTTTTAGTTTTATATAAATACCAAGTATAAAATACAGATGGAATTATCAATGCAATACATCCTATACATTGATATTCTATTGATAAATTATTTGGCAAAAAAATATTTGTTATATTTGTTATACTATGACATATCATACAAGGTATAATATTATTCGTTTTATAAAAGAACATTGAACACATTAAAGCAAAAAAAGTTGCATAGATAACTTGTAATGTTGTCATTACTATATTTGCACCACTAAATAAATTTGTCATATGAATTATTCCAAAAATTATACTTGGGAATAAAATAGCAGCTTTAGGATTTTTATTCATTATTGCTTTCATTAAAAATCCACGAAATAATATTTCTTCGGAAAAACCTACACCTAACATTGCTATAGAAATTAATAGTATTTGTTGCCACGAATAATTTATGTATATACCAAATCCTAAATTAACTAATGAAATAATAGCCATAGGAATAAAATAAAGTAAATTTTTAAGTTCAAGTTTTTTTAAGCTATTTAGACCATAATAAGAAAGTAATTTTTTCTTTTTAAACAAATTATAACAATTATCGGAAAAATTATTTCTACTAATGCATTTATACTATTAGGTATTTTTATTATTTTATCAGATAGTATATTAGCAAGTATAACTAATATAAAATATATAATTATCCACACAATAGAATACAGCATTTCTTTTTTAAATTTATTATTTATCAAATTTATCACTCACTTTCAAATTACTATTTAGTAATCAGATTTAATTTACTAAAATAATAAATAATTTTATTTTTATATATTCACATTACCACGAAATGGTTAAAAAATCAAGTCTTGTAATTTCTCATAATCTATTGTATTAGATATATGAGGTGATTTAATTGGAACAAAAAAGTATAACCGCACTAATCAGTGCATTTTCACGAGCATATCATGCAACAAACTCTACTGAAAAGATATTTGATGATAAAATTGCACGAATGCTTTTCAGTGACGAGGAATATCTTCAAATTTGTGAAACAATGACAAACGGAATATCATTCTTTAACCCAAACTTTAATGGTGATAAATCTTCCGCTCTCCGTTGGATTGTAAATAATCAGCTTGCTCCCTCCCCACTCGGACGAGCTGTATTTGCAGAAACCACTTTAAAAACCGCCGTATTATATGCCAAAACCGAACAATATCTTATTTTAGGTGCAGGCTATGACACCTTTGCATATCGTCAGCCTTGTTGGGCAAGTAAACTTCAGATATTTGAAATTGATTGTAATCCCACATCAAGTGATAAAAAGAAAAGATTAGAAAAAGCAAACATTCAAATTCCAAAAAATTTACAGTTTATCTCTGCTGATTTTTCTGATAAAAATTGGCTAAATAGTCTAACTGATAATCCGTCGTTTAATTCAGGTAAAACCAGCTTTTGCAGTATACTTGGTGTTTCATACTACCTTTCTGAACAAACTTTTAAAGATTTAATTTCTTCTCTTTATGATATTATGCCGGAAGGAAGCTCTATTTTATTTGATTATCCAAATAAAAACATCGGAGAAGCCTCCAAAAAACAAATTCAACTTGCCAAAGCTGCCAATGAAGAAATGCTTGCAGCTTATTCTTATCAGGAAATAGAAAAACTTCTGTCAGAATACGGCTTTTTGATATATGAACATCTCAGTCCACAGGAAATTACACATCAATTCTTTGAAAAATATAACTTATCAAACTACAAAAATCCTATAAAAGCCCTTGAAAATGTAAATTACTGTCTTGCTGTCAAAAAATCAAATTTTTAAACTTCCTATAAAATGTGATTAAGAGAGTTTAAATAAAAATGCGATAAACCCCAAAACAGAGTTTATCGCATTTTGTTTGCTTAAAACTATATAATTATTTCAAAGCCGACATAGCTGCCTCTATAAGAGAAATTTTCTCAGTCATCTTCTCAGCAGTTGCCTTAACCTTGTCTACGACAGCTTGTGGAGCTTTTGATACAAACTTTTCGTTTGCAAGCTTACCCTCTGCCATTGCAAGTTCTTTCTTAGCTGTTTCAAGTTCTTTGTTAAGACGCTTAAGTTCAGCTTCCTTGTCAACAAGTTCGTCCATCGGAATATAAATTTTTGCGTCTGCTGTGACGATTGTTACAGCGCCATCAAGCTCGAATGATTCTCCGATTTCAACTTCATTTGCACTTGCGAGCTTGATTATGAACTTCTCACCGTTTACATATGGTTTTTGTTCCTTAGCCGCAATATAAACCTTAGCCTTTCTTGAAGGCGGTACATTCATTTCTGCACGGCGGTTTCTGATAGCCTTGATAGCTTCCATAACCATTTCCATTTCGTGAGATGCCTCAGGGAAATTGAGAGCCTCGTCATACTCAGGATAAGACTGCGTCATAATTGTTTCGCCATCGTGTGGAAGCGACTGCCAAATTTCCTCAGTGATGAATGGCATAAATGGGTGGAGCAAAAGAAGTATCCTTGTAAGAACCCATACGAGAACCTGTCTTGCATTCTGTGCGGATTCACCCTCAGACTGCAAACGAGATTTTGCAAGCTCGATATACCAATCGCAGAAACAATCCCAGATAAAGTCATAAAGCTTCTGAACAGCAATTCCAAGCTCGAATTTATCGAGATTCTCACGAATTTCCTTTGTATATGCGTTAAGTGTGCTGATAATCCACTTATCCTCTGCCTCAAGTTTTTCAGGAAGCTCGTTCTTAACATCATAATCATCAATATTCATATGAACAAAACGGCTTGCATTCCAAAGCTTATTTGCAAAGTTACGGCTTGCCTCAACCTTTTCATCAGAGAAACGCATATCGTTTCCAGGGCTGTTTCCGTTTGCAAGAGTAAAGCGAAGTGCGTCAGCACCATATTTGTCGATAACCTCAAGTGGGTCAATACCGTTGCCGAGCGACTTAGACATCTTTCTGCCCTGTGCATCACGAACAAGTCCATGAATAAGAACCGTATCAAACGGAGCTTTTCCTGTCTGCTCAATGCCAGAGAACATCATGCGCATAACCCAGAAAGGAATAATATCATAACCTGTTACAAGCGTGCTTGTAGGATAATAATGCTTGAAATCCTCAGTTTCTTCAGGCCAGCCAAGTGTTGAGAAAGGCCAAAGTGCAGAGCTGAACCATGTATCAAGTGTATCAGGGTCTTGCTCTATATTTTTGCTTCCGCACTTTCCGCAAGCACATGGAGTTTCAGAAGAAACAGTAATCTCACCGCAATCAGAGCAGTACCAAGCAGGAATTCTGTGTCCCCACCAAAGCTGACGGGAAATACACCAGTCACGAATATTTTCGAGCCAGTGGAAGTAAATCTTCTCAAATCTCTGTGGAATAAACTTTGTTTCGCCATTCTTAACAGCGTCAATAGCAGGTCCTGAAAGAGGTTTCATCTTAACGAACCATTGCTTTGAAACTCTTGGTTCAACAGTTGTTCCGCAACGATAGCAAGTACCAACATTATGAGAGTAGTCCTCAATCTCGACCAAAGCACCCTCTTCTTTAAGGTCGGCAACGATTGCCTTTCTTGCCTCGTATCTGTCCATACCCGCATACTTAGGATAATCCTCAGTAATCTTTGCATCAGGAGTAAGAACATTGATAACCTCAAGATTATGACGAAGACCAACCTCAAAGTCGTTAGGGTCATGAGCAGGTGTAATCTTAACAACACCTGTTCCGAAATCCATTTCAACATAGCTGTCTGCAACAACAGGAATTTCTCTGTGTACAATAGGAAGAATAAGTGTCTTACCAACAATATCTTTATATCTTTCGTCATCAGGGTTTACAGCTACTGCAGTATCGCCCAAGAGAGTTTCAGGACGAGTTGTAGCAAGTTCAAGATAACCGCTTCCGTCCTTGAAAGGATAACGAAGATGCCAGAAATGTCCCTGCTGTTCCTCATACTCAACCTCAGCGTCAGAAATTGATGTCAAGCAGTGAGGACACCAGTTGATAATTCTTTCTCCACGATAAATAAGACCTTTATTATAGAGTTTCTCAAAAACTGTATTAACGGCCTTGTTGCAGCCGCTGTCGAGAGTAAAGCGTTCTCTGTCCCAGTCACAGCTTGAACCCATCTTCTTGAGCTGTTCGCAGATTCTTCCGCCGTATTGTTTTTTCCAATCCCATGCTCTTTCAAGGAATTTTTCTCTGCCAAGGTCATCTTTAGTAAGACCTTCTTTTTTCATAGCCTCAACGATTTTAGCCTCAGTAGCAATAGACGCATGGTCTGTTCCAGGAAGCCATAATGTATCGAATCCACTCATTCTATGATAACGAATCAAAATATCCTGTAAGGTATTATCAAGAGCGTGACCCATATGAAGCTGACCTGTAATATTAGGCGGCGGCATAACTATTGTGTAAGGCTTCTTATCCTTTTCACACTTAGCGTGGAAGTATCCGCCTTTCAGCCAAAATTCATATGTTCTGTCTTCAACCTCACTTGGATTGTAAGCTTTAGCAAGCTCTTTTGCCATCTCTATCAATATCCTCCTTTTATTTCTTTTTTCGGGGCTTCACCCCGAAACACACCAAAGGCTCCGCAGTTACTTCATAGGCAACTGCCTTTGAAAGTGTTTTTATAATCTATAGGCGAATACATTTCGCCACTACAAGTTTATTAGTTAATTGGTAATTACTTCATACACAACAGCAAACTTCCTAAGTCCACCACAAGCAATTCTGAGGCTTGACTACGAAAAACATTTCATTGAAATGCTTTCCTACCTTCCTGTGCTTAGAGAAGTATAAAGTATTTCGCCGTCTGTGGACGGAGACCAAAGGCTCTGCCTTTGGAAAAAGTTTTTAATTAAAGAACTTCGACGCGAATAATAAACAGTAATTTAATAAAAAAGTAGAACGCGTCTTGGGAGCGGCGGCTCGCCGCCTTGAGCAAAACTTTTGATTGTCTTAGGGATTTTATTGATTGTTCTTTGGTCTGAAACCGCCCTTACCTCTATTTCCGCCATTACTTGGTCTGCGTGGTGGAAGTTCATTTTCAGGTGTTAAGCCCTCTACTTCAATAAGAGCTTCTCTGCGAGAAAGATTAAGTCTGCCCTTATCATCAACTTCAAGAACCTTAACTATAACTATATCTCCAACATTTACTACATCTGTAACTTTTTCTGTACGCTTAACATCAAGCTGTGAAATGTGGCAAAGTCCTTCTTTTCCTGGTGCAATCTCTACAAATGCACCGAAATCCATTATTCTTGTAACCTTGCCCTTATAAATCGCACCTGGCTCCGGGTCATGTGCAATAGTTTCAACAATACCCAATGCACGCTTGCAGTTATCAAGGTCTATACCACTGATATAAACATGGCCGTCCTCTTCAATATCCATCTTGACATCACATTCAGCACAAATCTTTTGGATAACCTTTCCGCCTGAACCGATAACCTCACGAATCTTATCAACAGGAATGATTGTTGAAAGCATCTTTGGAGCATACTTAGAAAGCTCCTTGCGTGGCTCAGGAATAACAGGAAGCATAATATCGTCAAGGATATAATCTCTTGCCTTGTGTGTCTTATAGAGAGCTTCTTTAATCATTTCAGGTGTAAGACCGCTAATCTTCAAGTCCATCTGAATAGCTGTGATACCCTCATGTGTACCGGCAACCTTAAAGTCCATATCACCGAAGAAGTCCTCAAGACCCTGAATATCAACCATAGTCATCCAACGGTCGCCCTCTGTGATAAGTCCGCAAGAAATACCTGCAACAGGTGCTTTAATAGGTACGCCTGCATCCATAAGTGCAAGTGTAGAACCACAGATAGAACCCTGTGAAGTTGAGCCGTTAGAGGAAAGAACCTCAGAAACCAATCTCATTGTATATGGGAACTCCTCAACTGGAGGAATAACAGGTACTAAAGCTCTTTCAGCCAATGCACCATGACCGATTTCTCTTCTTCCCGGACCTCTTGAAGGCTTTGTTTCGCCTACAGAGTATGATGGGAAATTGTAGTGATGAATATATCTCTTAGATTCCTCATCGTCAATGCCGTCAAATGTCTGCTGTTCGCTGACAGGGCCAAGAGTTGCAACAGTAAGAACCTGTGTCTGACCTCTTGTGAACATACCTGAACCATGAACTCTTGGAAGAAGTGAAACTTCCGCTGCGAGTGGTCTGATTTCGTCCATACCTCTGCCGTCTACACGCTTTTGCTCATCAAGAAGCCAACGGCGGACAACTTTCTTCTGTGTAAGATAAAGGCATTCATCAATCTTAGCCTCAGAATCAGGATAAATCTCATCGAATTTCTCGTGAACCGCATCATAGATAGGCTTAAGTCTTTCGTCACGAACCTTTTTATCGTCTGTATCAAGAGCAAGCTTAATATCCTCAATAGCAAAATCACTGATAGACTCAAACATTTCCTTTGCAGGCTTATTGCTTGGATACTCAAACTTAGGCTTACCGATTTCCTTCTGAGCTTGTTTTATAAGCTCAATAATCTGCTGGTTAGCCTGATGACCTGCCATAATGCCGTTATACATAACATCGTCAGGAATAATATTTGCACCTGCTTCAATCATAGCGATTCTGCTATCTGTTGAAGCAACTGTAACAGCCATTTGTGAAAGTTCACGCTGGCTCTTTGTAGGGTTAATAATAAATTCGCCGTCAATCAAGCCGACAGAAACGCCTGAAATAGGGCCATTCCAAGGAATATCTGAAATACTAAGAGCAAATGATGTACCAATCATTGCTGCGATTTCCGGCTGACAGTCAGGGTCTACGCTCATAACTGTGCAGACAACAGAAACATCATTTCTCATATCCTTAGGGAAAAGCGGTCTGATTGGGCGGTCTATAACTCTTGAAACAAGAATAGCCTTATCAGAAGGGCGACCTTCACGCTTTGTATAAGAGCCGGGAATTTTGCCAACAGAATATAGCTTTTCTTCAAAATCAACAGACAATGGGAAAAAGTCCACACCATCTCTTGGCTTTGCAGCTGCTGTTACTGCAACATGAACGCAAGTTTCTCCATATCTTACAAGGCAAGAGCCGTTTGCAAGCTGAGCCATTTTTCCTGTTTCAATTTTCAAAGGACGACCCGCAAATTCTGTTTCATAAACCTTAAAATTTTCGAACATTTATTTTCCTCCGTTTTTAAATTTTATCGACAAAGCCCGTCTTTAACAATGAAACCAAGATATAAATTTATAGTGTAGCTTCAACTTAAAAGTTTCGCTCAAGGCGGAGTGCCTCCGCCGTCAAGATGCGAAATTGCTCAACAAGTTTTGCTAAAACATTCTGATAACTATTATAAACTAACAGTTATTATCAAACGTACATTATAATTATATATCCTCGTCTCACTGATAAAGGCGAATGCTTGCCTTTTCTTTATTATAAAGAAAAAGGCAGTCTGTGATATAAACAGACTGCCCCGAAACCGTATAATAGCATAATATAGCTATTTTCGGCTTAATTTTGCAACTAAAATGCCTCGTCGAATCCGTATGCGAAATAACACACAATCGTGCAGCATTCAGCCACTTATTACTTACGGATGCCGAGTCTTGCTATGATTGAACGGTAACGCTCAATATCAACTTTAATAAGGTAGTTGAGGAGTGAACGTCTTTGACCAATCATCTTGAAAAGACCTCTTCTTGAGTGATGATCTTTCTTATGAGTCTTGAGATGCTCAGTAAGGTCGTTGATTCTCTTTGTGAGAAGAGCAATCTGAACCTCTGGTGAACCTGTGTCGCCTTCGTGTGTAGCATACTCTTTAAGTATTGCTTCCTTTTCTTCTTTAAGCATTAGTTTTTCCACCTTTTAATAAATTTACCCTACTAAGCTGAATCTCAGAAAAAGGATGTGGAATTCCAAACCGAATTTATTAATTCCTATGGCTTAAACCTATAACCGAGATTAGGGCAATCAGCCTTATTAGTATACCACATAGAAAGCAATTTGTAAAGGATATTTTTAATTACTTTTACAAAATTCATCAGATATTTTCCATATTACATAGCACGATAGAATATTACAACATAATAAGGTACATTTCCCTTATAACACATCGCAACACCCATTTCATTATAATGACTACTGTTTATATTTTGAGATTCAATATCCCTGTCAAGCCAAACATTAAGTACGTCCTTAGCAGTTTTCATACCCATAGCGATATTTTCACCAACATAATAGTAGTTATCCATATCCGCATAATATAGAACTGTGTCGTAATTTGTTCCGTCCGGTCTGGTATTAGAGAATTTTTGTGTTATCTCTTCAGCACGAATAGCTGCAAGGCTATCAAGATTTTTATTTCTTTTAAGTTCGCCAATATTCTTTGACGCCCTATAATTATTGATTACTTTAAAAAGTTCATTAGATGTTGAAATTTCATCAGTTACACTCTTTGTAGTAGCAGACGCTGTTGCAAAATCACTATAAAACTTATTTGAACCGGTTCTTGTGTTCATTCTTATTTTGAATTTATATTCAGTATTTATATTAAGATTATTAATAACATAGCTTGTTTTATCATAATCAACCGTTGCTACAAGATGATACGCCGATTCATTAGGTGCAAGCTGATATATCTCATAGCTTTTAGCAAGACTTGATGCATTCCACTTGAGCATTATAGAATAATAAGTCATAGTTTTTGCACTAAAATTAGTAACTGCTTCAGGGCATGTCATTTCATCAGCCATATCAAAAGAAGAATATGATGTAATACCATTGCTTACTATATATGCTCTGACTTTATAATAATATCTGGTATATGGTTTTAAATTTTTATCTGTATATGATGTTGAATTTGTAGAACCAACCTTTTCATAATTATTTGTGCTCTCATTCAATCTAAAAATCTGATAACCATTTGCATATGGATATTTTTCCCACTTTAAGGTTATAGAAGTGCTCGATGTTGGAATTGTTTCTGTTATATTAACCGGTTGAAATGTAGTAGTTGCTTTTACAGAAGAACTTTTAGCACTTGTTGTAATAGTACCATCGCTATTCTTTTTATATGCTGCAATCTTATAATAATACGAAGAATCTGCGTTTAAATCTGAGTCAGTAAAAGAATTTACTGATGCAGAAACAGTTTTTATATTAGAAAAGTTTGCATTATCACTACTTCTATAAATATAATATCCACTTACGCCAGAAACCGTATTCCATACGATTTTTATAGTTTTTGGTGAACATTCTGTAACCTTCAAGCCTGAAGGACACGATACTAATCCCTTATCAGTTGCAGTTACAGTTATAGCACTACTCTTTGGACCAATAGCTACTACGCCTGTTGATGTTTTATTATATGATGAAATCATATAATAATATTTCTTACCTACTGCAAGAGAAGTATCTATATAGGTTGTTGTTGATGGAGAAAGTGCTTTTATTGCCGAATAAGATTTTCCGTCTGTGCTTCTATAAATATAATATCCTGCTACATTAGATACTTTGTTCCAAGCCAATTTAATTGTATTATTAGAGATTGCAGAACCACTAAGACCCGTTGGTATCGGCAGAGATGATTTACTTGTTGTAGTAACATTTATAGCACTGCTCTTAGGACTAATTGCTATCGTGCCTGTTGATGTCTTTTTATAAGCTGAAATCATATAGTAATATTTCTTACCTGATGTAAGAGAAGCATTATTGTAAGATGTTGTGTCTTTATTGCTGAATATGATTTTCCGTCTGTACTTCTATAGATATAATATCCCGTCGCATTAGATACCTTATCCCATTTTAAAATAATTGCATTATCCGAGTATCTTGTAATTTTGAAGTTTGCTGGTGCTGATAAAGATGATTTGCTTGTCGTAGTAACGCTTATAGCACTGCTCTTAGGGCTAATTGCTATAGCACCTGTTGATGTTTTATTATTGTCTTTATTGCTGAATATGATTTTCCGTCTGTACTTCTATAGATATAATATCCCGTCGCATTAGATACCTTATCCCATTTTAAAATAATTGCATTATCTGAATATCTCGTAATTTTGAAGTTTGTTGGTGCCGGTAAAGATGATTTGCTTGTTGTAGTAACGCTCACAGCACTGCTCTTAGGACTAATTGCTGTCGCACCCGTTGATGTCTTTTTATAAGCTGAAATCATATAGTAATATTTCTTACCTGATGTAAGTGAAGTATTACTGTAAGATGTTGCTGAAGCTGATAATGTCCTTATTGCTGAATATGATTTTCCGTCTGTACTTCTATAGATATAATATCCTGTTACATTAGATGATTTATTCCAATTTAATATAACTGCATTATCTGAATATCTCGTAATTTTAAAATTTGTTGGTGCCGATAAAGATGATTTGCTTGTTGTAGTAACTTTAATTGAAGATGTTCTTGAACTTTTTGTAATTTTACCATTTACATCTGTATAGGAAATAAGTGCAAAATAATAAGATGTTCCGGCCTTTAGTCCAGAAACAGTATAAGCTGTTACTGACTGGGATGTAATACTTTTCAATCTGGTAAAATTAGAGTTATCAGTACTATAATACACAATATAGCCAGTCACACCATTAGCTTTAGACCAGTTGAGCCTTACAGCACTATCCGAATAAGATACAGCTTTTAGATTTTCCGGAGCAGAAACCGCTGCATTTACTTTTTCTGCCGTCATTGGTAATGTCAAAAATACCGAAAGAAAAATGAGAACTGCCAAAACAGAACTAACGGCTTTCTTTCCAAAAACATTAACCATTGTTAACACCGCCTTTATTTTACTAAAAAATACAGAAAAATCTATATTTTCCTATATTTATTATACCACTCAATCATTTTACTGTCAATCCGTTTAATTTTTTTGTGCATTTTATATATATTTATAGATACAAAAATTTCAACTGCTTTAGAAACTGTACTCTATATTTCATCTAAATATAGTAAAAAGCAAGTGACAGTTTAAACCATCACTTGCTTTCTTGCTTAATTAAATTTCTAAATATTTACCCGAAAATTGCTTCATTAGCAATCGCTATCGTTTCCCTAAAATGATATGTTGCAAGAAGATATAACGGCGTATCCGCACTCACTGCACCTGTAGGATTCAAGCCAACCTTTTTTGCAAGCATATTCGCTCTAAATTCGTGAAATCCATCTGTAACTATCGCAATATCCTTACTATAACCTTTTTCTTCAATGATTTTTTTAGAAAATTCAAGATTTTCCGAGGTGGTAGTAGACTTATCCTCCATAATTATTCTATCGGAAGATATTCCCTTTTCAGTCAAATAATTATACATACACTGAGCTTCACTTATCCCCTCATTAGAACCTTTTCCGCCAGAAACAATGCAAACTGAATTTTTATTTTCATTAAGATACTCATATGCAGCCTCAAGCCTTTTTGAAAGCATCAAACTTGGATTTGTCCCATTAACCTTACAGCCAAGTACAACTACCGTAGAGTTTTTAGTCGGAGCCTTTACTGCCGTTGCAATCATAAAACCACTAATAACCACAACATATGAAGCCCCAATAGTAATTAAAGAAATAACTACTGCAAGTATACATTTTCCAAGTTTTTTACTGCTGATTTTCTTCAAAATACTTTTAAATTTATTCCAAAAAATTGAAATCACAAAACCACATATAGATAAAAATAATCCAAGTAAGTTGCCAATATCAAAAATTGAAACTCTCATAGGGAGTATGAACCATATCGCCAATCCTAAAAATATCAACGAAAATAGCACTCTTAATATAATTTTAACAATACTCAATTTTTTCAAAATAAATCCCCCTTTTTTCAACATATTCTAACATATTTCAGTAAAAATATTGTTAATAGATGTTTAAGAAATCTCAAAAAATCGCTGACAACTTTCTGACAATTTTTTAACAAATAACTATAATCACTTAAATAAATTCCATTTTTACACAAATTGTGTTTATTGCCTTGACATAACTAAAATTATTGCCTATAATAATATATAGATACACATTTAGTGTTGATAGTAAGCAATAAACCTTAATTATACTTGCAGTGAATAAACCGCTAAAAGTGTGTAAGGCATAAGGTCGTTGCCAATTAAGAGTTTATTATTATACATTATTTAGGAGGGATATAAATACTTTTATTTTATAATAAAACAGAAAGCCCAAAAAGAGCTTTCTGTCTTTAAAATTCAAAACTTAATGCTTAAATTTTTTTCTGCTGATTAAGAACGAAGCAATACTTATGGCAAGAAGCGCTGCAACGAATATTAAAGCATAAATAGAATTATCTGCGTCATCAGGTTGTTCTATCGGGTTCAATTCCTTACTTGGTTTTTGTTCATCACGATTACCGCCGGATTGCTGAATCACAGATGATTCATCTTTACTCTCTTTATAAGTTCCCTCAGGCATAAGTTTTATTGTATTAACAAAATCCTCTGAACTTTTTCCCGTAGATGCCCTAAACGGATTTTTTTCAATGCAAAGCTTATTTGGAATATTTGTAAGCTTAACCTTATATTCACCTGCCGGAAGATTTGCACAAACAATCTTTCCGTTTTCATCAGATGTAAAGCTCTTTGAATTTATCTCGGCTTCAACTCCGCTTACAGCCTTTCCATCTTTATCAACAAATTCAAGCGTAAGGTCATCATATACAATAGTGTCGCAAAGCTTAATATCAGAAATATTATAGGCATAATCTACCGCTGCAAAAGCAACCTTATTTTGCGAAATTTTAAGGGATTTTTCATCGTCATCATATTTTTTAGCAAGTTTTTTTAACGCAGATTTCAGCTTTGTAATATCATAAGTAAATGTTGTGTTTCCGTTAGAATCAGATTTTTGTCCAACATAAACTATAGAACTTTTATCAAAGCCTATATTTGCGTCTTCCATAAGATTATAGATAGAACTGCTATATTCATACTTTCCAGCTTTGCCATTATAAACCGCAACATATATATCAAAACCCTGTATTGCATTATTATCATATCCCGAAATTTCAAGATAAGTTTTCTTATCAGCAAAATAAGTCTTATATGATGTTTTGCTTGGTTTTTTATTATCCACAGTAAAGTTAAAGCTTCTTTTCTGCTCTGAAATATTTCCTATAGATTCCTCGATTTTACCACTTATTGTAAGAATATATTTTCCATCGCTAAGTGAAGAAAGCATAGTATTTATTGAAGTAGAATTATCATTAGAATCCGCTCTGTTTCTGTTAAAGGCTTCGCTTTCATATATAACAGCTCCGCTATCGTTCTTTATAACGCATTTAAAATCAATAAGATTTCTTTTAGCAAGCGAGCGTATATATAATGTAGGATTTGTAGCTGACAAATTGTTCAAAGCTGTTTGCAAGGTATTTGCATTAAACGAAATATTTTCCCCATCAAAGACCTTAGTAAATTTATTATATCCAAGCAACATAGAATAGTTAAATTCTTCTTCGTTGTTAGTAGAAAGATAAAGATAGCTGCTTTGTTTATCAGCCTTTTCATTGCTATCATATATAAAGCTGCCAAAAGCACTTTCCTGTGCATAGTTTCCTACAAAACCAAGTAACGATGAACTTATTGTTACATCATCTTCTTGAGAAAAAAGAACATATCCATCGAGATAAAAACCTTCTGAGAAATAAGCTCTTTGTTCAAGAATAAAAGCTGAATTGAGCTTAATTTTAATAGTAACGGTTTTAGTCTTATTTGCATCAAGGCTTATGGTATTTATTTCCTTATCATCTACAATAAATTTTACAAGATAATTACTGCTTATAATGTCCTCACGATATGTCTTTTTACCTTTTGAATCATATTTTTCAGAGGAAAGTATAAGCGATGGAGTAAGGGTAATTTTTTTATCAGTTATATTAGTAATATCAAGATTAACTTCATACGAGCCAATATCACTGCTGCCAAGAACTGTAAACCCACTTGAAATATAAGCGTTTGCACTTAAAGCGTTATCTAAATTAACAAGACCTGCCCCCTGTGTGCGAACAGTTTCTTTCGCTGAATCATCTCTGTCCTCAATAATATCAGCCGTACTTGTTATAAGCTTATATGCAAGATCATTTTTCTGCTCTGCTGAGTATTTCTCAAAGCGTTTATCATTATTGATATACTCTTTTAAAAGTGCAAGCTTTCCTGAAACAAGTGCCGATGAAAACGATGAACCGTTTGCTGTACCATAGCGATTATTTGGAATTGAAGAATAACTTGGTGAAGTTTCAGCAAGCAAAGGATTTATTGAAAGACTGCCATTAGAACCATAAGATGCATTTGTAGAAATCTTTTTGTAGTTTTCATTATCACTTGTAAGAATATATTCTGTTGATATTCTTATTCCACCGGATTCTTTAAAATCCTCGATTGATGTATTCTTCACAATAGCGGTCGGAACTGTTGTTGTTTCAGTAAGTTTTGTTTTATCATTGCCAAAAATAACTATTGCCAAAGCACCTCTCTGCTCAGCGAGATTTATGGCAGATTCTATATTCTCTTGTTTATCAGATACAAAAACAACTTTGTTTTTAAGTTCTATACTTTTATCATCTTTCAGACTATCATTATATATAACATAATTATAATCACCATCATTTATATTATAGAAAGAATAATCAGTTCTTCCGTCAGAAAACTTTGGCAGTATATATTCTATTCTTTCATCATTATAAAGGAAAAACAGAGAATAATTACTTTGTCCCTCAGCAGATGAAACGGAAAGAACTCCGGAAAGTGAAGCTATTGGCGATGCCGTACCATTTTCAACAGTACTGTCAGAATCAGCCTTTCCGAGGTTACCGGCAGGCATTACAACTGCTGTTCCGCACTTATGAATTCTCTCAAACATAGCATTAAAACTTGCCGCAAAATTGCTATCAAGTATCTTTTCACTGCCATAGCTTATATTGATAATATCCGCACCTAAAATAAGAGAATCCTCTATCGCACTCAAAATAACTGTACTATCTGCCACCTTTGATAAATCAGAACTGCATTTCATAAGCAGAAGTTGACTATTATACGCATTACTTGCAGAAGAAATATTCTCTATACTGCCTCCGATAATTCCGGCAACCATAGTTCCATGCTCACAATTATCAGAAAGAACATTGTTATCGTTATCGGCATAATCATAAGCATATAAAAGTTTCTGGTTTATATATAATGCAGTTGGTGTAAAATCGCCATTTATACAAGTGTGAAGATTTGAAACAAGATACATAAAATCATCTTGCTTATATTTTCCGTTTTCTGCATCAAGTGTAAAAATTTCATGATTTATATCAAAACCAGTATCAAGAATAGCAGTAACCGTTCCTGAACCTGTCAATTCTGTTTCTTTTGAATCTTCTTTTATATCAGCACTATCCGATACCGGAATAGACTTATTTTCGGTATCTTCATAAGGATTAAGCTCTATAGAAAGATATATACGCTTAATACCATCAAGCTTTTTAATCTCAGCAATTTTTTCGTATTCACAACTAAAAGATACCGAATTCATAACGACTGCCGTTGATTTTATGCTATCGGTTTCTTGCTTTCCTATTATATTTTCAAGAGAGTTTATAAATTTATTTTGTTCGTTTTTAATACTCGCAAGAAGATTTTTTGTCTGTTTATCAGAAATATATTTTTGTAAACTTATCTTTTGTGCAGACTTTAAATAGCTTTCACTTAATGAGGCGGTAGTAAGCTCCGTTGTTACCGTAACTATATCTGTATTCTTATATGGAATGGTAGAATTCTCATCTTTATTTATAAATTCTACCTTATTCTCTGTATTAACTTTATCGTTGATAACAAGCGAGGATTTATATATAGTCTTATCCTCTTCTTGTTCTTTTACGGTACTTGTAAGAGGCAAGACAAAAATCGTTGTAAGCAAAAGAACTAATGCAACAACGAATGTTATTCTTTTTTTCAATGCAAAAACCTCTTTTGGTCAAAATTTTATTTTTCAAAAATGTAATACTTCATTTATAGGATAATTAAATTAAGACATTTAAAGCTATTATATCACATATTTCTTAAAATGTACACCATATAATTATAGCCTGTATCATAATCACCCTTACGATACAGGCTTAAACTGAATTATTATATTATTTTTCTGTCATATCTGCAACTATTCTTACTGCAAAGCAATGTTCGCCAGTATAGCCATTTATTGCAGGGTGGCCTAAGCAATTAACAAAGACCAATGTTCCGTCTTTGCGTTTGATTCTATGTTTTAGATATACTTCCTGAGAAGTTTTGAGTGTATCATCTATTATCTTGCGATAAACTGCTCTCTCTTCTTCTAAAATCAAATCATACTGTGTAAGCTGATTTTCTATAACATCTTCCCAAGTATAGCCTGTTATTTCTGTAAAATTAGCATCGCACTTTGCCAATTTAAAATCAGGTGTCAAGAGATAATGAGAATATTTAAGAGGTGTAATTTGTGCAGAGCTTTCCTTAATATCATCTTCTATAATAGAATCCAGATTACGGATTTCATTATCTTTTCTTTCGTGCATAGTTTTTACAAGCTCTTCAAATTCTTCTACTGGTAAAGGTTTTGAGAAATAATAACCCTGCATTAAGGCACAACCAACATTACTTAAAAAAAGTGCTTGTTGTTTGGTTTCTACACCCTCTGCAACAACTGGAATTGTAAGCTCATGTGCCATACGAATAACAGCGTTTATGATTTTTCCGCCCTTATCTCCATTGCCATTTTTTTCATTTTGCAAGAACCTAAGGTCCATTTTAAGTACATCAACCTGAACTTCTTTGAGCATATTGAGAGAAGAAAAACCACTACCGAAATCGTCCATTTCAACAGTAAATCCAAGCTCATGAAGTTTATCGACAACACCTATAAGAACCTCAGGCTTACTCATATATGCACTTTCTGTAATTTCAAGCCTGAGCATAGATGCTGGAATATCATACTTTTTAAGAAGGTTAGTAAGTCGACTATATATTCTGTCATCAAGAAGGTCTATTCTTGAAATATTGACAGAAACGGAAACAGGGATAAAGCTTCCTTGGTCAAGCCATTTTCTCATAAGCTTACAAGCTTGCTCCCAAATATAGTAATCAAGCTGAGCAATCTGACCTGTTCTCTCTAAGATAGGTATAAACTCTCCTGGAGAAATCCAGCCTAATGAACTATGAGTCCATCTGCAAAGGGCCTCTGCACCTATGATTCTGTCTGTTACAAAATTATATTGAGGTTGAAGCCAAACCGAAATCTCACCATTTTCTAAGGCACTATCTATGCTCTGGCTTATAACAAGTTCTCTCCACTGCTTACGCCACATTTCTTCGCCAAAAATTCCAAGCTGATTTCCGCTGAGATTTTTAACGCTTTTTTGTGCAACATTAGCCCAATCGAACATCTGATTTATATTAGGATTGCTCATATCCTCTGGCTTAAGCTCATATATACCTGCTGCAATTTCTACATTGTAGCTTGTTCCAGGTCTTATAAGATAATTGCAAACCTTATTGCAAACTATATCAAAGTTTTTACGAATATCATCTTCACCCTTGAATTTTGTCAGAGTAACAAGTGTATCACCTGAAAATCTTCCACATGCCTCATTATCACCAATAAGCTTTACAACAAGTCCCGCCCAATATCTTATAAGCCTATCGCCTACTTCATATCCAAACAAATCATTTACAAACTTAAATTTCTTTATATCGCAAAACCACATAACATACTTTTCGTTTGGATTATTTCTTATAAGATATTCTGCACGCTTACGAAAACCATTAATATTAAGTGTTCCGGTAAGCTGGTCTATATCCTGAAACTGAAAATTATTATCATCAAATTCTTTCTTTTGCTCACTAATAATTCGTATAAAGTTTTTTTCTCTTGCAGTAAGCATCAGAGCGTTTTCAACTCTTCTGATTATAGCCGCTTTATTCATATTTGCCGAAATACAATCAAGTATTCCTATATCATATACACTCTGAATATTTTCCTCAATACCATCCGCAATAAGCATAACAGGAATATCGTTCAAATAATAGCTGTTTTTAAGATTTTTTAGGACATCAACATCTGCCCTATCAGAAAGTTTATCCGAAATAATCATAAGGTCTATGCTATAATTATTTTTAACTAAAATTTGTAAGGTTTCGTCTCCGCTCTCTGCCTCTATAATAAGATATTTTTCTTCAAGAGCCTTTGCAAAAATCTTACGGTTTTCAGGATTGCTATCAGAAATTAAAATTCTTATTTCTTCATCGTGGATTTTGTTTACCATCAATCTTTCCCTCCTGAAACAAAATTTATACCACCCAGACTAATTGTAGCAAAATTTAACAGATTTTTCAATATAAAACAAACCTTTTGACATTATTTTTATAATTAAAATAAAAAAGCACCGCATTTAGCGATGCTTTTTTCATTTATCTTGTAAGAAGCTTATCTAAGGGTTTATTTAAAAACTTCAAATAAAATTTAACTACAATACCTGTTAAAAGTGCAGCTACTATCGTTCCTTCTCGCGTTCCCTCAATTTTCATATTAAAAAATACCAAAGAAAGAATTACTGCTGTAACTACACATGAAACATCAAAAAACACTTTAAGATTTCCGAAATTCTTATGTAAGGAATCTGCAAGAGCCTTTACAAAAGCTTCACCAGAGTTCATAACTACATTTGCTATAACTGATAAAGAAATGCCAAAACCCAAAACAAGAGTTCCAATAATTACAAAGATTATGCGTATTATATAGCCATCTATCTCAAAAAGTGACATAAGCCACATTCCAAAATCTGTGAAATAACCAAATAACAACGAAAGTGGAATCTGCAAAAGTTGAATAAGCTGAAACTTTCTTTTCATAAGTAGAATTTGTCCAAGAATCAAAACGCAATTCCAGATAATAAGCCAATTACCTAAGGTCAAAAAACTAAACTGCATACTAAGAGCATTTGCGACTGATGATATAGGGGATACACCCAATTCACCTTTTTTAGTAATTGCTACACCTAAAGCTGATATAAACAGACTTATCACAAAAAGTAAATATCTTCTTGTTAATTCTTTCTTGCTCATTTTTGCTTCTTTAACTTCTTTCATACAATCAGACCTTCTATAAAATTATCATATAAAAACATAAAGTTATTATGTTTTTTTAAATCGCAGAAAAAAGCCCGTTACCGAAGTAACGGACTTTTTGAACTTGGCGCGCCAGGAGGGACTCGAACCCCCGACCTTTTGGTTCGTAGCCAAACACTCTATCCAGCTGAGCTACTGGCGCACTTACGGTCCTTGCTGAACCGCTCATTTATAATAGCACAACTGAAATGAAATGTCAAGCATAAATTTCGATATTTGTAAAAAAATTGCAGATTTTTAAAAATCAAAGTACATCAAGATACTTTGCAATGAAGCGTTGAAAATAATTCAAGCTATTTATAGTTGAATTATAAATTTCTTGAGAATATCTGAGAACAAGTGAAAGTTCTTCAGAAGTTATAGCCTTTCCGCTAAATTTAGCCCTTTCCGCTATCGGATAAACATCATTACAGAAAATCTCATACCATTTTTTCTTTTCCGGTGAGATTTCTTCTTTCTCGATGAGCTTTTTGATATTATCATACGTTGAAATATCCTCATCAATATTTATCTTATATAGCAATAGCTTAACTATATATGAATAAATCTCAAGCAAAGCCTTATTCTTATCTTTATTGCTAAACCTTGATTTTCTCTTTTTAATTCGTATAAATCTATTTATCCAAAGCGTAGCAAATACTATCACAACACACATCGGAATAAACAGTATATACAATATAACCGAGGTGGAATTTGAGTTATTTTTAGTTTCTGTAGGAGTTTGTGAAGATGAATATTCTGCATTACTTTCATTGCTACTTTCCGCAAGGCTTTCTGCAGGGCTTTCTGAACTGCTTTCTGCAAAATCGCTACTTTCAGAACTACTTTCCACACTGCTTTCCGTACTACTTTCTATACTGCTCTCATTATTATTGAATGCACTAGACGGAGTAAACTCTAAAGCTTTCCAGCCTGTACCTGAATAGTAAACTTCTACCCAAGCATGTGCGTCCGAATCAAGCATTTCAATAGAACCTATACTTGAAAGCTTTGATGTGTCGAACTTAAATCCTTCTGCATATCTTGCCGGTATTCCTGCCGCACGAAGTAATAGAACTGCTGATGACGCAAAATGCCTACAATAACCTTTTTTATTTTTTGTTAAGAAATATTCAACGAAATCTTCTCCATCAGGAGTTTTTCCTGGTGAAAGGGTATACTTATATTCATCTGAACCTACTAAAAGATTCATAACATCAATTATTGTATTATCCATAGAGCTTGTATTGATGTTTTTATCTTTTATAAATTTTTGAAGAAAACTTTTTGTATTTTCAGGAAGCTGTGTGTAATTTTCGTTAACAAACTTGTCGTAATCTATCAACATATTAAGATAATTAAAATCATTCCTATCTATACTACCAGAATTATATAATTCAGAAACAAGAGTTCGTGTATCTGCATCTGAGTCTATATATTTATTTCTTGAATTGTATTCGTCAAGATTGATTTTTTCGTTTGCCGGATATACATTTCCATTTTCATCTATGAAGGTAATTTCACCAGTTTCGCTATCTACTTTTAGTGTTCCATCTTCAACAGTTATTTTGTCTAAATAATCATTTAATGCAGCCATTCTGTCTAAATAATCATCTAATGAATGATAGCTATTAAGCTTATACATCATTTGAACTAAATCATCAAGAGAAAAATTCATAAAGCTTGTTGATGAATATGCACTATAAGAATATTTATCAATACCTCGTTCCTCATTTTTTGCTGTTATATAACCGTCATCAATATATGAAATTTCATCTTTTGGTTCTATATCAACTAGATTATATGGAGTATAAATCAGTCTTGGATTTCCTCCGTTACACCATTCTGCTATAACAGAAAATGTAGTTGAATTTCCTGAAAGTCCAAATATTCTATTTACATTATTAAAAATTTGCTGTGTACTGTTATCGCCAATAATATTTTTAACTTCTGCTGACTTGTTTTTTGGAAGCAATCCCCAGCCACTTTCACTATAAACGCTTCCGACATAGCTCTTTATATATTCATCGTGAGGTATATCTTCTTTCCTCAATTCTGCACCATTGGTAAGTGTAAGTCTTAAAACAGGTTTATTTTTAAAGCTTATATCTCCAACATCACTAAAGTTAATAGAGCTTGTATCCCCACCAAACTTTGAATTAAGATAGCGTGAAATTTCCGTGCTATCAAAGCCGTTTACTAAACTTGACCTGACAGCGTTGAGAAATTCTGAACGGTGAAATGCTGATTGCGGAAAAGCTAATGAAATAATAAGCATTAATGATAGAAGTATCGGTAATGCCACAAATGCAATAGGTTGTGCAGCGGCAGGCGATGAAATATGATAACCACGAAATCCTCGCTTGAAAATTTTAATTCCACTAATAGTAGGTGAAAGAAAGAGCGACATTCCATAAAAAGCAAATAAAAGCACTATTGCAATATACGAAGGTGTGAGCGGTACTAATACAGGAGTAATTATAAATGGCAAGGTTACGAATGCTGCAAGAAATAGATTTCTTCTTTTAATTATTGCCCAAGATTCAAGAAAGATAAATATATACATTAAAAATAGCAGAAAAATTGTAGAATCAAATGTATAATTTGAACCTTTTATTATATCATTCCAACCTATCGGAAATGATACACCTGAACCTTTCTCTCGAAATTGCTCTAAAACAAATTTTATGCCTATAAGAAAGCCTCGATATATTGCTTTCTGAAATATAAGATAAAATAACACTCCAAAGACTGCTCCGCCTATAACAAACCATATATTTTTTCGTTTCATAAGATAGATTGCTGTAAACGCTGCAGAAAAAATAATGAAAAAGAAAACAATTACTGGCACTGATATAGGAATTGAAAATGATGAATAAAGACAGCCAAGTGACGAGCCTACACCCAACATAAGAAACAACAAATAAAATATTGCTGTTTGAAATAAATTAGGTTCAGAGGCTGAAAGTTTTAATTCTTCTAAAACTATTGGATTTTGTTTCTTTTTTAAAGTTGTATTTTTCATAATTTATAAAAACTCACCTTTATGCTATGCATTAAAAACATATGATTTCACCGGAAGACTTCTAAGCTCCTTTAGAGGCTGATTTTGCATATCGCATATCTCATAAACAGTTGTTGAAACAGAATTTGAAAGTTCATATAAAGCTGCTATTGAATCTTTACTGATTTTAGAACCCATATATATAACTGAAGAATATTTGCCGAAATCCTCTGAAATATTATAATTATATATAAGACCGGAACAACAACCTGAACTTTCGAGCATAACTGTAAAAAAGCTTTGAATGTCGAAATCATTTTCAGAATATTCATTTATATTTTTATTATTAGAATTAAACCATTTAACAACAGGCTTTATCTCGTTATCTTTTAAATTTTGAAGCACTCCATATAAAACTTCAAGTGTTGTTTCAGAAAGTCTTATGCTATCTGAAAAATCCACAAGAATTAAGACCTTACTTACTATCGGTTCTCCAAAATCTTTTATAATAATAGTATCGTGCTTTTCGGAAAGCCATCTGTGTATTCTTCTTATTCTGTCACCTTCACGATATTCTCTTATATCAAAAATTTCTGATGGGTCATCGCCTGAAACACGCTTTGAATACTCCAGGCTTTCGTCCTCTATTCCGCTTTGAAATTCATTCTCTATTGTATTAACACGAGCATCCGGCAATATCGCTACACGACAGAAAATTGAATTAATATCTGACTTTTTCTTTATAGAAAACAACATTAAAAAATCATATATCTTAATCTCATCTATCTCACATAAAAGAGAACCACAGCTTTTAGAGCTGAAAAGCATATCTATACTTTGTGGATAATATGTAGGTGAAATATAAATGTAATCTTTACTTTCTTCACCTGTAAAAGTATTAGTTGTTTTAAATCTTATTGCAATTTTTCCTGAAAGAAATTGATGCTTAGTATAGCTTGTAAGGCGAATGACAGCCTTCTCGTCTTTGAGATATGCCTGCTTATTTGATGAAAGATTTAAAACTATCTGCTTTCTTAAAAAGAACATAATTATAAATGATATAACAGGCATACATAAAACTAATAACAAAAAGAATACTGCAAGATAGCCATCAAAAAATATTAAAAATATTATTGCGGCAAAAAACAGTAAAAAATACATAATTCTATTAAAGAGCATAGTGAGCCACCTTTATGAAAGTCTTGGGGCTGGAACCCTCTTTATTACATCTTCAAGTGCTGTATGTGCAGATATACCACTTACACCTGCACGAGAATTTATCAAAATTCTATGCTCAAAAACATCAAAGAATACATTTTGAACATCTTCCGGAACAACATATTCTCTGCGTGAAACCCATGCTGCTGCTCTGCTCATTCTTGCAAGAGCTATTGAAGCTCTTGGACTTGCTCCCATCTTTATCATCTGGCTGTTTCTTGTAGCCGCAGCAAGCCTTGCAATATATTCGTATACTTCATCTGAAATATAAATATTTTCAACAGACTTCTGCATTTCTATAATATCGTTTTTATCAGCAACTTTCTCAACATTATCAAGTGGATTGTTTCCTTGTTTTTGCTTAAGAATACGAACTTCGTCATTGACGCTTGGATAACCGATAGAAAGCTTTATAATAAATCTATCCATCTGAGATTCCGGCAAAAGCTGTGTTCCTGTTGAACCGATAGGATTCTGAGTTGCAATAACCGTATAGGGTCTCGGAATAATATGCGTTACTCCATCAACGGTAATACTACCCTCCTCCATCGCTTCAAGCAAGGCACTCTGCGTTTTTGAGCTTGTACGGTTGATTTCATCAGCAAGAAAAAGATTGCATAATGCCGCACCGGGTTTATATTCTGTTCCTCCTGTTTCTCTATTTATAATAGTATATCCGACAACATCTCCCGGAAGAATCTCAGGCGTAAACTGTAAACGCTTATATGATAAATCGAGCGCTTTTGAAAATGCTAAAACCATAGTGGTTTTGCCAACACCCGGACAATCTTCAAGGAGTATATGTCCTTGTGCAAGAATAGCCATAAGAATTTTTGCAATAATATCATCTTTTCCTACAACTGCTTTGCGAACTTCATTTATAATAGCGACTGCTTTGTTATACATCTAAATCATTCCAATCTAATAATTTTTAATTTATTATTTTTAATTATGGATTGATTATAACATTTTATAATATAATTCTTCAAGTATATTATAGATTTTTTTAAAATTTGTAAAAAATTAATATCACTTATATTATTTTAGCAAAAAGTAACACAATAAATAAAAGCTTTTGAAGTAATTCTTTTAAAAAATTCAGACATATTTCTATAAAACCCGTCAATATTCTGAAAGTTATGTTGACAAATATATTTAATTTGATAGAATGAATCTTATAAGACAACTAAAAGGGAGGTTGCTTATATATGAAAAATAACAAGCGTTATCATTATAACTACGGAAATAATAGACAGTATTCTTATTTAGGAGTAAGGAATACATATACGGCTAACAACAGAAGCAGAAAAAAGAAAAATCATATATGGATTATTGCTTTAGTTTCTATATTATTTGTTCTTGCTGCCTGTGTGGCGGCATTTTTTATAATGGGAGGTATGTCAATTTTTAACGGAGGTCTTTATGATTCAAATATAAAATCTACATTTTTAGATAAATCTAAGATTGAACATATGTCATATAACGGTGAAAAATATGAATCAAAATATGTTAGCACAGAAGATTATCTTATAAATTATCCCGCAACAAAAATTGACAACATTGATAAAGAAATAAATGATAGGGTATCGTATCTTTCAAAATGTGCTGAGGCATCTTCAGCAAGATTTACTGCGATTGATTATATTACAGAAACGGCAGATGACAAATATCTTTCACTTGTATTTACAGCTAAGGAGTATGATGATAATAAAAAACTGATTTCAGATTATGTTTCTACAATGATGTTTGAACTTGATTCTAATAAGCTTCTTGACGATGAGCAGGTATTTAAAAATAGTTTTTATAATTTTGCTTCTGAATATGTAAGAACTTATTTTAATAATAACATTGATACAAAGAAAAAAACATCAGATGAAACATTTTTATCTGCTACAACCGCTGATAAAATTCATTTCGGAGAATACTCGATAAATGATAATAAGTGTACTCTTTATATGAATCAGAAAGAACTATTCGGTTCGGGAAGCACAATATATGAAATTCCGATAGCTCTTTCTGAGCTTGATGGATATTTAGAAATTTCTCTTGAAAATGCGAAAAATACTATCAAAAAAGCATCTACTATTCGTGATAACTTAGACCCTAATAAGCCTATGGTTGCACTAACTTTTGATGACGGTCCTCATGCTGAAAATACAGAAATTATTCTTGATGTTCTGAAAAAGTATAATTCAAGGGCAACATTTTTCGTTGTAGGCTATAATGCGGAAGCAAATACTGATGTTCTTAAAAAGATTTCAGACGCCGGCTGTCAGATTGGTAATCATACCAAAGACCACTCTAATCTCACAGAACTTACAGATGATGAAATAAAAGAAGAAGCTGATTATGTCGATAAGATAGTTAAAAATGCAACAGGAAGTCCGACGACAGCACTCAGACCTCCTTATGGTGCATATAGTGAAAAGGTTCAACAGATTCTTAACAAAACGCCATTGATTTTCTGGAGTGTTGATACAGAAGATTGGGCGAATTTGGATAAGGATAAAACAACTAAAGCTGTTATGAATCAAGTTTCTGATGGAAGTATTGTTCTTATGCATGATATACATAGTTCAACAGCAGAGGCTATGAAGGAAATAGTCCCTAAGTTAATAGCGGAAGGCTATCAGCTTGTAACTGTTGAGGAACTTCTTTATTATAAGGAATTAAATATAAAAGGTGGAGAAACATATCCTTGGTAAGTATATTATTGTGTTATTATTTACAGAGAAATATCGAAAGTTTATGAATTTAAAATATTATATTGTTATTTATTGAACTATTTTTCTTTTAGGTAATTATTTTGGGATTTTTAGGTAGTATAATCAAGCATAAGCATTTTATAGGTTAAAAACTCTCAAATATTTTCTGAGTTTGTTAAGTGAGGGTGATTTTATGAAAAATGTAGTGCAAAAAATAGGTATTTGGGGCGATTCTTTACTTAAAGGCGTTATCTTCGATGAGGTTACCGGAAAATATCGTGCAACTAAAAAATGTGCGGTAAATCTTTTCTCAAGAGTTTTTAGTACAGTAGATATTAAAAATAATTCCCGCTTTGGTTGTACCGCTCCAAAAGCAGAAGCTAATCTTGAAAAATCCTTACAAAAAGGATTTTCAGCAGACGCAGTGCTTTTGGAATTTGGCGGAAATGACTGCGATTTTAACTGGGCGGAGGTTTCTGCAAATCCTGAGATAGAACATCAGCCTAACACACCACTTCCTGAATTTGTGGATTCTATGAAAAATATGGTTGATGAACTTACCAAGCATAATATAAAGCCTATTCTGTCTAATCTTCCTCCGATAAGCTCTGATATGTATTTTGACTGGATAAGCCATATGGACGGAGTAGATGGTGATAAGGTCTTATACTGGCTTAAAGATAAGACTATAATCTATCGTCAGCAGGAAATCTATTCACACGCAATAGAAAAGCTCGCTTATGAATATAATCTTCCGCTTATAGATATAAGAGAGCCTTTCCTTAAAATTCGTGATTATAAAAGCTATCTGTGTGTTGACGGCATACATCTTAATGAAAAAGGTCAGGCTATTATGTGCAGTACCTTTAAAAATTATGCCGCAGCTATGTGATTAAAGAAAGGTATATTTTATGAGATTCAGAGTAGGTCATGGTTATGATGTACATAAACTCGCTGAGGGCAGAAAACTTATTATTGGCGGCGTTGAAATTCCACATTCAAAGGGCCTTTTAGGTCATTCTGATGCTGATGTTCTTGCTCACGCAATATGTGACGCACTGCTTGGTGCAGCTGCTCTCGGAGATATAGGAAAGCATTTTCCGGATAATGATGACAAATATAAGGGTGCAGACAGCTTAATTTTACTTGAAAAGGTTTGCGAGCTTATACGAAACAAAGGTTATGAAATTTCAAATGTGGATTCTACTATTCTTGCACAAGCACCAAAACTTAGACCTTACATAGATGAAATGAGAGGTAAGCTTGCAAAAGCTATGAAACTTAATATTGATGAAGTAAGTGTAAAAGCTACAACTGAAGAAAAGCTTGGTTTCACAGGCAGAGAAGAAGGAATAGCCGCACACGCAGTAGTTCTGCTTAGCGCAGAATAATAAAAAATTTCTATTAGTTATATAATCAGAAAACCGACCACCATTTATTAGACATAAAATCTAACAAATGGTGGTCGGTTTATTTACAATATGGGTTTGATAACAATTATTAACTTATAATAATTTTAAAGAAATTTATCAGCTAATCGGTAGCTACTTTAATTGTGCTATTGATACGAAAATCGGCATTGTTATCATAGAAAGTAAGGTTGAGAGAGTTACAAGCTTTACAGAAAGTTCTGTATCACAATCAAATTTCGCAGAAAACATTGTTGTTATCGAAGCGGTCGGTGCTGAAACTGAAATAACAAGACTTGTAAGCATATCTCCTCTTACACCGCAAAGATATAAAACTGTCATCGCAACCGCAGGAATAGCTATAATACGCAGAAAAACAGAAACATAAGCCATTTTGTCAGTAAAAGCAGATTTCAGGCTACCCTTTGAGAGATAATAACCTATTACAAGCATAGGTAACGGAGTATTCAAGTCAGCAAGATAGCTAAGCGGTTTATATATAATGTCGTGAACTGGTATAGACCATAGGAAAATTATCATTCCAACAAAAACACATATAATACTTGGATTAATAATGATTTTCTTTACGGAAATTCCCTTTCCCCTACCTTGCATAAGCGTTACACCATAACTCCAAGCTATGAGATTAAACATTGCAACAAAGGTAGCGCCATAAAGTACGCCGTCATTTCCTATAATCTGTTGTTGAAGCGGAATTGACATAAACGAACAATTAGAAAAAATTGTTCCAAATCTCAAAACCCTTTTTCTACCCTCGTCTTTACTTCTGAAAACAAGCGTTGCAACAGCTATCGAAAATGCGTGTACAGCAATGGCAGATACCGCAACAATCAAAATTCCAATCATCATATCCGGGTCAAATTCTCGTATAAATGAACGAACAATAACGCAAGGTGCTATTATGTAAAGCAAAATATCAGTAATTTTCTTTACTGAATGTTCATCGAGCATTTTTCCTTTTCCACAGAAAAAACCTACCGCAATCAATATAAACAAGGTCAGAACCTGAAGCCCTACCGTCAAAAAGCTTTCCAACATAATTTCATTATCCCCTAACAGCGATTAAAGCCTTTGCTTAAAATCTTCATATCCAAACTTTTTCCACAGTTCAAAATCACCATTTTCGTGAGAAATCGCAATAGAAGGAAGCGGCATACCGTTAAAGGTGTTATTCTTAACCATAGTATAGATAGCCATATCGCAAAAAAGAAGTCTATCGCCTATTTTCAACGGCTCATCAAAGGAATAATCACTTACAATATCTCCCGCAAGACAGGTAGGTGCGGCAAGACGATAAGTATATTTTTTCTCTCCTGCCTTTCCTGCTCCAATTATTTCAGGGCGGTATGGCATCTCAAGAACATCAGGCATATGGCAAGCTGCAGATGCGTCTATAATCGCAATATCCATTCCGTTATTAACAATATCAAGCACCGTTGTAAGTAAATATCCTGCGTTGAGTGCCACAGCCTCGCCAGGCTCAAGATATACAGTAACATCATATTTATTCTGTATATAATCAATACACTTTATAAGGGTTTCTATATCGTAATCGGGACGAGTTATGTGATGTCCGCCACCAAAATTTACCCATTTCATTTGCTTGAGATACTTTCCGAATTTTTCCTCAAAATGTGGAATTGTGCGATTAAGAGCATCTGAATTTTGCTCGCACATAGTATGGAAATGTAACCCGGAAATGCCGTCAAGCTCACTTTCATCGAAGTTTGCAAGAGTTATGCCCATACGGGAATTTTTTGCACAAGGATTATAAATTTCCGTTTCAATTTCAGAATATTCAGGATTAACACGCAGGCCAAATTCTATTTCAGGGTGTTGCTTTGCAATAGCTTTAAAATGCTTCCACTGAGAGAATGAATTCAGCACAATATGATTGCAATATTTCAGAAGTTCGTTAAAATCACTATCTGAAAAAGCCGGTGCGAAAACATGTACTTCCTTGCCCATTTCCTCAAAGCCAAGCCTTGCCTCATAGATACCACTTGCAGTTGTACCGTCAAGATATTTAGAAATAAGCGGATATAATTTATACATAGAAAAAGCCTTTTGTGCAAGCAGAATCTTACAGCTTGTACGCTTGCGAACTGATTCAAGTATTTTGAGATTTTTAATCAATGCACCCTCATCAACAATATAGCAAGGTGACGGAGTATTAGGAAATTCTAATTTTTTCATCATCAACACCCTTTCATAACATAACAAAACTTAATCAACATAAACTCAGCGGTGAACCGTAACTAACAAAATTACCACTTAGCAAACTAACTATCCTAAGAAAATTAAAAGTTTCGCTCGAGGCGGCGAGCCGCCGCTCCCAAAACGCGGAATCGCTCGGCAAGCCTCGCTCGACACTGACAAGGAAAACCAATTGCTGCGACCGATGAAACTACCGATTAGCAAACTAACTATCCTAAAAAATTAAAAGTTTCGCTGCGAGCCTTTGAAAAGGCTCGCAGGGTCGATGGACGGAGTCCCTCGTGGGTTTTAAGGGCAACGCCCTTAACATTCTTTACTCCCAAAGAGGTGGACAAAGTCCACCTCTTAATTTTTTTGTATTAACAACATTAGTCCAATAGGGAACCCCCTGCGAGGGTTCCCTACGAAAAACATTCCAAAGGAATGTTTTTCTACCCTCCTGCGCTTTGTGGAGCATAAAGAGTTTCGCTCTCTGCGGAGAGCGACCAAAGGCTCCGCCTTTGGAAACTGCAAGCTTTTGAAAAAGCTTGAGCAAAACTTTTAAGTGTCTTAGGGAAATTCATTAGCTAATCAGTAGAGCCGAACAGCAAAGCCTGTTCGGCTACGGTAGCTACTTCATCCGCGTCAATCAACTTACCTTACTCACCACGAGCGAGACTTGTCGAGCGATTCCGCGTCTTGACGGCGGAGGCACTCCGCCTTGAGAAAAACTTTTAAGTGCCTTAGGGGAAGTCTGTCAACTATTACTATTAACATAAGCACAAAAACTAATTTTTATTATAGTGCAGAAAAAGCCAAAAATCAACAACATTAAAAATATGTTGACAAGTTCTGAAAACAAGCCTATAATTAAATCATAAAAGTTAAATAAATTTACGAACCGGGGAGTCAATCAAATTGTTCTGAGAGTGAGGTAGTGCCTCTTACCCGTTGAACCTGGCCGCCGTTATTGCGGTGAGGGAGTTTTGTAGTTATCGCTTTATGCGTATTTTTGCAGAACTTCCTTTCGGGGAGTTCTTTTATTTTGCCTTTTGCTGAATTTTATTATTATATTTTTCGGAGGTATTATACTATGGAAGATAAGTTGATTATCGGCGGTCACGAGTTTAATTCCCGTTTTATTCTTGGTTCAGGCAAATTCTCACTTGAGCTTGTAAATGCAGTCATCAAGCACGGCGGTGCTGAAATAGTTACACTCGCATTAAGACGAGCAAACAAAGGCGGAGAAGAAAATATTCTTGATTACATTCCAAAAGGCGTCACACTTTTACCAAATACATCAGGTGCAAGAACTGCCGAAGAAGCTGTTCGTATAGCAAGACTTTCAAGAGAGCTTGGCTGCGGTGATTTTGTCAAGGTAGAAGTTGTCCACGATTCAAAATACCTCTTCCCTGATAACTATGAAACAATCAAGGCAACAGAAATCCTTGCAAAAGAGGGCTTTATTGTTATGCCATATATGTTCCCAGACCTCAATGCTGCTCGTGATTTAGTCAATGCAGGTGCAGCAAGCGTTATGCCTTTAGGTGCTCCTATCGGAAGTAACAAGGGACTTGCTACAAAAGATTTCATAAAGATTTTAGTTGATGAAATTGATGTTCCGATTATTGTTGACGCAGGAATCGGCAGACCATCACAGGCTTGCGAAGCTATGGAAATGGGTGCAGACGCTGTTATGGCTAATACAGCTGTCGCTACTGCCGGTGATGTTGCTACAATGGCAAAGGCATTTAAGCTTGCTATTGAAGCCGGCAGACTTGCTTATCTTTCAAAGCCCGGCAGAGTTTTACCATTTACAGGTGAAGCATCAAGTCCACTTACAGGTTTCCTCGCAGACTAATATTAAAACAAAAGAAGGATTTTTATTATGCCTAATGAAACAAGTATTATGGAGCAGGTTCTTGCATTTCACGATAAGTATGATTTCAATTCATTCACCTCAAAAGATGTACAGAACGCTCTAAATAAAGATAGAATTGATTTTTACGATTATGCTGCCCTACTCTCCCCTGCCGCACTTCCATTTCTTGAGAAAATGGCTGAAAAAGCTCAGCTATGTACGAGGAAGCAGTTTGGCAACACAATAGCTCTTTTCACACCAATTTATATTGCAAACTACTGTGAAAATCAGTGCGTTTATTGTGGCTTTAACTGCAAGAATAAAATTCACCGTGCAAAGCTGAATATGGAAGAAATTGAAAGAGAATATCAAGCTATTGCTGCAACAGGATTGAAAGAAATTCTCATTCTTACAGGCGAATCCCGTTCTATGTCCGGTATTGAATACATCGGTGAAGCTGTTGAGCTTGCAAAGAAATATTTTTCACTCATCGGTCTTGAAGTATATCCGGTTGAAATTGATGAATATAAATATCTCCACGAAAAGGGTGCAGATTTTGTTACCGTTTTCCAAGAAACCTACAATAAAGAAACCTATAAAAAAGTTCACCTTGCAGGTCAGAAAAGTATATTCTCATATAGAATCAATGCTCAGGAAAGAGCTATTCTCGGCGGTATGCGTGGAGTAGGTTTCGGTGCATTACTCGGACTTGATGATTTTAGACACGATGCTTTCTGCACTGGCGTACACGCAACCCTCATTCAAAGAAAATACCCTCATGCAGAAATTGCCGTTTCTGTTCCAAGACTTCGCCCATACATCAATGGTGAAGAAACTAATCCTCGTGATGTTCACGAAAAGGAACTCTTACAGATTATGTGTGCTCATAGATTGCTTATGCCTTTTGCAAGTATAACAATTTCCACTCGTGAAAGAGCAGACTTCCGAAATAATGCTGTAAATATCTGTGCAACAAAGATTTCCGCAGGCGTAAGCGTTGGTATCGGCGGTCACTCCGAAGAAGAAAAAGGCGACGAACAGTTCGAGATTTCCGACCCAAGAAGTGTTGATGAGGTTGTTGACGCACTTCATCAATATGGCTTACAGCCATCATTCAACGATTACATAAGACTTATTTAATATGAGTATGCTTTTTGTAATTACAAACAATAAATCGTGCAAAGAGGATTTCCTCACACGAATAGAACGAATAGCCTCTGCAAATCCATACAGAATAATTCTTCGTGAAAAGCATTTAAGCCAAGATGATTTACTTGAACTTGCTATAAAGTGCAAAGAAATTTGCGACAAATATTCCGTTGCATTTTCTGTCAATAGCAATATCGAGGTTGCTCATAAAGTTAATGCTGATATACATTTACCCTATAAACTTTTCGTTGAGAACAACGAAAATATAAAAGATTTTTCCACAATCGGAGTATCTGTCCATAGCGTTTCAGAAGCAGAAACCGCTGAAAAGCTTGGTGCATCATATCTTATTGCAGGACACATCTTTGCAACAGATTGCAAGAAAGGTCTTGAACCTCGTGGTCTTGAATATCTTTCAGATATTTCAAAAGCCGTTAAAATTCCTGTTCTTGGCATAGGCGGAATAAGCCTTGAAAGACTTTCCTCCGTTTTACAAACGGGTGCGTCCGGTGCTTGTGTGATGTCGCATTTTATGAATTGTGATAATCCTGAAAGCGAAGTATCAGCATTCAAGAAATTTGCTAACGACTAAAATTCCTATATACAGCAAAACCACCGTTTCGATTGAGTTCGGAACGGTGGTTTTGTTTATATGGTAAAAGCTAAAAATAAGCTTAGTGCTTATTTTATAATTGATTCACCTGTCATTTCAGCAGGCTGTGGAAGTCCCATAATCTTGAGCATTGTAGGAGCAATGTCTGCAAGTCTACCGCCCTCACGGAGTTCGCAAGGATAGCCAACTACGCAGAAAGGAACAAGATTTGTTGTATGAGCTGTGAATGGAGAACCATCAGCATCAATCATCTTATCAGCATTACCGTGGTCAGCAGTGATAAGAGCAACACCGTCCATCTCACGTATAGCTGCAACGACCTTACCTACGCACTCGTCAACAGCCTCAACAGCCTTAACAGCAGCCTCAAATACGCCTGTGTGACCAACCATATCGCAGTTAGCATAGTTAAGGATAATCATATCGTACTTACCGGTCTTGATAGCAGCTACGAGCTTATCTGTAACCTCATAAGCACTCATCTCAGGCTGTAAGTCATATGTTGCAACAGCAGGTGACTTAACAAGGATTCTGTCCTCACCCTCATATGGTTTCTCAACTCCGCCATTGAAGAAGAATGTTACATGAGCATACTTCTCTGTTTCAGCAATTCTAAGCTGTGTCATACCCTTATTTGAGATATACTCACCTATTGTATTCTTGAGTGACTGTGGCTTAAATGCAACTTCAACATTAGGCATAGAAGCATCATACTGTGTCATGCAAACATATGTCAATGGGAAGAAGCCATTCTTTCTCTCAAAGCCCTTGAACTTAGGGTCAACGAAAGTACGAGTAATTTCTCTTGCTCTGTCAGGTCTGAAGTTGAAGAATACAAGAGAATCGCCGGGCTTAACTGTCGCATTTTCTTCGCAAACTGTTGGAACGACAAATTCGTCTGTTACATCGTTTGCATAGCTATCTTCAACAGCCTTAACAGCACAGCAAGCCTTGTTGCCCTCACCATAAACCATTGCAGAATAAGCCTTTTCAACTCTATCCCAACGGTTATCTCTATCCATTGCATAGTAACGGCCCATAACTGTTGCAATCTTGCCAAGACCGATTTCCTTGAGTTTGTTTGCACACTCTTCTACGAAGTCCTTACCACTTGTAGGTGGAACATCACGACCGTCAAGAAATGCATGAACATAAACATTCTTAACGCCCTTCTTCTTAGCAAGCTCTACAATAGCATACATATGGGTATTGTGGCTATGAACACCACCATTTGAGAGGAGTCCCATAATATGGAGAGCCTTACCCTCTTGAGCTGCATTATCAACAGCCTTAAGGAGAGCCTCATTTTCAAAGAATTCTCCATCTTCAATAGACTTTGTGATTCTTGTAAGCTCCTGATAAACTATACGGCCTGCACCGATATTTGTATGACCAACCTCACTGTTACCCATCTGTCCGTCAGGAAGACCTACATCAAGTCCTGAAGCACCGATTTTTGTAACAGGATTTTTTGCAAAAAGTTTATCAATGTTTGGTTTTTTTGCGGCTTTGATTGCATCTCCACGTTTTTCAGCTTCAAGACCAATACCGAAACCGTCAAGAATCATAAGAATTACAGGTTTTTTCATTGCTTAACTTCCTTTCATGATTGCCAATACACTGAATTATTCAGCTACGCCTGCCTCTGCCTTAATATATTCCATTGTAAATGCAGGAACAAGCTTGAGGTCATGCTCTGCGAGAATATCTGTTGCCTTTTCACTTCTCTGAATTACGCAAAGAACAGTATCAATGATAGCACCCTTCTTGCGAAGTTCACGAACGCCATCAATAATAGCACCGCCAGTTGTAACAACATCTTCGATGATAAGAACATGCTTACCTTCTACATCAGCGCCCTCTGCGAGTTTGCAAGTGCCGTATTCCTTAGCCTTCTTACGAACGAATGCAGCCTGCATTCCTGTCTGTAAAGAAATAGCTGTAACAACAGGAATACCGCCCATTTCAAGACCGGCAATAAGTTCTGTACCTTCTGGGATAAGACCGCCCATAATTTTAGCGATTTCTGAAAGAACCTCAGGAACAGCTTCAAAAAGATACTTATCAAAATATTCGTTTGAGATTTGACCTGAACGAAGCTTAAACTCACCTGTAATGTGAGAAAGCTCATAAATTTTCTTTGCAACTTCTGACTTTGTCAAAGGAATCTTCCTTTCAAATTTATTTATTGCGGTGCATGACCGCACAAGACAATTCGCATAGTAGGTTTTGCCTGCAAAACCTCGACATTTGCAAGATAATAATATTACTACAGCCGAAGATTTTACCAATGAACTACCGAATTGCGAACTTCATTCGCAATTTAAGAGAAAGAGATATTAATGGCTTTGCCCTTAACACACACCAAAGGCTCTGCCTTTGGAAACCTCAAGCTTTTGAAAAAGCTTGCGCAAAACTTTTTAAGTGTCTTATAAAAGTTCATTAGCTAATCGGTAGAGCCGAACAGCAAAGCCTGTTCGGCTACGGTAGCTACTTCATCTGCGTCAATCAACTTCTCTCACTCACCACGAGCGAGACTTGTCGAGCGATTCCGCGTCTTGACTGCGGCGGCACGCCGCCGAGCGATTCTGCGTCTTGACACAGAAGGCACGCCGGTCGGCACCTACTTATTTTGAAGCTTCTTCGAGGAGAACACCGAAATCTGCTGCCTTGAGTGACGCACCACCGATAAGACCACCATCAACATCCGGCTGTGCAAGAAGCTCTGCTGCATTCTTTGGATTCATAGAACCACCGTACTGAATTGTCATACCGTCTGCAACTGACTTGTTGTATCTCTTTGCAACAACACCACGAATGAAAGAGCAAACCTCGTTTGCCTGCTCAGCTGTTGCAGTCTTACCTGTGCCGATAGCCCATACCGGCTCGTAAGCAATGATAACATTCTTAGCGTCTTCTTCAGAAACACCTGTGAATGCTGCTACTGTCTGAAGCTCAACAACATCTTCTGTAATGCCATCTTCACGCTCAGAAAGCATTTCGCCAACGCAAAGAATAACCTTAAGGCCTGCTGCAAGAGCTGCCTTAACTCTTCTGTTTACTGTGAGGTCAGTCTCGCCGAAATACTGTCTTCTTTCGCTGTGACCGATGATAACATATTCTACGCCCATTTCTGTAAGCATATCAGCAGAAATTTCGCCTGTGAAAGCACCACTCTTCTTGAAGTGAACATTCTCAGCACCAACCTTGATGTTTGTGCCCTTTGTAAGCTCTACTGCTGTTTCAAGGTTTGTGTAAGGTACGCAGATAACTACGCCGCAAGTTGCCTTCTCAGCGATTGGCTTGAGGTCTTCAATAAGAGTCTTAGCCTCTGAACGAGTCTTATTCATTTTCCAGTTTCCTGCGATAATAGCTTGTCTTAATTCCTTATTCATTATGATTATCCCCTTTAATTTAAATATTTTTAACAGAAAATTTCTGTTTTCATAGGGAAAGGGCAGGGCAATGCCCTACCCTTCCGTTTAAGCATATATTAGTCCTTATCATTGAGGCAAGCAATGCCTGGAAGAACTTTACCCTCGAGGAACTCAAGAGATGCACCGCCACCTGTTGAGATGTGTGTCATCTTATCAGCAAAGCCGAGGTTTTCAACAGCAGCAGCAGAGTCACCGCCACCGATGATTGAAATAGCATCAGATTCAGCAACAGCCTTAGCAACAGCGATTGTACCCTTAGCAAAGTTAGGCCACTCGGAAACGCCCATAGGTCCGTTCCATACTACTGTGCCTGCATTCTTGATAGCGTCAGCAAAGAGCTTAGCTGTCTTTTCACCGATGTCAAGACCCATCCAGCCATCAGGAATGTTGTCAGAATCAACCGGCTTAAACTCAGCATCAGCCTTGTACTCTGTTGCAACAACATTGTCCTGAGGAATGAGGAAGTTTACGCCCTTTTCCTTAGCCTTAGCCATAATATCCTTAGCAAGCTCAATCTTATCAGACTCGCAGATAGAAGTACCGATAGAATAGCCAAGAGCGTTCATAAATGTGTAAGCCATACCGCCGCCGATGATGAGAGTATCAACCTTATCGAGGAGGTTTGTGATAACACCAATCTTATCAGAAACCTTAGCACCGCCGAGAATAGCAACGAAAGGTCTCTTAGGATTAGCAAGAGCTCCGCCCATAATTGTGATTTCCTTCTGAATGAGGTAACCGCAAACTGCCGGGAGATAATCAGCAACACCAGCTGTTGAAGCATGTGCTCTGTGAGCTGTACCGAAAGCATCGTTTACATAGATTTCTGCAAGAGAAGCAAGCTCCTTAGCGAATGCAGGGTCGTTCTTTTCCTCTTCCTTATGGAAACGAACATTCTCGATAAGTTCTACTTCGCCGTCTTTAAGAGAAGCAGCGATGCTCTTTGCACTTTCGCCGATAACATCTTTTGCCATCTTAACTTCCTGACCAAGAGCCTTTGAAAGGTACTCAGCAACAGGAGCAAGAGAATACTTCATATTGAATTCGCCCTTTGGACGACCGAGGTGTGAACAAAGGATAACCTTAGCCTGATGATCAATAAGATACTTAATTGTCTTAAGAGCTTCGTTAATACGCTTTGGGTCAGAGATATTTCCCTCTGCATCAAATGGTACGTTGAAGTCACAACGAACAAGAACTTTCTTGCCCTTTACATCAATATCTTCAACTGTCTTTTTGTTTAAGTAGTTCATTATATTGCACCCTTTCAATTTCATTGTCCCCGCAAAAGGATTAATTGCGGCAAACTTATTGATTTTATTTTATAACAAATCCTAAATTATGTCAATCCAGTTTTAATAAGTTACCGCAAAATTTTACATAACTCTCTTATTTTACCCACCGAAGCTCTGAAATAAACCTCATTATTTAATCTAAATTAACAATTTTCAAATTACTTTTCATACCGTTAAGCTCAATTTCAAGCTTGCAATCATCAGTTTGTTCAAGCTTGTCATTTACAAAAATCTGTGTTTTTCTGCCCTTATTTTCCACCTTGAATTTTGTATCAGCCGAAACAGCAAGTTCAGAATTCGCTGAAATTTGGTTAACATCCAGCTTTCCAACTGTATCAGAACAAGCTATCTTCATATCATTATTACTATTAATTTCTATGTGAGAATTTGCATTTTTTATTTTAAGTACGGAAATTTTTCCGCTGGCCTCAATATTATCCGCTTTAATATCAAGTATAGAAAGTTTATTCATAGTTCCATTAAGTTCAACTTTATTAACGAACTCACTTGGCAAAGAAAGTATAACCTTCATACCTTCATCTAAATCATTTGCTTTAATTTTCATATCAAAGCGAGATGATGTATCATTTGTTTTTAACTTTATACAGTCTTCAAGATTAACAACCTTCTCAGAAGTAATAGTAATTTCTGCTTGATTAGTATTATTCGCAGTAACAACAGTCTCACACGGGAATGAGATTTTAATATCAAAGTCTTTCTTTTCACCTATTGTAAATGTAAAAACCTTTTCTGTCATAATAATTACCTCCTGAATTTATAATAATTTTTATCGTAATTTCATTATAAGGAATTAATTATTAAATAATCCTTAAATTTAAAATAAAAATAGAAAAACATCTTTAATTCTTTTTAGATTATCGAAAAACTCATAAGTTAAAAAAGTTTCGCTCAAGCCTTTTTAAAAACTTTGTAGTGACAAGCAGTCGAACGCAGTTTTTTCCTACAAGTTATTTATATATTAAAAAAGGGCGAACATCGTTCGCCCCTGAATATCAAATAGTCATTATACCTTAATAAATTTATGAAGTCTGTTGACAAGTACGGCCGAAACAGCAATCTTAACTGCATCAAAAGGCAAATAAGGAAGTACGCAAAGTGAAAGTGCTTTTGCAAGGTCCATACTCTTGCCGGAATTATTATAAAGAATAATAAACCACGCTGTTCCGAAAGCATAACATACAAGTACACCGATAATCATTGCAACAATAAGAACCCAGAGTTTTCTTCCAAATAGTTTTACTGCAAAGCCGATGATAATAGCTGTAAAGATAAATCCCACGATATATCCGCCTGTCGGAGAAGCCAACTTTGCAAAACCTGATGTTCCGCCGGCAAAAACAGGTATTCCGATAAGACCAAGCAGAATATAAATTACTACGCTGATTGTACCCTTTGCCAATCCTAAAAATCCTGCCGCAAGACATATGCCAAGTATCTGGAGAGTTACAGGAATCGCTCCTATAGGAATTGAAATAAGCGAACATACAGATATAATAGCCGCAAAAAGCGCAATATATATTATATCAAGTATACTTTTTCGGGAATTTACTTTCCCATTATTTTTCTTTGTGTCCTTAATGTTATCCATTTTTATTCCTCCAATTTTTTCATAAACATATTATAGCTAATTTCTTTTTAATTGTCAACCTTATTTAGAATTATAGTTGACAATTAAAAATTTTTCCTCTCTTGCCTAAACAGTATTTTTGTAGTATAATTTTTATGGATAATGCCGTAATAACTGCGGTGTAATCAGAAATAAGGTGTATTATGGAAAGATTTGAAAATTTTGCCTCTAATAAACTCGTCAAAGATGAATTAAATACCGCTATGAACGCAAATTCTCTCCCCCACGCTATTATAATTGAGGGCGATGAAGGTACCGGCAAAAAAACTCTTGCAAAAATTATTGCAGAATATTGTGTCTGTTCATCAGATAAAGTAAGACCTTGTGGCATATGTAAAAATTGCATTAAAGCAAAATCTCTTACACATCCTGATATTAAAATTGTTGACGCTAAAGAGGATTCTCGTTTAATAAATGTTGCATCTATAAGAGAAATTCGTTCGGATGCTTACATAGTTCCAAACGAAGCTGAGAGAAAGGTTTATCTGATACTCAACTGCGACAAAATGCTTATACAGGCTCAGAACGCATTCTTAAAGGTTTTTGAAGAACCACCACAAAATGTTACTTTTGTTTTAACTTGTAAATCCGCAACTTCTTTGCTTGAAACAATACGTTCTCGTGCAAGAATATTGTCGCTATATCCTGCCGATGAAAACGAAGCTATTGAGGTAATTCAGGAGCATTTGCCTAATGCTGATAAAAGCGATATCATAAACGCAGTAATAAAATGTGGTGGCAATATCGGAAAATCCATTGAGCTTTTAACAAACGGTAGCGGTACAGAGGAACAACTTATTGCTGAACAGATTGCACAATCTATTCTTTTACCAAAGAAATTTGAACTTCTTAAATGTTCAGCTAAACTTTCATCAGACAGAGCTTTTGCAGACAGAGTTTTATCCAAGCTATATGAAATTCTTGCAGAAGCTATCAAAATAACTGCAGGTGCAAGTTCGAACAGCGTCGCTGCAAAACCTCTCGCAGAAAGGCTGACACGCAAAAGACTTTTTGAGCTTATGGATAAAGTTTCCGAGGCAAGATATCGAATCGAACGAAATATAAATATGAATCTTTTCGGAGCGTGGTTCTGCTCTGAAATGAGATTATAAAGCTATGGAGGAAATATGGCAATAATTATAGGAGTAAAATTCAAAGGAGCGGGGAAAGTTTATTACTTTGACCCTGACGAATCAATATTAAATGCAGGCGACTATGTTGTTGTAGAAACATCCCGTGGAATAGAATGTGGAACTGTTACCTTTGGAAACAGAGAAATAAGTGACGACGGCTTAAACCGTCCACTCAAAAAAATAATTCGTCCTGCAACAGCCGAAGATATAGCTCGCCTTGAGGAAAACCGTAAAAAAGAAGAAAAAGCATACAGTATATGCTTAAAAAAAATCATTGAACATAATCTTAAAATGAAGCTCGTCACAGTTGAATACACCTTTGATAACAATAAAATTCTTTTCTACTTTACAGCTGATGGCAGAGTTGATTTCAGAGAGCTTGTAAAAGACCTTGCGGGAATTTTCCGCACAAGAATAGAACTTCGACAAATCGGTGTAAGAGATGAATCCAAAATGCTCGGCGGACTTGGCATATGCGGCAGAGAATTTTGCTGTAAAGGTTTTCTTTCCGACTTTCAACCTGTTTCTATTAAAATGGCAAAGGAACAGGGAATGTCGCTCAATCCTGTAAAAATATCGGGTACTTGCGGCAGACTTATGTGCTGCCTGAAATATGAACAAGAGGCATATTCTGACCTTCTCAAGAAAACACCAAAAATCGGTGCATATGTTTCCACACCGGACGGCAAAGGTACTGTTGTTGACCAAAATCTTATCAAAGGGGTTCTCAATGTTCAGTTGCAAAAAAATCCAGATTCACCGCCTAAATCATATAAAGTTGATGAAATCAAACTTATAAAAGACGGTCAGATTAAGATTAACAAAAACGAACAAGAGGAGCTGAAGGATCTTGAAGAATAAGAAATCAACAGCAAAAGCTCTTATGTTTGTAATGCTTGGCATTTCAGTTGTTATCAGTATTGCAGCAATTATTCTTATGTTTACAATGAAAGAACAGAGTATGCTTGCAAGAAAGATAATGTTTTCAGGTGTTATAGCTATACTTGAAGTGTGCTATATAATTAAATTCAATATTCTTGACCGCAAAAACGCAAAGTTTAATACAACTATTATGACAATCCTTATGATTGCTCTTGCTGTATGCTTATGGATATTTTAAACAATAAATCTTAATCTTAAAAACAAGCACTTCTTAAATCTCAATGAGAATTAAGAAGTGCTTTTATATTTTAGTTAACAAATTTCCTAAAACATTTAAAAGTTTCGCTCAAGGCGGAGTGCCTCCGCCGTCAAGACGCGGAATCGCTCGACAAGTCTCGCTCGTAATTGATTAAGGGAAACTTGTTGCTGCGGATAACGAAATTATCAATGAACTACCGATTAATTAACAAACTTACCCTAAGACAGATAAAAGTTTCGCTCAAGCCTTTTTAAAGGCTTGCAGGGTCGAGGGACGGAGTCCCTCGTGGGTTTTAAGGGCAAAGCCCTTAACATCTCTTTCTCTCTAAGGGGCTTCGCCCAAAGGTGTTTCGCTCTCTGCGGAGAGCGACCAAAGGCTCTGCCTTTGGAAACTGCAAGCTTTTGAAAAAGCTTGAGCAAAACTTTTAAGTGTCTTAGGGAAGTTTATTAGCTAATACGCTATCTTATCTCTTTTTTCTCGAAATAACAGCTATTCCAAGGATATAGAAAAGAATTGATGTTGCAATTAAAATCAGTATGCTGTCGAGAGTGGAAACCTCCCAAGAGCCTATTGTAAAATCAACGCCAAGTTCTTCTCTTATTGACGGTATTGCAACATCTGAAATCATAGCAGGCACACCGTCAAAAGATTTTTCAAATGGAACTTCCATAAATATCTTTCTGAAAATAGACGCTGCGTGAGATATAGGGAAAATCTTAACAACCATAGCAACACTATCAGGCATAGAACCAACAGGAAGATATATTCCGGTAATAAAACCAATCAGTGTTCCGATAACTGTACTTGCAGTTGCAAACGCATTTGTACTGCTAAAGAACGATACCACAAAGAACATCATTGAAGAGCCGGCAAGAACAGTAAGAAGAATCATTCCAAGGACCTTTAGAATCGAATCGAAAGGTAAAATCTCTCCACCGCTTACAACTATGTAAAGCTCCCCGACTGCAAAGGCAATAACACTCATAATTATACCAATAACAAATGCACTTATGATATATCCTCCCGCAATAGAACTTCTTGAAATCGGTGCGCAACGAAAATCCTTATCTATTTTCTTAACCTTGTCATCAACAATAACGCCGAATGCACCTAAGGTTGTAGAAATTGAGGTTACTGCAAGAATTCCTGCAATAAGCCAGCTATCCATAAGGAATTTTGCACCTTCAACCTTTACACCATCAACATCGTCAAAGCTGCTTACAAGTTGGTCACCAAGAAAAAACGCATATAAACCTATAACAATTAAAACTGCAAGCAAAGAAAAGAACACCGAACTCTTATCTCTGAAAAAAAGTTTTAAATTTCTTTTAGCAAATAAAATCATTCTCTTATCTCCTTTCCTGTTATTGCAATAAAGGCATCGTCCATAGTTCCATTTAACACTTCAAAACCTTCTATGTAATCTCTGCAAGCGTCAAGAATCGGCAAAGCGTCCATAGTGCTTTTAATATTGATTTTTATATCTGCGCCAACCTCGGCAAAATCAATTTTATTCTTTTGCAGATATTCTTTAACACCAGTGCTATTTCTCTTTGGCGAAATTATCATAATATCTCCGGCATACTTTTCTTTAAGCTCTGCCGGAGTGCCTTTCGCAGAGATTTCTCCTCCGTCAATAACAACAACATAATCTGCCTCAGCCGCTTCCTCCATATAATGCGTTGTAAGGAAAACCGTCATCTTTGTTTCCTGCTGAAGTTTACGAATAGTTTCCCATACAGATTTTCTTGTTTGAGGGTCAAGACCTGTTGTCGGCTCATCGAGGAAAAGTACCTTAGGCGTATTGACTAAGGCTCTTGCAATGTCTGCCCTTCTGCGTTGACCGCCTGAAAGCTTACCATATCTTCTGTTCTGAATTTCAGTAACACCTGAAACAGCCATAGCCTTCTCAACATTTTCACGGAGTTTATCTCCGCTGAGTCCGTAAAATCCGCCACGAATCATAATATTTTCTTTTATGGTAAGCAAAGGGTCAAGTACCCCGTCTTGAAACACTGCACCTATCTGGCTGCGAATTTTATCGTCCTCGTATCCTAATTTTCTGCCACAAACAGTAACCTCTCCGCTGTCCGGCTTTAAAAATGTGGTAATCATATCAATAGTAGTAGATTTACCTGCACCGTTAGGACCTAAGAACGCAAATAGTTTTCCGCTTTCTACATAAAAGCTGAGTGATTTAACAGCCTGAACATCGCCATATGATTTTTTCAGATTTTTAACTTCAATTATCTTTTCCATTTTTATTCCTCCCATTTTTAATAATTTTGTTTATGCTTTCTGCAGATTTTTTCTCTTGAAAAAACATAATTACAAATACCGAAAAATATACCACCGTATCTATTACAATAACCTCTGATATCCAATTAACATTCAGCGTAAACCATTCAAACCATAAACCACCCATAAGTAATACACAGGCTGAAACCTCAATTAAACCAATTAAAATAAAAACAAAAACAGGAATATTTCCAAAAAACTTTTCAGAAACTATATCCGTTATAAACATAAGAATCGTAATTATAAAGCAAAGCAAAGCCATTTGGAATATCCATTCCACACCAAAGCTTGTGGAATAATTTAAAGTGTTTATAAAAGCAACTATAAGCGAAGCTATTGTATATGATGAAAAAAATATATTCATATAATATTTTAATCTTGCCATTAGACAACCTCCTTAAAGACCAAATTTTTTCTTGAAAATAGGTACATAGTGTCTGTTAATTATCAGCTTTTCTCCGTTTAAGAGAAGTACCTCATACTTTCCATTCAGCATTGGCTTTACTTTCTCAATAAAATCTATATTTAAAATACACGATTTACTTATACGCACAAAGCTTGAATTTATAAGAGCCTCTTCAAATTCAAAAAGTTTCATCTTACTTTCATAAACATCGTTTTCACAATATATAAATGTTTTCTCATCTACACTTTCTATGTAGCAGACATCTTCATGGTTGATTTTTTGCAAATATCCGTCCTTATAGGCGGTTATGGTAAAGGAGCATATTTTAATCGCATCTATAATCTTTTGCAGTTCGGAATTTATTTCAGAACAGCGAATAATTATTTCTGTTTCTTTAAAATTTCCATCCTGCTCTATAATAAGCTTCATCTCATAACCTCCTTACAAATAAACTATATCACATAAAAATCGTTGCGTAAACCAAATTCAGGTAAAATGCATTTAATGGTATCTAAACTGCACTCAGCTTTGGTCGTCTGAATAAAAATGAATTTTTCGGGATAATATGGTTAAAATAATTCCAGTATTATTATAAGAAAAGAGGAATATTTGTGGATTTACTTAATGTTGCACTAACCTCAATAGGTTCTATTATAGTGCTTTTTTTGCTTACAAAACTCATTGGAAACCGTCAGATGTCAGAGCTTAATATGTTTGATTATATTAACGGAATAACTATTGGCTCTATTGCCGCAGAAATGGCAACCTCTCTTGAGGACGATTTTCTCAAGCCACTTCTTGCAATGATAATCTATGGAGTAGTAACTGTTTTAATTTCGATTCTTGCCAACAAGAATATAAAGCTCAGAAGATTTTTAAATGGTAAAACCCTTGTATTATATAAAAACAATAAGCTTTTCTATAAAAATTTCAAAAAAGCCCGTATAGATATGAACGAATTTCTTTCACAGCTAAGAATTAACGGATATTTTAATATAAGCGAATTAGAAGCGGCTTTTCTCGAAGAAAACGGAAAACTTTCTGTCCTTCCAAAATCCGAGTCACGCCCGTTAATCCCTAAAGATATAGCCCTTTTCCCTGATAAAGACGAACCTCTTATAACTCTTATAATTGACGGCAAAGTCCTGACAGGCAATCTGAAATTTTCCGGTAAAGATATTACTTGGCTAAACAAAAAGCTTAAAGAGCAAAATATAAACCGAATTTCTGATGTATTTCTTGCGGTCTGTGATAGTAACGATAAGCTAACCAGCTATAAAAAAGTAAAAAATAAGCCTGATAAGGATATGTTCCAATAAGCTCAGCAATATCTTTATAAGTGAGTTCAATAATAGCTGTTAATTCATAATAACTTTGAAAAGGTTTGAAAGAAACTTTTCATTTTATATAACTTATGTTTTATATAAACAAAAGCGTGACGAAGTATTCTTCGCCACGCTTTTTAGTTTATTTCAAATTTGTTTAGAAGTTTAAATCATAAGGTGCTTTAATGCACTGCTTATTTCATACCGTTCTCGTAAGCTTCAATCATCTTCTTAACCATCTGACCGCCTACTGAACCTGCTTCTCTTGCAGAGATGTCGCCGTTATAACCCTGCTTGAGATTTACGCCTACTTCGCTTGCACATTCCATCTTAAAACGTTCCATAGCTTCCTTTGCCTGTGGTACATTGAGTTGATTGTTGTTGCTTGACATAATTATTTCTCCTTTGTTTTTAAATTTTTTTGATGTTTTGATTTTTGATTTTGTTGTTTTGCGTTTGCACTATTATATTATGTCGTTATAAGCTTAATATTAAATGTAAATTTTATCTATTTTGGAATTTTTTATCTTAAAACTCAAAACCGTTTTCGGGTGTAACCCCAAGCAAGAGAAGAATTGCACTTGAAGCTAAAGAGGAGTAAAGTTCACAATTACCCTTAATATAAAAATCTCTTGGCTCAATAAGTTCTCCGTCAATCGTGCGTATTGCTCTTTGCAAACTCACCATATTCATTTCATCAGCAATGCTTGCCGTACTCAATGTATCCTTTAGCGACATTCCGCACGAAATTGCAATATTACTGCTGCCGTTAAGCATATCTATAGCATTGCGATTTTCCGAAGAAAATATCGCAAGAAAATTCTCTCCATATATTTTTCCTTTAAAGCCACTGCAAAAAACAGCAATAGAACTGCCCGAAAGCTCGTTAAAAGCTTCCGAGGCAGTAGATATCGAAATACTCCTTTGTTTGCAAATCATATCGCCATAACGCTCAATAGACTTGCAAACACAGTTAAAAAGTTCTTTATTTTTCCCCAAGATTTTTATATTTATCATAGCAATACCTATAATTATTTTTCATAAGGCGGCGTATATTGAATTATCTCACGATATGATTCAAGTTCTCCCTCACCCTGAGCTGCAAAAGGAATAAGCCCCGTACAATCGGTTGTGCTTGAAACAGGATTAAACTGTTTTAAAGCTTCTTCACGAACTTCGGTTTCCTTATCATTAGGATAATGTTTTGCCTTGTTTAAATCGACCTTATTAATATTTTTACTATCCATAAAAATTCCCCTTAAAAGTATTCCTAAATATTTTAACTCAAAATTCTACGATTACATATTATTTATGTAATCGTATTATGCTCAACACCCAAACCAAAACTAATAGAAAGTGCTTCATCAACCTTTCCCATTTCGCCAAGGTCGAGAGAACCCATACGCTCTTTTAGTCTGCGTTTATCTATTGTGCGAATCTGTTCCAAAAGCACAACAGAATCCTTAGCAAGACCGCTCTCATTGGCCATAAGACGAATATGCGTTGGCAAGTTCGCCTTAGTGCTTCGGCTTGTGATAGCCGCAGCAATTACAGTTGGACTATATCTATTGCCGATGTCATTCTGAATGATTAAAACAGGTCTTACGCCGCCTTGTTCAGAGCCTACAACGGGACTTAAATCCGCATAATATATATCTCCTCGTTTAATATTCACAGCTTTCACTCTCCGAAATTTTATTTTGTGCCGGCAATATTATTCTTGTCCGATTTTCGGAAAAATAAACATAATCATCCAGCACATTAACATAATATTCTTGCAAAAGCCAAGTGCCACCTTATGTAATAAACCATATTGAAAACATCAAAATTTTATATTATACTTTATTAAATACTGAAAATTTTCATAGCATAAACATCATTAAAAGGAGCTTTTTATATGACTTTTAAAAATAAATTAGGCATTACAGATTCCTTAGAACTTGCCCACACAGAAGAAAAAATCAGTAAAACAAAAGCTCTTGAACTTTTTGAAACCGGCTTATTAGATACTTTTGAGGTTGGCACATTTAAAGGTCTATCGCAGATTCATAAATATCTATTTGAAGATATTTACGATTTTGCAGGCAAAATTCGTGAAGTAAATATTGCTAAGGGCGGTTTCAGATTTGCCTCTATAATGTATCTTTCTGAGGCACTTGAAAGCATTTCAAAAATGCCACAATCTACCTTTGATGAAATCATTGAAAAATATGTTGAAATGAATGTTGCTCACCCATTTCGAGAGGGAAACGGACGAAGTACAAGAATATGGCTTGACGCTATTTTAAAGAAAGAATTAGGTCAGGTTATTGATTGGAGCAAAGTTAATAAAGAGGATTATTTACTTGCTATGGAACGAAGTCCAGTAAAAGATATTGAAATCAAATTTCTATTAAAAAGTGCTCTTATAGATAAAATCAATGATCGTAATATCTATATGAAAGGCATTGACGCAAGCTATCATTATGAAGGCTATGATTTATTCAAAACAGAAGATTTAAAATAAAAAAATTCGCACAAGCCGTTAAAAGCCTGTGCGAATTTTCTATTTAAAATCATCAAACAACTTGGAAGAGATAGAACTTGAGATAATTTGTTTCCTGCATATTCCAAAGTATCGGGTGGTCAGGAGCTTGCTGACGAGCTTCTATCTGACGAAGCTCAACATGAGCGTCAAATGCGGCAGATTTAAGCATTGTGCGGAAAAGTTCATCTGTCATAAAGTGCGAACAAGAACAAGTAGCAAGATAACCGCCTCTTGGCAGTAACTTCATAGCACGAAGATTTATTTCTTTATATCCACGAATTGCACTATCAACAGTTGCACGAGATTTCGTAAAAGCAGGTGGGTCAAGAATAACATAATCATATTTTTCATCTGCAGTTGGAAGATTCGGCAACAAATCAAAAACATTAACTGCTTTAAAGCTCATCTTATCCTCAAGACCATTAAGTTCGGCATTTCTTTTTGCAAAACCAACTGCGTCCTCAGAAATATCAACAGCACAAACATGCTCTGCTCCGCCATAAGCACAATTAAGTGCAAAAGAACCTGTATGTGTAAAGCAGTCAAGAACTCGTCTGCCTTTTGCCAATTTTGCAGCGGCCCTGCGGTTAAATTTTTGGTCTAGGAAAAATCCTGTTTTCTGACCATTTTCAAAATCCACATAATATTTAATTCCATTTTCTACAATAGTTACCTCAGTTGAATCAGGAATATCAAGTCCGTCAATCTTAAAAAATCCCTTGTTTTCCTCCATTCCTTCAAGACGGCGAATACCAACATCATTTCTTTCAAATATTCCACGAATATTAAAGCCGTCTTCAGTAAGAATTTTAACAAGTGCCTTAAAAATCAAAGGCTTAACACGCTCTGTTCCAAGAGAAAGCGTCTGAGTTACAAGTATATCATCAAACTTATCCACAGTAAGTCCAGGGAAACCGTCAGCCTCACCGAATATAATACGACAGCAATTCAGGTCATCACGCATAACAGTCTTGCGATATTCCCAAGCATATCTTACTCTGCGTTCATAGAATGAATAATCAAAACGGTCATTTGCATTTTGTGAAATAACCCTTATACGAATTTTCGAGTGGGAGTTATAATATCCTGTACCCATATATCTTCCACGATTGTTTACAACATCTATAAGATTTCCGTCCTCGATTTCTCCGAAAATCTTTTTAACTTCTGTATCATAAACCCATGTGCTTCCGCCAATAAGTGAAGTTTCCGCCTTTCTTGAAATTTCTGCACGAGGATATTCTCTGTTTTTAAGCGACATATTATTTCTCCATTTCTGATAATCTAATTTGTGGGTAATCCCTCAAAACGTCTAACATAAATCAAACAATCTAATTTTAACATTTACAAACTAAACTTTCAATGAAAAAGCTTACTCAGATAAAAAATATAATATTTATTTGCTATAATTTCTCTAAACAGATTGAAATTTTTCTAATTTTTAGTTAAAATATAGATATGTATAAAAGTTAATAAGTTAAATTGAAAACTCTTTAAACTTTTTAATTATTTCGCCGTATAATAAAACACCTACGGCTCGGAGGTTTAATTATGGATAACTATTTCTCAAAATATGTTCATAGTGCCTTAACCGGTGATGAAACAGCTTATGAAACACTATATAATCTAACAAAAGACTCATTATTTTTTGCTGTACTTAACATAACTAAAAACGACCAAGATGCACTAAATATAATGAAAGAAAGCTATACCCACGCATTCGAAAATTTAGATACTCTCGATAAACCTGAAATCTTCGATATATGGCTCAATAGAATTGCCGCATATTCTGCTTACATATTTATAACAGAAAAAAATTCAACAGCTTTTAGTAATATCGTTGAAAACTTTGAGTGGAACGATGAAGATAACTTCGACAAACTTCCACAGGAAACTATTGATGATAAAGATACAAGAAATGTTGTAAAAGATATACTTGAAAATCTTCCTGATGACCAGCGACTTCTTACTATAATGCACTACTATCAGGAAATGTCTGTATCTGCTATTTCTTCAACAATAGATTTACCGGAAACTACAGTAATGTGCATACTTTCCTCCGCAAGAGAGCAAATAAAAAAAGAAATTGCAAGAGCCGAATCAGAAGGCAGACTTATGCGTTCAGTATCTCTCGGTGCAGTTCCATTTACACTTATGGAATTAGCAAAATCTCAATTTTTATTCCACCCTGCACCGCCTATGAGCAATATAATTACACCACCAACGAGTTCAAAGGCTGTAATTGAAGAAACAAACAATATACAATCAATTTTAAACATTCCGTCCCCTGCCGAGCCTGAACAGCAATCACAAAATACTGAAGCTGATAAACAAACTCCCGAACCAATTCAACAGGAATATGCGAATCCTTATAAACAGGCTCAACAGCCAACTCAACAGGAATATGCAAATCCTTACGAACAGCCTCAACAGCCAACTCAACAGGAATATTCCAATCCTTATGAACAGCCTCAACAGCCAACTCAACAGGAATATTCCAATCCTTACGAACAGGCTCAACAGCCAACTCAACAGGAATATGCGAATCCTTATGAACAGGCTCAACAACCAGCTCAACAGGAATATCCCAATCCTTACGAACAGCCTCAACAGCCAACTCAACAGGAATATTCCAATCCTTACGAACAGCCTCAACAACCAGCTCAACAGGAATATCCCAATCCTTATGAACAGCCTCAACAACCAACTCAACAGGAATATGCGAATCCTTATGAACAGCCTCAACAGCCAACTCAGCAGGAATATGCAAATCCTTACGAACAGGCTCAACAACCAACTCAGCAGGAATATGCGAATCCTTACGAACAGGCTCAACAGCCAACTCAACAGGAATATTCCAATCCTTACGAACAGGCTCAACAGCCAGCTCAACAGGAACCAACTGCAAAACAAACGCAGAATGTTCAAGCGGTTTCAGAACAGCCATCAAACAACGCTCCTCAAAAACCTCAACCATATCAGAGAACATTAGAATCGAATTTCAGTGTAAGTAATACCCCTAAAAAGAAAGTTAAAAAGCAAGGTGTAAAACAAAATAAAGAACCTTCACAACTTAGTAAATTTCTTAAATCAAAAGCCGGTATCGCTACTGTTGCAGGTGTGGCTTTTGTCGTTGTAGCGGGCGTAACTTTATATTATATTTCAAATGCCGCCAAAAATAGTAGTATTTCTATAGACGGTATGACAGAAACTCCAATCACAATAACATCAAATACTGAAAGTTCACACGAACCAACTTCCGAAGAGCTCCGTTCACAAGAGATAAAAGCTGATGAAAAAAATTATGTATATAAAGAATACTCTAATGGTACATTACACATAGTAGGATATAACGGTAAGCTTGAAGATATAGTAATACCTGAAAAACACTCAGGTAAAATTGTCACAGGAATAGACCCGATGGCATTTGAGAATTGCTCACAAATCAAGAGTGTAACTATCTCAAAAAATATTCAGTCAATCTCTCTTGATAATCTAGATAATACACAATCATATAATCCTTTCTACAATTGTGTTTATATGAAAAATATCTATGTTGATAAGGAAAACAAATATTTCACATCTATTGATGGTGTATTATATAATAAAGATGTTACAAAATTACTTTTCTATCCTTCTCATAAATCAGATAAAACATATACTGTTCCCGAAAGTGTTACTGAAATAAGTTTTTGTGCTTTCCAAAGAAATGGAATTGTAACAGAAATAACACTTCCAAAAGGTCTTAAAACAATGAAAGCAAAAGCCTTTTTGGATTGTGCATCTCTAAAAAAAATAAATATTCCTTCAGGTGTTACAAAAATTGAATGGTCACTTTTTTCCGGCTGTAAAGCTTTAACTGAAATAACATTGCCAGATGGTATAACCGAAATAGGGTTAACCGCTTTTTATGATTGTTCATCTATTAGAAAAATTACCATTCCAAAAAGTGTAAATAGAATTCGTTTGTATGCTTTTGCAGACTGTACTCTACTTGATACTTGCACAATCGAAAATAATAATATAACTTTTGATGAGACAGTATCTCTATATAAGGACAAAGAAGCGGTTGTACATCTTATAGAAAATACAGACGTTCCTCTTGATAATAATAAAGACACTATTTTTACAAATACTCAGGTTACACTTGTAGCTAAAAAAGGCTCTAACACTGAAAAATACGCTAAAAAATATGGTTTATATTTCTCCTATATGTAAGCACAAAAGTGATGTTTATTATTTTTCAAATTTATGCTATAATCTAAACAAACAAAATCCACTGGAGGTTTATTATTATGAGTTTTCTCGAATTAGCAAAAAAAAGATATTCTGTTCGCTCATATAGCGAAAAGCCGGTTGAAAAGGAAAAACTTGATACTATTCTTGAAGCAGGAAGAATTGCACCTTCAGCTGTAAATTATCAGCCAATTAAAATTATAGTTGTAACTGATACAGAAGGCTTGGAAAAGGTTTCTAAGGCAACAAATTTCTATAAAGCGCCTTGCGTTTTAATTGTCTGTAATGATACATCAACATCGTGGAAGCGTAAATATGACGGCAAGGAATTTGGCGATATAGACGCAACAATAGTTACAGACCACATGATGCTTATGGCAACAGAACTCGGACTCGGCACTCTCTGGATAGGCAGATTTAAGCCACAGGTAATCAAAGAAGAATTTAATATTACTGATGGAGTTGAGCCTATCAATATTCTTGCAATCGGCTATGCAGATTGCGAACCCAAAAGTCCTGATAGACACGATAAGGATAGAAAGCCACTCAGTGATATAATTCTTTCTTAAAATAACACTAATAGCAAAAAAGGTGGAGCTTATTGCCCCACCTTTTTATTAACCAATAATTTAGGTAGTAAAAAGAAACTTATGCTTATACTGCTTTTATAAATATCATATAATGACAAAATCGTTCAAAATTTTAAATTTTTTGATAAATATGCTTGAACTGTTATTTCTACTTTGATATAATAAGACAACACAAGAAATACAGGAGTGCAGATTTAATGAAAACATCAAATACAGCGTTAAGACTTAACGAATTTATGAAAAAAAACGGATTAAAACAAATTGATATTATAAATCGTGCCAAGCCATTTTGCGATGAATATGGCGTAAAGTTAAGTAAATCTGACCTCAGTCAATATGTTTCGGGAAAGGTTGAACCAGGTCAAAATAAGCTGTATGTTCTCGCAAGAGCATTAGATGTATCTGAAGCATGGCTTATGGGTTATGATGTCAAATCTAAGCCAGAATCAATGCAAATCCAAATTTCTCAAAAAACCACCGAAATAACAGATGAAATACTTAATATGCTTATAAAGAATTATAAAAAAATGACAGAATCAGCTAAACACGCACTCCTTGAATACTCCGAATTTATGATAAGCAAACCTGAAAATATATCTCCACAAAAGGCTTAACTATTAATAGCAAATTCTTATAATGAGAATTTGCTATTTTTATTTTTGACAAAGAAAATTATAAACAAATATATTTAGCGTCAGTTCGAGTAGTTAAGCTTATAATTAATAAATTGATAAAAGTTTAGTGGTGTTGTCAATTACTAAACTTACTATAAAAACTAACCATTGCATAAGAAAAGGGAAAATCAGCAATCGTGATTTTCCCTTTAAAAAATCTTAAATTTTAAACACAACAGGTGCTTATATTGAAACCATATTTATTATTATAGCCATCTGAAATATAATCTCCCTTAAGGAACATTTCAGCTTCGTCTATTCTTCTGTAATAAAGTCCCCAATAAAGCTGACCTCCTGCATGATGATAAACAGCAAATGTATTTACAAGCTTTGTCTGATTAACCTTATTTAAATCACTATAAGATGTAAGAAAGTCGTAAATATCCCAGCCACCATATGTCCAGCCTGTTCCGAGGTTATATGAGAAACTTACAAGAGCATCAAATTGATATTGATTTATCTTGATGTTATTATTCTTAGAAAATCTGTTGATTGCACTTGTATATGCACCCTCATTAACTTCTTTAACCAACCATGCATAAGCCTCGTTCTTTGTAAGCGAATTATAGAAAATATCGCCCGGATAAACAACAACGCCATAACCAACTGTAGGAACCGGGTCATAAGCCATTTGGTCACGCTCATAGTGCGAGAGGAAGCCTTCTTTCTCAGCAATAAATGAAATCAAATCATTACTTGCTCTGAGTGACTGAATAGCCGTTGTGCTTTTGCTTGTAACATTAGAAACAAATACTGTTCCCTTCGCATCGCTGCAAGTACTCCATTTATTATTAAGATATGCGTAAGCAGTGTAATTAAATGTACCTGACTTTGTCATCTTAAGAGTACCCTTCCAGATATAATCGTTACCGTCTGAAGTTTTAGAAGTTGCATTAACAACATAAGTCTTATCTCCGACTGTAACATTAAACTTAACAGCTGTGCGTTTTTTATCTGTAATAGCAATGAAAGTAACTGTTGAATTAAGAGTTGCGGAATTTGGATTTGTATAAGTAAACTTCAACGGAGTAGCCGCAAGAACATTTACTACACAAACAGCCTTGTTTCCATTTGAATCCTTAGCTGTAATAGCAACCTGACCAACTTCTTTTGTTGTAACAAAGCCATCAGAAACAGTAGCTATAGAAGGGTCGCTGCTTGTCCAAGTAATTCCTGATGAAGAATAGCCTTCAAGATAAAGCGTTCTTGTTCTGTTTACTGTTGCAGAAGTTTGATTAAGAGAAATCTTTCCGTTCGAGTAAACATCATTAACAGTAATCTTGCAGCTCGCTGTCGCTCCGGCAGAAGTCTTGGCCGTAATTGTTGCTGTACCCTTTCTAAGACCACTTACAACACCGTTTCTTACAGTTGCAACTGAAGTATTGCTTGAACTCCAAGTAACTGAACCTGAAGGTTTTACTGTTGCAGTAAGCTTAACATTTTCGCCTCTTGTTATAGTAGCAGATGTCTTAGAAAGCGTAACACTTGAATTTGGCACTACATTAAGGTTAAAGTTTTTATAAACAGAACCTGTATCATCATATGAATAAATTCTTGCTGTACCAGCCTTAAGTGCCTTAACCGTACCATCAGCTGAAATCGTTGCAACTGATGTATCACTAGACCGATGATAAATCTTACCGCTTCCTGTTGAAGTTTTAGCTCCTACATTAAAGCTTTTACCAACTGTAACAGATGATGGTGCATTTGTAAGTGTGATTGAACTGTAATCGGGATATTTAACTGTAACTTTAGCTGTTGCAAGAACCTTACCCTGTGAATTTGATGCCGATATTGTTGCAGTACCCTCATGCACACCTTTATATTCACCTGATTTATCAACTTTTACTGTTGAAGTATTCGATGATTTATATGTAATGTCTGCGGCAACCGGTGAAACCTTAGCAGTAAGCGTTTTCTTTGCATCAACCGCAACCTTTGCAGTAGAAGGCGAAAGTGAAACGCTTGTTGCAACAGGTTCTACAACATCTATATAGAAGAATTTTGAAATCGTTCCTGTGCTTTCAGTTACTCTTACTCTTACTCTACCAGCTTTAATACCTTTAATAACTCCATTTGATGTAATCTTTGCTATTGTTGAATCAGAGGTAAAGTAGTAAAGTTTTCCTCCTTCTTTAGATGCCTTTGCATTGACATTTACCGAACTACCAATTGAAATTTTTTTAGGAGGGTCAACATAAATCTTATCAAAGTCCGGATGTTTAACTGTTATTTTAGCGGTTGAGCTTCCTCCTGTGATTTGGTTGGTAGCCGTAACTATTGCTGTTCCTGCTGAAACTCCTGTCATGTTACCATTTTGGTCAACCTTCATAACCTTAGTGTTAGAACTTGTCCATTTAATATTGTTACTGCTGCAGCTTGATGTAACAGGCATATTCTTTGTGCTTCCTATAGCAAGATCTCTCGATGACCTTGACAACTTAATTGACACATCATCAATTTTGAGATACTCTGCAAAACAATAACCTGTTCTTCCATCATTCAATTTAACATGAACCCAGTCTTTATTTCTATCACCAATAACGGTGACCTTTGTATCCGGGTCTATCGTAGTAATGACAGCAGAAGAGGTTGTTGCCGACTCTCTTACATTCAGATATACCGTTGAGGTTGCCATAACATATGTATCTGCATTAGCAGTAGTTGACGGTATAGCCGTAACTGTAACAGAGGCTGCAAGCATAAACGCACAAAAAGAAGCAATAATTTTAGTTCTTATTGCAAAACGTGGTTTCATCGGTTTAATTTCTGGTGCTAACCTTTTTGCGTGCATATAGAAACTCTCCTTATTAAATTTTATCCATTACAATTATATAACAAGTTTCTCACTATTTCAAGTAATTTAGGCAAATTTGTAACAAGAAAATTACAAAATTCTTGAAATTACTACAAAATAATAACATATTTTTCTTAAAAAATTGCAATTTTTATAATAGATTGAGAAAAACTTTTGTCGAAATTTGATATTTTCTGACATAAACTCAAAAAAGATACAAAACCTGAAAATCAAGTCTTGTATCTTTTACCGAGGTTTTGCTTGCAAAACCGATTCCGCGTCTTGGCTGCGGCGGCTCGCCGCCTTGAGCGAAACTTTTAAGTATCTTATAAGGATTTTGGGAATTTATTAGCTAATCGGTAGTTCATTGGTAATCTTTTCGACCGCGGCAACAAATTTTTCTTATAAATACCGAGGTTTTGCTTGCAGAACCAATTCCACGTCTTGGCTGCGGCGGCTCGCCGCCTTGAGCGAAACTTTTAAGTATCTTATAAAGATTTTGGGAATTTATTAGCTAATCGGTAGTTCATTGGTAATCTTTTCGACCGGGGCAACAAATTTTTCTTATAAATATCGAGGTTTTGTTTGCAAAACCGATTCCGCGTCTGGGGTTGGCGGCTCGCCGCTAAAAATGATTTGGAATCTTATACTATTTAGTTATGCACAAAAAACGGGCGAACAAAGTTCGCCCCTAAATCTTTTTTAGAAATCCGTTAGCTAATTAAAGTAGCCAAAAACTTTTTGAAATATTCCGGCAATTCGGTTTCTACTGTTATTATACGTTTATCTCTTGGGTGCTCAAAACTGATATAATATGCATGTAAGCATTGACCATTCAAAGACTTTATCGGATTTTTTGCAGGTCCATATACAATATCTCCAGCGACAGGGTGTCCAAGCTGTGCCATATGAACTCTGATTTGATGCGTTCTGCCTGTTTCTAAAGTAAGCTCAACATGAGTAAAGCCGTTATATCTCGCAAGAACCTTTACATGAGTAATCGCATTTTTACTATTTTTATAGGTGACAGCCATCTTTTTTCTATCTTTTGGGTGTCTGCCTATTGGTAAATCTACTGTGAAATTATCCTCTTTCAGATTGCCATAAACGACTGCCTGATATTTTCTTGTGAAACTGTGTTCCTTAATCTGTTCAGCAAGTCCTCTATGTGCAAAATCATTTTTTGCAACTATCAGCAAACCACTTGTATCTTTATCTATTCGATGTACAATACCTGGTCTGAGAACACCATTTATTCCAGAAAGTGAGTCACCGCAATATGCAAGCAAGGCATTTACAAGTGTTGAATCATTGTTACCCGGTGCTGGGTGAACAACCATTCCCTTTGGCTTATTAACAACAAGCAAATCATCATCTTCATAGCGAATATCGAGCGGAATATCCTGTGGCTCAATCTCAAGAGGTTCGGGTTCAGGCTCGCTGAAACAAATTCTATCGCCATTTTTAAGCTTACAGCTTTTCGCAACAGTTTTGCCATTAACAGTTACGCTACCTGTTTCAATGATATTCTGTGCAAGTGAACGGGAAAGCTCGGAATTATCAGATATAAACTTATCAAGTCTTGTTCCCTCATCAGAAATTTCAGCAGTTAAAATTATCTCACTCATCAGAATCTATCCTCTTTGGCTTATCTTCTTTTTTATCGCTGAAAAACAGTACAAAAACAACCATAAGTACCGCACCTATCGTTATACAATAATCGGCAAAATTGCATACCGGCGGAAAGAATGAAAGCTGCAAATAATCTACAACAAAACCTCTGAAAAGTCGGTCGATGAGATTTCCTATTCCGCCGCCGATGATAAGCGTTACGCTTGTAAGAAATAGCTTATTGGTGATTTTCTTCTTAATGATTACATAAAAGAAAAGTGCAATCATAAGAATTGTGATAATTGCAAAAAGCCAACTCATATTCTGCATAATGCCAAAAACAGCACCTCGGTTTTCAACATATGTGAGTGTAAGAAGATTGCCTATGAATGGAACATTATCTCCGCTGTGTAGGTTTCCTAAGACGAAATATTTTATAACCTGGTCAATGATAACAAGAACTGCGGAAATTACCGCCGTAATAATTGCTGCCAAAATAACTCCTCCCAAATATAAATGCGTTCTGTTAAAAGCTTTAAACATATAATAAAAATTCGCTCCAAATTTATGGGTTGGAGCGAATTTATTATACTATATTATATGCGATTATTCAAGAACTTTTGCACAACGCTCGCAAAGTGTGATGTGCTTAGGATTCTTGCCAACTGTGCTGCTGAAGCACCAGCAACGCTCGCACTTCTCACCTGCTGCGTGAGATACTTCAACCTTAAGCTCTGTTGCACTCTCATCGTTTACGATTTCAATTTCAGAAACGATATATGCAGCTGTAAGCTCATTTTCTACGGACTTAAGGAAGTCGTACATCTCGCCTGTGCATTTGAGTGTAATCTTTGCTTCGAGTGAAGAACGGATTTCCTTTGCCTTAACAGCAACCTCGATTGCCTTCTTGACAATATCTCTTGTTTCGTGGATTTTATCCCACTTTGTGATAAATTCTTCATCAGCATTGATACCTGTCTTTTCAGGCATAGAGTTAAATACTACATTCTCTGCATCGTCTTTCTTGCTGTGCTTCATATACTTCCAGATTTCATCAGAAGTGAAAGCAAGAATTGGAGCAATCATTCTTGTCATAGCGTCAAGAATGGTATAAATTGTAGTCTGAGCAGCACGACGAAGTTCACCGTCGCTCTTTTCTGTATAAAGTCTATCCTTGAGAACATCAAAGTAGAAGTTACTCATATCTACAACACAGAAATTATGAACAGCGTGGAATACCTGATGGAACTCAAAGCTTTCATAGCCCTCACGAACCTTATCATTAAGCTCGTCAAGCTTCATCAAAGCCCACTTATCAATAGGAAGGAGCTTATCGAAAGATACTGAATCTGTATCAGGCTCAAAGTCGTTGAGGTTTCCGAGGATATATCTTGCTGTATTTCTAATCTTTCTGTATGCCTCTGAAAGTTGCTTGAGGATTTCCTTAGAAATTCTGATATCAGCATGGTAATCTGAAGACGCAACCCAAAGACGAAGAATGTCTGCACCGTAATCGTTGACAACATCTGAAGGGTCGATACCGTTGCCGAGTGACTTTGACATCTTCTTGCCTTCTCCGTCAACAACCCAACCATGAGTTACAACTGCCTTATATGGTGCTTCACCTGTTGTTGCAACAGATGTAAGGAGTGATGACTGGAACCAACCTCTATACTGGTCTGCACCCTCAAGATAAAGGTCAGCAGGTCTTCTGAGGTTTGGTCTTTGACCGCAAACTGCTGCGTGTGTTACGCCTGAATCGAACCAAACATCCATAATGTCTTTTTCTTTGTCGAAATCTGTGCCACCACACTTAGGGCATTTTGTACCCTCTGGGAGGATTTCGCTTGCAGATTTCTTGAACCAAGCGTCAGAACCCTCTTGTCTGAACAACTCGGAAACAGCCATCATAGCTTCTTTATTGATATAAGGTTCGCCGCATTCTTTGCAGAAGAAAATCGGAATCGGAACACCCCATTTTCTCTGTCTGGAGATACACCAGTCTTTTCTGTCACGAACCATATTTATGATTCTGTCTTCACCCCAACCAGGAATCCACTTAACGCCCTTGATTGCTTCTACTGCTTCGTCCTTGAAATCTTCAACTGAGCAGAACCACTGTTCTGTTGCTCTGAAAAGAACTGGCTTTTTACATCTCCAGCAGTGTGGATATTGGTGAATAATCTTCTTTAATGCAAACAATGCACCGATTTTTTCGAGGTGCTGTGCAATAGGCTTATTTGCCTCCTCTGTTGTAAGTCCTGCAAACTGACCTGCTTCTTCTGTAAGCTTGCCATGAGCATCAACTGGTACAACAATCGGAATTTCAGGATAATTTCTACAAACCTCATAGTCATCAAGACCGTGACCAGGTGCTGTATGAACGCAGCCTGTACCGCTTTCAAGAGTAACATGGTCACCAACGATTACGAGAGATGTTCTGTCGATGAATGGGTGAGCTGTCTTCATATACTCAAGCTCTGAACCCATAATTGTGCCGACAACTTCATAATCTGTGATTCCTGCTGCCTCAAATGCAGATGCATAAAGCTCTTCTGCCATAACGAAATATTCGTCGCCGCTCTTAACCAAAGCATAGTTAAAACGAGGGCCAACACAGATAGCTACATTAGCAGGAAGTGTCCAAGTTGTAGTTGTCCAGATTACGAAATATGTCTTATCAAGGTCTGCTCCGAGAGCCTTGAGCTTGCCCATATCGTCTGTAACCTTGAACTTTACATAGATTGAATGGCATGGGTCTTCCGCATATTCAATTTCAGCCTCTGCAAGTGCTGTTTCACACTCAGGACACCAGTAAACTGGCTTTAAGCCCTTATAGATATAACCCTTGCAAGCCATTTCTGAGAAAATCTCAATCTGCTTTGCTTCAAACTCGTGCTGAAGTGTGATATATGGATTATTCCACTCACCGATACCGCCAAGACGCTTGAACTGGTTGCGCTGGTCATCAATATAACCAAGTGCAAACTCACGGCAGATTTTTCTAAGCTCTATATCATCAATAGTTGTGGAATTGCCCACACCTGCTTTTTTTCTTGCTTTAAGTTCTGTCGGAAGTCCGTGTGTATCCCAACCAGGAACATATGGTGCTTTAAAGCCTGACATATTCTTATAGCGGACGATAATATCCTTGAGAACCTTATTAAGTGCTGTGCCGAGGTGGATATTACCGTTAGCGTATGGAGGTCCATCATGAAGTACGAAAAGAGGCTTGCCCTCGTTCTTCTCCATAAGCTTTTCATAAACGGAAGATTCTTCCCAATGCTTTAACATAAGAGGCTCTGACTTTGGAAGTCCTGCTCTCATCGGAAAGTCCGTTTTTGGTAAATTTAATGTGCTGTTATAATCTTGAGCCATTATCTGTTACGCTCCCTTTTTATAAAATTATCACTTTTTGCTGTGAATATCAAAATCTGAACCAAACTTAAAATCGTTAAATCTAACTTCTTTTTCTTCTGCAAATTCTGAACTCTGCTCAATATGTTCTCTCTTTACTGATGGAGATGAACTACTGATATCGATATTATCCTCTGTATCTTCAATAGCAGATTTTCTTTCTGTTTCTTTTTTATGCTCTACTGAAGCAAAAATTGGTTCAACAGATGTTCTTACAGGCTTTTCTACTACTTCTTTAGTCGGTTCTTTTTTCTCTTCAACCGGAGTTTCGACAAGATTTTTTTCTGCCGGCTTTACTTCCTCATCAGTTTTAATTTCTTCCGCAGGTTTTTCAACTGGCTTATTTTCTGTTTTTTCAGCTGTTTTTTCTTCTGCCTTTGGAGCTATTATTTCTTTTTTAGGGGTCGGATATTCTTTATCAAGTTCCTCATCAGTTCTAATTTTTTCCTGAATGTCCGTAATATTCCTAATAGCATTAAACTGAGCTCTGTATCTTCTTATAAGCAGCGTTTGGAAACTCTTTACATCTTCTGTAATCTTCTTAAGAAGTTCTTTCTGTCTTTCAAGCTCAAGGTTGCCGGCAGCTATTGCACGACGGCTATTTGCTGTTGAATCAGCAATGAGCTTATCAGACTTTTGCTTTGCGTCTGTCATCATAGCATCAGACTTTTCCTGAGCTTCTGTAAGCATAGCCTCAGATTTCTCCTTAGCCTCCTTAACCATAGCGTCTGCCTTAGCCTTAGCATCTCTGAGAATTACATCTGCCTTATGATTTGCTTCTCTGATATTAGAATCTGCAAGTCTTTGTGCACTTAGGAGAACGCTTCCTACGCTTTCTTCTGTGGAGCGATATTCCTCAACCTTTTTTGCAAAAATATCAAGCTTTTTAAGATAATCGTCTCTCTCGCGGAGAATATTATCTACAGTTTCAATAACGCCATCTATAAAATCATCGACATCCTCTGTCTGATAACCATTTCGTGCTTTATGAAAGGTTACATTTTTTATTTCTTCAAGTGTAAGCATATAATCTCCCTTTCCTTATAATGACAGTATCGGACAGACGCAATAATGCCTCTGTCCGAAATTTGAAGCGGATAAGCTTCTATAGTTTTTACATATAAAGTCCGTTGCTCTCGAGTTCATCAAGAACTTCTTCACCTGTGAGGTCAACATTATTCGGAGTAATCATATATGTATTAGAAGCAACTCTGCTGATTTTTCCCTGATTTGCGAATGCTACGCCACTAAGGAAATCGAGAATTCTTCTTGCCATATCCTTATTTGTATTTTCGAGGTTAAGGAGAACTGTGTGCATCTTCATAAGCTCAACAGCAATATCCCTTGTTTCTTCGCCAAAACGTTCAGGCTTGAATAATACCACCTGCAAACGAGCGGTTGCATTGATATTAACAACCTTATTGCCAGACTGAGATGATCTTGGTGCAGTTTGCCTTGACGCTTGTCTTTGTACATGCTGTTGAGGTGGTTCCGGCTCTTCATATGCCGGGCCGTACTCCTCTTCTGTTTCATAAACTCCGCCGTCATCAACTGCGGATTCATTATCATAATAGCTATTATCTTCTGTATATTCCACTTCGTCCTCCGGTGGTTTCCACATATCTTTTAATTTATTCATAATACCTGCCATTTAAATTTCCTCCTTAGATTATGTATAGCTTCTTGCTCCGAAAAGCCCGCTGCCTATTCTTACCATATTAGCACCGCAAAGAATAGCCTCATAGTAATCAGCAGACATTCCCATAGAAAGATAATCCATAGATATATTATCCATTGTTTTGCCCGAAATGTCAACAAATAAATTGTGCATATCTTCAAAATATTTACATAATTCTGTTTTTTCTGCACAAATTGGCGGAATAGCCATAAGTCCTCTTACCTTTATTCCATCAAAATATGATATTTCTTCGAGAAGTTCATAAAGCATATCAGGATTAAGTCCTGTTTTATTTTCCTCTCTGCCGATATTTACTTCTATAAGTACATCTGTCGTAATACCCTGATTTGATGAAACCTTTGCAATTTCCTTTGCAAGCTTAACGCTATCAACAGATTGAATCATACTTACTTTGCCGACAACCTGCTTAACTTTATTCGTTTGCAAATGTCCGATAAGATGAAGCTCACAATCGCCAAGCTTATAATCATCATATTTAGAATTAAGCTCTTGAACCTTATTCTCTCCGATATATTTCAAGCCAAGAGAAATAGCATAATTTATAATATCATAGGAAACTGTCTTTGTAGCGGCAAGAAACTTTATATCTTCCGGCTTTCTTCCTGACTTTTCAGCTGCCTCAGCTATTCTTGCCATAATGTGCTCATAATTTTGTTTGACTTGTAAGAGCCTTTGCTCATACTCAGTTGATAACTTTTCCGTCATATAAATCCACTCCTTCAACAACAACCTTGTCATAAACATTTATCGTAGAACCAGAAAACAACTCATCGTCACCAGGGTCTTGCTTACAGATTACGAAACCGCTATCGGAATAGAGCGGAATAACCTCTTTAAAATTGATTTCATTTCCATATTGAACATAGACGCCTGAAACTTTTTTGCTAACTTTCTTTTCCTTACCATCTTTATCCTGAGTTGTTATTGTAATTGTATCCTGATGAATTGCTGATTCCGGGAAGGAAATTCCTGTATAAGAATTCATATTTATTGCAACAGTTCCTGAACGAACAGATAGCAAATTTTCATTCATATCTGTTCCCCGAAAAATCGCAACTCCATCTGACTTGCTATCCTTACGATTTATACTTACAAGAGTAACATTGATATTCTTGAGTGATGCCGACTGCATTGTAAGCGTCATCTGATTATCTTTATATTCATTAAGCTTAATAGCTTGCTCGCTGGTTACAGGACAGGCAACATACCAAAATACATCGGAAACTACCTTTCCAACAGCATTATCATAAGTTTTCTTGCTTGCATTTTTTGCCTTATTTAAATCTTCAGGCATAATAGAATTGATATTCTTTATATTAAGAACATTTTCATAGCCATCAAGCTCACTTGTAAAATAGCCAGCAGCCGGAGCTGTAATATCTGAAATCTTCTTACTTGAGGATTTTTTCATATTGCTAATCTTACCCTCAAGTTCTGAAATTTTCTCGCTAAAATTCTTAATCTTTCCTGTAAGGATTTGTCGCTCATTGATATTATATATTATCTGGTCTATGCTGTCATCAGATTTTGAAAGATTGCCATCATTTTTGTTTATCGCCATATCAATAAGATATGTTGATATATTCTCATCAATAACATCAGGGGTAACTGAAAGATTTTCTGCACTACTTTGCAATTCCTTTAAAACAGACAGCTGCTGTTCAAGGCTTTGAAGTTCGGCTTGCTTTTGTGCATCCTCTGCTGAATTATAAAGCTCGGCAACTTTTTCTCCTTTAGCGACCTTATCTGTATCATCAGCTTTATAGGAAATTACACCGCCAACATTTTTTGAATTCATAACGGTTTCACTTCTAATAAAATATCCGTCTACATCAAGGGATTCTGTCATAGTAGAGTAAGTTGCAGATTCTGTTCTTATATTCTTAAAGCTCGCATTACTTAAAAGATAAATTACATAAACAAGCAAAAGCACAGAAAGCAGGGCAATAATTATTCTTCTGATTATAGATTTATCCACATACTCACCTCTCTGAATCAATCTACCTTATGATTATACTACATCATCTTCCGATTGTCACGATTTTTGGCGTTTATTATGATATTTGACGGATTTTTGTTATTAATACAGGCATACTTTAGGACAATTTTTCATAATTCCATTCATTGATAAGCTTTTCACTCTCTGAAAGAATATTACAGCAATCGCATTCTAAAAATTTTATATCTTCACATCTTCTGAACCATGTAAGCTGACGCTTTGCATAGCGTCTGGTTTCCATTTTTAGTTTTTCTACCGAAGCTTCAAGAGAACATTCGCCATCTAAATACGGCTTAAATTCCTTTATTCCGATAGCCGCTGAGGCTGTTTTGCTCGGGTTCTGATTAAAGAAAGCTTTTGCCTCATCAAGTATTCCGGCTTCAAGCATTTTATCAACACGAAGATTTATTCTGTCATAAAGCTTTTGCCTATCCTTATAAGTAAGACAGATTGTAAGATGATTATATGGCGAAGGCTTTTCTCTTGAGCGTTTCATCTGTTCGCTCATTGTTATTCCTGTATTTCGATAAATCTCAATCGCACGAATAATTCGTTTGCCATTATTAGGGTGAAGTGTTGACGCAGTTTCCGGGTCAAACTCTGCAAGCTGTTTAAGCAGAACTTCTCCACCCTCTCGCAAATATTGTTCGTTAAGCTCCGCACGAAGTTTTTCGTCAATCTTTTCTTCGGAAAATGTTATATTTCCGACAAGAGATGAATAATAAAGTCCCGTTCCACCAACGAGTATGGGAAGCTTTCCTCTTTCGTATATCTCTGCAATGACCTTATGGGCAAGCTTGACATAGTCCGAAACACTAAAAGCTTCTCCTATCGGTAAAAAATCTACAAGGTGGTGCGGTATTCCACGAGCCTCTTCTTTTGTAACCTTTGCTGTCGCAATATCCATACCCTTATAAATCTGCATTGAATCACAGGAAACTATTTCTCCATTATATCTTTCGGCAAGTTCTACCGAAAGTCCTGTCTTGCCCGACGCTGTCGGACCTACTATGCAAAGAAGCGGTATCTTATTATTCATATCTTATATCATACCCTCATAAATCTTTTTTCGAGTTCGTGTCTCGTCATTGTAAAACAAATCGGTCTGCCATGCGGACAATATTTTACATCAGGATTTTTCATAAGTTCCTCGACAAGAGCCATAAGCTCTCCCTCGCTGCTTTTATCACCGGCCTTTATAGCGGCTCGGCAAGCAACATTCTTATAAAGCCAATCCATCTTCTCTGTCATAATATCCCGCTTATTTTTTGCAAGATAACCTGCCATTTCTACAACAGTGTCGGCTATATCGTCACGCTCAACAATCTGAGGTGCTGCTCTGACTACAACCGTACCCATTCCGTAATCGTCAATTTCAAAGCCCGCATCTTCCATAGCTGAAAGATTATTTAAAAGTGCGTCATATTCGGTTTTATCAAGCATTACAGTTATAGGTTCAAGAAGTATCTGAGCATAATTTTTACCACAATCACGCTTTAACTTTTCATATAAAAGTCTTTCGTGAGCGGCGTGTTTGTCGATAAAAAGAATCGCATTACCTTTTTCAAGGATTATATATGTCGCAAAAGCTTCGCCTAAGAATTTCATAGGAGCATCACGCTCACTGTCAAGTCTTACACCCGCTATACTCAGAAATGAATCAATAAGCTTGTCCTGATTTTTAACAACAGACGGCTCATTATCTTTCTGTGATATAGTAGGTTCGGAGAATTTTTCTTCATCTTCTTTAACAGTTTTAACCTGAGTTTCTTTTTCTTCGTTTTCTCCACCTGTTTCTGCCGTTGCCTTTTCTAATTTTTTACGGACGCTTGCCGTATATGGGTCAACCGTAATGCAATCGGAAACTATCATCGGAGAAAAGTTTGAGGGCTTAGGCATAAATATTTCAGGCTCACTTTTAGATTCTTCAAGATTATCAAGCTCAACATTTTTCTGAACAAATTCCTTCTTTAAATCTTCTTTAAGAACTGAATCTTTTTCAGAAATTTTTTCGGATTTTTCAACAGGTTTTACTTCTTTTGGCTTATAAATGAACTGTAACTGCTCGTTTTCAATTTTTGTGGCCGTTTTTTCTAAGATTTCAGGTTTTAAAGGTTCTTCCTCTTTTATAGGAGAACGATTATCTCCACTTAAAAGTGCAGATTTAACTCCATGATAAACCGCATCGAAAATAGGTCTTTCATTCGTAAATCTTACCTCAAGCTTTGACGGGTGAACATTAACATCAAGAGTAGAGCAATCCATGGTCATATGCAGAACGCAGCCCGGAAATTTTCCGGTCATTATATTGCCCTTATAGGCTTCCTCAAGCGCTGCCATAGCTGTACGGGTTTTTATATATCTTCCGTTTATGAAGAAAAGCTGCATACTTCTATTTGCACGAGATGAAATCGGACGGGTTATATAACCTTGAATTTTTATTCCCTCGTGCTGATAATTCAAAGGGATAAGCGTTGATGTAAAATCCTTGCCAAAAACTGAAAGAATAGCATTCTTTAGGTTATCGTCACCCGGGGTTTTCATTGTTTGTTTTCCGTCACGAATGAATGTAAAGGATATTTCCGGATGCGAAAGTGCTATTCTATCCATAACTCCCGAAACGCTATTAGCCTCGGAAACATCTTTTTTAAGAAATTTCATTCTCGCAGGAACATTATAGAAAATATCACGAGCAATAATTGTTGTTCCTTTCGGACAACCTGCGTCATCAATTTCTATCTCGTCGCCGCCATGAATTTCGTATCTTGTTCCAATATCTTCATTTTCTCTGCATGACAGCATAGTAACCTTTGCAACAGCGGCAATAGACGCTAACGCTTCTCCTCTGAAACCAAGTGTTCCGATTGCGTCAAGGTCTTGTTTTTCGTGAACTTTACTGGTTGCATGACGCAAAAATGCAGTCGGAATATCTTCTCTTGATATTCCGCAACCGTCATCGGTAACTCGCATAAAAGTAATTCCGCCATGCTGTATTTCTACAGTTATATGCTTAGCACCTGAATCTATTGAATTTTCAACAAGTTCTTTTATCACGGACGAAGGCCTTTCTATTACCTCACCTGCGGCAATCAGCTCTGACATATGCTTATCTAAAAGCTTAATTACTCCCATACAATTCACCACCAATTTTAAAGGATAATCTTATACTATTTGATATCTTCAAAGCTCTTATCATTTAACCCCCAGCCAAGAAGTTCTAATGACTTAAATTTTTCGTTATTGTATACTTCGGCTAAACTATCCAAATTTATTTTGAAATCTTTAAGTTTTCCCTTTTTTATTTTTAAAATAACTTTTACGGTCTTATCAGGATTATTTTTTAATAAATCTACTATTTCATCAATAATTTTTTCATCTGCTGAATATAGCGAATAGCAATATTTACTCTCGCCAAATATATTACCGTAAGCCTCTATGCCTATTGAACCTCTATATATCTCATCTTTTTCATAAGAATATTTTCCACCCTGCAATTCTGAAATACGGATTTCTTCACGCTCATATTTAAACGGTAAAATAATTTCTTTATATTCAGCCTTTAAAAATAACAATATTGAACACCTCTTATTTTTTAAAGCTTATATTTTGAGCTTATTTCAATTTTATCGGTATCTCTGCTATACTTGAAGACATCTTTTGTGAAAATCAATTCTCTGCTCGAATTTATATTATCACTGAATATTTTTCTTGCGAACTTTAGCATTCTCTTTACTATTCTTGAATTGTCAGCGGATACGACTAAAACAATATCCTTAGTTGGAGCAGCTATAAGTAAATCACCGCCAAGCGTTTGGCTTACATCACTCCATATGTTTGTTAAAAGGGCTTCAGCCTCGAAATCTCCTCCTGCAAGTATTCCATATACGCCACCATGCTTAACACTGCTTTCAGCAAGTCTGAAATTTATATCTCGGTATAAATTTTCAAAGGCTTTATGCTCTAACTGCTCAGCTGTATAGCCCTTCGGGATATCATCATAGGTAATATATTTAAACACATTACCAACATCCTGAACAAGGAATATTACATATTTATCCCAAACTCTGAACATAGTCATATTATTGGATTTTCCTGTTGAATTATCACCGGAATTATTACTTGTAAACATAACCTCAACAGCTTCTAAGGGATTTTTTGCAAAGTTATATTTCAGTTTGGGATAAATTTTTTCAGGGTCAAAAACATAGTCATCGCTGAAACCGTCATCAAAGTTTCCATTTTCCTGCTCGGAAGGCAGATGCGTCCATTCCAGTTCGCATAAGTCGCCGTTTTGCTTTATGGCGTTCTTAAATCTCTCTAAAAATTCTATACAGTATTTACTGTAATAATATTGTGCGACTATTGTTATTACAATTCTTTCATACTGCGAGCTGCCATAGCTTTCATTTATCTGACCACTTACAATAAAATTCAGATAATCATTTATCTTATCCTTAAGAATATGTGTATGATTCTATCTTATAACACAGTTCCACTGCAAATAATCAAAGATAATAAGCCTTAATTTTTTATTCTCATCTATTACCATCTGGTCAATTACATTTCTATCTGTTACAGACATTATTACTCCTTATAGGTTAATTTTACTTTACCGTTCTCAATATCTCAAGATACTCTTCTATGTTTTCGCCTATTCTTTGTTTATCAGCTAAAAGCTTAGGGTAAATTCCTATGGAGGTCATACTTATCATTTCCTGTAAGCCGATAAGTCTGTAACCCATAGCAAAGGCAGATTTATCATCAGATTCAAACTTATTCTCACAGAAAATAAATTCAAAATCTATTCTTTCACGCCTTAATTTTTCTGAAAGCTCATTATACATATGAGCAGTTACTATATGTTTCTCTATCTCGGCAATTATAATTGCGTTCAGGCTCGTTAGGAGACAGATAAATTTCTAAACCCCAGATGTTATGTAATGAGCTCCAAACATTAAATACTCCCTTACTTGGGAATTTAGTCTGTGTAGTATATTCATAAACCGAATGTATGTCATCATAATAGCCGTGCACAAACAGCCCATATGCCAAATCCTCTAAAATTCGTGCGTCTGCACCGCTGTCAAAGGAACACTTTATATATCAAATTATCCTTGCATCTCAAGCTCTAAGCATTTCCAATCTTCATTAAAAATATAATAAAATTCTGTTTCATTTAACTGAACATCTTTAAAACCTACAGACTTATAACAATAATAGGCGGATTCATTATTTTCAAATACACCTAAAGTAATTTTCTCAGCCTTTAATATATCGAAAGAATACTTTATCGCAAGTATAAGCATTTCTTTTCCATAGCCCATACCGCGCTTTGTATCGTCTACAATTACAAAGCCAAAACGGAGTGTTTTCTTTTCTTCATCTGTAAATCTCATAATAAGATGTCCAACTACACCCGTTTCATCAAATGCTGTCATTTCATAAAAATTATCGGCATAAGCAAAATTGTTGTAGTGTTTGTTCATATCATCGGCTGTAATCGGAAATTTATCATATCTATCCGCACACCATTGACGAAATGAAACTTCATCTTTTATCCACTTAATAATATGCTCTGCATCACAGGCTTTATATGGACGCAATCTTATCATTTAGAATTCCCCACTTATTTTTTCTTTCGGTAATGACAATCGCACATAGTGCCGCCGCCCGCAAGTGTTTGTTCTCTTGTGAAAACTGTATTTGTAAGCTTCGCCATAGCGTAATCATATCTGCACAGAGCCGGTGTAGCTTCAGGTATGCCAAGCTGATTCATCATATGCCATATTCCGCATTTATCGAAAATGGCGTCAAAGCTTTCCAAGGTATCGCCCTGTATAACCTTGAATCTCCATGTATATGGATTTGAAGACTTTTGGCTTTTCTCTGCTGATTTTTTCAAGGAGTTCTGATATTTTTTTGAATAGTAATCGGAGGATTTCAAAAATATTTTCATTACAATATTTGAATTCATCGCAATCTCATAATATTCGGAAAGCTGGTCAATAGTTGGCTTTTTTTCAAGGCTTATGTATACTGCAGCATACATAGCCGCACCAATCAGGTTTATCAGAAGAACGTCATTTTCTCCATATTCAGGAATATCTTTCAGAATTTCATAATATTTTATCTTTGCTTTTTTCATAAGTGATTTAGAATCTTCAACACCAATAATTGAAGTGTTCTTCTGAAATGTAGGGCGAAATACTGTCCACATGGTTTTCTCTAATATCCCGATTTTCAATTTGAAAGTCTCCTTAAATCAATGACATATCTAAAAAACAAGCTTAAATATTGTTTTCCAAAAGCTCAAGATACATATTTGCATAGCCTGTCTTATGCTCTTTGATAAATTCAATAGCAGCTCTTGGGTGTTTATTAAGTCTGCCTGTAAGGAGATACGGAACATCATAGCCCCAAACTACACCTTCATCTCTTAGCTTCTGAATGTGGTTTTCGATAAAGTTAAGAAGTGGTGTAAGATGATATTTAGGATTCTTTAAGAAGCCCAAAAGAAGCTCCATATAGCAGTTTCCTGCACCTCTTCCCATACCGCTGACCGTTGCGTCAAGGTAGTTTACACCGAGAGAAAGTGCTTCTATTGTATTTGCGAAAGCAAGTTGTTGGTTATTATGTGCGTGTCAACGATATAGATTCCGTCAACGCAAGAACGACCGAGAATATCCAGTGCTGTATCAAGGTCGGCTGTATTTGCATTTGAAATAGCCATAATATTTACAGTTGTTTCATAGCCCTTATTATGGCAGTATTCAATCATTTCGATTGCTGAAGGGATTGTATTGAGATATGTTGCAATTCTATACATATCAACAACAGAATCCTTTCTGTCTATAATGTCTTTTTTGAAATCAGTTCTGCCAACATCAGCCATAACTGAAATCTTCATATCAGAATCATTCTCACCGACAATATTTCTTATGTCCTCTTCATCGCAGAATTTCCACTTGCCAAACTTATCTACATCGAAAAGTTCTTTAGACGCACGATAGCCAAATTCCATATAGTCGACGCCTGCTTTAATATTTGTCTTATACAAATCTCTTACAAACTCATCAGTGAAGTAGAAATTGTTTACAAGTCCGCCATCTCTGATTGTAGCGTCAAGAACTTTTATATCAGGTCTGAATGATACGATTTCGCCTTTTTTACCCATTTTTATAATCCTCCATTATTTCGGAAAGACTAAGCTTTCCATAATTTTATTATTTCTGCGATTTCTCGCAGTTAATATATCTTTATATAAATCAGAATTTTACTTTTCTTCTTTTACATTTCCAATATATTTCATAAATAGATATAGCGCGATATAAACACCCACAAATATCGGTATTGTGATTATCACCGTTTTTATCACATCGACTGTTCCATTCTCAATATATGAATAAACCAGGCGTGTAGCGATTGTAATAATAAAACATACTGCAATATGTATCGGATATTTTATTTTTGACTTAATTTTTATTATCTCAAATGATAGTCCATATAGAACAGAGGCAAATACCCAAGTAAGAACCGATTGCATAGTATCATTAAGACCCTTATCAAGCAAAAGCATAGGAACATACACCATTGTTCCAAACCCTACCGCAATAAACATATTATGCAATGTCCTTTTTACTTTTTTCATATTGTGTTTTCCTCTCCAAATTCATCTCTCAGTCAAAAGCACCGACTTACTGTAATTTGAATGATTAAAGCTTATATATCATAATTTACTTTTCAGCAAGAGCAATAAGCTTAACAAGAACATTCATAGCTTCTATTGGGGTTAATGTATTTATATCTGTACTTCTCAGCATTTCACGAATTTCGTCTGTTTCAGGAACAAATGAAAGCTGTTCCTCGGCTTCTTCCGGCTCCGTTTGTTTTTTGGGAGCGTCATTTCTGCCGCTTTCAAGTTCCTTTAGAACAAGCTTTGCACGATTTATAACGCTTGTCGGCAAGCCTGCAAGCTTGGCGACCTCTACGCCATAGCTATCGTCAGCAGCACCTCGAACTATTCTTCGCAGGAATGTAATATCATCTCCACGCTTTTTAACGGCAATATTATAGTTCTTAACGCCGTCAAGGTCGTCCTCAAGCACTGTCAATTCGTGATAGTGTGTTGCGAAAAGCGTTTTTGCACCAAGCTTTTTCTTATCTGCAACAAATTCAAGAACCGCTCTCGCAATACTCATTCCGTCAAAGGTTGATGTTCCTCTGCCTATCTCATCGAGAATAAGTAGACTATCCTTTGTGGCATTTTTCAGAATATATGCAACCTCGTTCATCTCTACCATAAATGTAGATTGACCTGTTGTCATATCGTCAGATGCGCCTATTCTTGTAAAAATACTATCGCAGATTGATATTTCTGCAGATTTTGCAGGAACAAAGCTGCCTATCTGAGCCATAAGCACTATCAAGGCTACGCTTCTCATATAAGTAGATTTACCTGCCATATTCGGACCTGTTATAATCGCAACACGATTTTCTGCCGAATCAAGTGTAACATCATTCGGCACAAACGGCATAGTCTTTAAAAGTCTTTCGACAACAGGGTGTCTGCCGTCTTTTATTATAATTTTTCCGTTTTGTGTTATATCAGGCTGGCAATAGTTATTGTCATAGGCTGTCTGTGCAAGTGAAGAAATTGTATCAAGCATAGCAACCGCTCTTGCTGTGTTTTCAATCTGCTCAATATGCTTTGCCGTTTGCTTTCTGATTTCCTCAAAGATAGTATACTCAAGTGCGAACGAACGCTCCTTTGCTCCGAGTATTCTTCTCTCAACTTCTTTAAGTTCCTCTGTTATGTATCTTTCGCAGTTTGTGAGAGTTTGTTTTCGGATATAATCATTCGGAACTGAATCTTTATATAAATTCGTAACCTCTATATAATATCCGAAAACACGATTATAACCAACCTTTAACTTAGGTATACCTGTGCGTTCTCTTTCTCTTGATTCTATTCCTGAAAGAAGCTCCGCACTGTTATTCATATCATAACGAAGTTCATCAAGTTCTTTATTACAGCCTTCCTTGATGATTCCACCCTCACGAACTGAAAACGGAGGACTTTCAACAATGGAATTTTCAATTAAATCCTTCAAATCTTCAAGAAGATTAAGCTCTGAAAGTTGTTCTTTCATAAGCGTACTTTCGGAATTTTTGATAGCCTCTTTTATTTCAGGAAGTTTATTGAAAGCTGACAGCAAAGAAATTAAATCTCTCGCATTAGCAGAACCATAGACAATCTTTGTCATAATTCGTTCAATATCCGGAATACCTCCAAGAGCATCTCTCAAATCAATTCGCATCTGAACATTTTCGAAAAGCTCTGCAACGGCATTTTGTCGGCGTGTGATTTTGCCGATATTTACAAGCGGTTTTTCTATAAAACTCTTTAAAAGTCGCTTACCCATAGAGGTTTCGCACTTATCGAGAACCCATAAAAGCGAACCGTAACGCTTTTTTTCGTGCAAAGTTTCGGTAAGCTCAAGATTACGCTTTGCTGAAAAATCAAGGCTCATATACTCGCTTTCAGCAAAGGGGATAATTTTCGTTATTCGCTCTAAGCCTGTCATTTGAGTTCTTTCTAGATAGCCTAAAAGTGCCGCAGACGCAAGCTTACTTTCTTTGGAATATGAATTTCCGAGCATATTATCAATAGTATCATCAAAATACTTTTTAAGGATTTCATTAGCGTTGTACTCGTCAAAGTCTGTATCGTCAAGAGCTTCTACCGAGCAAACAATTTTTTCCTTTAGAAATGGTACAAGTTCTTTAAAGTTGAGAACTCCTGTACTGATTAATATTTCTTTTGGAGAGAATTTCAGTAATTCGTCTTTGATTGAGCGAATTATATCCTTGCCATTTATAGTTGATGCAACAAATTCACCAGTAGACGTATCGCAGAAAGCAAGTCCGGCTATTCCATTTTCGCAGTATATACAGCCGATGTAGCTATTTTGTGCTTCATCAAGCATAGTAGGCTCTATAACTGTACCCGGAGTTACAACTCGTATAATATCACGCTTAACAAGTCCTTTAGCCTTTGCAGGGTCTTCCGTCTGTTCACAGATTGCGACTTTATAGCCCTTTTGAACTAACTTTGCAATATATGGCTCACAGCTATGGAAAGGCACTCCGCACATAGGTGCTCTTTCTTCCTGCCCGCAGTCTTTGCCTGTAAGGGTTAAGTCAAGTTCTTTTGATGCGGTGATGGCATCATCAAAAAACATTTCATAAAAGTCACCGACACGATAGAATAGTAGAGCGTCCTTATTTCGTTCCTTGACCTCAAAATATTGTTTCATCATAGGCGAAAATTCTGCCATTGCTATCACCTCCTTAAATTTATAAAGTATTTTGCCGTCTGCGGAGAGCGACAAGAGTGTTGCTGTTAAAAAATTTTAAGCGAAATTTTTAAGTGTCTTAGGAAAGTTTATTAGCTACTCGAGAGTTTCTTCGACCGCGTTAACCAACTTCTAATACTTACTACAAACGAGACTTGTCGAGCGATTCCGTGTCTTGTCCTGTGCTGTCACGCACCGCAACCGCCACAAGTTTCGCAACTACCTGAACAGCTGCTTTGTGTATAATCGGCTGTTTCTGGGTCTGCTCCCTGTGCTGACTGATTGATAATTGCAAGAACTCTGTTTACAACAACATCAAATTCTGCCTTAGCTTCATTATAAGCTATCATATTTTCGTTAGACATAATAATTGCATAAGCATGACGCATTTCTGCGTTGAGCTGCTGCATTTTTTCATCGCTTCTATCTGCCTTTGATGCTTCATTATTTATTGCCATACGCTTTAAATTAAATTCGCCAATAGCATTCTGAAGTTCTTCGTCTTCCTCGCTCTGCTGTCTTGTAAGCTCAAGCTTGAGGTAAAGCTCATCTTTCTGAAGCTGTCTGCCGATTTCTCTTGCCATTTCTATTACATCTGCCATTTTGAAAATCTCCTTTATACTAATTTTCCTTTTAATATCCAGTTTCTTGCCTTTGTGACCTCTACATTTTGGAATGTTCCTATGAGGTCTTCACTGCCTTCAAACTCGACTATTATATTTTCTTCTGTTCGAGAAGTAAGCTCGCCATTCGGCTTTGCACTCTCGACAAGTACCCTATATGTTTTTGAAACCATAGATTCACAGCGTTTTGCGGCAATCTCTTCCTGAACCTTTAAAAGCTCGGAGAACCACTTTGACTTTTCTTCATATGGAATCGGGTCGTCCATTTTTGCGGCCGGAGTACCGACTCTTGGAGAGAATATGAATGTAAACAATGAGGTATATTCAACTTCTTTGATAAGGCTCAAGGTCTGCTGAAAATCTTCATAAGTTTCACCAGGGAAACCTACTATAATATCACTTGTAAGAGAAAGATTCGGAATTTTCTCCTTGGCATAGTTTACTATCTCCATATAACGCTTTCTGTCATAGTGGCGGTTCATAAGCTTTAAAATTCTGTCACTTCCTGACTGGAAAGGCAAATGAATATGGTTGCATATCTTATCGTGTGACGCAATAACATCAATCAGTTCATTTGATAAATCCTTCGGGTGTGAAGTCATAAAGCGAAGTCTGAAATCGCCGTCAAGTTCGGCTATATCTGCCAACAATGATGCAAAGGTCTTTTTGCTTTCGAGAGTTTTTCCATAGGAATTTACATTCTGTCCGAGAAGTGTAATATCCTTATAGCCTGCGGCAATCATATCCCGAGCCTCTTGCATAATTACTTCCGGCTCACGACTTCTCTCTCTGCCACGAACATAAGGGACAATACAGTATGTGCAGAAATTATTGCAACCATACATAATCGAAAGCCAACCCTTGAAAGTTCCGTCACGCAGGGTTGGAATATTCTCGTGAATCATTCCATCGTCATTTCCACGAGCAACTATTCTATGATTTTCTGTAATTGTGGAATATAACAGTTTCGGGAAATTATGAATTTCGTGTGTTCCAAAAACAAGCGAAACAAACGAAAAGCTCTTATAAATTCTCTCTGCTATATGTTCCTGCTCCATCATACAGCCACATAATGCTATAATCAATGACGGGTGACGGCGTTTTATATTCTTTAATGCACCGACATTTCCGAAAACTCTATCCTCGGCGTGTTCACGAATAGCACAGGTATTAAAAATTATAATATCTGCTTCGTTTTCATCTTCGGTAAAATCACAACCCATTTCTTTGAGCATTCCCTTTAGCTTTTCGCTATCAGCAACATTCTGCTGACATCCATATGTTCTGACAAGAGCCATCGGTACTTCGCCTCTTGCACGAAATTTAAGAATATCGCTCAAGAGTTCGGAATATTCGTGAATCCCGTTCAAATCGGCTGTGTTAAGATTTTGATTAAGTTGATTATCCAAAATGAACTCTCCGTTCCTAAAAATATTGCAAAAATAGACCTTATAAAAGGTATTCCGTATTATTTTATCACAATTAGGCTTTTTCTTCAAGGGTTTTCAAAATTTAGCGAATCGGTATGTTTAATGTTAAGGACTTTGCCATTAAAACCCACGAGGGACCCCGTCCCTCGACCCTGCGAGCCTTTGAAAAGGCTCGAGCGAAACTTTTAATTGCCTTGGGAAAATTGGTCAACAAATCGTAGGGGTGAACTGTGTTCGCCAGTTCGATAGTTTATTGGAAAATTCTCCAACCGCATCAACTTGATTCTAAAAAATATTAAAGGCGTGGAGATAATCTCCACGCCTTGTTATAGCTTTTAGTTATTTTCACTTTCTTTTGGTACGAACATTGGTTGTTGCCTATCGTTCTTGACTTCTTCTAAAGCTTCTTTTGCAAGTCTGTAAAATTCAAGCTGGGAATTAAGTGGTTGTTTTCCTCGCTTATCAATCATAACATATGTCATATCACTTTTTTGAACCCTTGCATTTATAGTATCGTTCATCATAATATCGAGCATACCGAAAACACGCTTTTTTAAGTCTTCATCTTCAACAGGGAAAACAAGCTCAACTCGCTTATCAAGGTTTCTCTGCATCCAGTCTGCTGAACCGATATATACAACCGGTTCTCCGCCATTTTCAAACTTGAAAATTCTGCTATGCTCCAAAAGCTGACCAACTATACTTATTACGGTAATATTCTCACTGACTCCCTCTATTCCAGGAATAAGACAGCAGATTCCACGAACGATAAGTGTAATCTTAACTCCTGATCTTGAGGCATCATACAGAAGTGAAATCAAATCCGGGTCAACCATTGAATTAACCTTAATTATAATGCCTGAAGGAAGGTCATTCTTGGCATTTGCTATTTCTCTCTGAACCATAGATTCAAAGAATGTGCGAAGTCCGAGTGGTGCGACATTCATTTTGAGATATTCAGGCGGTGCAGAATAACCTGTAATTACATTAAATAATGATGATGCGTCACGACCGAAAGATTCACGACAAGTGAACATACCAATATCTGTATAGAATCTTGCGGTAATATCATTATAGTTACCTGTTCCAAGGTGAAGATAACGGCGAATACCGTCTTCCTCTCGGCGTACAACAAGTAAAATTTTGCAGTGGGTTTTAAGTCCTTGCAGACCATAGATTACATGGCAACCAGCTTTTTCGAGCTTTTTCGCCCATACGATGTTATTTTCTTCATCGAATCTTGCTTTAAGCTCGACAAGTACAGTAACCTGCTTGCCATTTTCTGCGGCACGAATCAATGCGGCAACAATCGGGGAATTTCCGCTGACACGATAAAGTGTTTGCTTGATAGCAAGAACATTTTCGTCCTCTGCGGCAGCCTGAACAAAACGAATAACTGAATCAAAGCTTTCAAATGGGTGGTGTACAAGTCTATCCTTTTCACGAATAGCCTCGAAAACATCATCATATCCATAGAAATCTGCTGGCGGTGTTACCGGTTTGATTGGCTCAAATCTTAAATCATCACAGCCTTTAATAGAACCAAACTTTGATAAGAATGTTAAATCGAGTGGTCCCGGAATTTCATAAATTTCGCTCTCATTTACTTTGAGCATATCTACAAGAAATTCTCTCAATGCTTGGTCACACTTCTGAGCAATCTCAACTCGGACCGGTTCGCCTCTCTGACGCTTTTTGATAGATTTCTCAATAGCAACCATCAAATCTTCTGCTTCTTCGTCAATGTCAAGGTCTGAATCTCTTGTAAGTCTGAAATCTGCATAAGCTTCAATAGTATAAAGCTGGAAAAGCTTATTGAGGTTATTCTTAATAATGTCTTCAAGCATAACAAAGTATCTGCCGTTCTCGCTTGAAACTTCAAAAAATCTTGGAATGATTGACGGAACTTGAACTACTGCGAAAGCATCTCCGCTATCCTTTGCAAGTCTTACTGCGATATTAAGTGTCTTATTTGCAAGAAACGGAAATGGACGGCTCGTATCAACTGCAAGTGGAGTTAATACTGGGAAAAGCACTTTATCAAAATAGCTATCACACTTTTCTTTGAGTTTCTCGTTCATATCTTCATATCTTAAAAAGAAAAGATTATGCTTTTTAAGTGCGGGAATTATTGAACGGGATAGGCATGAATATTGCTTATCCATAAATATATGCGTCTTTTCTATGAGCTTTTCAAGCTGTTCGGCAGGTGTAAGACCAGATGGGTCTTTTTTCTTATAACCCGAATGTACTTGATCCATAAGTCCTGCAACTCTTACCATAAAAAATTCATCGAGATTAGAGGCAGTGATTGCAAGAAACTTAACTCTCTCCAAAATCGGATTTTCTTTTTCGTGTGCCTCCTCAAGAACTCTATAGTTGAAATCCATCCAGCTTAGTTCACGATTATTGAATGGATAATTTTTTTCTTTATCTTTTTCCTTTTGCTTTTTAATCTTATCTGACACAGCGTTCTCCCCCTTTATTTAAAAAACGGTGTTTTTACTACAAGTCTTAGTTTTATTCCAAAAACATCTTCAAATAGCGTTGTACACTCGCCAAACGCCCACTTCTCAAGATGAACATTTTTATCTGTTTCAGCATAAACTATAAGCTCGTTTTCTTTGAGCTTTAAGCTTACATTATCAAATTTGCAATTTTGGGATTTATCTAAGGCGTTTGCTACGCAAAGTATAGTGCAAAGCTTTGTTACAACAAGGCTATTTTTATGAGAAAGATTCTCAAAAGGCTCTGTTATATCTATCAGGTGCATTTCATCGGTACTTGCCGTTGTAGCAATAAGAAGTGACTCTTCTGCAGTAAGTCCGTAAAATTCTGTATTTTTTAGAATATCATATGTACCAAGAAGTTTGTGATGTGTATTTATGAATGAACCACTTTCATGCAGTATGCAGGCAAGCTCTAAGATAAGTCTACGCCTTGCGTTAAGACCATGAAGTTTCTTGAGTTTATCAAATATGGCAAGAGCATATTTACATACGGCCTCATAATGTTTGCTATCACAACCATAATGTTTTGCTAAAGCTCTTGCACAGGAGGCTGCATTCTTTGCTACATGTTCTTCATAGCTATTCTTTTCAGATTTAAGCAAAAGCTGTGCCATAAGTGCATCAGATATATGGGTATCTACTGCGATAATTTCATTTGCTTTTGTTAGCTTTAAAAGATGTATATAAAGTGCGGAAGCTGTATAAAGAAGTTCTGCGTCTGCGGTTGTTATATTGAATTTTTTGCACATATCATTAAGCGGCATTTTTCTTAACTGATTATAAAAATTCTCTATTGCTTCAAGCTTTATACGATAATTTCCATTAGTAGATTCTACGCCGCATTGTTTTGCAATAGTCCTAACCATTGAGCCAGACAAAACTATATTGTTTATGCCCTTATTTACATTTTCATATACAACCTTATCAAGAACAGAATCTATATACTCATCAAGGGCGGTATAGTATTCATCAAGAGTTCCATCGTCCATATCAAGGATTTCCATAAGCTTCATTGAACCTATAGAAAAATTTCTTGTGTATTCCATAGTACCCTTTTTATAAACAGAAAGGGCAATACTTCCTGTTCCGAGATATGAAATAAGAGTATTCGCAAGACTGCTTTCATCAATACCTGAGCGTCTTATGATTTCATTGAAAATCAAGCTTTTTGCTCGGTCAAGACCAAAGACCTCTATATTTATATCGTTTCTGATTTTAAGCTGGTCGATTACAAATTCACGGTTAGTAGCTTCTCTAAAAACAGAAGTCGCAACCGCTTTATATTGCGTAATACCGTATTCGTCCATAATTCTCATAAAGCCATCGAGAACCTTTGAAATCTCCTTCAGGCTTTCGAAGCTGATTTTCTTTGTGGCGAAAACCTCATGTCCAAGATTAAGCGGATAGGATAATGTATCTACAAGTTTTATTTCACCAAGAGAAAGACTTGCTACTTTCATATTTACGGATTCCGAACCAATAGTTATAACAGCGGCAATATTTTTATTTTCCTTTACATTTTTTCGTTTATTCACAAAAGAACCCCCTATCTACAGATATAAGCGTTATTGTTTTTATTATATCAGTTCGACAAAATTTCCGCAAGTAAAGCTTAAATATTTTACATAATTTTACAAACTGTTTACGAAGTGGGATTTATATACATCTTAATTTATTCAGCAAATACATAAATAAAAATGGCGGACAAAGTCCGCCATTTAAAGGCAAGAAAAGTTAAGGGCGTTGCCCTTAAAACCCATGAGGGACTCCGTCCCTCAACCCTGCGAGCCTTTGAAAAGGCTCGAGCGAAACTTTTAATTGTCTAAGACAAGTTTATTAGCTAATAAGAAACAAAGCTTATTTTTTCTTTCCGAGAATTTCTTTTCTTATATATGCAAAGGTTTCGTCCTCACCCTTATCCCTTAACATTATTAAAAGCTTTTCAAGCAAGGCTGCCGTTTCCGGGTGAATCATATAGTGGTCTTTTGACCTTAGGTAATAATTATAAGCATCAGCGTCGGTATATTTATCGCCATTATAATTTTTGCTTGCGGCAACCCTATCGCAGAACATCTCTACAACATATTTTATAGGCATCTTTAGACCTGCCATCTGCTTACCTTTATCAAGCGAATAATCTATCCAATATTCAAGATGATGCTTATTTCTGCCTTTATGGTGAAGCCAAGCATAGCTTATGCCTTTATCTTCTCTTTCAGCATCGTTTGGACTTCTTGTTCCTTGATAATATTTCACGCCTGCCCAAAATTCCGTCGGAGAATATTTCGACATATCGTGCAAGAGTCCCTGCTTATATAAGCCGGCCTTAAAACAATGTTTCATAACAAGCCATTTATGATGATTTATCGTTTTTAAATGCTTAAAAAATTTCATTTTATCACCTATTCAGAATAACATAAAAACGGCACAGCCTACAAGCTATGCCGTTAAAATCTTTATTATATTTCTCTGATTAAGAGAAGAATGCGATAGCATTAAGAGCTATAACCAAGAGGAAGAATACAATAGCAATTATTCTTGTCCATCTTGCAAGGAAAGAATCGAGTGAGCGTGACTTATGCTTTGAGTAGAATGTATCTGAGCTTCCGCCCATAATTGCACCCATACCCTGTTGATGTCCCTCTTGAAGCATGATGATAATTATAATTACAACTGCCAAAAGAAGAAGAACTGCACCCAAAACGATTTCCCAAATACTCATTGATAATTTCCTCCTAAAATCTATAAACAAAAATAAGTAAATTCATTTCAATAGCTTTATTATTTTATCACAATAGTAAAAATAATGCAAGCACTTTTTTAACTTTTATTTATAAATATCAGAAGAAATTTCTAATTTTCTTATTTTGTTGCGAGATTATACATAGCCTCAAGGCAAATTTGCGCATGGAGGAAGAATTTTTCTTCGTCCATACTCTCATCAACGGCATGAATGTTGCACTCCTCATTCATAATTGCACCGAACGCAACTCCTCTATTTTTGAGAGTTCTTGCGTAAGTGCCGCCGCCTGTTGAGAAAAGATTAGCTTCTTCTCCTGTTACAGTCTTATATGCATCCTTGAGAAGTTCGATAATCGGAGCAGTTTCAGGAACATAAAGCGGAGGATTATTTGTTTTAATCTTAATTTTCAAACCATCATATGCGGCACGCTGACGAATTTTGAAGATAATATCATCGCTATCCGCTGATACCGGATATCTTATATCAAGAGTAGCTTTCATATAAGTTTCGCCAATATCTACTGTACCAACATTTACTGTCAAAGCTCCTGATTGTTCGTCACTGCACTTGATTCCAAGTGAGAAACCGTCTGTTTCAAGACCTATAGCATCATCAATAAATGCACAAAGTCCACCAAGAACTGTTTGACCGAAATTAGCGGCAAGAAGTCTTATAAGATTTGTTGCCGCATTAAAACCAAGTTCAGGAGTTGACCCATGAGCCGCCTTACCCTTTGAGATAATCTGCATACCGTCTATTGTGTAATCGAAATCATAATCGCCCGGTTTTGCATCAGCAAAACGGCGGAGCTGATGGTCTTCTGTTTCGGAGCAGTCTATAAGTGCATAAGCCTTTGCTGCAACTGCATTAATTGCGTTTCCTGCTTTCATAGCAGTAAGAGTTTTTGCATTGTTTTCGTTGGAGTAAACTTCAATTTGTAGGATACCCTTTTCAACATTGCAGATTCCGTATTCAAGGTCTGGAGTAAAACCCATATTAGGAAGTGGCTGTTTTGAGAAATATCTATCCATATCAGCCATACCGACTTCCTCAGAGGCACCAAAGATAGTGCGAAGTCTGCGTTTAAATGGAACTCCGCTATCCTTTAATGCCTTTAAGCAATAAAGTGCAATTATTGCAGGACCTTTATCATCAGCGATTCCTCTGCCATAAAGTCTGCCATTCTTTCTTGTGAGTGCAAATGGTTCAACACTCCAACCGTCACCGCTCGGCACTACATCAACATGAGAAAGTACAGCGGCTATCTCGTCTCCCTCGCCATATTCTGCATGACCGGCAATATCGTCTACATTCTCTGTTGTGAGTCCCATTTCTTCTGCTCTCTTAAGAATGAATTTTAATGCCTCAGACGCATCTTCCTGGCTTTTGGACGAAACAGACTGTATCTTTAAAAGTTCATCTAAGTCTTTTAAAATATCTTCCTTATAATCAAGAATCTTTTCACCAAAACTCATAATATCACCTATCCTTATTTAATATTTTATTCTAAATCGGATTCATTATTTTTATCTTGAGAACTATTTTCAGGTTCTTTTTCATTTTCCTGCGGAATGTTCTCCTCAACCTCTGAATTTGCGTAGCCGGAAATATCAACATCATCTGTTTCGGTATTATCCTCAGCAAGAGCGTGTTTTCCCTCTTTTTTCTTTTTAAGCTTTGCAGGGACAATCATATAAGCTATAAAGATAACTACGCAAGCACCTGTAATACCTAAACCAAGTGTAAAATTAGGTGTTTTATAATCAAAACGAATTTCGCACTTTGTATTAGCAGGAACTCTTACAGCCATAAAGCCAACATTTACCTTTTCAATATCAGTTTGCTTACCATTTACATATGCTGTCCAGCCCTTTGTGTATGGTACGCTAAAGAATACAAGTTCATCGCTGTCCTTTGTTGTAATGTGAGAAGTAAAGCCGCCGTTATCAAATTTTGTGTCTGTGCAGGTAAGCTTGTTTCTGTTTTCACAGTCCTTTTTATAAGCTTCTTCGGTATATTCATACTTATAGATATTCTTTGCCTTAGTAAGAATATCACCATATTTTTCAGCTTGCTCATCTGTAAGAACCATAGCTTTCAGCAAGAGCAAATGACGGTTAGATTCGGAACACTGTTCATACTGTTTTTCTGTGATATATTCATCATAGGTAAAGCCATATGGAATATAGCAATCGTTTGTATAAACATCGAAATTATTCTGCTTATTGAGATATGTCCAGTATGGCATCTTTGTTTCCTTTGTGACAACATTTCTGAACTTGCCATTGTAATTAAAGAGATATTTGCAAGAAAGGAAACTTCTTAAACCATAATAATCTGCCTCAGGTCTTGATGCAACTGAACGCTCTACACCGACAGATTCATAAAATTCCATTATAGAACCCGGCACAACGCTCTGGAATGCCTGAATAGTAGGAATCTGCCAGAACATACCCATATTGTCCATACAATCATAGAAATCTGAACGAACATCTTTTATATCGTCAAGCTCTAATCTATTGCCACCATCAATAACATCTGAAGTTATAAAATCACTCTTATATTGTCCTTGGTCTTTACCTGTACCAACAATATAAAGGGAATAACCCGCACAGAAGATTGAAAGCAAGATAGATGTAACTCGCATAAAGTTTTTATTCTTAGCTTTCCAAAGATAAAGTACAATGGTTGTAAGAACAAGTCCTATAAGTGCAAAAGCAACATAAATCCAGAAGCGTTCAGGATATTCCATTAAGCCATATGTGGTAGTTTCTATACCGTTAACTTTCTCTGTTTTGGGCATAAGTCCGATAGCTGCCGCTATGCCTATGGTAATTCCGAATGTAAAATTCAATCCATATTTGAAATTTGCTCTTTCACTATCAAGACAAAGTATAGTTGCAAGAGCCATAACAAGCGTAAGCATATAATACCATCTTGCATAATATGATGCATTAAACAACTGGAATACACTGTTTAATATCGGAACTAAAGCACAAAGGAAAAGTATCGGAAGTAGATATTTTAACCACTTATACTTTTTCTTTCTAAGTTTCATAAAGCTGAATACGCCAACCATACTGAACATCGGCAGATATGCTGCAACAGAACCCCATTTTGCATTTGAATCCGGAGTAAAGTTTGGTCTTGCCGGCAAATCCGGTGGGAAGAAGAAAGATTCTATAATGTGCATATATCTCTGTTCCCAACCATATAACAAAGCACTCCAACCACTCGGAGAATTTGATATACGAGGATTTTCTGTTATAGTTGCAAGTGTTGGCAAGAATATGAATGAGCTTGCGGCAAAGCCAAGCACTGCCTCAAAGGCAAGCTGAAAGAACTTTTTAAGTGTAAGCTGAAAATCTCCGCAAGCAAGCTTTACTAACCAATAAATGATCGCAAAAACAGCCTGTCCTGCAAAGAAATAGTAGTTTATAGTACAGCTTAGGAATGCTGTAATTGCAAGTACACCCTTGCGTCCCGTATACATAACCTCATCAACCGCTGCAAGAAGCAGTGGAAATGTAATCATTGCCTCATGGAAATGGTTGAAGAATATGTTATAAACTCCAAAGCCTGAAAATGCGTAAAGTATACCACCGATAACTGCATAGTCTTTATTCTTGACATATCTTTTCAGATATACAAAAGCTGAAAGTGAACAGCAAGCAAATTTCAGAACATATAGTGGTCCCATAAGATGCGGTACAGCTGTACTTGGGAAAAGCATTGTCAGCCAAAAGAACGGACTTGCTATCATATAAAAGCTATATGAACCAACTATATCTGCTCCGAGGTCTGTGGTATTGCTCCAACCAAAATTTCCGCTCTGAATGGAATCATGAATCATCTGATAAAACGGTATCTGCTGAACATTAAAGTCACCGTAATAAAGAAAATATCCTTTATCCATTATAATAAATGGAAGAAAAAGCACGATTGCTATTATAGCAGGAATCAAAAATGCTTTTAGATAATAATGCCCCTTTTTGTTGCCGAGGAGCGTATTCTGGGGAATGGCGTTTTCCATTTTATCTCTCCTTATATTTAATTTTGTTTTATTTATATATAAAAATATCCTCAATTTATCGGATAGGCAACAATTTACATAAGGCAATTTTACCACACATACCTATAAAATTCAAGCTTGTTGCAACACTTGAAAAAATGATATATCTACGATTTACAATAAGGATTGAATAAATATTGACAAAATCATTTTTATTTGGTATATTTTAATTATAAAATAAAAATTGAAAGTTGTGATATTTATGAAAGCAACATTTTCACTTGATGAAAAGTATAAATTCTGGAAATCAAAATGGCTTAAAGAGCATTTAGCCTTAATTCTATTTGTAGTTATTTTAAACATTATTGCTCTTATTTTTGCTGGAATTTTTCATCGCCCTGAATTTATCGCAGGAATTTCTTTAATCGGTATTATAGAATATATTTTTTTCAGAAATAAAATGATGATGTATGTTGAACATAAGATTTATGATTAAAGCACAAAATAATTATTTTTATTACTATTCATATTGAAATACAAAAATGCCAACCGAAAAGCTCGGTTGGCATTCCTGTTTATGAAAAAAAGAAAGGAAGAAAAAAGAAAACTTATAATCGAAATTAAATATTACTGATAGTCGATAACATCAATCCAAGTCTTGAGGAAATCCTCTTCTTCTGGGCGATGCTTTACAAGCTGTGAGGCTGCAACTATCGGCAACCACTGCTGTACATATTGTTTAGCAGTGTCAGACTTCTTGCAGAACAAGTCAAGATACTTATCAGCAACAGTCTTATCTTTAAGAGCAAACAAAAGATATGTTCTTGCTGCGTCCGCGGAAGCATTTCCCTGAGTAGCGTGCGACCAGTCAAGAATATGCATTGAGCCGTCAGGAGCAACAATGATATTTGACGGGTTAAAATCGCCGTGGCAAACCTTATCGTGCTTTGGCATAGATTCAAGTCTTGTATGAAGTTCATAACGAGTTGTTGCGTCAATCTCATTGCTAAGGCTTGAAATCTTTCTGTTCATCTTATCCTTTAGCTTATTAAGGAGAGGGGCTTTCTTGCTCTGAACCATAAGCTGAAGGTCGACGAATTGTTCAAGATATTTATCGAAATTATCCGGGTCTTCTTCCATAATTTCTTCAAGTGTCTTACCTTCTACATACTCAATAGAAATAGCCCACTTGCCATCAATAACCGAAACTGCCTTAATTGCAGGGATAGGAAGACCTGTTTCCTCAACTCTTGCGTGGTTAAGAGCTTCGTTAAGAATATCTGACTTAGGATAGTTGCTGTCAAATACTTTTATAGTAGTGTCGCCATTTTTGTAAATAACCTTATCTTTGCGTTCAGCTAAAACTTTTTCGAATGTCATAAATTAAGTCCCCTTTCGGCTTTTATATTTAGTTTAACAGATTTCTTAGAATCAAGTGTTTCTGTATCTGATGTTGTTATTATACTACACAATTTGAATAAAAGATAGATGTAATGTGCATTAAGTTTTAGTTAGTTTTTTGTGCAATAAGACAATTTGTCTAAATTTTAACAATGATTTTAGTATATGTTTGTTAATAATTTATCAATCGACCAAAGATTCGACACGATTTTTAATTTTATATATACAATTATTATGCATATATTCAGGATAATTATTCACACAAAAAAGAGCGGATTATATCCGCTCCCGTTTATTGAAAAATATAGAAAATAAACTTTAAATTTCCTCAGGCTTTAATTTTTTAATTCCGAACATCTTTCTTAAAAAGAATGAAAAGAATTTTGGTCTGTCAACTACAACAATTTTCATAAGTATACCTCCATAAATTCAGCAGCATTTCGACAACGCAATCGCAAGTATTATTACAATTATCGCTGCGATAATCAAAAGGCATCTTTGTGGGAAAAGCAGTGAAATCAAAAGCCCTAAAGCAAACGCAAGCGCTGTTTTTCCGCTATTGCAGTTATTGCAGCCCCTTCGCTTTCTTGCCATAAATAACACCGCCTTTTTTATGTATTTGAGCCTTTCGTAACGCTCTTAGTACATAATACTCGGCGGTGTAATTTTTGTGCCTATTCCTTTGAAAAAATTATTACGGCACTGCCCTCATCAATTTTCACTCTTGCAGTATCAGCAGTTATAACATTGCTTATTCCTAATGGTATTTCTGCAAAAAGTCTGCCTTTTTCAAGCTCATATTCAAAACCGGAAAGCGTAACAACACAGCTTTTGCAGCCAAAAGGAAAAATTGAAAATCGCTCTCCGCACTTACCATTTATAAGAATTTCCTCATCAGAAATAACCGTCAATGAATTGCTTTCATCAATAAGAGTTCCCCTTGCATTGTGCAAACGGATATAACTTAAAACAGAAATATTTGCATAGGTATGGTCCATTCTTCCACCTGTACCGCCAAATATAATTATTTCGTCAAACCCTCGGTTCAGAGCCTCTTTAACACATCTGAAAGTATCTGTATCATCTTTCTTTGTAGGAAGCTTCAAAACCTTAGCATTTGTATTTGACGGTGCTTCTGCGGAATCGAAATCTCCAATAATTATATCAGGCGTAAGACCTGCCTTTTCGGCGTGTTTATATCCGCCATCAGCACATATTATAAAATCATCAGAACGAACCTCACCCAGCAAAAACGGAATCTCTATTTTGGGTGAGGAAGATATAATAACGCAACGACTCATATTATTCTCCTTATGATTTATTCATCCAATCCTTGATGTCTTTAACCTCGTCATACATCATAACATAACTGTTATGCCTTGATTGACTTATTTTTCCCTCGTTAAGTGCCTCAAGGACGCCACAACCTTTTTCCTTTATGTGAGCACACGAAGTAAATTTACAATTACAGATATAAGGTTCAAACTCGGGAAAGCAATTCGGCAAATCCTCTTTGCGAATAAGTTCATATCGTTCTATATCAACTGTAGAAAATCCTGGTGTATCGGCTATATAACCTCCGCAAATTTTATAAAGCTCTGTATGACGAGTAGTGTGTCTGCCACGACCAAGTTTTCGACTTATATCACCAGTTTCAAGTTCAAGCTCAGGAAGAATAGAATTAAGTATAGTAGACTTTCCTACACCTGAATTTCCGGTAAAAGCTGAAATTTTTCCTCCAAGCATAGACTTAATCTCTTCTGCTCCATCGTTATTTTCCTTAGAACATTCTATAAGCTTAAAACCTGTTGTCGCATAAATTTCTTTAAGCTTTTCCGCACCGCTTAAATCCGTCTTAGAAATAACTATAATAGGCTCTATTCCCTTTGAAACTGCTGCCGCTGTCATTTTATCAATAACAAGCATATTTGGCTCCGGTTCGGTCGTAGATGCCACAATAAACAAAGTATCTATATTTGCAAGAGGTGGTCTTATAAGGGAATTTTTACGCTCTGCAATGCTTTCTATTGCACAGTAGCCGTCATCAGGAATAGAAATCGTCACTCTATCGCCAACATACGGCGAAAGCTTTTGTCTGCGAAAGCTTCCGCGAGCCTTACACTCATACATATTATCCTCGGCCTCTACATAATAAAAACCGCCCAAAACCTTTATAAGCAATCCATCTATTTTTTTCATTTCACACCTTCTTAAAAATTCTCTATAGATAAGGTCTGCTCTGCGAATATCCGCAAAGCAGACCTTAATCACTTAACTATTGTTATTAAACTTATTGGTTATTTGATGGAACATCAGTTGTTTCGCCCGATGATTCCTCATTGAAATAAAGTGTAATTTCGTTACCAGATACAGAGTAGCTCTTTATCGTTGTACTGTCAGAAGGATTGCCCTCATAGCTAAAGCGATAATTTGCACCATACTTATCATATACATATCTGAATGTGCTGCCGATAATATCATTAAATTCCTCATTTGATGATCCAGAAGATGGCTCAGATGATTCATCTAGAGATTCGCCATTACCTGTGCTTACAAAGATTGTAATTGAAGAATGTGCAGAAACAACTGAACCCTCTGAAGGATTTGTTCTTGTAACATTTCCCTTAGAAACTGTATCGCTTGTTTCTTCTTCAACAGAGATATTTGCTGCATCAAAACCAGCTGAAATCAAAGCCTTTCTTGCATCTTCCTCAGAAGAACCTGCAACGGATGGAACCTTGAATGAATTTGATGTGTAAGGATTTTCCTTTGTAAGAGTTGCAACAGGCGGGTCCTTAGTAAAGTCGATTGTGAAAATCTTATATTCGCTGTCGTTAATATTAATCTTAACCTTTACATCTTTATCTCTGCCAGTAATTTTAAGCTTTCCTACATCAGGAAGATATACGGAATCATTTGAAAGGCTGTCGTCCTTAATACCATTGATAAATACTTCAAGATTTACCTTTGCTTCTTCGTTTGGCCAACCCACGTCAAGTTCAATTTTTCTTTCTGAACCTGTCGGAAGTTTACCGTTACTTGCATAGATTGTAACAAGTGTACCCTTTTGAACTGTATTGCCCTCATATGGCTCAAGGTTAATTACTATATCTTTCTTTTCAGTAGAAGGCTGTTCGCTAAACTCTGTCTTTAAACCAAGCTTTTCAAGCTCTGCCTTAACCTCGTCCTTAGTCTTGCCAATAAGCTTTGTAGGAATCTGAACTGTTTCGCCCTCAGGACCATCACTTATAAACAAAGTAATTTTTGTACCGATTTGCTGTTCAGTACCCTCTCCAGGTGAGCAGTCAATTACATAGCCCTTATCAACTACATTGCTATAAACCTTCTTAATCTCTGTATAAAGGTTTGCATTTTGAACCTTTTCTTCAGCATCCTTTTGGCTAAGTCCCTTAACTATCGGAACATTAACCTTAGATTCACTACTGTTGACAGTAAGAATAATTTCAGAATTTTCCTTAACAGTTTTAGTTCCTGCCTTAGGGTCTTGGTCGAGAATCATCATAAGAGGCTTTGAAGCGTCATATTTAACCTCAATCTTGAAGTTAAATTTATATGATTTGTTCGACTGAACATCATCAAGCATTTGACCGATGAAGTCCGGAATTTCAACATCTTTTGATGAACCGCCCTGACAAGATTTTGAAGTAAACATAAATATCAGAACTGCAATAGCAATAACAACAACAGAAGCAATTCCTATTGTTACCCATTTTACTGCGGTTCTTGAGCGTGTATCGCTTGATGTTTCCTCATCATAATCATAATTATCATTATAAAGCTGGTCAGGGACAGCGGGTGCATTATTATTTTTTATAGAGGTTTCAACAAACTTTGTGTCTCCGCTTGTGGTGTCATCATAATATTTATAATTAAAGCGAACGCTTGGATTTCTGCGGAAAGTTTCGAGAGCCTCAAGCATTTTTGCGGCTGTTTCATAACGCTGTGCAGGGTCTTTTCTCATAGCCTTGAGGGTAATTTCTTCAAGTCCCTCAGGAATTTCCTCATTTATATCACGCAAAGGACTTGGCTCTGTTTGAAGCTGCATAATAGCCACAGAAACGGCACTATCAGCCTCAAAAGGAAGCTTACCTGTAAGCATTTCATAAAGCATTACGCCAACAGAATAAATATCAGCCTTACCGTCTGTCAAATCGCCACGAGCCTGTTCAGGTGCGATATAATGAACTGAGCCAATAGCTGTATTTGTCATTGTACGAGTTTCGCTTGTTGTAAGACGAGCTATTCCAAAGTCTGTAACTTTAATAGTTCCGTCCTGAAGAAGAATTATATTCTGAGGTTTAATATCTCTATGGACAACGCCCTTTTCGTGAGCATGCTCAAGAGCCTCAAGAAGCTGAACTGTGAAATGTACAGCCTCTTTCCAGTTTATAACCTTCTGATGCTCAATATATTCTTTAAGAGTTATACCATCAATGTATTCCATAACGATATATTGAATCCTATCGCCAAAGCTGACATCAAAAACCTTAACTATATTTGGGTGAGAAAGCACTGCAATAGCCTTAGATTCATTCTTGAATCTACGAATAAAATCATCATTGCCAAGGAATTCTTCCTTCAAGATTTTTACAGCAACAATCTTATCATCAATAGTGTCATATGCTTTATAAACCGTTGCCATACCGCCGACGCCTATAAGCTCTTGAAGCTCATATCTGCCGTCAAGCCTTTTACCAACATATTTATCCATTTAAAAATAACCCCTTTCAACCGATTATCGGTTTATGATGACAACAGTTATGTTGTCACCTCCGCCTTGCTCGTTAGCTTCTGCGACCATAGCCTCAGTAAGCTCATCACCGTTGAATTTCTTATAAAGCTCGACCATTCTTTCTGGACTAAGATAATTTGTAAGTCCATCAGTACATATCATAAAAATCGAGTTTTCCGGAAAATCAGAAACGGTAAAATCAAGCCTTATCCTCGGTTCTACTCCCAAAGCCCTTGTTATTATGTTTTTCTTAGGGTGAACCTTTGCCTGTTCAGGAGTGATTTCTCCCATATCAACCATTTCCTGAACAATAGAGTGATCCTGTGTAAGCTGAATAAAGCTTTCACCATCTATAAGACAGGCTCGGCTGTCACCTGCGTGAATAATATAAAGCTTATTTTCTTTGACGATTGCAGCAACAAGCGTTGTCCCCATTCCGCTAAGCTCCTGACAGCTAACAGACTTTGCATATATTGCATTATTTGCAACAGTAGCTGCATCTGCCAGAAGTTGTTTTATGCGGTCTTCGTCAAAGTCAAGCTCATAATTTTCTGATATGTATTGCGAGATTTCATCAACAGCAGTTGCACTTGCTACACTTCCGCCATTTGCTCCGCCCATACCATCACAGACAACAGCCCAAACGGTCTTTTCATCAAACTCACCTGTTTTGCAACTGTCCTGATTTTGCTTTCTGACAATTCCCGTATCACTCTTGCTGAATACCTGCATCATTCTCAGCCCCCTTTTTAGCCGTTTCAGATTTTGTACCCCGCCTCAACTGCCCGCACGAGGCATTTATGTCACTTCCGAGGGTTCTTCGTACAGTGACGGTGATTCCACTTTTTTCAAGTATATTAGAAAAAGCCCTAAGCCTTTCTGCCTTACTCTTTTTATATCCTGTGCCATTTACTGCATTAACAGGAATAAGGTTGACATGAGCCAACATTCCATGCAGTTTTTTAGCTAATTCTCTTGCACAGGCATCGCTGTCATTTACATTATCAATCATCGCATATTCAAATGATATGCGTCTGTTTGTCATTTTAAGATAATATCGGCAAGCCTCAAGAAGTTCATCTATCCCCCATCTTCTGTTTACAGGCATAGTTTTACTTCTTATCTGGTCGTTTGGTGCATGAAGTGAAACTGAAAGTGTAAGTTGAAGCTTCAAATCTGCAAGCTCATATATTTTCGGCACAACTCCACAGGTTGAAAGCGATATATGCCGCATACCGATATTCATTCCCTTATCGTCAGAAACAAGCTTCAGAAAGCGTATTACATTATCGAAATTATCAAGTGGTTCTCCCATACCCATAAGAACGATATTTGAAATTCTGATATTTCTATCTGCCTGTTCAGCTTGAAGCTGTGCAAGCATTTCGCTCGGTGTAAGATTTCTAACATATCCGCCCATACCTGTTGCACAGAAGGTGCAACCCATCTTACAGCCAACTTGCGTTGATATACAGCTTGTATATCCATGATGATATTTCATCAAAACTGATTCTACGGTTTCCCCATCTCTGAATGAAAAGAGATATTTTACTGTATCATCATAATCCGAAACGAGTTTTTTTTCAATAGTTGCAGAGGATATATAGCACTTTTGACCAAGTTCTTCTCTTAAGCTCTTAGAAATATTAGTCATTTCATCAAAGGATTTTACCCCTTCGTGAAGCCATTTAAATATCTGACCTGCCCTGAATGATGGCTGTCCCATATTTTTAAGCTCTGCCTGCAATTCCTCGAGAGTCAAAGACTTTATATCTATCACAAACTATCCTCCTTTCAGTTTTCTTTCAAGCAATTTTTATTAAAAGTTTCGCTCGAGCCTTTTCTACACAAGCTTCGTTGATGAAAGCTACTCGTAGGTCAACGCCCTTGTCGCTCTCCACAGAGAGCGAAACACTTTATGCTCATCTAATCGTAGGAAACCTTCGCAGAGGGTTCCCTGACGGCAAGCCTCCGTTCCCAAGATGAGAAATCACTCGAAAAGTCTCTCTCAAGACTTTTCAACTTTAATTATAAACTAACAGTTATTATCAAATTCACATTAACTAACAGCCTATTTACGCACAAATGCAGATATAAAGAAACCATCTGTGCCATTTGTATGAGGGAAAAGTGTAAGCTGATTGTTTGGCTCATCTATTCCTCTTACAATATTATCAAGCTTTATATCGTAAGGCTTAAAGTCGTTATGCTCTTTTAAAAAGCGTTCCGCATTTTTACCATTTTCGTTTGGATTTAGCGTACAGGTAGAGTAAACTAATACTCCACCGTCCGCAACAAATCTCGCAACATTACATAATATAAGGTACTGCAAATCCGGCAGAGTGTCAAGCCCTGTAACGCTTTTATATCGTAATTCAGGCTTTCTTCTTATAATTCCAAAACCTGAGCATGGCACATCGCACAAAACTCTCTGAAATTTTTGTTCATAATCCTGATTTTGTGCATCAGCAACCTTCGTTCTGATAATATCAACAGAAGTCTTTTTTGCATTTTCTTCTATGAGTTTGAGCCTTTGCGGATAAAGGTCGCAGGCAAGAATCATACCGTCATTTTGCATCATTTCTGCCATAGTAACGCTTTTGCCACCAGGTGCGGCGCAAACATCAAGCACTCTGTCACCTTTTTTCGGAGAAAGCACCTCACAGCAAAGTTGGCTCGAAATATCCTCGATATGAAATAAGCCTTTCTTAAATTCAGCAAGCCTTGTAAGCGAACCAGAATTTTCTATAAGAATAGCATTTTCAAGAATTTTACTTTTTTCAACCGAAATTCCCTTATCAGTAAGTAACTTAATAAGCTCATCGGTATTAGTTTTGAGTGTATTTACTCTTGCACAAAGAGGCGGTCTGCCCGATTGAGATTCAAGCAACTTTTCAGTAATTTCTTCACCATATGATTTTTGCCAAAGAGCGATTATCTCTTTCGGGAATGAATACTTTATAGAAAAATACTTAGCTTTATTTTTGTTTGGAATTTCGGGCATACCGCTTCTCGAAACCGAACGCAAAACACCATTTACAAAACCACTCGCTGAAAATAGCTTTTGTTTTTTGCAAAGCTTAACGCACTCATTTACTGCGGCGGAATCAGGTATTCTATCCATATAGATTATCTGATAAATACCCATATAAAGAATTATTAATGCCTTTGGCTCAATCTTCTTTATAGGTGTTTTTGAGAATTTTGAGATTACATAATCAAGAGTAAGCTTTCTCTCAAGCACACCATAGAATATAGCCGCCGCAAGTCCGACTTCTCTCGGATTTGCCTCTGACCTTGAAATTATCGTATCAAAGGCTATGTTTGAATAAGCATCGTCCTCAAGCACTCTTAACAAAGCATTAAATGCAAGGGTTCTGCCATTTATATTGTTATCCATACTATCTCCGTCTGTTATTTGCTATAAAAATAATTCTGAGCAAATTGAGCATTGCTGTAAGTGTAGATGCTACATAGGTCATAGCGGCCGCACGAAGTACCTTTTTTGCTCCTGCCAATTCTTCCGCAGTACAAAGACCTGAATTTTCAAGTGCAACCATTGCTTTGCGGCTTGCATTAAATTCAACAGGAAGTGTAACGATAGAGAAAAGAAGTGCTACGCCATAGAGCAAAATTCCAAGGTAAATGAAGAAATCATATTGTACAGGAAGTATCAAGCCTATTAAAACCATTGGCCAAGCAAGAGATGAGCTTATTTGTGTTATTGGAACTAATGCTCGTCTTATAGTCATAGGTGCATAGCTTGTTGCGTGTTGTACGGCGTGTCCTGCTTCATGTGCCGCAACGCACATTGCTGTAACTGTTGTCTTGTTATAAACAGGGTCAGAAAGTCTTATAGAATTTGAACGGGGGTCAAAGTGGTCATTCATATTTCCGCTTATCGGATTTATCGGAATAGGCGGAACATTATTCATTCTAAGAACCATTTCAGCGGCATTTCTACCCGACATAGCTGCAGAATTTCTAACCTTAGAATACTTATTAAAAGCAGTCGAAACACAATATTGTGCATAAATCGAAATCAAAAGTCCGGGAACTACAAATAGCAGATAAGTATAATCAAAATAATAAAATCCCATACAAAAATCTCCTTATTTCAAAAATGAATGAAGTTCTGTTTTATGGCCTCTCAAAAAGTCCGCCGCATTCATTTTCTTTTTGCCCTCAGGCTGAAGTTCAAGAATTTCAATAGCACCACTCCCACAAGTTACAATAAAAGGTTCAAGCGAAACTATTTCTCCGGCCTGTCCGCAAGCATCAGCAAGCCTTGTCTTATGAATCTTTATACGCTTACCATCCATAATCGCAGTTGCAGACGGCCAAGAGTTAAGTCCTCTGACCTTGTTATGAACTGCTTGTGCAGATTGTGTAAAATCAATCGGTGAAATGTCCTTAGAAAGCATAGACGCATAATTAGATAAGCTATCATCTTGCTTTGTGCGTGTTGCTGTACCATTTTCAACAGATTCAAGTGTTTCAATAATAAGCTTTGCACCGAGTGCGGAAAGTCTGTCGTGAAGTTCATCGGCAGTTTCATTCTCACCAATAGTAAGTGATGCAGATTTAATCATATCTCCCGTATCAAGACCAATATCCATCTGCATAGCTGTAACGCCTGTTTCCTTTTCGCCGTCAATGATTGACCACTGAATCGGAGCCGCTCCACGATACTTAGGCAAAAGTGAAGCGTGAACATTTATACAGCCATATTTCGGCAATTCAAGAATTTCCTTAGGCAAGATTTTACCATATGCAACTACTACAATGACATCAGGCTTAATCTCTGAAAGAATCTTAAAAGCCTCGCCGTCCTTGAGAGTTTTTGGCTGATAAATCGGGATATTATGCTTTAAAGCCTCTTCTTTAACCGGAGGCGGTGTAAGAATCTGCTTTCTGCCCTTTGGTTTATCCGGTTGAGTAAAAACAGCAAGAACCTCATATTTTTCAATAAGGGCTGATAAGCAAGGAACAGCAAATTCAGGAGTACCCATAAATACTATTCGCAATATTTATCCCTCCAATTCGTCCTCATCTAACATTCTTATTACATGAGCCTTGAAAAGTATTCCATCAAGGTGGTCATTTTCGTGGCAAATTGCCTTTGCAAGCAAATCAGAAGCGTCCATAGTAAATTCCTTGCCGTTTCTGTCCTGAGCCTTAACAGTAACAAATCTCGGACGAACAGTTATTCCGTATTCACCGGGGCAGGAAAGACAGCCTTCGCCTGTTTCTTGTCTGCCGCTTGTCTTAATAATTTCAGGGTTGACAAACTCAAGCTTACCTTCGCCGATGTCTATAACAAATGCTCGTCTTAGCATACCTACCTGTGGTGCAGCAAGACCAACACCATTTCCTGCCATCATTGTTTCGTACATATCGTCAAGCAAAGATGCAAGTCTTTCGTCAAACTTTTCAACAGGACGGCATTTTTTTGTTAAAATTTCGTCGCCCTCTTTAACAATATTTCTAAGTGCCATAGTTTAAAGACTCCTTTTCGGCAAATCACATTACATTTTCCGGGTTAATATCTGCATAAATAGTAACCTCAGAATAATTTCTGTCTGCACCAAGTTCACAAAGTAAAGATGATAAAAGACTGCGAAATGCCTTATTATTTCTGAATTTCAATATAAGTCTGTACCTGTATTTATTGCTTATTTTAGAAACAAGCGCAGGTGCAGGACCTAATATAACAAGGGGCATACCCTTATATTCATTAGCGAGCTTTTCTTTTAAAAGCTCCGAAAAATGCTGTGCTGATTTTTCAACAAGATTTCTGTTTGTTCCGACAAAAGCCACAACACCTATATCCGAAAACGGCGGATATATCATTGCCTTTCTTAGCTTAATCTCACTACTATAAAATTTATCATAATTCTGAGATTTTGCAAGAGCTATAATAGGATTCTCAGGAGCATAGGTCTGAATAATGGCCTTTCCCTCGAAATCACCTCTGCCCGAACGACCGACAACCTGTGTCAAGAGCGAAAATGCTCTCTCATAACTTCTGAAATCTCCGCCATAAAGCATCTGGTCTGCATTTATAACTCCGACAAGAGTTACATTCGGAAAATCAAGTCCCTTTGCAACCATCTGCGTTCCAAGCAGAATATCATATTCACCATTCGCAAATTGTGCAAGCTTTTTCTCATAAGCAAATCTCTGCATAGTAGAATCTGTATCAAGCCTAAGAACTCTTGCACTTGGGAAAATTTCCGAAAGTTCTTCCTCTGCCCTTTGAGTACCAGTTCCGCCGAAACGAAGTTTTTCACTTCCGCAAGCAGGACACTTTTTCGGAACAGGAATAGAATATCCGCAATAGTGACACATCAACCTATGATTCGCAGAATGATAGGTCAGCGAAATTGAGCAGTTCGGACAAGATATAACCTCCTTGCACGAACGGCACGAAACAAAGGTATTATGACCACGCCTATTCAAAAGAATAATAGATTGCTTTTGATTTTTCAGATTTTCCTCAATAGACCCAAGCAATTTTGAGCTATACGCACTCATATTGCCCTGTTCTTGCTCAATATTCATATCTGCTGTTATTACTTCTGGCAATTTGGCTGTGCCGTATCTTGTTTTTAAGATTTGCAAGCCGTATCTTCCCTCATTTGCGAAGTAAAAACTTTCAACAGAAGGTGTCGCAGAAGAAAGTAAGAGTAAACAATTATTCTCAGCACAACGAAATTTTGCGAGTTCTCTTGCGTGAAATCTCGGTGTTGCAGAAGATTTATAGGTATATTCCTGTTCTTCGTCCATTACAATGAGCGAAATTTTATCAAATGGTGCAAATATTGCGGAACGAGTTCCGACAGCTATTTTCGCCTCGCCATTTTTGACACGCTTCCATTCTTCAAGACGCTTGCCAATCGGCAATCCACTATGAAATATAGCAACTCTATCGCCGTAGCGTGTAGTAAACTTGTCCAAAAGCTGTGGTGTCAGTGAAATTTCCGGAACCATTACAATGACATTTCCGTTATTTACATCAATCGCATTATCTATCAACTTCATAAATACAGAAGTTTTTCCACTTCCTGTAATTCCATAGAGTAAGGAAACAGACGCCTTTCCGGAATTTTGTCTTTCGAGTAAATCGTCATAAGCTTTCTGCTGTTCGTCAGTAAGAAATATTACAGGTTGTTGCTTTGGCTTGGATTCTACACTTGGAATATATTTTGGAGCTTCCTCCTCGAAATATTCGCATATTCCCTTTTTGACAAGACCGTCTGAAACCGCCGAAGTTACACCAAGAAAGTAATTAAGTTCCTTAACAGAACATTCTCCGGCCGTCTGTAAAAGTGAAATAACCTCGCTTTGCTTAGGTGATAACCTTTCTGGAATATCTGCATCCTCACATATACGAACCATTTTTATGGTCGGTTCAAGAAAGCGTTTCTTAATAACTTCTTTTTTCAGAATATAGCCCTTTTTGCATAACTTAATCAAAATGCCGTCATCAGAAAAGCCCATATTCTTCAATAGAATATCGTGTCTTACCGGCTTTTTTCTTACCATAAGAAAGTTTATAAGCATACTCTCATCAGCAGAAAGATTTTCAGCCTCTGCACCGTCTTGAGTATAGGTATAAGCATATGTCAGCTTCATACCCAAGCCGGCAGGCAGCATTGCCGCACAAGCCTCATAAAAGGTACAATAATAGCGTTCCTTCATAAATTTAGCCATAGCAAGCATTTCTTTAGAAAGAACAGGCTCGCTATCGAGCAATTCTTTTATTTTTTTAAGACCTTTTTTAGCCTCTTTTTCCTCAAAGATTGAAACAATTATGCCCTGTCTCCTTGGACTATTTCCAAACGGAACTATAACACGACAGCCTACCTGTGCCGATTCCAAAAGGTTTTCCGGAATTATATAATCGTAAATTTTATCAAAGTGGAGAGCCGTTTTTTCAACGGCAATTCCTGCAATAAGCTTAGTCATCTACTTCCGCTTCATAGATAGCATACTTATGATTTTTAAATTCCTCATAAGCTACGAGAACAGGCTTTTCATTCTTTTCAATCTTACCCTCAGCCATTTCCTCTGAAAGTTCTCTTGCTCTCTTAGCAACTGCAATAACAAGAGCATAACGGCTCTGTCTTCCCATTAACATATCGTCAAGTGATGATTTTATCATTATAATACACCTCAAAAATATAATATCAGCGGCGAATAGTCAAAACCTTCGCCTTAATAAATTTTATCTATAATCAATTAAAGGTTAATACTTTCTGAATTTTGAGCCTTGATATTCTCAGCCTTGAAAATTGCAAGAACATCTTCAACACATTCTTCAATAGGGCCATTTATGACCACATAGTCATATTCACCCGCTTTTTGCATTTCGCTCTTAGCAGCATTCAGGCGCTTCTGGATAGTTTTCTCATCCTCTGTACCTCTATTTCTGAGTCTATGTTCAAGAACCTCCATAGAAGGTGGTGCGATGAATAATGTAACAGTCTCAGGACGCTTTGCCTTAACCTGACGGCACCCTTGAACATCAATTTCAAGAATTACATTTTTGCCCTCAGAAAGCCACTTTTCAATCTGTGCAAGAGGAGTTCCATAGTAGTTTTCACAATATTGTGCATACTCAAGAAATCCGTTTTCATCTATAAGCTTTCTGAATTTATCTACTGTAAAGAAATGATAATGTACACCATCAATTTCTCCCTCTCTTGGTTTTCTTGTCGTAACAGATACAGAAACTTCGTTTTCAGGTAGCTTTACAAGCTCCTTTACGAGAGTTCCTTTTCCTGCTCCGGAAGGACCTGAAAGTATAAACAATAAGCCTTTATTCTTCATTAAAATTTCTCCTTTCTATAACCTTGTCAGAATTTTCTTCTTTACTATTAGCACGATTAGCTATCGTTTCCGGCTGCAAAGCTGATAAAACGATATAACCGTTATCGGTAAATATAACTGCTTTAGTTTTTCTTCCACAACTTGCATCAATAAGTGTTCCTCTGTCTCTTGCATCCTGAACCATACGCTTAATAGGTGCGGCATCAGGCGAAACAACACTTATCATTCTTTCGGACGAAATAAGATTTCCATATCCTATATTGATAAGTCGCATCTTAATCCCTCATCATTCAATATTCTGAATCTGCTCACGAATCTTTTCTATCTCGCCTTTAATGTCAACGACAATATGCGCCAAATCAGCGTCACTGACCTTAGAGCCGATTGTATTTGCCTCTCGGTTCATTTCTTGTACGATAAAATCAAGCTTTCGTCCGATTGGCACATCGCTTTCAAGCATTTCGTGCATCTGAGCAATATGTGAACGCAAGCGTATTGTTTCTTCAGCAACAGCAGTTTTATCAGCAAAAATTGCTGCCTCTGTAAGAATCCTCTGTTCATCAATTTCTACTCCGTTGAGAATCTCCTGCATACGAAGTACAAGCTTCTGGCGATATTCTTCAACTGTTTTGGGAGAACGTTCTTCAACACTTTCAACAAGAGAAAGTATTATATCACAGCGCGAAAGAACATCTTCTTTCAGCTTTTCACCCTCTTTTTCTCTCATAGCTACAAGTCCGGAAACTGCCTTTTCAGCACATTCCTTAACCAAAAGCCATACCTGCTCTTCGTCCTCAGGAGGCTTACGAACAGTAAGAACATCATTATATCTTGAGAGAAGTGAAACTGAAATATCCTCTCTTATATTGTACTTTTGTGCAAGCTCATGCAAAGCATTTACATAGCCTGCGGCAAGCGAATGATTGATTTGAACAATAGATTCTGTGTTTTCGTCCTCAGAAACTCCTACAAAAACATCAACCTTACCTCTTGCAATATAATCAGATATAAAGCCTTTTAAACGCTCCTCAAGAAAGCCATATCCTCGGTTAGTCTTGCAAGTAAAGTCAAGAAATCTATGATTTACCGTTTTAATCTCAACAGAAATAGTTCTTCCTCCAGCAGTACCCTCAAACCTTCCAAAGCCTGTCATACTCTTTATCATTTTTATCATCTCGTTTCTATTATGGGATAAGATAATATTCATTTCTCGAAATTTCAAGAAATCTACTAATATATTATCTAATATTATTAAGATTAAGTCAACAGCAAAACGGAAATCTTCGTGCAAACTGCACATAATTAAAAGCAATTTTCAGCATTATGCACAATGAAGTTACTTCTATCTAAAAAGTAATTCACTGGTAATTACTTTAACCGCGGAAACAATCTTATCTAATCAACTACGAGCGAGGCAAAGCCGAGCGATTCCGCGTCTTGGGAGCGGCGGCTCGCCGAAAAGTTTTGCACAAGCTTTTCCAAAAGCTTGCAGGGTTGAGGGACGGAGTCCCTCATGGGTTTTAAGGGCAACGCCCTTAACATTCTTTGCTTTCTAAGTGCGGACTTTGTCCGCACCTAATAACTAATGGTGCTAACAAAAGAATTTAGAGGCAAACAAAGTTCACCCCTAAGGGAGCAAAACAGGTTAAGGGCTTCGCCCTTAAAACTCACCAAAGGCTCTGCCTTTGGAATCCGCGAGCCTTTGAAAAGGCTCGCGCGAAACTTTTAATTGTCTTAGATAAGTTATGAAACTAATCGGTAGTTCATTGGAAAATTCATCGACCGCGGCAATAATCTTGTCTAATTCTCTACGAGCGAGACTTGTCGAGCGATTCCGCGTCCTGGGAGCGGAGGCACTCCGTTTAATATGCAAAGGCTAACCAATTCACAATAAAATCGGTTAGCCTTTTAGTAATTATATTCGATTAAAATTTATTTATTAGCTGCGTCCTCATCAGACTTACGGATTTGACCACGCTTAATCTTACCTCCAAGTGTCTTAGGAAGTTCATCAACAAACTCAATAACTCTTGGATATTTATAAGGAGCAGTTACTCTCTTAACATGGCTTTGAAGTTCCTTTTTAAGTTCTTCGCTTGGTGTATAACCAGCTGCAAGAACAACTGTTGCCTTAACAACCTGACCACGAATCGGGTCCGGAGCGCCTGTAATAGCACACTCAACAACAGATGGATGCTCAAGCAATGCGCTTTCAACCTCGAAAGGTCCAATGCGGTAACCGGAGCACTTGATAACATCATCGTCACGACCGATAAAGCAATAGTAGCCGTCTTCATCGCAAGATGCCATATCATCAGTGTTGTAGAACTTTCCGAGAAGCTTTTCTTCTGTCATCTCAGGGTTTTTGTAGTAACCTGTGAAAAGACCGACAGGAGGATGATTCTTAACATCCATAACGACGATAGAGCCTTCCTCGCCTGGCTTAACATCGTTTCCATCCTTGTCAACAAGGTGAATGTCATAAATAGGTGATGGCTTACCTGTTGAACCAAGACGAGGCTCAAACCATTGGAAATTGGCGAGAAGAACGCTGCCTTCACTTTGACCGAAACCTTCATAAATGAAGTGACCTGTATATTCTTGCCATTTCTTGATAACCTCAGGATTAAGAGGTTCACCTGCTGTGCAGCAACGCTGAATGCTTGAAAGGTCGTACTTTTTCAAGTCCTCTTGAAGCATAAATCTGTACATTGTAGGAGGTGCACAGAAAGTAGTAATCTTATACTTAGAAATAACTTCAAGGAGCTTTGCAGGGATAAATTTATCCATATCATAAGCGAAGATAACTGCACCGCAAATCCATTGACCGTAAATTTTACCCCAGCCGAACTTAGCCCAACCTGAGTCAGAAACACTCATATGGAGCTTATCTTCCTGAACCATTTGCCAATATTTAGCTGTAACAATGTGTCCGAGAGGGTGAGCAAAATTGTGCTGAACCATCTTTGGCATACCTGTTGTACCACTTGTGAAGTAAACAAGCATAATATCGTTCCAGTTAGTAGCCTGGTCGCCTGTTGGACGAGGGAATTTATCTGAGAAAGGTTCGATTTCATCTTCAAAGAAACGCCAACCGTCACGAGGCTCGCCAACAACAATTTTATTTTCAAGTGTTGGAATTTCCTTTTCAGACGCTTCAACCTGATTGATAACAAAATCATCATTTATACAGATAATAGCCTTAACCTCAGCTGAATTACCTCTATAAACTATATCTTTCTTAGTAAGCTGAAGTGAACCTGGAATTAAAATAGCGCCAACCTTATGAAGTGCGGTTGCACAAATCCAGTATTCCCAACGACGACGAAGTATCATCATAACTACATCGCCTTTTTTGATACCAAGACTTCTGAAATAGTTAGCAGTCTTATTTGAAAGACGGCTAATATCACTAAACGTAAATGTTTTTTCTTCGCCGTGGTCATTACACCATACAAGAGCTTTCTTGTTTTCATCAGCCTCTGCCCAGGCGTCAACAACATCAAAACCAAAGTTGAAATCCTCTGGGATATTGACCTTATAATTAGCCTTAAAATCCTCATATGAGTCAAATTCGGTTCTCGGTAAGAATTTGTGTAGTAACATACTTAACTTCCTTTTCTGAATAAATTTTTATATAATACGATATGTCGTAAAATTTACACAAAAGTAACTTTTAATCTTAAAATTTCGCGAAAATCGGTGGATTAATTTCATTATAATACACTTATACGCTATTGTCAAATGCTATCTTTCAATTTTTTTAGGATTTTTGAATTTGTATAATGTATAATTGAATTTGTCATAATATAATTATTGCTGATTTTATGGAAAAAATTCGCCGTTTATCTTTTTAAATAATTTTTATTATTTACAACATTTGGAATATAATTTTAAAAATCTTATATAATATAGTAAAATAAATTTTATACTAAAATCTTATTTTACTATTTATTATATTGCTAAATCATTTTTAAATCTTGAATTTATTCATTTGAAATAGTATCATTATAAAGAGATTAAGTCAATAAGCAAAGGTGGTTTTATGCTTAAAAAAGGAGATTATATTGGAATATCTGCCTGCTCTGATGGTAGAAAAGAATCTGAAAGAAAAAACATTGATGAGCTATATAATGTTTTAAAAAATATGGGCTTAAATATTATTACAAGTAAATATATTTATGCAAATAATGATACTTTTTCAACGAGTATCAAAGAAAAAGCAAATGCACTTATGGAGCTTTATACTGATAATCGCATTAAAGCCATATTTGATATTTCCGGCGGAGATATGTGCAATGAGCTATTGGATAAACTTGATTATAACATCATCAAAGAAAGCAATAAAATATTTTTCGGATATAGCGATTTAACTGCTATCATAAATGCAATTTATACCAAAACAGGAAATATATCATATCTGTACCAAATAAAAAACATTGCCTCAGAATATTCTAATGAACAGCAAAAAAGATTTATTGATACAATAATGCTTGGTAAAAATTCACTTATTAATTTTGATTACAGCTTTATTCGAGGAGAGTCCATGAGTGGAATTGTTGTCGGCGGAAATATTCGTTGCTTATTAAAGCTTGCAGGAACTGAGTATATGCCTGATTTTTCAGAAAAAATCTTATTTCTTGAAAGTTTAGGCGGAGGTGTTGAACGAGCAGTAGCATGTTTAAGTCAACTCAGACAGCTTGGAGTTTTCAATCGTATAAAAGGAGTCATTTTAGGACAATTTACATATATGACAGAAAATAACTGCAAACCATCAATAGAAGAAATAATCTTGCGTGAAATAGAAAACGAAGATATTCCTATTGTAAGAACGCAAGAAATTGGACATTCAAAAGATTCCAAAGCAATAAAAATCGGAAGCTTTTATAAATTGCAAAAATAAAAAACTCGGCTTGTTTTTAAGTAGACAAGCCGAGTTAAATTTTTATTGCATAATTATTACTTTTTCTTTTTGCTTGCAACAATGCTGATAATAATAACAGCAAGTGCAACAACAGCAACACCAGCTACAATCAAGATAATAGTCTGGCTGTTGTCGCCTGTTTTTACTGTATTATTTATGTCGTCAGGCTTCACAATTGTTGACTTTCCTAATTCAGCAGCAAATGTATTCATTGCTGAAGCACAAATAAGTGTCAATGCTGTAAAAACGGACGCAATAACTGCACGAAACTTTTTCATAATATTTTCCTCCTAAAAAATTTCCGATAATTTTTTCCTACTTGAACATTATAACACCTATTTATAAAAAAAGCAACTTTTGTACGAAAATTACGCATTATTGCTTGAAAAAGCAATAATTAAGATTTAATGTTGTTTAAAAAGTATAAATTAGTTGATATAGTTTATTTTTATTTATAGTTTATTATATATTATGATAAATAAAATATATAATAAAAGGATGATGAAAATTTTGGCTGCTAAAGATAGTTTTAAATTTGGCGTTGTAGAATTACTTTTGCTCGCCATGCTAAAAAATGAAGATAAGTATGGTTATCAGATTTCTCAAGAAACGTTAGATTTGAGCGATGGCCACCTATGCCTTAAAGAAGGTTCAATGTACCCTGTTTTATATAAGCTTATGGAAAAAGGTTATATTACAAGTAGAATAGAAAAAATAGGTCAAAGGCGAACCAGAGTATACTATCATCTCGAAGAATCTGGCAAGGTTTATCTTGCTGAAACAAAAAATAACTATATTACCAATATAAAAGCAATCTGTAAAATTGCTGAAATTTCTAAAGAGGAATTATTTTCCACTCAATTATAAATATCATTAAAAAGAAAAATGCGAACCTCGTTTTGAGATTCGCATTTCTTAATTTTGCTTATATATTACTTTAAGCCTGCATAGCCCATAAGATATTCGTCTACATCAGCGGCAGCATCTCTGCCCTCTCTGATTGCCCAAACAACGAGAGATTGTCCTCTATGCATATCTCCTGCTGTGAATACCTTTTCAACATTTGTCTTAAACTTACCAGCCTCAGTTGCAACATTACTTCTTGCATTAGTTTCAACACCAAAAGCGTCTGCAATATATCCCTTAGGACCTAAGAAACCTGCTGCAATGAGTACAAGCTCTGCTTCAAGATATTGCTCTGAGCCTTCAACTGTTTGCATCACATTTCTACCATTCTCGTCCTTGACGAAATGAACATTAACAATAACAACACCCTTGAGATTACCGCCTTCGTCCTTGACAAATTCCTTAACGGTTGTCTGATAGCGTCTTGGGTCTGAACCAAATACAGCGATAGCCTCCTGTTGACCGTAATCTGTCTTACAGACACGAGGCCATTCAGGCCAAGGGTTATTCTCTGCTCTGCTATCAGGGAGCTTAGGCATCATTTCAAGCTGAATAACAGACTTACAACCGTGACGGATAGAAGTACCAACGCAGTCATTACCTGTATCACCGCCACCGATAATTATAACATTCTTATCCTTTGCAGAAATATAATTTCCGTCCTCAAGATTAGAATTTAAAAGACTTTTTGTTGTTGATGTAAGGAAGTCAACTGCAAAGTAGATTCCGTTTGCATCTCTGCCAGAAACATTTATATCACGAGGATTTCCTGCACCACAAGCAAGAACAACAGCATCGTAATCATTGAGAATTGAATTAGCATCGTAATTTTCACCGACATTAGCGTTTGTTACGAAATTAACTCCCTCTGCTTTCATAAGCTCTATTCGTCTTTCGATAATCTGTTTTTCAAGCTTCATATTAGGAATACCATACATAAGAAGTCCGCCAAGACGATCGTCCTTTTCATATACAGTAACGCTATGACCTCTCATATTAAGCTGTGCTGCACAAGCAAGACCAGAAGGGCCTGAACCGATAACAGCAACCCTCTTGCCTGTTCTGACTTTCGGAGGATTAGGCTTAATCATACCGGTTTCAAAAGCGTTTTCGATAATGAAGTTTTCATTTTCTTTAACGCTTACCGACAAGCCATTAAGTCCACAAGTACAAGCCGCCTCACAAAGTGCGGGACAAACTCTTGAAGTAAACTCCGGGAAGTTATTAGTCATCAAAAGGCGGTGAGCAGCCGCATCAAATTCGCCTGTATATACCAGCTCATTCCACTCTGGGATAAGATTGTTGAGCGGACAGCCCGAAACCATACCCATAATCGGTCTGCCGTTCTGACAAAACGGTACGCCGCAGTCCATACATCTTGCAGCCTGCTTTTGACGCTCATCAGCCTGCATAGGCGTATGAAATTCGTTAAAATTCTTTATTCTTTCCGAAGGCTCTGAACCTTTGTTATTTTTTCTCTCAAATTCCATAAAACCTGTTGGTTTAGCCATTTTGTCCGCCTCCTTACTTTTTAGTTGTCATATAGAATGCTTCGATTTTTGCTTGCTCAGGACTCATACCCTTTTCTTCAAGAACAAAGATAGCCTGCATCATCTTAGCATAATCATTTGGAAGAATCTTTTTGAACTTAGGCAGATAATACTCGAAGTTATCAAGAATTTCCTTACCCTTAGGAGAATTTGTTGCATCAACATGCTCTTGGATAATATCTCTAAGCTCTGCAATGTCATACTTATCCTTAACACCGCCGATAGAAACAAGTTCCTTATTCATCTTCATATAGAGGTCGGAATCCTCGTCAAGAACATAAGCAATACCGCCGCTCATACCTGCGGCAAAGTTTTTGCCAGTCTTTCCAAGAATAACAACCCTACCACCAGTCATATATTCACAGCCGTGGTCGCCGACACCCTCAGCAACAGCGATTGCGCCGGAGTTTCTTACGCAGAAGCGTTCACCGGCAACACCGCTGATAAATGCCTTACCGCTTGTTGCACCATAAAGTGCGACATTACCGATAATGATATTTTCATCTCTCTTGAAGTTAGAACCCTTTGGAGGATAAACTTTAAGCTTACCACCAGAAAGACCTTTACCGAAGTAATCGTTGCTATCGCCCTCAAGTTCAAGTGTCAAGCCCTTTGGAATAAATGCACCAAAGCTCTGACCACCTGCACCATGACATCTTACAACGAAGAAATCGTCATCAAGAGTGTTATCATGATAGCGCTTTGTAATCTCTGAACCAAAGATTGTACCAACTGAACGGTCTGTATTTGTAACATCAATATCAATAGATTTCTTGGTCTTATTTTTAAGAGCAGAACCGAGCTTCTTCATAATAACCTTTTCGTCTATTGTCTTTTCAAGCTCAAAATCATACTTATCAGCAGGATTGAATATTCTTGGTACATCTTCTCCAATATAAGGATTACGGAGAATATTTGTCATATCAATCTTGCCTTCTTTAGAACCGTCCTCAGTTTCTTTTACTTTTAGGAGATCAGAACGGCCAACAAGCTCATCAACAGTTCTGATACCAAGCTTAGCCATATACTCTCTGAGTTCCTGTGCAATAAAGTGCATAAAGTTTATAACATACTCAGGCTTACCTTTAAATCTCTTTCTGAGTTCAGGGTTCTGAGTTGCTATACCAACAGGACATGTATCGAGATTACATACTCTCATCATTACACAACCCATTGTAACAAGCGGAGCAGTAGCAAAGCCGTATTCCTCTGCACCAAGAAGTGCTGCAACAAGAACATCACGACCTGTCATAAGCTTACCATCTGTTTCAATAACAACCTTAGAACGCAAACCGTTCATAATAAGTGTCTGATGAGTTTCAGCAAGACCAAGCTCCCAAGGAAGACCGGCATTATAGATTGAGTTTCTCGGAGCAGCACCGGTACCGCCGTCATAACCGGAAATCAATACAACTCCTGCACCAGCCTTAGCAACACCGGCTGCGATTGTACCTACACCAGCCTCAGAAACAAGTTTTACAGAAATTCTTGCATTCTTGTTTGCATTTTTAAGGTCATAGATAAGCTGTGCAAGGTCTTCGATAGAATAAATATCATGATGTGGTGGCGGAGAGATAAGACCAACACCTGGTGTTGAATGTCTTGTCTTAGCAACCCAAGGATAAACCTTCTTACCAGGAAGATGTCCACCCTCACCAGGCTTAGCACCCTGTGCCATCTTAATCTGAATTTCCTTAGCACTTACAAGATATTCAGAAGTTACGCCGAAACGACCAGAAGCAACCTGCTTGATTGCAGAACAGCGATTAAGACCGTCTTTACCGATTGTAAGACGCTCAACATCTTCACCACCCTCACCGGAGTTAGACTTACCGCCGATAGTATTCATAGCGATAGCCATTGTTTCGTGAGCCTCTTGTGAAATTGAACCGTAAGACATAGCACCAGTCTTAAATCGGTGGCAAATACTCTCAACGCTCTCTACCTCATCAATAGGAATTCCGCCATCTTCTGGGAAGTTGAAATCAAGCAAACTTCTGAGATTCATATGTCTGTCTTCTTTGTTGATAGCCTCAGAATACTGCTTAAACATATCATAGTTGCAGGTTCTTGTAGACTCTTGAAGAAGATGTATAGTTTCAGGATTATAGAGATGCTCTTCCTTGCCACTTCTGAGCTTGTGGCTACCTGCACTATTTACCTCAAGAAGAACATTAAGTCCAAGTGGGTCATATGCTGCGGAGTGAAGTTTCTCTGAACGCTTGCTTATATCATCAAGAGTAATACCGCCTACACGGCTTACTGTATTTGTGAAATATTTGTCGATAACCTCTTTAGAGATACCGATAGCCTCAAAAATCTTAGAACCAAGATAAGAACGGATTGTAGAAATACCCATCTTAGAAGCAATCTTTACGATACCGTGAAGAACTGCTGAATTGTAGTCATATACAGCTGCATAGTAATCCTTATCCAAAGCACCTGTATCAACAAGATGGCGGATAGTTTCCTGTGCGAGATATGGGTTAATAGCACAAGCACCATAACCAAGAAGTGTTGCGAAATGATGGATTTCGCAAGGCTCTGCACTCTCAAGAAGCATAGAAACAGAAGTTCTCTTCTTTGTAGAAACGAGGTGCTGTTGAAGTGCAGAAACTGCAAGCAATGACGGAATAGCAACATGATATTCGTCAACGCCTCTATCTGAAAGAATAAGAATATTTGCACCGTCTTTATAAGCCTTATCAGCCTTTAAGAAAAGCTGGTCAATAGCCTTAGCAAGGTTTGTATTCTTATAATATGTTAAAGGAATAACTGCCGGCTTAATTCCCGGAACATTCATATTTTTAATCTTGAGCATATCAGTGTTTGTCAAGATAGGATTATGAATTTTAAGTACATGACAGTTTTCAGGCTTTTCATCAAGGATATTACCATCAGAACCAATATAAACGCTTGTATCAGTAACTATTTCCTCACGGATTGCATCAAATGGTGGGTTTGTAACCTGTGCGAAAAGCTGCTTAAAATAGTTGAAAAGCGGAGCTTTTTCATCAGCAAGCGGAGGAATTGGTACATCTGCACCCATAGCCGCAATAGGCTCTGTGCCATTCTTAGCCATAGGAAGAATACTTGTTCTGATTTCCTCATATGTGTAACCGAAAGCTTTTTGAAGTCTTACAAGCTGTTCATCATCAAAGTGGATAACATTCTTATTAGGAATCTTCAAATCCTTGAGGTGAACGAGGTTATTATCAAGCCATTCACCGTAAGGTTGTCTATGTGAGTAGTAGTCCTTAATATCAGTATCATCAATAAGCTTACCCTTTGTTGTGTCAACAAGGAGCATCTTACCAGGACGCAAACGCTCTTTTACAAGAACCTTTTCAGGTGGAATGTCTATACAGCCAACCTCTGATGAAAGTACGAGGAAGCCGTCTGTTGTAATATAATATCTTGAAGGTCTGAGACCGTTTCTATCGAGAACTGCACCAACGATATCGCCATCAGAGAAGATAATTGATGCAGGACCGTCCCAAGGCTCCATCATTGTTGCGTAGTATTGATAGAAATCTCTTCTTGTGTTTGAGATTGTCTTGCTGTTTTCCCAAGGCTCAGGAATTGTAATCATAACCGCAAGCGGAAGTGGAATACCGGCCATCATCATAAACTCAAGAGAGTTATCAAGACGAGCGGAGTCAGAACCGTTTGTATCAACAATCGGGAAAACCTTATCAATATCGTCCTTGAAAATGTCGCTTGAGATTGAATCTTCTCTTGCAAGCATTCTGTCGGCATTACCTGTGATAGTATTGATTTCACCATTGTGAACGATTATACGATTCGGGTGAGCCTTCTGCCAACTCGGATTTGTGTTTGTACTGAAACGGCTGTGAACAGTCGCAATAGCAGAAGTATATTTTTCACTCTGAAGGTCATAAAAGAACTTACGAAGTTCTTTAACAAGGAACATACCTTTATAAACGATAGTTCTGCTTGAAAGTGAAACAACATAAGTTTCCTCGTTGCTCTGCTCAAAAACTCTACGAGCAACATAAAGCTTTCTATCAAAAGGAAGACCCTTTTCTACATTTACAGGACGCTTAACGAAAGCCTGCATAATGTACGGCATACTATCAAGAGCTTTCTGACCGATAACAGAAGGGTTTGTAGGAACTTCTCTCCAACCGAGGAACTCCATACCCTCTTTTTCTATAACGATTTCAAAAAGCTTCATAGCCTGCATTCTTTTGAGGTTATTCTGTGGGAAGAAGAACATTCCGACACCATAATCTCTTTCTCCGCCAATGTCAAAGCCAAGCTTAGCTGTTTCAGCCTTAAAAAATTCGTGTGAAATCTGCAAGAGAATACCAACACCGTCACCGGTCTTGCCCTCTGCATCTTTACCAGCTCTGTGTTCGAGAGTTTCAACAATGCTCAAAGCATTATCTACAACCTGACGAGATTTTATACCATTGATATTGACTACGGAACCTATACCGCAGTTATCATGCTCAAAGCGAGGGTCATAAAGTCCCTGTTTTGCGAAAGGTTCCTGATTTCTGAAATTATCCATCAGAAGTAATTCTCCTTTACAGTTGATTTATAGGTCAAAAAATGCGTCCACCATTAGAGCTCATTCCCAATTTTGTGCGGAATGAGCCCAAATTGGTGAACGCCATTATTCCCAATACTCATTTACTCGTTTAGAATATCATATATATTCTTGTTTGTCAAGCTTTTATGCAATATTTTTTTATTAAAATTCATAATTTCAATTAGTATATGATAGTTTCACAAAATTTCAACAATTTTTTTGCAAGAATTTTTCTTTTTATTTCAAGTAGCGAGCTACCTAACAAACTTTTAAGTTTCTTCTTGTTGATTAGGTAATTCATTGCTAAAGTCTTAATCCGCGTCAATAAACTGCCTATGCAAATGCCGAGGTTTTGCTTGCAAAACCGATTCCGCGTCTTGTGAGCGGCGGCTCGCCGCAAAGTTTTGCTCAAGCTTTTTCAAAAGCTTGCAGATTCCAAAGGCAGAGCCTTTGGTCGCCGTCCGCAGGCAGCGAAATACTTTATGCTCCTCTAAGCGTAGGGAACCCTCGCAGGGGGGGCCCTGTGTTACTAATGTTGCTGACAAAAGAAAAAAGCGGCGGATAAAATCCGCCGCTTAAAAGTAAAGAATGTTTGGCTTCGCCCAAAAATGTTTCGCTCTCTGCGTAGAGCGAACAAAGGCTTTAACTTTGAAATCCACAAGCCTTTAAAAAGGCTTGACCTAAACTTTGAGGTCCTTGGGAAATTTTGTTAGCTACAAAGCCTATCCGTATATTTCTTTACTACTTCACAAGTATACGAAATCATATTCTCCATTTGCCTATCGCTTATTAAACTTCCATTAAACGAAGTCGTCATTCTAAATTCTATCGAGCCGCTATATAAATCATAATCAAAACTGCCCATATCCAATTCACAAGAACACTTGCAAATGTTCACACAAGCTTCAAACCTGTTATTCTCGTCAATCTGAACATCAAGTGGCGAATAAAGTCTTATAAGCTGTCTTTCAACATCAACAGTCATAGTAAATGGTACAGTACTTTCCTTACTTTGAACATCAAAATTTACTGTCATTATTTCTTCATCGTCATCGAAATCGTATTTATTCTTTCTAACGATATTCAAAAGTGACTCATAAACTCTATTAGCAGAAATCATTTCATTCTTATCAGCCATAATCTACACTCCTAAATACCATTTCTATCAACAAATTCGTCCAGACTTATTGAGCCTTCAGCAAGCAATTTAAACTGTTCGCTATATTCATCTAACATATTCAACAAACAGTTTATCATATACTCATAAGCTTCTTTTCCAATAAGGCTATCAAAAAAACAATTTGCCATTCGGAAAAATATCTTTCCATTATCAATGTCAAAATCGAAACAACCATTTGCAGTAAAGTTATTGATAAAACAAACCGCTGCCGCTAAATCTTCTATTCTATCTTTTTTAATTATACAATGTAGTTCAGATACAAGCAGTACAGACATATTCTCTACATTTACTTTAAATATAAAATCTATATGTAAACCAAATTTGTGCGTCATACAGCTTATGCTAAGATTTTCCTCATCCTTTGAATATTCTATTCCCTCCTCATCAAGAGCTTTAATAATATTTTTCAAAACAAAATCAATCTGTTTTTTCTTGTCAGACATTATAAAATTACCTCTCATTAACTACAATTAAAATCCGATTGTTATTCTTGATTTCTTAGCAATTAAAGCCTGAAAAGCTCTTTCTGTTGAAGCAAGCTTAAAATCATCTACTGTAAGAGTAAGCTTACTTACTCCACTCAACTGCATTCTCATACTTGCCTTTGCACAAGTTCTCTCAAAAAGATTGCGAACAAATCTCGCATTGCTGAAATCCTTAGCCGCAAGAGTTTCATCACTGATAGAATTAAAATATTCAGTAACAGCAGCCTTGAAATCTTCGTCATACTCAAAGGAATTGCCAAGCATTTTAAAATAAATCAGGCAAAGCTGTTCTCTGGTATAATTCGGAAATTCTATAACATAAGGCATACGGCTTGCAAGACCATTATTGCCCTTCATAAGCTCATTCATTTCGTCTGTATATCCCGCCATAATAACAACAAAATCATCTCTATGATTTTCCATTTCTGAAATCAGCGTATCAAGTGCCTCTTGCCCGAAATCGTGTGTATTATTTTCGTTTCTGTAAAGTGAATAAGCCTCGTCTATAAACAGCACAGAACCATAAGCATCTCGGCACATTTCAGCAGTTTTGGGAGCCGTTTCGCCGACATATCTTCCACAGAAATCTCTGCCAGAATATTCAAAGAAATTACCATTTCTTAAAACGCCGTTTTCCTTTAAAATCTTTCCGATTATTCTTGCGACAGTCGTTTTACCAGTTCCAGGACTACCGACAAATCTCATATGTATGCAAGGATAGCTTATATTTGGAATCCTTCGTGAAAATTTAATATGTGCTATAATTTCTTCTACACTATGCTTAATCTGCTCCATACCAATCATATCATCAAGCATATCCATACCTTTACTACTATTATTGCTATAAGACTGCGAAAGTGAAAGAATATCTTCTTTTCTTATAATTGAATTATCTTTATTATTCTGTGCATCGCTAAGTTGTTTGCGATATATCATTTCACGAACAATTTTATTGACAGTATTTATGCCATAAAATCTTCCGTCGCTTTTTTCCTCCATAACTCTTGCATGAAAAACATCCCATACATCATTATTTGCAGTAAAGCCCATCCTTGTAAGAAATCTTTCAGCACATTCTGTAAGTTCTTCCATTCCCAAAGGCGGAAAGGAAACCTCCCTCACAAAAAGAATATCCTGTAAAGCGGTATTTATATCTCTAAGAACATCTTTTTCAACAAATGGTATTCTAAAAACAATAACATTATCGTTAGTATAGTCCTCAAGATAAAGCAAGAAATCACGGAATTGCTTTTCAGTAATCTTTGTCATCCATTCGCTTATATCTATCGAAATAAGCATACCCTTGTTATTGGTATGTGATTGAAAACAATTCATAACCCCCGCAAACGGGTCTACCCTGTCATTTCCTTGCGGTGGAAGCTTTACTTCAACAACCTTCTGTCTGTTTCTGAATTTAAATAGCTTCAATTCTTCTAAAAGCTCTGCAAAAAGATTGAGATATGTTGTAAATCCGCAACCGTCATTTATAGAAAAAAGATAGTTTTGAAATGCAAACGCCTCAAAAGTATTATGTCTGATAATACCCGGTGCAATAGTAACTATTTCTCTGATAAGTGCCTTAAAATCGTCCGCACCTATCAAATCCTCTATCTTATCAAGAGCCGCAGGTCTTGTTGCCTTTTTGCTTTCAACAATAACAGGTTTCTTTTCTTCAACTATACTTTCTTTGTTCTTAATACTATCTTCAGAAAAATCATCTATACGAAGATTTATTATTTCATCATTTTCTATATCAAAATTTTCTGATAAAATCTCATCAATGGCATATGCTATATCTTCCTTTGAAATATTGGGAACTTTAACAGAAATTTCGCAATCGGTAAAGGAAGTATAAAGTACCTCAATTTCACCATTGAATCTATCATTTATTAAATCAATAAAAGTGCTTATCGGAAGCTTTTTAGATAGTCTGTGTCTTAAAATCCACTCTCCGTCAAACTCTATACTTATTTTTTTAAAGTGCATTTATAAATCCTCCGCAAAATATTTTACCATCATATAATAAAATAAGATGATATTCCGCCATTCAGTTTATCAATTATAATTTTACCATTATACAAAAAAACAGTCAATAGCTAACAATCTTTCCTCAAGACACTCAAAGTTTAGGTCAGCCTTTTATATCAAAAGAAATTAAGAGGCGAACTTCGTTCACCTCTTAGAGAGTGTGAGATGAGCTTCGTTCTTAAAACCCACCAAAGGCTCTGCCGTAGGTGAATACCTTTGGAAACTGCGAGCCTTTAAAAAGGCTCGAGCAAAACTTTTAAGTATCTTTGGGAAGTTTGTTGTCTAAGCGATAATTCATTGATAAATTCTTAATTCGCGTCAATGAACTTTCTCTGTCAATGTCGAGGTTTTGCTTGCAAAACCGATTCCGCGACTTGACAGCGAAGGCACTTCGCCTTGAGCAAAACTTTTAATTGTCTCAGAAAAGTCTGTTAGTAAATTATATTATTTAGTTTATAATAATATAATTCACTTAGCATATTTTTATCTGTTCTCCGAGTTCTAATGAATAAATTATGCACTCAGAAACCTCTATCTCTTCGGATTGTTCTAAAGCATTTTTATAAAGTAAAAGCTGTTTTGAATAGCTTTCCGCCAAGCTTTCAACAGAATCAATTCTGTCTGTCTTATAGTCCACAATAACAGCCTTTCCGTTTTCAATAAATGCACAGTCAATCGCACCTTGCATAAAAATCGGTGTATCTGCTGTTTCATCTGTTACGGCTATCTCTGCAAGTTTCGCAGGAATCATAACAGCAAAACGATATTCACGCATAACTCTTTCCGCTGATTTCATTCTCGCAAAAAGCTCTCCGCTCATAAATTTCTTTACGGCATTTTTGTCTATTGCATCTGCCTGTTCCTGACTAAGAAAACCATCAGACACAAGCCTTTTAAGTTCAGCAGTCATATCAAAGTTATCCGAGAAAATATCCGCATAATGCAAAAATTCGTGAAAAGCTGTACCTCTCGAAGCACCTTTAATCTTGCCTGTGTTCATAAATTTTGGCTTGGTTTTTACAATAAAACTCTTTCCTGTACTTTTATGGCTGACAGATGATGCAGAAACCTTTGTAGGAATAGCAACGAGGTCTTGATACTTATATTTTATTTCTATATTTTCAGTAAGCTTTTTCTCAAGTTCTTTATCTATTGCAATATCAATCATTTTATCTTCTGATTCTTTTTCATATTCGATAGAATCAGAATCCGTCACAACAACTTTCCAAATGCTATCTGTCGGAATTGTTTCAATATGTTCAACACCGAAGCTATTTAACTGAGCCGACATTGACGGATGACGCAAGGCACAAAGTGCTATCCACTGTGCAAAGGTCTTACAGCTTTCAACAGCATAAGGGTCTATTGCTGTATTATCCGAATCGTTCAATTCATCATAAACAGGCAACTTACTAACCAAGCTCAAAAACCAATCGCCAACGCCTCTTGTTTTCGTTTCATTTACCGTATTTACAAGATAAAGCTTTTCCTTTGCTCTTGTCAATGCAACATAGAGTATTCGCATTTCCTCACTTATCGCCTCACGCCCTTTCTCCATTGAAACGATAGTGCGAACTTCTGTTGTCTTTGAAAGCATATTTTCTCGGTCATAGCTTTTGAATGCAACTCCAAGTGTCGGGTGATATACAACAGCATTCGCATCAGAATTTCTCTGTGCGGCAGTTCCCGCAAGAATACAAACAGGGAATTCAAGTCCTTTAGAACTGTGAATAGTCATAATCTTAACATCGCCATCAGATTTATTTTGACTACTCGAAAGCACTCCACCAGTTTCTTTAAGTCTTTCCAGCATTCGTATAAAGCCCGAAAGACCTCTGAAACCGTTTTTCTCATATTCTCTCGCAAGATTAAGCAGTTTTCTTACATTCTTTATTCTTGCCTCACCGTCAAGCTCAGCACCAATAATAGAAAGAAAACCACTTCTTGCAAAAAACACATCAAGAAAACTATCAGACGGAACTGTCGATGAAAGCTTTCTATAAAAGTACATTTCATTATTAAAATCTATACACTTTTTCTGCAAAAGTTCATCTTCCGGATTTTCCAAACCTATATATTCTATCACCGTAGAATATATCTTACCCGAACGATTTGTAAGTCTTAGCTTTGCCATATCATCAGGAGTAAAGCCATAAACAGGACTCATCATTATACTTGTAAGCGGAATATCTTTCTGCGGATTATCCACAGCCGTAATAAATGAAATAAGCAGCTTAATCTCACTTCGTTCAAACAAATTTCCGCTATTATTTCTTGAAACAGGTATACCTCTCTGCTCGAATATGTCTGCGTATGTATCAATATTATTCTGAAGATTTCTCATAAGAATACAAATATCGCTATATTTAGCGGGGCGTGTACCGTTTTTATCCTTAATTTGAAGCTTACCAACGGTATTTTCGATTATATCTGCTATATGGTTTGCCTCATCAATCTGCCATGGATTTTCAGGCTTTGAGGCAACTATGTGATACTCAGTTTCAGGTTCATCTATTTCAGAATAATCAGCCTTTGCAATAAGCTTTTCTTCGTCATCATATTTAACTTGACCAACTGTTTCTGACATAATCTGCTCAAAGATAAAGTTTACACTGCTGATAACGCCCTTACGACTTCTGAAATTGCCGGAAAGAAAAATCGGTGGATAACTCTTGCTATCTGAATTTTTACGATTTTTTTGGCGGTAATTTTCTCGCCTGTTGAGAAATATTTCAGGCATAGCCTCTCTAAAACGGTAAATGCTCTGCTTAACATCACCAACAGTAAAGAGATTATCCTCATTATTAGAAACAGAAGTAAAAATCATATCCTGAACCATATTTGTATCTTGGTATTCGTCTATGATAATCTCATCATACTTTGCAGCAATTTCTATACTTTGCTTCGTGCGAATATATTTGCCGTCTTTTTCTTCAAGAAGTAGGTTAAGTGTCATATGTTCAAGGTCGGAGAAATCCGCAATTCCTCTATCATTCTTTATTTCTTTGAATTTCTCATCATAACGCTTAATCGCCTTGCAAAGTCCTCTTGCAAGACCTTCAGAATCCTTAATTTCCTCCTTGCACTGTTCCTCGGTTCTTGAAAATAAATCCTTAATTTCCTTTACAGCTGAGACAAGCTCTTCACGATAGTTGGCTATCTCTTTTTTAAGTTCTTCTTCCCCCTCAGGAACTTTTGATGGCAAAGAAACAGATGTAGGACTAAATTCTGAAATAGTAGTTACAATTTCATTCCAAGAAAGTTCTTTAGAAAGTTTTTCTGAAAGTTTCGCATAATCTTCAAAACAATTCTTGAAAGCATTCAATTTTTCAACATAGGTAAGAATTTTCTTATCTTCTCCCTTTGGCTTACTTGTAGCCGCCAAAATCGTAGAAGCTAAACCTTCAAAATCAACTAATCTTTCAGTAATTACCCTTAAAATATATTTTAACAATCTTTCCATATAGCTATTTATATGTTCAAGCCTTGAAATAGCCACCTTTCCCCATTCTGTTTCTTTGAATGGCAAATCTGTTTCATACATCTTAACAGCATTTTCAATCCAAGCAACGGGAAATGGGTGAGAAAGTATACTTCCATAAATCGAAAGAATGACACTTCTAAGGTTATTATCAGATTTAACTGTTGCAAGAGCATCGGCAAGTTTATTAAAATCATCATTGCCATTCTGTTCTTCACTCTCTTTATAAAGCTCCTCTAATGCTTCATCAAGTGCGTCATTGCTTGCAATAGCAAGTTCGCTTTCTGAACCTATTCTTAAATCACGCTTAACGCCTAATTCAAAGAAATTTTCACGAACAATCTTACTGCAAAAGCTATCTATTGTACATATATCAGCATTACGCAAAAGCATAAGCTGGCGTTTAAGTTCAGTATTATGCGAATCCTCTTTGAGATATTCTTGAAGTTCAGAAATTATTCTTTGTTTCATTTCTGCCGCAGATGCCTTTGTAAATGTAACAATGAGAAGTCTATCTGCTCTTATCGGATTTTCCTTATCTGTAATAAGTCTTATAACTCTTTCAGTAAGAACACTTGTCTTGCCCGAACCTGCCGCCGCAGAAACAAGCACACTTCCGCCTCTTGCCTTTATTGCTTTTTTCTGCTGTTCCGTATATATTCTTTTAGGCAAGATTATCACTCCTTCCCGTCATTATTTTCTTCGTCTTCCTTAATCTCTTTAAGAACATTTTCCGCTTTGTCTATTCTCATATGAGTTTTTCTTTTCATACTATCCTCAAAATTGCAAATACTGTCATATATGCAGTATTCACAACCATCGAGATCAACCTTAGTACCTTTTTTGATTTCCAGAGGTTCTGCTGAAATATTTCCGCCACGAAGCTCCATAGCCATATCTGAAATAACTTCATCTATTTTATCAAATATACTTTCAAAATCCTTATCTGAACAAGTTTCTACAATCGGCGTTCTTCTGCCATTAGTTCCCCATTTTCCAAACTTAACAAACCCCTTACTTCCGTTCATAGCAGAAAGTATGCTTTCATCATTTATAACTATTCCGTTCATAGAAAGCTCTTTTTCTCGCTCATCAACTATATCATCAGAGCTTTTATTTTCTGAATCTATATAACCACTTGTTGACGGAACATATAAAACTCCACAAGGTATGATATTATCGCCGAAAAGTTCATTTCCATTCTTGGTTATCGCTGAAAGATATAGCAACATCTGAACATTTATTCCGCAAAGAATATCATCAAGCACAAATTTCTTATTGCCCGTTTTATAGTCGATTACTCTTATATAATCACAGGCTTTTCCGCTCTCATCAGCTTTTTCCATTTTGTCAACTCTATCGACCGAGCCTCTTATAAATACTCTTCCACCATCAGGCAGGATAATCTTATATGAAATTCTGGCTTCATCTCCGCCTATCGGAAGTTCAACTTCAACAGGTTTAAATTCAGATTCCGTAAGTTCTGCAATAAGTCTTTCAAGAATAATCATAACTGATGAAATTATTCCCTTATACATACGCATAAAACTTGCAGACTTTTCATCCTCTCCGCCTAAGCTTTCAAGATAGCTGTCTAAAACATTTTCAACAGCTTTCTTTCTTCCCTCATAGCTTTGTTCTGAAAGCTTTTCTACACCATATTCCTTTGAAAGAAGCTTTTCAAATATATAATGTACCGCACTTCCGTATTGTCGAGGGTCAAATTTTGCTCTTTCACTTGGTTTGGCTTTTATTCCATAGTGACAGAAATATCTGAACGGACAATGGTAATATTCTTCAATCTGTGTCGCAGAAATATTCATATTATTGCCGAAAAGGCTTTTTGCAATTTTTTTGTCCGATATTTGGAAAGGTTTCTTCTCAAAGGCTCTGTCTGTTGAATCAATTCTGCCCGAAAGTTCTGGATATTTTTTTATACATTCTTTGATTGTTTCAGAAGTTGATGGTTCTCTATGCTTTAAAAGCGCATACTGCTCTAAAGCAGTTGTCTTTGAACATACTATATCTGTTATAGGCATATCAGACCTTGCACGAATCTTTATATCAGGAAATATTGCTTTTATTTCGGATATAATTTTAGATTCTATTGTAGTTTCGCCTGCGGTATTCTCTAAATATCGGCTTATGAATAGCTTTTCACTTGCATATGAACACGCCTTATAAGCGAAAAATTCCTCTTGAAGATAGATATTTCCTATCGAATCTGTGAGCGGAAGTGCCATTGAAATCAACTCATCACGCTCTAAGCTTGTGAAAATTCCATTATCTGTTGGCGTTTTTGGAAAAATTCCATCAACTGCACCAATTATAAATACTACTCTCGGTTTATCAGGACGAATTGTATCTGCATTTCCGAGAGTAACTTCATCAAGAGTTCTTGGAATAGTCGATATATTTCCTTGCGAAATTATCATTTCTATAAGTTCAAAATATCTTTTCGGTGATATATATTTTTCTTTTAGAGTTTCATAAAGAGTATCAAATAACTGCATAAGCATATCCCATACTCTCAATTCTTCCTCAGCAAGTATACTTTCATCATTTTGTTCAAAATAAAGGGATAATTGCTTAACCTTTTCAAAAGCTCCAAAATCTTCAAGTGCCTTAAAAACTGCACTTGTCATTCCTGCACCATCGGCATCTTTTAGGTTATCACGCAATCTTAAAAGGGTTTCTGAAATAAGCTTTCTATGAGTTTCAAGCTTTCCTAAAATTTTCGCACCGTCTTCTCCGCTTCTATCTACAAATCCATCTATACTTCTTGTAAAAGATTTATTCCAATCCGAACCTTTTAAATTCCACACAAAAGCATAATTTTCTAAAGTGAATATATCATCATCTGGAATTGATGTCATACCTGTTTTTAATATAGTAAGTATTGATTCGGTTGTGAGATTTCCGACTGCCGCCTCAAGCATTGAAAGTACCAATCGCATAAGCGGCTTTGCCTCTAATCTTTCCGGATATGAAACAAAAAGCGGAATATCATATTTTGTAAATGACGAATTTATTATTCCTCTATACATTTCCGAATCTCGGCATATTATTGCAATCTCATCATATCTATATCCATCTGCAACAAGCTTTTTAATATCACGAGCGACTTGTTCGGATTCATCGTAAATATCTTCCGCTTCATATAGCATAACTGAACCGCCAAAATCCTGCTCTAAATCTTCATTGCGGAAAATCAGTTCTTCAACATATCTTAAATCATCATTTTTATAACGCTTATTATTATCTACGGAAAGATTTATATCCTCACACTTTATGCCATTTTCCGAAGCAAGTTTTTTTATTACGGAGTGTGTTCGATTTACAAAATAGAACATTGAATCATTATCGTTGTTTTCTATATCTCTGCAAAGCGTTATATAAAAATCCTTTGATTGCTGAATCGCAAGAGAAACAATTCCCAATTCTTCGGCAGTAAAGCTGTGAAAAGAATCTATCGCAACAACCTTTCCGCTAAAAAAACTCTTTTCCGCAATAACCAAACTTGCCGAAATAAGTTTATCCAAAGGGTCTACATATGTTTCTGAAATAAGTGCGTCATAAGCTTCATAAATCAATGCACTATCATGGAGTTTTTTTCTAAGTCTGCCCTCTGGAACCTTCTTACTAAGCTCCATAAGCTTTTCGGGGGTAATCAAACATATTTTATATTCGGAAACTGCTGTAAGCATAAGTGAGGTTAAATCCGATTTTCCTGTACGCTCGCCATAAAGCTCAAGCTTATCCTGAACAGCCTCAATAGCAAGGCTCATCAAAATAAGCCTTGCACCATCAGAAAGCTCTTTTCTGGAATCTTTGCCATATTTCCTTTCTATATGGTCACAAAGACGCTGAAGACTTAATACATCTATATTTCTGGCATTTTTTGCGCCAAGTCGATTTAATATTTCACTTTCATTCTGAAATGATGCTTGTTCAGGTACAATAAGAATTATATTATCATTATTTTTTGCTCTCTCACAAATAGTATCTAATAAAACTGTACTTTTATCACTGCCACTTCTGCCGTTTATTATATGCACCATTAAATTTCACCTCATTGTTGCTATAAAATCATTTTGGTAGTTTCTCCGATTGCATCAAATATCTTCCCACGCTCACTACGAACAAGATTTGTCAAACAATTTCATATCTTTACAACGGAAGCACTTCACCAGGGAACCCCCTGCGAGGGTTCCCTACGAAAAACATTCCACTGGAATGTTTTTCTACCCTCCTGCGCTTTAGGGAGCATTAAGTATTTCGCCGTCTAAGGACGGCGACCAAAGGCTCTGCCTTTGGAAACTGCAAGCTTTTGAAAAAGCTTGAGCAAAACTTTTAATTCATATTAAAATCACTTGAATTTATTATAACATAAAAAGCATATCTGCACAATTCTACAATACAGAATGTGCAAATATGCTTTTATAATTTTATTACCACCAAGGAAGTTTATTCATCTTCCAAAGCTCTGAAACTCTATTATACTGAACACAGTCAACACCTAAGCTTATTCTTACTCGCTGAGAATAGTCTTTATCAGGGTTGATAAGGTCTTCAACATCTTTACCAACTGAGTTCACTTTAGTGATTACATTATAATGTTCTACAACATTTTCTTCAGACTCTAAAATATCCTTAAAATAGAAATATCCGTCCTTTTCAACATTATTATAAATTTCATCACTACAAGTATATTCAGGGTAATCGTGAGGAACTAATTCAATATAATCATTTTTAACGGTTCTGCCATTTTCGTCCGGAACAGTTTCTGAGGCACTGCGAATCCAACTACAATCAAGCTTAAAACGACAATATGTTTTTGCCTTTCCGGTATATTCTACATCAACTGTTATCGTTTGAAATTCCTTAGGAGTAAGCTCTATATAGCCTTCATCGTTTATAGTCGCCTCTCGTCTGGTTGTTTCTCCGTCCTTTATATAATAAAGTCTTGCAATAGCATAGAAATTTTCAAGATAAGCATCAGCTTCAAGCTGTTCTAATGATTTATACCTTGAAAATGTACTTGCGCATATCAAACCAATTATCATTAAAAGCGAAAAGGCAGCAAGTATAATATTTCTTTTTGTTATATACTTCTTAAATTGGATAAGATTCATCATACTCTCTCCTTTTCTTTTAATCTACCTGTGCTGAAGTAAGCTTAACAGCAAAACTTTCTGACTCAGAATTAAGTTCTTTTAATGTTTTATGAGAAATTTTATCCTCATTTATGTCTGCATCTGCTTTGTATATATTATCATGCTCTACCCAAGAAATTATAAAGAACGTTCTGCTTTCCCCTGCATCAATAGCTCCACTATTTTCTATCGCTTTAAAAGATTCTTTGTTCTTTTCATTTATAATATTTCTTACATCAGTATAATTTGCAAGTTCAGCTTCAGTTTTTCCGAGATAATCTAAAACCATAAGTGGAATACTTCCGCACTTTGTTTCATAAGCGGATATTTCTTCTTCATTCATAGGAATAATAAGCTTTTCGTATAAATTTCCCGATTGGTCTTGAATTCCCATATCAGAAAGTGAAATATCACATTCGCTGAAATTATGAATATTTACTTGTTTCTTTTCATAGGTTCCATCTATCATACTTTTTGTTTCTGATATTTTGCTCGTTGCATAAACAGTCATTGTCATATTCTGTTCAACAGACTGCAAATCACCGCTATGAATCTCAACATCATAAATTGCCGCTCGTGCATCTTCCGTTTTAGTATCACCGCTTGTATAACGGGAAAAAGATAAGCTCAAACCTACCATCGAGATTATACAAAGATATATCATAAGAAATGAAAAGTAACGGTTATGAAACAGCTTTTTCACAATAAATCACGCCCTATAACATTAACTGATTATGGATTTATTTCACGCCTATAAACATAGTTATTGAAAATTCCGCCCTTGCCAAGTATTGCAATATTACTACTATCTTTTGCGGCGTTATTCATATTCCAAATATACTCAACGCCCCAAATTGTACTTGAAGTGTCTCTCTTTATGACTATTCGGATATTCAAATCTTGCTTACTGCTACTGCTGAGAATAAGCTGTTTGCCATCAAAGCCATTCTGAGAATTTTTAAGAGTATTTGCATTGTCCATACTTTGACTGAAAACCAACACATCATATGTATACCCCGCAGGTAAATCTACGCTTATATCATAAGCAAAGCTTTTGAGGTTATATATATATGGCTGAGATTCGCCTGATGAAGTTCCGCTTAGATATTTTGTCTGGTAAACGTCTACTTCATCACCATTAAGCTCTTTGATAGTTGCAGAAATCATTCCATATTTCTCTATAATTTCTTTATAGATTTCATCGCTTTTTTGGAATATCTTTGTCATCTTTTCTTTGAATTCATCCTCACCGCCGAGCTTTTCTATTTCGCCTTCCTGTGCAACTTCGAGCGTCGTACTCTTATTTCTTACACCAGGAACGACTGAAACCTTATAAAGAGTTTCGGTTTTGCCGTCTTCGGCAATAGCCTTATAATATGTTATAGATGGAGAATAGCTATAATCTTTAGCTTCTTCGTCATATGCGTTATATGTTACTGTAAAGCTATATTGCTTATAATCGTTTTCTACAACATTACCTTCTTCATCATAAACAAGAATTTCTTCTGCATCGGCACTCTCCCACTTGCTATCACTAAAGCTCGGGTAAGAATCTTCACCGGAAATCTTTCCTGTATATTTTTGAAGCTTAGCTTTATAAGGCACTCGAAGGGTTATTTTGCTCTCCTGCTGGTCTTTTTTAACATATGAAAATACATTAAAGGTATCTACTCTATTATCACCTGTCATAACATTTTCATAGCCTTTATAGACAATTTCTCCGCTCTCGCTGGCTTTAAGAATAGTTACATCTCTTGAATCTGCACCATCTATATTGCTATTTTCAAAGATGAAAGGTGTATACTGCTGATTATTTACCTTAAATTCTTTTATATAGGTTTCATCATTAGGGATATTTTCTATAATAAATGGAACACTATAAGGAATTGTCCATGTAAAATTAAGAGCATCTTTATTCTCAAGATATTCGCCTGTATCATAATCATAAAGCTTAACTGCCGTATTGTTTACAGCTTTATCAGTAAAGTCCATACGATATTTGAAATACGGAACAATTTTGTATGTGCCAACAGGTGCGCTATTTTTCAGAATAAATGTCCAATTATTATTACCTGTTACGGATATGCCTGTTTCTCCTTTGGAATTTTGGAAATATTTATTTATCTGTTCTGTTGTAAGCTCGGTATAATCATCAGAGGAAATTCCCTTGAAATAAATCTTTATTCTGTCAGCAGCATAACCACTTCCACTATACTTTGCATCACTATAGGCGGTAGAGTCTGTTCTTGCCATAGAAACATTAGAACTCATCCATTGTGCAGTAAAGGTTACATCGCTTGTTTCGTTTCCGAGAACCTTTCCAACATATGAGCCGTCCTCATTCTTATCAAAAATGGTATAGCCATTTTTTGTTGCTGAATTTATTATTACTTTTGGCTCATTTTCATATGTACCCCATGCCGTACCGTCTTCTTTTTTTCCGTATTCGCCCATATGAATTTGTTCATAGATATAACGGCGAATATCACCATTCTCAGCCATAATATCTGTATGACCGGTATATTTTGTTGGATAGTAAGCCCCTGTTTTAGCATCGCTCTTGACATAGATTTTATCTACGGCATTTTCGAGTGATACAGATTTTCCCTTTGGTGTTTCGTCAGTCTCTTCGCCTGTTCCCTCACCTGTTTCTTCTTCCTTATTATATATAGGATTATCAGCATCAACATAGTAAGTAGAAGTTGGATTATTAGCAATAGAGGCTTTGAGGCTCATATATGTACCATAGTTATTTGAATTAGTAACTATTCGTGTTGCATCGTTGTCTTCTTTAGAATAGTAATAATATCTGAGTGGATTTATACCATATGTTGGTCTACCTACAAAAAGTAAACCCTGTTGGTAACCATCAGCAGATTTTCCATATAGCTTATCATATGAAAGAGGGTCTAAAACTCTAATTTCAGCTCCCCAGTAACGCGTATATGTAGCTGGGCTCGGATAATATTGAGAGCCTCCTAAACTTATATAACCCCAACCAGTTCCTTGAATAGCATTAAGTGGCGAATGTTCTTTGCAGAAATATATTGTTGCAAAATGCTTTCCTGAACCCGAATTTTTGGTTCGCTCATACATAAGGTCCACCTTATATAAACCACCATAGAAACAATCCGAATTATTTATCAAGCCGTCAATGCTTATCTCTACCTTACCCGTACTCTTTTGGTCTTCGTCATATTCAACTTCACCGACTTCAATTTTGTAGGAGTTTTTATAATGATTAGCAGCTTTGTCTTCATTCCATTTAAGCTTGTTATAGCTTGTATTTTCGGCAGACGGCAGTCTGTCCTGCCTATAGACACTTGCCCAAATCTTATCACCTTTGCTCATATTATGAGTTGTAACGGTTATCATCGGATATTTACTGATATTACTTCCCTTTGAATAAGTTTTATAAGTCTGGATATTCTCTCCTTTCAAACTATTTTCATCTGAATTTTTATAATTATCTGAAACAGAATAATATATAACATCCTGTGCAGGCTTTGTTTGATCGCTTTTATCCTTATCTGTAACCGAATCATGCTTATCAGGGTCAATCTCAAGTCCGCCATTATCTGTTGTGCTTGTAACTATGCCATCTGTTGGTGTATTAAGTGATACAGAATCGAGAGTTGCATAAGGCTTATATTTATCTATAACAACATGGACAACAACTATATTTTTATGAATTCCGTCTTCTGCCGTTATAACGCCAAGAACCTTAGTATACATATTATCAAGGTCATTGTTGGTTCGATATGGTACAGCAATTTCCCACATATCACGATATTCGATACTTTCTTGCTTATCATTAAATATTACTTTTGAATCGCCATTATAGCTGTTAATGGATTTACTCCACTTTACATTTTCGTCAGAAAGCTTATCCTCAAGATTATTAGCGTCAAGCCATAAATTCTTTGGATATGGGTCGGTATAATGATTCATCTTTTTAAGACGCTTGGTAGTATCTACTGTATCGCCTTGATAGAATTGAATTTTTGAATATTCTGATATACTTTCTATATTAGGAGAAATATAGATATATTCATTTGTATCAACATCTTCATAAACATAGTTATTGTTTTCATCCTTTATCGGTTTGCCGGTCTGAGAATCACGAACTTTTCTGCGAGCTACAGAAGAATCTATATCATCTATAGACATATAGACATTTATATCCGTATACTTAATCTTATCGGAATATGTTCCGTCAGAAAGCTGTGCATAATGAGTTTCTATATCGCTCAAATAGTTATCAAAGAACTGATAGTAGGTTGTATCATTATTTGTATATTCCCACTTTGTCTGCATTTTATATTCGATAAGCTCATCAAGACTACTATCCTTAATCTGCTGTGCATAAATATCAAGGTCCTTTTGCAGGGTTCTCTCTGACGGAGAAACCATAGAGGAATATAATGAGTTAAGTTCGTTATCGTTGACGAGAGAGCTGTCAAAGCAAGCTGATTCGCTCTTTTCATCATACTGAACACCGAATTGTATATTCTTATAGCTATCCTCAATACTTTTTCTTCTTGGCATAAATACGTCTACGCTTCTGTACTCATTTATTGCCTTATCTATAATTACATATGCGCCGTTGCTTTTAACCTCATCGCCAAAGCGACTTGTCAAATAAGCCTGCAAATATGGTGAAAGATTATCATAATCCTGATAAACCATTGCATTATTTTGGTGAGAATCGTAGTCTGTAAGCTCGTGGATAATCTCTTTTCTGAATATGAAGTTATTGCTATAAATAGCTACTGTATCTTCGGTATCGGTCTTATCAAGAGTCACAAGCTTTAATTTACATCTGTTTTGGTCGTTAGAATCATATGCAGCTTTATTTTTGGTATAGAGAGTTAAATTATCATAAACCTTTCCGTTATTATTCAAGTATCCACCTATAACAGGATAATCGCTTACACCCTCCGGTGCTTCTGAAAGGTCTACCATATTATTAAGATATATAGGTGTGCCATGAGCATTTACACCAAGAATAGAGCCTACATAAATCTTATTATTTTTATTATCACCCTTATATCCGACTGTACCATAATTTATGCCATTAGTAAGTCTTGGGCCTAAACTGTTTGTATTGTATGGATAGGCATATCCGATTATTCCGCCCGCATATAAGCCACCACTCTCAAGATAACCAACGCTTATATTACCGTAGTTTATCATATTATAACCTATATACTTTTGGTTTTTATCATTCCATCTATCATTTATACCTATAATACCGCCTACATGTGTTGCAGTACGGTTTCGTTCGGTACCAATTTCTATATCACCATAATTCAAAACCGAGTTTATGTAATCAAAGGATTGTGCATTACCTACTACACCGCCAATAAACATATAGCTTTTTCTTGTATTATCATTGGTATTATCAGTATTATAAGGCTTATCATTATTATAATAAAGCTTTCCGAAATTTTCTGACTGAGTTATAGAAGCTGCATTTAAATATCCAGCAACGCCTCCCATATAAAGAGTTGCACCAGTACCCCAAGAATATGATGTTGGATTTGTTACATTGACATTTGCAAAATTATAACAATGGCTTAAAGTGAATTTTGCAACACTGACATATCCCACAATGCCACCAACAAAACCTTCACCACCACTCTCGTTAATATTTATATCACCATAATTTATGCTATTCGATATAGCTGAAGTTGAAGTAACATACCCAACAATGCCTCCTACACGATATGCGTCTGCATTTTCTACGGAAATATCAGCATAGTTTACACAATAGTCTGTTTCTCCTCCTATGCTTCTGATTCCACCGATATGAACATACCAGCCAAAGCCTGAAGCTCCTGAAGATTTACACCACGAGCTTATATACTCTGTGCCATTGACATTAGCTGTATAAAGATTTCTTACTGTGATTTTTCCTCTGTTTTCACTATGAATAGCTCTTCCGCTATGTGTTATACCCGATAAATATAAACCAGAATCTTTATATTTTGCATTATTAACGCAATTTTCAACTGTAATAGGTGCAAAATTTATATTATTCTCACCCGATAAGCCACCGTTAAGATAGACATTATAATTATTAGTTATATAATTAAAGTAGCTGTCTCGGATTGTCATAGGAGCATAATTCCTTGATTTATAACAAATACTATTTGAAACAGCATAAACAGTTATATTTGAATCCTCAACCATAAGATTAGTAAGATTTATCTCGCCATTATTGATAAGATTTTCTGTTTTCTCCGCCTGATAACTATTATATTGATATAATACACCATATACAATTATAGCTTTAGTTTTGCCAGAAATATTTATTTTTCCATATCTGCGGGATTTATCAAGGCTATTAAAAACTTCGTTCCATTTATCTGACTTCATACCATCTGGAATATAACAGCCATCATACCAACCATTAACTATATTTTTTATCTTTGATTGTCGGTTAGTGTTCTGATTCATCGTTTGATAACCAAATACGGTAAGTGTTCCGGTAATCTCAGCGTCTACTGTAACATCTCCGAGATTAAGGTTATTATTTGCGAAAAGTGCCTTATAACCAAGTGTACGAATTGTAACCGTACCATTATATTTTCCTTTAACAGTTATATTTCCATAGTTAATATTATTATTAAAAGTAAATTGATTTTGATTATTTGAATTGTAATCTGCTGTATTACTATAGCCTATTCCGGTTATTTCTAAACTTCTTACGCAATCCGGAGCTTCAGTTGTATCAACTGTAATATCAACATAGTTGCGATTATAATTGCTGTTATTATACCAATCATTGTTGCAAGTCTTATCATTTTATTAGTATCTTTTTTATTTGGAATGAAATTTATTTCTCCATAGCTTGAATTATACGAACCCAAACCATTAGAATACATTGCAATATGAGAGAAATAGTCTTCCGAAGTAAGGTTTGATGTACCGTAAACAGGGTCAAAATTATTCTTATCAAGGTCAACGGTTAGCTTTCCTATGTTTGTAGTATGGTCTGCATATCGCATAGAAGTTCCCATAACACCTATATATGCAGCACTATTTGTGTCAGTAGAAGTATACCAATATGCAGTATTACTGTTGCATCTTTCACGATTTGTTGGTGCCATATAAACATCACCTGCATTATAGGAATATTCTGTACTCATACCGCAGATGCCTACAAAACATCCGCCATTATCTATTCCTATGGTATTATTTCCGTTA